>NZ_MRBS01000029.1 GCF_001922585.1 Pantoea sp. 1.19 | reverse complement strand
TCACCGCCGCGTCGGTGTTGACGGTCCCCGCGCCGCTCAGCGCGTTGCCCAACGTCTGCGCCGCCTGCAGGTTCAGCGTCCCGCCGTCCGCCACGTCCACCGCCGCCGCGCCCAGCGCGCCCGCACCGCTCAGGGTCAGGCTCGCCCCCTTACCGACCGCCGCGCTGCCCGACAGGCCCGCGTTGGCCTGCGACAGCAGCAGTTCGCCGCCCGTCAGCACCAGCCGCCCGTCGCCGGTCAGGCCGCCGGCCGCCGTCGAACTGCCGCCGTCCGTCAGCGTCAGCGCGCCGCCGCCGATGTCCACCGTGCCGCCATTGACCAGCGTTCCGATCGTCTGGCCATAGCCATTTAGCACGGTAGAAGCCCCCTGGGAAACCTCGAGCCGGGAGGTCTTGCCAAGGACAGCGTTATCCCCGAGGATTAATTGCCCATTCTTCACCAGCGTGCCGCCACTGTAGCTATTGTCACTGTTCATGATCGTGAGGCCATAATCCCCACCATCAATCACCAGCCCGCCCTTACCGCTTAGTTGCGAACGTAACTCGCGAAGAGGGGGTTGCGGATCGTCAACTTTAATCAGCAACCCATTTTCGCCATCTGAGATCAGCTCCAGCCCAACCATGCTGTATTTGACAAACAGACCCGCGCCATTGTTATCGTTGCTATCAGACAGGCCAAAGTTATAGTAAGCAATCGCCGCGTTTTCGCCTGCCTGAGTGATGGTTGATGAAATGCGTTGGTCGTGGGTCACAACCTGCACATCGTTAATTTTTAACCCCACATCTTGTAGCTTGCCCGCGACCTGATTCGCATCAACTAAGGTCATCAGCACATTGCCGTAATCCTGAGCGAGGATTGGTAGAACGTTCAAATCTTCAGGGCCGTAATTCTCCCAAGTAGCACCGCCGTCAATGTCAATATTTCCACTATTCAGCGTTAATTTATCGGTCTTGATCGTGCCATCTGCCGCGGTTTGTGGACCTTCAACACGGAAGGCCAGCTCTCCGCCTTGTAAATTTAGCTGACCCACGCGGCTTTCACCCACGCCCGTCGTGGAGTAACTGCCAGTATTAAGCGTCAGGGCTGAATTACCTAATACGTCACGATTACTCTCGATATTAAAGGAAACATCATTAAGCAAAATGTTGCCGGCAAAGGCGCCGCCGGTATTTGAACCAAAATTGAAGGCCTGATTGCCGGCACTCACGTTCAGCGCCCCGCCGCCGGTCAGCGCCTGGTTAAAGCCGCTCAGCCCCGCCAGCGTCAGCGCGCTGTCCGCGCCTACATTCACCCCAACCTCCGACCCCAGCCCCTCCGTGCCGCTCAGCGTCACCGCCGACCCGTCGCTCAGCCGCAGCTGACCGCTCCCGGCTACCCGGTTGCCAAACGCGCCGCGCCAGCCCGCCAGGTTCAGCGCGCTGTCCGGCCCGCTCAGCGTCACGCCGGACTGCCCTCCCAGATTGTCCGCGCCCTGCGCGCGCAGCACGCTGCCCGCCTCCACCGCC
>NZ_MRBS01000028.1 GCF_001922585.1 Pantoea sp. 1.19 | reverse complement strand
CATCGGCGCGCAGGCGGCGCGGTAGTTGTAATCCCGCGTGGCGACGGCGCCGGTGGCCGGGCCGTGCCAGGTCCGCACGTCCCAGACCGACTCCGCCGCCCCGTCGAACAGGCCCGAAGGCTCGCGGTACGGCAGGCGCACGTCAAAATGGTAGCTCAGCTGGCCGTCGGCAAAAATGTACGTATCCAGAGCGCGCACGTCGTCCATCTCCGTGCGCCAGTAAATGCCCACCTCAGACAGAATGCGCCGGATAAACTGCAGGTCCGTCTCCCGCCACTGGGTGATAATTTCACGCGGCAGGGATCAAAGCTCCGTCATCAACGGTAACAGACCAAGATCCAGAAGTTTTATTTCTATATCGTTGGCTTTGCCTATGTGTTCTTTGCTGTTACCATCGAATATTTCCTCAGTAGACACAATAATAGTACCTCTCTGTTTATCGCCTTCCATTACTGGCACTACTCTGGCAGCCTCAGGAATCAACTCTACTAAGATTATCACTGGAATATAAATCATCCATCCAACCGGAATTCTGTCAGGAAAAACATTACTGCAATTATTCCAGTACCCATTTGTACTTATAGAGGCATACATGTTATTTTTATTAAAAACTAAAGACATTGCAAAATCGATAACTTTAGTTAGGCTTATTTCACCCTTATCACATGTAATACTCACATCTAGATTAGTCTTTTTTAAGTTTTCGATATGCTTTTTAATATAATTTATTGAACAAACCCTGCTTTCAATTTCACCATCCCATACCCCATCGATAATTAAAGGGAAATCTTTTTTTATTTCTTTTCGCCACCTATCAATAACGCTTACCTCGGCCCTATCATGATTAAATACTATTTTCTCTAGCGCCTGCTTTCTTGAACAACCCTTTTCATACCATATTTTTTTTGTTTTCAGCAATGATTCCACTAGTTTTGAAACATAAAACAACTCATCAAGGCACAGCTCAACACTTGGTGCTCGCGTATCCTCGTAGTAAGCATTTGCTGATATCCTAATCATGGCACCCACCTTGTAATTACATCTTTAAAGTCTTTAAAGATTTTCGAAAAATAACGATAACTTATTGGCTGCATAAAAATCCAGACGATTTTTAATGGTTGATTGACTGTTGCAACTGCTTGATGACGGGCAGCTTGGCTCAAGCCACTTTTGTAACCCTTCCACCATCCTTTAGGATCTCCAAAAACATCAAAAAACTGATCATACCGCGCCTTTGCTTCCCAGAACTGACAAAGTTTATCCTTCCAGCCATCAAACGATACGCCGCAGTATTTAAACTCCTGTATCTGCTGCGTTTCCGGGTTATAAAACGTGCCACAGATGCGCGTCTGGTAGCTAATCGTCACCGCACTCCAGCGCGAACAGCGTCTCACCATCGGCATTACTTTCCCTTCCGGTGGGCAGTTTTTACAGGTCTTTTCATCCGTATTCCCCTGCGCCCCCGCTTTCGTGTCTACGCCTTCGTAGCTGACCACTTCTGAGTAATCCA
>NZ_MRBS01000027.1 GCF_001922585.1 Pantoea sp. 1.19 | reverse complement strand
CCGAAGTATTGCAGGAGCATGGGCTGAAGGGCTGGGAGTATGCGTTCACCCTTAAAGCCGACTATCCGAAGCGCGAGCAGATTAACCAGTATCAGGAAAGTGACCTGGCGTTTATCGAACGCCTGCTGGCGGAGGTGGGGATTTTTTACTTCTTTACCCTGCAGCCCGACACCCAGACCGAAGTGGTGCACTTCGCGGACAGGCAGAGCGCCTGGGCGTTTGGAAAAACCCTGCCGCTCAGCAGCCCGTCGGGGATGAGTGACAATGCGGTCGACTCGGTGTGGGACGTCAGCGTCCGGCAGAGCGTGGCGGCGCGCTCGGTCACCGCCGGTGATTACAATCACCGCGAAGCCCAGAACGTCCTGACCTCCGCACCGGCGGACATGACGCGCGGCGACGGGGAGGGGAATACCTACGGCGAGGTGTACCATTACCGCCCGCGCCACCTTGAACGGGGCGACAAAATCACCCCGGCGGCGGAAACCGGCAACTTCTGGGCGCGCCTGGAGCACGAGCGCTTTCTCTCCACCCAGACCACGGTGACCGGCAGCAGCACCGACCACACCCTGGGGCCGGCCCAAGTGCTGACCATCACCGAAACTGCTATCCCGCCCACGCTGCCGCGTGAAACCGACAACGGCCTCGTCATCATCAGCGCCGGCTACTCCGCCAGCCGTCAGAATGCGCTGCGGGTGGCATGGGCAGCGATGCCGTACTACGAGAACCGCTGCTGGCGWCCCGCCGCGAAACAGCGGCCGGTGGTSAGCGGCACGCTGACGGCGCGCGTCACCAGCGCGAAAGAGAACGACATCTACGCCTGGCAGGATGCATCCGGCATGTACCGGGTGAAGTTTGATGCCGACCGCGATGACAAAAAGCAGGGCATGGAAAGCATGCCGGTGCGCTTTGCCAGGCCTTATGGTGGGGACAAATATGGCTTCCACTTTCCGCTGATCCAGGGCACGGAAGTGGCGATTGCGTTCCACGAGGGGGACCCGGACCGCCCGTATATCGCCCACGCCCTGCACGACTCGCGCCACGTGGACCACGTGACGGAGGCCAACAGCACGCGCAACGTTATCCGCACCGCCGGGCTGAACAAGCTGCGGATGGAGGACAAGCGCGGCGAGGAGCATATTAAGCTCAGTACSGAGTATGGSGGTAAGACGCAGCTGAATTTAGGGCACAATGTTGACGCTTYCAGGGATCTTCGTGGTGAGGGGGCAGAACTGCGCACCGACCGACACGTTTCCATTCGCGGTGGGGCAGGGGTATTTATTACCGCTGATAAACAGCCTTTCGCGGGCGACAAGATGTTGTCCATGCGGGAGGCGATATCTCAACTGGAAAATGCCCTGAGCATTGCCAGAAGTTTGTCTGATGCTGCAGAAACGGCGCAGGCGCTACCCGCCGATATTCAAAGCCAGGTGAAGTTGACTGATGCCCTCAAAGATCTGGTACAGCCAGGAATGGTGTTGAATGCACCTGAAGGCGTGAGCATCACCAGCCCACAGGCGGTTCGCATGGCGTCGGGTAGTGCCAGCGTTGGGATTATGTCACAACAAAATACTGACATCAGCGCGCTTAAGCGTTTTACCGTGGCGGCGGGAG
>NZ_MRBS01000026.1 GCF_001922585.1 Pantoea sp. 1.19 | reverse complement strand
TTCCCAGAACTGACAAAGTTTATCCTTCCAGCCATCAAACGATACGCCGCAGTATTTAAACTCCTGTATCTGCTGCGTTTCCGGGTTATAAAACGTGCCACAGATGCGCGTCTGGTAGCTAATCGTCACCGCACTCCAGCGCGAACAGCGTCTCACCATCGGCATTACTTTCCCTTCCGGTGGGCAGTTTTTACAGGTCTTTTCATCCGTATTCCCCTGCGCCCCCGCTTTCGTGTCTACGCCTTCGTAGCTGACCACTTCTGAGTAATCCATATCGTCTTCCCAGAAATCGCCGTGCCTCTCGGCACTGACAACCATGGGTTCATTCAGAATTGAATCATACCGTTTTCCCTGATAACCAAATCCTCCGTGGCTGCGGGATTGGGCGCCCCCTGAACCAGGATAAGACATATCATCATCTTCCCAGCCTCCATGGTTGCTCCCTGTTCCGGGGAACGTTGAGGTTCCGGTTGATCTGCCTGCCGCACCGACACTTCCTGCTGCCGCCCCGCCCATACCTCCGTATACTACTGGTGGGATCATGACCATCAGAGCCCCCTCCTTTCCCTGTTAATCATCACATGTTTATAATCTTCAACCCGCTGCTCAACTGAATAGCCATTCGGCGTTCTCAGCCATTTATCCACTTCGGGCTTCAGATAAAAACCCGGATAAAAAGCTTCCAGCATCAAAAAGTCGCGCCTCACATTCTTTTCTTGCAGTGGCAAAGTATTAGCATGATTAAGCGCATTTTTCAGGCGTGGATGAAAGGTGGCATCGGGTTCATCAATTCCCGGAAAGTGCTTTTTTAACTGACGGGCAGTATCTTTAACAAAAGCATCGTCTTCCATTTTATCCACTGCAGCACACTGTTCAGTCGATAATTTCAACATATACATTCCCTCTGCTTCAGCGACCAGATTTTCCCGTCAATAGCTGTCAGCCATTCCTGTATTAACTCCGTCAGTTCCCGGTGTTGCTGGCCGTCCAGCATCGCCCCCAGACGGACCTGAACGCGCGGGTCCTGAAAACGCAGCAACGCAGTCCGGCCATCCGGCAGCCCGATATTCATGTTTTTTCTGAAGTGAACAGCCAGTTCGGTAAGCGTTGATGACGATACCATCCAGGAAACAGAGGGCAGCGCGGCTTCCAGTTCGCACAGTTTTTTTCCTGAACCCATCATGCTGTTCATCCGAAATATCCACGGACCGGCAAAGGCAATACGCGAATCCGGCCAGGTATCAAACAGTGGGATAACCGCAGGGTGTTGGGCTGACAGCTCTTCACCGAAATATCGCTCATATTGCAGACCGTCCACCAGGGCAAATAGTGCAACGTCTGATGAGTAAATCAGGTGTTGCGCAGCAAGGCTAAAGCTGGCACTGCTCATCATTCCCCCCTTACAACATAGGTGTCGCCATTCATCGCCGCTTTCATCAGGCAGCTCAGGCAGAGACCTCCGCCCGTGATGGCTTTCACCGGGATAGTTGCCGCCCCCGCCACCATTGTCCTTTTCACCTTGCGCACGTACGTCGCCGTCGTGCCGTACTCCACCCTCCCGGCCTCGAGTCGCAGGTAGCTTCCGCCGCCGATGAGCGTGATGCGCTTTTTCCCCGCAAACGAGATGTCGCTCGCCGAGCTCAGCGTCAGCTTCTTCTCCGCGAACAGCCGCAGGCTGGCGTTCTGCGCCTGGACATCCACCGCTCCTTCCGACGCCTTCAGGCTCAGCTGCCCCTCCCGCACAAACAGCCCCAGTTTCTCTCCGGCCAGCGCCGTCAGATTGCCCATCACCCCGACGCTGATATCCCCCCCGGCGTTAACGGCCACGTTTTTCGTCGCGGCCATTTGCAGGTGTTCCCCGCTGGTCAGGGCCATCCCTTCCGGGGCTGAGAACAGCACCGTTTCATTGAGCGGTTTCAGCCGCTCTTCAAACATCCGTATCTGGCTGTCGATATCCGCCTTCAGGGCCTGCGCCTGCTCTGCCGCCATTTCCAGCTGCTGAAGCTGCTGATTAAGCCGGTCGATTTCCGCCAGCGCGCCATCCCTGTCCAGCGCCTCGCCCCGGGCTTTTGGCTGACCGTCCGCGCTGACAAACAGCCCTTTTCCGGCTCTCAGGGCTCCCCACTCATCGGTGCGCAGCTCGGTGCCGGTGCCGCGAGGTTTCCCCCGGGCATCCACCAGGTGCCCGCCGTTAAGCTGCGTCTTGCCGTACTCCGTGGCGAGCTTGATATGTTCTTCGCCGCGCTTGTCTTCCATCCGTAATTTTGAGTTGGCAGGCGTTCTGAGAACGTTGCGGGTGTGGTTGTCGCGGGTGACGTGGTCCGGGTGCTCCGAGTCGTGCAGCGCACAGGCGATGTACGGCAGGTCAATGTCGCCGTTGCTGTACGCAATCGCCACTTCGGTGCCGTCGATGAGCGGCGCATGCCAGCCCAGCGTGCCACCGGCCGTCGGCTTCGCCATCCGCAGCCACAGGTAGCCGTAGCCGGCTTCCGTCCCCTCCCGGTCGAAGTCCAGCTTCACCCGGTAGCGGCCCTGCTCGTCCAGGTGCGCGTAGGTATCATTTTTTTCGCGACTTTCGATCCGGGCCGGCAGCGTGCCGTGGATTTCAGGGCGCGGGACTTCCGCCGGACGGAAGCAGTAACGCTCGGTGTAAGGCAGGCCCCAGACCGACACGTGCAGGCGGGAGTCGCGGGCCCCCCGGTAGGTCACCCGCGTGAGGAGCACGCCCTCTTGCAGGGCGGCAATGACGTCGCCCTGCGGCTCCAGCACCTGCCCGGGCGTGAGGTGGGCAGCGTTGCTGAACAGGTGAATGCGGGCCGATTTGTTCAGCTCCCGCTCGTGGTGAAGCCGCGCGTAGAACGCGCCGGTTTCGGTTTCCGGCTCCGGGTCGCTGTCGTCGCCGGCTTCCCGGTACGGCTCTTTGTAGCGGTAGTGTTCGCCCGTCGTCACCGCGTCACTGCGCACGCTGGCCGCCGCGTCCATCGGCGCGCAGGCGGCGCGGTAGTTGTAATCCCGCGTGGCGACGGCGCCGGTGGCCGGGCCGTGCCAGGTCCGCACGTCCCAGACCGACTCCGCCGCCCCGTCGAACAGGCCCGAAGGCTCGCGGTACGGCAGGCGCACGTCAAAATGGTAGCTCAGCTGGCCGTCGGCAAAAATGTACGTATCCAGAGCGCGCACG
>NZ_MRBS01000025.1 GCF_001922585.1 Pantoea sp. 1.19 | reverse complement strand
TTCCCAGAACTGACAAAGTTTATCCTTCCAGCCATCAAACGATACGCCGCAGTATTTAAACTCCTGTATCTGCTGCGTTTCCGGGTTATAAAACGTGCCACAGATGCGCGTCTGGTAGCTAATCGTCACCGCACTCCAGCGCGAACAGCGTCTCACCATCGGCATTACTTTCCCTTCCGGTGGGCAGTTTTTACAGGTCTTTTCATCCGTATTCCCCTGCGCCCCCGCTTTCGTGTCTACGCCTTCGTAGCTGACCACTTCTGAGTAATCCATATCGTCTTCCCAGAAATCGCCGTGCGTCTCGGCACTGACAACCATGGGTTCATTCAGAATTGAATCATACCGTTTTCCCTGATAATCAAATCCTCCGTGGCTGCGGGATTGCGCGCCCCCTGAACCAGGATAAGACATATCATCATCTTCCCAGCCTCCATGGTTGCTCCCTGTTCCGGGGAACGTTGAGGTTCCGGTTGATCTGCCTGCCGCACCGACACTTCCTGCTGCCGCCCCGCCCATACCTCCGTATACTACTGGTGGGATCATGACCATCAGAGCCCCCTCCTTTCCCTGTTAATCATCACATGTTTATAATCTTCAACCCGCTGCTCAACTGAATAGCCATTCGGCGTTCTCAGCCATGCCGCGCTTGTCTTCCATCCGTAATTTTGAGTTGGCAGGCGTTCTGAGAACGTTGCGGGTGTGGTTGTCGCGGGTGACGTGGTCCGGGTGCTCCGAGTCGTGCAGCGCACAGGCGATGTACGGCAGGTCAATGTCACCGTTGCTGTACGCAATCGCCACTTCGGTGCCGTCGATGAGCGGCGCATGCCAGCCCAGCGTGCCACCGGCCGTCGGCTTCGCCATCCGCAGCCACAGGTAACCGTAGCCGGCTTCCGCCCCCTCCCGGTCGAAGTCCAGCTTCACCCGGTAGCGCCCCTGCTCGTCCAGGTGCGCGTAGGTATCATTTTTTTCGCGACTTTCAATTCGGGCCGGCAGCGTGCCCGGGATTTCAGGGCGCGGGACTTCCGCCGGACGGAAGCAGTAACGCTCGGTGTAAGGCAGGCCCCAGACCGACACGTGCAGGCGGGAGTCGCGGGCGCCACGAAAGGTCACCCGCGTGAGGAGCACTCCCTCTTGCAGGGCCGTAATGACGTCGCCCTGCGGCTCCAGCACCTGCCCGGGCGTGAGGTGGGCAGCGTTGCTGAACAGGTGAATGCGGGCCGATTTGTTCAGCTCCCGCTCGTGATGAAGCCGCGCGTAGAACGCGCCGGACTCGCTTTCCGGCTCGGGGCCGGTGTCATCACCCGCGTCGCGATACGGCGCGGCGTAGCGGTAATGCTCCCCGGTGCTCACCGCGTCACTGCGCACGCTGGCCGCCGCGTCCATCGGCGCGCAGGCGGCGCGGTAGTTGTAATCCCGCGTGGCGACGGCGCCGGTGGCCGGGCCGTGCCAGGTCCGCACGTCCCAGACCGACTCCGCCGCCCCGTCGAACAGGCCCGAAGGCTCGCGGTACGGCAGGCGCACGTCAAAATGGTAGCTCAGCTGGCCGTCGGCAAAAATGTACGTATCCAGAGCGCGCACGTCGTCCATCTCTGTGCGCCAGTAAATGCCCACCTCAGACAGAATGCGCCGGATAAACTGCAGGTCCGTTTCCCGCCACTGGGTAATCAGCGCACATGGCATTCAGGGTTAGAGCTCTGTCATCAACGGTAACAAACCAAGATCCAGAAGTTTTATTTCTATGTCATTAGCTTTGCCGATGTGCTCTTTGTTGCTCCCGTCAAATATCTCTTCGGTTGAGACAACGATTGTTCCTTTTTGTTTTCCATACTCTATAATCGGGACAACTCTTGCTGCTTCGGGGATGAGTTCAGGCAATAGTACGTGAGGAATGTATAACATCCATCCTACATATATCCGATCAGGAAATACATTTCGGTCATGGAGCCAATAACCCTTCGAGTCGACTTTTATCCATGATTTATCTTTTCCTTTAGCCAATAGTAATAATGAATCAATCATATCTTCTGTATTGGAAACTTTCTGATCCATATCTATAATAAGGTTTAGCTTTCTAGGGTTATCTATAAATTTCATAAGGTGCGATATTGCACAAGCAAATCCATCCGGTTGACCATTCCAGATAGACTCATTGACTAAAGGATGATTTTTCTTATAATGTCGATGAAAGATTTCTAATGCATTTTGGCTCACTCCACCATCGCCAAATACAATATATTTTGAGGCTTCCTTTTTGGAGTAGCCTGTCAAGTACCATATTTGGTCCTGTCTTGTTAGATTTTTGACAACTTGAACGCTTTTGTATAACTCACTCAAACACTCGTCTATTGTTATATCACTTTCTTTCATCGAGTGAATATTTATTGAAGTATTAAAAAGTTCGATCATGGTTGCCACCTCGTAATAATATCTTTGTAGTCTTTAAATATTTTTCTAAAATACTCGCAACTTACAGGTTGCATAAAAATCCAGACCACCTTCAAAGGTTGATTGACGGTTGTAACAGCCTGATGCCGGGATGCCTGATTGATTGCACTTTGATTACCCGTCCACCAAGGTTTCTTCGAACCATCGGCCCTGAAAAACTGATCATACCGCGCCTTTGCTTCCCAGAACTGACAAAGTTTATCCTTCCAGCCATCAAACGATACGCCGCAGTATTTAAACTCCTGTATCTGCTGCGTTTCCGGATTATATAACGTGCCGCAGATGCGCGTCTGGTAGCTAATCGTCACCGCACTCCAGCGCGAACAGCGTCTCACCATCGGCATTACTTTCCCTTCCGGTGGGCAGTTCTTACAGGTCTTTTCATCCGTTTTCGTCTGCGCCCCCGCTTTCGTGTCTACGCCTTCGTAGCTGACCACTTCTGAGTAATCCATATCGTCTTCCCAGAAATCGCCGTGCGTCTCGGCACTGGAGCGCGCACGTCGTCCATCTCCGTGCGCCAGTAAATGCCCACCTCGGACAGAATGCGCTGTATGAACTGCAAATCCGTTTCCCACCACTGGGTAATCAGCGCACATGGTATGCAGGGTTAGAGCTCTGTCATCAACGGTAACAAACCAAGATCCAGAAGTTTTATCTCTATATCGTTGGCTTTGCCTACGTGATCTTTATTTTTGCCATCAAATATATCTTCGGTTGAAACAACGATTGTTCCCTTCTGTTTTTCACCATCAACGACCGGTACAATCCTAGCGGCCTCAGGAATAAGCCTAGGTAAGACAACGTGAGGGATATATATCATCCACCCTACGCTTAGTCGATCAGGGAAAACATTATTATCAAAGAAACGATAACCTCCGCTGTCAGCATTTATATAAGCACACTTAAAATAAAAAGCAATCCTGGAGAATAGAGCAATGAAACTTTCTACGTTTATATTTTTATTTTTGGACACCAAATGCAATTCAACATCAACCCGATTAACTTGGTCAAAAAACATTTTCCGATAATTAATTGAGCTACTATAGTCACTTTTTCCATCCCAAACACTTTCGACAAAAAGAGGAGAGTCCTTTTTATATCTCTTTTCCCATTTTAGAAGAGTACTTTCACTGATTTTATTATTCTCAAATGCCATTTGTGACAAGGCTTGCTTTTTCGAATGTCCGGGCTCAAACCATTCGTAATTTTCACCAAGTAAATCATTTGATTGTAAAACCAAAAACGAAAACTGTTCAACAATTTTCGTAAAAGCAATATCCCCCAAACCAGTTTGAAATGAAAAATTAACTGACACATCAATAGTCATAATTATGTCTCCCAACGGACTATAATGTCACGCATACCCTGAAAAATGATTGTAAAATATTTAGCACTGATGGGCTGCATGAAAATCCACACAACTTTTAAAGAGGGATTCACGGTTGCAACTGCCTGATGTCGGCCAGCTTGTTTAATCGCACTAATATCACCTGTCCACCATTCCTTTTTTCGCCCATCGGCCCTGAAAAACTGATCATACCGCGCCTTTGCTTCCCAGAACTGACAAAGTTTATCCTTCCAGCCATCAAACGATACGCCGCAGTATTTAAACTCCTGTATCTGCTGCGTTTCCGGGTTATAAAACGTGCCACAGATGCGCGTCTGGTAGCTAATCGTCACCGCACTCCAGCGCGAACAGCGTCTCACCATCGGCATTACTTTCCCTTCCGGTGGGCAGTTTTTACAGGTCTTTTCATCCGTATTCCCCTGCGCCCCCGCTTTCGTGTCTACGCCTTCGTAGCTGACCACTTCTGAGTAATCCA
>NZ_MRBS01000024.1 GCF_001922585.1 Pantoea sp. 1.19 | reverse complement strand
GGGTTGCTCCTAGTACGAGAGGACCGGAGTGAACGCACCGCTGGTGTTCGGGTTGTCATGCCAATGGCACTGCCCGGTAGCTAAGTGCGGAAGAGATAAGTGCTGAAAGCATCTAAGCACGAAACTTGCCCCAAGATGAGTTCTCCCTGACTCCTTGAGAGTCCTGAAGGGACGTTGAAGACGACGACGTTGATAGGCCGGGTGTGTAAGCGCAGCGATGCGTTGAGCTAACCGGTACTAATGACCCGTGAGGCTTAACCTTACAACGCCAGAGGCGTTCTTGAGAGACGATTTTCAGCYCAGTTCATAACGGATTGAAGCCGTGCGGCCGGATGGCGGCGCGGACAACAGAATTTGCCTGGCGGCTGTAGCGCGGTGGTCCCACCTGACCCCATGCCGAACTCAGAAGTGAAACGCCGTAGCGCCGATGGTAGTGTGGGGCCTCCCCATGCGAGAGTAGGGAACTGCCAGGCATCAAATCAGGCGAAAGGCCCGGTCGAAAGACCGGGCCTTTTGTTTTGCGCGCGGTTTGMGGCGGGCGCCCCGGCCCGACGGTCGGGKTTTTTTGCGTTCAGGCGCCCCGCGCGGCGCGTCGATCGCGACAAAAGCTTCAACCTTCCCCGGTGGGATCGGGTAAACTGTGCGGCAGTTTACACAGTAAAGGCGTCGACATGTCCTGCCCACACACCTCCCTGAAAACCTGGAATACTTTTCAGCTCGATGCCCGGGCCAAAAATATTCGCATCGTTCACGATGCCGCGACGCTATGCGATTGCTGGCAGCAGAGCCGCGCCGTAAATGAACCGGTGCTCCTGCTGGGCGAGGGAAGCAATGTGCTGTTCCTCAAGGATTTTAATGGCCAGGTGCTGATCAACCGGATTAGCGGTATCGCGGTGACCGAAACGGCTGGAGCATGGCTGTTGCATGTTGGCGCCGGTGAAAACTGGCACCGGCTGGTCGACTACACGCTTGACCAGGGCTACCCCGGGCTGGAGAACCTGGCCTTGATCCCCGGTTGCGTCGGTTCAGCGCCGATTCAAAATATCGGCGCTTACGGCGTAGAGCTGAAAAAAGTGTGTGAGTACGTCGATATTGTGCATCTGCCGAGCGGTCGTGAGCAACGTCTAACGGTTGATGAATGCCAGTTTGGCTATCGGGACAGCGTATTCAAGCATCAGTACCGCGATGAGTTTGCCATTATTGCCGTTGGCCTGCGGTTGGCAAAGCAGTGGCAACCGGTGCTGTCCTATGGCGATCTGGCGCGGCTGGATCCCGCGACCGTGACGCCCAGGATGGTGTATGACGCCGTGTGCCACATGCGACGCTGTAAGTTACCGGATCCGGCGGTGACCGGTAATGCTGGCAGCTTCTTTAAGAATCCGGTGATTGCGGCTGATGCCGCCGCCAGTCTGCTGGCACGTTTTCCGCACATGCCGCATTACCCGCAGGCGGATGGCCAGGTTAAGCTGGCGGCGGGATGGCTGATTGACCAGTGCGGATTAAAAGGCTTACAGCGGGGTGGCGCAATGGTGCATCATCAGCAGGCGCTGGTGCTGGTGAACGCCGGACAGGCGAGCGGAGGGGATGTGGTCGCGCTGGCACATGCGGTGCGCCAGCATGTAGGTACGCAATTTGATATCTGGCTGGAGCCGGAAGTGCGCTTCATTGATGCTGACGGTGAAACGGATGCAATAAGGGCCATAGCATGAAAGATAATTCTGTGCCGCTAAAGCTGGTCACGCTATTAGCCGATGGGGAGTTTCACTCCGGAGAGCAGCTGGGCGAACGGCTGGGCATGAGTCGGGCAGCGATAAACAAGCATATGCAAACGCTGAAAGAGTGGGGCCTGGACGTCTTCACCGTGACCGGAAAAGGCTACAGTTTGTCCGGTCCGATTCAGCTGTTAAACGCCGCAGACATTGAGGCCGGACTGGAAGAGGGGGGGGTTGCCGTTATACCGGTAATCGATTCAACTAACCAGTATCTGCTGGACAACATGCCGCAGCTGCAGCCGGGCGATGCCTGTGTGGCAGAGTATCAGCAGGCGGGGCGTGGCCGGCGAGGGCGTCAGTGGTTTTCACCGTTTGGTGCCAATCTGTACCTCTCTATGTACTGGCGTTTAGACCAGGGACCGGCCGCCGCAATGGGACTGAGTCTGGTGATCGGTATTGTCATGGCGGAGGTGTTGCAAAGCCTGGGTGCCGATGGCGTGCGGGTGAAGTGGCCAAACGATCTATACCTTAACGATCGCAAACTGGCGGGCATTCTGGTCGAACTGACGGGAAAAACCGGAGATGCGGCTCACGTTGTTCTGGGTGCAGGCATTAATCTTGCGATGCGATCGCCGGACGCTCAGGTCGTCAATCAGGGATGGATTAATCTTCAGGAAGCCGGCATGACTATCGATCGTAATGCGCTGGCCGCGCGATTGATCAATCAGCTGCGTACCAGCCTGCGTGAATTTGAGCGCGAAGGGCTGACGCCGTTTATTCCTCGCTGGGCGGCACTGGATAACTTTATCCATCGTCCGGTGAAGTTGTTGATTGGTGACCGTGAAATCCCGGGGATCGCCCGCGGTATCGATAGTCAGGGCGGGCTGCTGCTCGAGCAGGAGGGCGAAGTTAAAGCCTGGGTAGGTGGGGAGATCTCACTGCGCCCGCGGCATCCAGCGTCTTCCTGACTGCCACAGACGCACAGAGGGGGCCTCCGGCTCCCTCTGTCAGACCGACTATTTTCGCAGCCTGACACTTTCTACGGCGTGGTCAGCGCCTTTGGTCATTATCAGGCTGGCCCTCTCGCGCGTCGGCAGAATGTTTTCTTTCAGGTTCATGCCGTTGATCTCTTTCCACAAGCCGGTAGCAATACTGACCGCTTCCTCTTTCGACAGTTGCGCATAGTGGTGGAAGTAGGAGTCAGGATCGGTAAAAGCGCCCTCACGGAACTTCAGGAAGCGATTGATATACCAGCTTTCCAGTAGCGTCTCTGGCGCATCAACGTAAATGGAAAAATCGACGAAATCTGAGACAAAGACGTGATGCGGATCGTGTGGATAATCCATCCCACTTTGCAGGACGTTCAGACCTTCTAAAATCAGAATATCGGGCTGATGGACGACCTTATCCCCTTCCGGAATCACGTCATAGACCAAATGAGAGTAAACCGGAGCAGTAACCTGGCGGGCGCCCGATTTTAGATCCGAGACAAATTTTACCAGCCGGCGCATATCATACGATAGCGGAAAGCCTTTTTTCTTCATCAGTCCGCGCTCTTTCAACACCGCATTGGGGTGTAAGAAGCCATCGGTGGTGATCAGCTCGACGCGGCGGTGTTCGGGCCAGCGGCTCAATAACGCCTGTAGCACGCGTGCGGTGGTACTTTTGCCGACGGCTACGCTGCCGGCAATACTGATAATATAGGGAATTTTTTGGTTATCGGTACCGAGGAACTGCTCCAGTACCGCCTGACGGCGCAGATTTGAGCTGATATAAAAGTTCAGCAGGCGCGAGAGGGGGAGATAGATTTCTGCCACTTCTTCCAGCGACAGGTCCTCATTAATCCCTTTTAGCTGGACTATCTCTTCTTCAGTCAGCGTCATCGGGACGGAGTCGCGCAGCGCCGCCCACTGGGTGCGATCGAATTGCAAGTAGGGCGTCGTCAGTAAGGCATCTTTCTTATTCATAAGCGGCTTCTGCCTGCAACTTCCGTTCATTTAACCGCATCGCACATCGGCAAGGGAGGAGAGACGCGGGTGAAACGTTCAAAATCAATGGGCAGGAGGGTATCACCAGTCAGGCGCCAAAAAGAAGGAAAAATGTGTGCTGGCGTGTGCTTTCGCTAGCGAGACTGCAAACTGAAAAAAAGTCAGCCGGTCGCCGTAGAAGTGACTGACGAAAAAACATCTGATGACCGCGTGTCACGGAGAGGGCTAGCCACGCGCCAGACGCGTGAAAGCGCTGATAATTTCTTCAAAACAGGCCTGAATCACACTGCATTGCACAAATAGTGAGCGTAAGAACAAGAAAACTCATTTTTTTGTTGCATCACGACGCCGCTCTTCCTAGAATGCGCGTCACTTGATGCCGGCTTAGCTCAGTTGGTAGAGCAACTGACTTGTAATCAGTAGGTCACCAGTTCGATTCCGGTAGCCGGCACCATCAAGTACCCGGTGGGATTCCCGAGCGGCCAAAGGGAGCAGACTGTAAATCTGCCGTCACAGACTTCGAAGGTTCGAATCCTTCTCCCACCACCATTTCCACCCTGCAATCAGGGTTGGAAGCCAGATAAGAACTGTTCTTATCGACCTAAGCTACAGAAAGAGCAGGTAGCCGAGTTCCAGGCGGCGGGCATCGTATAATGGCTATTACCTCAGCCTTCCAAGCTGATGATGCGGGTTCGATTCCCGCTGCCCGCTCCAGATGTGCTGATATGGCTCAGTTGGTAGAGCGCACCCTTGGTAAGGGTGAGGTCCCCAGTTCGACTCTGGGTATCAGCACCACTTCTTTATCTTCCTCCTGATTCTCTCTCTGTAAAAATTAAACAGTCAGGCATTGGCCTGGTTGATGTGACGATATCTCCGATATATCCGTGTCTTAGAGGGACTAGCGATGGCTAAAGAGCAATTTCAACGTAATAAACCGCACGTAAACGTGGGTACCATCGGTCACGTTGACCACGGTAAAACCACTCTGACCGCTGCTATCACTACCGTACTGGCTAAAACCTACGGCGGTGCTGCGCGTGCGTTTGACCAG
The DNA here is from genome assembly GCF_001922585.1 of Pantoea sp. 1.19. Classification (GTDB taxonomy): domain Bacteria; phylum Pseudomonadota; class Gammaproteobacteria; order Enterobacterales; family Enterobacteriaceae; genus 1-19. Next base: position 208 of record NZ_MRBS01000024.1, on the reverse strand, counting down.
ATCGATAACGCGCCGGAAGAGAAGGCTCGTGGTATCACCATCAACACCTCTCACGTTGAGTACGAAACCCCGACTCGCCACTACGCGCACGTTGACTGCCCGGGCCACGCCGACTATGTGAAAAACATGATCACCGGTGCGGCGCAGATGGACGGTGCAATCCTGGTGGTTGCCGCGACTGACGGCCCGATGCCGCAGACCCGTGAGC
>NZ_MRBS01000023.1 GCF_001922585.1 Pantoea sp. 1.19 | reverse complement strand
TGGTCAACGGCCAGCGTGAAAAGCGCGGGGCCGGTTTTGAACTGCGAACGGATGAGCATGGCGCAGTCCGCGCGGCAAAAGGGCTGTTCCTGACGGCGGATGCCCAGGCCAAAGCGCAGGGGCCGGTGCTGGAAATGGCCCCTGCGATAAACCAGATTAACCAGGCCAACCGCCAGATGCAGGCCCTGAACGGCGCCGCCGAAGCGGCCGGCGCGCTGGTATCCGATATCAACACGCAGATAAGCCTCGTCACCGACAGAATCAAAGACCTACAGTCAGCGGTCCTGCTGTGCAGCGCGCCGCAGGGGGTGGCACTGACCTCAGGCGAGCACCTTCAGCTCAGCAGCACCCGCAACACCATGATCAATGCCGGTCAGCATCTTGATGTCGGTGCGATGAAAAATCTTTCTGTAACGGTAGAAAAAAACCTTGGGATGTTTGTGAATAAAGAGGGGGCGAAGCTGGTTGCCAACCAGGGAGACATCGAGATTCAGGCTCAGCACAACACGATGGCGCTTATGGCAAAGCAGCAGGTGCTGATAACCAGCAGTGAGGACGGGATTTCCATCAGCACGCCGGAAACGCTGACGCTGAATGGCGGCGGATCGTATATGAAGCTGAGTAAAAACGGCATTGAGCACGGTTCTGAGGGGATGATGGTGATGAAAGTGGCGAATTATCTGGTTCCCGGTACAAAAGCATCATTAAAAGGCGTCACGGAGACGTTCAGGAAAGGCACACTGGACCTGGTCCCTCCCCAGCGGCGAGGAAGGTTTTCACGGTAAGGAGCAACTATGAAAATCAGCTATCCTCTCAGGGACACCAACGGTAAAGCATTTTGCTCACTGGATGAGGTTATGCGGCTTATCGACGGCGAGGCGCACGGAACCTGGTTACTGGGGGCAAATGGCCTCTGGCATGGCGGGATCCATATCAGCGATATCTCTAATCCTTTTTCCGCCCTGAACCCTGATGCGATCAATACCGGGGAACCTGTGCCGCTCCAGTTTATGGCAGACGGTACTATCGTCGCGTACCGGTTAAACCATGACTACCTGACCGCTCCGTACTGTGGACAACAACTGCGTTACAGCAGCAGCTTTGTGCTGGTGAAATCACTATGTAAACCCGATCCGCAAAAGGAAAAAAGCTGGCTGGAATTTTACAGTCTGTATATGCATCTGGCCCCGGTCGCGGATTATCCGAAGTCGCCCTGTTACAAAGTCAGAGACGGCCATAGCGGCATACGGTTACGCCAGTATAAAAGCGGGCAAAACGGGCTACCGGACGGAGAACCGGATAAGGGGGAAGCCGGGACTTATTCTGCCCCGGCAAAAACGAAAAAGAGCCTGAAGGCGGGCGACCGCTTTGTCTCCTCCCGGACCGGGCGTTTTTATGTGGCGAAGAACGGCAAAGCTACCCTGACGACCTTTGGACTGGTGCGTTTACTACAAGAAAATATTCCCGGGCATGAGCAGTACTGGGTGACGCTGGATCCGGAACTGATGGAGCAGGACGGTGAAATGCAGGCGCTGATGCCGGGGTGGATGCAGAGGGCAAAACAAAAAGGCGCTTTTGACTCTGTGGCGCTAACGGGCGAAACGGAAGAGTGGAAGGTCAGTGCCGGAACGCCCGTCGGCTTTATGGGATGTATGGAATCCCCGGGAGAGGGGAGTCATCTTGTGGACAAAGAGTGGTTCGTGCATCTGGAGGTGCTGAGTACAGACCCGAACATGCCGGGATTTTTATCCAACCCTGAAAAAGTGAAAGGTGATAAACGCTCCGTTCTGGTGCCAAAAGGAAAAACCCTGTTTACCCGGCAGGATACCCCGGGACAACCCGTCTTTACCGCGACATCAGCGCGACTGAGCGCACAGTGCCTGCTCCCCCGGGAGTCGGCAACGCCTGTTACGGATGAAGCGCAAAAAGGGTGGTATAAGGTCAGCGGAAGCGGCTGGTTGCCGCAAGGTGATGTGGAAGAGGTGGGGCAGTACGACCTGCTGAAACTGGGTTTCCAGGCGCTGGAGGAAAGCAGCGGCGGTGATGTGATGAACAGCGCACATGAAAGCTGGATACCTCAGGCGTTTGGCGCGATAAGCCGAACCGCTGAACAGGGTGCGGGGTATCAGTACGGTCTGGTGCCGCCGTTTTATCGTGACCTGATAGCAGAGATGGACAGCAACCAGGACGGGAAAGTGACGGCAGAGGAAATCAGGCAGGCGCTGGCAGTGCGGGATCCGCTGGTGAAGAACGTGGTGAACCGGCTGGTGGTCAAACACCACAGTGAGTGGTGTAGGGGCCGTTCGACAGGCCGCTGGGAAGGGTTTTATAAGGATCTGGATGTCCTGGAGGTGAAATACTGTGAGAAATGGCAGGCGGATCTGGAATGGATGAGTCAGGTGCCCCCCTTTGATAAGGATGAAGCGGTATGGCATTTTCATCCGGTGGTGTTTTTGGATGAATTGAAAATGAAGGCTAAGTGGTTTGATATCGAAAAGTTTATCTCGATTTATAAAATACAGCATCCAGTTAAATTTGGTTTTTATGACCGAGGAGTAAAAATAAAAATACCCGATTTGAATTCCGCCTCGGAATCATCGCTTCGAAAATTATTGCTTGAGATGAGAGAGCAATACTATAAGTATTTTGATGAATTCAATGCCAGATATGTTGCATATATGCTTGCTACGCTAAGGATAGAGTCTTATAAATATGAGGAAAGACATTTCTTTGCACCTACATCTGAAAAAGTATCTTACGTTCAGGCTGAGATTGATTATGGTTCAGGACCGACAGCTGCTAATAGGATGCGTGCTATAAAAAATCATAATACCGAAATGGGTGATGGTTACAAATATAGAGGGCGAGGATTGGTGCAATTAACATGGAAAATAAATTATGAAAAATTTAAAATCCTGACCGGTGAAGATTTAGTTAAGTTACCAGATAGTGCATCTACGTTGCCAGTAGCGGTTAAAATAATGATGATGGGAATGAGAGATGGAAAGTTTAGATCTGGTCATGCATTAGAAAAATATCTTGGTGGTTCGAATAGTGACTATTTCAATGCAAGGCTTATAATAAATGGATACGTACATGGTAAACCTGATAAAGCTGATGAGTTTGAAGATTTCTCCAAATTATTTGAGGCAATCATACATGAAAGCTTTTAAATGCATTGTAGGCTTGTTTTTTTTGTCGCTAATAACACCAACAATCACAATTGCTAGTGGACTATCTTGCATGGAAACAAGCGATAAAAAATGTGATTTTATAGCAAAAACAAAAGGTAATGATATTTATATTTATGTTGCTGAAAAAAACACCCTTATTTTTTCTATTCCTGAAATTGAAAGCGCTGTTGAAACAATAGATTTTTTAAAAAAAGGTAGTAAGTATATGCTTATTAGAGAGGTGTCAAATAGTAACAAAACAAAGGAGGTATTATCATTTAATTCTAAACTTAATGACTTTTCATATCTGTATCTGACGAGTGATATTGACTTCAACCAAAACGAAAAGTATTGGCATGGTATCTATTGTGAATCATCTAACATTTCAATTTCAGAGTCAGTAACTTCTCCGTTTGAATGGGCATTTGTTAAGATATGCAAAAAACATTCTGAAACGCATAGTGAATATAAATATGTTGGTTCTGACCTGTATTTTTCTTTAGATAGTGTTCTTAATGGGGTGGTGGGAAAGATGCAATTAATTGCCCTTAATGCGAAAGATAGTGATAACATGAATATTGCGAATTTTGGTTGTTTGGAAAATTGTCCTTCATATGAAAAATTTACAGGTAAGATTGACAATAAATATGTAATAAAAATGTCTCTCAATATTGACGAAGGAAGGGTTGAAGGGAGTTATTATTACGATAGGGTGAAAAAAAATATTCCTTTAATAGGGAGAATAAACAAAAATAAAATAATTCTTAATGTTAAGGGAAGGGATGGGGAAATTGAAGAGGTTTTTAGTGGGGTTGTAGATGGTAATATTATTGGCGGTACATGGAATAAAAAAAATAACACCTTGTATAACTTCATAATATATAGATCATTAATTGAATAATTAATGCAAGATACAAATTTACTCGAAAATATAGAAAGCCTGTCCTGACGTTAGAGAAATATCTAGGAGTGTTTATTCATAAGGAAGAGACGAAGGTTGTCGCCAATCTTAGAGGTATCCTGATCGTGTTCGGAGGTTTAATGCGGTAGCCCAATTGTTAAAAATTGATAAGGTGTAATATATGCATGCATTTATATTAGAATTGCTTTTGTTGATTTCTTTTTATGCATCAGCCGCTTATGACATCGTACAAGGGCCATTTAAGCTAGATGCTAATGATAGTGTTTATATTAAGAAGGAGGATGATGCTAATTATCCATTAGCTTTTTATTTCGAAACTAATGGTAATAGTATCAAAGTGGAGTCTTACGATGTCGATGGTAGTGAAACTCATGTGGAAACGGTTTTTTTACAAAAATAAATAATAAAAAATTTGTAATTGTATTAATCTCATGGGAACAACGGCACTCTGCGGAAAAGATAAATGGAACTGCGTATCAAGTTTATGGTTATAACTATTCCCTTAATAGCCTTTCTATAAACCCTTCTATAAAAAAAGACCAGAATCTTAATGGCCTTAATGGAGAGTTTAATGGTGAAGAGTTACATTTCAAATATAAAAATGCAGCAGAAATCAAGACGTATCTACAATCCCATTATAAATAATTCCGGAAAGCTTTGGTGCGACTCGTTAAGCTAAAGACACATCCAGCTCAAAGGATTTAAGGCGGATTTGAAGAGAAAGATGCAAAGTGTAGCGATGGACAATGAATACCTTACTTCAGTCCAGGCGGGCTACGGGATCTCGTAATTTTGCCCTACCAGGGATGAGGAAGAAGGCATCGTGCTGACATTTGACGAACAGGAAGAAGGAACGCGGCAATGAGTGGATCACTGATGAATAAAGGACTCAGTCTGACAGAAAAGCTGATCGGCCAGTCACGTTACCGGGTTGATGTGCATGGCTGCACGGAATGTCTGGATGTCTTGCACTTCAGCGCGGTGGAGTCCCTCAGCCAGCCCTGGCGCTATGACGTGGCGGTGACCTGCACCTCTGGAGATATCGCCTGCGAAACGTTACTGCTGAAGCCGGCGTCATTTACCTTCCAGACCCCGATGTTTGACGGGACACCGGCGCTGCCGGTCCGGACGGTATTCGGCGTGGTAAAATCGTTTCGCCGCGTCTCCTCGTCGAATGATGAGACCCATTACGCGCTGACCCTCGTTTCCC
>NZ_MRBS01000022.1 GCF_001922585.1 Pantoea sp. 1.19 | reverse complement strand
GGGAAACGAGGGTCAGCGCGTAATGGGTCTCATCATTCGACGAGGAGACGCGGCGAAACGATTTTACCACGCCGAATACCGTCCGGACCGGCAGCGCCGGTGTCCCGTCAAACATCGGGGTCTGGAAGGTAAATGACGCCGGCTTCAGCAGTAACGTTTCGCAGGCGATATCTCCAGAGGTGCAGGTCACCGCCACGTCATAGCGCCAGGGCTGGCTGAGGGACTCCACCGCGCTGAAGTGCAAGACATCCAGACATTCCGTGCAGCCATGCACATCAACCCGGTAACGTGACTGGCCTGACAGCGTTTGTACCGCGTCGGTGGCCTGTTTGAAAAGTGTTCCGCTCATGGCGCCGCTCCTTCTGCCTGTTCATCCAATGCCAGCACAATGCCCTGTTCATCATCCCAGGCCCGGTGTAATGAGAATGGTTTTTGAGCAGCAGAGCGCTCTGACCGGGTGCGTACTGCACGGAGCTGTGCATCCAGGCAGGACGGCCAGACGGCATCCCTGTCCCATTCAGCGCGACGGGCAGGCACGGTCAGGTCACCTTCAGTCTGCTCCAGCAACCTTAACAGCCCGTGTTCCGGCGTGATTTCTGCATGCGCACGGGCCCGGCACGAAGCGGCTGCACCTTCCAGCACGCTGGCGCAGTAAGGATTAAGCCGCCTCAGCAGGACTGCTGAATGATGTTCCATGTCGTTCCCTCTTGTTCAGGCACGCTACCGCCCCTGGCCGTTAACCGATGCCCATAAGGTTCATGCCGATATATTGCGAGACTGCTCTACACAGCGTCCGCCTGGCAGGCGCTGTGCAGAACAAAAGTCAAAAAGCGGACAGAGGGGATCTGTCCGCCAGGGGCTTACGCGGTGGTGCGTTCGTTCCAGGCATCGGAATGAATGATGTTGCCGTCTTTGTAGGTCCAGGTGATTTTTTCGTAGCGCAGTTCAATCTGCTCAAGGTGATTATGCTTCTCGAAAGCCGCATCCTTGATGTCGTGCATTTTCGGTGCGACTTTCACCAGCTTGACGTTTTCCAGTGTGGTGTTGAAATACTCCACTTCCTGACCTGCGTCGTTGATTTTGTACCACTTGAATTCAGCAGACTTCAGCGTCTGGCCGGTGGTCACCGCCTTGTACAGATACGGGCTGGAAGAGTCGATTTCCTTGGTAAACAGGAACGGCGTGTGAATGCGGGTGCCGGTCAGCTTGCCGGTGTTGTTATCCGTCGGGATGTACAGGCTGTGTTGCTGAGCAACAACTTCGATGCTGCCTTCACGATCCTTCACATCGACAGAACCCTTGATGTCAGCGCCGCCATCGTCTTTCAGCCACAGATAAACTGGGATTGCCATGTTTACTTCTCCATTTCTTGAGTTGAAACGTCACGCACATCCTGTGACGCAGGTTTTGTGCCTGGCAGACGACAGGCGTCAGCCTGCGGTACCAGACTGATCTCGACACGCCGGTTATGCGCACGGCCATCAGGCGTGTCGTTTGATGCAATCGGTCGGCTGTCACCGTAACCCTGTACGGCAAAACAGCTCTCCGGGACGTCCCCGGTATCACGCATCCAGTTACGGACGGCCTCAGCGCGTTGTAAAGACAGGGTCTGATTGAGCTGGTCACTGCCGGTATTGTCGGTGTGTCCGCTGACCACGATCAGCCAGCCTGGTTTGGCTTTGATCCCCACCAGTGCGTTGACGAGTATTTTGGTAGAGCCCTCTTTGAGCGCTGATTGACCGGAATCGAACAGCGAGATGCTGTCGAGACGAACAATTTTCGGGAGCGGTTTCGGTTCAGGAGCGGGTGGCGGTGTCCAGGTGTCGATAGCCTGCTGCAAGGCCAGCCACAGGCGTTGCCCCGGGTAATAACCGAGGCTGTAACGTAAAGGCTCTCCCTGGCGCTGCCAGCGTTCAAGCAGGAGCGCATCCTGTTTCAGCGCAGCCAGCGATGCGGCTTTAGGACGGTAGTGGTTCATCGGGATCGCGTTCCAGCGCTGTAAATCGGCACTTACCTGACGGATAAGGTCACGATTATTGAGTGCAGAAATACCCAACGCGGTCAGGACACACAGCCATATCAGCAGGATCAGGCGGCGGGTACGCTGGCCCCCCTGTACGGTAGAGGCAAAGGGCGCCAGCAGCGGCAGAACCGCATCCGGAAACACGCTTGTCGGGGTGGTCTGCCCTGACTGTCGGGAAAACTGCAAACAGGTGCGGGAACTGAGCCAGGCGGACCAGACTGACGGCGCCTCAGGATTGACCACGCCGAGGCGCATAGCCACGGAAAATACAGGTACGGGCGGCGTTAGCCGGTCCGGTTTATCCAGCTCATTGATCAGCGTAGTACGGATAAAGGAAAAGGCCTGTTCGACTGCTGGCAGCGCCATGATATTGTCATCCACCTGTTGCCAGTCAATGAACGCCTGAGGCGAATCATTAACCTGACAGACCATCGGCTTGTCACCGCGCACGATTACCCACGGCGTTTCCGGTCCGGAAAAGTCGGCACTCAGCACCACCGGCAGCGTAAAACCCGTCAGGGATTGAATCTGTTTACTTTGCTGGCGGAGCGTTTTCACCGTGGCGCGCAGAACCGCTTCATCCTGATGTTGGTCTGGCAGGCAGCGGTACATCACCGAAAGCTGACCTACCTGGCGCGGGAACTGTTTCTGTATGCTGCTGACAACGTCAGTTAACCGGCTGACGTCATCGGTCCGCAGCCACCATCCCTGGGCTGTTTTACGTAAAGGGCTTCCCTGGAACAGGGTATCCAGCCTGTCACCACACACCAGTACAACGGGATCCGCGATGTCGGGTAATGGCAGGTCACTGGCGCTGACGGTGGCATCGGATGCTGGCGCGTCACGCCGACAGTTTCTAAAGACCGTCCAGCCGGCCAGGATGAGGATCAGCAGTGTGGCCAGCCCGTTAAACACGTTGCCCGTCGGGATGAAATACCAGAGTAACCACAGCAACGTGGCAACGGCGGCAAAGATGTGCAGGGCAACCGGAATAATGACTGATCTACGCATTAGCCACGCAGCTCCGGTATGTGTGCTGACAACAGTGCCTGGAGCCACAGGTGGCCCCCCCACCAGATGATGCCCGTCAGGATGGCGGCGAGCGCTATCCAGAACCAGACAGAGCGCATCAGGCTCCAGCGATGTCTCCCCATCCGGTGAACAACCAGTGACAGGCCTGCATCAGGCGGAGATACTCGCTCAGAGAGGGCTTTTGCAACCTCATCCCGCTGCGCCTGACTGACCGTTTTCAGGCTGTACAGTCCCTGGAAGCCCAGCGCTATCACCCGGTGATAGCACGTCAAAACGGCCGGGTTCGGTGAGGGCTGACGCAGGACCTCAGCAACGCGATCCCACAGCGCCTCGCCTGCGCGGAATGAGCCAAAAAAGCGCGCCTGAAGCGGCGCTTTACGCCAGGCGACCTGGCCCTCATCCATTTGGGGCCCCTCTCCTCCCTCACTTTTTCCCGGCTTACGGCTCATCACCGTCTCATCAAGCAAAGCGCATTGTGCATAGGAAATATGTTCGACACTGGCCTCGTCATAACCGGCACGCTCCAGCGCTGCCCGTACGCTTTCAACCTGTTTAACGCACTTGTCGTAAAGTGCAGTGCCATTGAGCGTCACGGCACCTTTCTTCAGCATGGTGACCGTAAGCCAGGTGTCCGTCATCAGCTGGTCGATATTGATATCCTGTCTCATGAGCGCAACACCGCAAACAGTTCAAGTTCAAGCGCGCCAAGCAGCTCCGGTACATAGAAGATACACACGCCCTGCTCCCGCATTTCATGCGCAGCGGGACTTTCCATATCAAGTGCGAAGTACTGGTTCTCCATGCGTACGGGCAACGCTGCCGGGACCCTGCTCACCGGGATCAACGGGATCCCCTTCAGTGCAGCGCCATAGATCTCACTGACCTCATCAGGCGAACCCGCCTGACAGAGTGCAGGGAATTTCTCGGCCACCTGCCAGGCTGGAATATCTGAACGCACTGAGAGCCAGAGGTCGGCCTCTTCACGCAGACGAATATCGTGCAGGTTGGCTTTCCAGGTCTGTCCGTCGGGGCGGGACATTTCCAGCGCAATGACCCGGGATGGCAGACTGGCCTCCAGCAAGCCGGTTATCAGATCAAACAGCGGAGGGAACGTATTGGCCGGCTCCCCGTGGTCATAACCGGGTATCGCGTCAAGATCGTGGTTCAGGGAGAAGGTCAACATGCTGCCGGCCAGACGGGCGAGTTCAGCCCACACCTGTTCTGGCGGACGGGACGGAAAGCGTTCAAATTCCGTCAGCACTCTGGCGTGAGAATTCAGTGCATTCAGCAACCAGAAAAGCGAGACATCGGCAACGGCGAAATCGGCGAGTCTTTCGTTGCTCTCACGGCGCATCGTCATCAGACGCTGCCGCCGGGAGCGTAACTGGCGATTGAGCAGCACCAGACGTTCGCGAAGCACCGGACTTGCCGCAAAAGACGCCACTGGCGGAATAAATGAGGGATCCAGTCGCCATGCATGTTGTCCATCCCGGATAAGCCTTGCTACCGGGCAGACTATCCAGGAATCATTGTTTTCATGGGCAAACCGAATGGTGACATTATACCGGGCAACGGCCATGGATTCTTCTTCCGAGCCGAAAGCATCCTGCAACGTCACCCATTCTTCACGATAGCGAAGCGGCCGGTCTGCGGTGACACCTTCCTGTTGTACGTTGATCATACCCGGCTGCATGTGAGGCAGTGCGATGAGAACGGTTACGGCATCGAGACCGGCCAGCTGGCTGGCATCTAACTCGCGTGGCGCCGGAGGCAGATCGCTCTTTTGCGCATCAATCAGCGATCCCTCTTCCAGCCAGAGGCGTAACTGCGTCATCTGGATCAAACCCGACGAAAGAAGGCTGTCATTAAATTCAACTTTTTCCACCCCCCATGGGAATGGGCATGCCAGGGCTAATGCACCTCGACTTCGAAAAGACTCCCACTCAGCCTGCTGTTGGAACTGCTGGGGGGACAGTAAAGCCCCCTCGTTCCACAGTGGACGATAAATTTTCATCCCTGCTCCCGCCTTACGCTTTGGCTTTTGGCATCTGAGACACCAGCGACAGATTCACGTCCATCCCCTCGACCTGGAAATGCGGGATCGCGTACAGCTTCACGCGGAAGAAGCCCGGGTTGTCTTCGATGTCTTCCACCACCACTTTCGCATCGCGCAGCGGGTGCGAGGCCTGCAGATCGTCGCCCGGATCGGTCATCTCCGTGACCAGGCCGCGCACCCAGGTGTTGAGCTCCAGCTCCAGCAGCCGGCGGTCTTTGGTGGTGCCGATGTTTTCCCGCTGAATC
>NZ_MRBS01000021.1 GCF_001922585.1 Pantoea sp. 1.19 | reverse complement strand
CGGACGCTGACGTCCCACACCGAGTCGACCGCATTGTCACTCATCCCCGACGGGCTGCTGAGCGGCAGGGTTTTTCCAAACGCCCAGGCGCTCTGCCTGTCCGCGAAGTGCACCACTTCGGTCTGGGTGTCGGGCTGCAGGGTAAAGAAGTAAAAAATCCCCACCTCCGCCAGCAGGCGTTCGATAAACGCCAGGTCACTTTCCTGATACTGGTTAATCTGCTCGCGCTTCGGATAGTCGGCTTTAAGGGTGAACGCATACTCCCAGCCCTTCAGCCCATGCTCCTGCAATACTTCGGCGACGACGTCCGGTACCGACTTATTGACGAAAAAGCGGTGGGTGCGGAACTGATTCCCCAGTAATGCCAGGAACGGTTCCAGTACAATGCAGTACTGCGCTTCATCCGCGGAGCCACCGGTACGCTCGAAATGCGTCACCACCCCGTGAACAACTTTACGCTCCGTCAGGGAAAGCAAATTGCCCGCGCCCATGGTCAGGGTCGCCGGCTTGCTCAGCATCTGGCGGGCATCCATGTTCTTGTCGGCACTGGTGAAGTTGATGGTGTAGCAGTAAAGCTCGCTCATCGCTTCTGAACCGCTAAAGTCCTCCACGTCGATATCGGCCGTGCAGGAAGGGACATCGAGGCGGTAGCGGTTCAGGGCTTTTCCGGTGACGGTGGCCACCATCGTGTTCAGGGTATCCGTCAGGCTCATGGCGTGGACTCCATTGTGTATTTCTTTATTCCGTCAGGGCTGGCGCGGGCCAGCATCGGTCCAGAGAAGAAAATGAACTATTTATTCGGGCGGTTGCGCAGCCAGTGGATCAGGGTCAGCAGGAGGTATGCCCCGGCACCGCTGAGCAGGGCTTTTATCAGGATGACCGTCATCGCCAGGTTATCCATCCCCTCTTCGCCGTCACCCGGCACCGGAAGATGGTTAATGACAAAATCGGTAAGGTTGCCATCGGGAAGGAAGAACGATCCGAGCAACGCCAGGACCAGTACGAGCAGGATTTTCATTCTGCGCTCTCCGTGCGTTTCTTCAGGGCCTGTTGTGCACGGCGCTTGTCAGCGTCTTCCTTTTCCCTGACCTCTGCCTCGCACTGGCTGAAATCAGGGGTACCGCGTACATCAATACGCGCCCAGGCCATCAGGCCATTCCCGCCAGGCACCGGAAAGGTCTCCCGCTTCAACAACAGGCGGCGCAGATGCTGAAAATCGCTGTAACGTCTCAGGGTGATACAGCCCCAGGAAACGCCAGTACCATCGCTGTTCAGGGGATGAAGACGAAAGCCCGTGCGGTTGAGACCATTCACATTCATGCTATCTTTTTTGGTTTTATCGCTGAACAGGGCAAACCACTCAGAATGATGATTTCGGTAACCATGCCATGCATCAATCACCTCTGCCCTGACACGGTTATACAGACTGCCGGCAGGCCTGTCGGTCACCCAGTATGTACCGGGTGGAATAGCCGCCTTCTCATGGTCGGCGCAGTCAGGATTATTGATATAGCGCTCGATCCCCGACAACACTTCAAACGTCCCGATGCCGTAGCATTTCAGGTACGCCGTTTTGCCATCCGCCGACAGGTTGCCGTAATCCATCATGCAAATCTGCATTTCAGCCTCCGCGCGCCTCATCAAACGCCAGCACTACCCCCTCTTCCTCATCCCATCCCAGCCTCAGGGAGCGTGGCTTCGGCTTCGCCGCCATGTAAGTCAGCAGCTGCTGACTCAGCACCGGCAGGATTTGCTGGTTGAGCAAGCTGTCGACGTTGCGCGCGCCGGTGTCCGGCAGCAGGCAGGCGGCAGAACATTCCTTCGCTTCGCCTGAAAACACGACCACTGTTGTTTAATCGCAAGGATAATAGTTTTGCCATGACGGATAAGTAGCAGGAGGATTATCACCGCCACAAATACCAACAGTTTAAGGCCATTACTGGTCAGTCCGAACGCATCGCCCTTTTCCAGATGGCCAGTCCGATCGCGGCAGCAATCAGCTTAGTAATACTGATGCGTCCCCAGTTATCACGCCACACTGAGTTATTCTTCGCCATTCATCAGATTTCCTGTAGTTACAGGTATTTACAAATCGCTGCTCTTTGTCACCCGAAAGCATCAGGCAATCTTCTTTTGTGAGCACGGCTATATCACTAACGACGGCGGCAATAATCCACGGTGAGAGAGGATCGCTAAGTCCGGCATATTTCTCCAGCCAATGGCACTGCTGGGGTTTCCAGCTGCCTTCATATTGTTTTGCACTGATAAGAAGAGTGGAAAAATCATCCACCCACTCTATGCTGTCGCCCACAATTGCACGCGTGGCGATAGCCTGTGACTGGGTTGAGAAAAAGGTATCGAGCTCTTCACTCAGCATTTGGGTTGATTCAAGCAGCATAGGCCGAAGTAGGCGAGCGTGATGGTTTAGCTGATACTTCGTTACTACATCATCAGAGGTCAGCATTAAAGCCGAGAGCGAATCACTGTACTCATTCCCTCCCTGAGTCTGGTGAATCAACAAAAGCTCAACATCCAGAATCGGAGATTTAAGACGTTCATCCACCCAATCGAAGGCCTGGCCTTTAAGAATCGTCAGTAGCGGTACGGGATAGGCCATTCCAACTAACTGGAGCCAGCAGCCTGAAAATTCTCTCTGCAATTTCTCATCAGAATCGTGTGATTCAGTCAGTAAGGTTGCGTGGAAAGGAAGGTCTGATAAGCGCTGTAATTCTGATATGTCCAGGCCCCCAATCAATGCTTAAAAAGCATCCTCGCCAGCAGGTAATGTTATTTCCCGTGAAAGAGAGCTACTCTGCTCGAGATCTTTAGGGGCCTGCAGAAATGTTAATGGTGTCAATTCATCAGGCAGGATAACCCGGCTATACAGAACCACCAAATAACGCCCGGCCCATGAAGTCCATTGCTGCTGTGCATAGTCTGCCTCATCGGATTCAAACTGATGAAGATCCATTGCGTGATTATACATCCAGCCGCGAATACAAATCATTACGAACCAGATAAAAAGAGGGCCTCCGGCAACAATCCAGAGGTTAAAATTTTGCAATTCACCCAGAAACTGATTAGCGTAAAGTACAAAGAGCAACACTCCAGCAATAACAGCAACAAGGCCTGCAATCAGCCAGATGACCAGTGAAGGCTCATCAGGTTCTGCAGCAATTGTGGCTTTCTGACGCTCCCAGCTCATAATTTATCCTACTGAACAATCCGGCGCACTCGAGATAACATGGCAGCCACATTCACATTCGCAGCCATCCACAACAACAGGCTTCCCATCAGAGATCCATTCTGCTGATCCTTCTATAATGGCATTGAAACCATGCCCTTCAACAGGGCAATTAATCTCATAGCCAACAAGAGCCACTTTCTTTCCGTTCACAATCATGGTCGAAGATGAAGATATTATCTCACCACCGTGAGTATTTTTATCTCCTAGCAGTACAAATCCTTTGGGAATATCACACCTAACGAATCAGTTTGAACGTTTTAATTGAGGCGGCGGAACTGAATCCATCCGTTTTTAATTTGAGGAGCAATATCACCATCGAGAAATGCAGAACAAATTCCAAGTTCACCGACTGCGAAAATCGTTGTAGGGTAGCCTATTTCCACTCCCTTTCTCCCTTCAGGGTCAGGCTCAGAATAATAAGGAAGACCATTCTCTCTATAAGCATTAACATCCAAGTATTTATTGCAGTTTACGTTAAAACTATTCTCATCTATTAATGACAATGGGACCAACTCATCCTTTTCAAACTTTATCTTTTTCCCTGGGATTTTCTCACCAACAAATATATTTTCTGTAGTAGCCTCTGTGACCATTCGAATAGTGATTGAAGAAATAACCATATTCTCCTCAGAAAATCTAGCACCAGCCCATCCAACCGTATTCAAATCAGACGCAACACTTTTCTGATAAAAATATAAGGTCGGAATACCACCTTTAACTTTAACATATATCTCATTATCATCTGTAAACTTAGAGACAGGACTTAGGATATATTTACCCAAAACCTTTCTGGGTTCGTTAGCTAAAACACCATACTCTTTCATAGCGCCATGATCTTTATAAATCCAATATCCATAATACAGACCATCTTTTACCTTAATAGTATTGCAAAACGCAAAAAAAGGAATAACAGCAATAAAAAAAAATATTTTTTTCATTGTACAATCTCCACATGGAATGCCGGCTCACCACGATTTTCAAATGGACTGATATATTTAATTTTCCTTGGATTATCTTTTGCATATTTTTTTATAGCCTGATCAAAAGCCCGCTGTAAAGCGGCAGGCAATAAATTTTTACTTATATCAAATACATTTCTCTGAGCATACGATTCAAGCGAAACACAATGTTTTGAAACAAGACGCCCATCTTTTTGTAAAGATTTGACTTTATCAATCATGGCTTTTTTAACCTGACTCTCCTTACTTTTATCTATGCCGCCCACAGCAATAGCTGCATGTACAACCTCCCGTCCCGCTACAGCATAATAATCAAGTTGGGATTGTATACCCTTGTTTTTCATGTTTATATACATTGCATCAACTTGTTTTTCTGCGGTGCGCAACGTACTGGTGATCATAATCCTATGGACACCTGCGGATTTCATTATCCCTTTTATAACATCAAGAGAATGATTGCTTACCAGATTTTTTAAGCTGAGAGGAATATCTTTTGAAAAATCCACCATCGGTTCAAAGTCATTAACTATAGATATTTTTTTTACTTTCCCTTCCGAAGTAGTATGATGCTTCTCTGGTTCATTTTTACTTCTATTAGCAACAGACTTATCCGTCGTCGTAGTTTTAATATGAATTAAATTTTTTTGCTTTTCGGAGTCCGCAGACTTACTTCCTTTAGGCAACACAATATGACTTCTTGAATATTCTATAGCTGCTTTAGCATTAGCATTTTCAACCCCAATGCTTTTAAGAATATCTTTTTTGGTTTGCTCAGAAACATAACGACTAACATACCCATGATTTTTATTACTATCAGGTATTTTCAATTTAGCGCCAACGCGTAACATGTTTACGTTATGAATCTTATTGATTCTTGCTAACTTCTCAACTGATACGCCATGATTCTTAGCTATTGCCGATAAAGTGTCACCTTTCTTAACGGTATAAGTTAGAGTTATATGCTTTTTATCAGTATCTTGCACACCAGTTGCTTTAGCTAATTCTTTATAATTATCAGCAAGAATAGTAAACACAATTTCTGAACCTGCGATGGCATTGAATGATTCAGTCATCCCGTTTGCATCAGTCACACCTTTGATAAAAACTAGAGATTTATTATAGTCTGACACTAAATTTGGGCATGTTACACTTGGGAATGGAGAGATTGCAGCAATATAATTTTTGTTTTTAAATGCTGTGTTATTTCCCGTAGACAGTTTAAATTTAGTATTAACTTCAGTATTTTTTAGTAACCCTTCCACAACTGATAAATGCTTCGTTATGTAAAGCGCCCACTTCTTACCATCTGCACTTTTCTCACGTGTACCATCGAGATATTTCCCTAAACTATAGGCACCATCATGATGCAACAAATAAAGCCATTCCCAATATTCACTTTGATCTGATGTGTAGTTCTCCATCACCTTCGATTTGTTAAGTAAAAAGGAATAGATTATCGCATAGCATCCTTTTTCAGCGTCAAAAACTTCTTCATTACGAAGATCTAGTTGAAAACCAAGAATGTCTTCTGATTTAGTCAATGCATCTTTGATAAAACCAACTGTCCCTTGTGCTAAACCAGCTGCACTCGTAGTCCCCGCTGCCGCATCGGGGTTAAATCCAGACTCAACCTTAGTGGTTAATAATATATATGATATTTCTTTATAGCTTAATCCATAGCGGACAGCTATGGTAATTATCATATCTATGATAGCATTCTGAACATCTTTATCAGCATCTCCTATTGTACGACTGTTACCTCTTAGCTTTCGGGATGTATCTATATCCGGATAGAGTGAGATTAAAGAAAACGGTTTAATCTGATCTTCAAAATATTTCTTTCCTTTTTTGGCATTTAAATACTCATATAAATCATACATACCATACCTCAGCGATTGCTAATAAAGTCTATGTTTGTGTTGTTATATGGGTTTTTCATTTCTCGAGATCTAAGCTCAGAAAGCTTGTTGCCTGTAATAAACCCCCCTGAAAGATCAATAAATGGGGCATCAATATAGGACAACAATGAACCCTTTACGCTCTCCTCTTCATCCAGCCCAAGATGATACCCGATCACAATATTTTCATTATCATAGCATTTCATTGTGGAGGGAGCCCAATCACCAGGCCTAACTACATTATTGAAGGAATACCCCTGTTTTTCCAAGAGAGCCTTTTGACTTCTCGGGATATATGGCAAAGGAAACTCTTTATTTTTCATGCCTTTTTTTATTTCCAGGTAGTAATTCCTGCATATATTCTCCGTTGATTTTTTTTTATTGACCTGGCATTCAGCACTGACCTTTACCAAAGCTGAGCCACATTGCATTTGTGCTGATTTAGCACTCCATGTGCCACTTGCAAAAGAAAAAAATGGAGTCAGCAACATACATAAAAAAAATTTAAACTTAAAAGTAATATCACGCACTTTTACTTCCCTCACAATCACTGCATTGACAACCATCGCCCAGGGATGACATATCTAAAAATGATGAGCAATGTACTCTGTCCACAATATTCTCACTATCGTACCAATAATCACTTTGAATCATTTCAAGTTCAAAAGACTCATTCGGGTTTGATGAGTAAACTGGGACTGTTTCACCGCTCTCGTCTGTTCTACCAAATAATTTCTGCCCATTGCTCGATGTCAACATGTATGCCGCAGCGGCAACTGGAACTCCTGCATCGGACGATGCCGTAAATTTCCCACTATATCCAGATGGAAACTGCGGCATAACACTACTCATGCTTACACTACCCATTTTCTGCGCATTGGCACATTTCAACAGGATATTACCTTCACAGCCCAGAATAATATCTTTACCCTGCAACTGGATGAACGAACCGTCCAGGTTTTTCAGCACAACATCTGTTGCAGCCGTAATTTCAACCCGACCTTCCGTACTGGTTACGGTCACGTCCTTTTTGGCTATCGCATCAAGCGCATCATCCTGCGCCTGGATTTCAACTTTTCCCTTTGCGGCAAACAGTTTCATTCCGGCCTTTCTGGCCAGCATGCTCACCGCTTCTCCCGCCGCCACGGTAAAACGCTTAAGCGCGCTGATGTCAGTATTTTGTTGTGACATAATCCCAACGCTGGCACTACCCGACGCCATGCGAACCGCCTGTGGGCTGGTGATGCTCACGCCTTCAGGTGCATTCAACACCATTCCTGGCTGTACCAGATCTTTGAGGGCATCAGTCAACTTCACCTGGCTTTGAATATCGGCGGGTAGCGCCTGCGCCGTTTCTGCAGCATCAGACAAACTTCTGGCAATGCTCAGGGCATTTTCCAGTTGAGATATCGCCTCCCGCATGGACAACAT
>NZ_MRBS01000020.1 GCF_001922585.1 Pantoea sp. 1.19 | reverse complement strand
GATTCAGCGGGAAAACATCGGCACCACCAAAGACCGCCGGCTGCTGGAGCTGGAGCTCAACACCTGGGTGCGCGGCCTGGTCACGGAGATGACCGATCCGGGCGACGATCTGCAGGCCTCGCACCCGCTGCGCGATGCGAAAGTGGTGGTGGAAGACATCGAAGACAACCCGGGCTTCTTCCGCGTGAAGCTGTACGCGATCCCGCATTTCCAGGTCGAGGGGATGGACGTGAATCTGTCGCTGGTGTCTCAGATGCCAAAAGCCAAAGCGTAAGGCGGGAGCAGGGATGAAAATTTACCGCCCGCTTTGGGAGGATGGGGCCGTGCTGGCCCCGCAGCAGTTCCAGCAGCAGGTCCGCTGGCATGAGCACGTTGCTGACATGGTCGCGCGAATGGGAATGTCTCATCCCTGGGGGGTGGTGGCGGCGGAATTTGATGACGCCGCACTGGCGCTCTCGCGCCTGAACCCCACCCGTCTGGCGGTGCGTTTTCAGGATGGCACGCTGGTGGATACGGATCTGGCGGATAACCTTGCGCCGGTGTGTGATTTATCTGCCGCTGGCGGCGCTGAGACGGTTGAGGTGGTGGTGGCGCTGCCGCTGCTAAGCGCCAGCGGTGGCAATCTGGATAACGGACAGGACAGTGAGCGTCCGCGTCGCTGGAAAGCCGAACGGGTGGTGGTGCAGGAGCTGGCCGGCCATGAAAGCGGAGAGCTCGCCATTCTGCGTCATGCGCTCACTCTGCGCCTGTCCAGTCAGGAAAACGCGGCATACCTGACCTGTCCGGTGGCCCGCCTGGTGCGTAATGCGCAGGGGCAGTGGAGCCGGGATCCGGCGTTTATCCCGCCGCTGCTGGCCGTTTCTGCCAGCCCGCGGCTGACCGCCGAACTGGGTGACCTGCTGATCCGGCTGCAGGCCCGTCGCCGCCGTCTGATGGCCATGCGCCGTGAGAGCAATGAGCGGATGGCGGACTTTGCGGTGGCCGATGTCTCCCTGTTCTGGCTGCTCAATGCCCTGAACAGCGCCGAACCGGTGCTGGCGGAACTGCTGCAAACGCCGGGGCGTCACCCGGAGCTGCTGTACCGCGAACTGACCCGGCTGGCCGGTAGCCTGCTGACCTTCTCACTGGAGTACGACGCCGGGGACATCCCTGCCTATCAGCACGATGCGCCGGAACGGGTATTCCCCCCGCTGCTGGCACTGCTCGATAAGCTGCTGGAAGCCAGCCTGCCGTCGCGGGTGGTGAGTATCCACCTTGAGCATCAGGAGCAGATCTGGAAAGGCGCCCTGCACGATGCGCGCCTGCGCGAAGGGGCGGATTTCTATCTCTCCGTGCGCTCCCCGATGCCGAATCATGAACTGCAGACAAAATTCCCGCAGCTGTGCAAAGCGGGCAGTTTTGACGATGTTTCGGACGTGGTGAATGTCGCCCTGAGCGGGATGATTATCAAGCCGCTGACGCATGTTCCGGCCGCTATCCCGCTGCGTCTTGAGAACCAGTATTTCTCACTGGATCTGAGTACGGAGGCGGCACGCACGATGCTTGAGATGGGCAGTTGCACCTTCTACACCCCGCGCTCACTGGGGGAGGTGAACCTTGAACTCTTTGCGGTACTGCGCACATGAATAACGCCGAACTCAGTCAGACAGAACGTATCTTCTACCCGGGCTGGCTGATGGCCAGCCAGCTGCGGAGCGGTCAGGAGGTGCGCGACGGGGAGGGGCTCTATCGTCGGGCCTGTCGCCTGGTGCAGGAGGCGAGGGCGGCACTCACGGCGGCGGGGTATAGCGACAGCCGCCGCGATCATATGGTGTATGCCCTGTGTGCCCTGCTGGATGAGAGCGTGATGAACCGGGGAACAACCGATGATGGCTACCTGACCTGGCGCCGTGACCCGCTGCAGGCACACTTCTTTGGCACCCTCAATGCCGGTGAGGAGCTGTGGGAACGGATCCGGAACCTGCTGAAAGAAACCGCGCCCGATGCCGCGGTCCTGACCTGCATGTACCGAACCCTGCAGCTGGGGTTCGTCGGTCAGTACCGCGCCCGGGATGATGAGCGTCGTGAAGACGTGGTACGTGCGCTGGGCGAACGTGTTCCCGCTTTCACGCTTGCCCAGGATGCACCGATTGTTGCCCGGGCATCCCGCCTGCGCAGCGGCCGTCGCCTGTACTGGCTCTCCTGGATCCTCGGGGTAGCCGCACTGGCAATACTGTGGTGTGTGCTCTCCTCCTCCCTCAGCGAGCTGGTGAGTCAGACGATCAGGACGGGATAAAGCATGCGTGATATTTACCGGGGTCTGTTAATCGCTCTGGCGGGCGTGCTGGCGCTGTGGCTGATCCTGAGCTTCTGGCCGCTGTCGGTCGGGAGCCGCGTGGCGCTCAGCCTGCTGGTTATGCTGCTGGGCGGGGCCATGATCTGGCGTCAGCACCGGGCATCTCAGGTCCGGGCGATCGCGATCCGGGAGAGGGGGGACGCTATCCTGCCGCCGGAGGATTTTCAGGGGGCGGTGATCCTCGTCTGCGGCGATAACGCACCGCTGTTTGCGTCCGGATCTCGTCACCGGGAAACCCGTCAGGACTGGTATCTGCGGGTGAAGGATGCCGAACAGCTGCCGCGCCTTGCAGAGCACCTGATCCAGCTGCGCCCGGCGCTGGCGTCGCACATCTCCGTGATGCTGGCGGTGGTGCCGGAGCAGCACGCATCCGGTGACGATTTTACCCAGTCTCTGCGGGGCTGGCAGCGTGCTGTGGCCCAGTGCCGCGCGACATTTGGCAGGCTCCCGCCGCTGTGGACCGTGACCTGGGTGTCACCGCCGGCCGCCTGCGCTGACGCGGAGCCGGCCTGGTTTGCTGAGACGAGCCAGTGGCCGGGAATTCGGGCGTACCCGTCGGCACAGCCCTCTCTGTCACTGGCGGAGTGGGCGCGGGAGAGCGGAGCAGACCGGCATCTTTCCCGGCTGAGTCAGGGCTTGTGGCTGGACAGTCTGCTGGCCTGGCAGAACCGTGCCGTCAATGAGCTGCTGGCGGTACGGCGGGGCGATCTGCCGGTGATGACGCCCTGCGCCCAGGGCATATGTATGGCGCCCGTGAACGGTATCGCGGGCAATCTCTGGCAGCGGCACATCACCGCCATCACGGCGCTGCCGCCGGATGTGGCCGCGACCAGCGAGCCGCTGCCGCTGCCTGAACTGCTGCTGCCGGCGCTGCCGCGCCGCCGCGGCGTCAGCCACCGGATGGCGTTCTGGCGCTACGTTGGATTACTGGGCGGCACGTTTCTGCTGCTGGCTATGCTGGCGTCCTGGATGCACAACCAGCGTCTCATCCGCAGCGTTGGCGATCACCTG
Organism: Pantoea sp. 1.19; assembly: GCF_001922585.1. GTDB lineage: Bacteria > Pseudomonadota > Gammaproteobacteria > Enterobacterales > Enterobacteriaceae > 1-19. The sequence continues at coordinate 5,644 of NZ_MRBS01000020.1, read as the reverse complement.
GCGTTATATCACCGGCTAACGGGTGACCCCGCTGCGCCGAAACTGCGGGCGCAGCAGCGCCTGCGGGCGGATGGCGCCCTGCTGGATGACTGGCTGCGCCGCGGGGAGCCACTGCGCTATCGGCTGGGGCTCTATCAGGGCGTGCGCCTGATCCCGCCGATTGAGGCCGCCGTCAGCGACTGGGCGCCGCCGCCGCCGCCGATCATTCAGCGAGTCATTCAGGATCCGAAAACCCTTCGTCTCGACAGCCTGTCGCTGTTCGATTACGGCGCATCCGTGCTGAAGGCTGGCTCCACCAAATTGCTGGTGAATTCACTCGTCGGCATCAGGGCGAAACCGGGCTGGCTGATTGTCGTATCCGGTCATACCGATAACACCGGTAATGCGAAGCTCAATCAGGCGCTCTCCCTGCAGCGTGCGGAAGCGGTACGCGACTGGATGCGGGATACCGGTGACGTACCGGAAAGCTGTTTTGCGGTGCAGGGCTATGGCGCAAGCCGCCCTGTCGCCACCAATGACACCGCGGAAGGGCGTGCGCTCAACCGCCGTGTTGAAATCAGTCTGGTACCGCAGGCCAGTGCCTGTCAGATACCGGGCCAACCCTCAGCGTTATCGCAGGATGATGACGCTTCACAACACAATGGAGAGTAATTTCATGGCTATTCCTGTTTATCTTTGGCTGAAAGACGACGGCGGCGCGGACATCAAAGGGTCCGTGGACGTTCAGGATCGTGAAGGCAGCATCGAGGTGGTGGCGCAGCAGCACAACCTGTACATCCCGACCGATAACAATACCGGCAAGCTGACCGGTACCCGTATCCACACGCCGTTCCTGTTCACCAAGGAGATCGACTCCTCCAGCCCGTATCTCTACAAGGCGGTGACCACCGGGCAGACCCTGAAATCGGCGGAATTCAAGTGGTACAGAATCAACGACGCGGGCCAGGAGGTGGAGTACTTCAACACCACGCTGGAAAACGTGAAGGTAGTGAAAGTGAACCCGGTGATGCACGACATCAAGGATCCTGCGAAAGAGAAGCACAACCACCTTGAGCAGATCGAGCTGCGCTACGAAAAAATCACCTGGACCTACAAAGACGGCAACATCATTCATTCCGATAGCTGGAACGAACGCGCCACTGCCTGATTACGCGTCGTATTTCGCGCGGTAACGGCGTTGGCTGCATTCGCTCACCCCGGTCACTTACCGCTGTAAGCTCCCGGGGATTCGCGAACTTGCCGCCTTGTTACCGCACGAACGATTTAGAGTAACCGCTCAGACAGGCAGTCCGCTCTGCCTGCCTTTTCTTTGCTGAGCGTCTGCTACACGGGCGCTCAGCAAAGCACCCCCACAATCTGCCAACCCGACCGCATGCGCTTTGGTCCCCTTCATGACAAACAGCGAAGGGCGGTAGCGTGTCCGGGCACCAACAAAGAGAGACACTCATGGAAAATCCCGCCGTTCTGCTGCGACGTCTGAACCCTTACTGCGCCCGCGCGATGGAGGGGGCGGCCTCGCTCTGCCAGACCCGCGCCCATGCGGAAATCCTGCCGGAGCACTGGCTGCTGAAGCTGTTGGAGCAGGGCGAGGGCGACCTGACGGTGCTGGCCCGTCGCTATGAGTGGGATATGGACAGTCTCTGGCAGGATTTGCTCGCCTGGCTGGATAAACAGCCGCGCTCAGTGCGTCAACGTCCGCAGTTGTCTGACGCGATTCAGACGCTGATGCAGGAAGCGTGGCTGATGGCCTCGCTGAACGGTGAGGAGCACATCCGCAGCGTGCATCTGCTGATGGCACTGGTGGATAAACCTAAACTGGCGCGCTGCGATGGGCTGTGGCCGCTGCTGACCCTGGCGCAAAGCCAGCTGGAGCGGCTGCGGCCGCTGCTCGATGCGCAGTCCGACGAGCGCCCGGCGGTGCAGCAGGACGCGGCGTTAGCCAAAAACGATGGCGTGGAATGGGTCGGCCGGGCGGCGGAGCCGGCGACGGCGCAGAAAGAGGGCGAACTCTCTCCGGCGCTGCAAAACGCGCTGGACAAGTTTACCCTCGACGTCACCGCCAAAGCGAAGGCAGGCAAAATTGACCCGGTGTTTGGTCGCGACACCGAAATTCGCCAGATGGTGGACATCCTCTCCCGCCGCCGCAAGAATAACCCGATCCTGGTGGGGGAGCCGGGCGTGGGAAAAACCGCGCTGGTGGAAGGGCTGGCGCTGCGCATTGCCGAAGGCAACGTCCCGGAGAGCCTGAAGCCGGTCGTGCTGCGTACCCTGGATCTCGGCCTGCTGCAGGCGGGGGCCGGGGTTAAGGGGGAATTTGAGCAGCGCCTGAAGAACGTGATCGAGGCGGTGCAGCAGTCGCCGGTACCGATTCTGCTGTTTATCGACGAAGCGCATACCATCATTGGCGCCGGTAACCAGGCGGGCGGCGCCGATGCGGCCAACCTGCTGAAGCCGGCGCTGGCGCGCGGCGAGCTGCGCACTATTGCCGCGACCACCTGGTCCGAATATAAGCAGTATTTTGAGCGGGATGCCGCGCTGGAGCGCCGCTTCCAGATGGTGAAGGTCGACGAACCGGATGACGACACCGCCTGCCTGATGCTCAGGGGCCTGAAATCCCGCTACGCGGAGCACCACGGCGTGCATATCACCGATGATGCGGTGCGCGCCGCCGTCACCTTGTCCCGTCGTTACCTGACCGGGCGCCAGCTGCCGGACAAGGCCGTCGATTTGCTCGATACGGCCGCCGCCCGCGTGCGCATGAGCCTCGATACGGTGCCGGAAGCGATTGTGCGCCTGAAAGCGCAGCTGACCGCTCTGGCGCTGGAAGAGCAGGCGCTGCTGGAAGATATCGCCGCCGGCAGCGACCGGCACGGCGATCGCCTGAGCGTCATTGAGCGGCAGCGGGCTGAGCTGGATGCGCGTATCGGAGAACAGGAGGCGCGTTTCAGCAGCGAAAAGGCACTGGCGCAGGAGCTGATGACCTGTCGTCAGGATATCAGCCGTCAGGCCGATATCCACGACCTGCAGCATCAGCTGAATAACGCACAACAGGATGATGCGCTGATCCAGATTGACGTCGACACCCGCACCGTGGCGAATGTGATTGCCGACTGGACCGGCGTGCCGCTCTCTTCGCTGATGAAAGATGAGCAGACCGAACTGCTGACGCTGGAAGCTGAAATCGGCAGGCGCGTAGTCGGCCAGGATGTTTCCCTTGAGGCCATCGCCCGGCGTCTGCGTGCGGCAAAAACGGGTCTCACCTCCGAGAATGGCCCGCAGGGCGTATTTCTGCTGGTGGGGCCGAGCGGCGTCGGTAAAACCGAAACCGCGCTGGCGCTGGCGGACGTGCTGTACGGCGGTGAGAAGTCGCTGATTACCATCAATTTGTCCGAGTATCAGGAACCGCACACGGTCTCCCAGCTGAAAGGCTCCCCGCCGGGCTACGTCGGTTACGGCCAGGGCGGCATTCTCACCGAAGCGGTGCGCAAACGTCCGTACAGCGTGGTGCTGCTGGATGAGGTGGAAAAGGCGCACCGCGACGTGATGAACCTGTTCTATCAGGTTTTTGACCGCGGCTTTATGCGCGACGGCGAAGGGCGTGAAATCGACTTCCGCAATACGGTCATTCTGATGACCTCGAACCTCGGCAGCGACCACCTGATGCAACTGCTCGACGAACAGCCGGAGGCCACCGAAGCAGACCTGCACGAGCTGCTGCGCCCGATTTTACGCGATCACTTCCAGCCGGCGCTGCTGGCGCGCTTCCAGACGGTGATTTACCGTCCATTAGCAGAAGCCGCCATGCGCACCATCGTGGAAATGAAGCTCGCCCAGGTGAGTAAGCGCCTGCATCGTCACTACGGCCTGAGCACGCAGATTGACGAGAGCCTGTATGACGCGCTGACCGCCGCCTGCCTGCTGCCGGACACCGGCGCGCGCAACGTCGACAGCCTGCTCAACCAGCAAATCCTGCCGGTGCTGAGTCAGCAGCTGCTGACTTACATGGCGGCGAAGCAGAAGCCACGCTCCCTGAGGCTGGGATGGGATGAGGAAGAGGGGGTAGTGCTGGCGTTTGATGAATAATCGGGGCAGATGATATGGATACGGTTGAAGAACTGAATGGAACATATTTTTTTGATGGTATTAATAACCTGACTGCCTGGGAATTGCTTTTCTGGATCCTTGTTGATGAAACAGAAAAACATCTGGGCATACAGGATATAGCAGGTATTGCTGCTTTAATTTTGGATAATAATATCATTGATATTCCCGGTAAGCCGGAAACGGCAACCCGGGGAACTTCTCCGGCTTCGTTATTTTTTCGCAGACATATTAGCTATAGATTCCGTAAAAGGATCTTACCAACGCTGACGAAGAAATCATTTTCGTTAAGAGGAATAAAGATTTTCTGGGGCAATAATCTGGGGGCTTTCGCCGGCAGAGCCGTTCCCGTTCTGGGCTGAGTGATCCTGACACATGACGTCTCCACCATTAGCTATCGGACCGTCACCCGGTATAACAGGATAGCCCGTGAAGAGGACAAAATCTGGTGAGCGAGATAACTGATGACATAGTAAGGGATTTTGTTCTTCGTGAGCTACCGCTTGTGACCACGCTTTTTCTGAAGAAAGTACCTGTCGGCGATGATGTTGCCCTGCAGGAAATTCATGAGGCTGACGACGTGGCTGAGATGGCTGAGAAATATTTTCGCTATTTCCAGGTTAAGTCGGATGGTTTCTCTGTCGATAATTATTATCCCTGGCGGGTGAAATCAATATTCTCATGTAAAATGGTCATGCAGAAAAAGCCGCCGCTGACGATACACATGTTTATTGAATCTGCCAGAGCAGGATGCTGGTTATATAAATAATTTCAGACTGCCTGTTCCGGCGCAGTCAGGCAAAACAGATTATCATCACGGAGTCATTATTATGAGTCTGACGAACACGCAGCAGAATACTCTCTCCAGTTTGATTAATACCACCCTGAATCGCTATCAACTTGATATTCCCTCCTGTACCTCGCCGCTGGACGTTGAAGATTTTTGCGGGACAGAGACGCTGAGTCAGCTCTACCGCTATGACATCAGTTTCACCAGTGCCGACAAGAACATGGATGCCCGCCAGATGCTGAGCAAGCCGGCGACCCTGGCCATGGGCGCGGGCAATTTGCTTTCCCTGACGGAGCGTAAAGTGGTTCACGGGGTGGTGACGCATTTCGAGCGTACCGGTGGCTCCGCGGATGAAGCGCAGTACTGCATTGTACTGGAACCGTTCCTGGCATTACTGGGGAATCAGTTCCGCACCCACCGCTTTTTCGTCAATAAGTCGGTACCGGACGTCGTCACCGAAGTATTGCAGGAGCATGGGCTGAAGGGCTGGGAGTATGCGTTCACCCTTAAAGCCGACTATCCGAAGCGCGAGCAGATTAACCAGTATCAGGAAAGTGACCTGGCGTTTATCGAACGCCTGCTGGCGGAGGTGGGGATTTTTTACTTCTTTACCCTGCAGCCCGACACCCAGACCGAAGTGGTGCACTTCGCGGACAGGCAGAGCGCCTGGGCGTTTGGAAAAACCCTGCCGCTCAGCAGCCCGTCGGGGATGAGTGACAATGCGGTCGACTCGGTGTGGGACGTCAGCGTCCG
>NZ_MRBS01000002.1 GCF_001922585.1 Pantoea sp. 1.19 | reverse complement strand
TACTAATGACCCGTGAGGCTTAACCTTACAACGCCAGAGGCGTTCTTGAGAGACGATTTTCAGCCCAGTTCATAACGGATTGAAGCCGTGCGGCCGGATGGCGGCGCGGACAACAGAATTTGCCTGGCGGCTGTAGCGCGGTGGTCCCACCTGACCCCATGCCGAACTCAGAAGTGAAACGCCGTAGCGCCGATGGTAGTGTGGGGCCTCCCCATGCGAGAGTAGGGAACTGCCAGGCATCAAATCAGGCGAAAGGCCCGGTCGAAAGACCGGGCCTTTTGTTTTGCGCGCGGTTTGCCGGCGGGCGCCCTCCTGAGTGACGGCGCCGCGGGCGCCCCGGCCCGACGGTCGGGTTTTTTTGCGTTCAGGCGCCCCGCGCGGCCGCCACCCCCTCGTTGCCAGCCTCTCTCCGCCTGGCTGATTAATCCGATCCAGATCACAAAACTACGCCCCCACGAGGCGATACATCTTTTTAACAATCGCAGATCGCTACGCAGAGTGGTTTACTAAGCGCGCCTTTTCAAATGGATAAAACAAACGATAAAAACGAGGAGTGATTATGGCTGAAGTGCTGTCCAAATCTGCTACGCCGCCCGCTGGCGACGGCAACGATACCCGTCAGCGGGTCAGAGCGATTGTGGGGGCGTCATCGGGCAATCTGGTCGAATGGTTTGACTTTTATGTCTATTCGTTTTGTTCCATCTACTTTGCGCATATTTTTTTCCCATCGGGTAACCCGACGACCCAGCTGATACAGACCGCCGGCGTCTTCGCGGCCGGGTTTTTCATGCGTCCGATTGGTGGCTGGATTTTTGGCTACATTGCCGATAAGCACGGGCGTAAAACGTCGATGCTGATTTCGGTGTGCATGATGTGCTTCGGCTCACTGATGATAGCCTGCCTGCCGGGCTATGCCTCGATTGGCGTCTGGGCGCCGGTGCTGCTGCTGCTGGCGCGACTGCTGCAGGGGCTCTCCGTCGGTGGAGAATACGGCACCAGCGCGACCTATATGAGCGAGGTGGCCGTGGAGGGGCGGAAGGGCTTCTTTGCCTCATTTCAGTATGTCACGCTGATTGGTGGCCAGCTGCTGGCCCTGCTAACCGTGGTCGTGCTGCAGCAGATCCTAAGCAGCGAACAACTACACAGCTGGGGCTGGCGCATTCCGTTTGCCACCGGCGCCGCGCTGGCGATTGTGGCGCTGTACCTGCGTCGTTCACTGAACGAAACCTCAGACAGCGAGACCCGCCACCATCGCGATGCCGGAAGCCTGCGCGGATTATGGAAACACCGCCGCGCCTTCATGATGGTGCTGGGCTTCACCGCTGCCGGCTCGCTGTGTTTCTACACCTTCACGACCTACATGCAAAAGTATCTGGTGAATACCGCGGGAATGGAGGCAAAAACGGCCAGCGCACTGATGACCGTCGCGCTATTTATCTACATGCTGATTCAGCCGCTGGCCGGGGCAATCTCCGATAAAATTGGCCGGCGCAGTTCGATGCTGATTTTCAGCAGCTGCGCCGCGTTATTTACCGTGCCGATCCTCACCGCGCTGCAGAATGTCAGCAGCCCGCTGCTGGCCTTTGCCCTGGTCATGTGTGCACTGCTGTTTATCAGCTTCTATACCGCAATCAGTGGGATTCTGAAGGCGGAAATGTTCCCGCCCGAGGTGCGTGCGCTGGGGGTCGGATTGTCGTATGCGGTGGCCAACGCGCTGTTTGGCGGATCGGCAGAGTATGTGGCACTGCAGCTGAAGGCCGCCGGCAGTGAAACCAGCTTCTTCTGGTATGTTTCCGGCATGGCGGTAATCGCCCTGCTGGTTTCGCTGAAGCTGCACCGTCGCGGCGAAGGCATGAAGCTCTGATTACTGGCCCACGTTCCACAGGGCAAAGCCGGTGGCTGCACCGGCAATGTCCCACGCAAAATCCTTCCAGCTCCAGCCGCTGCCCGCCGGGCGGCTGTCATACAGCTCCTTCGCCGCCCCAAGTGAGACCGAAAACATCAGTCCAACGCTGTTACTTTTGGCGCGGGACCAGTGCTGGCGATCGCCGTACTCAATGGCGGCGGCGGCGATAACCGCAGAGGCGATAAAGTGTTGCGCCTTATCTTTTCCGGTCCAGCGATCTTCGGCCTGATGCGCGCAGCCGCTGAGACAGAGGGTAAAACACAGAAGCCATTTTGCCATGAACATCCCCGAAACAGGTTTTCGGGGAGTATAGATGAGATCAGAGGATCCGGCCGATCAGTTTATCGATGCGGATGCGGCGCAGGCGGCGAATCAGCTTGCGTACCTTCAGTGGATAGTCCGCGATGCTGTCGAGATCGCGGAAGTGCTGCACCACGGTGGTATGCGTGCGGATCAGCGCCAGCTCGCGTTCGCGCTGTTCAGCCAGCTCTCCCAGCGGATCGTGGATCAGCAGTGCGTTCTCCAGGTCAAGCCGCCAGGCGCGTGGGTTGAGGTTATTGCCGGTCAGCAGCATCCATTCATCATCGACCCACAGCCCTTTCAGGTGATAGCTGTTGTCGCCATCTTTCCACAGTCGCACGGTTAACTGGCCGGCGCTGACGTAGTACTGCAGGCGACTCAGAAAGCGCCGCAGATTGATTTCATACAGATAGGGCAGAGCGCCAATGATTTTAAAGGGCTGATCTTCCGGTATATAAAAATCATTCGCGGTCTTGTCGCCGACGATGATCTCCACCGCCTTGCCCGCTCGCAGCAGGTGGATAATGTTGCGGACCAGGATCGCAGGCAGATTAAAGTAGGGTGTGCAGATGGTGAGCTTCTGCTCGGCGCACGGCATCAGGTGATAGATGGTTTTATTCAGTAAGCTGTGTTTACCCAGCCCGACCAGCGGCGTCACCGCCAGCGTTTCGTTACCGGCATCCGGGGTAAAGGCGTAGTTAACACCGCGCAAATCGTGACGAAACTGGCGAATTTCATTTTTGATCTCCGGGCTTTTTGGCCGCTCAGCGCTATCCAGGCGCCAGACGCTGTCGGCGGATGTAAGGTGCTCCGCGATCCAGTTAAACAGCGTATCGGCCAGCTGCGGGTTACGCAGCAGCTGATAGCGGTCATAGCGGTATTTATCGTGCTGATGGAGATACACATCGTTCAGGCTGGCACCGCTGTAAAACACAGTATCATCAATGATAAAGCCCTTCAGGTGCAGGACGCCCAGCGCTTCGCGGGTATTCACCGGCACGCCATAGACCGGAATCACGTGGTCGGGATTCTGCTGCGCGAGTTCGCTGTACCAGTCGGCATTGGTGGCGCTCGCCGCGGCGCCGATACGGCCGCGCTGGGCGCGATGCCAGTCAACCAATACCGAAATATCCATCTGCGGACGGCGACGTTTCGCTTCATACAGGGCGTGCAACACCGCCCGGCCACCGTCATCGTTTTCCAGATACAGAGCACAGATGCAGATGCGCTGGGTCGCACCGGCAATTTTTTCCAGCAGCGTTTGGCGAAAGTCCGCAGAGGAGTAGAGCGTCGTGACGTCTGCCGCCGACTGCGCAATCTTAGGTAACAGAGCTAAATGCTGTTGGTGTTTATTGCGGTTAAATTTTGACAACATCACAGCGCGCGTCTTCTCGGTTCGTTGGATGGCTTACCGCCACGGAAACAGGGCTTTAACGCATAATGTTAACATCATCTCGCGGCCCTGTGGGGAGTTTTACTTTTCCCGACGTTCTGCTGGCCTCAGGGGACGTTGCAGGGTGACAATCCCGTCCTCCAGCTGTACGTCCACGCTGAAGCCCAGCTTGCGGGCCAGCGTGATCATTCCGCGATTGTTGGGCAGCGTGATGCCGTTCAGGCTTTGCAGTCCGTGATCATGGGTATAGCGGATCATTTTCTCCAGCAAGCGCCGCCCCAGCCCCAACCCTTTCAAATCCGATCGCACCAGCACCGAGAACTCGGCATCAACATTATCCGCATCGGAGATAGCGCGGGTCACGCCAATGATCTCTTCGCCGTGGGCTCCCTGACGCACGGCGACGAACGCCATCTCGCGATCGTAGTCAATTTGCGTCATGTTAGCGAGATCCTCGTGGGTGAATTCATTGATCTCACTAAAATAACGATAGTAGAGATCCTCTTTCGTCACCTGACTAATAAACTGCTGCAGCAGAGGCTCATCCTCCGGCAGGATCGGGCGAAACAGACAGTCGGCGCCGGTACTTAGCGTCACCCGCTCTTCCAGCCGGTGTGGATAGGGGCGAATCGCTAACCGGGATTCCGCCTCACCGTGAAACGGCGTCAGGATCATGGCCACGTCCAGCAGGGTAAATTCATCCCCGCTGGCCAGCAGTGAGCGCACGTCCAGCCGCGCAATCTCCGGGCAGTCGACCACCAGGTTTGAGATCTGCACCAGCACCCGACTGAGACCGGCAATATCAAGCGGACGCAGGGCGCTGCGGTCGCGGATGTTCCCCTGCTTAATGGCCTGGATCACCAGATAGCGCGCCAGCGTCATATTCAGCGGCGGCAGCGCCACCGCTGCCGGGCGATCTGCCTGCCATGCCACGTCACCCTCGCCCAGCATGATCAGCGGGCCAAAGACCGGATCCGTCTCGACCACCACCCGCAGCGCCTGCGCACCGGCGCGGTGGGCCATACTTTGCACCTGTAAGCCGTGGATACGCGCCTGCGGCCAGGCGAGCTTCACCCGGTCGACGATCGCCTCCGCCGCTTGCTGAACTTCGACGGCGTCGCGCAGGTAGAGCATCACCCCCTGTACCTCAGAGTTATGCGGAATGTCCGGCGAACGCAGCTTCAGCGCCACCGGATAGCCAATCTGCCCGGCAATATGCACCGCCTCGGCGCTGTCGCCGGCAATCCAGGTGGGCAGCGTGCTCAGTCCATAGGCCTGCAGAATGGGCTGCACCTCATGCGTATCCAGCCTGGTAGCGCCGTCCTCCAGCCAGCGTCGAATGCGCTGGTGAGCCTCTGCCGTATCCTGGGGCAGATTTACCGGCAGAGCCGGCGTCTCCCGCAGCTGTTTCTGGTTACGACGATAGGCCACCATGTGCATAAAGGCCGTGACGGTGCCTTCCGGCGTGCGGTAGGTCGGTATGCCGGCATCGCTAAAGCGCCGGCGGGCGGTCAGGGAAGAGTGCTCACCGCACCAGTTAGTCAGCAGCGTTATGTGCTGCCCCTGTGGGTGGTCGCGCAGCAGCGCAATCACCTGTTCGGCGGTATCGGTGGCCGGCGCTACCGCGCTCGGCGCGTGAATGATCATCAGCGCATCTGCGTCCCCGCTGTCGAGCAGAATGCGGATGGCCTGCAGGTAGCGCTGCGGCGTCGCGTCATCGTTTAAATCCAACGGGTTGGCCTGTTCCGTCGGCTCAGCCAGCAGGCCAGCCAGCTGCGCCCGGGTGGCGTCGCTCAGGACCGCGAGTTTGCCGTTACGGGCAAACAGGGCGTCCAGCGCCAGCGCCGCGGGGGCCGCGCCGTTGCTGATGATCATGAGCCGCTCACCGCGCAGCGGTCGCATATGGCTCAGGGTCTCCACCGCTGAAAATAGCTCATGAGTATCCTGCACGCGCAGCAGTCCGGCGCGCTGAATTGCGGCGTCCCACGCGGCATCGAGTCCGCCAGCGGTGCCCAGCAGCTGCTGCGCCTCGCGGCTGCGTCCGCTCTTGATAACCAGAATCGGCTTGTTGCGTGCCGCGCTGCGGGCGGCTGAGACGAAGCGCCGCGCGTCGCTCAGCTGTTCGAGATAGAGCAAAATGGCGCGGGTCTTGCCATCGCGGGCAAGAAAGTCGAGCAGGTCATCAATGTCGATGTCCAGGCTGTCACCGAGGGCGATAAACCAGGAGAAACCCAGCTGGCGCTGCTGCGCCCAGTCAAGGATCGTATTGGACACCGCTGCTGACTGGGAAATAAATGCTACCTTGCCCGGCAGAATCGGCACCGGAGAAAAGCTGGCGTTCAGCCCCTGCCAGGGCGCCAGCAGGCCGAGACTGTTGGGGCCGAGCAGGCGAATGTGCCACGCGCTGGCGCAAGCCTTGAGCTCGGCCTGCTGGCTGGCCGGCGAGGAGAGTACGATACAGGCCTTGCACCCGCGCCGTCCGAGCTGTTCCAGCAGCGCCAGATTGCGGCTGGCGTGGGTACAGAGGATCGCCAGATCGGGGGACAGCGGCAGGTCGGCGACGCTGGGCCAGGCCAGAACGCCGCACACGGCCTGATGCCGCGGCGTGACCGGCATCACCGGGCCGTTAAAACCGCCGGCTAGCAGGTTCCGCATCACCAGGTTTCCGGCGCGGCTGGGGGTTATCGAGGCGCCAATCACGGCGATCGACTTCGGACGGAGCAGGGCTTCCAGTCCACGTTGGCTCATCGGGGCTCTCCTCTCTGAAGGAACAGCCTGATTTTACGCCCTTTCAGGCCATTATGCTGAGAAGCCGTCGCCATTATCCGACGAAGCGCTCCCCGGTGCCGTATCGGCGGCAACGTGATGCGGTTTTCCGGCCAGATAGCGCGTGCGGAACAGCAGGAAATGCGCCTGCAGCGCGCGGGCAGCCGCTTCATCTCCCGCCTGCGCCAGCAGCTCGCTGGCGACTTCGGCGGTGCAGTGCTTACCTTCACCTTTGGCTTCGCGCAGGGTGTATTGTGACGGCGCGGCCGGTGCGAGCGACATCAGCGGAAAATCGTCCAGCCACGGACTTTTGCGAAACATTTTACGCGCTTCGGACCAGGTGCCATCGAGCAGAATAAACAGCGGCGGTTTGCCACCGGTGGGCGGCGTTGTCAGCACCGGCCGCCCGGGATTGGCGTAGCCGGCGGGGAACACCACCAGCGGCTGCACTTCGGGATTCCGGACGGCGCGCAGCAGGGCCGGATCCGGCTCGGTGCGTGACCAGCCGTACGCTTCGGTCGTGGGCAATACGTCGGCAATCAGCCGGCCGGTATTGCTGGGTTTCATTGGCTCGGTGTCAAACATCACCAGCAGAAAGCGGCTGCGCGCCTGCTGCGGAGCCAGCGTGGCGCACAGGCACTGCTGTTGTGGCAGCAGGCAGCGCTGACAGCGCTGCGTGCGGTTGCCGCGGGCAAGAAAGGGACGGGTGGCGCGCGCGAGGCGTGCGGCGCGCAGGCGAAGAACGGCGTTATCAGTCATACAGGATCAGTCGGGCGAAAAACGCCATTCTACCCGATAAGCTCAGTTACTGCAGTGCTTCATCCAGCCACTGGCTAAAGGGGCCGGCGGGCAGCGCGCCGCCGAGGGTATCGACCCGCTGGCCCGCCTTAAACAGCATGATGGTGGGAATGCTGCGAATGCCAAAGCGTGCGCTCAGCGCCGGTTCGGCTTCGGTATCCACCTTCAGAAAGCGCACCGTTCTGCGGCGGCGTTCTGCCACGTCTTCAAATACCGGAGCAAAGCTGCGGCACGGTCCGCACCAGGGGGCCCAGAAATCGATCACTACCGGCAAATCGTCCTGCAAATATTTATCCAGCGTGGCCGCGGTGACGTTAATCACGTCGCCATCAAACAGGGCGTGGCCGCAGCGGCCGCATTTCGCCGCATCGTTTATGCGTTCGTCTGGCACGCGATTTGCTGCCTGGCAGGATGCACAAATGGTTTTCATAAATCCCCTTAACAACCGTGGTTTAACGCTAAACCGACTTAAGTCACCAGTATGCAGGCCGTGCGACGGCGGCTCAATGCGTTTTACTCAATAGGTATAATAGTTACCGGCTGAGTGCGAATGTTGATGGCGCCCCGCCGTGACATCGGGTAATCTGCGCGCTTCGTGCAGCGCCAGCAGGAGAGAGAAATGAGCGACGAATTTAAAGGTAAAAGCGGTAAAGTCAAAGTGATGTTTGTCCGCGGTGATGAAAGTAAAGACAACCGGGGTCAAAATCCGCGTACCGGCAAAGGCGCCCGCCCAGCTGCTGGCGATCGCCGCCCGCCGCGCGGAGAGAAAAAGGGACGTGATGCGCGCGACAGCCGTGATAATCGCGATGAGCGCGGCGGCTCCCCATGGCGCACCGTCTCGCGCGGTCCGCGCGATGCGGCCGAGGCCACGCCGGATCACGGCGGTATCAGTGGCAAAAGCTACATCGATCCCGAACAGCTGCGTCGTCAGCGGCTGGAGGAGACCCGCGTCTATGGCGAGCACGCCTGTCAGGCACTGTGGCTGAGTCGCCCGGAAGCCATCGTGCGCGCCTGGTTTGTGCAGAGCGTCACGCCGCGTTTTCGCGACGCGCTGAAATACCTCGCCGCTCATCGTAAGGCGTATCACGTGGTGGATGATGCCGAGCTGGCGAAGGCCTCCGGCACGGAGCACCACGGCGGCGTCTGCTTTCTGATTAAAAAGCGTAACGGTACGCTGGTCCATGAGTGGATCGCCGCGGCCGACGAAACCGACTGCGTGCTGGCGCTGGAAGATATCGGTAACCCGCACAACCTCGGTGGCATCATGCGCAGCTGTGCGCACTTCGGGGCCAGGGGCGTGCTGGTCAATGACGCGGCGCTGCTGGAGTCCGGCGCGGCGGTGCGTACGGCTGAGGGCGGCGCAGAGCATGTCAAGGCAATCACCGCGGACAGCTTCGTTGACGGCCTGGATGCGTTTCGCCGGGCGGGCTACACCATCGTCACCACCTCCAGCCATCAGGGCGTCCCGCTGGCGCGCGCCGAGCTGCCGCGGAAAATGGTACTGGTGCTGGGTCAGGAGCGCGATGGCCTCTCCGACAGCGCGTTCCAGCAGGGCGATTTGAGCCTGTCGATTGGCGGTACCGGCAAGGTAGAAAGCCTGAACGTCTCCGTGGCGACCGGGATCCTGCTGGCCGAGTGGTGGCGCCAGCATCATTAATGCCCCGTGCGGCAGAAGCAGAACGTGAAACGGGCGCCCGCGGGCGCCCGTTTTTGTCTCCCCACTCAGTGGGCGCCGCCGCCGCCGCCGCCGGCACTGAACGGCGGTCGGGCAAACCAAATCAGCACCAGTAGCACCAGGAACACCCCGGCCGACATCCAGAAAATCTCATTAGCGGAGATAATCAGCCCCTGATTTGTGATCTGCTGCGCGATATAGCCTGACGCCTGCTGGTGGCTCATCCCGAGCTGTTCCAGCTGCCGGTACATCTGCTGCGCATTCGGGTTGTAGGGCGTCACCGATTCCGTCAGCTGCGCGTGGTGCAGCGACTCGCGATTGGTCCACAGGGTGGTGGTGATCGACGTGCCGATCGACCCCGCGAGGGTACGGGTAAAGTTCGACAGGCTCGACGCGGCGGCCAGGCGCTCCGGCGGCAGACCAGACAGGGTAATGGTGGTCAGCGGCATAAAGAAGCAGGCCACGGCAAAGCCCTGAATAAACTGCGGCCAGGCCGAAGCGGCAAAATCCATCCCCGGCTCAAAGGTGTATGCGCGCCAGTAAAAGCAGACGGCATACATCACAAAGCTGAAGGTCACCAGCTGGCGCATATCAATCTTATGGGCAAAGCGGCCAATGATGGGCGACAGGATCACCGGAATGATGCCCACCGGCGCCGACGCTAAGCCCGCCCAGGTGGCGGTATATCCGTACACCTCCTGCAGCAGCTGCGGCAGCAGGACGATCGAGCCAAAATAGAGCATATAGGCGAGGCTGATCGACAGGCAGCCAATGGTGAAATTGCGCGACTTGAATAGTGACAAATCGACAATCGGATGGTCGTCGGTTAGCTCCCACACCAGCAATACCACCAGCGCCACGACCGCGACCACGGTAAGGATGATGATTTCACTGGAGTTAAACCAGTCCAGCTCCTTACCGCGATCCAGCATCACCTGCAGGCTGCCAACGCCAATCACCAGCAGCGCCAGACCAACGGTATCGATCGGCTGAATGCGGGTCTCGGTCTCCCGGTTGCGCAGAGTTTGCAGGGTCAGCAGCACGACGACCACGCCGATCGGCACGTTGATAAAGAAAATCCAGCCCCAGTGGTAATTATCGCTGATCCAGCCGCCGAGGATCGGGCCGCAGATCGGCGCGACGATCACCGTCATCGCCCACAGCGACAGCGCAATGCTTCGCTTCGCCGGCGGATAGTTATTCAGCAGCAGGCTCTGCGACAGCGGGATCAGCGGTCCGGCCACCACCCCCTGAATCACGCGGAAAAAAATCAGCATGCCGAGGCTCTCTGACATACCGCACAGCCAGGAGGCCACCACAAAGGCGATGGTCGACCAGAGGAACAGCTTCACCTCACCGATACGCTTCGCCAGCCAGCCGGTAATCGGAATAGAGATGGCGTTCGCCACCCCAAACGAAGTAATCACCCAGGTGCCCTGCGAGTTCGAGGCGCCGAGGTTACCGGCAATGGTCGGGATCGCCACGTTAGCAATGGTGGAGTCCAGCACCTGCATAAAGGTCGCCAGCGACAGGGCGATGGTCATTAATACCAGCGGCATGCCTTCCAGCGGTTTACGAGACATGAGCTTCTCCCGGGTTACTCAACGCTGTTGGCGCGGATAATCTCGCCGATCAGGGCGTTAGCCGGCGCCAAATCCAGCGCCAGCGCATTGCTCTGGTAGGCCGGGTTCTGACGTACCTGCGTGGCCAGTACCGGCCCGTCAACGTTGCTGGTATCAATCTTGACCAGCGTCGACAGTCCGATACGCAGCGGATGCTTCGCCACTTCCTGCGCGTCCAGCTCAATGCGCACCGGCAGGCGCTGCACCACTTTAATCCAGTTACCGGTGGCATTTTGCGCCGGCAGCAGAGAAAACGCGCTGCCGGTCCCCATGTCCAGGCCAACCACTTTGCCGTGAAACACCACGTCATCGCCGTAGATATCGCTCACCACCGTGGCCGGCTGCCCGATACGCACGTTAGCCAGCTGGGTCTCTTTAAAGTTGGCATCTACCCACAGGCCGGTGGCGGGCACCACCGCCATCAGCGGCGTGGAGGGAGAGATCTGCGCGCCGACCTGCACGCTGCGGCGTGACACATAGCCATCAATCGGACTTACAATCTCGGTGCGCTGCAGAGCCAGCCAGGCATCGCGCAGCTCGGCGGCGCTCTGTTTCACCGCCGGCTGATTTTCCAGCGTGGTATCCAGAATCATCGCCTGATTGGCGTTGTACTGCTGTACGGCGGCGTCGAGTTCAGCTTTTGCACTGGCCACGGCATCGCGGGCGTGCTGCAGCTCCTCTTTGCCGATCAGATTCGCGGAGCCGAGCGGTTCGCGGCGACGCAGATCCGACTCTACCTGAGCCAGCGCGGTCTTTTTCACCGCAATATTGGCCTGATACTGGCGGCTGTTAACGATCAGCTGTCGGGTCTGACGTACGCTGGTGGCCAGTGCGGTCTGCGCTTTTTCAAACGCCTGCTGGGCATCGGTTTTATCCAGCGATACCAGCACATCGCCCTGCTTTACGAAATCGGTGTCCTCAAAGCCGACCTCGTTGACGCTGCCGGAGACCTGCGCCATTACCTGTACCTGGTTGCCAGCAACGTAGGCATCATCGGTCTCCTGAAAGTGGCGCAGCACCACAAACCAGTAGACTGCCCACGCAATGCCGATAACGATAAATAGGCCTGCGAGGAAAATGAGCGCACCTTTGCGCTTTTTCTTCTTATTGGCAGGCTGTTGCGGATCGACGTTCGCCGCATTTGCACTCATGATTCTCTCCAGTTTCCACGGGGATCGGGGGATAGCATCCTGTCATCCAGACGCCGAACCGAAAAAGCCAGCGGCAAGGCCGCTGGCTGACAGTAATTAGTAGGGCGCGTAAAATAGCCGCTTCGCAGCGAACATATTTGGCATGAATTGCTATTGCAGAACACTCAGCTGGACAGCGCCGGCGTGGTCGCCTGTTCGTCGATATGATCCAGCCTTGTCAATAACTTACGGAAAATTCCCTCCAGCTGCTCTTTCTCGCTGGCGGAGAGCACCGACCACATATACTGCAGGCTCTGATGCTGAGGGGGCAGCATCTGGCGTAAAAATTCGTTGCCCTTCTCGGTCAGGTGCAGATGCAGACAGCGACGATCGTTATCGCTTTCGCGCCGCTCGATCCAGCCGCGACGCTCCAGCTCATCGGCAATACGCGTGGCGTTAGTGCGGGATGAGCCCAGTGCGCTGCTCAGCTCTGACGGCTGAATACTCTGATTCTCCTGCGCATCGAGCGTGATCAGCGCCATAAACAGCGTTTCGTTAATCCCCTGCGCCTTCAGCATCTTGTTACGATTTTCCAGCAGTTTACTCTGCATGTGCATGCACAAACGGGTCAGCATGATCTCCTGCAGTGGAAAATTCTGCTGCCGGTTGGCGCGAAAGTTTAGCATCTGCTCTATCGGGGCGAACGAACTATCCATCAAAAAACCTCACTCTTCACAACGGGTCTGGTCGTAATGGCGGCGGGACGCGATCCCGGCCACCACCCACATTTTCCTGGTCACTCCCTAACCCTGGTCTCCGGCACTGCGAGGCGCACGGAGCCCTGTTCCCCCAGGCGTTACGCGCTGGCAAAGGCGGCGCGGCGAGCGCGCTGACGAAATGCAGACTCTTCTGCTGTTCCCACCGCCGGGGTCGTCATACGCTTGCTGATTAGCCGTTAGCCGTTAGCCGTTAGCCGTTAGCCGTTAGCCGTTAGCCGTTAGCCGTTAGCCGTTAGCCGTTAGCCGTTAGCCGGCGTGACGGTGGCGCGGACGGCGACTGTTTAGCTACACTAAACGGTAATAATTACAGCCGTAAAGATAACCCACCTGAATAAACGCTACCAGACCTTATCAGAGTTGTGCTGTGCTTTACACCCTGGCGCAATGAAATCTTGCAGAAACGACTATATGCAGACTAATTAATAATTAATTACGGAGGATCATCACGTTATCTTCGGGGAGCGGCGCTTACGCCGTTGGAGAGAGGGGAGTGGTATTCCGATCGCCCCGCGGGGAGCGATCGGAAAAAGAGGCCTTACGGTGCCGCGCCGCGCGCCGTCTCAACCCAGCGATCGAAAGTGGCCTGATGCGCATGAATCCAGCCGTCAACGTGGCGGTTAATGGCCGCCTCGCTCGATTCACCGGCATGCATCCGCGCGTTTTGCGCGTTGATATCGGCCAGCGGCAGCGTCATGGTGGCAAACAGCGCCGCCGCTGCCGGGTTCTTCTCCGCCCACGCCTGATTGGCGACGATATGCATTGTATTGACCGGGAAGCCATAGTTAGCGCCGTTGGGCAGTGCGGTATCGATCCCCTGCTGAGCACCGGGCATGGAAGAGAATGGCACCTGTAGCCATACCACATCGCGGCCTGGCTTCAGAATATCGCTCACCCAGTAGGGCGTCCAGGTGTAATACAGGATAGGTTTGCCCTGTTTAAAGCGGGTCAGGGTATCGGCAATCATCGCCGAATAGTTACCCTGATTATGCTGCACCGTCGGGCTCAGTTTAAACGCCTGCAGCTGGTGGTTAATCACCGCCTCGCAGCCCCAGCCCGGGGTGCAGCCGGTCAAATCCGCTTTGCCGTCACCGTTACTGTCAAACAGTGCCGCCAGTTTAGGATCGCGAAGCTGCGCCAGGTTGGTGATGTGGTACCGATCGGCGGTTTTTTTATCGATCAAATAGCCCTGCGCGGCGCCCTGCACCCAGGTGCCCTTGCGATAAAATGCCGCGTCGCCGCCGGCGGCCTGATACATATCATCGTGCAGCGGCTGCCAGTTAGTCGCCATAAAGGTCGCATCCCCGGCGGCCAGCGTGGTGTAAGCCACGTTATAATCAACCTCGCTGGGCTTCTCCACGGTGTAACCCAGCTGTTCCAGCGCGCGGCTAACCAGCAGGGTCTGGAAGGTCTCCTCCGGGAGGGTGCTCTGTACCGGCTTTACGGTTACGCCTTTACCGGGCAAATCGGCAGCCTGCAGCGGGCAGGCGGCGAACACGCTCAACGCCGCCAGCATCACGGTATGTTTACGCATAGTCAGTCCTTATTAACAAACAGATGAACAAAGGGCGGCAGCGAGGGCCGCCCGTGAGATCAGCGGCGGAAAAGGCGGAGCAGCAGGCTCACCGGGCCGCGCTGGTGCCAGTGACGTCCGCCGCGGGTGCGGCTGTTCTGCCCCAGCGACTGGGTGAGGCGATCGAGAATAATCGCGAGGATCACGATGCCAACGCCGCCGACGCTGGCCAGCCCCATATCCAGGCGGCCAATGCCGCGCAGCACCATCTGTCCCAGCCCGCCGACGGCAATCATCGAGGCGATCACCACCATGGACAGCGCCAGCATCAGGGTCTGATTGATCCCGGCCATAATGGTCGGCATCGCCAGCGGCAGCTGAACCTTAAACAGCATTTGCCGCGGGCTGGCGCCAAACGAGGTGGAGGCCTCAATCAGATCGGCCGGCACCTGCTTAATGCCGAGAATGGTCAAACGCACAATCGGCGGCAGGGCAAAGATGATGGTCACCACCACGCCGGGGACGTTACCAATGCCAAACAGCATCACCACCGGCACCAGATAAACAAAGGCGGGTGTGGTCTGCATTGCATCCAGCAGCGGGCGAATCACGCTGGCGGCCCGTTCGCTGCGAGCCAGCCATATCCCCAGCGGCAGACCAATCAGGATGCAAAAAAACAGGGCGGTTAACACCAGCGCCAGCGTCACCATCGCCTGAGACCAGGCGCCGATGGCGCCGATGACGATAAGCGACAGCAGCGTAGCCACCCCCATACCGGCGCTGCCCAGCTGCCAGGCGATCAGCGAAAACAGCCCAATCGCCAGCGGTGCCGGCATGCCCAGCAGCAGCTGTTGAAAAGCGCTCAGCAGGTAGTCGACTGGCACGCGCACGCCCTGGAATAGCGGGCGGAAGTGGCTGACCAGCCAGTCAATCCCCTCGGTGACCCAGCGGTCCAGCGGGATCAGCGTCTGCTGGAAGGGATCGCTGAGGCTAAACGCGCTGTGATCTGGCGCGGGCGCACTGTTTAGCCAGTCTCCCCCGGCGGCGGGATCGGCGCTGACGCCGCTGGGATCCCCCCAGGCATCAGCGCCGTCGCTCGGGGCGCTGCTGCTGCCCCAGGGATCCGCGCTTGCCGGTGTGGCGGCGTTCGTGGCGGACGTGGCCGGGATCTCCCCGGGATGCGTAGTTGTCTGGCTCATACGTTTGCCCCCTCTCGGTCCAGTGCCTGTAACAGCGTGCCTTTGGAAACGATGCCCAGATAGCGCTGTTGTGCGTCGATAATGGGAACGGCGCAGGGTGCCTGCGCCACCGGGGTCAGCAGATCGCTAAGGGGGGTTTCACCCGCCAGCGCGGCGGGGACATCCAGCAGCGCATGCTCCAGCCCACCGCCGCTGGCCTGCGCGTTTTTGAGCGAGTCGGTGGAGACCACGCCCACAAACCGCTGGCTGCGGTCCAGCACGTAGCCAAACTCGCGATCGGCATCCTGCAATAGCGTGATGGCGGCGCGCGGGCCGAGACCCGGGGCCTGGCGGATCAGAGCGCTGGCGCCGCGGCGGGCAATGTCTTTGGCGCTGAACACGTGGCTGATATCCACGCCGCGGAAAAAAGTCCGCACGTATTCGTTGGCCGGATGGTTAAGGATCTCCTCCGGCGTGCCGACCTGAATCACCTCGCCGCCCTGCATAATGGCAATACGATCGCCAATGCGCATCGCTTCATCCAAATCATGCGAAATAAAAACGATAGTGCGCTGCTGACGGGCCTGTAATTTAACAAGTTCGTCCTGCATCTCACTACGTATAAGGGGGTCGAGGGCGGAGAACGCTTCATCCATCAGTAATATATCTGGATTAATCGCCAGTGCGCGGGCTAATCCCACACGCTGGCGCATACCGCCGGATAATTCATCTGGCCAGGCATGAGCGTAATTTTCCAGACCGACCTGCTGCAGCGCTTCCCGCGCTTTTTCCTGACGTTCCTGCAGCGGTATGCCGGCTAATTCCATGCCAAAGGCAGTATTATCCAGTACCGTCAGATGAGGCATTAGCGCGAAAGACTGGAATACCATGCTGACCTTATTTCGACGTACGTCGCGCAGCGCTTTCTCTGAAATACTGGCAATGTCGACGCCATCCAGAATGACCTGACCGCGGGTGGGCTTAATCAGACGATTGAGAAGGCGAACCAGGGTGGATTTACCGGAACCGGAAAGCCCCATGATCACAAATATCTCGCCTTCTTCAATGGCCAGGCTGGCATTTTTTACCCCAAGGGACAGGCCCGTTTTCTCCAACAGGGCGTTTTTGTCATAGCCCTTTTCAATGTATTTAAATGCGCGATCGGGATTATCCCCGAAAATTTTATACAGGTTCTTAACTTCAAGTTTAATTGCCATGTAGTAGTGGTTTTCCTGTGTGAAAAAATAATATTCTCTGTAAAATATAACCTCAATAAAAATAGCAACGGTCTACAACCTAACACACTGAGAATTTGAGACAACTCCTAATTACAGGGAATTTACCCATCATGAGACGCGTATCTCCCAGTATTTCCCGCCAGTAAAGGGATGCGGGGCAGCCGGCACCGCGCCATCGTCGGCAAAAAAACGCGCGGCGGGGAGAGGAAGCGGCTTCGGGGACCTGCGGCTCAGACGGGAGCGAGCAGGGCGCCGGAAACCGTGCCCGCAGCGGCGGCGATATCCGGGGCGTGCCAGGTGCTTATCGCCCGCCGTAAGTATGATCGGCGGCATTGCGGGCGGTACGGGTGACGCTGCGCGGCCCCTCACTGCACGTCCGGGAGGCTTTTC
The DNA here is from genome assembly GCF_001922585.1 of Pantoea sp. 1.19. Classification (GTDB taxonomy): domain Bacteria; phylum Pseudomonadota; class Gammaproteobacteria; order Enterobacterales; family Enterobacteriaceae; genus 1-19. The sequence goes on along the minus strand of NZ_MRBS01000002.1, from coordinate 562,936 downwards.
GCAGGATGGCGGCCTGGCGTCGAACGCTATCCCCCTTTTCGTCGCAGGTGGGCGACCACGACGTCAGCCGCTCATCCCGCGCAACGGTCAGCGGCGACAGATTGAGATTGTCGGATTGCTTACGTTTAAACATGGGGGACGCCGTTGACAGATATACCCGCATGAAGCGTAAACACCCGCCGCGCGCGCCGTTACGGGGCGTTTTAGGGATTTTTCCGAATGCTCGCGCGCGCGCGGCTGGTGTAAGGTGGCAGCGCTTAAGCAGACCTAACAGAGCAGAGGAAATGGCATGTATTTACGACCCGATGAGGTGGCTCGCGTACTGGAAAAACAGGGTTTCGTGATGGACGCGCTAACCCCTCGGGCCTACGGCTACCGCCGTGATGAACATTACGTCTATGTAAACCGCGAAGCGCGCATGGGGCGCACCGCGCTGATCATCCATCCCGGGCTTAAAGAGCGCAGCCAGGCGCTGGCCGAACCGGCGTCAGAAATCAAAACCTGTGCTGACTACCTCACTTTTCCACTGCGGCTGGCGGGCGACGCCCAGGTGCACTACGGCATCCCGCACGGCTTCAGTTCGCGCATCGCGCTGGAGCGTTATCTGGCGGGCATGTTCGGATAAGCTGCGGTGAATTTGGTTTAAAACGCCAGAATCTGTCGACCATCGCGGCTGATAAGCGCGGCGCGGCGGGCTACACTACATCGCATCTGGAGATGGCGCAGAGCGAGAAGAGCGATGATCACGCGCATTATATTGCTGGCGGGGCTGCTGACGGGATTAAGCGGCTGCGCCACGCTGGTTGGCAGTGAACAGGATCAGATCACTGTTCAGAGTACCCCGCCCGGCGCCCGTTTTGTGGTACAGGATGAGCAGGGACGCGCGGTGGCCGAAGGGATCACCCCGCAGGTGATCAGCCTGCAAAAATCTACCGGCCGCTACTTTGGCAAAAAGGCGTGGCAGGTGATGTTTGAAATCCCCGGCTATGTCCCGCTCACCGTACCGCTGGAGGCGCGTGCTAATCTGTGGTACGTCCTGGGCAACCTTCCGCTCGGCGGCCTGCCGGGCTGGCTGCTGGTCGATCCCTGGTACGGCGGCATGTACACCATCAAGCCGGCGCTAATCAACCCGCCGCTGCACCCGGTCGGCGCGCGCGGCGGATAAGCAGACGCTACTGTGCGGTGGGACTCACCATCGCGCTGGGCTTTTTATGTCTCTCCAGATACTGGTGCTGAAAAATGCACATGCGGATGGTATCGCGGTAAGCGCCGTTGATAAAAAACTCCTGCAGTAAGACGCCCTCGACCTCAAAACCGAGCTTGCTGTAGATATGAATGGCTTTTTCATTCTCTTTATCGACGATCAGATACAGCTTATACAGATTCAGCACCGAAAAGCCGTAATCCATGGCCAGCCGGGCGGCTTTACTGGCGAGACCTTTCCCCTGATGGGCCGGATCGATGATTATCTGAAACTCCGCGCGGCGGTGCACGTGATTAATTTCTACCAGCTCCACCAGCCCGGCTTTATCACCGTGGTGCTCGACGACAAAGCGGCGTTCGGTCTGGTCATGAATATGCTTATCATACAGATCGGACAGCTCGACAAATGCCTCATACGGCTCTTCAAACCAGTAGCGCATCACGCTGGCGTTGTTATCCAGCTGGTGAACAAAACGTAAATCTTCCCGCTCCAGCGGGCGCAGTTTTACGGCGCAATCGGGACTCATAACACGACCTTGTGATAAGCAGCGACAGTGCTGCGATCACAGTATACCTTGCCGGGCGGCGGGAAGGCAGGGGGGAGGCGGCAGGCGCGTCAACCGTGCGGCGACGCGCCCTGCGGATCAGAAGTTGTAACCGACCACCAGATAGTAGCCCCAGCCGGTCGACTTCACGTCAAACGGGCCTTTGCCAAAGTTCAGCTCGCTGCCGTCATCCCACTGGCCGCCATTGTGGAAGTAGCGCGCCACAAATGAGTAGTGCCAGTGGTCGTAACCCAGAGACAGAATATGGCTCGAGGCAATCGAGTTACCGGTACGTGCCGGAGAATCTTTCAGATCAGAACCCCAGTCAAAGTTGGTGAAGCCGATATAGCTGAGGTTACCGCCCCACAGCGACGTCAGCGGCAGGAAGTACTTCACCTTAAAGCGGTAGCCATCCCAGCTGTTCTCGTTGGCCGCGCCGTAGTTTTCCCACTGATACTTCGCGTAAACGTTCAGCGAGAGGTTCAGCGGGGTATAGGTGTTGATGTCGGTACCCAGACCCATATACCAGGTGTTCTGGCGGTTGGCGCTGTTTTTCCCCATATCAAAGATATAGTTATTGGCGAAATACCACTCTTTGAACGGGCCAAAGCTCAGATCGGTACCGGTCAGCTTATCAAGGGAGAAGCGCGGCTCAATCTCCATAAACAGCGGAGAACCATCATCCCAGATCCCCTTGTCATTGGTGTTCCCGGCGCCAAAAAATTTCGGTACGTCGACGTAGCCGTAGAAATCAAACCAGTCCTTTTTCGCAAACGCTTCATACTCGAGGTAGACATCGTTATTCAGCTGCGGTCCAAAGCGGGTGTGATAGCTGCCCACCACATTGACGCTTTGATGCCACCAGTCGGAAAGGTATTCGCCGTTATCAGCGGCCTGGAGAGACGTGCTACAGGTGAGTGCCATAACGGCACCGGCTATCAACGTATTTACTTTCATCACATTACCACATGCTTGCCGACCGCGTCGGCGAGCGCGCGGGCCTGGCGTGTTGAAGAAAAGGGGTGATGCTGCAGTGCGGCTGTCCGTCTGAGCGGCCATGTCACATCTGACGACAATGCGCGGGCATTGTGCCTGCAACCGGGCTTCAGAAAATAGATTTTGTTCACATTTGTCAAACTTTGTTGCATTTTCATTCCGAATAAACGTGACGCACATCACGTTTTGATGCCCGGGCCGCAGAATGGTGCCGCAAACGTTATCGTCAGGCTAAGGTACGGTATTGCGTGGGAAAGGTTAACGGCACGCGCGGGGATGCCGCTGCAAAAACAGCAGGTCGGTAGCCCGGGCGCGGGCGGCCAAGGCGGCGAAATCGCGAAACGTATAATACGGGGTAGGGAGCGGCAGCAGCGCGTGGCGGCGCGCCGGCCAAATTTGCAACGCCCCCCAGCGCGACAGTGGCCGATCGTGAAACCGGCTGCTGAGAGACAGCGGATAGCCGGGCTGCGCCGCGTCCAGCGTCGGCAGACGGGCATCGGCGCTGACGCTGTAGTTACGCCGGCGCACCAAAAATTTATCCGGGATGCGGCAGTGGCTGTTCCACCAGCGGCCATCCAGCATATCGAAGTGAAAGCGGGTTTGCGCCGGCGGTACCGCGCGCAGCGCCATCAGCGCCGCCGGCAGGCGCCGGGTCATTGCCAGATTAAAGTCGGCCACTGAACCGCCTTCTCCGGCGCGGATAATCGCCAGCGCCAGCCGCGCGCCCAGCAGATTAGAGTAGAGATCCTCCGGTGAGAAGGCCGAAATCTCCTCCGGATAGCCCGGAACGGACTGAAAGCCATACCACTGGGCGATCTCGTGCCACGCCGCCAGCTGCCAGGCCAGCCAGGCGGCCAGCCGCAGCGCCCGCTCGGCGTTCTGCGTCGGGGTGGCCAGCGGCGGCATCGCGTGGAGCACAATGCGCCGCTGGCCCAGCTCATCGCTCAGCGTAAGAGTACGCGGCGCTCCCTGTGCGTGCAGGATCGCGCTCCACAGCCAGAAGGTGTTATCGGCCGTATCCCGCACGTGGGCCGTATCAATAAAGCCACCGCGCTCGGTATAGACGATGCCGTTCACCTCCTGATTCAGCCCGCTCAGGGTCAGCAGCGTCTGCCAGGCCGTAAAACGGTAGTGGTGCCGCCCCAGCGACCAGGGATCATACACGTTGCCGATGGCAAACAGCGGCACCGGCAGTGGCCCCACGCGCGCGCGCAGGCGATAGCCAAACGCACAGCAGGGGCGCAAACCGTCCGGCTGGCGCAGCACCGGAGGCGGGGCGATCGCCGCCGGCAGCGGCAAAAAGGGCTGGCAGCGCACGCTGGCGCTCAGCAGGAGCAGCAGCGCCACCAGCCCGCGCTTAAAAGCGGTATTCACCGGATAGCAGCAGGCTGTTACGTTCGGCAAACCCCACCTCGGCAACCAGGTTAAACTGCGGCATCAGCGCATACTGCGCGCCGACCAGCACATTCCACGGCGACTTCAGGTGCTGCTTGACCTCAAAGTGCCCGGCGTCGGTGCTGTTCACAAAGTTAACCAGATCGCCGAGCTGGGCCGGCATCTTCAGGTCGCTCAGCTTTCCGCGGAACTCCTGCTGCGTATCCTGATACATGGTGCCGACCCACAGGGCCAGCGTTGAGGGCGCCGGGGTGAGGGTCGCCCATTCCGGCAGGGTCATACGCCAGCCAACGCGCGGGGTAAAGGTGTAGGCCTTAATATTGCCATCGAGAATATCAAAGTGGGTCCGCGTCCAGTTCATATCGGCGGTAACAAACAGGTTTTTATAGCCCCAGGCAAAGGTGGTGCCGCCGCCCCAAGTAGTCCCTTTAAAGTCGAGCTGGAAGTCGATATTTTGCAGCAGCGGATCGCAGCCGGCGTTGCCGCACACGCCCACGGTAGAATTGGAGTGGCCGTGGGTGTGGCCGACGACCGCATAGACGTTCATAAATGGAAACAGCCAGCCATCGAGGCGGGCGGTGGTGGTTTTTGCCACCTCACGGGTTTTGCCGGCGTGAATGATAAAAAAGTCATCCGGCAGGTCGATCCCCGGGGTCCCGGGAACCGGAATATTCAGGTTAGAAAAGTGGATGCTGTCCACCACCACATTTTGTCGGTTATCCATCCAGGAGACATTCAGCCCCCAGGTCTCGGGGAGGGTATAACCGTGCGCTTCCGCCCAGCGGTGGCCGATCGGAAACAGGCTGTCGTCGTCATCATCTGCGCTTTGCCCGCCAAGGTGAAAAGTATGGGGATCCGTGAGGAGTGGCTCGTCCGCCTGGGCGACGGAGATACAACCGCTGAGCAGCAGCAGCAGAGAATAACGGTTAACCTTCATGCGGTGACATCCTGTGCGAAGAAGAAGATGCGCGAATTATACGGTGAGATAAGACCTTCCAGTAAAATCATAAAGTGCGATTATTGCCGGTGTGCTATCTGCGTAACCTTCTGTATTTAATGGTTTTACTAACGTGATTTCCGTCTGGGGAAATCGTGCCGCCGGTGAAGGAAGCCCCATTTTTTGGCTAATTGGCGGCCACGGATTTTGCTAGCGTGGGCGTTTTCATGCGCTAAAGGAAAAGATGATGACGCTACGCTATCGGGGAATGGATCGCGCGCAGCTGGATGCGGCCTACAACAACACGCAGGCGGTGGCGGATTTCCCGGCGCGGCTGCGCGCCATGCAGCAGCAGAGTCGCGATCTCTACCGCGATCGTCCGGCGATCGTCGATCGCGCCTACCACACGGCCAGCCGCACGCGGTTCGACTTTTTTCCCGCCGCCGCCGGTCCGGCGCCAACGATGATCTTTATCCACGGCGGCTATTGGCAAAACTGTAACAAAGAGGATTTTGCGTTCGTGGCGCGCGGGCCGCTGTCCCGCGGTATCCACGTCATTCTTGCGGAATACACCCTGGCCCCGCAGGCGAGCATGACCGGGATTGTCGGTGAAATTGGCCTGCTGCTGGATTACCTGCGACACAGCGATCTGCCGCTGCAGACCGGTCAGGTGTGCCTGGCCGGGCATTCGGCCGGTGGCCACCTCACCGCGCTCTATCGTCACCATCCGCTGATTTCGCACGCGATGCCGCTCAGCGCCCTGGTGGATTTGCAGCCGATTCGGCTCTGCTGGCTCAATGACAAGCTCTCGCTCAGCGACGAAGAGGTCGAACGCTTCAGCCCGCTGCGCCATGTCCTGCCGGGCGGCGTACCCACCCATATTCACGCCGGTGGCGGCGAGCTCAGCGAACTGATCCGACACAGCCGCGAGCTCGCGGACGCCCTGCGCGCCGTTGGCGACCGGGTCCGCTGGCAACCGCTGGGGGATGACGACCACTTCTCGCTACTGCAGCGGCTGGCCGAGCCGGACGGCCTGTTAACCGAGTCGCTCTGTCAACTGTTGGCGGGGCAGGCGCTGTAGCATCGGCGCCTGCCGGTGCTGCCCACTCCGAAGCCGATCCGCCTGGTTTGCCCGTCGCTCACGCCGCAGGGGCGCGGCGACGGCATTGCTCCCTCACGCCGATTTTGCTCCACTCCGTTGCAGACCGGTACACTCTGGGCTGTTTGACGCGCTGTCGTTTCTGAGCCGTTTCCCGGCTTAGCAACGACAGCGGATAAGTAGGCGTTCACTATCATGATGGGCTTGGCGCGACAAGTGGCCATTTCGCCGGGCGGCGTCCGGCGGGCAGCCGCTGGCCATGATCCGATCCGACGGCGGCGTCTGGATCCGGGCGGGCGGCGATCGTGAGAACTTGATCGTGAAGCAGAGCCCGGCGGGCGGCATCGCGCTGCTCCCGGGCACCCGCGGTGAAGCCGGCGGCAAAACAACAGAAGTGCTGGCGGACGGGGCTGCCTGCAGCACGACGACACCCGGCGGGTAACGTTATCGCCCTGACGGCTCCCAAAGGCGGATCACCCGATTTCGCCGGAAAGCGCGGCGACCGGCTCAGCCGGTGCGGTGCTGCGGGGCAACCTGTACCGGTTTCACCGGAACGCACGCGGCCGGCTGATCCGCCAGAGCGGTGCGCCCGGCCACGTTGAGCAGTCCGCTGGCGCGCGGACGGGCGGCTGTGATCCCACAGGCGCACCGACGGTCAGCATATCGGCTATCACGACGCCGCCGGCCTGCTGCAGCGCAACGCGCGTATCGGGCGATGGAAGCGATCGATCCGGGCGGGCGGAGCGCTACCGCAGCGATCGCCGCGGACGCCTGGCCACCCTGATTAATTCCAGCCGGCCACGCAGGCCGTTTGCATACGACCCCGGCCGTCGGCTGGTGGCGTCGCGCGCCCGGGCCGACGGCCTGCTGCAGCGTAACGCGATAACGCGCCGGGGCGGTTACGCACTGCCATACCCGCCGCCGTCGGGTCGCGGCGAGGCGCCGCGGAACATCCGCGTGGATGACGACGCGGGTGGTGGCTAACCGTCGGCGATCCCTGCTTCAGGCATACGGTGCGTCCTGCGTCAGCCTCCGGCCGCCGTGACCCGTTTAATTATTATCGCTGCAGGAGCGGGGGCCGTTAATACTCCGAGTTGACTATCACCTCTTCACCCAGCGCGCCGGCCTGCGGCAGCGGACGGTAGGTTGAATTCGCAGCGCGCAGCACGCGGACTGGACGCGCACCCACCTCGCGGGCGGCGGTCATATCGTTATCCGAGTCACCGTAGAAGAGTTTGATCTGCTTCGACTTGAGCCACTGGGTTTTGCTGTTCTGTCCCGGCTTATCGCCGGCAAAAATAACCGGATTCATCGCGGCGGCGGGAATAGAAAAAACGTCCTGCAGGGTTTTTGATACCGATTCGGTTGGCGTCTGACTGCGGCCGGTAACGAACCAGATACTGTCACCGCGCCGGATATGCAGCGCGATCAGGGTGTTGCCGACGGCTTTTGGCACGCTGAAGGCATCCCAGCCGTTGTTCATCTTTTCCCAGAACGCCGGATTTTTCAGGTACTCCTCGCTGTCAGGCGAAAATGTTTGTTTGCCGCGCCAGAAGCCGGGGCTGGAAAACAGCACCGTGTCATCGATATCAAAGCCAACGGCCATCGGCGGATGTCCCTGCAGGCTGTGTTCTATTTGCGCGACAGATACCCAGTGGATCGGGGCCTGCTCGGCCAGCCTAGCGACGTCGGTTCCGCTGTTGAGCGGGGTTGGCGTGGCAGCCTGCGCAAGGGGAGCACAAAGGGTAGCGAACAGACAGGCGGCGCTGATAATGCGGATCGGTTTCTGCATATATATACCTTACAATCAATGTGTTATTTTGGTTAGTCTGGTAAGTATTAACGTCCTCCGACAGTACCCCCGCTACCCGACAATGAAAAGTGATAAATGCCTTAGCGTCATAGAAAACGGTGATGGGCGTGGTATTTCGTGACGGGGATAACAGCGGTGGGGGACTTGCCGGGAAGCAGGAACTGCCACCCTCGCTGTGCTGGCCAACGCGGTGCAGGCCCGCGCGCGTCCGTGCGTGACGGCGGTTCAATCCGCTCTGAGGCAGAGCCGGGCAACCGTCGGTCATCAGCCGATGGCAGAGGCTTTCCCCGGACCAGCGCGCGGGATCGTCGGCGCCTGACTGGCGCGACGCGCGGCGCGCGCTGAGGGACAGGCTGCGGTATCTCTGTCGAGGGGCGCCGGCTGAACGGACGGGCGTAAGGCGCCGGCCTCCAGAGTGGCCTGCCGTCCGACGATCGCCCTGGCTAAGATGCCCGGCGCTGGAGTGCCGCGCGGATACCGCGGTGCCACACGCCATGGCGCAGAATCTCGCCTCGCGCGCTTTATTGCTGCCTGTAGCAGAGGGCGCCGGCTAACCGGGGCGTTTGCCGGTGGGGCCGCGCGCCGGCCCGGACGCCCCTCGGATAACAGGGGGGTACCGCCCGGCAGCATGGCGATGGTTGATGCCCGGTTGACTCGCTATACTCACGCGAACGCGGCCTGTGCTGTGCGCGATGATTGATCCCTGCGCTATCGCCGTGCTGCCGGGAGCGTTGTGACCAGAACGGGTTAAACAGATATGATTGCTATAAGGAACCCCTGTGAGTAAAAGAAAAGTGAGTGGTCTGGTGATTTATCCGCTGATGCTGAAAGGGTTTGGCATTTCAGCCATGCTGCTGTCGTTCATCATGGGGATCGCCGGCGTTTTTGGCGCCGGCGTCGTCAAGTTTAACAATGAAGTGATCACAGGCCTGGCGGCGCTGCCCGTGTCGCTGCTGATCGGTGTCATCATGACCCTCATCTTTACCGCTATTTTTGGCACCATGACGTTTATCGGGCTGTGGTTGTACAGCAAAGTCAGGGCGCTGAGCGTGTCGGTGATTGAGCCGTAAGGCCCGCTGCCTACTGGCCGCGATAGCCGCGAGGGCGCGCCGGCAGATTTCCGCCTGCGGCAGAACAGGGACGCCCGTCGTTTCCTTTTCCTGCCTGGCCGCGATGGTCAGATAACCGGCCGTGACGATACCGCTCGAGCCGAACGTCAGCGCCACGCTGGCCGGAACGGAGCGTTCCGCTCGCTGGATTCTGGCCGGCCGTGCCGCCGTCTGCGAATGGAGCGCTGGTCCAGCATCAGCGCCGGCTGCGCGGCGTTATGTCTCACCCCCCCTTCTTTTTGCCCTGACGCGCGCCCGTGGGAAAGCCCATCCGGCGTAAGCGTGATGGGCGAAAGTTCTCCCTCCTCAATGCGTGTCCGTGTGGTCCGCCTTCACCCGCTCCCTTTTCTTGCGCATGGTCCCGCTGTCGCCCGTCGCTGTCCGACTGGCCCCCAGCGCCCTGCGCGCTTCCCGGCGTGTTGAAGGACAGGTACGCCGCGTATTTCGAGCGTTAGCCTTCTTTCGCGGTAAGGGGTGGCGCCATCGCGCGATGCATACCCCGCCTCACGTGGGGCCCCTTTTCGCCGGGCGACGCCCCGCAAAATGCCGTTTTCCGCTGTTGATTAATGGGCCGGGGCCTGACGGCGCTGCGCGCTGCGGCCGCCGGCGCCTGGATGTGCGGCTGTGCCCTTCCGTAAACGCTGTCGCGTCCGGAGATTGCGCTGGGGCTCGTACTCTTCGATGATGCGTATCTGCCCGCCCGGCGGAGTAAACGACTCCGGAAGCGCTTTGACGTTTGTCGGGCGCAGACCGCGCTCCGGGCTGCCCGAGCACGCGCTGACGACCAGATGCCGGGAACTGCCCCCCAGGCCGCTGCGCGCGATCAACGTCGGTGGATGACCTGACGTCAGGCGTCGGCCGCGGGTGGCTTCTTCTGTCTGACGGGCGATCCCGCTCCGCAGTATGCAGCATCGCGATCGGCGATGCCCTCCGCCGCGCCGGGCAACCGGCGGCAAAAAGGGCGACGACAAAGAGGCGAAAGCCGTCATCGCGGTAATCAGCGCGAGAAAAAAGGATTAGAAAGATGAAACAATTTTCGGCCTGCTCAACGTTTCCCCCCCTTTACCTTTATTGATGCTGGCGGCGGCATTATTACCTGTCAGCTAAAGGCCACGCCATTACGGCTGCTTTCCCTGAAGTTGACCAAAAACACAATCATATAATCTGTCATTTTTGTTTTTAATAGTTCCTTTATCTAATTGTCGTTCATTTTGTGGTTGTAGTGCGATCGTCGTTTCTCATTTGTTAAGAATATTCTTAACTTGTAGGGTAATAATCCTAATTAAGATGATGAGTTACCACGAAAACGGCGCATCTTCCTCAGTAACTGATTGAAATTAAGTGTTTTTAATTTTTTGATAATAAAGTGTAAACGGCAAAAAAAGGGGTGATATTTACATAAAACCGGCCTGACTTTACATCCCGCCGGTTGACACTTAATCAGAAAAAACCTAAATTCCAATCCCACAAAGGAATATAAATAATTCTATTAAAATCATCACAAAATAATGACGTAGATCTTTTTGCCATTAGATTGGCGTGAGTGCTGTTTATTTTTATTCGTCGTTGGCTGTCGGCTGGATCCATAAGGAGTTTGATTGCAGGTTGATATATTCAGGATGAAGAGGATAAGCACGGTATGGATCGTCAACAAGCCCTTGAAAAATGCATTTGGCCGGCATGTGATAATTATTTTTTGATTGGGCTGTCTGAGCTAATTAAGGAAGCAGAAACACAGATCTACGCATCACTGGATAAAATTTGCAGTGAGTTTATGTTTGTTAATTTAAATGCCAACACCCTGAACTATTTCATCCAGCGCGACGGTGAGTGGTTACTGAAAGCAAAGGGAAAGAAGATTATTTTGCTTTCGGCCAGACACTCTGAGGCATTGGCTAACTACTGGTATTGTCACGGTGATGTGCGCGGCGTGGTCTATATTGATCTGGTCAACGATCTGCGAAAGTCCCTGGCCTATGTGATAAATGGTCGTTTTTTAAGAAAAGATATCAGGAAAGATAAAATTACCCGAAGAGAGATGACGGTAATTCAAATGACGGCTCAGGGAATGCAGCCAAAATTAATCGCCAGAATTGAAAATTGCAGCGTCAAAACCATTTATACCCACCGGCGTAATGCTGAGGCCAAACTTTATTCAAAGTTGACCAGGATGGTTTTTTAAATTTTATGGAGTGGTACACCGGGACGACGTGTCCTTAATTTAACTCAGGATGAAAAGCTATGAATAAAAAGGTGCTTGCTATGGCTCTGGTAACGACGTTTGCCGGAATGGGGGGAGCTCAGGCGGCGGATGTTTCCGCGCAGGCGGTGGCGACCTGGTCCGCCACCGCTAAAAAAGATACCAGCAGCAAGCTGGTCGTCACTCCGCTGGGTAGCCTGGCCTTTCAATACGCCGAAGGGATTAAAGGTTTTAACTCACAGAAAGGGCTGTTTGACGTGGCGGTAGAAGGCGATACCACCGCGACGGCGTTCAAGCTGACCTCGCGCCTTATCACCAACACCCTGACTCAGCTGGATACGTCGGGCTCGACCCTAAGCGTCGGCGTGGATTATAACGGCGTTCCGGTGGAGAAAAGCGCTGATACTGTGATGATCGACACCGCCAACGGCGTACTGGGCGGAAACCTCAGCGCGCTGTCGGCCAGCTATAACACCGCCGGGCGCACCACGGCGCAGGACGGTTTTAACTTCTCGATCATCAGCGGTACCACCGACGGCTCCACGCCGGTAACCGATTACAGCACCCTGCCAGAGGGGATTTGGAGCGGCGACGTCAGCGTACAGTTTGACGCCACCTGGACCAGCTGATCGCGGACTGGCAGCGGGCAGGGGGGGCCTCCCCCTGCTTTTTTCACGGACTGAACGCACATGACACTACGCTTACTGCTTCTCGGCCTGCTTTCCGGACTGGCTAACGCCGCGCTGGCGCTCGACGTCGGCGACATTTCCTCTTTTATGTACAGCGACAGCACGACGCTCAGTAAAGAAATTCACAACACGACCGACAGCGGTCGCCTGATCACGGTTCATCTTGAGCGTCTGACGTCACCGCTGGAGGGCGGCCAGGTGATGCCGATGGAGAAGCCGGATGAGATCCTGCTGACCCCGACCAGCCTGCTGCTGCCCGCCCGGGCCAGCGAAGTCGTTCGCTTTTTCTATCAGGGGCCGGCAGATGACCGGGAGCGTTACTACCGCATTGTCTGGTTTGATCAGGCACTGAGCGATGCGCAACGCCAGGGTGCGGAGCGGAGCGCGGTGGCTACCGCATCGGCCCGCATCGGCACCCTGCTTATTATTACTCCCCGGCGGGCGCAATACCGCTATCAGTTCGCCGGCGACACCCTGACCAATACCGGTAACGCGACGCTGCGCATTATTGCCTATGGCCCCTGTCTGAAGCGCGCCGACGGTAAAGAGTGCAAAGAAAACTATTACCTGATGCCAGGAAAATCTCGCCGCTTTGTGCACGTCAATACTGCGGATAAACAAGGACGGGTCGCGCTCTGGCAGGGTGAGCAGTTTGTGCCCGTGAAATAGCCCCGTGTGCTGATGGACTAATACTATGCCTTTACACCGCGCAAGCCCGGGGCTGCAAGCCCTGCTTTCAGCCGGCGGCGTTATCTTGCTGGCGCCGACCAGCGGCGAGGCGATCGCCGGGCGCGTGCAGCAGCTCGCCGGCATCATGATCCCACAGGCCTTCAGCCAGGCGTTACAGGACGGTATGAGCATTCCGCTTTATATCCATCTTGAGGGCAGTCAGGATAATCAACGCGATCAGCGCATCGGCACGGCGTATATCTGGCTGGACGGCAGCGTGTTGCGGGTGCGGCAGATCCGCCTGGAAGAGCGAGACGATGGTGCTCGCGTCAGTGATGACACGCGGGAACAGCTGAACCAGATAGCCAACCGCGCGTTTAACGATGCGCTTAAGATCCCGCTGAATGATGCCGCCCAGCTGCGGCTCAGCCTGCGTCAGCTATTGCTAGAGCTGGTGGTTAAGCGAGAGGCGCTGGGTACCGTACTGCGGACGCGCAGCGAAGACATTGGTGAGTCCAGCGTCAGGACGCTCAGCCATCACCTGACGTATAACCTCGGGGCGTACAATAACCAGATGCGCAACGGGGGCAGCACGACGTCCAGCTACCTCTCTTTTAACAGCGTCAGTGCGCTGCGTGAGCATCACGTGGTGCTGGACGGCTCGCTGTACGGTATCGGCACTCGCCACCAGGATAACCAACTGTACAAAGCCATGTACGAGCGCGATTTTGCCGGGCATCGCTTCGCCGGCGGGATGCTGGATACCTGGAATTTACAATCGCTTGGGCCGATGACCGCCCTGTCGGCGGGGAAAATTTACGGCGCCTCATGGGGCAATCAGGCCAGCTCAACGGTGTTTGACCACAGTCAGTCAGCTACGCCGGTGGTGGCGTTTTTGCCGGCGGCGGGCGAAGTCCACCTTACCCGCGACGGACGTTTGCTGAGCGTGCAGAACTTCACCATGGGAAATCATGAGGTCGATACCCGGGGCTTACCCTACGGCATTTACGATGTGGGGGTGGAGGTGATTGTTAACGGGCGCGTGGTCAGCAAGCGCACGGAGCGGGTGAATAAGCTGTTTGGTGGTGGACGCGGCGCCGGCGCACCGCTGGCCTGGCAAATCTGGGGCGGCAACTTTCACCTGGATCGCTGGTCAGGCGGCCAACAGACGCTACCGGCAAAAGAGAGCTGGCTGCTCGGGACCGCGGTTTCCGGATCGCTGAGTACGCTGAGCTGGGCGGCAACGGGCTACGGTTACGATAATAACGCCGTCGGTGAAACCCGCCTGACCCTGCCGCTGACCGATGCGGTGAATGTAAATCTGCAAACGATGCTGGCCAGCGATCGCTCGTGGAGCAGCATCAGCAGCGTCAGCACGGCGCTGCCCGGCGGCTTCAGTTCGCTGTGGGTGAATCAGGAAAAAACCCGCATCGGCGATCGGCTGCGGCGTAGCGATGCGGATAATCGGGCGATCGGCGGTACGCTGAACCTCAATGCCCTGTGGTCAACGCTGGGCACCTTGAGCGTGAGCTACAACGATGATCGCCGCTATAACAGCCACTACTACACGGCGGATTACTACCAGACGGTCTACAGCGGGGCCTGGGGATCGCTGGGCCTGCGCGCCGGGCTCCAGCGCTACAACAACGGCGACAGCAGTGCCAACACCGGGAAATATGTTGCTCTGGATTTTTCACTGCCGCTGGGGAACTGGTTTAGCGCCGGCATGACCCACCAGAATGGCTATACCCTCGCGAACCTGGCGGCACGCAAACAGTTTAACGAGGGGGCGATTCGTACCCTTGGCGCCAACGTTTCGCGCGCGGTATCCGGGGATACCCACGACGACAAAACCCTGAGCGGGGGCGCCTATACGCAGTTTGAAACGCGTTACACCAACGGCACGCTGAATGTGAATAGCGGCGCAGACGGTTACGTGAACACCAACCTGACCGCCAGCGGCAGCGTCGGCTGGCAGGGAAAAAACATGGCCGCCAGCGGACGCAGCGACGGCAATGCCGGCGTGATTTTTAACACCGGGCTGGAGGATGATGGCCAGCTCAGCGCCAAAGTGAACGGGCGGCTGGTGCAGCTGAGCGGTGAACGTAATTATCTGCCGCTGCCGTCTTACGGACGCTATGAGATCGAGTTGCAAAACAGCCAGCAATCGCGCGACAGCTACGACATCGTCAGCGGGCGCAAAAGCCATCTGACGCTGTATCCGGGCAACGTGGCGGTGATAGCACCGGAAGTGAAGCAGAGAGTGACCGTCTCCGGGCGTATCCGCGCTGAAGACGGCACGCTGTTGGCCAATGCACGCATCAATAACCATATCGGGCGCACCCGCACCGATGAGAAAGGTGAGTTTGTCATGGACGTCGATAAAAAGTATCCCACGATTGATTTTAGCGACGGCGCGAATCGAACCTGCGAAGTGGCGCTGGAGCTGAGCCAGGCGCGCGGCGCGGTATGGGTAGGCGATGTGGTCTGCCGCGGTCTCTCGTCGTGGACCGCTGTGCAGCAGACGGAGGCAGGAAATGAAAGCTAAGTGGTGGCTATTATCCGCCGTGGTGCTCACCGCCCTGTGGAGCGCGCGCGGGGAAGCGGCGGTGTCGAAAACCACCTGGGGAGACGCCCCCCCGCGGGAGTTCGTGTTCGTTGAAAACAACGCCGACGATAACTTTTTCGTCACCCCTGGCGGCGCGCTTGATCCCAGGATGACCGGCGCAAACCGCTGGACCGGGCTGAAATATACTGGCTCAGGCACGATTTATCAGCAAAGCCTCGGCTATCTGGACAATGGCTATAACACCGGGCTGGCCGCCAACTGGAAATTTGATATGTGGCTGGAAAACTCACCGATCTCGCATCCGCTGTTGGGTCTGCGCTGCATTAACTGGTATGCGGGGTGCGATATGGCGACCAGCCTGATCCCGCCGCAGGCCACCGACGCCAACGGATTTTACGGCGCAACGGTCACCCCGGGAGGGGCTAAATGGATGCACGGCCTGATGTCGGACGCGTTTTATCAGTATCTGCAGCAGATGCCGGTGGGGGGGAGCGTGACCCTGAACATCAATGCCTGCCAGACCCCCGTGGCCTACGATGCCAGCAGCGGGCAGCGCTGTAAGGACCAGGCGTCCGGCTACTGGTATGTCCGGAATGTGACCCACACCAAGGCGGCCAACCTCCGGCTAATGAATACCCACTCGCTGGCCGAGGTGTTTATCAACAGCGACGGCGTGCCGACGCTGGGGGAGGGCAATGCCGATTGCCAGACGCAAATCCTCGGCGGCCGCTCGGGATTAAGCTGCAAGATGGTGAACTACAGCTTACAGACCAATGGGTTAAGCAATAACTCGATTCATATCTTCCCGGCGATCTCCAACTCGTCGCTGGCCTCCGCGATCGGGGCCTATGATATGCAGTTCAGCCTCAACGGCAGCGCCTGGAAACCGGTAAGTAATACGGCTTACTACTACACCTTCAATGAGTTAAAAAGTTCAGAAAGCATCTACGTCTTCTTTTCGAGCAACTTTTTTAAGCAAATGGTGGCGCTGGGGATCAGCGATATCAACACGAAAGATCTGTTTAACTTCCGCTTTCAGAACACCACCTCACCGGAGTCGGGCTGGTATGAGTTTTCCACCTCCAACACGCTGATCATTAAACCGCGCGATTTCAGCATCAGCATCATTTCCGATGAGTACACCACGGCGCCCTCGCGCGAGGGCCGCGTGGGCAGCGGCGAACCGGCGCTGGATTTCGGCTATATCGTCACCACGAGCGGAAAAACCGCTGCCGATGAGGTACTCATCAACGTCACCGGGCCGTCGCGGGCAATAGGCGGGCGATCCTACTGCCTGTTCAGCTCGGCGGACGGGAGCACACAGGTGCCCTTTCCGGCGTCGCTCTCCTTTATCACCCGCAGCGGCGCGACAAAAACCTACGATGCCGGCTGTGACGGCGGCTGGCGCGATATGACCGACGCGCTGTGGCTCACCACGCCGTGGAACGATATCTCCGGCGACGTCGGACAAATGGATAAAACCACGGTGCGCTTCTCGATTGCGATGGACGATCCCGTTTCGCTGCGCACCCTCACGGACAACGGCTGGTTTGGTGAAGTCAGCGCATCAGGAGAAATTCATGTTCAGGCGACGTGGCGCAACATTGATTAAGCTGGGGCTGGTCAGCCTGTGGCTGCTGGCCGCGCCGCTGACGCAGGCGATATCCGTCGGCAACCTGACCTTTTCGCTGGCTGCCGGTGACGCATTCGTCGCAAAAAAAGTCCTGAACAACAACCCAAGCGGACGGCTGTATCGGGTCGCGGTCAGTGCCATCGACCGGCCTGGCGGCCGGGAAGTGCGCACGCGCCCGGCGGATGGCGAACTGCTGTTTGCACCGCGGCAGCTGACGCTGCAGGCCGGCGAGGGGGAGTATTTTAAATTCTACTATCACGGGCCGAAAGACGATCGCGAACGCTACTATCGGGTCTCGTTTCGCGAGATCCCCACCCGCAACCTGGTGAGGCGCGCGCCGGCCGGCGGAGAGGTCAGTATGGAGCCGGTGGTGGTGATCGACACCATTCTGGTGGTGCGTCCGCGGCGGGTAGCGTTCAGCTGGGCCTTTGACCGGGCGGCGGGAAGCGTCAGTAATACCGGCAACACCTGGTTCAAGCTACTGATCAAACCCGGCTGCAACACCACGGAAGAGGAGGGCGACGCCTGGTATGTGCGCCCGGGCGAGGTTGTTCGCCAGCCGGCGCTGCGTCAGCGCGGTAATCACACCCTCGTCTACGACGATAAATTCATCAATATCAGTCAGGATTGTACGGTGAAGTGACGAAGTGGCGGGCAGCGTCAGGATAGATGCCCCCCCCCTCTGAAGAGGTTTCTGAGGGCGATGGCGTAATAATAAATGAAACGTATTTTTCGGCCCAGCGCTGCAATACTGGCAAAATGACTGCTCCTGATAGCGTGACCGTGGCCGCGGTTGTACTGCCGGAGGAAACATGGGTGCGACTACTCTTGCGCTTAGTGAGCCGCAGCAGAGCGGTCGCCCTGACAGGGCCTGGTGGAATACACTGAACCGGATCAAAGCGGTGCGTGGCTATAAGGCATCTCGCCGTATCGCCGGCAGGTCCTCAGTGCTTGCCGCGAATCGCGTGCAGCAGCAGCTTACCGTCGTCCGGGCCAGTCAGGTTCGGGTCACCGATATGACTTATATCCGCACCTGGCAGGGCTGGCGGTATCTGCGGTGGTTATCGACCTCTTCGCCCGTAACGTGATCGGCTGGTCGTTGAAACCTACGTTGTCGCGGGAGCTGGCCCTCGACGTACTGAAGATGGCGGTCCGGCGGCGTAAACCGGACGGCGAAGTCATCGTACACATCAGGGCAGCCAGTAGGGCAGCGACGACGGGCAACGGTTCTGCCGGGCCAGTAATCTGGCCCCGGGTATGAGCCGGCGTGGCAACGGCAGGGATAATGCGGTGGCCGAATCGTTCTTCAGTTCACTGAAAAAAGAGCGCATCAGGAAGAGAATATACAAAACCCGGGATCGGGGGCGGGCGGATATCTTCGATGACATTGAAGTGTGTTCTACAACCGGGCCCGGCGCCACAGTCACCCCGGCGGCGTCAGTCCGGCGGCCTTCGAACGGGTCTCGTTGTAAGGACATGTCTACGGTTGTGGGGCAGTCCAATGCGATTAGGCCCAACGAAAACAATAGAGTTTTTCGTTTGGCCTACAAATGGGCCTGAAAGGTTCGGATGTAATGAGTTCTCTTCGGACTTCGCGGGACAAACTGAGGGCACAAAAAAGCCCGCAGGGCTTGCGCCGTGCGGGCTCTCTGAATCGCCACGGATAATCTAGACACTTCTGAGCCGTTGATAATATAGGTTTTCATATTCAACCGGTGGCATCTGCTCGCTCGAACCATGCCGACGCTTACTGTTATAAAACATTTCGATGTAATCAAAAATATCGCTACGGGCTTCTTCTCGTGTTCTGTAGATCTTTTTCTTTATCCGCTCACGTTTCAGCAGCTGGAAAAAGCTTTCTGCAACCGCATTATCGTGACAGTTACCGCGACGGCTCATGCTGCCCTCCAGGCCGTGTGATTTCAGAAACGACTGCCACTCATAGCTTGTGTACTGACTACCCTGATCAGAATGAACCAGCACCTGTTTTTGAGGATTACGTCGCCACACCGCCATCAGAAGTGCATTCAGGACAATATTTTTTGTCATCCGGGGCTGCATTGACCAGCCGATAACTTTGCGCGAGAACAGGTCAACAACCACAGCCAGATACAGCCAGCCTTCGTGAGTTCGGATGTAGGTTATGTCCGTTACCCAACGTTCATCCGGTGCTTCCGGGTTGAACTGCCGCTGGAGTCTGTTGCGCGTCACGATGCTGGCTTCGCCCTTACGTGCCCGTGGACTACGGTATCCAACCTGAGCCTTTATCCCGGCACGCTTTATCAGCCGCCAGACACGGTTAACTCCGCACTGTTGTACGGTATCCCGCAGGTCGAGGTAGATCTTGCGATAACCCTAAACACAACCCGACTCCAGCCAGAACTGCTTTATCTGCCCCGTCAGCTTCAGGTCAGCATGATGCCGCCGTGAATCCGGCTGCTGAAGCCAGGCGTAAAATCCACTCGGATGCACATCCAGCACTCGACAGAGCAGGCGAACAGGCCAGCAATGGTTGTTGTCACGGATAAAGGCGTACCTCAGTCGGACAGCTTTGCGAAGTACGCCGCGGCTTTTTTTAATATGTCACGTTCGTCCGTAACCCGCTTCAGTTCCTTCTGGAGGCGTCGGATCTCAGCCTGAGCGTCTGACTGAACTTTATTGGTTGAGGAATCCGGACCATATGCCTTTAGCCAGGCATAAAGACTGTGGGGGGTGATACCCAGACGTGTTGCCACGCTGGAAACAGAATGGCCGCGATCAACAACCTGTTTTACCGCTTCAATTTTAAACTCTTCGGGATAACGCTTACCGCTCATGGGCACCTCTCTTTAAGCCATTTTAAATGACTCTGAGGTGTCTGTTAAACCCGTGGCGATTCAGTGAATAAAAAATTCGGCGCTCAGGGTAAGGCTGAACCGGATCTTTAAGTTTTTTAAACGCGGTCATGTAAGTATCGGCATCAATACTAGGGATATTTAATGACATACCACGGTCATACGGGAAGCGAATAAATGCCCTACAAATCTGGCGAATAGCATTAACCGGGCGGCGGGATTGCCGCGCTGGAGCATTTCCCTCGCTGGATGCCGATGTTGTAGAACGTATTGGATTGGGTTTGTTGTTGCTACCAGTAGTGTCAGGATCAACAACGGGTCGATTTTCAATCAGTTTTAATCCTGCAGGCATCAAACCCGGTGCGCTATCTAACATGCGGCGGACGCTTTTCTTCTGCCCCTGTTTAACCACTGTGCTTTCTGCATCAGCATCGCAATTAATGTGCTCTTTTCCAGACATTTTATTAAACGAAGGTCTTTTCTTACTTCCTTTTTGCCAAGCAGAAGGATACATCTTAATCCCACATCCCCAGCATACATAGCCACTGGTATCAATATCATCGAGCAGCCAGAGATCTTCTGCCTCGACTTTTTCTCCGGTACGTTTATCACGTGCAGATTCCATTACTTTCTCCTTAGCA
Organism: Pantoea sp. 1.19; assembly: GCF_001922585.1. GTDB lineage: Bacteria > Pseudomonadota > Gammaproteobacteria > Enterobacterales > Enterobacteriaceae > 1-19. The sequence goes on along the minus strand of NZ_MRBS01000002.1, from coordinate 542,604 downwards.
CAGGGTTTTCGTATAGGCTAGGGCTTGTAGCCTTTATTCAAACCGCTGTTCCCGTTCACTATCTTCCCGTTGCTCACGTTCTATTTGACGCTCGATCCAATGAATTATTTTTTCATGCACTATTCTGGCTGCTTTAGCAATATCTGGACGTTCATGCTTGCTCAACATACTGAAAGCATCAGCTCTAAGTTGCATGATATTTGACAAATTTCCAGTCCAGGATGATGGGCTAATGCGTTCAGCAAAGGCCTCCAGCACAACCATTGGTTCAGGTGAGGCCTCTAATAGAGTTAAAGCTGCTTCCTGTATGGTGGTTACACTCTTTTCATCATCCTTCACCCAAAGTGTTACACCAGTTGCAATAGCAGGCCAAACATTGGGATCATTTCTGGCGCGGCACCATTGAATTAAAACGTCCACATCAATTTTAGAAAGAAGCAACCGACGTAAGCTTCCGTGACTGATAAAAAATAAACGTCGTTGTCGCTGTTTTTCGTTACCCTCAAAAACATGATCGAGAAATGCTTCTGGCATCAATGCGGCAGTCGTTTCAATGGTTCTTCCAAATGAATTAAAATATCCATAATGCTCATCTAAAACAGAAAAAATCGTGTTCAGCCACTCCTGTTTTTGTGACTCATAACCATCAAATCGCAGAGCAGCGCCAACGACACGTTCCATGCGATAATCTGTAGACCCACCAGAGTCACGGTGATCTCTTTGGACTCTAATGATTGCGGCTCTTAAACCAATCTGCCTCAGGTCAGCACCAAGTGTATCCTCAGCCTTCTCTTGACGAGGTAGCCTCATACTTAAAGCATCCAACACTACATCGTCACCATTTATTTTACTTAGGAGACGATGAGCAAGTTCAATAACACGACCTGCAGACAAATTAATATATTGGTCCCGCCACAAAATTGGCCCATATATGTGCGGGCTTATTTCAGGATCATCCAGAACTGACATACAGCGATTTAAATCAGTTTCTGTAAACTCTCGCCGAGGGTGCAAATCAACTATAACCCGCCGAAGTTCTGGGTGTTGTGAACATTGTTCGAGAAATTCTTGAGCTAACGTCGGTGCCACAGCATCTGTTTGTTCGATGAAACCGGCAAAGACTGCAAAATCTTTGTTAATCCCTGGATACATATCAAGTAGGTTAACAAGCTGCTGCCAGCCAATTTGCAGATCATATTCTCCGTCAGCTAACCCCTTTCCAAATGCAATGCGATAGGGCATCCAATCGGTAGAGAACAAATTTTGGCCCAATTCTTCAAGCTTATGATTTGATGCCGTAAAATCTCGTCCCAACAGGATAGCTTTGGTTTCAAGCCGCTTCTCAGCCGCGCTAAACTTTTTGGTTTCGTCATGCCCCAAATCAGCATCAAGCGCCCAATAGTCTCCCCCTCGGCTAAGTACGTAAGTCCTTATTTCCGCTACTAAGTCGCTAGGCTCCAGCTCCTTCTCCAGTGCTGCAAGGCTTTCAGGTATCGGCTCAACCCCTTCGGCATCTGTAGGCCTTGTATAGTCGAAATAAATTATTGAACGGATGGCTTTCCAGCCATCTCCCCAAGGGGAGTAAGCATGCAATTTACGAGCTGCATCGGCGAGTTTTTCCCTCATCGCATCCTGGTCCCAAAGGCCTCGAAATGCGTCAGACAGGTTTATACGAGCAGAGGCTTCAATTTCAGAATCGCCGGAGGTACCCAGTTGCACAGCAACGTCAATGAACGCACTACGCCACTCCACAAGCTCAACATAGGAGGGTTCAGAACCATAATCTCTGGGGCGAGCACCAAACTCGTTCACCCCAACGCCTGTCCAGTGTGAGCCTTCCAAAGCAGTAGATAACATTTTGAACCCCAGCGCTCTGCGGCCGGTTACGCCTGATGAGAAACATTCATTCATCAGCATGATTCGCTGGTTTAAAGAAGCGTGAGTGCCAGATAAATACGCCTGGAAAAATCTCAAGATCTTGCCCTGAGCTGAGTCGTGATTATTACTCTCGTCTTCATAGTCTGCCATACGGATCAAAAGCTTGGCACATCTGTCAAAGGCGTTAGATTCATATGCCAACGATTGTAAAAGATTGAGAATGGCTAGCCGCCGCGGATCATAAGTCGGTTCAATGCCTTTAAAGTCAGGCGCGGTAAGTTCTGCTTCGATCAGGTTTAACAAAGCTTCAGGAGCGACCGGACCGATATAATCCAATATACGCACCGACTCTTCGTCCAACTTTAAAATTTGCCCAAGTAATCCTTCAGGCTGGAGCCAGGCTTCTACAATTTCTTTCGCAACAGGATGGTCATGCAACAACCCCAGACGGTGCGAAAAAGACATTAATAAACGCTCACAACCCGGAGCTTCAAACGTCGCCCTAAGTCGATCTATCGGAATACTATTAAGTGCAGATGTTGCCAACTTGTTAGCAATGGCATGGGGAAGGATAGCTCTCCAGTGGGATCTTTTCTGAACAACGTGACGTTCCGTCATCTTCGTAATAGCTTTGAATAACTGGATTTTGGAATACCCAGAGAGCGCACCCAATATTTCCAGTTCATCGGTAGCAGCATCTGGACTAGATACCGAGAACGAATACACCAGTGATAATATCTCAGCTTGCTCCCGTAAATGACCGTCGGGATGATTACGTTGTTCAAACAAGCGATTAAACAACTGCGCATCTGAAAGTAGGGCTAAACTCTCACCTTCCTCTACTCTCTCCGCTATAGCCAAAGCAACTCTTGCATTCCCATCTGCGAACTTAGCAATCCGACGGGCATTATTCTGACCAATAGAAGGGAAGCGACGGATAAGAAGTTGCTCTGCCACCTCCGGACCGTCTGTCTCAATGTGGATGACCTCAGTTGTCTGTGGTTTGTCATCCCTAATGTCGTACTCAATCGTGATGAGTCTTACTTCTTTTCCTGCAGCTGATACTTTTCTGGCAAGCGAAGCATGGAGTTCTGATGGGCAATTATCAAGGATCATAATTGCTCGTCGGCCTTCCGCGAGCAGCTTATCAAGCATTGCTGTAGCTGACGGTACTGGCTCAGAGCCAGTATCAGCATAAATAGCTACTGTACGATCAAGTGCATCTGTTCCAACAGTTTCATCAAAGAGTGCCTGAACGATCCGAGTCTTCCCAACACCGGACAATCCTGTAATACGAACTGCCTTATTCGTCGAACGGATCAGTGCTCGCATTGGGCTAATTGCTTCATCAATTTTGAGTTTTTGTCCCTTTCCCGACGGTAAAGTAATGGTTACACCTGGGGCTGAGATTAAAGTGTCTGTAACACCTTGGGGCGGATTGCTCCAGGCTCCATAGGGTTGCCAACCGGAATACCCTTGTCCAAGTTTCCCTTTTACCCACAGCATGACTGATGGATGTTGGCGAAGCCATTGAATGAGTTTGGAACGGTCGTAGAAATCGAGATGAAGATTGCTTTTGTTAGGATCATCTTTTACTGCATCCCTCATCGCTTTGAGACGATCCGCCTTTCCTGACGGTGAGCAATCATCACCCAGGCTGACAATGATGTAGCTACCTTGCTTTCTGGCTTGTTCAGATATGATGGGTGAAAGCGCTTTACCGGTGGTAATTTCCTTATCAATTGCAGCCTTTGGCATCTTATGTTTCTTTGCCTGAAAGACCGTATCAGGCCTTACAATAAAGCCAGCTTTCAGTTGATCAATTGGAACCTGAACATGGATGTCAATTCCTCCGTCAGGGGCTGTAATTGAACCAGACCAATTTACACATGCAGGGCTATGACCATGTATTGCCACTTCAGCTTCTGCTAGCCGAGCTATCAGCTCTTCTAGCTGAGTATCGGAAAGCCGAAGTAATTCGTCCTTTTCAATGTCAAAGATTGCCACGCCTTCACCTTAGTAAAAAATTTTTGCCTGGTTCTTACACTATGTATATATATTCGTGCGCCCCGCACTCTTAAGAGCAAGCAAGCGCTGTTTAAGTTTTTTTGCTTTGCCAGGATGGAATCTGGCCAATAAATGAACTAGTCCCAATGTTTGTGCATAAGGGCCCTTATCGAACTCGATAATTTCGCCCCTAAGAATGGCTTGCTCCAAATGATGGACTGCCGACCGTATCTGACTTTGCTTAGCGGAAGAGATACCAGGTTTTGAATTCACCGAAAGCTTGGTAACTTCCATCCGTTGCCCAGATGTTCTGATTTCATGTTTAGCTCGTTTAGGCTGGTAACCGTGCCTGGAAAGCATGCCATAAATCGAGGCTATCACATTCGTTTTAGCCGGTTTATCAAGAAAGTTTACTGACGAGACGGCGATATCATCAACGTAGCGGGAATAAATTATTCCTCTTGCCCGAAAACTGGCTTGCAGTGCCGGTTCATCTTTCCAAAACGCCAGGTTAGCCAGAAATGAACTAGTAATGGCACCCTGAGGTAGCTCCCCTTGTCGGGTCGTCAGCTTGGTCAAACATTCAGCTACTTCATGACTGAAGCCAAAGAAATACCGCCATATGCTTTGGACTATTGCGGTTGAAGTTGACGGAAAAAAACGCGTGATATCTTCGTTAATGACAATCGTTGCGCCAACGTGCAATGATGCGTTAACTTTATAATCACAGCCTTTCAGACTACCTGTCAAATATGTTGGATAAACAACGTAATCAAGAATATTGCGCCTGATATTGCGTTGTACTTTTTTTAGAGGTGCATATGCATCCCAAGTCTGGCGCATACTTCCGTCAGGCTTAGTGATAGTACTGGCGAGTCGGTACATATGGTCTGCACGATTGGCTAGATTAAGTAGTTCGATAGGAGAGATGTTCAGCGCTTTTGATAACGCTGTCATACAGCTGATGCGTCGTTTGCTATAGAAGGGTGAGTCAGACGGAGTGTGAATCATTAAGCAGCTCCAACGCAGTACGCGCAAGTTCTCCCTGGAGTCCTTTATCAATACCGTTAAGATCACCGGCCTCTGCTGCAATAAAGAAAATAATGCTGACAGGAATGTTGAGAGCAGAAGCAATGCTGTTAAGGGTTGAAAGCGTCGGATCTCGCTTATTGTTTTCGAGCATGGAAAGATAAGAAACAGAACATTCTGCCTTCCGAGCTAAATCCGTCTGTGATATTCCCCTTCTGGTTCGGCATAACTTGATAGCCTGTCCGATATTCATAATTAACTCCGCAAATAAATATTGGGCCTGCTGCGTCTTGGCTCTGTTGCATTATTTCATCCAATCATCAATGTTTGTGATCAGACGAACCACAACGTCAATAATACGCAGTGTCCGGAAGACGATATCGTCAAACCGGAACCCGCTTCTTACCGGGCTGTCACGATGTATGCGCAACTGACGCAATACATCTTCCAGCTCTGCCAGAGCGCCAGCATCGAGTTGGCTGCAGTGAGCATCGCGCAGCTTTTCAAGCGTTGCGATGGTGTTCTTTAAAGTATCGTGATTCATGTTGCTCTCCTTTGAATCGGCAAAACGCCGAAGCCCCGTAACAAGGCGATGGCCGAAAGGAGCCAACCCGATGCGCAAGCCCAACACCAGTCTTCGCGACGATGAAGCCCCGTTAATTCCGATAGTGCAGTTGCCTAGTAGCCGCGTATCGCGACTGGCTACAAATCACCATCATGACAAACGTGCTTCAGACTGACCGATGACGCTAGTCTGCCCGTCAAATCTCCAACACCGGATGAAGGAGCGGCCTGGTAAACAGGCAATTACGCTAGACCTTCGCTGTTACGATGAGAACAATCATTTTAAAGAACACAGCTCAGGCGGAACGCCTGACCTGTGATAAGTAAAGCATTCTTTTCGATATTTGGCAATATAATTTCACTGATAGTGAAATTATATTGCCAATTCAGTACACCTTTTATCTGCGGCTTCATGTTGAGTAGACAGAACCGCTATACTGGCTTGCGTTTGCAGCGGGTCCCCTTCAGTTTGCTTACGTAAGTAAGTTGAACTTGTGCAGACAAGGCTCGAACGGGCATTAACTTGCTCTGTCTGTGAACCAGTGAAGCTTCTGACAATAGGACGATTGATACATGCATTTTTGGGAGATGGTGTGCGATGAGTAAGCTGTTGTTCCGTCTGGCGGCATGGCGTGCTCGCCGTCGCGCGAAGCCTAATGCAAATATGGTAAGGAACGAGCAGCCGGACGGAGGGATTGGGGCTGAAGCGCCGATTCGAACAGCATCCGAAGATCGCCTTAGAAGGTCCGGATTCGCGGCTCGTATAGCCGACGTGCTTTCGGAGCTTAGTTTGCGCGAAGGCCGAGTGTTCGCTATTCGTGGGGGATGGGGCTTCGGCAAATCATCACTGAAAAACCTCATCACCGAACGGCTTGATGCCAAGAGCAGTGGAGCGGACTGGCTCGACTTTAACCCATGGCAATGGGGAGACGGCGACGCAATCGCCCGCGCGCTATTTGGCCAGATAGCAGATCGCTTGGGAGGCGAGCATTCGAAGGCTGCGCTCGAACGTGCCGAAGCACTGCGACGCTACGGAGCGATCCTTACCGGGGTCAGTAAGCCTCTTAAAGAGGCTGGGAGTTCAAGCCTTCTAATCTCAACAGTTCTCACAAATGCCTCGGTTATAGCGATCGCTTCGGCTATTGGATATGACCTTCCGACAGTTGCAAAGGTTGCGGCTATTCTTGCCTTTCTCTCGGTCGGAGTACCTCTTCTGGGACGCGTACTATCGTATCTCGGGCGTGACCATAGCGGCGAGTCTCTCGACAAGGTACGCAGAGCGCTTGAGGCTCGTCTTCGCGAACTTGACCGGCCGCTGGTTGTCTTCGTCGACGATATTGACCGGCTCGAACCTGAGCAGATCAGGATGCTGCTTCGGCAGGTAAAGGCGAATGCTAATCTACCGAATATTGTTTTTGTGCTTCTGTTCCAGCCCAGTATCGTAGAGCGAGCGCTAGATCCGGTTGCAGACAACGACGGTCGTGCCTTCCTTGAAAAGATCGTGCAGGCTAACTTTGATTTACCAGCCGTACCGACATCTTTCGTGCATCGTATGTTCGAGGAAGAACTCTCTGAAATAGCGGGCCCATACGCGACTGAGGCCAACGGGTTCTCTCAGAGACGCTGGGGTAACGCTTGCATTGGCTGCATTCAGCCCCTGCTTCGCAACATGCGCGATGCGCGTCGTCTCATCTCATCCATTGCTGTACATATGCCCCTGCATGTGGTCGGCGACGTGTTCGAGGTGAACATTGTAGACTTCATTCTTCTGGAAACACTCCGGGTCTTCGAACCTGGCCTCCACGATGCACTGTTCAGTGAGAGAGGATTGGTTCTCCAGGAAGGACGCTTCTCCCGTGATGGCCGACGGAAGGTGGACCAAGCAGCAGCTAAGGAGCTTCTTGAGATCGTCTCAGAAGAGCGCCGCAATATCATTTGTGATGCGCTTAAAGACTTATTTCCTCCACTCGAATGGGCGTATGGGGGGACAAACTATGCAGATGGCTTCCATCGCCGGTGGTTGACGGAGAAACGAGTATGCACTTCGCGCTACTTCCCACGTTACTTTGAGCTTCAGACGACGGTCGGAGAAATATCTGAGCGCCGTTTCGTTGATTTTCTCGATGCAACAGCGACAGAGGACGAGCTCTTTGCTGAAATCGCAGCCGTCGAAGCTGACGGGCTGCTGAATTCACTCGTTGCGAGGCTCGATGAATCCGTCGACCGATTACCAACCGAGAACGCTGCTGTTCTGCTCCCAGGGATGTTTGGACTTGCTGAAAAACTCGCAGGCACGAGCAGTGGCTCTTTCGACTCGTTATATGTAGCAGCATGGCGAGCGACAAGTTGGTACCTGAAGCGGATTCCTGAGGACGTTCGAGGCGGTTTGGCTCTTGAAGCTCTCCGTAAAACTGAAGCGCTATCCGTTGCCTCAATCCTGATCCATCTCAGCGATCCCACCGATCGGAATGAGGGTGAGAGTAGAGCCTTCGAGCCAGCGTTAGATCTCAACACCGTTGGGGCAATGAAAGCTGAATGGTTGCGGTTAATAAGGATCCGCGCAGTAGACGGCGATGCGCTGATGGCTGAACCGGATCTCTTATCACTGCTCTATCGCTGGGAAAAATATACAGATTCAATGGATGAACCCCGAGAGTGGGTGAGGAAAGCAATTCAATCCGACTTGGGCTTCGCAACCATGGTCACACGCCTTATGAGCATAGGCACGAGCCATGCGTATAATGATCGAGTTTCCACGCAGTACAACAGTTTCAACAAAGAGACAATTGACGATTTTATTGGCATTGATGTGGCGAAGGCCAAGTGTGATGCGATTAATCCCGCCCAGTTCCCCGAGCACGAAGAGGCCCTGCGAACGCTGCTTAGGTATCTAGAAAAATGGCTTGGATTGAGAACACATGACATTTTCGATTCCTAGAAGGTAACTCCTGCTGAGGTCGAAACATCAATTTGAGTATTAAACACAACTGAGAATTACACATATGCGCATTGGATGGGCCAATGCCATGATGCGCGTGGCAAATTAGGTGTAAGTATCTCGTCCAGGCAGACCATGCGCTCTAAGACATTTGATCTGACGTGCCATAACGTCTTATGGCACGAAACGGATACTAGGATATTAACTTATAGTTAAAATGAATGAATAGGCTGATATTGAAATGAATAATAATAGGCTGTTACCCAGCTTGGAGCACAAGTCTAATTTTGCAAAGCTCATAGCCGTCATCCCACTAAACGCATTCCCTTTACCCCACCTTCAAAAATACTTCCACTATCTGCAGCCATAATGAAGTCAGCCCACCATTGCATCATTGGTCGGCGCTGCTCAAGATAATCGCTACGATTATAGGCACGCCGAACCTCGTTCTTATCCACATGAGCAAGAGCTGCTTCAATAACATCGGGTGGAAAACCCTGTTCATTAAGGGCAGTACTAGCAATAGATCGCAGACCGTGTGAAACGAGCACTCCACCAAAACCTGCGCGTTTTAGCGAGGCGTTCACGGTTTGGCTATTCATTGACTGATTTGGCTTGATACGGCTGGGAAATATAAACTCTCGATTTCCACTTAACGGCTTCATCATCTCCAGCACTGCGATTGTCTCATCTGACAATGGGACAGTATGGTCGCGGTTCATTTTCATGCGTGCTTCAGGAATCTTCCACTCTCGCGCTTCCATGTCTACCTCTTCCCAACGAGCTTCAGCCGCTTCGGCAGGGCGGGTGATGGTAAGAAGTTGCCACATGAACAGGCATCGTGTTGAAAGGCTAATGCTGGCCGTACGCATCGTCTGCATCAATTGAGGTAGCTGATCCGGTCGAATGCTTGGCATGTTCTTCTTCTGCGGCTTCTCAAAGGCTTTACCGATATTAACGCTGGGAACAGCATCAATCAGCCCTGTGTTTTGGGCATAGATCATGACCTCATTAATGCGCTGGCACAGGCGACGAACGGTTTCCAGTGCTCCTCTGGCTTGAACCGGTTGGACGGCCTGAACCAGTGTGGGTGCTTTAATATCTGTAACGCTAATGTCGCCAATTGCAGAAAAGACATCTCTTTCAAGAGAGCGCCAGATATCGTCGGCATAGTCCTCGGTCACACTGGCTTTCTTCACATTCCACCAACGTTCAGCTACGAGTTGGAAAGTATTGGTATTAGCTTCAAGCGAACTGCGAAGTTGTTCTTGCTGATGTTCCTGTGGGTCGATTTGTTTCGCCAGGAGAGAGCGAGACTCTGCCCTATAGTTTCTGGCATCGGCAAGGGTAACTGACGGGTAGGGGCCGATGCTCTTCTTCGCACGTTTCTTGGTGACAGGGCGAATGTAGCGAAACTGCCAGATTTTACTCCCGCTGGATTTGATGAGTAGCTCAAGGCCATCGCCATCATAGAGAACGTAGTCCGCTTCCTTGGGTTTAGCAGATTCGATTTCTTTAACGGATAGAGGTTTGGTTTGTCTTGCCATTGCCGGGTTTCCATAGTTTTAGGCACCTCAAAAACAATAAAGCTTTATGAGGTGCCTAACAAGGTGCCTAAAAGGTTCGGATTTAATTAGTTGGCATCAGACTTCGCGGGACAAATTGAAGGCACAAAAAAGCCCGCAGGGCTTGTGCCGTGCGGGCTCTCAGGACTTCATCGGATGACTCTGGTAATCACCGATGGAGAATTTTGGTGGAGCTGGCGGGAGTTGAACCCGCGTCCGAAATTACTACACCGTCGGCACTACATGCTTAGTCCAGTCTTTACATTCGCCGGCCAGCTGCGGACGGACACGCTACTGACAAACTAGCCTGATTAGGTTTAACGCTTCAACCCCAGGCAGGGCCTCCACGCGATCTCTTTTGGGTTTGACCTCTCTTGATCCCCGTCCTAAGAGCGGAGGCTAGGGAGAGAGGGCTCTAAGCAGGTTATTAAGCTGCTAAAGCGTAGTTTTCGTCGTTTGCGACTATTTTTTTGCGGCTTTTTACGAGGCCAACCGCCCCTCGGCATGCTCCTTGGGCTTCGCAAATCCCGTCGAATCCAGAATCAGCCCCAAGTAGTTTTCGCAGTATACAGAAAAACGTCTCGCTACGCCAGCGGCTTAGCGATTAGCGTGTTTCATGATCCGCGCTTTGTCGAGCTTCCACTCGCGATCTTTGATGTCGTCGCGCTTGTCGTGCTCTTTTTTACCCTTCGCCACGCCGATTTTCAGCTTGGCCCAGGCGTTTTTCCAGTACAGCGACAGCGCGACCACGGTATAGCCTTCGCGGTTAACGCGGCCGTACAGCGAGTCGAGCTCGCGCTGCTTGAGCAGCAGCTTGCGGTTGCGGGTGGGATCGCAGACCACGTGGGTCGAGGCCCCCAACAGTGGCTGAATGGTGGCGCCAAACAGGTAAGCTTCACCGTCGCGCAGCAGGATATAGCTGTCGCTGATGTTGGCCTTGCCTGCGCGCATGGATTTGACTTCCCACCCCTGCAGTGACAGCCCGGCCTCGAACTCTTCCTCAATGAAGTATTCGTGACGGGCACGTTTGTTTTGCGCAATGGTCGCGGAACCGGGTTTATGTGCTTTTTTCTTTGTCATAGTGCGGCTTAGTATACGTGATGCAAAAAATAAACGCATCCCTCACCGCGGACGGGGAGGGCCGTGATCCGGGCGGATGGGCGCGCGGCGCAGGCAGTGTAGCACGGCAGGAATTTTTGTTTAGCGGGGTGAAATGCTATTATTTGTCGTCTCGTGATTAACAGGAAACGCTATGTCTCAGATTAGCCGTTCGGCACTGGTTCCCTACAGCGCCGAGCAGATGTACCGGTTAGTAAATGACGTGGATGCTTATCCGGAGTTTTTACCGGGCTGTACCGGCAGCCGGGTGCTGGATGCCAGCGACCAGCAGATGACCGCCTCGGTAGACGTGTCGAAAGCCGGCATCAGCAAAACTTTCGTCACCCGCAATACTCTCACCAGTAACCAGAGCATCCACATGCAGCTGGTGGATGGGCCGTTCCGCTCGCTGCACGGCGGCTGGACGTTTACCTCCCTGGGTGATGACGCCTGTAAGGTGGAGCTGAACCTTGAGTTTGAGTTTACCAATAAGCTGATTGAGATGGCGTTTGGCCGGGTGTTTAAAGAGCTGGCCAGCAGTATGGTGCAGGCGTTTACTCAGCGGGCGAAAGAGGTTTACCGTGCCTGAGATCCGCGTGGAGGTAGCCTATGCGCTGCCGGAAAAGCAGTATTTGCAGACGGTGACCCTGGCGGCGGGCAGCAGCGTGGAGCAGGCGATTGCCGCTTCCGGGATCCTGCAGCTGCGTCCGGAGATCGATCTGACGCAGAATAAAGTCGGTATTTTTAGCCGACCGGTTAAGCTGGGCGACGACGTGCATGATGGCGACCGGGTGGAGATTTACCGTCCGCTGATTGCCGACCCAAAAGAGCTGCGCCGTCTGCGCGCCGAGCGCGCGGCAAAAAAATAGTGCCCGCGCCGCGCGTAGAAAAAAGCCCGTCAGCGACGGGCTTTTTTTATCGGCGGCGAAAAGCCATCAGCTGTCGTTGCTGCTCAGCGCCGGCTTATTGTCGATGTTGGTCAGCACGCCGCTGCCGTCAAAGGTCAGGGTCAGGGTCTGCTGTTTCACTTTTTCATGGCCCGGCTGCTCGCGGAAAACGTAATACCAGACGTTGCTGCCGAACGGATCGCGCATCATCGGCGTGCCCAGCGTGTAGGCCACCTGCTGTTGCGTCATGCCGGTGTGAATTTTGGCCACGTCATTGGCCACCAGGTAGTTACCCTGATTGATATCCGGACGATACACCACGCGCTCCAGGGTGGAACACCCGGCGGTTAACATCAGGGCAGCCACGGCGGCGGCGGTCAGCGTTTTACAGCGCATATTCAGTACATTCCTTTCTTAGGGGCATCAGCGCCTGTTACTTCAGGCCGTCGTAGCCGGTCATTCAGTCGGCAGATCACTCGGCGTAGCTGCCGATAATAATAAACCTTACGCCAGTTGGAAACCTCTGGAAAACATCGATATGACCGCGCGGCGCTAAAAAAGTGCGCCGAGGGCCGGAGAAAAGGGGGCAGTTGCGGGAAAAATCACCAGTGACGACGCGCACCGCTGCCGGTGCGCGCCGTCTCAGGCGGCCAGCAGCTCGCGGGCGTTGGCCAGGGTGTTGCGGGTGACTTCGCTGCCGCCGAGCAGGCGCGCCAGCTCCTGCAGGCGGGCGCGCTTGTCCAGCGGCTGCATGTGAGTCTCGGTCATGGCGCCGTCGGTCTCTTTGCTGACCACAAAGTGATGATGGCCACAGCCGGCCACCTGCGGCAGGTGAGTCACACACATCACCTGCGTGGAGTCTCCCAGCTGGCGCAGCATCTTGCCGACCACCGCGGCGGTGGGGCCGCTGATGCCGACGTCCACTTCATCAAAGATCAGCGCCGGGGTATCCATTTTCTGCGCGGTAATCACCTGAATGGCCAGCGCAATGCGCGACAGCTCGCCGCCGGAGGCGACTTTGCCCAGCCCCTGCAGCGGCTGCCCGGGGTTGGTGGTCACGCGAAACTCAATGCGGTCACCGCCGTCGGCGCTGAGCTGGTCGCCGTTAAAGGTGACCACAATGGCGAGCTCGCCGTGCGGCATCGCCAGGCTGCGCATACTGTCGGTGATCCGCTGCGACAGCTCGGCGGCAAAGTGGCTGCGGCGCGCGTGCAGCTGGCCGGCGGTGTCCAGCGCGATCTGATGATGCCGGGCCACCGCCGCCGACAGATCGGCCTGATCGCTCTCCTGCTGCGACAGCTGCGCCTGTTCGGCCAGCAGCTGCTGGTGGAACGCCGGCAGCGCCTCCGGGGCGACGTGGTGCTTACGCGCCAGCTGGATCTGTCGGGCGATGCGCTGCTCCAGCTCATACAGGCGGTTGGGATCGAGATCGAGACGGTCGCAGTAGTGGCGCAGCTCATCGCTGGCCTCACTCAGTTGGATCGCCGCTTCTTCCAGCATGCTGAGCACGCCGCCGAGGCTGGCATCAAGGCTGGTCAGTTCGCCAATCATCTGGCGGGCGTGATACAGCTGGCTCTGCAGGCTTTGCTCTTCGCCGTCCGCCAGCAGCGTCAACGCCTGCTGGCTGGTGCTCAGCAGCTGGCCGCTGTTGGCCAGTCGCTTGTACTCTTCATCGATGGTTTCAAATTCGCCGGCCAGCGGGGCAAAGTCGTTCAGCTCTTTAAGCTGGTAGGCCAGCAGCTCGCGGCGCGCTTCGCGCTCCTGGGCCAGCTGCTGGTGCTGGGCCAGCGCGCGGCAGCTCTCGTGCCACTGCTGATAGTGCTGACGCATGCGGGCGGTCAGCGCGGTTTCGTGGGCGTAGGCGTCCAGCAGGTGCTTCTGGTGATCGGGTTTGAGCAGCAGCTGATGCGCATGCTGGCCGTGGATTTGGATCAGGTGCTGGCCGACATCGCGCAGCTGCGACAGCGGGACGGCGGTGCCGTTGATGTAGCCGCGCGAACGGCCGTCGCTGCTGATGACCCGGCGCAGCAGGCACTCCTGACCGTCGTCCAGGTGCTGCTCCTCCAGCCACTGCCGGGCACTCGGGGTGTCTTTCAGGGAGAAGCGGGCGCAGATATCGGCGCGCGACGCGCCGGCGCGCACCATGTCCGCCTCGGCGCGGCCGCCCAGGCACAGGCCCAGCGCATCAATGGCGATCGACTTACCGGCACCGGTCTCGCCGGTGATGGCGGTCATGCCGCGGTGAAAATCGATCTCGAGTTCACGCACGATAGCAAAATTACTGATAGTCAGTTGCGCCAGCATAGTCTGTTTCCTGTATAAAAACACACCCGTGTATTTATGCACAGTATATACTGGTTTTATAAACAGTAAAGTGGCGCCGGTAAAATCAGAACAATTTTTTTGACCAGCCCAACTTTGAACTTAGCGTATTGAAATAGTTGTAGTTTTTTGGGTGGATCAGCGTCAGGCGGTGTGGGCTGCGCCGTACCAGGACCTCTTCGCCTTCCTGAATCGGCAGGGCAATCTGGCTGTCACAGCTGATCTCCAGATCGCTGCGCAGGCCGGAAAAACGCAGCCGCAGCGTGCTGCTGCTGTTGATCACCAGCGGCCGCGCCGACAGGGTGTGCGGGAACATGGGCACCACGGCGATGGCGTCCAGTGACGGCGTCAGAATCGGCCCGCCGGCGGAGAGCGAATAGGCAGTGGATCCGGTCGGGGTAGAGATGATCAGGCCGTCAGAGCGCTGCGAAAAGGCAAACACGTCATCGATGTAGACTTCAAACTCAATCATGTGCGCGACTTTGCCCGGGTGCAGTACCACCTCGTTAATGGCGGTGCCGATGCGCGGGTCCTGCGGGTGCCGGCAGACGCTGGCCTCCAGCAGAAAGCGGCTCTCGGTCAGGTATTCGCCTTCCAGCACATCCGCCAGTTGCTGCTGGGCGTTTTCCGGATCGAGATCGGTAAGGAAACCGAGATTACCGCGGTTGACGCCGATCACGTTGATATCGTGGCGGGCCAGCACCCGCGCGGCGCCGAGCATATTGCCGTCGCCGCCGACCACCACGGCCAGGTCGGCCTGTTGACCGATTTCCGCCAGCGTGGCGGTGCGCACATCGTCCCGTCCCAGTTCACGAGCGATCTGCTGCTCGAGGATCACGTCGTAGCCTTTGCTGACCAGCCAGCGCCACAGCAGTTCGTGAGTGGCGAGGGCGGTGGGATGGCGCGGATGACCCACAATCGCTATGCAGTTGAAATGGCGGTTCATAGTGGTGATGTCAACTCCTGAATCGCTGGCGCGACATTGTGACGGGTTCCCTTGAAACCCGGAATTCAATCCCCATAATAATCCAACTGGCGAGATGAATGTGTAAAACGCGGAGATTTTCATGAGCAGTAAAGAACAGCAGACCCCAAACGAGCACGTGACCGACGACATGGAGCAGCAGGCGCAGGACGCCGAGGCCACCGAACAGGCGGCCGGCGAGAGCGATCCGCGCGATCAGCGCATCGCCGAACTGGAAGCCGAGCTCAGCGTGGCCAATAACGGCGTGCGCGATGCGCAGCTGCGTGCCCAGGCAGAAATCGAAAACATCCGTCGCCGCAGCGAACTGGACGTCGAGAAAGCGCACAAGTTTGCGCTGGAGAAGTTCGCCAACGAATTGCTGCCGGTGATCGACAGCCTCGA
This sequence comes from Pantoea sp. 1.19, assembly GCF_001922585.1. Lineage (GTDB taxonomy): Bacteria > Pseudomonadota > Gammaproteobacteria > Enterobacterales > Enterobacteriaceae > 1-19. The sequence continues at coordinate 526,950 of NZ_MRBS01000002.1, read as the reverse complement.
GCGGGCGATGGAAGTGGCTGACAAAGAGAACACGACCCTGAAGCCGATGCTGGAAGGGATCGAGCTGACCCTGAAATCGCTGCTGGATGCCGTGCGCAAGTTTGGTGTCGAAGTAGTTGGCGATACGCACGTGCCGTTCAATCCGGATCTGCACCAGGCGATGTCGATGATGGAGTCTGATGAGGTGGCGCCTAACCACGTGCTGATGGTGATGCAGCGCGGCTATACCCTGAACGGTCGCCTGCTGCGCCCGGCGATGGTGGCGGTGTCGAAGGCCAAAGGCTGACGTACCGTTGCCGGCGGGCCATCACGGTGGCCCGCCGGCACTGCGCCTCAGGTCGGCAGCACCGGCTGCCAGTCGATAGGCGTCAGCCCCTGCTGCACCAGCAGCGCGTTGGCCTGCGAGAAGTGACGGCAGCCAAAAAAGCCGCGGTGCGCCGACAGCGGTGACGGATGCGGCGCCTGCAGGACGTGGTGCCGCTTGCGATCGATAATCGCCCCTTTACGCTGCGCATGGGCGCCCCAGAGTAAAAATACCACCCCTTCACGCTGCGCATTTATGGCGGCAATCACCCGATCGGTAAAGGTTTCCCACCCCAGCCTGGCGTGCGAATGCGCCTGACCGCGCTCCACCGTTAATACCGTGTTCAGCAGCATCACGCCCTGGCGTGCCCAGCTCTCCAGGCAGCCGTGAGCCGGGCGCTGAAATCCGGGAATATCCTGCTCCAGCTCTTTGTACATATTCAGCAGCGACGGCGGCGTGGCGACCCCCGGCAGTACCGAAAACGCCAGCCCGTGGGCCTGATCCGGCCCGTGATAGGGATCCTGCCCGAGGATCACCACCTTGATATCCGCCAGTTCGGTCAGCCGGAAGGCGTTAAAGACCGCTGCGGCCGGCGGATAGACGGTTTTTCCCGCCTCGCGCTCGCGCGCCACCGCCTGTAGGGTATCGATAAAATAGGGTTGGGTTTTTTCCTCTGCCAGCACGTCGTGCCAGGTGATTGCGCTGCCCATGAACGCCTCCTGATGAATGTCCGTGCCGCTAGCTTAGCGTGGAAGCGCTGGCGGATCACCTCCGCGGTGCTTTATTGACCTACATCAACGCCCCCGTGGGCCAGTCGGCGTATACCTGTAGGCGATCCTTTTTCTTCACCTGCGGGTGACATCCGCCTGGGAGGCGATATTCATGATGACCGGCATTCAAATTACGCAAGCCAGCAACCGTGCGCTGAACAACTCGTTTTGGCTCCTGGATGACGAACGCGGCGAGGCGCGCTGCCTGTGCGCCTGCGCTGGCTATGCGGACGATCAGATAGTACCGCTGCGCGAGCTGGGGGACTTTCGCTTTCGCGATGTTCCTGTCGAATCAGTCCCGCAGGTGCGGGTCGAGGGCGGCCAGCACCTTAACGTTAACGTGCTGACGCGCGAAACGCTGGAGGACGCGGTGGCGCACCCGGATCGCTATCCGCAGCTGACCATTCGCGTGTCCGGCTATGCGGTACGTTTCAATGCGCTGACCCCGGAACAGCAGCGCGATGTCATTACCCGCACGTTTACCGACAGCCTGTAATCTTCGCGACAGTTTGCACGGGTGCTGAAAAGTTACCCGTGCCGTCTGATATTATTTTAAGTATGAATTCAATAAATTAGCGGTATAAACCGAGAGGCGCCGCGCGGCTAAGCGCGATTTTTGGCACGCCTGCGCGCGCCGCGGCGTGAAACGGCCGCATTACGGCCTGTCAGGCGAAAAAAAACCGCCGAAGGTCGGCGGTTTGATGGTTGGCGGTGCAATTATTCAGCAGCGTCGGTTTTGCCGATTGCCGCCGCGGCGGGCGTGCGTCGCTTCCCAATATTCTTGGTGTCGCGATGGCGTTTTTTCACCCGCGGCTTCTCCGCGTCTTTCTCTTTCTTCTCTTTACGCTTCGCCTGCACTTTTTTCGACGGTTTACCCTTCAGCTTACCGCTTGGTGCGCGCGTGGCCGGACGCAGCTCGTCGACGGTGCGGACTTTCAGCGGCTCGTTGACGTAGCGGCCCACTTTTTCCAGCAGCAGATGGTCGTGCGCTTCAACCAGCGAGATGGCGATGCCCTTTTTACCGGCGCGCCCGGTACGACCGATGCGGTGCAGATAGGTGTCGGCGGTGCGCGGCATATCAAAGTTGAAGACGTGGCTGACATCGTCAATGTCGATGCCGCGGGCGGCCACGTCGGTGGCCACCAGTACGTTACAGCGGCCGTCAACCAGACGCTTCAGCGCTTCGTTACGCTTCGCCTGCACCATCTCCCCTTCCAGGTAGCTGTTGCTGATGCCCGCTTCGCGCAGCCAGCCGCACAGCTCATGCACCCGCTCGCGTTTGCGTACAAACACCACCGCGCGGGTCACTTCCGGCTGCTTTAGCAGGTGCACCAGCAGCGCCGTTTTGTGCTTCACATCGTCGGCGCGATAGTACCACTGCAGGATTTTTTTGCGTTCGCGGCGGCTGGGATCGGCTTCAATCTCGATCGGATCGTTTAGCAGACGCTCGGCGAAGTTTTTAATCGCTTCGCCCTCCAGCGTGGCGGAGTAGAGCAGCGTCTGCTTGCGCCAGCGGGTTTCGGCAGCGATAGTTTCGATATCCTGCGCAAAGCCCATGTCCAGCATGCGGTCGGCTTCATCCAGAATCAGGGTTTCGACCGCCCGGCAGTCAAAGTTCTCTTCTTTAATGTATTGCAGCAGCCGCCCGGTGGTGGCCACGACAATATCCTGATTGTCGCTGAACACTTCCGCGTGGTTCATGTAAGCAACGCCGCCGGTGATGGTGGCAACGTCGAGGTGCGTATGTTTTGCCAGCTCGCGCGCCTGATCCGCCACCTGCATCGCCAGCTCGCGCGTCGGGGTCAGGATCAGAATGCGCGGCGGGCCGGATTTTTTACGCGGGAAGTCGATCAGGTGCTGCAGCGCGGGCAACAGGTAAGCCGCCGTTTTTCCGGTGCCGGTGGGGGCGGAGCCCAGTACATCACGTCCCTCCAGCGCGGGCGGAATGGCCGCAGCCTGGATGGCGGTTGGGCGTGAGAAGCCCTTATCCTGCAGGGCATTGAGCAGGCTCTCATCGAGTTCGAGTTCGGAAAACGTGGTTACAGTCATGGTCTACCTCAGATTGGGGCGCCGATTATAGACAGATTGCCGATAATCTTCACCTGTTTGTCGCAGAAAGCGCGTGAAGCGCCGGCGGCGGGTGGGGGGATCATACCCTGCTTTTTCACTGCGCGTCACCGGTCAGCGCTCTTTTATCCGCCGCCGCCGTCGCGCCATCTTCATCCGCACCGTGATTCCGGCTACACTGGCGCGACATGTGGACGGGAAGATGCGGCAATGATGAAGGATGCGCGGCGTACGGCGCTGCAACGCAACGGTTTTACGTTTAAACAATTTTTTATCGCCCACGATCGCTGCGCGATGAAGGTGGGCACCGATGCCATTTTGCTCGGGGCCTGGACGCCGGTGGCCGGCGCGACCCGCGTGCTGGATATCGGCAGCGGCAGCGGCATTCTCGCGCTGATGCTGGCGCAGCGCACGGCCGATCACGTGCAGATCGATGCCGTGGAGCGCGACGCCGCGGCCGCGGCGCAGGCGGCGGATAACGCGGCGGCGTCGCCCTGGGCGGCGCGGGTGCGGGTGCGTCAGGCCAGCATTCAGGAGGTGGCCCGCGACAGCACCGTCCGCTATGACCTGATCGTCAGCAATCCGCCGTGGTTCGCCCCCGGTGTTGCCTGCGCCACGGCGGCGCGCGACAGCGCCCGCGCGACCGGTGATCTGGACCATCCGACTCTGCTGGCGTGCGCTGAGGCGCTGATTGGCGAGGCGGGGGCGCTGTGCGTGGTGCTGCCGGAAAGCGAGGGGACGCAGTTTATCGCCGAGGCAGAGGCGCGCGGCTGGTACCTGCGCGATCGGATGGACGTGGCCGATAACGCGATGCGCCTGCCGCACCGCGTCCTGCTGATGCTGTCGCCCACGCCGGGTGAAGCGCTGTCCGGGCGAATGGTGATTCGCGGCGATGACCAGCGCTACTCCGAGGCGTTTTGCAGCCTGACCCGCGACTTTTACCTGTTTATGTAACGGGCAGCGCGCCCGGCCGCAGAATGGTCGGACGCGCCGCCGCCAGCGTCTGCGGGTAGTCCAGCGTAAAGTGCAGGCCGCGGCTCTCTTTACGCGCCATGGCGCAGCGCACCATCAGCTCCGCGACCTGCACCAGGTTGCGCAGCTCCAGCAGATGATTCGACAGGCGAAATTGGGCGTAGTACTCATCGATCTCCTGCTGCAGCAGGGTGATGCGCCGCAGCGCCCGCTCCAGCCGCCGGGTAGTGCGCACGATCCCCATATAATCCCACATCAGCAGCCGCAGCTCATGCCAGTTATGCTGAATAACCACCCGCTCGTCTGCGTTATCGACCCGACTGTCGTCCCACGCCGGTACCGCGTCGACCAGCGTCCGTCCGGCGTGGGTCTGCAGGATCGATTCCGCCGCTGACCAGCCATACACCACGCACTCAAGCAGTGAATTCGACGCCAGCCGGTTGGCGCCGTGCAGCCCGGTATAGCTCACCTCACCGATGGCGTACAGCCCGCTGATATCGGTTTCGCCGCGCTGATTGACCATCACGCCGCCGCAGGTGTAGTGGGCCGCCGGGACGACTGGAATCGGCTGGCGGGTGAGATCAAATCCCCACCCCGCCAGCTTCTGGCAGAGGGTGGGAAAATGCTGGCGGATAAACGCCGCCGGCCGGTGGCTGATATCGAGCCACATGCAGTCGGCCCCCAGCCGCTTCATTTCATGGTCGATGGCGCGGGCGACAATATCCCGCGGTGCCAGCTCGCCGCGCGGGTCAATCTCCGGCATAAAGCGCGTGCCGTCGGGGCGCAGCAGGTGCGCCCCTTCGCCGCGCAGGGCTTCGGTCAGCAAAAAATTGCGCGCGTCGGGATGATACAGGCAGGTAGGGTGAAACTGATTGAACTCAAGATTGGCGACGCGACAGCCGGCGCGCCACGCCATCGCAATGCCGTCGCCGGAGGCCACGTCGGGATTGGTGGAGTATTGATAAACCCTGGCCGCGCCGCCGGTGGCCAGCACCACGCTGCGCGCGCGGCAGCGCTCCACCTGCTCCCGATCGCGGTGCCAGATCCACGCGCCCACCACCCGCCGCTCACCGGGCAGGCCAAGCTTGTCGGACAGCATCAGGTCCACCGCGTTGCAGCGCTCCAGAATGCGAATGTTGGCATGGCGATGCGCCTGACCGACCAGCGTGGTCTCGACCGCGCGGCCGGTAGCATCGGCGCTGTGCAGAATACGCCGGTGGCTGTGGCCGCCTTCGCGGGTCAGATGATAGCGCCCCGGATCCTGAGGCTCCGGCGCGGTATCAAAGCGTACGCCGCTGTCGATCAGCCACTGCACGCAGTGGCGGGCGTTTTGGGCAATAAACGCCACCGCGTCGCGATCGCAGAGTCCGGCGCCGGCGACCAGCGTGTCTTCAATGTGCGACTCGATGCTGTCGGTTTCGTCAAAGACGGCGGCGATTCCCCCCTGGGCGTAGAGGGTGGCACCTTCACTCACCGGCCCTTTACTCAGCACCAGCACCTGCTGCTGCTGTTCGGCCAGGCGCAGCGCCAGCGAGAGCCCGGCGGCGCCGCTGCCAATAATCAGTACATCACAGACGTATTCAGAGGGTGTGGTCATTTGTTTAATTTACTAAACAGGTTATTCCCTGAGCATACCGGTTTTCCCGCCGTTGCCAAGCGCTTTTAGCGCCGTGGCGTGCGTCAGGGGGGCCCGTCTTCGGCTGCGCCCGACGCGCGCGGACGCACGCCGCCGGTGGCGATGGGTTTACGATGAATAACAAATGACTGGCGGCCGGATTTAAAGATGAAAAAGCCCTGCTCATGCGTTACTCTGCCAGCGTCCTGATGCGCCGGGCTGGCTGCTGACGTAGGGAAGGGGGATTTTATGGCGCTTGTCGTCCAAACTGATAAAAACGCGTGGCGAGAAGCACATGAAAATACTGAAAAAGCATCATTTCACACGGGCGGGAACTTCCGCGGTGTCGCACACTCTAACGCAGTGCTTGCTCGTTAAACCGTTGTCTGACGGTGTGCAACACCCGCATGTGGAATTGGATTGGGGGAGATATTACCTCGGATGAGCGAGCAAATAACGGATCAGGTCCTCGTAGAACGGGTACAAAAAGGCGATCAAAAAGCCTTTAACCTGCTGGTCGTGCGCTACCAGCACAAGGTGGCGAGTCTGGTCTCCCGCTATGTCCCTTCGGGAGACGTACCGGACGTGGTGCAGGAGTCCTTCATTAAGGCCTACCGGGCACTGGAGTCGTTCCGCGGTGACAGCGCGTTTTACACCTGGCTGTATCGTATTGCGGTGAATACCGCTAAAAATTATCTGGTGGCGCAGGGACGTCGGCCGCCCTCCAGCGACGTGGATGCTAACGACGCGGAAAACTTTGAAAGTGCGGGCGCACTGAAAGAAATTTCGAACCCTGAGAACTTGATGTTGTCAGAAGAGTTGAAACAGATAGTTTTTCGTACCATTGAATCGCTCCCGGAAGATTTACGTATGGCAATTACCCTGCGGGAGTTGGATGGTTTAAGCTATGAAGAGATAGCCGCCATCATGGATTGCCCGGTCGGTACGGTGCGTTCCCGTATTTTTCGGGCGCGCGAGGCTATCGATAATAAAGTTCAACCGCTCATCCAACGTTAGTGATAGCGGGCACAGGAAGGGTACTGAGGCATGCAGAAAGAACAACTTTCCGCTTTAATGGACGGTGAATCCCTGGACAATGCGCTGCTGGCCGATCTGAGCCAGGACGCGACATTGCAACGCAGTTGGGAAAGTTATCACCTCATTCGCGATACGCTGCGTGGCGATCTCGGTCCGGTGATACACGTGGATATTGCTTCGCGGGTCGCCGCTGCCATTGAGCGCGAGCCAACACCGTCCGTGACGCCGCTGATGGCGGAATCGCAGCCCGCGCCGTCGCGCCGGCAGCAGATGCCGTTCTGGCAAAAAGTGCGGCCGTGGGCGGCGCAAATGACGCAGGTCGGCGTTGCCGCCTGCGTCTCCCTGGCGGTGATCGTCGGCGTGCAGCAGTATAATGCCAGCGGTGCTGAAGCGGGGACGCAGCAGAGCGAAATGCCGGTGCTGAATACGCTGCCGATTAACGGCAAAGCGTCACCGGTCAGCCTCGGCGTACCGGCCGAATCCTGGAATAATGCGCCTCAGCAGGTTCAGGAACAGCGTCGCCGCGTGAACGCGATGCTGCAGGACTATGAGCTGCAGCGCCGGCTGCACGCCGACCAGCTGCAGCTTAATAATGCCCCTGCGCAGCAGGCGGCCGTTCAGGTGCCGGGCACCCAGTCACTGGGCGCGCAGCAGCCGTAATGAAATCACCCTGGTATGCCGTCAGCCTGCTGGCTGGCGGCCTGTTTTTTGCCTCTACCGCCCCGGCGCAAACTGCTTCCGGGGCGCTGCTGCAGCAGATGGAACAGGCCAGCCAGTCCCTCAATTATGAACTCGCCTATATCAACGTCAGCCGCCTCGGCATCGAATCGCTGCGCTACCGCCACGCGGTAATCGACAATACCGTGTATGCCCAGCTGCTGCAGATGGACGGCCCGCGTCGCGAAGTGCTGCAGCGCGGCGATGACATCAGCTATTTTGAGCCGGGCCTGGAGCCCTTCACCCTCAACGGTGGTCACATTGTCGATTCGCTGCCGTCGCTGGTGTATGCCGATTTTCAGCGCCTGTCGGCCAGCTATGACTTCGTACCGGTTGGCCGCACCCGGGTTGCCGATCAGCTGTGCGAAGTGATTCGCATTGTCGCGCGCGACGGCACCCGCTACAGCTACGTCGTCTGGCTCGACAGCGAAACGCGCCTGCCACTGCGGGTCGACCTGCTGGACCGCGACGGTGAGACGCTGGAGCAGTACCGCGTCGTCAGTTTTGCCGTTGACGAAGGGGTGCGCAACCTGCTGGAGGGATTACGCAAGGCAAAACTGCCGCCGTCGCTGTCGGTGCCGGCCAGCAAGCCGGTGAACTTTAGCTGGAAAGCCGGCTGGCTACCCGCCGGCATGAGCGAAGTGTCGCAAAGCCGCCGCACGATCCCGTCGCTGGATAAGCCGGTGGAATCGCGTCTGTTTTCCGATGGTCTGTTTAGCGTATCAATCAACATCAGCGCTGCCGACCGCAACAGCCGGACGCAGGTGTTGCGTACCGGACGCCGCACGGTGCAAACTGTGGTACGCAATAATGTCGAAATTACCGTGGTCGGCGAAGTGCCGCCGGTGACCGCCCGGCGCATTGCCGATGCGGTGAATCTGGGAGCATCCCGATGATCAAAGAATGGGCGACGGTCGTGGCGTGGCACAATGGCGTCGCGACCGTGCACGCCGAGAGTAAAACCTCCTGCAACAGCTGCTCGGCAAAGGGCGGCTGCGGCAGCGCGATGCTGAATAAGCTTGGCCCCAAAAATGCCCACGTGATGACCCTGCGCAGCGAACAGCCGCTGCAGCCGGGCCAGCGGGTTGAGTTGGGGATCCGCGAGAGCAGCCTGCTGGGATCAGCGATGCTGGTCTATCTGGCGCCGCTGGTAGGCCTGTTTCTGGTGGCCGGCCTGTTTCAGGCGCTGTTTCATTCCGATCTGGCGGCGGCCACGGGCGCGCTGCTCGGCGGCGTGGCCGGATTTATTCTCGCCCGCGGCGTCGCCGGTCATTTTGGTCAGCGCCTCGCGCCCGTTATCCTCAGCGTCACCCTGCCGCCTGACGCGCTGCGCGTCGATCTCTCCGATCGCTAAATCCGCTGTCGCCTGCCGCGGCGCGCGGCAATCGCCCGCTTTGCTGGCGCGCTAAATTGTTGCCCGCAACGCCCGCGAATTGTTTCGTGACGGGCGCTAACAGTGTAAACTGCGTGCTCATTAACGGGGGGGAGGGCGTCAACTCAACTGCATGCCGATCACCCTGCCAATTAACCCGAATCTACATGCGAAATTATTCATATAAATGAAACACATACGCAACTTCTCCATCATCGCTCACATTGACCACGGCAAATCGACCCTGTCGGATCGCCTGATTCAGATTTGCGGCGGATTAACCGATCGCGAGATGGCCGCGCAGGTGCTGGACTCCATGGATTTGGAGCGCGAGCGCGGTATTACCATCAAAGCGCAGAGCGTAACGCTCGATTACACCTCACCGGCCGGTGAAACTTACCAGCTCAATTTTATCGATACCCCGGGACACGTGGACTTCTCCTACGAGGTGTCCCGTTCGCTAGCGGCCTGCGAAGGGGCGCTGCTGGTGGTGGATGCCGGCCAGGGGGTTGAAGCGCAAACGCTGGCCAACTGCTACACCGCGATGGAAATGGATCTGGAAGTGGTACCGGTGCTGAATAAGATCGATTTGCCTGCGGCCGACCCGGATCGCGTGGCCGAAGAGATTGAAGACATTGTCGGCATTGACGCCGCCGATGCGGTGCGCTGCTCGGCCAAAACCGGCATCGGCGTCCCCGATGTGCTGGAGCGCCTGGTGCGCGACATCCCGCCGCCGGAGGGCGATCCCGAGGCGCCGCTGCAGGCGCTGATTATCGACTCCTGGTTCGATAACTACCTGGGCGTGGTGTCACTGATTCGAATTAAAAACGGCACGCTGCGCAAGGGCGATAAAGTCAAGGTGATGAGCACCGGCCAGGTGTACAACGCCGATCGCCTTGGCATCTTTACGCCGAAGCGCGTGGACCGCACCGAGCTGCACTGCGGCGAAGTGGGCTGGCTGGTGTGCGCCATCAAAGATATTCTCGGTGCCCCGGTGGGCGATACCCTGACGCTGGCGCGTCAGCCGGCCGAGAAGGCGCTGCCCGGCTTCAAAAAGGTCAAGCCGCAGGTGTATGCCGGCCTGTTCCCGGTCAGCTCCGATGACTATGAAGCGTTCCGCGATGCGCTGGGTAAACTCAGCCTGAACGACGCCTCCCTGTTCTACGAGCCGGAGAGCTCTACCGCGCTGGGCTTTGGCTTCCGCTGCGGCTTTCTCGGTCTGCTGCACATGGAGATTATTCAGGAGCGCCTGGAGCGCGAATACGATCTCGATCTGATCACCACCGCGCCGACGGTGGTCTATGAAGTGCAAACCACCGACGGCAGCGTGGTCTACGTTGACAGCCCGTCCAAGCTGCCGGCGCTGAATAACATTGAAGAGCTGCGTGAGCCGATTGCCGAGTGTCATATGCTGCTGCCGCAGGAGTTTCTCGGCAACGTGATCACCCTGTGCATCGAGAAGCGCGGCGTGCAGACCAACATGGTGTACCACGGTAACCAGGTGGCGCTGACCTATGACATTCCAATGGCCGAAGTGGTGCTCGACTTCTTCGACCGCCTGAAGTCCACCTCGCGCGGCTACGCCTCGCTGGATTACAACTTCAAACGCTTCCAGGCGTCGGACATGGTGCGCGTGGACGTGCTGATCAACAGCGAGCGCGTTGATGCGCTGGCGCTGATCACTCACCGCGACAATTCGCAGTACCGCGGCCGTGAGCTGGTGGAGAAGATGAAAGATCTGATCCCTCGTCAGCAGTTTGATATCGCCATTCAGGCGGCGATTGGCAACCATATCATTGCGCGTTCCACCGTGAAGCAGCTGCGTAAAAACGTCCTGGCGAAGTGCTACGGCGGTGACGTCAGCCGTAAGAAAAAGCTGCTGCAGAAGCAGAAAGACGGGAAGAAGCGCATGAAGCAGGTTGGCAACGTAGAGCTGCCGCAGGAAGCCTTCCTGGCCATTCTGCACGTGGGTAAAGAGAGCAAATAAATTAAGGACAGAGAATGGCTAACACGTTTGCGCTGATCCTCGCGCTGGCTACGCTGGTAACCGGGATTATCTGGTGTATTGATAAGTTGAAATGGGCGCCGGCGCGCCGGGCGAAACTGGCCGAGGTTAAGGCACAAACCGGTGATGCCATTGATGAAGCGACCCTCGCGAAAGTGGCCAAACAGCCGGGCTGGGCGGAGACGGCGGTCTCGGTCTTCCCGGTGCTGGCGCTGGTGTTTGTGGTGCGCTCGTTTATCTACGAGCCGTTTCAGATTCCCTCCGGCTCAATGATGCCGACGCTGCTGATTGGCGATTTTATTCTGGTGGAGAAATTTGCCTACGGCATTAAAGATCCGATAACCCAGACCACGCTGATTGAAACCGGCCATCCAAAGCGCGGCGACGTGGCGGTATTTAAATACCCGAAAGATCCCAGCCTCGACTACATCAAGCGGGTGATTGGGCTGCCGGGCGACCGGGTGACTTACGATCCGCTGCGTAAAGAGCTGACCATTAATCCGGGCTGCGGTGAGGCCTCACGCTGCGATACCGCGCTGCCGGTGACCTACTCTAACGTGAAAGCCAGTGATTTTGTGCAAACCTTCGCCGGTTTTGACGGTAACGAAGCGGGTAATGGTTTCTTCCAGGTGCCGCCGGGTGACACCCTGCGCGGTGGGCTGCGTCTCGCCGAGCGCAGCGAAACGCTGGGCGACGTTACCCACCGTATTCTACTGGTACCGGAAGCCAGCAGCCAGGTCGGCAGCTACTTTCGCCAGCCCGGCCAGCCCGTTGCCAGCTGGGTGGTACCGCAGGGGCACTATTTCATGATGGGCGATAACCGCGATAACAGCGCGGACAGCCGCTACTGGGGCTTTGTGCCGGAGAAAAATCTGGTGGGCAAAGCCACCGCAATCTGGATGAGCTTCGAGAAGCAGGAAGGCGAATGGCCGACGGGCGTGCGCCTGAGCCGCATCGGCGGCATTCACTAAGAGCGGCCCCTCACCGGGGCCAGGTCAGTGGCTTACCTGGGTAAGCCACTGCAAACGAAACGGAACGTGTTGAACTCAGCCCCGTTTCGTCTGCAGAATCACAACGCATGAAGACTGGTAACGCATGAACCCCATCGTAATTAATCGGCTGCAGCGCAAGCTGGGCTACACTTTTACTCATCAGGAGTTACTGCAGCAGGCGCTGACTCACCGCAGCGCCAGCAGCAAGCACAATGAGCGACTGGAATTTCTGGGTGATTCCATTCTCAGTTACGTGATTGCTAATGCGCTGTACCACCGTTTCCCCCGCGTTGATGAAGGGGATATGAGCCGCATGCGCGCCACGCTGGTGCGCGGCAATACGCTGGCGGAAATGGCGCGGGAGTTTGAGCTGGGTGAGTGCCTGCGCCTCGGCCCAGGCGAGCTGAAAAGCGGCGGCTACCGCCGCGAGTCGATTCTTGCCGATACGGTTGAAGCGTTAATCGGCGGCATCTTCCTCGACAGCGACATCCAAAACGTTGAGGCCCTGATCCTGAGCTGGTACCACACCCGCCTCGAACAGATTAGCCCCGGCGATAAGCAAAAAGATCCCAAAACGCGTCTGCAGGAGTATCTGCAGGGTCGCCACCTGCCGCTGCCCGGTTATCTGGTGGTGCAGGTACGGGGCGAAGCGCATGACCAGGAATTTACCATTCACTGTCAGGTGAGCGGCATGGCCGATCCGGTGGTCGGCACCGGCTCCAGCCGCCGCAAAGCTGAACAGGCAGCCGCCGAACAGGCGCTGATAAAGTTAGGACTCGAATGAGCGACATGACCTCCACCCACTCGGGCTTTATTGCCATTGTTGGGCGCCCGAACGTGGGCAAATCGACGTTACTGAACCAGCTACTGGGTCAGAAGGTCTCTATTACCTCGCGTAAACCGCAAACCACCCGTCACCGCATCATGGGCATCCATACCGAGGACGGTTACCAGGCGATTTACGTCGACACCCCCGGCCTGCACATGGAAGAGAAGCGGGCGATTAACCGCCTGATGAACCGCGCGGCCAGCAGTTCGATCGGTGACGTTGAGCTGATCATTTTCGTGGTGGAAGGCACCCGCTGGACGCCGGATGACGAAATGGTCCTGAACAAGCTGAAAGACGGTGATACCCCGGTGATTCTGGCGATCAATAAGATCGATAATATCCCCGACAAGTCGGTGCTGCTGCCGCACATTCAGCAGCTCAGCCAGAAGATGACGTTCATGGACGTGGTGCCTGTCTCGGCGGAACACGGCAATAACGTGGATGCGATTGCGGCGATCGTGCGTAAGCATCTGCCGGAGTCTGAGCACCATTTCCCGGAAGATTACATCACCGACCGTTCACAGCGCTTCATGGCCTCCGAGATCATTCGCGAAAAGCTGATGCGCTTTCTCGGCGCGGAGCTGCCTTACTCGGTGACCGTTGAGATTGAGCAGTTTCTCACTAACGAGCGCGGCGGCTATGACATCAGCGGTCTGATCCTCGTTGAGCGCGAAGGGCAGAAGAAGATGGTTATCGGCAATAAGGGCGCCAAAATCAAAACCATCGGCATCGAGGCGCGCAAAGACATGGAAGAGATGTTCGAGAGCAAGGTGCATCTCGAGCTGTGGGTGAAAGTCAAATCGGGCTGGGCGGACGACGAGCGCGCGCTGCGCAGCCTGGGCTACACCGACGATCTGAAATAAGCAGGCCGGCGATGGAGGGCTGGCAGCGCGCATTTGTCCTGCACGGGCGCCCCTGGAGCGAAACCAGCCTGCTGCTCGATCTGTTTACCGAAAGTGAAGGACGGATGCGGGTGCTGGCGAAAGGCGCCCGCAGCCGCCGATCGCCGCTCAAGGGGGCGCTGCAGCCCTTTACGCCGCTTCTGGTGCGCTGGAGCGGCCGCGGGGCGGTAAAAACCCTGCGTAATGCTGAACCGGTCTCGCTGGCGCTGCCGCTCAGCGGCACTGCGCTCTACTGCGGACTCTATCTGAACGAGTTACTCGCGCGCGTGCTGGAGCAGGAGATTGCCTTTCCGGCGCTGTTCTTTGATTACCTGCACGGCATCCAGTCGCTGGCCGCGGCGGATGGCTCACCCGAGCCGGCCCTGCGCCGCTTTGAGCTGGCCCTGCTGGGCCACCTCGGATACGGCGTTGACTTCCTGCACTGCGCCGGCAGCGGCGAACCGGTCAGCGATGAGATGACCTACAGCTATCGCGAAGAGCGTGGCTTCATCGCCAGCCTGGTGCAGGGGCAGCGCACCTTCACCGGGCGACAGCTGCGCGCGCTGGCTGAGCGTCAGTTTCCCGACGCCGATGCGCTGAGAGCGGCAAAACGCTTTACGCGCATGGCGCTTAAACCCTATCTTGGTGGTAAGCCGCTGAAGAGCCAGGAGCTGTTCCGCCAGTTCGTGCCGAAAACACCGCCGCCGTCGGCCTGAGGGCCGCCGCGCTGGCGTCACGGCGGCGCATCATTGCACCATTTGCTTAACGTTGAGGAGTGTCATGGCTGAATTGCTGCTGGGGGTCAATATCGACCACATTGCGACCGTGCGCAACGCGCGCGGAACCGACTATCCCGATCCGGTACAGGCGGCGTTTGTTGCTGAACAGGCGGGGGCGGACGGAATTACCGTACACCTGCGTGAGGATCGTCGCCACATTACCGACCGCGACGTGCGCATCCTGCGCGACACCATTCAGACCCGCATGAACCTGGAGATGGCGGTCACCGATGAGATGCTGGCCATCGCCTGCGAGATCAGACCGCACTTCTGCTGTCTGGTGCCGGAGAAGCGCGAAGAGGTGACCACCGAAGGCGGTCTGGACGTTGCCGGACAGCTCGACAAGATGCACGCCGCGGTGCGCCAGCTGAGCGAGGCCCATATTCTGGTCTCGCTGTTTATCGATCCCGATGAGCGGCAAATCGACGCCGCGGTGGCGGTAGGCGCCCCGTTTATTGAGATCCACACCGGCGCCTACGCCGAGGCGGCCGAGGGAGAAGCGCGCGATGACGCGCTGGCGCGCATTGCCCAGGCGGCGCGCTATGCGGCCGGGAAGGGGCTGAAGGTCAATGCCGGCCATGGCCTGACCTACCATAACGTACAGCCGATTGCTCGCCTGCCGGAGATGCACGAGCTGAATATCGGCCACGCGATTGTAGGCCGGGCGCTGTTCAGCGGGCTGGCCGATGCGGTGCGCGAGATGAAGGCACAGATGCAGGCCGCGCGTCGCTGATGGCGATCCTGGGTCTGGGCACCGACATTGTGGAGATCGGGCGCATCGAAGGGGTGATCGCCCGCTCCGGCGATCGGCTGGCGCGTCGGGTGCTGAGCGACAGCGAGTGGCAGCAGTATCAGGCGCATCCGCAGCCGGTGCGCTTTCTGGCCAAGCGCTTTGCGGTGAAAGAGGCGGCGGCCAAAGCCTTCGGCACCGGCATCCGCGGCGGGCTGGCATTTAACCAGTTTGAGATCTTTAACGACGCGCTGGGCAAGCCGGGGCTGCGCTTCCGGGAGCGCGCCGCCGCGGTGGCGGCGCAGCTGGGGGTGAAGCACGTGCACGTGACGCTGGCGGACGAGCGGCACTACGCCTGCGCCACGGTGATCATCGAAAGCTGAGCCTCAGGCCCCGTGCTGCAGGATGACAAACTTCTCCCACAGCGTCTCGCGGGATTCGCGGCGTGCCGGATCGATAATGACGGTGTTATCGATCGGGCACACCTGCTGACAGGTAGGGGCCGCGTAGTGGCCGATGCACTCGGTGCAGCGGTCCGGATCAATGCGATAGTGGGTTGCCCCCATGGCAATTGCCTGATTGGGGCATTCCGGTTCGCACATATCGCAATTAATGCAGCGTGATGTGATCAGTAAAGCCATAGTGAATGTCCGTGAAAGCAACGCCGTCGCGGCGGGCGACGGCAACAGGGTCAGGCGCGCCGTTGGCGCGTTGCATCGGGCAGTGCGCTGCGCAGAATGCGGTGGCTGTTAGCGATAAAGTCGGCGTTGTTATGGACCGCTTTCACCCAGGCTACCCCCTCGGCGGCCAGCCGCTGGCGGCGCGGCTCATCCTCAATCAACTGGCGAATGGCCTCGACAAACCGCGGTACCGCGTCGAATCCGTTGCCCTGCACCTCCCCGACGTGGATCCCGAAGCGCGAGGTGAGCTCATCCGGATTGCGGTTGCTGACCAGCAGGGTCCCCCAGGAGAGCGCCTCCAGAAACGACACCGGCAGCGCCTCATGAATGGAGCTGTTAACCAGCACTTTTGCATCGCGCAGGTAGCGATTTTTCGCTTCCCCCTCGACGTGACCGGTAAAATGCAGGTTTGGCAAATGCGCATACTCCGCGCTTAACTGGTGATTTTTATCGTCGGCGCGAAACACTTTTCCCAACACGTAAAACTCATACTCCGGCATCGCCTTCGCAATTTCGCAGAAGATCCAGCCGCGCTTCACCGAGGCGATGCGGCCTAAGAAGACCACCGCGTTTTTTTTCGGCCAGCGGGCGACGTCAAATTGTTCATCAATGTCGATCGGATTGGGCAGATAAGCGATCTCGGTATCCGGCCGCAGCCGGTAGAGATCGATCGCTTTAGCATTCAGGCAGCGCGCCTGAGAGACGAACGTGACCCGTCCCTGCCGATACCACTCATGCACCCAATCGTAAATCTTCTGGTTGTAGTAAGAGGTTTCCGGATGGTGCGTCATGGTAAAGATCTCCGCCCACTCATACTGCGGGCGCGGATCCTGAATCCACAGCACCAGCGGTACGTCGCGGCGCGGCTCATTGCGCAGCACGTGGTCGTGGGTCAGCTCAACGCTGAAGTAAAGATCGTAATGTTGGCGTTTCAGCCAGCGGCGGGCAAAGGCATCGCGGCGCGGCAGTTTATACAGGGTGAGGCCGTCCACCCGATACTCTTCGCTGAAAAAGTGGCTGCGGCCTTTGCCCAGCAGCACTTCAAACTCGAACTCGTCGTTAGGCAAATAGCGACTGATGTAATAGCGGGCCAGGTAGCCGTAGCCGCCGAAGCGGGTATTCACCGCCCCAAAAAACTCATCCACGATCAGCCCCACTTTAATCTTCTTTTTACGCATGGTTGACATCCTGTTCCGGTGATTTTCTGTGGCCATAATTTTGGCACAGGCGGCGGAAGATGACTGCCAAAAAGGGCGATTTTGCCCTCCGCGGCGGCGAACATCAGCCAGTGGCACTCACTGCAGTTTATTGACTAACGCCTCGCTGTGGCGGATGTGATCAGACGCCCGCGCCGGATCCTGCTGCAGCAGCGCCATAAACAGCAGATCGGTCAGGATCAGCTGCGCGGCGGTCGAGGAGATGGCCGCGCTGCGCGTGAGCTGATCTTCCGCCACGGTATACAGGGCGTGGTCGGCAAGCTGCTGCAGGCCGTTAGGGGAAAAACCGGTCAGCGCCAGCACGCTGACACCGACCTGCCGGGCCGCCTGGGCGGCGAGATTGATCTCGCGCCGCTCGCCGCTGTAAGAGAGCGCCAGCAGCACATCGTCGGGCTGCAGCGCCTGTACGCTGGCCAGCAGGGCATGCATATCCTGCTCGGCCACGGCGTTCAAACCGATCTTCATCAGCTTCCAGGCAAAATCCCTCGCCACCAGGCCGGACGCGCCAATCCCTACCAGCAGAATGCGCCGCGCGGCCAACAGCCGCTGCCGGGCCTCGGCCAGCCGGGGCTCGCTGTTAATCTCCAGCGTGGCGCGCATGGCCGCCAGCTTCTCCGCCAGCAGCTTGTCGCCTATCGTCTTCAGCGCATCGTCGCTGCGGATCCGGTTATGCAGCGGGATCGCTTCCGGCAGCGGTATGGCCAGGGCCTCGCTCAGCGCCAGCTTCAGCGCCGGAAAGCCTTTATAGCCGAGCTTCTGCGCAAATTTAACCACACCAGACTGGCTGATGCCCGCCTCGTCGGCCAGCTGCTGCGAGCTAAGATGCCGCGCCCGATCGGGCTGCAACAGCAGGTAATCCGCCAGCCGGCGCTCGTTAGCCGCCAGCCGCGGATAAAGTTGACGAATACGTAGCAGGGCGCTCATGCGGATCTCCGATAGCGAGAAAGAGGCCCAGTGTAGCCTCCCCGCGGCGGCTTGCCATGATCTCAACGCAAGAAACGTGAGGTAAAATAAATTATTTATTCGTGCGTTATGTAATATTTGTGAATTAATTATTCAAATGTGTGGAGGTGATATGAATCTGGGCACCCTGCTGTCGGAAGGCCGCAATCCCGCGACCCGTCAGTTAGATACGCTGTCTACCCTGGAGATGGTGACCCTGCTTAATCAGCAGGATGCCACCGTGGCCGGCGCGGTACAGCAGACCCTGCCGCAGGTGGCGCTGGCGGTGGAGGCCGCCGCCGCGGCGCTCAGCGCCGGCGGGCGACTCATCTATATGGGGGCCGGCACCAGCGGGCGACTGGGGGTACTGGACGCCTCCGAATGTCCGCCCACCTTTGGCGTACCGCACGGCGTGGTGGTCGGCCTGATTGCCGGGGGACCGGGCGCGCTGCTCACCGCGGTCGAAGGGGCGGAGGACGATCCCGCCCTCGGCGAGGCCGATCTGCGCGATCTGGCGCTCAGCGCCCGCGATCTGGTGGTCGGCCTTGCCGCTTCCGGCCGCACGCCTTACGTAATAGGCGGCCTGCGTTACGCGCGGGCCTGCGGCTGCCAGACGGTAGCGATTTCCTGTAATCCGGACGCCCCGATTGCCCGCGAAGCCGGCATCGCCATTTCACCGCTGGTCGGGCCGGAGGCGCTGACCGGCTCCACGCGGCTGAAGTCGGGCACCGCGCAGAAGCTGGTGCTGAATATGATCTCCACCGGGGCGATGGTGAAAATCGGCAAGGTGTTTGAAAACCTGATGGTGGATATGAAGGCCACGAACATCAAGCTGCGGGACCGCGCCGGGCGGATGGTGGTGGAAGCCACTGGCTGCGCCCCGACGGCGGCCAGCGCGGCGCTGGCCGCCTGCGATAACGAAGTGAAAACCGCCATCCTGATGGTGCTGGCGGATCTGGATGCCGATACCGCGCGCGCGCGGCTGGCGCAGCACCGCGGTTTCCTGCGCCAGGCGCTGGAGGGGTAGCCAATGGACAAGACGGCAACCCTGGCGACCGCCCTGCTGGCGGGGGTGGGCGGTCAGGACAATATCCTGCGTCTCGAACACTGCATGACCCGGGTGCGGGTGGTACTGCGGGATGAGTGCCGGCTTGACCTGCCGGCACTGAACGCGCTGGCCGGAGTCAAGGGCTACGTCAAGCAGGGGGACCAGCATCAGTTTATTCTCGGCCCCGGCGCGGCGGCGAAGGTGACCGATGCGATGCAGGCGCGCATCGCGCCGCGCGGCGCCGCGCTGACTCAGGTGGTCAGCGAGCAAAAAGCCGCGGCGAAGGCGCGCTGGCAGGCGCCGCTGAGCGGGGCGCTGCGCCCGCTGGCCAACGTGTTTATTCCCCTGATCCCGGCGTTTATCGCCTCGGGGCTGATAACCGGGATCGTCAATCTGCTGAAGCGGCCGGATATCGCCGGTCCGCTGGCCAGCGAGTATCCCAATCTGATTGGGCTGGTGGCGCTGTTCGGCAGCGCCATTTTTACCATCATGAATATTCTGGTCGGGGTCAATACCGCGCGGGTGTTCGGCGGCTCGACCGCACTGGGGGGCGTGATGGCGGGGATCCTCTCCAGTCCGGCGCTGGCGCAGATTACCCTGTTTGGTGAACCGCTACAGCCGGGGCGCGGCGGGGTGATCGCCGTGCTGCTGGTGGTCGTGCTGATGTGCGCCATTGAGAAGTGGCTGCGCGCGCGGCTGCCGGAGTCGCTGGAGCTGATCCTCAATCCGCTGCTGACCACGCTGATCACCGCCTCGCTGGCCATCGTGCTGCTGCAGCCGATCGGCGGCTGGCTGTCAGAGGCGATCGCCCACGGCGCCACCCTGGCGCTGGATCGCGGCGGCGCCTGGGTTGGGGCGCTACTGGCCGGCACGTTTTTGCCGCTGGTGCTGACCGGGCTGCATCAGGGGCTGGTGCCGATCCATGTGGAGCTGGTGCAGGCCCACGGCCACAATGCGCTGCTGCCGATCCTCGCCATGGCCGGAGTCGGCCAGATTGGCGCCGCGCTGGCGGTGCTGCTGAAAACCCGCAATCCGCGGCTGAAGCGACTGGTGAAGGGCGCGCTGCCGGTGGGGCTGCTGGGCATTGGCGAGCCGCTGATTTTTGGCGTGACGCTACCGCTGGGCCGGCCGTTTATTGCCGCCTGTCTCGGCGGCGCGGTCGGCGGCGCCGTGGTCAGCGTGGCAAAAGTTGCTACGCTGATTACATTCGGCATCTCCGGTCTGCCGTTGGCGTTGACCATCGTCTCCGGTAAAGTGATGCTTTATTTGCTGGGGTGGCTGGTTGCGGTCATCAGCGGCTTCCTGTTTGCCTGGATATTAGGATTTACGGATCCCGAGGAGTGAGGTTTGGCCAGTCGCCGCGTGGTATTTTTCGATCTGGATGGCACATTACATCAGCAAGATATGTTTGGCACCTGGCTGCGCTGGCTGCTGTGGCGCCAGCCGCTCAATCTGCTGCTGGTGGTGCCGCTGCTGCCGGTGATTGGTTTTGGGCTGCTGCTGCGCGGCCGCGCGGCGCGCTGGCCAATGAGCTTACTGCTATGGGCAATCACTTTTGGCCACAGCGAAAAGCGTATGGTGGCCCGCGAGGTGGCCTTCGCCGCCTGGTTTCGCCGTCGGGTCACCGCCTTCCCGCGGGTGCAGCAGCGGCTGGAGGAGTATCTGGCCAGCCGCGATGCCGACGTCTGGCTGATCACCGGCTCACCGCAGTCGCTGGTGGAGCGCGTTTATCACGACTCCAGTTTCCTTCCGCGGGTGCAGCTGATCGCCAGCCAGATGACCCGCCGCTGCGGTGGTCGGGTGCTGGCGCTGCGCTGCCTCGGGCACGTCAAGGTGGCACAGCTGGAGGATAAGCTCGGGACGCCGCTGCAGCTGTGGAGCGGCTACAGCGACAGCAAACAGGATAATCCGCTGCTGTTTTTCTGTCAGCACCGCTTTCGCGTCACCCCGCAGGGGGACCTGCAACAGCTGGAGTAATTCGCTATACTCCTCCGCCGTTATTGACTGCGTTCCCGGAGAGTCCCTGTGAGTCACGAGCAAGATGAGTACTGGATGCGTCATGCGCTGACGCTGGCGCGCCGCGCGTGGGACGAGGGGGAAGTGCCGGTCGGCGCGGTACTGGTACAGGGGGAGCGGGTCATAGGTGAAGGCTGGAACCGACCGATTGGCCACCACGATCCCACCGCCCACGCGGAGATCATGGCCCTGCGCCAGGGGGGACAGGTGCTGGGCAACTATCGCCTGCTCGACACGACCCTGTATGTGACGCTGGAGCCCTGCGTGATGTGCGCCGGCGCCATGGTACACGGCCGGATTGGCCGGCTGGTGTTTGGCGCGCGCGATGGCAAAACCGGCGCCGCCGGCTCGCTGCTGGACGTGCTCGGTCATCCCGGCATGAATCATCAGGTAACGCTGAGCGAAGGGGTGCTGGCCGACGAGTGCGCCGCGATGCTCAGTGCGTTCTTCCGCCAGCGGCGAGCGGAAAAAAAGGCGCTGCGCCAGGCCGGACGCGCGCCGCAGGAATGATCCTTCAGGGGCGGTTCAGCGCCAGGCTGGGCGCCACCGCCGGATAGCCCGCGTCCAGACCTGCCTGTTCGGTTGCCTGCTGCGCCAGCCGCTTCTCCTGCTCCTGCAGATATCCCACCAGGCTCAGCTGGTATTTACGGATATTCTCCACGTAAGCGTAGGCTTCATGCCCGCGCGCATAGCCATAGGTGGTTTGCGTGTAGTAGCGTTTCTGGCTGAGCATCGGCAGGCGCAGCTTCACGTCGGCCCAGCTGTCGGGGTTGCCGTTCTGCTTAGCCGTCAGCCGGCGGGCATCCAGCATGTGCGCGTAGCCCATATTGTAAGCTGCGAGGGCAAACCAGATGCGTTCATCCTGCGGCACGCTCTCCGGCACCTTGGCCATCATGCGCTTCAAATACTCACTGCCGCCGCGGATGCTCTGCTCGGGATCGGTGCGGTCGGTGACGTCCAGGCTGTCGGCGGTATTGCGCGTCAGCATCATCATACCGCGCACCCCGGTTGGCGACGTGGCCTGCGGATTCCAGTGCGATTCCTGGTAGGAGATCGCCGCCAGCAGCCGCCAGTCGATGCTGTCGGCATACTTCTCAAACAGGCTGCGTATATCCGGCAGCGTAGTGTCGATGGCGCGCAGGAAGCTGCGGGTATCCACATAATCAAAGGTACCAACGTGGCCGAGGTACTTCTCCTCCAGCCGCGCCATCGTTCCCTCTTCGCCCATCTGGCTAAAGAAGTCGAGCATCGCGGCGTTCAGGCTGTCATCCTCTCCGCGCGGCGTATACCAGGTGACCGGCTCCTCATCGGTGATGTCAAACGCCACTGCCAGCTGGGGATGCACCCGCTGCAGCAGGCCAATGGTGACCGAATCACCCACGGTGTAATCCAGTTTTCCCGCCGCAACGGCTTCCAGCAGCGCCTTCGGACTTTGATCGGTGGAGATCGCCCAGTCCAGATCGGGATACTGATTCTGCTTGACCTGCCGCAGCGAGCTGAGATAGGCCGAGCCCGCCGCCACGATCAGGCGCCCTTTTAACTCGCCGAGATTTTTCGGCCGCGGTGCGCCGATGCGGTACACCAGCTGCTGGGAGACGGAGTAGTAGCTCGGCCCGGTGCGGAAGCGGCTCAGGCGCTCCTGGTTATAGATAAGCCCCGCCGCCAGTACGTCGGCGCGGTCTTCGTCCAAATCCTCAAACAGCTGGCTGAGGTTCGGACGAACCTTCATCTCCAGTTTGACCCCGAGGTAATCGGCAAAACGTTTTGCCAGCTCGTAATCCATCCCCGCCGGGGCCTGGTTCACGCTGTACCACGTGAGGGGGGAGTTAACGGTGCTGACGCGCAGCACGCCCCTGGCTTGGATCTGCGAGATGCGGTCGGCGTTGCTGCTGTGCCACGGAATGGCAGGCCACAGCGCCAGCGCCAGCAGAACGGTGATAACACCGATCGGCAGATAGGTGAATTTAAAGCGTTTCAAATAGTTATCTCTCGAAAGGGCGCGGGGTTCTGTCTTTTTCAGGCAGTATAGATGGTCTTTTAAGGTGTCCCGCGCGTGGGCATTTTGCGCAACAACGGCGGGCAGAGCAACAACATTTGCCCTGGATCGTCTATTTTTCACTCAGCCTCGGCGCGTGAGAAAAACAGCGCAAACGGTTTCGTAGCCGGTCACTATTCTCTATAATAGCCGCCGTTTTCCCCCGTAAGCGCCCACTGAAGCGGCCTTCGACGCTTCAACGACGAGAGATCTTTGATGATGGAAATTCTGCGTGGTTCGCCCGCCCTTTCAGCATTTCGTGTTAATAAACTGCTGACCCGTTTTCAGGAAGCCCAGCTGCCCGTCAGTGATATCTATGCGGAGTACGTGCACTTTGCCGATGTCAGCGCGCCGCTGAAGGATGATGAAAAAGCCCGTCTGCAGCGCCTGCTGAAATACGGCCCGTCGCTGGCTGAACACGCGCCGGAAGGGCGTCTGCTGCTGGTGACGCCGCGTCCGGGAACGCTCTCGCCGTGGTCCTCCAAGGCCACCGATATCGCCCACAACTGCGATTTGCCGCAGGTAAAGCGCCTCGAGCGCGGGCTGGCGTTTTACGTTACTGCACCGACGCTGAGCGACGCCCAGTGGGCGCAGCTGGCCGCACTGCTGCACGATCGCATGATGGAAACGGTGTTCAGCGATCTGGCGCAGGCGGAGCAGCTGTTTGCCCACCACGATCCGCAGCCGCTGCAGTGCGTGGACGTGCTCGGTGAGGGCCGCGCGGCGCTGGAAGCGGCTAACCAGAAGCTCGGCCTGGCGCTGGCCGGGGATGAAATTGACTACCTGCAGGCGGCGTTTGAACGGCTGGGCCGCAACCCGCACGACATTGAACTCTACATGTTCGCGCAGGCCAACTCCGAACACTGCCGGCATAAAATCTTTAATGCCGACTGGATTATCGACGGCGAAGCGCAGCCGAAATCGCTGTTCAGCATGATCAAGAACACCTTTGAAATCACGCCGGACCACGTGCTGTCAGCGTATAAAGATAACGCGGCGGTCATGGAAGGCTCGGCGGTGGGGCGCTTCTACCCGCAGGCAGAAAGCGGTGAGTATGCGTTTCATCAGGAAGAGACCCATATCCTGATGAAGGTGGAAACCCATAACCACCCGACCGCCATTTCGCCATGGCCGGGTGCTGCGACCGGATCCGGCGGCGAAATTCGCGATGAGGGCGCCACCGGACGCGGGGCCAAACCGAAGGCCGGCCTGGTGGGCTTCTCGGTCTCCAACCTGCGCATCCCCGGCTTTGAACAGCCGTGGGAAGAGGATTTCGGCAAGCCGGATCGCATCGTCAGCGCGCTGGAGATCATGACCGACGGTCCGCTGGGCGGCGCGGCGTTTAATAACGAATTCGGCCGTCCGGCGCTGAACGGCTACTTCCGCACCTATGAAGAGCGGGTCACCAGCCACAACGGCAGCGAGCTGCGTGGCTACCATAAACCGATCATGCTGGCCGGTGGGATGGGCAATATCCGCGCCGATCACGTGCAGAAAGGGGAAATCAGCGTGGGCGCGAAGCTGATTGTCCTCGGCGGCCCGGCAATGAACATCGGCCTCGGCGGCGGGGCGGCGTCCTCCATGGCCTCCGGCCAGTCCGATGCCGATCTTGATTTCGCCTCGGTGCAGCGCGATAACCCGGAGATGGAGCGCCGCTGTCAGGAGGTTATCGATCGCTGCTGGCAGCTGGGCGAAGACAACCCGATCCTGTTTATTCACGACGTCGGCGCGGGTGGCCTGTCGAACGCGATGCCGGAGCTGGTCAGCGATGGCGGCCGCGGTGGCCGCTTCTCACTGCGCGATATCCTCAGCGACGAGCCGGGCATGAGCCCGCTGGAAGTCTGGTGTAACGAATCGCAGGAGCGCTATGTGCTGGCGGTCTCTCCGGATCGGCTGGCGCAGTTTGACGCGCTGTGCCAGCGCGAGCGTGCGCCCTACGCGGTGATCGGTGAAGCGACCGAAGAGCGGCACCTTACCCTGAGCGACAGCCATTTTGACAACCTGCCGATCGATATGCCGCTCGATGTGCTGCTGGGGAAAACGCCGAAGATGACCCGCGATGTCCGCCGCCAGCAGGCGGCAGGCGAGCCGCTGGTGCGCGACGGCATCGCGTTGGCTGAGGCCGTGAAGCGCGTACTGCATCTGCCGACCGTGGCAGAAAAAACCTTCCTGATCAGCATCGGCGACCGCAGCGTCACTGGCATGGTGGCGCGCGATCAGATGGTCGGCCCGTGGCAGATTCCGGTAGCCAACTGCGCGGTAACGACCGCCAGCCTCGACAGCTACTACGGTGAAGCGATGGCGATGGGCGAGCGCGCGCCGGTGGCGCTGCTCGACTTTGCCGCCTCCGGGCGTCTGGCGGTGGGCGAGGCCCTGACCAATATCGCCGCGACGCGGATTGGCTCACTGAAGCGCGTGAAGCTCTCTGCAAACTGGATGGCAGCGGCCGGTCACCCGGGTGAAGACGCCGGGCTGTACGCGGCGGTGAAAGCGGTAGGCGAGGAGCTGTGTCCGGCGCTGGGCATCACCATACCGGTGGGCAAAGATTCGATGTCGATGAAAACCCGCTGGCAGCAGGAGGGAGAGACGCGCGAAATGACCGCGCCGCTGTCGCTGGTGATCACCGCCTTTGCCCGCGTCGAGGACGTGCGCGGTACCGTGACGCCGCAGCTGCAGCCGCAGCAGGACAATGCGCTGCTGCTGATCGATCTCGGCCAGGGGCAAAACGCGCTCGGTGCCACCGCGCTGGCGCAGGTCTATCGCCAGCTGGGCGACTTGCCGGCCGACGTGCGCGATGCGCAGCAGCTGGCCGGTTTCTTCAATGCGATTCAGCAGCTGGTGGCGGAAGGCAGGCTGCTTGCCTATCACGATCGCAGCGACGGCGGCCTGCTGGTGACGCTGGCGGAAATGGCCTTTAGCGGCCACTGCGGCGTGGAGGTGGATATTGCCGCGCTGGGCAGCGATGCGCTGGCGGCGCTGTTTAATGAAGAGCTGGGCGCGGTGATTCAGGTGGCGGCCGCCGATGTGGCAGCGGTAGAGCAGGTGCTGGCCGAGCACGGCCTCGCCGACGGCGTGCATCGTCTCGGTCAGGCGTGTGTGGGCGATCGCTTTACGATCCGCCACGGCGACGCGACGCTGTACAGCGAAAGCCGCAGCGTGTTGCGCACCTGGTGGGCAGAGACCACCTGGCAGATGCAGCGCCTGCGCGACAACCCCGCCTGTGCGGATCAGGAGCACGCGGCGAAGCAGGATGACCAGGATCCGGGGCTGAATGTGACGCTGAGCTTCGATATCGCCGCCGATATCGCCGCCCCGTTTATCGCTACCGGCGCGCGTCCGAAGGTCGCCGTGCTGCGCGAGCAGGGCGTTAACTCTCACGTTGAGATGGCCGCGGCGTTTCACCGCGCCGGTTTTGACGCCATTGATGTGCACATGAGCGATTTGCTGGCCGGCCGTCGCGGACTGGCCGATGTGCAGGCGCTGGTGGCCTGTGGCGGTTTCTCCTACGGCGATGTGCTGGGAGCGGGAGAAGGCTGGGCGAAATCTATCCTGTTTAACAGCCGGGTGCGCGATGAGTTTGCCTCCTTCTTCCACCGTCCCCAGACGCTGGCGCTGGGGGTCTGTAACGGCTGTCAGATGATGTCCAACCTGCGTGAGCTGATCCCGGGCAGCGAGCTGTGGCCGCGCTTTGTGCGCAACCAGTCTGAGCGCTTTGAAGCGCGCTTCAGCCTGGTGGAGGTCGCCAGCAGCCCGTCGCTGCTGCTGGAGGGCATGGCCGGTTCGCGGATGCCGATTGCCGTATCGCACGGTGAGGGCTTTGCGGAACTGCGCGATGATGCGCAGCTGGCCGCGCTGGAGGCGAAGGGGCTGGTGGGGCTGCGCTACGTTGATAACTACGGCAAGGTGACGGAAACCTATCCGGCTAACCCGAACGGATCGCCGAACGGCATCACCGCGGTCACCAACGACAGCGGGCGCGTCACCATCATGATGCCGCATCCGGAGCGCGTCTTCCGCAGCGTCAGCAACTCCTGGCATCCGGCAGAGTGGGGCGAGGACAGCCCGTGGATGCGTATTTTCCGCAACGCGCGTAAGCAGTTAGGCTAACGCTGCGCCGGCGGGCGCAGGGCGGAGCCCCGCGCCCGACTGTAGCAACATAGCGACAGGGATCACACTGTACTGTCGCCAAAAAGAGACACTTAACCCGCTGATAATGCGGGTTAATTTTTTTTATTTGTGGAGGTGTTGTTATCTGGCGACACTTCGGTGCGCCGCGAGGGCTTCGCTTTTCCGTCCGCCGGCGGCCCGCTCCCCGGCGTGACTGCGTTTTTTCTTAATTATTTAAAACTGGCACGCTATTTGCTACTATACTCTCAGTGGCTCATTCACCTGTTTATGACAGCCCTGCGCAAGCGGACAAGTGCTCATAAAATTCCGAATGACGCACAAAACGGTGCCTGCCGTCCAACAGACCGATAATCGCACGCGTCAGCGGCGTTATCAGACACCGGACGAAACGTTGAGTTAGGCACCACCCATTCCCTCCCGGCGCACCGCGTGCGGCGGGGTAAAACGGCAGCCCGTGCGGCTGCCGTTTTCTTTTCTGGCGCAGTCCGTTAGCATCCGCACTATTGCCCCCCGATGAGATAACGCCTGTGAAAAAGTGGCGCCCGTTCCCCCGTTCGTTACGCCAGCTGGTGCTGATGGCCTTTCTGCTGGTGCTGCTGCCGCTGCTGGTACTGGCCTGGCAGGCCTGGGAGAGCCTGGCCGCGCTCAGCGAGCGGGCAGCGGATACCAACCGTACCACCCTGACCGACGTGCGCCGCAGCGAAGCGATGGCGCGTACCGCGGTGGAGCTGGAGCGCAGCTATCGCCAGTACTGCGTACTGGACGACCCGATGCTGGCGCGACTCTATCAGACCCAGCGCGCCCGCTATTCACAGATGCTGGATGCCCACGCGCCGGCGCTGCCCGAGGTGAGCGATTACCAGCAGCTGCGTCAGACACTGACCGCGCTGTCGCAGCAGGTCTGTCAGAATAACGCCCCTGATGCGGCGGCGGCCGCCGCGCTGGAGCGCTTCTCCGCCGCCAATGGCCGTATGGTGCAGGTCACCCGCGAAGTGGTCTTTTCCCGCGGGCTGCAGCTGCAGCGCGAAATTGCCGAACGCGGCCAGTATTTTGGCTGGCAGGCGCTGATCCTGTTTCTGGTGACGCTGCTGCTGGTGGTGCTGTTTACCCGGATGATTATCGGTCCGGTCAAGGGCGTTGAGCGAATGATCAATCGCCTGGGGGAGGGCAAGCCGCTGGGGCTGGCCAATCACCTGCAGGGCCCGCGCGAGTTGCGTTCGCTGGCGCAGCGTATCCTGTGGCTTAACGAGCGGCTGGGCTGGCTGGAGTCACAGCGCCACGAGTTTTTGCGCCACATCTCCCACGAGCTGAAAACGCCGCTGGCCAGTATGCGTGAGGGCACGGCGCTGCTGGCCGATGGCGTTGCCGGCCCGCTGACCGCCGATCAGCGCGAGGTGGTGGCGATCCTCGACGGCAGCAGCCGCCATCTGCAGCAGCTTATCGAGCAGCTGCTCGATTACAACCGCAAGCTGGCCGACGGGCCGATCGAGCGGGTGGCGGTGGATCTGGCGGCGCTGGTGGAGGCGATTGTCGCCTCGCATCACCTCAGCGCGCGCGCGCGGCAGCTGCACACCACCGTTGACTTGCAGGCCACGCGCTGCGACACCGATGCCACGCTGCTAAGCCGGGCGATAGATAATCTGTACTCAAACGCGATACACTACGGGGCGGAAGGCGGAGAGATCGCGATTCGCAGCTATAGTCAAAGTAAACGTGTGTTTATCGAGGTGGCGAACAGCGGCACGCCGATCCCCACCCATGAGCAGGCGATGCTGTTTGAGCCGTTCTGGCAGGGCAGTAAACAGCGCGCCGGCGCGGTCAAAGGCAGCGGCCTGGGCCTGAGTATCGCCCGCGAGTGCGTGCGCCAGCTGCAGGGAGAGCTGCGCCTGGTGACGGTGGCGGACGCGGATGTCTGCTTTCAAATTGAACTTCAACTGATTGCCGGGAAGGGCTGACGTGATGAAATCCGCGCAATGGTTTCAGGGGCTGAAGCTGCCCCGCTGCGCCGCGATAGCGATAACGTTGTTACTGGTCGGCTGCCAGCAGGCGCCGGCGCCGCGTCCCGCCCCGGTCGTCCCGATGCGGGCGCCGGTGAGTGCGCCGCCGGTGCGGGTAGTCGATTACCTCGCCGCCCCCTGCGAGGGACTCTGGTCGCTGGCGCAGCCGACAGCGCTGGATAATCCGCTCTACTGGTTACGGGCGACCGAATGCGCCGCGCGGCTGTCGCCGGCGGAGGCCCGCGCAACCGCGCGCCAGCTGTCTGATGACGGCTGGCCCGCGGCGTTTCGTCGCGGGATCCTGCTCAGTAACGGCAACGTGGCCCCCACCGAGCGCCGCGACTATATGACCGCGGTAGACGCTGAGAGCGTCGCCATTCCCCGCCCGGTGCGGCCGATGTGGCAGCTGTGGCGAGATAATCAGCAGGCCCAGCTGCAGCTCTCCGAGGCGCGCAGCCGCTACGCTGCGCTGCAGACCCGCAGCGACACCCAGCTGGATGCGCTGCGTCAGCAGCAGATTACCCTGCGTCACGATCTGGCCGTCACCCGGCGCAAGCTGGAGGGACTGACCGACATTGAGCGTCAGCTGTCGGCGCGCAAGCCGGCCGATCTTTCCGACGCACCGCGCGGCGCCGATGCCGGCCCGGTGCGGCCGACGGCGGACGCCGGTTCCCCCCATGCCGCCGAAGGCGGTCACCCAGAGGAGACGCCGACGCCATGACCGCGGAACGCGCCCGGCTACTGCTGGTCGATGATGACCCAAGCCTGTTAAAACTGTTAGGCATGCGGCTGACCAGCGAAGGATTTCACGTTACTACCGCCGCCAGCGGCCAGGAGGCATTGCGCCTGCTGGCGAAGCACGCCGTGGACGTGGTGATAAGCGACCTGCGGATGGATGAGATGGACGGCATGGCGCTGTTTAGTGAAATTCAGAAGCAGCAGCCCGGGCTACCGGTGATCATGCTGACCGCGCACGGCTCCATTCCCGACGCGGTGGCGGCGACCCAGCAGGGCGTTTTCAGCTTTCTGACCAAGCCGGTTGATCGCGATGCCCTGTACCGCGCCATCGACGAGGCGCTGGCGCAACGGGCGCCGGCGGCCAGCGCGGCGAACTGGCGCGACGGTATTGTCACCCGCAGCCCGCTGATGCTGCGCCTGCTGGAGCAGACGCAGCGCGTGGCGCGCGCCGACGTTAGCGTGCTGATAAGCGGCCAGAGCGGCACCGGCAAAGAGGTGCTGGCGCGGGCCATTCACGCCGCCAGCCCGCGCGCCGGGCAGGCCTTTATTGCCATCAACTGCGGTGCGCTGCCTGAGCAGCTGCTGGAGTCGGAGCTGTTTGGCCACGCGAAAGGGGCCTTTACCGGGGCGCTGAGCAGCCGGGAAGGGCTGTTCCAGGCCGCCGAGGGCGGCACGTTGTTTCTCGATGAGATAGGCGATATGCCGCAGGCGCTGCAGGTGAAGCTGCTGCGCGTGCTACAGGAGCGTAAAGTGCGGCCGCTGGGCAGCAATCACGATCGCGACATTGACGTGCGTATCCTCTCCGCCACCCATCGCGATCTGCCGAAAGCGATGGCGCGCGGCGAGTTTCGTGAAGACCTTTACTACCGGTTGAACGTGGTCAGTCTGAAGCTGCCGGCGCTGCACGAGCGGGCGGAGGATATTCCGCTGCTGGCGGCGCAGCTGCTGCGTCAGGCGGCGGAGCGCCACGCGTCGCCGGTGCGCCGTTTTTCCACCGATGCGCTGCAGCGGCTGATCACCGCCAGCTGGCCGGGTAACGTGCGGCAGCTGGTTAACGTGGTGGAGCAGTGCGTGGCGCTGAGTACGGCGCCGGTGATTGGTGAAGCGCTGGTCGAAGAGGCGCTCAGCGGGGAGAACACCGCGCTGCCGACCTTTGTCGAAGCGCGCAATCAGTTTGAGCTAAACTATCTGCGCAAGCTGTTGCAAATGACCAAAGGCAACGTCACCCACGCGGCGCGGCTGGCGGGGCGCAACCGCACCGAATTCTACAAGCTGCTGTCGCGTCATTTGCTCGATGCCGCTGATTTTAAAGACTAGGCTATGCCCTCCTGCGACAGAGTGTGATAGCGTACCCGCCGAAAAGAGACAGACCGCCTGGCGGCCTCCGTTCGCGGCGACATAGACTGATTCCCTTTCCCGGGCGTTGCGCAGGGAAGATTACTGAACAAGGGTCTGTATGAAAAAGATCGATGCAATCATTAAACCGTTTAAGTTAGACGATGTGCGTGAGGCGCTGGCCGAAGTGGGCATCACCGGGATGACCGTGACCGAAGTCAAAGGCTTTGGCCGCCAGAAAGGGCATACCGAACTGTACCGCGGCGCGGAGTACATGGTTGATTTTCTGCCGAAGGTGAAAATTGAAATCGTGATCAGCGATGATATCGTCGATACCTGCGTGGATACCATTATGCAGACCGCCCAGACCGGCAAAATTGGCGACGGTAAAATCTTTGTCTATGACGTGGCGCGGGTGGTGCGTATCCGCACCGGCGAAGAGGACGAAGAGGCGATTTAATCGCCGCCGTTGGGGCGGGCCACTGGCCCGCCCCGGGGTATCACACCACTTTATGCGGGCCGAACACTTCGTAATGCAGCCGCGTCTCCGCCACGCCGCCGGCGATCAGCTGTTTGGCCACATACTGCATAAAACCCACCGGCCCGCACAGGTAGTAGTGCGTGCGTGGATCCGTCTCCTGCCAGTGGGCATCCGCCAGCGCCATCCAGCCGCGGTGCGTGTAGCGGCCCGCATCCTGCGGGCGCGGCTGGCTGAACCAGACCTGCTGCGCAAAATTTGGTAGCGTACTGCCCAGTGCGGCGATCTCGTCGGCAAAGGCCTGACTGGCGCCGTTATCGGTGGCGTGCCACCAGCTGACCGGCGCCGGATGTCGGCGGGCGCTCAGGTCGTGGAGCATTGCCAGCAGCGGCGTCAGGCCGACGCCGCCGGAGATCAGCGTGACCGGCGTTTCCGGCGTCGCTTCCAGAGTAAACTCTCCCGCCGGGGCGGTCAGGGCGATTTCGCTGCCGGGCTGCGCCTGCTGATGCAACCAGCCGGAGAGGCTACCGCCCGCCTCGTGTTTGACCGCAATCCGGTAGTCGCGGCCGTTCGGCAGCTGAGTCAGTGAATACTGACGTACCACCTGCCGCTCCGCCAGGCTTGCATCGCGCAGCCACAGACTGACGTACTGCCCGGGACGGTAATCCATCAGCGGGCCGCCGTCGTCCGGGGTCAGGGTCACGCTGAGGATCTGGTCGCTCTGGCGAGTCAGCTCGCGGATGCGAAACGGCCGCGTCCCCCGCCAGCCGCCGGTTTTCCGCTCCTGCGCCTGATAAATCGCCGCTTCCCGATCGATGCAAATCTGCGCCAGCGCCGCGTAGGCGCGCTGCCAGGCGGCCAGCGCCTCGGCGCCGGGGTGTAACATTTCGTCAATGCTGGCTAGCAGGTGCTCACCCACAATCGCATACTGCGACGGCTCCAGCGCGACGCTGCAGTGTTTTTGCGCGATCCGTTCGACCAGTGGCGCCACCGCCGCCATATCATCGAGATGGCTGCCCCAGGCCGCCACGGCCTCAAACAGCGCTTTGGGCTGATCGCCATTGCGCTGGTTACTCATATTGAATAATTGCTTCAGTTCCGGGCTGTGGCGAAACATCCGCTGATAAAAATGCACGGTGAGTTCGGGGCCAAGGGCGGCGATGGCCGGCAGGGTGGATTTCACGGTGGCAATGGTGTGGGCATCTAACATGATAAAAACCTCGCGCTATAACATGTATTTTAAATGCATGTTATAGCGCGTACTCCGGAATGGCTACCGTTTTTTGCCTGTCGGGGCGGATAATTTGTGCGTAACCCGTCCGGTTAGCGCATCAAACGGCGCGGGTACCGCGGCGATTTACCGCCGACAGTAATAACAGGCAACCCTTGCTACAGCTACAGCCAATCGTTTGCGTAAAAAGGTGGTCGAGACGCTATTCATCCCCAGCCAAACGGTTTACACTGTGGCCCTCCCGATCCCCCGCCGGGGACAGGACCGATATTCAGTGAGCTTAGTCAGGAGATGCGGATGTTAAAGCGTGATATGAACATTGCCGATTATGATGCCGAGTTGTGGCAGGCGATGGAGCAAGAGAAGGTGCGTCAGGAAGAGCACATTGAACTGATTGCTTCAGAAAACTACACCAGCCCGCGCGTTATGCAGGCGCAAGGTTCACAGCTGACCAACAAATACGCGGAAGGGTATCCGGGCAAGCGCTACTACGGCGGCTGTGAACACGTTGACGTGGTAGAACAGCTGGCAATCGATCGCGCCAAAGCGCTGTTCGGCGCTGATTACGCTAACGTACAGCCGCACTCCGGCTCGCAGGCTAACTTCGCCGTGTTTACCGCGCTGCTGCAGCCGGGCGACACCATCCTCGGCATGAATCTGGCGCACGGCGGTCACCTGACCCACGGGTCCCCGGTCAACCTGTCCGGTAAGCTCTACAACGTCGTGCCTTACGGCATCGATGACAGCGGCAAAATTGATTACGACGCGCTGGCGGAGCTGGCAAAAGCACACCAGCCGAAGATGATCATCGGCGGCTTCTCCGCTTACTCTGGCGTTTGCGACTGGGCAAAAATGCGTGAAATCGCCGACAGCGTTGGCGCGTGGCTGTTTGTCGACATGGCGCACGTCGCCGGTCTGATCGCCGCTGATGTCTACCCGACGCCGATCCCGCATGCGCACATCGTCACTACCACCACCCACAAAACGCTGGCGGGTCCGCGCGGTGGCCTGATTCTGGCGAAGGGCGGCGACGAAGAGTTCTACAAAAAGCTTAACTCTGCGGTGTTCCCGGGCA
This sequence comes from Pantoea sp. 1.19, assembly GCF_001922585.1. Lineage (GTDB taxonomy): Bacteria > Pseudomonadota > Gammaproteobacteria > Enterobacterales > Enterobacteriaceae > 1-19. The sequence goes on along the minus strand of NZ_MRBS01000002.1, from coordinate 492,959 downwards.
GCCAGGGCGGTCCACTGATGCACGTGATCGCCGGTAAAGCGGTGGCGTTCAAAGAGGCGATGGAGCCAGCATTCAAAACTTACCAGCAGCAGGTGGCGAAGAACGCCAAAGCGATGGTGGACGTGCTTATCGAACGCGGTTACAACATCGTCTCCGGCGGGACGCATAACCACCTGTTCCTGATTGACCTGGTGAGCAAAAACCTGACCGGCAAAGAGGCGGATGCCGCCCTTGGCCGTGCCAACATCACCGTCAACAAAAACAGCGTGCCGAACGATCCGAAAAGCCCGTTCGTGACGTCCGGTATCCGCATCGGTTCGCCGGCAATCACCCGCCGCGGTTTCAAAGAAGCCGAAGCGCGCGAGCTGGCCGGCTGGATCGCTGACGTGCTGGATAACGTCAACGACGAAGGCACCATTGAGAAAGTGAAAGGCAAGGTGCTGGCGATCTGCGCCCGCTTCCCGGTCTACGCCTGATCCCTGCGTTGCCTCGTAACATGCATAAAGCCCACCCCGCGGTGGGCTTTTTTTTTGCCGCGCTACCGCGTTGTTCAACGGCCTGCCTGAGGGGAAAACGAGATAACCGATGATGCTTCGCTCTGCAACCTGGCTGGGACTCAGCTACTTTACCTACTTCTTTTCCTACGGCGTCTACCTGCCGTTTTGGGGGCTGTGGCTGCAAAGCGCCGGCCTCAGCCCGGAAAAAATCGGCCTGCTGCTCGGCACCGGCATGATTGCCCGCTTTACCGGCAGCCTGCTGATCGCCTCGCGGGTGCAGCACCCAACGCAGCTGCTGAACGCGCTGCGGGCCATCGCCGCGCTGACGCTGCTGTTTGCCGCCGGTTTCTGGATTGGCGGCCACTGGCTGTGGCTGCTGCTGGTCATGTTTGGCTTTAACCTCTTCTTCTCCCCGCTGGTGCCGCTGAGCGACGCGCTGGCCGCTACCTGGACCCGGCAGATCGGTTTGGCCTACGGCCCGGTTCGCCTGTGGGGATCGCTGGCGTTTGTGATCAGTTCGGCGCTGACCGGCATGCTGGTCAGCGCCTGGTCGCCGCAGGCGATTCTGCTGCTGCTGACGCTGGGCATCGCGGCGATGCTGGCCGGCATGCTGCTGCGGCCGCAGGTGCGGCCGGTCGGCGAAGCGGGGGAGGCCGGGGCACGACCGCGCGGCGGCTGGCCGGTGTGGGCGGCGATGCTGCGCGAGCCTGCCGTCTGGCGCTTTCTGCTCTGCGTGACCCTGCTGCAGGGGGCGCACGCCGCCTATTATGGCTTCAGCGCGATCGCGTGGCAGGAGGCGGGCTATTCCGCCAGCGTGGTGGGCGGGCTCTGGTCGCTGGGAGTGGTGGCGGAGATCGCCGTTTTTGCCAGCAGTCAGCGACTGTTCCGCCGCTGGAGCGCGCGCGACATGCTGTTGCTGTCCGGGCTGTGTGCGCTGCTGCGCTGGAGCCTGATGGCCACTACGACCGCGCTGCCGGCGCTGGTGGTGGCGCAGCTACTGCACTGCGGAAGCTTTACCGTCTGCCACCTGGCCGCGATGCGCTTCATAGCCGCCCGCGAGGGAGGGGAGGTGATCCGGTTGCAGTCGGTCTATTCGGCGCTGGCAATGGGCGGCGGCATTGCGGTGATGACCCTGTTCAGCGGCCTGCTGTATGAGCATCTGCACGACGGGGTGTTTTGGGTGATGGCGGCCATCGTTGTGCCGGCGCTGTTTTTGCGTCCGCCGCTGGCCCCCTCAGGACTCCAGCAGTGAGCGGATCCGCTGCTGCTGATGCTGGCCCAGCGTCAGCCCGGTGTGGATCACCGGCGGCGAGTAGAGCGGCAGCGGCGTGGCGTAAGGGCTGATCACCAGTGCGGTGCCGCGCGGTGCGCCATCGCGCTGGAAGGCCTGCGCGTCCAGGTACTTGACGCTAATGGGCATCAGCGTCAGCTCGCGAATCTGCCGCTCAATTTGCTGCTCAAGATCGTTGTCTTCACCGGTCAGCAGCAGCACCTGCTTCTCCTGCAGCGCGTTCTCTTGCATCAGCCAGGCACCAAAAATCACCGCCACCAGGCTGCGTTCGGCGTGGCTGAGCCGAATACCATAAAACGTTTCCACTCCGCGCAGGGCGGCGCAGGCGGTGCGCATCAGGCGCGGATAAAGACGCTGGACATCCCCGGTCAGCGCTGTATCAATGCCGATGGCAAAGCAGCAGCGCTCCAGCGCCTGGCTCAGGTGGCTGTAAAGCTGTGCGCCGAGGGCGTCGCGATCCTGAAAATGCCGGCCGGCCAGGGTTTCAAAACGGTGAATCAGCAGTGCAATCTGCCGCAGCAGCTGCTGTTCGCTGGGGTGCTGCGCCTCGGCGCGCTGTGGAATATGCAGCTGGCTAAACAGCAGCGTCAGCAGATCCGCCTCGCTGTCGTGCAGCGGCGGATGGTGGCGGCGCCAGAGCTGTACCACGCTCTCCGCCACCTGGCGCTCGCGGCGGTTGCGTAGCCACTGCTGCTGCTGCGGGCTGAAGCGCGGCGCGGGAAGCTGGCACAGCTCGTAGAGAAACATCAGCTGCAGCAGTTGACCGTCGCGCGGGCAGAACGGGCGGGTCAGGCGACGGCCGCAGTAGTCGATCAGCGCCTGCAAATTGACCGTATCGCTCAGCCCACGTGCCGTCTGCCGCTGACGCAGGCTGGCGCGCAGCGCCGGCGTAAAGTGGCCGTCAATAAACGCCGGGCTGTGGCGCAGCGCGCGGCGTACGCCGTGCAGCAGACACAGGCGGCGGTCCAGCTCGCTGCCCTGCACGCGGTAAATGCCGTCCGCTTCGCAGCTGACGCGCAGGCGATGGGCGCGCTGGATTTCTCTCTCAACCTCCGCTATATCTTGCCGGGCGCGTGGCGCATCGACGGCGTACATGTCGCAGGCGGTGCGCAGGGTCAGCGCCGGCTGAGGTAACGACATGAGTAACAGCAGATGGTTCTGGCGTTGCGCACTGGCGTAAACAGGCGCGGCGGCGGGTTCTGACGGCATCATCTGTTATTCCAGTTGGTTATGACAGAATAAGCGTAGCCAGGCCCGCCGGTGATGCACGCCGCGCGGCGGGATTTTGTTCAGCGGTTCTATGGCGATCACAGAATTTTTTACAGGAAAGACGATGACCGCACTTTTGTTATCTTATAACATACTTATCCGCCGGCTGCTGACGGCCAGCTTACTGCTGTTCAGCGCGGCCCCGGCGGCGCATCCGCACAGCTTTATTGCCCTGCAGGCACAGCCGGTGATTGATGACGGCAAGCTCACCGGTATCGCCATGCGCTGGAAGATGGATGACATCACGTCGGCGGATCTGCTCTACGATGCCGGAACGGCAGCGCCCGGCAGCGAAGTGTGGAAAAAACTGGCGGCCGAAGTGATGGCGAACGTTCTCGGGCAGCACTACTTTAGCGAGATGTGGCATCGGGGGCAGCGGGTGAAGTTTGATACGGTGCCGCCGCGCTACGGGCTGGCGCGCGAGGGACACCAGGCGGTGCTGAGTTTTGTGCTGCCGCTGGCGAAGCCGCTGCCGCTCAGCGGCCTGTCGCTGACCCTGATGACCTTTGACCCGACCTATTTTGTGGATATGCATTACGACAATGCGGCGGCATTCAGCCTGGGCGATGCGGCGGCGGTCCGCTGCCGCTCCCGCGTGGATACGCCCACGCCCGGCGCGGCGCTAAAGCAGTACGCGCTGTCGCTGGACAAAGCCGATGCCCCTGCGGAGGAGATGGATTTGGGCCGACAATTTGCACAAACGGTTACGCTAACGTGTCCGTGATCTTTCCCACTCGCCGGCCCGCGGCGCGCTGGCCGCTGTGGCTGTTTGCCGCGCTGCTGCTGCTGGGGGCGCTGCTGCTCTGGCTGCTCTGGCCGCAGCTGCTGCTGCAGAGCGCCGACTGGCAGCGCCAGCTCAATCGCGAAACCACCCGCCTGCTGCTGCAGGTCGCGGGCCACAGCGAGCGCGCGGGCGCGATGCTGATCGGCTTCAGCCTGCTGTACGGGGTGGTGCACGCCGCCGGACCGGGCCACGGCAAAGTGGTGATCGCCACCTTTCTGGCGACCCACCCGACGCGGCTGAAAACCAGCCTGTGGCTGACGCTGCTCTCCTCGCTGCTGCAGGGCGCGGTGGCCATCGTGCTGGTGACGGTCTGTTTACACCTGCTGGCGCTCAGCTCGCGCCAGCTGCACCTCAGCAGCTACTGGCTGGAGAAGGGCAGCTATCTGCTGGTGATGCTGCTGGGCGGCGTCATGATCTGGCGCGCACTGCGCCAGATCCGCCAGCGCCTGCGACCGCCGCGCATTCAGGCGCTGTACCCACCGGCCTCAGGCGGGGCCTGCGCCCAGCCGGCGGCGGGCCGCTGCGGCTGCGGCCATCAGCATCTACCGGATCCGCAGCAGCTGGCGCAGGCGGTTACTGGCCGGATGCGGCTGGCGGTGGTGTTGTCAATGGGGCTGCGTCCCTGTTCGGGGGCGATCATGATGCTGCTGTTTGCTAAAGTGATCGGCGTCTATGCCTGGGGAGTGGTGGCGGCGCTGGTAATGGCGGCCGGCACGGCGCTGACGGTCTCACTGATGGCGTTGCTGGTACAGCTGTCGCGTCGTCTGGCGGTGCGGCTCAGTCGGGGGCGCGGCGGTGCTCAGGGCCTCGGCGCGGCGACTCTGCTGCTGGCAGGGGGCGTGCTGCTGCTGGTGGCGGGGGGCGTGCTGTGGCAGGCAGCGCAGCCGATCGCCTCAGGCGGACTGCGCGCGCTGTGATATCGGGCCGCGCGGGGGCGGCCCGGGAACGCTTAGCGCTTCAGGGCTTCGCTCAGCTCATCACGCATGGCGGCCAGCAGTGATTTCACCACGCGCGGGTTACCGGCGACGAGGTTACCGGTGGTCAGGTAGTTGTGATTACCGGTAAAGTCGGTCACCAGGCCACCCGCTTCGCGTACCAGCAGTTCGCCGGCAGCGAAATCCCACGGCTTCAGGCCAATTTCAAAGTAGCCATCCACGCGGCCGGCGGCCACATAGGCCAGATCCAACGCGGCGGAGCCGGTACGGCGGAAATCAGCGCACTGGGTGAACAGTTTGGCCACGATAGCGATAAACGCCGGGCTGTGCTGCTTCATTTTGAACGGGAAGCCGGTGGCGATAATGGTGCCGTCCAGATCGCGGGCGGTGCCGCCGCGCAGGCGATAGCCGTTCAGCTGGGCGCCCTGGCCGCGCACCGCGCTAAACAGCTCATTCCGCATCGGATCGTAAACGACCGCCACTTCGGTGCGGCCTTTAATGCGCACGGCGATGGAGACGGAGAAGTGGGGCAGGCGTTTGATGAAGTTGGTGGTGCCATCCAGAGGATCGATAACCCACTGAATATCCGCCTCTTCGCCGGCCAGCTCACCGCTCTCTTCGGAGATAATGGTGTGCTTCGGGTAAGATTTACGGATCACCTCAATAATCTGGCGCTCCGCTTCGCGATCAACATTGGTGACAAAATCGTTGCTGCCTTTTTGGCTGGCTTCTACCGCGTCCGGGGTTTCATAATTCTTGGCAATCACGTTTCCGGCCTTACGCGCAGCGCGCACGGCAATGTTGAGCATTGGATGCATGGGTCTCTCTCATGGATGTTAAAGAACGGCCTCGGCGTCCACTGACGCACGAATTTTAATCGGCGCGAAGTATAACAGGCTGTTCTGCTCATGTCCTGCTTTTATGTTAGGATAGCGCCATTCTCCGATCTGACAGACGCCAATATGCTGGAAAATATTCGAATCGTGCTGGTGGAAACCTCCCACACCGGCAACATGGGCTCCGTGGCCCGCGCCATGAAGACCATGGGTCTCTCCTCGCTGTATCTGGTCAATCCGCTGGTGAAACCCGACTCGCAGGCCATCTCGCTCGCTGCGGGCGCCAGCGATGTGATCGGCGAGGCGAAGATTGTCGACACACTGGATGACGCCATTGCCGGCTGTGGCCTGGTGGTCGGCACCAGCGCCCGCTCCCGCTCGCTACCGTGGCCGATGCTCGATGCGCGCGAGTGTGGGATAAAGGCGGTGGACGAGGGGCAGCAGGCGCCGGTGGCGCTGGTGTTTGGCCGCGAACGCGTCGGCCTGACCAACGACGAACTGCAGAAATGCCACTACCACGTGGCCATTCAGGCCAACCCGGAATACAGCTCGCTGAACCTGGCGATGGCGGTGCAGATCATCGCCTACGAGGTGCGCATGGCGTGGCTGGCCGGGCAGGCCACGCAGGGCGACAAGCCGGTGTATACCGAGTCGCCTTACCCCCTGGTGGACGACCTTGAACGCTTCTATCAGCACCTTGAGCAGATGATGGTCGACAGCGGATTTATCCGCCAGGCCAATCCCGGCCAGGTGATGAGTAAGCTGCGGCGCCTGTTTACCCGCGCCCGTCCGGAGCGCGACGAGCTGAATATTCTGCGCGGTATGCTGGCCGCCTTTGGTAAGCCGCGCGACGGGAATAGTTGAGTATTTTAGTCAGATAAATAGTTGACCAAATCACTCAGGAATGTCAGACTCCGGTACCATCTTTTCTGACATTTCCCCGTCCGGGGCTGACCTGAGGTAACGTTTGCCATGAGACTGACTTCCAAAGGGCGCTACGCCGTAACCGCCATGCTTGACGTTGCGCTGCACTCCCATGAAGGCCCGGTACCGCTGGCGGACATCTCCGAGCGCCAGGGGATCTCGCTCTCCTACCTTGAGCAGCTGTTTTCCCGCCTGCGCAAGCACGGACTGGTCGCCAGCGTACGCGGCCCCGGTGGCGGATACCTGCTGGGCAAAACCGCCGCGGAGATTGCGGTGGGCGCGGTGATCACCGCCGTCGACGAGTCGGTGGATGCTACCAAATGTCAGGGCAAAGAGGGGTGTCAGGGGGGCGAACGCTGCCTGACCCACGCGCTGTGGCGCGATCTGAGTGAGCGCATCAGTGATTTTCTGAACAATATTACGCTGGCCGAGCTGGTCAACAATCAGGAGATCCTCGACGTGGCCGACCGGCAGAGTGGCAAAGATGCCAACGAGCATCGCCGCGCCCCGACCGGCCGTGGGCAAGAGACCATCAGCGTCAACCTGCGCGCCTGAGACCCGGTGGCGGTCACGATGCGGCCGCACCCAGTATTTTTCCCCGCCGGCCGCGGGGAATCGGATCACCTTTTGCGAATTGAAGTGATGTACGGAGCCTGAAGAGCAATGAAATTACCGATTTATCTCGATTACTCCGCCACAACGCCGGCTGACCCGCGCGTGGCAGAGAAGATGATGCAGTACCTGACGCTGGATGGCACGTTCGGTAACCCCGCCTCCCGCTCGCACCGTTTCGGCTGGCAGTCGGAAGAAGCGGTGGATATCGCACGTAACCAGGTGGCCGATCTGGTCGGCGCCGATCCGCGTGAAATCGTCTTTACCTCCGGCGCGACCGAGTCGAATAACCTGGCGATTAAAGGTGCGGCCACCTTCTATCAGAAAAAAGGCAAGCACATCATCACCTGCAAAACCGAACACAAAGCGGTGCTGGATACCTGCCGTCAGCTGGAGCGCGAAGGCTTTGAGGTCACTTACCTCGCCCCGCAGAGCAACGGCATTATCGATCTGAATACGCTGCAGGCGGCCATGCGCGAAGACACCGTACTGGTGTCGATCATGCACGTGAACAACGAAATCGGCGTGGTGCAGGACATTGCGACCATCGGCGAGCTCTGCCGTGCGCGCGGCATCATCTTCCACGTCGACGCGACCCAAAGCGTGGGCAAGCTGCCTATCGATCTGGCGCAGCTGAAAGTGGATCTGATGTCCTTCTCCGCGCACAAAATCTATGGCCCGAAAGGCATCGGCGGGCTCTACGTACGCCGCAAGCCGCGTATCCGTTTGGACGCGCAGATCCACGGTGGCGGTCACGAGCGCGGCATGCGTTCCGGTACCCTGCCGGTGCACCAGATTGTCGGCATGGGCGAAGCGTATCGGATTGCCAAAGCTGAGATGACCGACGAGATGGCCCGTCTGCGCGTACTGCGCGACCGCCTGTGGCACGGCATCAAAGACATTGAAGAAGTGTACCTCAACGGTGACCTCGAGCAGGGCGCGCCGAACATTCTTAACGTCAGCTTTAACTACGTTGAGGGCGAGTCGCTGATCATGGCGCTGAAAGACCTGGCGGTCTCTTCAGGCTCCGCCTGTACCTCTGCCAGCCTGGAACCTTCCTACGTGCTGCGCGCACTCGGCATGAACGATGAACTGGCACACAGTTCTATCCGTTTCTCGCTGGGGCGTTTCACCACCGAAGAAGAGATCGATTACGCCATTGCGCTGGTACAGAAATCCATCGGCCGCTTACGCGAGCTCTCCCCGCTGTGGGACATGTTCAAAGCCGGCGTGGATCTGAACACCATCGAATGGGCACATCACTAATTTCAGGAAGCAGGAGATACTTACCATGGCATACAGCGAAAAAGTCATCGATCATTACGAAAATCCGCGCAACGTTGGGTCGTTTGACAACAGCGATCCTTCCGTCGGCAGCGGCATGGTCGGCGCCCCGGCCTGCGGCGACGTGATGAAACTGCAGATCAAAGTCAGCGATGGCGGCATCATCGAAGACGCACGGTTTAAAACCTACGGCTGTGGGTCTGCGATCGCGTCCAGCTCGCTTATCACCGAGTGGGTGAAAGGCAAATCCCTCGACGAAGCGCAAAGCATCACCAACATGGCGATTGCCGAAGAGCTGGAGCTGCCGCCGGTGAAAATTCACTGCTCAATCCTGGCAGAAGACGCGATCAAGGCCGCGATTGCGGATTACAAGAGTAAAAAAGAGCCACAGTAAGCGGAGGCGGTATGTCGATCACCTTAAGCGACAGCGCGGCATCCCGCGTGAGCCAGTTTCTCACCCATCGCGGTAAAGGCTACGGCCTGCGGCTGGGGGTGCGGACCTCCGGCTGCTCCGGTATGGCCTACGTGCTGGAGTTTGTCGACGAGCCGCAGCCGGAAGACACCGTCTTTGAACAGAAAGGGGTCCGGATTGTGATTGATGGCAAAAGCCTCGTCTACCTTGACGGCACCGAACTGGACTTTGTCAAAGAGGGGCTCAACGAGGGCTTCAAGTTCAACAACCCGAACGTCAAAGACGAGTGCGGTTGTGGCGAAAGCTTCCACGTCTGACGCCCGCTGTAGCACCTGATGAAATCGCGCCGACGCCGTCGGGGCGATTTCGTTTTTACTGAAACCCGCGTTTTTCGAGTCGTTTATGGATTACTTCACCCTGTTTGGTCTGCCGCAAAGCTGGGATATCGATGCGGCGGCGCTGACAAGCCGTTTTCAGGAACTGCAACGTCAGTATCATCCCGATCGCTTCGCTACCGAATCCGAATCCGTCCGTCTGCAGGCCGTTCAGCAGGCCGCCACCCTTAATCAGGGCTATCAGGCGCTGCGCTCGCCGCTGCCGCGTGCCGAATACCTGCTCAGCCTGCACGGCTTCGACATCAACAACGAACAGCACACGATGCGTGACGCCGCGTTCCTGATGGAACAGCTTGAGCTGCGTGAAGAGCTGGAGGCGATGGCGCAGCGCAAAGACGCCGCGGCGTTGGGCGGCCTGATTGCCCGCGTCAGCGCGATGGCGACGGCGCGGGAAACCGAGCTGCGCGACGCGCTGGCCGCCAGCCAGTGGGCGCAGGGCGCGGACACCGTGCGCAAGCTGCGTTTTCTCGCTAAACTGCGCAGCCAGGCAGAAGCGCTCGAAGAGCAGCTGCTCGATTTTTAATACGGGAAGCTCAACATGGCGTTATTACAAATTAGTGAGCCGGGCCTGAGTACGGCGCCGCATCAGCGCCGCCTGGCCGTCGGTATTGATCTGGGTACCACCCACTCGCTGGTCGCCACCGTGCGCAGCGGCCAGGCGGAAACCCTGCCCGATGCGCAGGGCCGCCACCTGCTCCCTTCGGTGGTGCACTACGGCCGCGATGCCGCGCGCATCGGCTGGGAAGCCCGCGAAGGCGCGGCGCGCGATCCGCATAACACCATCAGCTCGGTGAAGCGACTGATGGGCCGCTCGCTGGCGGATGTCCGGCAGCGCTATCCGCAGCTCCCTTACCGCTTTGCCGCCAGTGAAAACGGCCTGCCGCTGATCGACACCGTCGCCGGCGTGGTCAGTCCGATCAAGGTCTCCGGTGACATCCTCAGCGCGCTGGCGCAGCGCGCCCGCGACAGCCTCGGCGACGCGCTGGAGGGCGTGGTGATCACCGTTCCCGCCTATTTTGACGATGCGCAGCGCCAGGGCACCAAAGACGCCGCGCGGCTGGCCGGCCTGAACGTGCTACGGCTGCTCAATGAGCCGACCGCGGCGGCGGTGGCCTACGGTCTCGACTCCGGTCAGGAGGGAGTGATTGCCGTGTACGATCTCGGCGGGGGCACCTTTGATATCTCCATTTTACGCCTCAGCCGCGGCGTGTTCGAAGTGCTGGCCACCGGCGGCGATTCGGCCCTTGGCGGCGATGACTTTGACAGCCTGCTGGCCGATCGGCTGCGGGAAAAAGCCGGCTGGCAGGACCGCAGCGATGCCCTGCGCAACCGCGAACTGCTTGACGTTGCGACGGCGGCCAAAATCGCCCTCAGCGACGCCGAAAGCGTGCCGGTCACCCTCGGCGACTGGCAGGGAAGCATCACGCGCGCCGAATTTACTGCGCTGATCGCCCCGCTGATCAAGCGCACCCTGCTGGCGTCGCGTCGCGCCATGAAGGACGCCGGCGTCAGCCCCGACGAGGTGCAGGATGTCGTGATGGTCGGTGGATCGACCCGCGTGCCGGCGGTGCGTGAGCAGGTGGGGGCCTTCTTTGGCCGCTCGCCGCTGACCGACATCGATCCGGATCGCGTCGTGGCGATTGGCGCCGCCATCCAGGCCGATATACTGGTTGGGAACAAGCCGGACAGCGACATGCTGCTGCTGGACGTGATCCCGCTGTCGCTCGGCCTGGAAACCATGGGCGGGCTGGTGGAAAAAGTGATCCCGCGTAACACCACCATCCCGGTGGCGCGCGCGCAGGAGTTTACCACTTTTAAAGACGGCCAGACCGCGATGAGCATGCACGTGCTGCAGGGCGAACGCGAGATGGTCGGCGACTGCCGATCGCTGGCGCGCTTCTCGCTGCGTGGCATCCCGGCGATGCCGGCGGGCGGCGCGCACATTCGCGTCACCTTTCAGGTAGACGCCGATGGCCTGCTGAGCGTCACCGCGATGGAGAAATCCACCGGGGTTGAGGCGGCCATTCAGGTGAAACCGTCGTTTGGCCTGAGCGAAAACGAAATTGCGCAGATGATCACCGATTCTGTCAGCCACGCTCAGCAGGACGTGGACGCCCGCCGCCTGGCGGAAGAGAAGGTCGATGGTCTGCGCGTGCTGGAGAGCCTCAGCGGGGCGCTGGCGGAAGACGCCCACCTGCTGAGCGAGCCGGAAGCGGCGGCGATTACCGCCGCGCAGCAGGCCCTGCACGATGCGCTGCAGGGGGATGACGCCAGCGTCATTGCCGCCGCGGTGAAACAACTAGATAACGTAACCCAGGACTTTGCCGCGCGCCGCATGGATGACTCCATTCGCCGCGCACTGGCCGGGCACTCTGTGGACGAGGTGTAAGAGTCATGCCGAAGATTGTATTTTTGCCCCATCAGGATATGTTGCCGGAAGGCGGGGTGTTTGACGCGCAGCCGGGTGAAACCATTCTGGACGTCGCCCTGCGAAACGGGATGGACGTGGAACACGCCTGCGAAAAATCCTGCGCCTGCACGACCTGCCACTGCGTGGTGCGTGAGGGGTTTGATACGCTGGCCGAGAGCAGCGAAGACGAAGATGACATGCTGGACAAAGCGTGGGGTCTCGAGCCGGACAGCCGTCTGAGCTGCCAGGCGCGCATCGCCGATGAGGATCTGGTGGTGGAGTTCCCACGCTATACCATTAACCACGCGCGCGAGCACTGAGGGCCGCCGGCGTCCGTCAGGGCGCCGGACGACCGCGCCACGCGGTAAAACAGAATCACGATAGGGAGAGTGTTGCGATGGCAAATGATGTGATGATGATTGAGCTTTCCCCGGCGCCGGCCGACGCCCGCTGGGGCGAACAGGCCCTGACCAGCATCGGCGACGGCGGGGTGACCATTCACACCGGTGAGGATGCGCTCGGGCGCATTCAGCGCGCGGCGCGCAAAATCGACGGCATGGGGCTGCGCCGCGTCGCGCTCGACGGTGAGGGCTGGGATTTGGCGCGCTGCTGGGCCTTCTGGCAGGGCTGGCGCGGACCGAAGGGCGAGCGGCATATCCGCTGGCCGGCGCTCTCCGTCGCCGAACGCGCCGAGCTGGATAGTCGGCTGCAGACCATCGACTGGGTGCGCGATACCATTAACGCGCCGGCGGAAGATCTGGGTCCGGAGCAGCTGGCGCAGCGGGCGGTCGATCTGCTCGCCGCTGTGGGCGGCCCGGCGGTCAGCTATCGCATCACCAAAGGGGACGATTTGCGCGAGCAGGGCTACCTCGGCATTCACACCGTGGGACGCGGATCCGCCCGCCCGCCGGTGCTACTGGCGCTGGACTACAACCCCAGCGGTGACGCTGATGCGCCGGTGTTTGCCTGCCTGGTCGGTAAAGGCATCACCTTCGATAGCGGTGGTTACAGCCTGAAGCAGAGCGCGTTTATGGACGCCATGAAGTCCGACATGGGCGGTGCGGCCACGGTCACCGGCGCGCTGGCGCTGGCGATTGCCCGCGGCCTCAACAAGCGCGTGAAGCTCTGGCTCTGCTGCGCCGACAACATGGTCAGCGGCAACGCCTTTAAGCTGGGAGATATCATTCGCTACCGCAACGGCAAAACCGTTGAGGTAATGAACACCGACGCCGAAGGGCGCCTGGTGCTGGCTGACGGCCTGATTGACGCCAGCGAACAGCAGCCGGAGCTGCTGATCGATGCGGCGACCCTGACCGGCGCGGCCAAAACTGCTCTGGGCAACGACTATCACGCGCTGTTCACCTTTGATGATGCGCTGGCCCAGCGCCTGCTGAGCGTGGCCGCCGGGGAGAACGAACCGTTCTGGCGCCTGCCGCTGGCGGAATTTCACCGCGGCCAGCTGCCGTCGAACTTTGCCGATTTGAATAATATCGCCGGCCCGGCCCACAGCGCCGGCGCCAGCACCGCCGCGGCGTTCCTGTCGCATTTCGTCAGCCGCTATCAGCAGGGCTGGCTGCACATCGACTGCTCTGCCACCTACCGCAAGAGCGCCGTTGAGCAGTGGTCAGCCGGTGCCACCGGGCTGGGTGTGCGCACCCTTGCCGGTCTGTTACTGAAATAATGCTGCGAGGCCTGCCGCGTTTGCGGCAGGCTGCGGGACTTTCTGATGAACACATTCAATTCGCGCCTGGAAGAGGTGCTCGCCCTTGCGGCAACCGAGCCGGCCCATCGGCCAGCGTTTTTCTCACAGCTGCTGGAAGCCAGCGTGCTGGTCCCCGGTACCCGCGCCGACGGCGGCGATGGTCCGCTGGATGCCAGCACGCCGCTGGATCTGCAACACTGGGAGAAGGAGGACGGCACCTCGGTGATCCCGTTCTTCACCTCTGAACAGGCGCTGGCGGACGCGGTGAGCGATGCGCAGCCGTACGTGATTTTACCGGTGCGTACCCTGTTTGCGCTGACGCAGGGGGAAACGCTGTTTCTCAATCCAAAACTGCCCAGCGGCAAGGAGTTCACGCCGGCGGAGATCGCCCGGCTGATTGACGAGGGGGGGAGCGCGCTGACGCAACAAACCGTACTGGAGGGCGGCAGCGCGCTGCTGCTCTCCGAGGTGGCGGCGCCGCCGGCGCAGATGATTGCCTCGCTGACCACGCTGTTCAGCCAGACTAAACCGGTACGCCGCGCCTTTGTCGCCCTGCTGCGCGAGCAGGCCGATGGCCCGGCCAATCTGCTGATCGGCATCGAAGCGGACAGCGATATCGCCACCATCATCCACACCGCCGGGCAGGTGGCAACGGATACCCTGACCGACGATGCGCCGATTGATATCTGTCAGGTGGTGGAAGGGGAGGGCGGCATCAGCCACTTTTTCTCGGCGCATATCACGCCGTTTTACGAACGTCGCTGGGGCAGCTTTCTGCGCGACATTAAGGTCAAAATGGTTTGAGGCCGCTGCGCACCTGCCCCGCTCGCGGGGCAGGTCGCCAACTCAGGAACGGTGGGCCAGATCCACGCCGGGCAGATCGGCGCGGCTGCCCCATTCGCTCCAGGAGCCGTCATACAGGCTGAGGTCGCCGGCGCCAAGCTGGGTCAGCGCCAGCAGGACCACCACCCCGGTGACCCCGGAGCCGCAGCTGCCAATCACCGGCTGCGCCACATCCACGCCGTGCGCGGCAAATACCGCGCGCAGCGCCGCATCGCTCTTCAGCGCGCCATTCTCCACCAGCGCCGTCCAGGGCACGTTAACGCTGCCCGGAATGTGCCCGCGATACAGTCCGGCGCGCGGCTCATCCACCTCGCCGCGAAAGCGGTTTGCCGCGCGGGCGTCAACGATCTGCGCGCCGCCCTCATGGCTGACCAGCAGCACGTCGGTCAGGCTGCGCACCGCCGCCCGATCCGGCACGGTTGCCTCAAACTCACTCTCTTCGGCGGCAACCTCACCCGGTGCCAGCGGGTGACCGGCTGCGCGCCACGCGCTCAGGCCGCCAGCGAGGATCGACACCCGCTGCACGCCGAACTGACGCAGCATCCACCAGGCGCGCGGGGCGGAAAACAGGTTGCCCTCATCATATACCACCAGATGGTTATCGCTGCTGACGCCCAGTTCGCGCATCGCCACGGCGAAGCCCTCGGCGCGCGGCAGCATATGCGGATAGGGTGAAGAGTGATCGGACAGCGCTTCAATATTAAAAAACGGCGCAGCGGGCAGGTGGCCACTCAGGTACTCGGCGTTAACATCGCGCACGGCCTCCTGCCCTGGCGGCAGCATCCGCGCATCCAGTACCTGCAGATCAGCGTCGGCATAGTGTTCATGCAGCCAGTCAACGGAAACAAACAGGGGAGCGGTCATGGCAACCTCTTCTTCAGCATAAAAACAGCAGTGTCGGGCAATGGCTCGCATATCTCAAGGGATGCGTTGCGAAACTGGGGGCATTGGTGTGAAATTGAGCGTCTTTTTGTTATCGGTAGATACCCGGCAGGAGGCAATCAGGACGACGCGTATCTCGCGGGCGTTGTTTGTGCTGCGGCCCGGTCACTGCAATTAATGGACGCGCACGCGTCTTAAAACACCCAATAACCATACAGTTGCCGCGGGGCAAAGTGACGATGTTGACAGGCGCGGTTAATCGGAACGCATCAGCCAGAGGTGCTTCAACGGCGATTATTTGCTAAATACAGGGATTTTCTATGACTGAGAGTGAAAAGGACGTGTCGGATGAGACTGGCTATTACCGTTACGAAGTTGTCGGTGACAACACGCATCGAACCGATATTCACGGCAGCGTAAAGGTTATTTACTGCCAGCGGGTGCCGGTCAGGGGGATCACCCTGACGGTGGGGGTGTTCTTTGACGGTACGGGCAACAACCGGGCGAACGCCGACGATCTGCGGCTGGCGTATGCCCACTGCGCCGGCCTGGTCGGCGAGGAGCGAGCCAGAGCGTGCGCGAAGTATGAAGAACACGCCAGAGCGGGGCTGGGTAACGCCAGCTGGCAGGGGGGATCACCAATATTTCCCGGCTGTTTGACCTTTATCAGCTGAGTGATGAACTCAACGACAGCCAGACAGAGGCGCAGGTGAAAGCCTACGTCAGCGGCATCGGGACGGCGGACGGCGAGAGCGACTCTATGCTGGGGATGGCGCTGGGCAGCAGCCTTATCCGGCAGTTCGAAGGGGTGGTGACGAAAACCGATAAGGCGCTGGAAAAGATCAGCGCAGAGCTGACCCGCTTTATCAAACTTAACCGTGACAAAGTGGCGATCGCGAAGGTGCAGTTTGACGTGTTTGGGTTCAGCCGCGGGGCGGCGGCGGCGCGGCACTTTGCCAACTGGGTGATGCACCAGGACGCGGCGATAGCGGCGGCGATAGACAAGGGGCTGGCTATGGCGGGGCACCACGGAAAACCGGCGGGTGAGGTGCGCTTTCTGGGGCTGTTTGACACGGTGGCGGCCATTGGCAGCCTGCTGAACTTTTACGGCCTCAACGGGCGCAGCAACCCCGGTGTGAATCTTGAGCTGCGCCCCTCGGTGGCGCAGAAGGTGTTTCAGATAAGCGCGATGCACGAGTGCCGCTATCATTTCAGCCTGAACAGCGTTAAAGGGATGTGGCCGGAGCTGGCGCTGCCGGGGGCGCACTCGGACATCGGCGGGGGCTACAACGCGGGAGAGGATGAAATCTCCCTGCTGACGATGCCGGACTTTGAGGTGATACCGGAGAGCGCGGACGAGACGCAGACGGCGGTGTACCGTCAGGCGGAGAAGATGCGCCAGGCGCTGTATTCGCTGCCGGCGCTGAAGTACCTGATGCCGCACGGCAAGGTGGAGACGAAAATGATTTCGTGGCCGCTGGTCAATCAGAACAAGGCGCGGGCGTTTATTTTTGAGAAGAAAGCCGGCGCGGCGGTGTTTATGACGCGGAAAGCGGTGCCGAACGACTGGGAAAAGGTGTGCATGCGGGTGATGCTGGATGCGGCCCAGGACGCCGGGGTGATATTCGGGGATATTGACCCGCAAAACCCTGACACTGCCCTTCCCGCTGAGCTGGTTCCCCTGTGTGATAAAGCGATAGCACAGGGGCGCGCGGTCCGGCGGGGCGCGGAGCCGGCGGGCTTTACGGCGGAGGAGATGCGGATCATCGGGCGCTACCTGCACGGTTCGGCGAACTGGAATATCGACTCCGACCTGAGCCTGTGGGTGAGTCCGTCCTCGGGAGAGGTTTTTCTGCGAAACCACTATGCGCCGACGGATGAACGCTCCTTTGTGTGGCCGATGGCACCGGGCAAAGGCTGGATGCGGACGGTATGGCGGATGGACGACCAGCAGCAGTGGGAAGACCGGGCGCGGGCGAACGCGGACGCGCTGGACGGGCTTTTCTGAGGAGGCAGGGATGAGACGATTACCGCTGATGGTGGCCGTGCTGGCCGTGACGCTGACTGCCGGCTGCCATGACCGTCGCGCAGGCGTGAAGACGCTGCTGGGAGACGGTGTGGAGCAGTATGGGAAAAAGCTGCCTTATGACCACTGGCAGTTTAATTTTTTTCACCCGAAAAATCTGCCGGCGCTGGTGACGATGGTATATCTGGAGGACGGGGATATCCGGGAAAGTATCTTTCGACAGCTTGACGCAGCCAGACCCAGTCAGAGCAGTGTAGATAAATGGAGCCAGCGCGTAGGTGGTTTTTCAGCCAATTTTAATGCCGGCAAGGCGCTGCCGGTCAGGATGACGGTATGCTGGGACTCGGTTATCGATAAAAAGGCGTACGAGACCGAGATCTGGTTCAGCCGGGAGACGTGGCGGCAGATGCTCGCGGCCTATCCTGATACTTATCGTCCGGGAAAGACGTATTACCGGGATAATATGATTATCGGACTGGCCCCAGGAGGAACGGTGCGGATCTGGCTGGAGGATAATGGCGATCCTGCTGTACTTCAGCATCCTGCCCGGCAGCTCACGATGACGGGGGAAGATATGCTGATATGTAAAGGGGTAACGAAACATCCTAACGGGTATGTTTATTACGGAAAGACACCCGATTTTATCAAAGGGAAAACCTATCCGTACGGAGAGTGGTAATCAATCAGGCCACCGGGATGTCATGGCGGTTTTCATACAGCACGCCGCCAGCAGGCCGCATTTGCACAGCCAGCGCCTGCGGATTTGCATTGCCGCAGTACTGGTGCAGCCAGTCAACGGAAACGGGCAGATTTCAGCCTGAACGGCGTTAAGGGGATGTGGCCGGAGCTGGCGCGGCGATCAGAACTTAATCCCAAGTGTGATAAAGCGACAGCGCAGGGCCGCGCGAACGCGGACGCGCTGGACGGGCTTTTCTGAGGAGGCAGGGATGAGACGATTAGCACTGATGGTGGCCGCGCTGGGTGTTGTGCTGCTTGCCGGCTGCCATGACCGCCGCGCGGGCGTCAGGACGCTGCTGGGGGATGGGGTGGAGCAGTGGGGGCAAAAGCTGCCTTATGACCACTGGCAGTTTAATTTTTTTCACCCGAAAAATCTGCCGGCGCTGGTGACGATGGTATATCTGGAGGACGGGGATATCCGGGAAAGTATCTTTCGACAGCTTGACGCAGCCAGACCCAGTCAGAGCAGTGTAGATAAATGGAGCCAGCGCGTAGGCGGTTTTTCAGCCAATTTTAATACCGGCAAGGCGCTGCCGGTCAGGATGACGGTGTGCTGGGACTCGGTTATCGATAAAAAGGCGTACGAGACCGAGATCTGGTTCAGCCGGGAGACGTGGCGGCAGATGCTCGCGGCCTATCCTGATACTTATCGTCCGGGAAAGACGTATTACCGGGATAATATGATTATCGGACTGGCCCCAGGAGGAACGGTGCGGGTCTGGCTGGAGAATAACGGGGAATCTTCAGTACTTCAGTATCCTGCCCGGCAGCTCATGATGACGGGGGAGGATATGCTGATATGTAAGCATGTTCCCAGCCGGATTGATTTTAATTATCTTGCGGTTAACGGCTTTGATCCTTTTATCCGTGATTTCATCAAAGGGAAAACCTATCCGTACGGAGAGTGGTAATCAATCAGACCACCGGGATGTCATGGCGGTTTTCATACAGCACGCCGCCAGCAGGCCGCATTCGCACAGCCAGCGCCTGCGAATCGGCATTGGCGCAATGTTATTGATCAAGGTTTTTCAATAAATTATTGCATCGGTGATAGGCAACGGCCGGTTGTACCCCTATAATCGGCGCCGTTTCTAAAGCCGGGGCCCCGCTCCCGCTTTCACCAGAATATTCAGACAGAGGTTAACATGGCAATCGAACGTACTTTCTCCATCATCAAGCCAAACGCCGTTGCAAAAAACGTGATTGGTGCCATCTACAACCGTTTTGAAAGCGCAGGCTTTAAAATCGTTGGCGCAAAAATGCTGCACCTGAGCAAAGAGCAGGCTGAAGGCTTCTACGCCGAGCACCAGGGGAAGCCGTTCTTTGACGGTCTGGTTGAGTTCATGACCTCCGGTCCGGTCGTGGTTTCCGTGCTGGAAGGTGAAGACGCGGTTCAGCGTCATCGCGATCTGATGGGCGCCACCAATCCGGCCAACGCGCTGGCCGGCACCCTGCGTGCTGACTACGCCGACAGCTTCACCGAAAACGCCACCCACGGCTCTGACTCTGCCGAGTCTGCCGCGCGCGAAATCGCGTATTTCTTCGGCGAAGGTGAAATCTGCCCGCGCACCCGCTAATACGCGTCCTTGCCCCCCGGCAACGCCGATGGGGATGGAGCAGGGGATGGCGGTGGCCTTTACAATTTAATTGTCGACGGCCCTTTCACCCCCTGCCTGCCGGTAGTAGAATTACGCGCCCCTGCTGAGTCTCTCAGCGGGGGCGTCTCTTTTAACTCACTACCCCCGTGCCATAACGTGTAACAACGAGGCCAGAGAACATTATGTCAGAATCCCAGGTGACGTCCGCGTCCGCTTCTCCCGCTGTAGTCAGCCCCAAATCCGAAAAAATCAATTTACTCGACCTGAACCGTCAGCAGATGCGCGCGTTCTTTCAGGAGCTCGGTGAAAAACCGTTTCGCGCCGATCAGGTGATGAAGTGGATTTATCATTACTGCTGTGACGATTTCGAGCAGATGACCGACATCAATAAAGTGCTGCGCGGCAAGCTGCAGCAGGTGGCGGAAATTCGCGCGCCGGAAGTGGCCGAAGAGCAGCGATCCTCCGACGGCACCATAAAGTGGGCAATCAGCGTAGGCGGCCAGCAGGTCGAAACCGTCTATATTCCCGAAAAAGATCGCGCCACCCTCTGCGTCTCCTCCCAGGTGGGCTGCGCGCTGGAGTGCAAATTCTGTTCGACGGCGCAGCAGGGCTTTAACCGTAACCTGCGGGTGTCTGAAATCATTGGTCAGGTGTGGCGCGCGGCCAAAATCATCGGCGCCTCCAAAGTGACCGGTCAGCGTCCGATCACCAACGTGGTGATGATGGGCATGGGCGAGCCGCTGCTGAACCTGACCAACGTGGTGCCGGCGATGGAGATCATGCTGGACGACTTTGGCTTTGGTCTCTCCAAGCGCCGCGTGACCCTCTCCACGTCGGGCGTCGTACCGGCGCTGGATAAGCTGGGCGATATGATTGACGTGGCGCTGGCCATCTCGCTGCACGCGCCTAACGACACCATCCGCGATGAGATCGTACCGATCAACAAGAAGTACAATATCGAAACCTTCCTCGCGGCCGTGCGTCGCTACCTGGCCAAATCCAATGCCAATCAGGGGCGGGTGACGGTGGAGTACGTGATGCTCGATCAGGTGAACGACAGCACCGATAATGCCCATCAGCTGGCGGAGGTGTTGAAAGATACCCCGTGCAAAATCAACCTGATTCCGTGGAACCCCTTCCCGGGAGCGCCTTATGGCCGCAGCTCCAATAGCCGCGTAGACCGTTTTTCCAAGGTGCTGATGGAGTACGGCTTCACCACCATCGTGCGCAAAACCCGCGGCGATGATATTGACGCCGCCTGCGGCCAGCTGGCCGGCGAGGTGATTGACCGTACCAAGCGCACCCTGCGCAAGCGCAGCGCCGGTGAGCCGATTGCGGTAAAAGCGGTCTGACCGGCCGCGGTCCGCGGCGGGAGGCGGCTGTCCGTCATGCCCCCTCCCGTTCAGACCGGTTACGTACCGGAATTAGCTGGGAATTTTCAACAATAACGGTGCGTTTCTTTACGGTTTGAGGCAGTATGATGCAGAGACATGATTCGCCGCGTCAGCACGGGCTTCCGCTCTCGGGGTTCCCATGTTTGGCGTTATTTTTTTCCTCATCGATACGGCAACACGACTAGTTAGCGAATGAATACTGAAGCCACGCAAGAAAAATCAGCAGGAAATTCCACTGGCGCGCGACTTCGCGCCGCTCGTGAACAAATGGGGCTGAGCCAGCAGAATGTTGCCGAGCGTCTCTGCCTGAAACTTTCCACCGTACGCGACATTGAAGAGGACAAGGCCCCGGCGGATCTGGCCTCCACCTTTCTGCGCGGCTATATCCGATCGTATGCCCGCCTGGTGCACGTACCGGAAGAGGAGCTGCTGCCGATGCTGGCTAACTCTGCGCCGGTGCGGCCCTCTAAGGTGCAGCCGATGCAGAGTTTTTCGCTGGGCAAGCGGCGTAAAAAACGCGACGGCTGGTTAATGACCTTCACCTGGCTGGTGCTGTTTGTGGTGATCGGCCTGACCGGTGCCTGGTGGTGGCAAAACCATCAGGCCTCGCAGGACGATCTGCTGTCGGTGAACAGTGCGGTCGAGGGCGACGGTAGCCAGTCGATTCCGCTGAACACGACGCCGGACGACACCGCGACCGCGCAGGCTAACGCGGCGCCCGAGGTGCCGGCCGCCGACGGCAGCCAGTCGCCGGAGGAGAGTGTACCGGCCCAGACCGCGACGGCACCGAACGCGACGCCTGCTGACGGTGCGGCGCCTGCCGCGCCGGCCGAGAGCGCCGCGGTTGTGGCGCCGAGCCAGGCGGTCACCGACGGGGCGGCACCGGCCGCCACTGCCGGTTCCCTGCCGACCGCCAGCGCCGGCGTGGGAGAGAGCGCCGTGACCGCCGATCCCAATGCGGTGGTCATGGATTTCAACGCCGACTGCTGGCTGGAAGTCACCGACGCCGCGGGCAAAAAGCTGTTTAGCGGAATGCAGCGCAGTGGTGGTAAACTCAGCCTGTCCGGCACCGCGCCCTACCGGCTGAAAATCGGCGCGCCGCGCGCGGTGAGCATTCAATACCAGGGGCAGCCCGTTGATCTTAGCCGTTTTATTCGTACCAACCAGGTTGCTCGCCTGACGCTGGGTGCGCAGTAAGTCGCTCCCGGCCGTGTACAGGTCTCGTGTAACCGTGGAGAGAAGAGCATATGCATAACGAAGCACCCATTACCCGGCGTAAATCGACGCGGATTTATGTCGGAAAGGTGCCGGTCGGCGATGGCGCACCGATTGCCGTCCAGTCCATGACCAACACCCGCACCACCGACGTCGAGGCGACGGTTAACCAGATTAAAGCCCTTGAGCGCGTCGGCGTGGACATCGTCCGCGTCTCGGTGCCGACCATGGACGCCGCCGAGGCCTTTCGGCTGATCAAACAGCAGGTCAGCGTGCCGCTGGTGGCGGATATCCATTTTGATTACCGCATCGCGCTGAAAGTCGCCGAGTACGGCGTCGATTGCCTGCGCATTAACCCGGGCAATATCGGCAGTGAGGAGCGCATCCGCCAGGTGGTGGCCAGCGCCCGCGACCACAACATCCCCATCCGTATCGGCGTAAATGCCGGCTCCCTTGAGCGTGACCTGCAGGAAAAATATGGCGAACCGACGCCGCAGGCGCTGCTGGAGTCCGCGATGCGCCACGTAGAGCACCTGCAGCGGTTGAATTTTGACCAGTTTAAGGTCAGCGTGAAGGCCTCAGACGTCTTCCTCGCCGTGGAGTCCTATCGCCTGCTGGCGAAAGAGATTGCTCAGCCGCTGCACCTTGGGATCACCGAGGCGGGCGGGGCCCGCGCCGGCGCGGTCAAATCGGCCATCGGGCTGGGTCTGCTGCTGTCGGAGGGGATCGGCGATACCCTGCGAATTTCGCTGGCGGCCGATCCGGTGGAAGAGGTCAAGGTCGGTTTCGATATTCTCAAGTCGCTGCGCATTCGCTCACGCGGTATCAACTTTATTGCCTGCCCCACCTGCTCGCGCCAGGAGTTTGACGTCATTGGCACGGTCAACGCGCTCGAGCAGCGGCTGGAAGACATCATCACCCCGATGGATGTCTCGATCATCGGCTGCGTGGTCAACGGCCCCGGTGAAGCGCTGGTCTCTACCCTTGGCGTCACCGGCGGCAATAAGAAAAGCGGCTTTTATGAAGACGGCGTGCGCCTGCGCGATCGTCTGGATAACAACGACATGATTGATCAGCTGGAGGCGCGAATTCGCGCGAAAGCCAGCGTGCTGGATGCGACCAACCGCATTGATGTCCAGCAAGTCGAAAAATAAAGAGAGTCCTTACGTGGCAAAAAATATCCAGGCCATTCGTGGCATGAATGACGCGCTGCCGGCCGATACGGCCGTCTGGCAGCGGGTAGAAACCATTCTGAAATCGGTCCTCGCTGGCTACGGCTACAGCGAAATTCGCACCCCGCTGGTGGAGAGCACCCCGCTGTTTAAACGCGCCATTGGTGAAGTCACCGATGTGGTGGAAAAAGAGATGTACACCTTTGACGATCGCAACGGTGAAAGTCTCACCCTGCGTCCGGAAGGCACCGCGGGCTGCGTGCGCGCTGGCATTGAGCACGGCCTGCTGTACAACCAGGAGCAGCGCGTCTGGTATATGGGCCCCATGTTCCGCTATGAGCGTCCGCAAAAAGGCCGCTACCGCCAGTTCCATCAGATCGGTGCCGAAGTGTTTGGCCTGCAGGGACCGGACATTGACGCGGAGCTGATTCTGCTGACCGCCCGCTGGTGGAAGGCGCTGGGCATCGCCGATCACGTGACGCTGGAGCTGAACTCCATCGGCTCGCTGGCGGCGCGCGCCGACTATCGTACCGCGCTGGTGGCGTTCCTCGAGCAGCACAAAGCGGCACTGGATGACGATTGCCAGCGCCGGATGTACACCAATCCGCTGCGCGTGCTGGACAGCAAGAACCCGGAGGTGCAGGCGCTGCTGAACGACGCGCCGGCGCTGCATGACTACCTCGACGAGGAGTCCCGCGCGCACTTTGCCGGGCTGTGCCAGCTGCTGGATCAGGCCGGCATTGCCTATCGCGTAAATCAGCGCCTGGTGCGCGGTCTCGACTACTATAACCGCACGGTGTTTGAGTGGGTGACCGCCAGCCTCGGCGCGCAGGGCACGGTATGTGCCGGCGGTCGCTACGACGGGCTGGTCGAACAGCTGGGTGGTCGAGCGACCCCGGGCGTCGGCTTTGCCATGGGCATGGAGCGACTGGTTCTGCTGGTGCAGGCGGTGAATCCGGATTTTGAACCGACGCCGATCGTTGATGTCTATGTTATCGCTTCGGGGCAGGGGGTGCAGTGTGCCGCCATGCTGCTGGCCGAGCAGGTGCGTGATGCGCTGCCGGCGGTTAAGTTGATGACTAACCACGGCGGCGGTAACTTTAAGAAGCAGATTGCGCGGGCCGATAAGTGGGGCGCGCGCGTCGCGCTGATCCTCGGCGAGGATGAAGTCGCCAACCAGCGCGTGACCGTAAAAGATTTGCGCGCCGGTGAACAGCACACCGTTGCGCAGGCTGACGTAGCCGCGACCGTGGCGGCGCTGCTGGCCTGAGTGGCCGGCGATAAGGGACAGGAGAGAGTGCGTGGAAGTGTACAGCAACGAACATGAGCAGGAAGACGCGCTGCGTCGCTTTTTTAGCAATAACGGCAAAGCGCTGGTGGTGGGCGTGATCGTCGGTATCGGCGCGCTGGCCGGCTGGCAGTTCTGGAGCAACCACCAAGCGGTGAACGCCCGGGACGTGTCGCAGGCCTATCAGCAGGTGACGCACGCAATCAACCCGGCTAACCCCGGGTCGCTGAGCGCCGCGGCAAAATTTGCCGACGACACCGCGAACAGCTACGGCGCGCTGGCGTCGCTGGATGTCACCAAAGGCTACGTCGACGCCGGTCAGTTTGAGCGCGCGGCCGACCAGCTGCGCAGCGGTCTTCACGATACCGACGACGCTAACCTGCAGGCGGTGCTGCGTCTGCGCCTTGCCCGCGTGCAGCTGCAGCTGAAGCAGGCCGATGAGGCGCTGAGCACCCTTGACGCCATCAAAAGCGACGGCTGGGCGGCGATTGTGGCGGACATCCGCGGCGATGCGCTGTTGAGTAAAGGCGATGTGAAGGGCGCGCGTGACGCCTGGAGTCACGGCATTGCTTCCGATGCATCTTCCGCCCTCAAGGAGATGATGCAGATGAAAATGAATAACTTGTCCAGCTAAGAGGGACGTCATGGAATTGCGTAAATTACTTCTGCCAGGGCTGATGTCAGTCACTTTACTCAGTGGCTGCTCGCTGTTCAGCGGCGAAGAAGATGTGGTTAAAATGTCGCCGCTGCCGACAGTCGAAAACCAGTTCACCCCGCAGCAGGTGTGGGACACGTCGGTCGGCGATGGCACAGGTGATTTCTATTCCAATTTGCACCCGGCCTGGCAGGACAACACGCTCTATGCCGCCGATCGCTTTGGCGTGGTGAAGGCGCTGGACGCCAGCAACGGCAAAGAGAAGTGGAAAGTGGACTTGTCGGAGAAGACCGGTTTCTTCTCCAGGAATCGCTCTGCGCTGTTGTCCGGTGGCCTGACCGTGGCCGGTGATAAGATTTACATCGGCAGCGAGCGGGCGCAGGCCTACGCCCTGAACACCGGCGACGGCAGCATTGCCTGGCAGACGACCGTTGCCGGTGAGGCGCTGTCGCGCCCGGTGGTCAGCGATGGCCTGGTGCTGATTCATACCAGCAACGGCATCCTGCAGGGGCTGGATCAAAACAGCGGCGCAGTGAAATGGACAGTGAATCTCGATATGCCGGCACTGTCGCTGCGCGGAGAGTCCGCACCGTCCACCGCCTTTGGCGCGGCCATCGTCGGCGGCGATAACGGCCGCGTCAGCGCGGTGCTGATGAACCAGGGACAGATTATCTGGCAGCAGCGCATTTCCCAGCCGAGCGGCGCGACCGAGATCGACCGCCTGAGCGACGTGGACACCACCCCGGTGATTGTCAACGGCGTGGTCTATGCGCTGGCCTATAACGGTAACCTGACTGCGCTGGATCTGCGCTCCGGACAAATCCTGTGGAAGCGGGAAATCGGCTCGGTTCGCGATCTGATCGTCGACGGCGGCCGCATCTTCCTGGTGGATCAGGACGACCGCGTGATTGGCCTGAGCACCGACGGCGGTGTGACCCTGTGGCGCCAGAGCGATCTGCTGCACCGCAACCTGACGTCGCCGGTGTTGTATAACGGTTACCTGGTGGTGGGCGACGCCGAGGGGTACCTGCACTGGATGAATACCGAAGACGGGCGCTTTGTTGCACAGCAGAAAGTGGACAGCTCCGGTTTCCAGAGCGAGCCGGTGGTGGCCAGCGATAAGCTGGTGATTCAGGCGAAAGACGGTACGGTGCACGCCATCACGCGCTAACCCTGCGACCCGTGCGACGTGGGGCGGGCCGCTGGCCTGCCGTACCTTACGGGATCATCTCTGTATATTATCGGGCGGATGCGTTATATTCCGCCCGTTTTATTTATTCTTACGGCCGGGCTGCGGCCCGTCCCTGAACGTTTTTCCGTAATGAGGCTTGTCTTATGGTACCTGTGGTCGCGCTTGTCGGGCGCCCCAATGTGGGGAAATCCACGCTGTTCAACCGCTTAACGCGCACCCGTGACGCGCTGGTCGCGGACTTTCCGGGCCTGACCCGCGACCGTAAATACGGCCGGGCCGAGGTGGAAGGGCGTGAATTCATCTGCATCGACACCGGCGGGATCGACGGCACCGAAGAGGGTGTAGAAACCCGCATGGCGGCGCAGTCGCTGCTGGCAATTGAAGAAGCGGACGTGGTGCTGTTCATGGTGGATGCCCGCGCCGGTCTGATGCCGGCCGACGAGGCGATCGCCCAGCACCTGCGCGCGCGCGAAAAGCCGACCTTTCTGGTGGCCAATAAAACCGACGGCATCGACGCCGACGCGGCGATCCTCGATTTCTGGTCGCTGGGGCTGGGTGAGATTCACCCGATTGCCGCGTCGCACGGCCGCGGGATAGTCAGTCTGCTGGAGCACGTGCTGCTGCCGTGGATGGACCAGGACAAGCCGAAGACGCTGACCGAAGAAGAAGAGAACGAAGCCTACTGGGCGGCGCTGGCGGCGGAAGAGAGCGACGCCATCCCGGACGATGAAGAAGAGCCGTTCGATCCGCGCACGCTGCCGATCAAGCTGGCGATTGTTGGTCGCCCCAACGTTGGCAAGTCGACGCTGACCAACCGCATTCTTGGTGAAGACCGCGTGGTGGTCTATGACATGCCGGGCACCACCCGCGACAGTATCTACATCCCGATGGAGCGTGACGATCGCGAATACGTGCTGATTGACACCGCCGGAGTGCGTAAACGCGGCAAGGTCACCGACACCGTGGAGAAATTCTCGGTGATCAAAACCCTGCAGGCGATTGAAGACGCCAACGTGGTGATGCTGGTTGTCGATGCCCATGAAGGGATCTCCGATCAGGATCTGTCGCTGCTCGGCTTTATCCTCAACAGCGGCCGCTCGCTGGTGATCGTGGTCAACAAGTGGGACGGCCTGAGCCAGGAAGTGCGCGATGAAGTGAAAGAGACGCTGGACTACCGGCTGGGCTTTATTGACTTTGCCCGCATTCACTTTATCTCTGCCCTGCACGGTAGCGGCGTGGGTAACCTGTTTGAATCGGTTACCGAAGCTTACGACTGCGCCACCCGCCGGGTGAACACGTCAATGCTGACCCGCATCATGAAGATGGCGGAAGATGATCACCAGCCGCCGCTGGTCCGCGGTCGCCGCGTGAAGCTGAAGTATGCGCACGCCGGCGGTTACAATCCGCCGATCGTGGTGATCCACGGTAATCAGGTGAAAGATTTGCCGGATTCCTACAAGCGCTACCTGATGAACTATTTTCGCAAGTCCCTGCAGGTAATGGGCACGCCGATTCGGATCCAGTTTAAAGAGGGCGACAACCCGTTTGCCGGCAAGCGCAACACGCTGACGCCGACCCAGATGCGTAAGCGTAAGCGTTTAATGTCGCACCTGAAAAAAAATAAGCGTTAATCTTCAAGGGGCCGCCAGGCCCCTTACTGTTTCTGTCGCTTGATTGCCGCGCCCGGTGCGGCGATCGTCACCATTGCCCGCCACGGCTTTACGCTTTTCTAACGATTATGTAACACCACTAACAGCGTATTAATCTCTTCAGTTTTTTATGTACCAGGTGGTACAATTTTCTCCCCCCACCTCCGCCGTGCGAGGGGCCCGCGGCCATTGCCCCCCGGGAATGGCCCTTGCACCAGGTACCGGACGCCCGTCGCCCGCAGCTGCCAACGGAGGGGTGAACCATCAGGAGAAGCGAAAACATGAGTGAAATGCAATCCCGCTCCGGCAAAGGATTGGGTATAGGATGCGGCGTGCTGGGAGTGATCCTGCTTGCCGTCGGGATTTTTTTTGCGGTGGGCGGCGGTAAACTGCTTAGCCTGGGAGGGAGTGCTTACTTCCTGATTGCGGGGATCGTGACCCTGCTGGCGGCGGTGCAGTTCCTGCGCCGGAAATCTTCTGCGGTCTTGATCTACGCACTGGTGTTCATCGGTACGCTGGTTTGGGCGCCAATGGATGCCGGTCTGGACTTCTGGCCACTGGTCTCGCGCCTGATGGTGCCGGCCGGCCTGATGATGCTGTCGCTGCTCACCTGGCCGGCGCTGCGTCAGCGTGAAGGCAAGCGCG
Source organism: Pantoea sp. 1.19 (assembly GCF_001922585.1). GTDB lineage: Bacteria > Pseudomonadota > Gammaproteobacteria > Enterobacterales > Enterobacteriaceae > 1-19. Next base: position 464,311 of record NZ_MRBS01000002.1, on the reverse strand, counting down.
GTTTTGCCGGCGTCGCTTTCGGCCTGAGCGGGCTGATTGCCGTTGGAATGATTGTCACCCTGGTGCAGATGTTCCAGCCGCACCCGACGGTGCCCTTTGCCGGTAAGCCGCTGCCGCTGGTGCCGGTCGAGAAGGGCCAGCAGCAGAAAGACTGGGATAACTACGGTAATACGCCGGGAGGCAGCCGCTTTGTGGCGCTGGACCAGATCACCCGCGATAACGTGAAAAACCTCAAGCCGGTCTGGACCTTCCACACCGGCGATACGCCGCTCAGCCCGGACGGTAACGGCGCGGAAGATCAGCAAACGCCGCTGCAGGTGGGGGATCGTATTTTTCTGTGTACGCCGCACAATAATGTGATTGCGGTCGACGCCGACAGCGGCAAGCCGATCTGGAAAGCGGAGATCAATGCCCAATCCTCGGTCTGGATGCGCTGCCGCGGTCTGGCTTACTTTGATGCCACTAAACCGGTGCCGCCGCCGACGGTGGCCGGCTCGATTGCACCGGCAACGGCCAGCGTGGCGCCGGGCGCCGCCTGTCAGCGCCGTATTCTGATGAACACCATCGATGCCCGCCTGATTGCGCTGGATGCCGATAACGGCCAGTTCTGCCCGGATTTTGGCCAGAATGGCGTCGTTGACCTGAAAGCCGGACTGGGCGAAGCGAAAGACCCGAGCTACGTGCTGACCTCGGCGCCGACGCTGGCGGGCACCACCGTGGTGGTGGGCGGCCGCGTGGCGGATAACGTCAGCACCGATATGCCAGGCGGCGTACTGCGCGGCTTCGATGTGATAACCGGCGCCATGCGCTGGGCGTTTGATCCGGGCAAAGACGATCCGACGATGGCGCTGCAGCCGGGTGAGCACTATACCCGCAGCACGCCAAACTCCTGGGCGGCGATGTCATACGATCCGGCGATGAACACCGTGTTCATTCCGATGGGGAGCTCCTCCGTTGACCTGTGGGGCGTCAATCGTACCAAACTGGACCACAAGTACGGCGCGTCGGTGCTGGCGCTGGATGCCACGACCGGTAAAGAGAAGTGGGTCTATCAGACCGTGCATAACGATCTGTGGGACTTCGACCTGCCGATGCAGCCGAGCCTGATCGACTTCCCGCTGCCCGACGGTAGCAGCAAGCCGGCGGTGGTGATTGGCACCAAAGCCGGACAGATCTACGTGCTGGATCGCCACACCGGCCAGCCGCTGACCAAAGTGGAAGAGCAGCCGGTTCCGCAGGCGAATATTCCGAACGAACAGTATGCCACATCCCAGCCGCGCTCGGTGGGCATGCCGCAGATCGGTGCCGATACCCTGACCGAATCGGATATGTGGGGCGCGACGCCGTTCGACCAGCTGGCCTGCCGCATTGCGTTTAAAGAGATGCGCTATAACGGTCTCTACACCGCGCCGGGCACCGACAAATCGCTCAGCTTCCCGGGGTCTCTGGGCGGCATGAACTGGGGCAGCCTGTCGACCGATCCCAATCACCACCTGATCTTTGCCAACGACATGCGCCTCGGCCTGTGGGTGCAGCTGATCCCGGCCGCGCCGTCCCGCGATGGCGCGGTGAATAACGGCGGCGAGGCGGTGAATACCGGGATGGGCATGGTGCCGATGAAAGGCACGCCGTATGCGGTCAATAAAAACCGCTTTATGTCCCCGATCGGCATCCCGTGCCAAAAACCGCCGTTTGGCACGCTGTCGGCCATCGACATGAAGACGCAGAAAATTCTGTGGCAGGTGCCGGTCGGCACCGTCCAGGATACCGGTCCCTTTGGCATTAAGATGCGCGCGGCGATACCGGTCGGTATGCCCACGCTGGGCGGCACGCTGGCTACGCAGGGCGGACTGGTATTTATCGCCGGCACGCAGGACTACTACCTGCGCGCCTTCGACAGCGCCACGGGTAAAGAGGTGTGGAAAGCGCGCCTGCCGGTGGGCAGCCAGGGCGGCCCGATCAGCTACGTCTCGCCGAAAACCGGTAAGCAGTATATTCTGATCTCCGCAGGCGGTGCACGCCAGTCGCCGGATCGCGGCGATTACGTGATCGCTTACGCGCTGGACGACGCCAAATAACACCGCGGCTGTGTTGACCGGCTCTGAATCCCCCCGCATGCGGGGGGATTTTTTTTGCCTGCGGCGGAATGATAAAGGGCGTGAGAAGGGGCGGGCGGGGGACTGGCGATCAGCCGCGCTGGCGGCGGCGCGCCGGTCGGGGCTGCACGCGAACCACGTCGCTCTCCACCCAGCCATCATCCAGCCGGGTGATCAGCCGGTCGCCGGGGTGCAGACGGCGGGCCTGTTTCACCACCTCACCGTCGCCGGTGGTGGTGACGCTAAAGCCGCGGGCCAGCGTGGCCAGCGGGCTGACGCCCTCCAGCTGGGCGCTGGCTTCGCCAAAGCGCTGCTTCTGCGTGGCCAGCTGCTGTGAGATGGCCTGCTGCAGACGGTACTGCCAGTGGCTGAGGCGCTGGCCGGCGCGATGCAGCCGCGGCGCGGGCGCCTGCGCGTGCAGGCGCTGCTCCGCGTGGGCCTGCTGCTGCGTGGCCTGGCGCAGCCGCTGGCGCACGGCATCGGCCAGGCGACGCTGCAGGCGCAGCAGGCTGCTTTGCTGGCGCGCCAGCCGCAGCTGGGGGTGCTGCTGCTGCAGGCGATGCAGCAGTCGGGTATGGCGGCGCTGCTGCTGTGCCAGATAGTAATCCCAGGCCATCTCCAGACGCTGCTGCTGCGACTGCAGGCGACGCACCAGCTCCAGCTGATTGCGGCTGACGAGCTCGGCCGCCGCGGAGGGCGTCGGCGCGCGCAGGTCGGCGACAAAGTCGGCCATGGTCACGTCAGTTTCATGGCCGACGGCGCTGACTACCGGAATGCGGCTGGCAAAGATCGCTCGCGCCACCCGCTCATCGTTAAAGCTCCACAGATCCTCGAGCGATCCGCCGCCGCGTCCGACAATCAGCACGTCGCACTCGGCGCGCGCATTGGCCAGCGCCAGGGCGCGTACAATCTGCGCCGGCGCGTCGGCGCCCTGCACCGGCGTGGGGTAAATGACCACCGGCAGGCCGGGATCGCGCCGGTGCAGCACGCGTAAAATATCCTGCAGCGCCGCCCCGGTGGCGGAGGTGATCACCCCCAGCTGGCGCGCCGGCTGCGGCAGCGGCTGCTTGTGCGCCGGGTCAAACAACCCTTCGGCGGCGAGGCGCGTCTTCAGCTCGGCAAACTGCTGCTGCAGCAGCCCTTCGCCCCCCGGGTGCAGGCTGTCGGCAATCAGCTGATAATCCCCGCGCGGCTCATACAGCGTGAGGGTGGCGCGCACCAGCACCTGCTGACCGTTCTGCACGCGAAAATTCACCCGCCGGTTGGCGTTGCGAAACATCGCGCAGCGCACCTGGGCCGTGTCGTCTTTCAGCGTGAAGTACCAGTGGCCGGAGGCGGGCTGTGACAGATTGGATATTTCGGCGCTCAGCCACACCTGGCCCATTTCGCCCTCGAGCAGCTGACGGACCGCGCTGTTCAGACGGCTAACGGTAAAAATATTGGCGGACGGGGATAGTGACATGTGATGAAGATCAAATTTTAAATCAGGCGGTTAATTCATCGATACTACAGGCCTGCGGCAGGGGATCAAGACTTTTTCTGAAAAAAGAGGTGGAGGCAACCGATTACGCCCTGTATAATGCCGCGGCAATATTTTATCTGTTCTCATTCACCCCCAGGTTGAGATATTGCCATGCTACGAATTGCTAAAGAAGCACTGACTTTCGACGACGTTCTCCTCGTTCCTGCCCATTCTACCGTCCTGCCGAACACGGCTGACCTCAGCACGCAGCTGACCGCCAGCATTCGCCTGAACATCCCGATGCTCTCTGCGGCGATGGATACCGTGACGGAAGCGGAGCTGGCCATTGCGCTGGCGCAGGAAGGTGGCCTCGGCTTTATCCACAAAAACATGCCTATCGAGCGCCAGGCGGACGAAGTGCGCAAGGTGAAGAAACATGAAAGCGGTGTGGTCACCGAGCCGCAGACCGTGCTGCCGACCACCACCCTGCGTGAAGTGAAAGCCCTGACCGAGCGTAACGGCTTTGCCGGCTACCCGGTCGTCAACGATAGCAACGAGCTGGTGGGCATCATCACCGGCCGCGATGTGCGCTTTGTCACCGACATGGACCTGCCGGTCACGGCGGTAATGACGCCGAAAGAGCGCCTGGTGACGGTGAAAGAGGGCGAAGCCCGCGACGTAGTGCTGCAAAAAATGCACGAAAAGCGTGTGGAAAAAGCGCTGGTGGTCGACGACAGCTTCCACCTGCTGGGAATGATCACCGTCAAAGATTTCCAGAAGGCCGAGCGTAAGCCGAATGCCTGTAAAGACGAACACGGTCGCCTGCGCGTCGGCGCGGCGGTCGGCGCCGGCGCCGGCAATGAAGAGCGCGTCGATGCGCTGGTGGCGGCCGGCGTTGACATCCTGCTGATCGACTCCTCCCACGGCCACTCCGAAGGCGTGCTGCAGCGCATTCGCGAAACCCGTGCCAAATATCCGGATTTGCAAATCATCGGCGGTAACGTGGCTACCGGCGCCGGCGCGCTGGCGCTGGTCGAGGCCGGCGTTAACGCGGTGAAAGTGGGCATCGGCCCCGGCTCGATCTGCACCACCCGTATCGTCACCGGCGTCGGCGTACCGCAGATCACCGCCGTGTCTGACGCGGTGGCCGCGCTGGAAGGCACCGGCATTCCGGTGGTCGCCGACGGCGGCATCCGCTTCTCCGGCGATATCGCCAAAGCCATCGCCGCCGGCGCTTCCGCAGTGATGGTCGGTTCCATGCTGGCCGGCACCGAAGAGTCTCCGGGAGAAATCGAACTCTACCAGGGGCGCGCGTTTAAATCTTATCGCGGAATGGGCTCGCTGGGCGCGATGTCCAAAGGATCCTCCGACCGCTACTTCCAGACCGACAACGCGGCGGACAAGCTGGTACCGGAAGGCATCGAAGGCCGCGTGGCCTACAAAGGCCGCCTGAAAGAGATTGTCCATCAGCAGATGGGCGGACTGCGTTCCTGTATGGGCCTGACCGGCTGTGGTACCATCGATACCCTGCGTACCAAAGCCGAGTTTGTCCGCATCAGCGGCGCCGGGATTCAGGAGAGCCACGTGCACGACGTGACCATCACCAAAGAGTCCCCCAACTACCGCATGGGTTCGTAATCCCCCTTAGCGTCATCGCCCGGCCCGCGCCGGGCGCTCTGTTCATTGCCCTGGAAAAGCCTTAATGACAACGGAAAACATTCATAAACACCGCATTCTGATTCTGGATTTCGGTTCGCAATACACTCAGCTGGTCGCCCGCCGCGTCCGCGAACTGGGTGTCTACTGTGAACTGTGGGCCTGGGATGTCACCGAAGAGCAGATCCGCCAGTTCAACCCGAACGGCATCATCCTCTCCGGCGGGCCGGAAAGCACCACGGAAGCCGGCAGTCCGCGCGCGCCCGACTACGTCTTTACCGCCGGCGTGCCGGTGCTGGGCGTCTGCTACGGCATGCAAACCATGGCGATGCAGCTCGGTGGCAAAGTTGAAGGCTCCAGCGAGCGCGAATTCGGCTATGCGCAGGTGGAGGTGAACACCCCGAGCGCGCTGATTCGCGATATCGAAGACGCCATCAGCGACGCCGGCAAACCGCTGCTGGACGTCTGGATGAGCCACGGCGACAAAGTCACCGCTATTCCGGACGGCTTTGTTACTGTTGCCAGCACCGAAACCTGTCCGTTTGCCATTATGGCTAACGAAGCGAAGCAATTCTTCGGCGTGCAGTTCCACCCGGAAGTCACCCACACCCGCCAGGGCCTGCGCATGCTGGAGCGCTTTGTACGCGACATCTGCCAGTGCGAAGCGCTGTGGACCCCGGCCAAAATCATCGAAGACGCCGTGGAACGCATCCGCCAGCAGGTCGGCAATGACCGGGTGATCCTCGGCCTCTCCGGCGGCGTTGACTCCTCGGTCACCGCCATGCTGCTGCACCGCGCCATCGGCGACCGCCTGACCTGCGTCTTTGTCGACAACGGCCTGCTGCGCCTCAACGAAGCCGATCAGGTGCTGGAGATGTTTGGTGATCACTTCGGCCTCAATATCGTCCACGTGGCCGGCGAGCAGCGCTTCCTTGACGCGCTGGCCGGCGAAAACGATCCGGAAGCCAAGCGAAAAATCATCGGCCGCGTCTTTGTCGACGTATTCGACGAAGAAGCGCTGAAGATGGAAGACGTCAAGTGGCTGGCGCAGGGCACCATCTACCCGGATGTCATCGAATCCGCCGCCTCGGCAACCGGCAAAGCCCACGTCATCAAATCGCACCACAACGTGGGCGGCCTGCCGAAAGAGATGAAAATGGGGCTGGTCGAACCGCTGCGTGAGCTGTTCAAAGACGAAGTGCGCAAGATTGGTCTTGAACTGGGCCTGCCACACGCGATGCTGTTCCGCCACCCGTTCCCGGGCCCGGGCCTCGGCGTTCGCGTGCTGGGCGAAGTGAAAAAAGAATACTGCGATCTGCTGCGCCGCGCCGACGCCATCTTTATTGAAGAGCTGCACAAAGCGGATCTCTACAATAAAGTCAGTCAGGCTTTTGCCGTCTTCCTGCCGGTGCGTTCGGTGGGCGTCATGGGCGACGGCCGCAAATATGACTGGGTGGTTTCACTGCGGGCGGTAGAAACCATCGACTTTATGACCGCGCACTGGGCGCACCTGCCGTACGATTTCCTCGGCCGGGTCTCCAACCGCATCATCAACGAAGTCAACGGCATCTCCCGCGTGGTGTACGACATCAGCGGTAAACCGCCGGCCACCATCGAGTGGGAATGATTTCGCGTCTGGCAACAGCCTGCACGTAAAAGCAGTAAAGTACCTCTAAGCCCGCATCACTGTGGGCTTTTTTTATTATGGCGATGGCCCTGTCTGGCAAAATACCGCGTCGCCAGGCACCCCGGGACGATCGCAAGGCAGAGCGCCGGGGTAAACCCGATGCGGTGTCTGGTACGCGATACCCTGCCGCCATTCACTGGGGAATCATGCTGCCCTGATGCGTCCTGACCAGGGGCAGAACAACAGGGGACGCGGTGTGATGCCGGGGCGGCGGAGCTCGGCGCCTTCGTCAATCATCAGCCCGGGCGGGCAGTCAGAGCGCCGTGACCGGCCCCCTGGTGCAACCGCGCAGCGATACCCGGATTTTTGGGTCCCCCCCTGCACAGAGACGAGGAGATGCACGTGAAAGTCCTGTTAGTGACGATAATATCCATGGCCACGGTTGGCTGTGGCGGCACTTTTTATCCGGAAATACCTGAAGCCTGGGAAAACGGACGGTGCTACAAAAGAGCGAGCGAGACTACCTGTAAGCGAGTAACGGATACCCTGGACGGAGCGGATGGCGATTTCCTGCGGCCAGCGAGGTAATGTTTTCTACCGGTCATGCAGGTTTGTCGATACGGCCGCCAGCGATGTTCTCATCAATCCCGGCAGCGCGGGCGCCACACCGGGGCGGCGCGCCAGGCGGTGAATGCCGGAGCCGGGCGGGGCATTCTGCTCCGTAGCGCCTCTTCGGCACCTTTCCGGTCTGGCGAACCCCGGCATCGGTGATCGACCTGCCGGCGTGAAAGGGCACTGTCCGGGCCACCCACACGCGGCAGGCGGAGCGGTAAGCGCTGCGGTTGCAGGCCGGCCCGCCGCCCGTCTGGGTGGGCTATGCATACCGGGATGACGCTGATGCGTGCTGCTGCCGGTAACGCGCTGTTGCTGATTGCATTGCCGATATCAGCACCGGCCAGTGCAGGGCGGGTAAGCCGCCGTAGCGCGCGGTGGCGGTGCCGACGGCCCGTTTTCTGCGGATCGCGTGTACCCCGGCAGCATGGAAGGCCATTCTGATGCCGCGGGATCGCGGGCCGCATCAGCGTCAGCGAGCCCGCGTCCGCGGCGGCCCTCTCGGTGGCCGGAGCGGGGGGATGCTGCCGGGATCTGCCCGCGGCGATCGGTCTGCGCAGGCTGCCAGCGGTGAGGAGCGGCGGTAAGGCGGGTCATCAGACAGCCGCAAAAACGCGCAAGCGGCATCCCGCTCACGCCATCAGAAGTCTCACCTGATCGGCTCTCTTATGCCGGCCCGTGGCAGAAGGGGGCGACAGGATTGAGAAACAGGCCACTGCAGTGAAAGGCTTGAGGAGATCACTGAATGGTTATCGGGCACTGCAGGCCGATTTCTATCGTGTTCATTAATCGGCGGGGTGGGTAATGAAAATGGTGACCTTATTTCCCGCCGGATCGGGTCGGTTGATGAAGGCTTTTCTGTGTTTGGTAACTTGCTGCTGTCCCGCCCGGGGGCATTCGCGCTGAATGCGCTGAACAGAGGCCGTTGGGTAAGATTTCGCTTACGCGCTGGGGAGAGTGTTAGGTGCGGGATAGTAGGGGCTCTGACGGCGAGTGGCGTCAATTTTTAACTGCAGCCCCTTTTCTTTCTGAAGATGTCCGCCGCGGGTTAACACTCCGGCGAGCGAGCAGAGTGTTTAGGTTAAGACGCGGCGCGTGTCTGCGAAGGAGACGCGTGAAGCGAGAAAGCGACTGGTTGTGGGCTCACTGATGGGGGAGAATAAAGAATACGGGCATCAGGCGGGTGGTGATAATAATGTCAGTGACAGGCGGTGTGCGTTTTTAATATCACGATTTTTATAAAAATATATGTCTGTTTATTCTGTGTTGAGGAAGCGTAATGTATGTGGCCTGTCGTTGTGCGGAATAATCTTATCGCGGCCGCGTCATAATATGTGCGGCGAGTTTTTTTTGATATAGATGCCAGGCTGATGAACTTTTGCAGAGGGTCCATGTCAGACCTATGCTATATGTCTGATTTAACTATGTCGCACAAGGAGAGTTAAATGCATCGTTATTTTTTTCTGTTTGCTTTTTCCGCTGTTCTGGTTTCTTCACCCGTAATGGCTGCCAAAAGTGAGAGCGGTCATACGCCAAATAATATCGAAAGCTGTATGCAACTTTTGCCGGAGAAGGGCCATGAATATAGCCTGACAATTTCGGGTAAGTTCAATAAGGAGCGCGAGTTTAACGGTGAGTTCAGCCTGACGGATGAAACGGGTAAATCCAGCAATACGGCGATGACGGAGCAAGATAAACATGATCTTGCTGCATTTCAGCAGTGTATCATGCCGCTTATAAAATCGTAGTTTACAGGCGTGTTGGCCTGCGTCGGGTCTCTATCCCGCAATAAGCGACGTGCCTGATACACGGTTTTCTGGCCGCCATCAGGATCGGAGGGCATCTCTGATCCTGTGGTGCGGCTTTGTGCCCGGGGATCGTGACGAGTGACCGACGGTGCTGCCCGCTTCGGGAAGTTATCGGGACGTATTCTTTGACAATCTCAGCCCATTCCGGCACGCCCTGTCAACACGTACGGTTTAAGCAGAGGCATCGGCATCACGGGCTTTCCGGGGGCAGTCCGGTTGCGTTGCTCCGCTTCTCTGCTTGCGGTGGCGGCCCCATAGCGGTAAGCGAGGCGATATTGCCTCGTCAGCGCTGCCCTGTCCGGCGACAATTTTTGGCAGCAAACTGCGCTGTCGCTCACGCCTGTTTTAACCTTCACAGCGGCAACGCGATGGCCCGGCGGGGATCTGCCCGCGCTTGCGATAATCCAGTGGGCATCACGTCGCTTACATCATCCGGATAACACGCTTACATTCTGAGGGACGCTGGTCGACGGCGCGGCGCATAACAATCACACTCGCACCATCATGGCGTACAGAATAATCTGAATGACAGGCGCCGCTGTCGCCCGCATTACGGGCCTCCATTTTTACATATTGCCGTAATTGCGCCGTATCATTATCACTATGGGCTTCACCGCTCTTGCCCTGTTTATCGTGTTGTTCACTCCGGGATATTTTATCGCCTGCCGATGCTTATCGCACGCCTCAGATATATTAAGCGCGGTGCCACGCTGAAGGATTGTTCTGAAAGCGGTTCAATGTTTTAAGTCTGTTTATAAAAATGTAAGTAAGTTTCATATTGTAACATTTGTGTGGCATCGTCACCTGCACCGCGACCATGCTTACGAGGCACCTGATGCATTTTCTGGAATAAGACATGAATATATCATCGCGCTTTATGCTCGTTACCTCACTGGGCTGCTCGTTATTCCAGCCGCCGGCGTGGGCCTTAATGAAAACCTATCAGGAGACCGGTTCTCCCGGCGTCGTGGCCAGCTGGATGACACCGGAATTTAGCCGGCAGTGGGGGCTAAATGCTATTCACGCGCAGTATGCTTATGCCCGCGGCTACAGCGGGAGCGGCGTAAATATCGGGATCCTGGATGCCAACGTGTTTGCGCATCCGGATCTGGCGGACCGCTTAAATGTGCTCTCCTGGGATCAGCCGATTAATTATGATGATGACAGTGGCAATATTGTGTTCGAATCACACGGTACGCACGTTGCCGGTATTGCCGCGGCGGGGCGTGACGGGATAGGCATGCATGGGGTCGCTTTTGCCGCCACGCTGACCACCGACAAATTAGATTCGGATGCGCCGCAACTGGAACAGCTGATTCAACGTGATGTGCGGGTAATCAATAACAGCTGGGGGGACAGTGTCGACATCGAAACCGATGATGAGGGGCAGCCACGCTATTTTCCCGACGGCCGGTGGCAATATCAGCACCTGGCGCCCGAGTACTGGGTGGGAAAACTGGCGGCGGTCAGGCCGCTGATTGATGCGTTAAGTCAGCGCCCCTTTTCCACCGATCGGGGAGAGGCAAATGGCGATCCTGGCCTGTACGCCGCCAGCGCCATGCTGCGCGCCGCGCGTTATGGCAAACTGGTGGTGTTCGCTGCCGGTAATGAAAATAACTATAACGTGCCCAGCAGTGCCGCCAGTATCCCCCATCTTTTCCCGGAAGTCCTGGATCGCTATCTGACGGTGGTGAACCTTGAATTCGGTGATGAGTTGACTCCCGATTCCACGCGCTGCGGACACACGGCCAGCTATTGCGTCGCCGCGCCGGGGACGGATATTTACAGCACGGTAGGCGAGTTGGTCTCCCACTCTGGCGGCCCGATTACCCGGGATGCGCTTCGCCGGGGCGCATTAAGTATCGCCCCCGGTTATGACACGATGTCCGGCACGTCGATGGCGGCCCCGCACGTGTCCGGCGCGGCCGCCGTGGTGATGCAGCGTTTTCCCTACATGACGGCAGATCAAATTAGCACTGTACTGAAAACCACGGCCAGTGATTTGGGAACGCCCGGCATTGATACGCTCTACGGCTGGGGGAAAATCAATCTGAAATCGGCGATGGACGGTCCCGGCATGTTCATTGCGCCGCAAGACATTCCGGCGCAATTCTATGTGCCCGGTTCCTACACCCAGACGCAGTTTGTCGCCAACGTTGCCGGTGTGGGGGAACGCCTGGACATGGGGACACCGCTCGAGCGACGCTGTTTGGGACCGGAATGTGGCTGGGATCTCTGGCGAAATAACATTGCTGGCCACGGCGGGCTGACCAAAGAGGGAGAGGGGACACTGGTACTCAGCGGCGTGAATACCTATTCTGGTCCCACGCTGATCAATCGGGGACGGCTGGAGGTCAGGGGATCGCTAGCATCGGATGTCAGCGTGCAGCGCGACGGGGTGATTAGCGGTCGCGGCGTGCTGGGATCGCTGCGCGTGCGCGAGGGCGGTATCGCCGCGCCGGGTAACGCCGGGGAGACGCTCAGGGTGTCGCGTGACGTCAGCTTTGCACCGGGATCCCGCTATGCGGTCGCGGTAGGGGCGTCCGGTGAAAGCAACCGGATCCAGAGTGGCGGTGCGGCCTCGATCGATGGCGGAGAGGTGGCGGTCATGCTGGCGCGCAGTGACAATCTGCTGACGCAGAGTGACGTGCGCAGTCTGCTGGGCCGGCACTATACCATTTTGACTGCGCAGCAGGGGATCCGTGGCCAATTTGACACCGTTGTCCCCAACTATCTGTTTCTCGGCGCCGGGTTAAGCTATCAACCGCAGGCGGTAACGCTGGACGTTGGTCGTAACCAGACGCGCTTCGCCAGCGTGGCGCAGACCCAAAACGAGCGGGCGGTGGCCGCTGCGGCCGACACCCTGGCGACGGGAAATCCGGTTTACGAGAGCATTCTGCACAGCAGTACCGCCGATGAGGCGCGTCATGCTTATCGTCAGCTGGGGGGGCAGATTCATGCGGATATTGCCTCCGCGTTGATCAGCGACAGTTATTATTTGCGTGAGACCCTGATTGCCCGGCTTCGTCAGGCGGAGGGAATGGCGAGCACGTCAGCAATCAAGGCGGATGAGCGCGGTGCCTGGGCGCAGCTGCTGGGCGCGTGGGATCGCGCCTCGGGGGATACGAATGCTACGGGATACCATGCTTCAACCACTGGCGTGCTGATGGGGCTGGACGCGGGGCCTGCCGAACGCTGGCGGCTGGGGATGGCCACCGGTTACACCCGAACTTCTCTGCGCGGTGGTAATGGCGCTACTGCCAGCAGCGATAACTATCACGTGGCCACTTACGGCGACAGGCAGTTCGGTCAGTTCACGCTGCGCGGCGGCGCGGGTTACAGCTGGCACCGCATCGACAGTGCCCGCTCGATAGACTTCGCGACGCAGTCCGATCGCGCCACGGCCAGCTACGGCGCGCGCAGCGCGCAGCTGTTTGCCGAGCTGGGCTACGAGGTGAAAAGCGACAGGCTGCGACTGGAGCCGTTTACGCGCCTGGCCCACGTGCAGTTTATGCACGACGGGATGGGGGAGACGGGCGGCGCGGCGGCGCTGCGCGCGGCTGATCAACGCCTCGATGCCACGGTTTCCACGCTGGGATGGCGGGCCGATAGCGTATGGCAGCTTAATCAACAGGCGGCCCTTGCTCTGCGAAGCGAGCTGGGCTGGCAGCATCAGTTTGGTGATGCCGGACGGGACGTCAGGCTGCAGTTTAGCGGCGGTTCAGCGCCGTTCAGTGTGGGGAGCGTACCGATCTCGCGCGAGGGGCTGTTAGCCAGCGCGGGGGCGGATATCACCGTCAGTCAACGCACGACGCTGTCGCTCGGATATAGCGGGCTGTTATCGCACCGTCACCAAAACAACCATCTGGGCGCACAAGTCTCCTGGCGCTTTTAATCCTGTCAGCGGATTTTCCCCCGCCGCCGGGCCGCGCCCCCGGTCGTTGGGGGCGCCTGTGTGCCGCAGACCGTCAAGGCGCGGCAGAGGAGCGCCACCGCCTTAGCTCAGGCCGCGTGTGGCAATGGAGCCTGTGATCGCCGGGGCGATGGGCTGAGCCAGTGCAGAGAGGCGCGCGGTGGCATGGCGCAGACGGCCCGGCCAGGTCGGGCTCTCTGTGCCATGCCCCGCTACCACATCAGATCATCGGGCACCACGAAGTCGGCGTACGGATCCTCTTCGTCTTTGGCTTCCTGCGTCAGCGCGCTGTGGTAGACAATCAGACTGGCATCTCGCTGTTTAATTTTATCCGCCACGCCGGCGGGGATAATGGCGTATTCAGCTTCCGCCTGCTTTTCTGAGGCCAGACGGGCAATGGCCAGCCGGCCATTGATCAACTGAGCCTGGGTGGCTTTGTCGACATACACTTTTTTAATCAGGTTATGGTCGGTAAAGTTATAGCCGATATCCCCCCGTGAAATCACCACGCGGTTCATTTCGATCAGTTGCTTGATCTGCGCTTTATACTCTTTCGCCAGCGCCGCCTGCCTGTGCTGCTCATTAAGCGCTTTGTCTCGTTCGGCTTGCGCCTGTTTATTGGCCTCGACGGCCTCTCTCGCCTCACGCGCCTGCACGCGGGATTTTTTGGCGGTGCGCTGCACCTTGGCCATTTTTTTGCTGCTGACCAGACCGGCTTTAAGCATCTGCTCTTGTAACGTAAGTTTTGTCATCTTCTTTTCGCGGGCGATGGGGGAGGCGGAATTATATCCCTAACCGGGTGAAGAGTGCCAGGGGACGGCTGGCCGCGCGGGCGTGCCGCAGAGGAAGTGCAGGCCCGGATCGGGCCGAAGCCCTCCGCCGCAGCGGAGGGCGATTCGCAGAGAGGGTTACTTATAGATGTCTGCGTTGATGGTTTTATTGTCCTGATGGCCCTGCTCTGAGGTGATAACGTAATATTTACCCCCCTTCTCATCGACTTTTTTGCTGAGGCCATCTTTATCCATGGTGAAGCCATCTTCTGTGATGCTGATGGTACCGATTTTCTCATGCTTTGCCGCGTCTTCCTGCGTGATTTGCTGGGCAGCTAAGGTAGAGAAGGACGCCAGAGAGGTGATAATGATAATACTTTTTAATAACTTCATGCCGTACTCCTTGTATGATTGAAGGTAAGTCATATGACTATAAAGGTAAGCCATATGACTATAAGAGATTATTACCGATGTGCAAGTTAGCTGTTTAAACCGTGGTCAAACCAGTGCGCAGCAATCTCACCTATCATTCGCACGGTGAACGGTTTCGGCAGTAAACTTTATGCGCTACGCGTCACGGGACGCTGAGACGGCGGTGGGGCGTCACGCGAGGCTGCCGTGCCAGGCGCTGACGCGTTCCCGCGCCGCGGGCGCGGCCTCCTGTCGGCCTCGCGCGGGGCGGCATTGCCCTGACGGGCGCGGCGGTGAGACGCTCCGCTACGGATGGCGGCACGATCGGAGGCGAGCAGTGAGCCGGGGAGTTGCCGGAATGAGCTGCGGGGATCGCCCGCGCCGCCGACTGACGTCGGCAGGTTCAGCCGGAACAGTGCAGTGAGGCGGGGATATACCAGTGGTGATGTTTATGCCGCTTATTTCGGATCACGCAATCGCACTTCTCCAGCGGCAGCAGTAAATGACGCACTTTATAGATAGAGATACCACAATAATTGGCTATCTCGCGCGTTGACAATCCGGAAGGTGAGTGCGCCTGCAGGAGATGTAAGATGCGCATTTTTTCCGGGGTATTGATGGATGCGATGTCATCCTTACCGATCCCCATTTCCTGTGCCAGGGTCATCAAATTGTCGAAGGGGTGAACCGGGGCATCACTGTCCGGTCCCGGTAGATAAGCGCAAGGTGAAGATTTCATGAGTCATACTCCAGCAAAATCATGGAGTGGCCAGTATGGAATTGCGCGATCGGGCAGGCAATATTAATAGTTAAAAAGCTTAAAGATAGGTTTTTTATCCATTTAATAATATTTTTTAATGTTTTAGTTCTGCGATTGCTTAATTTTCGCGCACCTCGACGTATTCCGTTCGCGCGCAAGAAAAAGAAAGAACCGCGCTGTGCAGCCGTTATCGAAACGCTGCCCCCCGCCGCTGCCGCCATCGGGCATTATCGGTGCTAAAGGAAGGAGACCCCGGTGACTTTTTCTGCACGGGGCCGGACGGTTAGCGGGGCGTGAGCAGGCTGTTACCATCACGCGGCGGAGGGTAAAGCGTCCGGGAGTGCCGGCGTGCGTATCTGAAAGGATAAGCGGCGGGGACCGCTTTTTCGGCCGGCAAGGCCTTCGCCGTCGGAGGGGGATCGCGGGTTTAAACATGAATCGGGATCGGACGTCTTGATCTCCTTCGCCGGCGCGCGCGGCGCGCGGGTGGTTTTACCGATTTCAGTAGTGGCTTTGATAGCCCTTCGCCGCCGCGCGCGGGTTGGGAAAGCGTCGCGATGGGGACTGCAGCGTGGACGGCGGCGGGCTCGCCTGAATGCGACGACCCGCCGCCGGGGTCAGGCGGTGAGGCCGCCATCCAGCACCAGGGTGTGCCCGGTGAGATAGCGGCTCTGGTCCGCAATCAGAAATGCCGCCGCGTGTGCGACCTCCTCCGGAGTGCCTAACCGCCGCAGCGGGATGGCCTGCCGCAGCGTTTTCAGCCTGGCCGCCGGAATGTCATCCAGCATATCACTGGCGATCAGCCCCGGTGCCAGGCAGTTGACGCGCAGGCCAAAGCGGCCCACTTCCTGGGCCAGCGATCGGGCCATCCCCATCATCGCCGCTTTACTGGCGCCGTAGGCGGTTTGGCCGCTGTTGCCCTTAAACGCGGTCACGGAGGACATCAGCACGATGGCACCACTACCGCGGACCATCATCGCGGGCAGCAGGGCCTGGTGCCAGTTGACGATGGCGATCAGATTATTATCCAGTAGCGTTCGCCACGCCTGTGGCGACTGGTGAATATGCAAACCGTCGCGGGCGATGCCGGCGTTATGAATGATGGCCGCGGGAGCCCCGCGTTCTGCCAGTAACCGCGCGGCCAGCTGGGTGACTGCCGCATCATCGCTGCCGTCACAAACGGCACCTTCCAGCCAGCGTGCACCCTGCGCCGGGCGGGCCCGCGCCAGCGTCTGCGCGATGCCCGCTTCGCGCCGACCGGTGAAGAAAATACTCCATTCGCTCGCCAGCTGACACACCAGCGCCTGGCCAATGCCGCGGCTGCCGCCGGTGATCAATACCCAGTTATCCGCCATGCTGACGCTCCTGCTCCGCCGCGATCAGCGCGCTCAGCTCGCGCAGCGTCATGGTGGGGTGCTGGATGAAGGCATCGGCGGTCAGGGTCACCTGATACTCACGTTTGGCCAGCACCATCAGCTCAACGTAATCCAGGCTGTCGAGTGCCAGCTCCGGCAGGGTAGTGTCCGGCGTTAGCGTCGCCGGTTCGACATCCTTAGCATCACAGATCATTTCGCAAATTTTTTCATAAACAGTCACGGTATCTCCTTGGCTTACACTGTGCCCAGCGGCCCCCATTTCAGGGTAATGGCGCTGCTGATGGCAAGATGATGAAAGTGGGTTCTGGCGGTCAGGCGCACGATCGCACCGGCGCTGAGCGTGCCAATCACCAGCGGCGGCAGCGTCTCCACGATCAGATCGTCCGCTATCGCCGTCGGCTGCCAGCTGGCCAGCAGCCGGTGATCAAACAGGGTCTCCTGGTGGGTCTGGACCACCGAATAGTGCCGGAACAGGCTCTCCAGCGTGGCGGCCGCCGGTAGCTCACTGGCCAGCGGCGGCTGGCGGAGTACGGCTGGATCCTGAATCAGATGACGAAACAGCAGCGCGTCGGCAAAATGCCACTGCTGCGCACCGGGGAGCAGCGGGGCAAAGGCGCGTCTAAGCGGCGCGATCGCGGTCGGCGAGAGGCGCGTGCGGTGGAGCGCCGCCTCGCCGAAGCCGTCCGGGGCTGCGGTTATCTGACAGGAGATGCAGGTTGCCCCGTCTTGCGAATCAATCACGCGAACGCCGCCGGCGCGGCGCGGATCGCGCTGTAAGCGATAATCGGTATCGCACCACAGCGGTCGCCGCAGCCGCACCGCACAGCGCAGCCAGGCCGCGTCGCTGACGCTGGCGCTGGCGCCCTGTTTAACATCCAGCAGCGCACGCATCCCGTGCACGCTGGGCTGGCTGCCACCCAGCGCGCGGGCTCGCGCGGGATCGAAGTGGATCGGATTGTTGTCCCCGGAGAAAGCGGCCCACTGTTGGGCGTCGGCCATTCCGTAGCGCAGCAGACGATTCATGATGCGCGCTCCAGGACCAGCGCGGCGTTGGCGCCGCCGAAGCCGAAGCTGAGGTTCAGCGTGCGCCGTAGATGACCGGCGCGATGACCGTCAACAATGTAGTCAAGGTCGCAGACGGGATCCGGCTGCTGATAGTTAGCGGTGGCCGGCATGATGCCGTGGGCCATCGCCTGCAGGCAGACGATGCTTTCGAAGACGCCGGCGGCGGAGATCAGGTGACCGGAGTAAGATTTGGTACTGGAGGTGGGAATTGCATACGCCTGCCTGCCCAGTGCCATCTTCAGTGCCCGGGTTTCATTGGCGTCGTTCAGCGGGGTTGAGGTGCCGTGCGCGTTGATATAGTCGAGCTGTGCGGCGGTGAGCTGCGCCTGCGCCAGCGCCTGACGGATGGTTTGCACCCGCGCCGCGCAGTCTTCGGCCGGTGAGGTAAAGTCCCAGGCATCAGAGTAGTTCGCGTAGCCGGTGATTTCGCCAAGGAGGGTCGCGCCGCGCGCCAGCGCGCTGTCGCGCTCCTCCAGACAGAGCACCGCTGCGCCCTCGGCCAGGACAAAACCGCTGCGGTGCGCGCTAAACGGGCAGCTGGCGCGCTGCGGGTCTTCCCCCTCTTTACTGAGCGCCCCGAGTACGTCGATGTTCCACACGGCGCAGTGGCTGGTAAGCGACTCGCCGGCCCCGGCCAGCATCATCGATGCCCGACCGCTGCGGATCGCCGTAAAGGCGTCACCGACCACCATGGTGCCGGTGGCACAGGCGGCGATAACGGTATTTTGATAGCCCTGTAGCCCCCAGAACTGGCTGCAGGCCGCGGAGGTGACGCTCGGCATGGCAAAAAAACAGTTAAACGGCGAGGTGACGCCGCTGGCGGCAAACTCCGCCTGCGCATCGTAGCTTTCGTCCAGCCCGCCCCAGCCGGTGCCCATGATGACGCCGCAGGCCAGCGGATCGTAAATCTCGCCGGGCAGGGCATCGCCAAAGGCCATGCGCATCGCCTGACGTGCTGCCCCGACGGTCAGGCGGGCAAAGCGCGGCAGCCGGCGACGTATCACCGCCGGCATGCCCTTCAGGCTGGGCTCCTCCGGCAGTAGTCCCATAAACCGGGTCTGAATTTGGCGCGCGGCGTTATCCACGTAGCGGTAGCCAAGGCGTGAGTCCATGATGCTTTGCCAGCTTTCGGCGGCGCTGGCGCCAAGCGGGGTCACCGCGCCGTAGCCGGTGACCACGACGCGTTTGGGCTGATGTTTAGTGTGCATAAAGTATCCTGTAGTGCATATCGCCACCGCCCTGGGCCAGCCAGAGCTGCAATGTGGCGGTGAGAACGTCGTTTTGCGCCTGGGCCAGCGCGTTATCGAGATCGAGCCTGTTGTCCTGTGCAGCCAGTAGCGTGGTGAAATCCACCGCCCCGGCAAGGTAGCGCTGACGGGTCAGATCCAGCCGTTCAGCGCTGAGGCGCAGCGATTGCTGCAGCCGCTGTGCTTGTGCGCAGGCGCTTTGCCGGCGCGCCAACGCGTTATCCACTTCCGCCAGTGCGGCATAGGCAGTGCGCCGAAAGCTCACTGCGGCCTGGCGCATCTCCAGACTGGCCTGGCGAATGGTCAGCTGGCCGTGGTGCCACTGTACAAAAGGCAGCGTCAGCAGCGCCCCCACGCTGCGCTCGGGTTCGCGAAACCATTGGCGGAAGAGGGTGCTACCGGCGTCCAGCGAGGCGTTGAGCGACAGCGTCGGATAAAAACTCAGGCGCGTCGCATCCCAGCCCGCCAGAGCGGCGCGCAGGCGCGATTCCGCCGCCTGAATATCGGGGCGGCTGGCCAGCACCGCCAGCGGCGTTTGCTGCCGCAGCGGCAGGGGCGGCAGGCGGTCAATGGCCGGAGCTTCCGCCGCGTGCTGTTCCGCCGGACGATTCAGCAGCAGCGCCAGCGCATTCCGCGCGCTGGCGCGCTGCTGAATCAGTACGCTGATCTGGTTATCCAGCGCCAGTTCAGCCTGCTGCGCCTGCAGCAGATCGAGGCGCCCCACCTGGCCGGCGCGCAGCCGCACCGCAACCTGCCGGGTGGTTTGCGCGGCAATCATCTGCCGCTGCTGCAGGTTACGGTACTGCTGGTTGTACTGCGCAATGTTCCAGTAAAGCTGCGCGGTGGTGCCAATGGTGCTCAGCAGCGTGGCCTGATAGTCCGCAGCGCTGGCAACGGCCTGCCAGTCGCGCGCTTCGCGAGTGCGCGCCAGCTTGCCCCACAGGTCCAGCTCGTAGCTGAGGTTCAGGGCGCTACGGTAGCTTTCCCGGGATGCAGCGCCGCGCAGCGCCTGACGGTTGCTGGCGCCGCTGTCGGCGCTGACGTCGGGCGTCAGATTGCCGGCGGCAAGTCCGGCCGCCACCCGCGCCTGCTGCAGGCGAATGCCGGCGGCGGCCAAATCGTTATTGCTGGCCAGCACTGCGGCAATCAGCCGCGAAAGGCGTGGATCGCCAAAGGTCTCCCACCAGTTGGCTGCCGGAGGCGTTCGATCCGTGGAGCGGGCGGCGGGCCACTGCTGCGGCAGCGAGAGCAGCGGTCGCTGATACTCACTGCGGGTCAGCGAACCGCAGCCGGAAAGCAGCAGGAGAATAAGCAGAAAAGCCGATTTCATTCGCGTGCCAGCGCCTCCGTCGGCGGCAGGCGGGAAGCTTTGCGCGCCGGAAAATAGCCAAAGATCAGGCCGATGGTGGCGGATACGCCGCAGGCCAGTAACAGAGGTAGCAGGGTGAAAACCATCGGAAAGGCCGGCGTAAACAGCGCAAAGATCTGCCCTGCCAGCCACGACGCCAGCACGCCGGCCGCGCCGCCCAGGCAGCAAAGGGTGACCGCCTCGATCAAAAACTGGATCAGAATATCTGCCGGGCGGGCGCCGACGGAGAGTCGGATGCCTATCTCATGCGTACGTTCGGTCACCGACACCAGCATGATATTCATCACGCCCACGCCGCCGACCAGCAGTGAGATCGCCGCAATGGCGGTGATCAGCAGCGACATGGAGTCGGCGGTTTTTTGCAAGGCGGCGGCCAGCTGGTCGTCGGTTTGGGTAAAAAAGTCGCGCTGTCCGTGCGTGCGCAGCAGGTGACGTTCAACGCGCTGCGCGGCGGTGGCCGGCGTCAGCGGCGGTGAGAAACGCAGCACAATGCCCTCCAGCGGACGATCGCCTGCCAGTCGCTGCTGGAGGGAGGTCCAGGGGACCCAGCCGGCCATCAAGCCGCCAATGACCTGCGGACCGGGACGCGAGGCTACGCCTATCACGCGCCAGGGGGCGCCGGCGATCTGCACAATGTGCCCGCTGGGATCGGCCTCGTTGGGAAACAGCGTCGCGCGAGCGGTGTTATCGAGGATCACTACCGGCTCGCCGTCCCGTACGTCCCTCGAGCTAAAAGCCTGACCGTGCGTGATGTGCAGCCCCTGCAGTGTCGCATAATCCTGCGCGACGCCTTGCAGCATCAGATCGGCGTGACGATCGCGGTACACCGCCAGTGCGGTGCTGCTGAACAGCGGTGACACGCCGCTGACCCACGGCAGCGTCTGCAGGCTGGCCACGTCCGCTAACGTCAGCGCACGCGACATCCAGGCCGGCTGATTACCCCAGCCGGTTCCCGGATGAATCGTCAGCGTGGTGCTACCCAGCTGGCCCACTTCCGCCATGATCGCGCGACGGGCGCCTTCTCCGATTGCCATCGAGGAGACCACCGAGGCGATCCCGATAATGATCCCCAGCATCGACAGGAAGGCTCGCAGGCGGTGTCCCTGCAGGGCACGAAGCGCCATGAGCATCGCGCTGCCCAGCCTGGCGGGCAGCGGCGCCCGGCCCGGCGCGCGGGCGGTCAGCGGCACTGGCGCGTCGCGTGCTGTCTGACGGACATCGCTCACGATAGTCCCGTCGTGCAGAGTGACGACTCGCTGCGCCTGGCGGGCGATGGTGGGATCGTGCGTGACCATCACCACCGTGTGGCCGGCCGCATGCAGGCGATGCAGAATTTGCATCAGTGCGGCCCCGCTGGCGCTGTCGAGCGCCCCGGTTGGCTCATCGGCAAGGATCAGCGGCGCACCGTTAATCAGCGCCCGACAGACGCTGACCCGCTGCTGCTGGCCGCCGGACAGCTGAGCTGGCCGGTGATGCAGATGGTCGGCGATGCCCAGCTGTTGCGCCAGCGAGGCGCGCCGCGCCTGCAGCTCGCTGGCCGGCATCGCGGTGTAGCGTGCCGGCATGGCGATGTTTTCGCTGGCGGTCAGCCAGGGCAGCAGATGATAGCGCTGAAAAATAAAGCCCAGATAGCGGCTGCGCAGTTCGGCCAGCTGGCGCGCATCGGCGCGGTGCGTAGGAATGGCGTTCAGCCACACTTCGCCGCCGGTCGGACGATCCAGGCAGCCAATCAGGTTCATCAGGGTGGATTTGCCGGAGCCGGATGCGCCGACAATGGCCACCATTTCACCGGGATCGATACTGAGGGAGATGTCCTGCAGCACGGTCACATGCTGGCCGCCTATCGTCCAGGCGCGCGAAACGTCACGCAGCGAGATAATCGGTTGCATCGTTCACTCCTCTCCCTGCGCGGAGGCGACCAGAACCCGATCCCCCTCCTGTAGCCCGCTTATCACCTCAGCATATTGCCGATCGCGCAGTCCGGTTTGCAGGACGCGACGCTGAGGCTGGCCGTTAACCGCCACCATCACCGCATAGCGATCCGCTCCCAGCGGCTCGCCGAGCGCGTTGAGCGGAATGCGCAGGGCGCCATCGGCGTGGGCAATGCGGATCAGAACCTGCGCGGTCATCGCCGTTTTTAGAAGGCGATCGCGGTTTGCGACATCAAAGCTGCCGGTGTAATAGACGGCGGCTGAACTGGCCGGACCGCCGCTGCCCCAGCGGTTACCTGTCTCGGTCAGCGCCTCTGGCGGGGCCGGCTGAACATAGCCCATGGTGGCGCGGTAGCGTCGTTCGGGATTGGCTATCACATAAAACTCCAGCGGCTGACCGGCGTGAATTTTTTGAATATCAGCTTCGGAAATGCGCGTTTCGACCCGCATCTGTTCGAGATTGGCCAGCACCAGAATCGTCGGTGCGCTTTGTGATGAAACAATGGTCTGGCCTTCCCGGGTTACGATCCCCAGCACTTCTCCGTCAATCGGCGCCACAATGCGCGTATAGCTCAGGTTGGCCTGTGCGGTCTTGACGGCCATCTGCGCCTGCACAATCTGCGCATCGTCAACCGCCATTTGCGCCTGCTGCGCTGCGTAGCGCGCCCGCGCTACTTCGAGATCGCTCTGTACGCCGGCACCGTCGCGCATCATCTGGCGCTGTCGCTGGTAGGCCAGCCTGTCGCGCTGCAGCGTGGCCTGCGAGGCGCGCTTCTGCGCGCTGGCGCTGGCCAGCCGCGCCTGCGCCGTGTTCAGCTCAGACTCCTGCAGGGTGGGATCGATCTCCGCCAGCAGCTGCCCCTTGCGGACCCGATCGCCCTGGCGCACATAGAGCTTGCGCAGCTGGCCGTTGACCTGGGCGCCAACCTCGACTTGCATCGCCGGTTTCAGCGTCGCTGAGGCGATCACGGTTTTTTCAATGGTACCGCGATCGAGGGGGATCGCCTGCAAAGGGTGGGCAGGGGGGAGCGGCGACAGCAGCTGTCGCGCGAGTCCCACTGTCAGCAGGACCAGCGCCACCGCGCCACCGGCAATAGTCAGACGCCGTGTGCGGTTCATGATGCCGCTCCTGCGGGAGTCAGCGCGCCGCTATCCAGCCGCCAGACGCGGCTAAAGCCCGACATCACCTGCTCGCTGTGGGTAACCACAATCAGCGTTTTTCCCTGCTGACGACAGTGCGTATGCAGCGCCGTCATCACCTTGGCCGCCGTCTCTTCATCCAGGTTGGCCGTCGGTTCATCCAGCAAGAGGATGGGGCGGGTACTGTACATCGCGCGGGCCAGCAGGAGCCGCTGGCGCTGGCCGAGCGACAGGGCGGCGTGGCTTTCGCGGATCAGGGCATCCAGCTCACCCGGCAGCGCGCGGATGGCGTCGTCAAGATCCAGCGAGGCCAGCAGAGCCAGCAGTCGCCGGCGATCGCGCTCGCTATGCCCGGTAGCAAACAGCGTGATATTGTCGCGAACCGAGCCGTGGAACAGAATGTCCTCCTGACTTTGCAGCCAGACGCGTTGGGTCAGCTGCGCCGGCGTCAGCGTCGTTTCGCCGGCATAACAGGCTCCGGACTGCGGTGAAAACAGACCGGCTATCAGCCGCAGCAGGGTGCTTTTTCCGGCCCCGGACTCACCGATAATGGCGAGGTGCTCGCCGGCCACCAGCGACAGAGACAGTGCGCGGAGGATCGGCTGCTGCGGATCGTAGCCAAACGTCAGCTGCTCAAAGCGCAGATCCGCTGAGGGCGTGACCGGCGGCGGCGGTGTCGCTACAGCTGAGGCGCTGACCGGCATAAACAGGCTGCGAGCGCGCGTGTCAATTACGTGCAGCTGCGATTTCTGGATCACCGAATAAAACAGGTGCGTCACGTAAGAGGTGAAGATTTGCCGCAGGAAGCTGTAGGCGAAAAAGTCGCCGAGAGAGATGCGCCCGGCGTGAACCATCGGCAGCACCATCAGCATAAAAACCACCATTTCGAGGTTGCCGGTAAGCTGGTAGAGCCCCTCTTTTACCTGTTGATAGATTTTCTGGCGCTGCAGACAGGCAAACAGCTGACGGCTGTAGTCAGCGAACTGGCGCTGACGCAGCGGTGCCAGTCCGGCGGTTTTCACCGTCAGGATCCCCTGCAGGGTCTCCATAAAAAAGTCATTCAGCGCCGCGCTTTTCAGCTGTAGCTGCTGGGTGTACCAGCGATCGCGGATCACCGCCCAGATGCTGATCAGCCCCATTACGGTGACGCCCACCGCCGAGACAGCCGCCAGCAGCGGGGCGATCCAACACATCACCCCCAGCGCAATCGCCGCGATGACCCAGTCGATGCGCAGGGCATTATCCAGCTCAATTTTCTGCAACATGCCGCCCTGCCAGGCGGTGAAGCGGCTGAAAATCTCGCCGGGGGCGCGTTTTTCGAAGAAGCGCAGTGGGTTCGCCAGCAGGCGGGAAAATCCTGTGCCGCTGTGGACCAGCACAAAGGCTTTGATATAGCGCTCGCTGACGATCCTGACGCCAATCGCCAGCAGCGTGGCAACCAGAAACGCGACGATAAAGCCGCCCCAGGGAAAGGCACCGTCCGTGCGGCTGGAAAACGCCTGATTGATGGCGTTGCTCACCATGATCGGCATTAAAAACAGCGTCAGTGAGACGACGAATGCCAGCAGCATCAGGCGATAAATGCCGGGTACCGCCGCCGTTTCTCGCAGGCTCAGGGGGCGAGGGGGACGATCGGTGTTGGCTGATACCGGCAGGGACGGATCTGCCGCCAGCGTCTGCCCGGCGTCCAGAATCAGCGCGTAACCGCTGATCTCCCGCTTCAGCGCCGTCAGGGGAAGCCACTGTTCACCAATAGCCGGATTGATGACGCAGACCTGTTGCCCCTGGCGGTAGGCCAACAGCACAAAATGGTTGGCGCCATAGTGCAAAATGGCGGGCAGCGGCAAATCGCCGAGCTCGCGATGGTCAAAATGTACCGGTGAGGTAGCGATCCCCAGCCGCGCGGTGATGATCATCAGCGTTTCCAGTGAGGTGCCGTGATCGGACGCGGGAAACCACTGACGCAGCGTCTCCAGCGCCACCGGCTGTCCCTGGGTGTCGGCAAGCATCGCCACGCAGGCTAATCCGCACTCGTGGGTCTCTTCCTGAAAAATAACGTCGGGTATTGGCTTCTTGTGCATAGTGTTCAGTGATGTATAAAAAAGAGGGAGTGGCTGTGCCACAGCAGCCATTCATGCGGACGAGCGCGCAGCGTCTGTTCGATCAGCGTTGGCAGGGTGTCAGCCACCTGGTCCGCCGCCAGCGGATCGTGAATGCGGATATGCAGCCCGCCCTCATACCAGAGGTGATACACCACGACCCGCGCCGACATCATGCCGGCGAGGCGCACCGCCCCCTGATGCAGGTGCGCCGCACGGCCAAACAGACGGCAGGGCAGGCGGGCCGCCAGCGCGCCCTCGGCCTGCAGGGTGTAATCCGGCGTGATGTCGGGAAAAATTATCAGGTTTTGTTCGCCCGCTGTGACGTCGCCCACCAGCGCGGCGAGGCGCAGCGCCAGGCTGTCGCTCTGCTGATGAATAGAGCAGTAGGCCAGCTGGACGCCACCCAGCGCCCGCACATCAGCGGGATAGTGCTCTGCGCTGGCGGAGACCACGACGCTGGCCTTGCCCGGCGTAACGCTTGCGCCGACCATGGCGGCAAGGACGTCGGATACCGTGTGCAGCGGTGCGAGGATCACCGGCTGCCGCGCGCGGTGCAGCGGCGCAACCACGCGATCCAGCTCGGCGGCGCAGCGCTGAATCTGCTGCCGCAGCGCGGGATGCTGTCCCCAGGTGGCTGCCTGTTCCAGCAGGCGACGGCGCAGCGCAATCCAGTCGGCCGGCAGGGCCGGCGGCTGTCCGGTCAGGCTGCGGATGTTTTCGGTTGCTACCGCGCGCTGTGCGCGCCAGCCGCGGCCGAACAGACGCAGCGCGCAGCCCGCGCGGGCGATAGCCAGCAGCAGCGGCAGCGGGCAAAAACGTAGCCCCCTGGCCAGTCGCTGGCCTACGGCGCGCTGGAGGTGGCGGCGCGTCGTGCCCAGCGCCGCCGCGGCGTTACGGCAGCAGAATACGCCCCACAGGATCGCCAGCCGCAGCGTCACGAGCGCGGCTCCCCAGCCAGTAGCTGGCGCATCCGTGCGGCAAAGGCGGCGAAGTCGCTGTCCTGCGCCACCACATAACGCTTGTTAATGATGAACATCGGCGTGGCGTCAATACGGTAAAAACGCGTTACGTCAGCCATATACTGCAGGCGCGCCCGCACGGCATCGCTGTGGCGGGCTTGTTGGAAGGCCGCCTCGTCGATGTGATGGTCGGCGAGCCAGCGCTGCAGCGTCTGCGGGTCGTTAAGATCGCTGCTGCGGGTAATGATCGCGTGCCAGGCGCTATCGCGAAAGCGTTCTTCTATGCCCATCACCTCAAGCGTGGCAAACAGCGGCGCCCAGGCGGACAGTCCGCGACCGTCCTGCGTCAGATGAATCACCTGAAAGCGGGCGTTCGCCGGCAGCGTCCGGGCAAAGTCCTGCAGCTTGTCGGCATTGACGGCGCAGTAGTGGCAGCCCAGAGACAGCACTTCGATAATGGTGTTGTCTTCTGATATCGGGCTGTTTTTTACCTCCGCGTCGTTAAGTTCGCGAAACGTGGCGCTCGGCGAGTTGGCGTCGGAGAAGGTATTAAATACAAACAAGTGATAGCATAATATCGTGGCCAGCGATGAGACGATAATCAGCACCAGCGAATAACTGAATAAGATAAAGCGCGTATTTTTTAGCATCAGCACGTTCTCAGTTGCACAACCCTAAAATACCCGGGGATGCCCCCGGGTCGGTGCGGCGGACAGATTAATTCACGACGCCACAGTTGCTGGACGCCACATTTTTGGACGTGCTGGAGACCACTTTGCCGTGTTTGTCGGTGCAGGTGGTGATTTCTTTACAGGTCTTACTGGTCCCATCGCTCACCAAATCAAAATGTGTTTTGCAGGTATAGCAGGTACCGCCAATTACGCGTGCTGCTTCAGCTATATTCATTTTCTTCATTACTTTTTCCTTTCATCGTAGTGAGTTTTCTGCCGTCAAGTGCAGAGTGATATACCGAATGTCAGACACCGGTAAAGTAATTACTTGTCGCCGATCCATTTAAATTCAGAAAAAAATTCCACGTTATTTTTTAACTTCATTTTCAGCATCAGGCGACGCTTGATATAACTGAGGCGACGAACGTCTATCCCGGTCTCGCGCGCAAGTTGCGACAGCGTGGTGCCAGTCAGTAATTTCTCCACCAGCCACCACTCCTCTTTGCTTAGCACGTGATAGGGCTGACCGCTGCGCAGTCGCGTGCGGGTATAGTCCACCAGCGACGGGCAGAAGCGCCGTTCGCCGGCCCGCTCCTCCAGCAGGCCGTTAAGAAAAGGGCGCACGTTAGCCATTCCTTCGTGCTTTAACAGCCAGTGTGCCTCGGGTAAAAAGGTGAACAGCGTGAAAAAGAACGGCAGATGGTGCTGGCTGAGTACCATGACCAACTTTTTATTGCGCTCCCGCAGCAGGTTTTTGAGCTGGCTGAGCGCCTGAAAACGGGGCGGCGGCAGCGCATCCAGATCGCAAAATACCCACAGTCGCTGCGATCTGCCGCCGCTTTTTCCGAGCCGCGCCAGCAGCTGCGGCGCGCGCGCTGGCAGATAGAAACGCAGGTCGGATTGATCGGGAAACTGGGCGCGAATCAGCGTTTCCAGCCCCAGCGAGAAACAGGGATCGCTGTCAAACAGGCAGCAGGCGTGCGTCATAGCTGAAATCCTTTTCCGTGGCCGTCACTGGTAGTTCAGGATGTAGTTGGCGGTGGCGGTGAACGGCCCCGTGGTCAGCGTAGCTTTGCTCAACGCCTCCGGCTCCGCCGCCACAAAGGCCTGGAACGTTAACTGGGTGACGCCGCGATCCACCGTGACCGGCAGAGTGGCGATCCCCAGCCGAATGGGCGTGCCGTTGCGCTCCTGCAGACCGATGCCGATGCCGCTGGCCCCGTCCGGCGCGGCGGCTTTGATCGCCAGATGGTCCGGCAGATGCGGATTTTCACTGCCGCTGAACGTCACCGTGACCGCGCTGGCCAGCTGCGGGTTGCAGTCCAGCAGCCGCAGCGTAAAGGTCACCGGCGGGCTTTTGCCGTCATGATAAAGATCGCGAGTAGACAGCTTGCCGAAATTGACCGGGAGGTTCCCGGACTCCGGTGCAATCGAGCAGGGATAGGCGACCACCACCCCTTTGAAATCCATCTGGCCACCAATCAGTTCGCCATAGGCCTGCGCCGGCGAGGGGGCGGTCAGGGGCAGCACCAGCGCGGCGGCGGCGAGATAATGTCTCATACCCGCTCCTTATTGAAACTCTGCAACGACGGCGGCCGACGCGCTGAACGCGCCTTCCTGAATCACCGAGCTGGCGCTTTTGGCAATCGGCGCCGCCACCAGATTCCAGTTACCTTCGTTTTGGGTGAAGCCGGGAACCCGATAAAACTGGTTGGGGATCACTGGCTGCCCGCTGCTGTCTTTAAGGGCAATGCCCAGCTCCGGCCGCGCGGGCACGCCGCTGACGCTCAGATAGCGGCCATCTTCAAACGCAGGTGATGCCTGCTGGATCCCCAGTTTGATGTTCAGCGCACCGCTGGCAAAACTGCCACCCTGGCACTTGACGTGAATGGGAATATTCTTACTAAAATTAACGCCGTTAAGTTTACTTCCGCTGCCTGGAATATTGCCAAAATCAACGGTGATCGGCGTTCCCTGGTTGATGATGCATTTATCCGGCACGGTGATGATGGCGGAATTAATATTAGTACGCGACAGCGCCACGCTGCCGCGATTGCCGGGTACCAGGCTGCCGTACAGCTTGGCAATTTCGGTACCTTCCAGGCGAATGCCGTTAATGATTGGCTTGGTCACCATGAACGTGACCCGCCCGCGCGAGCCGGAACCCAAATCGGGAGTGATGCGCGACGATGGGGCAATACAGCGGTTATTCAGCCGATTGGAAATGTCGTTAAACGGCACAGGGAAATAGGCCTGCACCGCGCCACTAACCCAAATTTCAATTTTCACCGACAGGTAATCATTCAGTTTCAGATAGCCGGCCCGCTGACTGTCCGGCATTAATGTCGCCGTCGACGAAAAGTAAATCGGCGCATTGGTGATATTGGTATTGCACCAGACCTGCGCGGTATAGGTCCCGCTGAGATCGTAGGCCCGGCTAATGGTGGCACCGGCGGTATTATTGGTAATGTCGGTGTTGTTTAAATCGATATTGTAGTCAAAGGTACCGGCTATTGGCTCCAGCACGCCGTGTGGCTGAGCGAATGCGGCACCGGACAGCAGCAGGGATGCCAGCAGCATGGAACGTCGAATGCAGATCTTCATTACAGAGACTCCGGAGTAACGGGCTGCCGTGCGGGCAGATTTTCCTGTCCACGGCTGCTGAACGCGCAGCGCACCCGGCGAATGAACAGTCGCGATGCCTCTTTCAGACAATCTTTCAGGTGGAACCGGACCGGAAGCGGCGCGCGGCGGAAGCGCGGCGGTGAGGAGCGGCCGGCGGTCAGCGCCGTGGATGACGCGGCCGATAATGGAGTTACGCTTTCCGGAAAAAGCGCAAGGGCGTCGGCGGGCGTCGTCGGCAGCAGGGCGCCGCCCTGCACCACCGCGCGATCGTCGGCAGGAAACGCGGGGAGCGTCAGGCCGAGCGCCAGCAGTCCGGGCAGAGAATAAGCGTGTCGCATCGTCAGCGTCCTTACTCCGTTATTCAGTTGGGCTGTTGGGCGGTGGGCAGGGCTTTACAGGTGTTGCCCTCGCAGCGGTAGTTCAGTTGCGGATGCCCGCCGTAATCGTTGATGTACATCATGGAAAATTCGCGCAGGTGGCTGTCGGTCACGGCGAAAGACTGGCTGGATTTGGGGGCGATCATGATACCGGGGAAGCGCGTCAGCTTGTCGCCGTTGAGGCGTGACAGTCCCAGAATCGTGATATACCACGGCGTGGGGTTTTGCGCGGTCAGCTGATCGCCGTTTTGCACGAACACCACCTGGTCCTGCCAGACTTCGCTTTTGCTTTTCGGGATCGCCGCCGCCGGACGATAGAACAGCTTGATGCGCGACTGCATCGCCAGCTGCAGGGTGTTGGGCCGATCCGGTTTGGGCGGAATTTCACGCACGTTCAGGTAGAACAGGCTTTCACGATCCTGCGGCAGCGCGGCGATCCCGGCGGTTTTAGTGATGCGCGCCACCCCTTTTTCCCCGCCGTTGATCCGCTGCAGCGGCGGCAGAACCATCAGTGGCGTGGTGATTTTTTTGCCGTGCTCATCTTCCACCCAGGACTGCGCCAGAAAGGGGATGGTCGGACTGGTGTTGACCAGATTGACGCTGGCGGAGCTCTCATTTTCGGTCAGGATCACCCGGGTTCTGTCGAGCGAGATCCCTGCCTGCGCCTGCGGGAGCGTAACGCCGAGAGCGAGGATCAGTGCGCCTGCGGCAAGAGGGGTAGCGTGCATTTTTTTCATCTTTTCATCCGTTCATCTATGAGGGGTTACTGGCAACGAAGCCGGGTACCGACCGAACGATCGTCAATGGTGGCCGGCAGTGTGACGTGACACTGCGTTTTGCCTCCCCAGTTCACGCTCAGGGTTTCCTGGGGATTGACCCCGGCCAGCCACGCCAGACCATCGTCCAGCACCATCGCCACGCTGATGCCATCGCGGTTGAACAGTTCGGCGCCAAACGGCGGCGCGCTCCCGTCGGCCAGCTGCAGGGTGGCCATCATTCGCAGCCCTTTTGCCATGCCAAAGGTCTGGTAACCAATTGCTCCTTCGGTCAGCGTGGTGGTACTGATGGCTTTTGCCGGCTCGATGTTGTCCGCCATGGCATCCACATCGACGCGGGTGTCAAACCGGTTGTAGCTCACGATGTCCGGTACGACGGCGATGCCGAAGCGGTTGGTGCGTGAACGTTTGTCGTTTAGCGGTACATCGGCAATGCCGTTGGTGTCGACCATGATGCGAGCGGTATTCAGCGTGCCGCCGCCGTTGTGCAGCGCGGCACCGTAGCGGGTGGCGGTAAAGCCCCCCCTCAGTGAGCCGCCCAGCGCGATAAAGCGGTCCTGCTGATAGCTGGCGCTGCCGGTCATCTCCGCCAGAGCGGCGCGGCGCTGATAGTAGCCATCGACGCTGCCGCGTCCCTGCTGGCTGGCACCGGCGCGCAGGCGCCACAGATTATTGGCATCGCTGTTATCGGTCCAGGAAGCCATTGGGCTGGTGCGTCCACCGTCAGTTTGTACGTCCAGGCCGGCCCATTTGCTGTCGCCCAGCGGAATCGATAGCGACAGGGCCAGGCTGTCATCCTGGCGACCGCGATAGTCGGCGCGCCAGGCCGACAGGTTGGCGCTGATGCCGCGGGTATCACCGAGGCTGAAGCTGCGTCCCACCGCAACGCCATAGCGGTCGCGCTGTTGACGATCCCAGTAATTTTGGTGCGTCCAGGAGAGAAACAGCGTGGTGGCGCGGTCTGCCCGCTCCGCCCAAAACGTTTTGTTGGCGGTCACGGTGTACATCTCTTTTTCGCGTCCGCGGGTCGTCAGTGACCGGTCGCGATCGTCCAGGTGCTGCGCCAGAGTGCGAAAATCTTTTTGCGAGAAGCGATAGCCGGCAAAGGTGATTGCACTGTGGTATTCGTCGAACGTTTTCGCATAGCTCAGCTTCCACGAGGCCCCCTGCAGGCGCTGTCCGTTACGCTGGCGGCTGAATGATTCGGTGGCGTCCAACGACAGCGCGCCAAAGCGATTCAGATCGCGGCCTATCCCCAGCGAGGTCGCGGTGTAGTCTTCGCCGGCGCTTTGCAGGCCACCGTAAAGCGACCAGGCATTGCTCACCCCCCAAGAAAAGTCACCGGAGGCAAAGGCGGGCCCCTGCACCCGGTGACGCGTCGTTGAGGGCGAACCGGCCGCAAGGTTGTAGCGAACATAGCCCGGGCGCGTGAGGTAGGGAATGTCGGCGGTATTCACCTGGAAGGTCTTGACTGACCCATCCTGCTCCTCTACGCGGACGTCGAGGGTGCCGCGCACTGAGCTGCGCAAATCCTGAATATTAAACGGGCCGGCCGGGACGGTGGTCTCGTAAATAACTCGTCCGCTCTGGCTGACAATCACTTTGGCGTTACCGTTGGCGATCCCGTGTATTTCCGGCGCGTAGCCCTGCAGCGCCGGCGGCAGCATGCGTTCGTCGCTGGCGAGGTTGGCGCCGGTAAAACGTACGCTGCTAAACAGCTGCGAATTCAGATACATCTCGCCCAGAGTCAGGGTTGCGGCCATCTGCGGCAGCGGTCGAAAGGCGTAAAACTGGTTCCAGTCGTACTGGAAACGGCGCGGCTGACTGTAGTAGCTGGTCTGATACTCACCGCGCAGGCGCCAGGCGCCCAGATTGACGCCTGCCTGGCCGTAGCCCGACAGGGAGCGGGTATCCGGCTGACGATCGAACTGCCGCGTCAGCTGACCGTTCAGGTTGTAGTCGAAGATCAGTCCGGCCACGCCGTTATCCCAGCGCTCCGGCGGAGTCCAGTCGGGATCGTTATATTTCATCCACGCCTGCGGCACGGTGATATCCAGCATCCCCGCCTGCGTGCGGAGTTGCGCACCCGGCAGGCTGGAAAGGAGGGTGCACTGTGCTTCGCGTCGGGTCAGCCGCTGCCGGGTTTCATCTTTCAGCGCCAGCTTATCCAGCAGATCGTCGCTGATGCAGGGTTCGGCACTGCGATCCGGCGCGGTGTTGACATAGCGGACTTTTTCCTGCCCCAGTGACTGACCATTAACGCGAATATCCAACAGGTAATCACCCGGAGAAATATAGTTGTCGGTGGAGAAACGCGACAAATCAATATGGCTGCGGTCGGCCGCATCGAGAACATCAGTATTAAATTCTACCCGCTGATCGGCGCAGACCGGCGTCACAGAGCAGACGCTGAGTGTCTGAAAAACAAACGCGGTTGTTTTTACTCTGAACGCTACTGACATAATAACCAGCCCTGACGTAAATGTTGAATAGTCTGAATAAATTAATTAATTAGTTATAATTTAATGAGTATCTTACCAGTGCATTAAAATTTCCCGAGCGTATCGTTGGCTTAATGCGAATAACGGATGCGAATACTGTCATTACGTCGTGCTGATAATAAAGCACGGTATTTTCAGATGGTTCCCCTAACCGTAAAATATGGCCTTGCGCGTCGCGAAAGCGTAACGCAATACCGTCGACATCCCCGCTCACGGCCAGCGCGCTCGGATCGCCCTGCGCGTGCTCCCCCGACAGGGTCAGCGTGGCATATGAATAGGGACGGAGGCCGCTGCCGTGAGCCAGGGCCGGGCAGGCGTTCAGGCGCAGGGAGATCTCACGAGTTGGATAGCCGGCGGGGCTGGCGTTAATCAGTCGCGCGGGGATCACACCAAAATCGATCAGCGTATCGTGGGATGCGCTGGCTGACTCACAGGTTCCGGCCAGCAGTTCGCCGCTGATCTGCATATGCCCCGGCGTGGCCGGTGGCGTCGCGCAGACTGCCGCGGGAAGCGCAGAGAAATACGCGAGTAAAACGCCGGTATTGCTGATGTGCATCTCCACTCTCCCTGTGGCGGTGACGGAATACAACGGTGCGGGCGCGTGCCCGCACGCGTTAATCAGACGAAATTACTGGTAGGCAATTTCAAAGTTAATGGTGGACTGGAACGAACCGGCGGTCACGTTGCTGTACGACACGACCGGATCGCTACCCTCACTGCTGGTGGTGGTCTTTTCCGCGCGCAGGAAGGCGACGAAAGGAATGGCGTTGGTACCATCTTTCAGCCGGACTGCCGCGGTGGCCTGGCCCCACTGCACTTCCTGGTTGGCGCTATCCAGCAGGCCAATCCCGGCGCCGGAAGCGGTGCCGGAAGTGAAGGCGGCCAGCGAATTATCGACGCTGTTCTGGCTGGTGGGGTTATAGGTCACCACGGCGCTCTGCGCGACGGTAGTATCGCAATATTGCAGCTCAATATTTTTCTGAACGCTGGCCGCGCGCGCGCCATTTTTCAGAGCGGAAACCGGTACCTGGTAAAAATTGACGCTGACCGGGCTGGAGTTAGCGGAGAGGCCGCAAGCGGTATTCACCAGTTCGCCTTCAAACTTAATTTGACCACTGGTGGTATCCGCAGCAAATACAGAGGCTGAACCCATGGCGGCACTAAAAACCATGGCTATAACAACGTTAATCTTTTTCATAATGCGTCCTGTTTATACTCATATCCTGAGAAATGAAGAATGCCCACCTCACGATAAATCGGTATATCGATCCATGTCAGGCGTTGTCCTTAATGTTCAACTGGCGCGATAGCATTACCACAGTAATTAAATGTGAAAATAGCGTAATTGAACAGGTGTGGATGCTATCAAAATATAAAACACCCTAAAAGAATAGAAATTAAATTGCTGCTTATACGCATTTAAAGTTTTTATAATGAAATATTATTTATGAATTATCTCGCGACGTTGTAAGAATTGTCTTAGTCGTGGAGGTACGTTTTGCGACGGCGTGGCCAGCGCAGGCGAATGCTCAGAAATCGTCAGATTTTTCCCGCACAAGTGCACACAACGGCAGCGAGCCGGCGGCAATCGGGGCGCGTCACGCGGTGCCAGGCTGGCCGTCGTCCGCTGGCGTATATACTGTAAATTTCACGCGCCGCGCCGCAGCGGGGAGGGGGAACATGAAAAAAGGGAACGGGCCGGCAGGCGTGGCCATTATGCTGTTTTCACTGGCGATCGGTTGCACCCAGGCCGTGCGCCACCCCGATGCCGGGCAGCACTGGTGGTCTGCACGCCGCGATTCGGCCGGCGTCGCGCCGGATCCCTCGCGCTGGGTGAATACGGCGATCGTTCAGGTCTATGCCGCACCGACCTGGGGCTGGCGCGGCGCGGTGGCAGTGCATCCGTGGATCATTTTCAAACGCGCCGGCGATCGCCAGTTTCAGCGCTATGAAGTTATCGGCTGGGGTGCGGGTGACAAGGTGCGCCGTAACGCTAACCCACCGGACGGCTACTGGTACGGCGAAACGCCGCGTTTGCTGCAGCAGCACTGGGGGCCAAAGGCGCAGGTGATGATCCCGCAGATTGAGGCGGCCATCGCCGACTACCCGTGGCGGGACACCTATCGCGCGTGGCCCGGACCGAACAGCAATACCTTTCTGGCGCACATTGGCCGCGAGGTACCGGATTTGCAGCTGAATATGCCGGCGAATGCGCTGGGAAAAGATTATCGTGAGTTGACCGATCCGATCGGTCTGCCACCCTCCGGACGCGGCGTGCAGCTGTCGCTGCTGGGCGTAGCGGGGGTCACGCTGGGAGCGCAGGAGGGAGTGGAGGTCAACGTGTTGGGACTCAGCTTCGGCGTCGGTCTGTCACCGCCGCAGCTGCGACTGCCGTTTATTGGCGGGCTGGGGCGGGCAAACCTGCAGAGTGACCCCGCCGGGGAAGAATAGCGGCGGGATCGGGCGTATCCCCGCCCGCCGCGTCGGTGCTAGGCGCCGGGAACGGCGGCGCCGCTCAGGATAAACCAGGCGAGGAAGGCCATGGCGGCAATAAATATAGCGGCAGGCGCGAGGGCGTTTTTGTTCATGATGATCCACCAAAAGCGTAAACAGGGCCTGTTATAACCTATCCTGGCCCTGTGGCCCATAAAAAACGGTGCCCGGGCTATGCCGTTTCCTGAATAAATTCGTGAATCATTTCATCGATACTGCGGTTGGCCTGGAAACCCAGCGCGTGGGCATAAGCGGCGTGAAAATCACCCGGCCAGGAGTTGACGATGCGGCGAACGGCCGGGTCCGGCTGGTGGCGAACGCGATCGGCAACCGGGTCTCCGGCAATGCGTCGCAGCGCGGCCAGCATCGTTTCAACCGTGACGCAGAGGCCGGCCATATTGATGACGCGGCCCTGGGTGAGGGAATCTTCGCTTATCTCGTGGGCGTGGATCAGCGCCGCCACCGCCATATTGGGCGACAGCAGCCACAGGCGAGTGGTCACGTCCACCGGGCACACGGCCTCCTCGCCGTTGAGTGGCTCGCGCAGGATGCCGCTGGCAAAGCTCGAGGCGGCAGCGTTTGGCTTGCCGGGGCGTACCACGATGGTCGGCATCCGCAGGCTGCGTCCGTCAAGAAAGCCCTTCCGGCTGTAATCGCCCAGCAGCAAATCGGTGATGGCTTTTTGCGTGCCGTACGAACTTTGCGGCATCCACACCTGGGAGTCCGGCACCTTTTCCGGCAGCGCGCCGCCGAATACCGCTACCGAACTGGTGGTGATCAGGCGGGCGCGGCGCGGCTGATGGCGCAGGTGCTCCATCAGCTGCCGTGGCAGATCCACATTGATTTTCATCCCGAGTTCGAACTGCTGTTCGGCCTGGCCGGAGACCACCGCGGCGAGGTGGAACAGCGAGTCGATTGGTCGATCGCCAAGCAGGCCGGGCAGCTGCGCCGCATCGCTTAAATCCCCGCAGGTGACGACCAGGCGAGGATCGTCAATGCCGCTGAGCGGAACGATATCGCAGGCCACCACGCGCGTGACAGGCTGCAGCGTTCCTTGAGCATCGCGCAGCGCGCCTTTTTTTAACAGCGCACTAACCAGTTTCTTCCCTAAAAATCCGGCGGCGCCGGTAACGACAACGTTCATGTTTATCCTCTCAAACAGATTAACGATTGACCAGGCGGCCTGGAATAAAAAAGATGGCGGCCGCACCGACAAACAGCGTGGCGGAGATCAGCAGCATTCCGGTGAGCGTAGAGTGGGTGAGGTCGGCCAGCAGGCCCATCATCCACGGCGCCAGAAAGCCGGCCAGGTTGCCAAACGAGTTGATCAGCGCGATGCCTACTGCCGCAGTCGCACCGCCGAGAAACGCCGTTGGCAGGCTCCAGAACAGCGGCAGGGTGCTCAGCGCGCCGGCGGCGCCCAGCGTCAGACCGCCCATCGCGATCCACAGATTGTCGCTGAACAGTGCGGAAATGATCATGCCAACGCCACCGAGTACGGCGATCGCCGCCAGGTGCCAGCGCCGTTCGCGATGCCGGTCGGCGCTGCGTGAAGCCAGCAGCATGGTCACGATTGCGGCGGCATAGGGGATGGCGGTAAGCAGGCCGACGGTAAAGACGTCGTCCACGCCGGCGTTGCTAACCAGCGTCGGTAGCCAGAAGCTGACGGTATAAAAGCCGGCAATCAGGCAGAAGTAGATAAAGGTCAGTAGCCACACTTTGCCACTGCGGAACACCGACTGCCAGGCGGCGCTGGCGATGGCCGGCTGCCGGGCGTTATCTTCGCGCAGGCGCGCGGTGAGCAGCGCCTGCTCTTCGGCGCTCAGCCAGTGGGCCTGCTCAATGCGGTCGGTGAGCAGCCACAGTACCAGCAGCCCGACCAGCAGCGACGGCGTGCCCTGAATAATGAATAACCATTTCCAGCCGGCAAGCCCGCCGTGCTGGTGAAAATACTCCATGATCCAGCCGGAGAACGGCCCGCCCAGCACGCCGGACAGCGGGACAGCGGTGGCAAACAGGGCAAACATTTTGCCGCGCCGCCAGGTCGGGAACCAGCCGGACAGGTAGAGGATCACCCCGGGATAGAAGCCCGATTCAGCCAGACCGAGCAGAAAGCGTACCGCGTAGAACTGCCCGGCGGTCGTGACGAAGGCCGTGAGCGGAGCAATGAATGCCCAGGAGATCAGCAGGATGCCGAGCAGGCGGCGGGCGCCGAAGCGATGCAGCGCCATATTGCTGGGAATCTGAAAGAAAAAGAAGCCAATAAAAAAGATCCCGGCGCCCAGCCCGTAGACGGTTTCTGAAAAGGCGAGATCGCTGGACATTTGTAGCTTGGCCACGCCGACATTGATGCGATCCAGATAGGCCATCACGTAGCTTATCATCAGAATCGGTAAGATACGCCAGACGGCTTTTTTCCACGCCTGTTCCTCGACGGCGTCGGGGGTCGTCCGGGCGGAGGGCAGTGCAAGCGGAGTGCTCATGGGAAATCCTTCTCTCGGTGTAGGGGAGGTTGCCAGCCCGTCTTCCGTCGCGATACTGCACCGCAGCGGCAAGGAGGCCGATCGTCTTTTGTTATTTTTTGTTAGATTAGGCGGTGGGAGGGCTTTTTTCTGCGAGAGTAATCACATATAAGAACATTGGTTATCAAAAAGTAACAAATCAGCCCCTGTCCGTCGACGGCGCGCGGACAGGGGCCGGATAGCCGGCGTTCAGGGGAGCAGGAACAGCGTGGCGAGGCCAAGGAAGATAAAAAAACCGCCGGTATCGGTGAGCGCGGTGATCAGCACGCTGGAGCCGACCGCCGGATCGCGCTTGAGTTTGGTCATGATCAGTGGGATTAGCACGCCCATCAGCGCCGCCAGCAGTAAGTTGAGCACCATTGCCAGCATCATCACCCCGCCCAGCGCCGGATTGTCGTACATCAGCCAGGTGATCAGCCCCATGATGCCGCCCCAGAACACGCCGTTAATCAGCGCTACGCCGAGCTCACGCAGGATCAGGAAAGAGAAGTTGCCCGGTTCAACCTGGTGCAGGGCCAGCGCACGCACAATCATGGTGATGGTCTGGTTACCGGTGTTGCCGCCGATACCGGCAACGATCGGCATCAGCGTGGCCAGCGCGACCAGCTGCGAAATGGTGTCTTCAAACAGGCCAATCACTCGCGAGGCGACAAAGGCGGTGCAGAGATTGATCGCCAGCCAGGTCCAGCGGCGGCGCACCGCCTTCTGCACCGGCGCAAACACATCCTCTTCCGGGCTTAACCCGCCCATTTTACGGATGTTACTGTCGCTCTCTTCATTGACCAGGTCTACGACATCTTCAATGGTGACGCGGCCAATCAGCTTGCCCTGCTCGTCAATCACCGCGGCGGAGATCAGGTTGTAACGCTCAAACGCGCCGGCGGCCTCTTCGGCTTTATCGGTGATCAGAAAGGTGGTAGGCAGGGCGTTCATCACCTTGACCACCGGCGTCTCCGGCTGATTCAGCAGGATATCGGTCAGAGCCAGCTCACCGAGCAGCTGATTCTGCCGTGAGGTGATAAACAGTTTATCGGTGCCGTCGGGGATGGTTTTGCGGCGGCGCAGAAAGCGCTGTACCGCTTCCAGCGTCACCCCCTCGCGCACGGTCAGGATATTAAAGTCCATAATGCGCCCGACGCTGTCGCGATCGAACTCCATCACGTTCAGTACCCGCGCGCGCAGAGCCGGCTCCAGCGAGGCCAGCAGGCGACCGGTGAGGTCGCGCGGCAGGTACTTCGCCAGCCACGCCTGATCATCAATGTCCAGCGGTGCCAGCGCACGCAAAATGTCGCGGTCGCGCATTTCGGCGATCAGGCTTTCCCAGACGGTTTCGGACGCTTCAACCAGCGTGCGGCCGCGGCGTTCGTTATCCACCAGTCGCCACAGCGCGAGGCGCTCGTCGTTGGGCAGGGCTTCCAGAATATCGGCGATGTCCGCCGCGTGCAGGCCGTTGATGTAGCCCCGCAGTTCAATGACCAGCGGGCTGAGATGGCTCAGCTGGTCGGGGGTTTCAACCTGCGGATGTTCGAGAATCGCCCGGGTGAGGGCATCATGCTCAATGAGGAGTGAAATAATCCGGCTGCGTATTTCGCCCAGCTGCTGGGCATAAGAGTGGGCGACAGACATGAGACTTCCCTGAAAACAACCAAAAGTTTAAGCATAGAGGGCGTCCAGGCCCGGAGCAAGTCAGGGGTTGTCCCGAACGGGCTGCACCGAGAGGCTGGTTGCCGGCGCCGATTGCGCCTGTTGTTTCTGCTGCCGATGCTCGATAGCGCCGGGAATGGCGTACAGCAGGCGGCCCAGTAAAATCAGAAAACTGATCAGCAATACGATGCGCGTCATCAGACCGGTTTTCTGCTGTCGTTTCATTTTCATCGCGTGGTTCACGCACGGTTTCCAGTTCAGGCCCGCGGGGGCAATGATGCCATTTAGGCACAGCCGGCGCGTCACGTCAATCCGCTTTGGCCAACGCTATCCGTGATACGCGCGTCTTCAGCCTACTGGAAATTTACGCTACACTGTGCGCCGCGCGCGACGGGGGGTGCCTTCCTTCGCGGACAGGGATGACGGATGTCGGCGCCCAGCGGGCGCCCTGGATGAGCCATGAACATGTATACCTTTTTTTCCCGCTGCTGGTCGCGCGTCAATGCCCGCTGGTGGGGGCTTCCTCTGCTGTTGCCGCAGATTTTAATGCCGCTGTCGGCGCACCTCTCCACCCGGCTGATGATGCCGGACGGTTACGCCTACCTGATTTATCTGCCTATCGCGATGATGATCTCGCTGCTGCTGGTATTCAGCTGGGCGGCCATCCCCGGGATGGTGCTGGCGCTGCTGCTGCGCTACGTCCCGATCTACGGCCCGTTGTATGCCAGTACGATGGTGCTGGCGTTGCAAATCGGGCTGCTGCTCTGCTGGTGGGGCTATCGGGCACAGATGGGCCGGCGCTGGGGCGTGAGCGTCGGCAGCCTGCGCCATAACCTGGTGCGCCTGTGCTGGCTGGCGGTGCTGTCCCCCTGCTTGCAGCTGGCGCTGATGCAGCTGCTGATTGCGGTGAATCTGTTTCCCGCCAGCCTGTCGGTGTTTGGCAGCGTGCCGCTGTCGGTGCGCAATCTGATCAATTATCAGGCCTCGCTGATCTCCGCGCTGTGCGCGGTGCCGCTCTACTATTCGCTGATCCGCATTGCTAAAACTCCGCGCTACCTGTTGGTGCTGGCCCACCAGCTGCGGCGGCAGTTCTGTCCGCGAGTCAGCCTGCGCGAATTTGGCGTCTGGCTGCTGCTGATCTGCGCACTGATGGGCTTCATGATTGAAGGCCGATCCCTGACGGAAAATCTGCTGCTGACCGATTACACCCTGACGCTGCTGCTGCCGCTGATGCTGTGGGCGGCGATGCGCTTTGGCTATCTGTTCACGCTACTGAGCTGGTCGCTGCTGCTGCAGGCACTCTACCAGTATCGCGATAATATCCTGGTGAACCCGGTGTTGCCGGAGCACATGGCGGTGGTCTCCGCCAATATGCTGGTGCTGACCATTACCCTGTTTATTATGGCGGCGGTCTGTACCCACCAGCGCCAGCTGCACGCTTTTGCCCGCCGCGCCGCCCTGACCGATCCGATTATCGGCTTGCCTAATCTGCGCGCATTAATCGAGGATCTCCAGCGTCAGCCGGTGTCGGTGCTGTGCTTTTTACGTATTCCCGAGCTGGATCAGCTGGGCCGCACGTACGGCCTGCAGTTGCGCATTGCTTACAAGCGCGGCCTGGCGGCCTGGCTGAAGCCCGATTTACAGCCGGAGGAGGCCGTCTGTCAGCTGCCGGGCTTTGATCTGGTGATTCGTCTGAATCATGAAGGCATGCAAACGCGCATAGAGCAAATTGAGTCGCGGCTGCGCCTGTATCGCCTGAGCTGGGAGAGCCTGCCGCTGCATCCGCGCATCGGCATCAGCTACTGCAGCGTGCGGCATCCGGTTAGCGGACTCTATGCGCTGTTGGGAGAGCTAAGCCAGGTGGCGGAAATGTCGCTGCAAAGCGGCCGGGCTGAAGGGCTGCACCTGCGCCATTCGCCGCCTCTGCGGCACGATGCCGAAAACAAACGCCGGCTGTTGGAAGAGGTGCAGGCGGCGTTCACGCACGATCGTTTTCAGCTGCTGGCGCAGCGTGTGGAGGGGGCCCGCGGTGACCACTTTCATGAGATTTTACTGCGTTTGTGTAACGAGGCCGGCGAGTGGCTGAAACCGGCCGAGTTTATGCCGGTGGTGCACGAGTTCGGCCTCACCTGGGACGTCGATAACTGGGTGATTGATCGTACGCTGGCCTGTATTCACCGCCAGCGCGCGTCGCAGCCGGGTGCGCGCTTTTCGGTAAATGTGTTTGCCAGCACCCTGTGTCGTCCGCGCTTTGCGCACGAGCTGGCGGAGAAGCTGCGCCGCTGGCAGGTGGAGCCGTGGCAGCTCATGATCGAAGTGGAGGAGTCGCAGGTCATGAGCGATTTCTCCTGGGGAAACCGCACGCTGTCGCAGCTGCGGGAGATGGGCTGCCAGGTGATCATTGATGATTTTGGCACCGCTTTCTCCAGCTACACGCGCCTGCGCGAAGTGCAGCTGGATATGCTGAAAATCGGTGGCCCGCTGGTTGAGCAGCTACAGAATAGCAGCGTTGATTTTCAGCTGGTCTCATCGATTGTTGCGCTGGCCCGTCTGAAGCATATGCAGGTCATCGCTACCCACGTGGAGACGCCAGAGCAGCAGGCCACGCTGAACGCGCTGGGCGTCGACTATATTCAGGGCTACCTGATAGACCATCCACGGCCGCTCTGCCGCGAGCCGGAGTGATTACTCCGGCGGCGCCTTGCGCGCCAGCAGGGTGGCAAAACGCTGGGTGATGCGGTTACCGTCGGCGTCAACCCGGTGCAGCTGCCCGAGATCTTCGTTGTATTTCATGATCTGCCAGCGGCGATAGTAGTGGCTCAGTTCGCCGGAGCGGAAGGTAAACGGAAATGGCTGCAGGCAGGGGGCATCCTCGGTATCCATGGCAGCGACGATCAGGTTATAGCCGCCTTTAACCGTGCTGGCCTGCATATCGGCAATCAGCTGCGGAATGCTCTCCGGCTGTAAAAACATCATCACCACCGTACAAATCACCAGATCCCATGCGCCATTAAAGCGCAGTCGGTTCAGGTCGTGTGCCTCAACGGTAATCTCGCTAAGCGCCTCGGCGGCGATCATCTGCCGCAGGCGATCCAGCTTACGCGGATCATTATCC
Organism: Pantoea sp. 1.19; assembly: GCF_001922585.1. Lineage (GTDB taxonomy): Bacteria > Pseudomonadota > Gammaproteobacteria > Enterobacterales > Enterobacteriaceae > 1-19. The sequence goes on along the minus strand of NZ_MRBS01000002.1, from coordinate 421,283 downwards.
CAGGCGGTAACCGCAAAGCCGTGCTGCTGTAGCCAGAGCGCGTTGCGCCCGACGCCGCAGCCGAGATCCAGCGCGCGGCCGCCGTGCAGCAGCGGCAGCGCTGCCTGCAGCTCAGAATGCGCCGGGTTGAGTCCCCAGCGCGCGGTGATGGCCTGCAGCGTCGCGCCGTTTGCCTGCTGCGTCACGGCGCGGCCTCCTCTTCATTGATCATCAGCTTCCAGCCGGTGACGTCATGCCAGTAGTGCTGTTCACGTTCCAGATCGAGCTGCACCAGCGTGTTCTGACTGAAGTAGCCGTGCGGAAAGGTCAGCGTCCAGTGGCCGTCGTCGGTCGTCAGCGTCAGCCGCTCCGGCGTGGTGGTCGCCTGGCGCTGGTTATTAAGCAGCGTGCCCAGCCGCAGCAGGAAGATCATGGGCAGAAACTGTTTCTTTTTAAACAGGGTAAAGCGCGGCATCTCATCCGCTTTGATCGCTTTGCGGTGATAGCGCACCAGGGTCGCGAGGCACAGCTGCTGATCCTGGTTGAACCCCGGCAGATTGCCGTTTTGCAAAATATAGGCCGAGTGGCGCTGCATACCGCTGTGATTAATGCTCAGCCCCACCTCATGCAGCAGGGCGGCCCACTGTAGCAGCGTGGCCAGCTGGGGATTGACCAGTCGCGGATTTTGCTGCTGCCACTGGGCGTAGAGCTGCTGGGTGGTATCCAGCACGCGTCGCGCCTGCTCGCTGTCGATGGCGTACTGATTAGCGAGGCTCTGGGCGGTGCGACTGCGGATATCCTGGTGGCGGAAGCGCCCCTCCATCTCGTACAGCACCCCTTCGCGCAGCGCGCCGTCGGAGTAGCGCAGTTCGCGAATCGCCAGCGCGTCGAACACGCCGCAAAGGATAGCCAGCCCCGGCACAAACACCGATTTGCGCTCTTCCGACAGTCCGGGCAGGCTCAGCGCATCCACCTGCTTAAACTGCAGTACCGCCTCCATCAGCGTCTCGAGGTGCGCCGGGGTGATGATCCTCTCTTTTTCACCCATCGCCAGCAGCACTTCACACGCGGCTTTGATGGTGCCGGAGGCGCCCATCGCGGTATCCCAGCCGGTCAGGCGGTATTGCCAGGCCATGGTCTCCAGCTTTTGCGCCGCCGACAGCCGCGCGCGGCGGAAGTTGTCGCGGGTGATAACCCCACCGGGAAAAAAGTGTTGGCCAAAGCTGACGCAGCCCATTCGCCGGCTCTCTACCAGCTTCGCTTCAAAGTTTTCGCCAATCACCATTTCGGTGGAGCCACCGCCGATGTCGATCACCAGCTTGCGGCCTTTTTCCGGCTGGGTGTGCTCCACCCCCATAAAGATCAGCCGCGCCTCTTCATGGCCAGAGATCACTTCAATCGGGTAAGGGATCACCTCGGCGGCGCGCTGCAAAAAAGTTTCGGCATTGACCGCCTGGCGCAGGGTGTGGGTACCGACCATGGTCACGTTGGCTGGACTGAACCCCTGCAGGCGTTCAGCAAACAGCGCGAGGCAGTTCAGCCCGCGCAGCATCGCCTCTTCGCTGAGCACGTTGTTCTCGTCCAGCCCATCGGCCAGATGCACCCGCTGTTTCAGACGACCCAACACCTGAATGGCCCCGTCAACCACCCGGGCGATCACCATATGGAAGCTGTTGGAACCGAGGTCAATTGCGGCAAACTCCTGCGGTTTCGGGCTGTTTTTTTGTGATATTGGCATAGTGATCAGTCGGGTTGTTCCAGGTTTTTGATGTAATCGTAGATGGCCAGCTGCGCACGCACTTTACGGCGGTTGCCGCGCGGTACATAGCGATTACTCAGCTCTTTGTCGACGTAGCGGGCTTTCAGGGTATCACTCAATAAAATGGCAATAATATCGAGCACGCGCTGTTTCAGCACCGGATCCAGCAGCGCCACGGCGACTTCGATACGGTAGTCGATATTGCGTGTCATCCAGTCAGCGGAGGAGAGGAACACTTTTTTATCGCCGCCGTTCTCAAAAATATAGACGCGGTCGTGCTCAAGGTAACGATCAACGATGCTGATGACGCGGATATTTTCGCTGATGCCGGCCAGATTGGCAATCAGCGAGCACATGCCGCGCACCAGCAGATTGACCTGTACCCCGACGCTGGAGGCGGTGTAGAGGCGATCGACCAGCCCTTTGTCCACCAGGTTGTTAATTTTCAGGGTAATGGCGGCCGGCTGTCCGTTCTGCGCATTGGCGATTTCGGTATCGATCAGCTGATAGAGCATGCTGCGCGAGTTTTGCGGCGAGACCATCAGGTGGGTAAAGCTGACCGGCCGATAAGGGTTCTCGATAAAGTTGAACACCCGGCGCACCTCGTTGGTGATGCGCGCGTCGGCGGTCAGCAGCGAATAGTCGGTATAAATCCGCGCGGTTTTTTCGTTAAAGTTGCCGGTACCAATGTGCGCATAGCGCACCACTTCATCCCCCTCGCGGCGAGAGATCAGGAACAGCTTGGCGTGAATTTTCAGCCCCGGCGCCGAGAAGATGACGTGAACGCCCGCTTCGGTCAGCCGCTTGGCCCAGTGGATATTGGCCTCTTCGTCAAAGCGCGCCTGCAGCTCGACCACCACCGTCACTTTCTTGCCGTTATAGGCGGCGTGGATCATGGCGTCGATGATGCGTGAATCTTTGGCGACGCGGTAAATATTGATTTTGATCGCCAGCACGTTGGGATCAAACGACGCCTGGCGCAGCAGTTCCAGCACGTGCTCAAACGTGTGATAAGGGTAGTACAGCAGCACATCGCGGTTGCGGATGGCGTCGAAACCGTTGCGAAAATGGTTAAACCACTGGTGGCGCAGCTGCGGCAGCGGCTTGTTCACCAGGTTGGCTTTGCCGACATTCGGGAAGCTGATAAAGTCTTTAAAGTTATGGTAGCGCCCACCCGGCACCACCGAATCGGAGTTGGAGATGCTCAGCTTGTGGCGCAGCAGTTCCACCATCGCGTCCGGCATATCGCGCTGATAGACAAAGCGCACCGGCTCGGCGGTCAGCCGCTGCTTGAGGCTCGAGGACATCAGCTCCAGCAGGCTCGACTCCATTTCGGTAACCAGATCGTATTCGGCGTCGCGGGTCATCTTCATCGAGTAGGCGTTGAGCGCATCGTAATCAAAGAAGCCTTTAAAGATATCATCCAGACAGTATCGTAGTATATTATCCAGTAAAATCATTGGCTTGCGACGGCGCGGGGACTCCGGTGGCAGATTAACAAAGCGCGGAACCTTATCCGACGGGATCTCCAGCAGCGAATAGCGAATGCTGTCGCCGCGAATGATCTCCACCGCCAGATAGGTGTAATCGTCTTTCAGAAAAGCGGTCAGGTCGGTGTCATGGTTAATGACTATCGGCGTAATATGCTGGCGCAAATGGTGCTTAAAGTAGTGCCGCAGCCAGGCCTGCTGATTCGGGGAGAGCTGCCGCTCGTTTATCAGGAAAATTTGGTTGCGCGCCATCTCCAGCAGCAGTTCGTTATACAGACCGTCAAACTCCTGGTCCGCCTTCAGTACGCGCGCCTGAATTTTTTTCAGCAGATGCCGCGGGGTACTGTACGATCCCTGCTCTTCGCCGATCAGAATGCGCCGCTTCAGGTCGGCAAAGCGCACCTTGTAAAATTCATCGAGGTTATTGGAGTAGATCCCGAGAAAGCGCATACGCTCTATCAGAGGGTTGGATTTATCCGCTGCTTCTTGTAACACGCGCTCGTTGAACGCAAGCCAGCTCAGTTCTTTTTCAATGTACAGCTTTTCCTGACCCATTTTTTCTCCGTAACAGTGAGGCAGGGCAGCCGGTCGGGTTGCCCGTCAGCGGAAGAGACACTCGCTGGTCAGCAGTATCCACGTTCATTATGGCGAGAGTATGGCAAGAAAGTCCAGGTACGCCGATTGTGTTCTCAAGGGGTTACGGGCAACATACTCCGTCCAACCCACAGGGGCCGAACTTTGCTCATGGATAAACATCCCATTCCCGCGTCATTCAGCGATCGCCGCCGCCTGCTGTGGGACCGGCTCACGCGCGGCCTGGTGACCGTTAGCGCCGTCAGCGTGATGCTGGTGATGCTGCTGCTGTTTGGCTGGCTGCTGTGGGTGGTGTTGCCGCTGTTCGCCTCGCCGACCTTTTCACCCTCCGCCGCGAACGCGCTGCCGGCCAGTCTGCTGCCAGCTCGTGTCCTCGGCCTTGACGCCGACCAGCGGACCGGCTGGCGTATTGATAACGCCGGCGAGGGACGCTTTTTTTCGCTGCCCGACGGGGCGATTGCCGCCGGCCAGGCGCTTTCCGATCGGCGGCCGCTGCGTCAGGTTGCCACCAACCGTGACGGTAGCGCGCTGGCGCTGGCCGATGCCGACGGGCGCCTGCACCTGGTAACGGTCGATCTCAGTCAGCCGGCGGCCCCGCGCTGGCGTTTTCCTTTTGCGCCGGAACTGACGGTGCCCGAGGTGGGCCGTCTTCGCGCGCTGGCGCTGGCCACCGGCGAGGGCGACCGCTGGACGCTGGCAGTGAGCGGCGAGCGCGGCAGCATGCTGCTGCGTCTGCGGCCCGGTGCCGCGCCGCAGCGACAGTGGCTGGCGGAGATCCCGGCTGAACGCCTGCTGCTTACGCCGGACGGCCAGCAACTCTATCTGCAGCAGCAGCAGCAGTTGACGCTGTGGCATACCGGTAGCGGATTGCCTCGACTGCGCGAGCGCGTGGCGTTACCGCGACCGCCGCTGGCGCTGGCGCTGCTCGGCGGCGGTGCCTCGCTGCTGGTGGCCGATGATCAGGGCATCAGTCAGTGGTTTGATGTGCCCGGCAGCGACGGGCCGCAGCTGACCTTTATTCGCCGGGTGGCGGGAACCGATGGCCACCGGCATTTGCTGGTGGAGCCGCTGCGCCGGGTATTTGCCACCCTCAGCCCGGCGGGTGAGCTCACGCTGTTCAGCAGCAAGCGCGAAGGGGCGCTGGCCCGTGAAGCGCTGGGCACCGGGATCTCCGCGCTGCGTTTTTCCCCGCACGGCGATGGGCTGCTGCTCGAGCGTGCTGGCCAGTGGCAACATTACCGTGTCGATAACCCCTGGCCGGATCTCAGCTGGCGCAGTCTGTGGCAGAAAGTGTGGTATGAACACTATCCGGCACCGGACTGGGTGTGGCAATCCAGCGCGGCCAGTGATAACTATCAGGCTAAATTCAGCCTGGTACCGATGGTCAGCGGTACGCTGAAGGCCGCCGGGCTGGCGCTGCTGTTTGCGACGCCGCTGGCACTGGCGGCGGCGATCTACACCGCGTGGTTTATGTCGCCGGGGCTGCGTCGGGTGGTAAAACCGGCGATGGAAATGATGGGGGCGCTGCCGAGCGTGGTGGTTGGGCTGATTGCCGGACTGTGGCTGGCGCCGACGCTGGGCGACCGGCTGATCGGCGTGCTGCTGCTGCCGGTGGTGCTGACGCTGACGCTGTTGGGCTGCGCCTGGTGCAATGCCCGGCTGCCGGAGCGCTGGCGGCAGCGCCCCGGGCGCGAGATGCTGATCCTGATCCCGCTGCTGCTGCTGGTCAGCGGCGTAACCCTGTGGCTGGTGCCGATGCTCACCGGCGAAGCTTTTACCGCCCGCTGGCGCGACGGCTACGAGCAGCGCAATCTGCTGGTGGCCGGCGTGGCGATGGGGTTTGCGCTGGTGCCGCTGATCTTTACCCTTGCAGAAGATGCGCTGTTTAGCGTGCCGGTCGAGCTGAGTCAGGCTTCGCTGGCGCTCGGTGCGACGCCGTGGCAGACGCTGGTGCACGTGGTTTTGCCGGGCGCTTCGGCCGGTATTTTTGCCGCGCTGATGATCGGCTTCGGTCGCGCGATCGGCGAAACCATGATTGTACTGATGGCCGCGGGTAACACGCCGCAAACTGACGGTGGGCTGTTTCACGGTCTGCGTACGCTGGCCGCCAACGTGGCGATTGAGATGCCGGAAGCCGCGGCCGGCAGTGCCCACTATCGCGTGCTGTTTCTCAGCGCGCTGGTGTTGCTGCTGTTTACACTGGTGGTGAATACGCTGGCCGAGTGGGTGCGCCACGGTCTGCGCCAGCGCTATCAGGCCACCGGAGGCCGGGGATGAGCCACGCGCAGCGACAAAATCGCCGCTGGCGCTGGCTGACCGCCGGCGCGGTGGCATTCAGCCTGCTGGCGTTTACGCTGCTGATTGCGCTGCTGGCCTGGCAGGGACTGCGCTATTTCTGGCCGCAGCCGCTGACGCTGTTCACCCTGAGCGATGGGCGCGGTGCCCTGCTGGGGGAGGTGGTGTCGGACCGGATCCTTAGCCGCGAAGCACTGGCCCAGCGCGGCATGACGCTACCGGCCGGCGTGCAGGCGCAGCGTCGCTTCGTGATTCACGTCGGCGGCGATGCGCAGCGTGCTCCCGGCAGCGCGTTTCGCTCGCTGACCGCTGACGATATCGTTTCCCGCCAGCGGCCTGCGGATGCGCTGGCGCTGCAGCGTCGCAGCGTCGGGATGAGCTGGGGCTGGCTGAGCGGACTGGAAGAGCAGGGGCAGCCGCTGGTGGCTGGCGATCTGCAGGCGACGCTGCGCCACCGGCTGGCGCAGGCCGATGCCAGCGTCAGGCAGGCGGATCGGCTGCGGCGGGTGACCCTGGCGCGGCTCAACGATCGGCTGGAGAGGCTGGAGACGGATCGCACTCGCCGGCAGTCTACCGGGCGCTTTGATGCCGAAGCGCAGTCGCGCTACCGCGCCGACCGCGCGGCGCTGACGCGGCAGTTTAGCCGGCTCAGCGATCGGTTGCGGATGCTCACCGCGGAGAGCGAGCGCACCCGTCTGGTACTGCGCGATGCCGACGGTCAGCTGCAGCGTATTCCGCTGGCCGACATCCGCGCCTTCTGGTATCCCAATACCCTGAGCTTCCGGGCTAAACTGCAGCAGTTTGCCGACCAGCTCTGGCATTTTGTCAGCGACTCTCCCGGCGCCGGGCAGGCGCAGGGCGGGGTTTTTCCGGCTATCTTCGGGACCGTACTGATGGTGCTACTGATGTCGGTGATGGTGATGCCGCTGGGCGTGATTACCGCCGTCTGGCTGCATGAGTACGCCGGTAATCACGCGCTGGCCCGGCTGGTACGTATCGCCGTGGTGAATCTGGCCGGCGTGCCGTCGATTGTCTACGGCGTATTTGGGCTGGGGTTCTTTGTCTGGCTGGTCGGCGGCAGCGTTGATCGCCTGCTGTTCAGCGACGCGCTGCCGAATCCCACCTTTGGGGCGCCAGGCTTACTGTGGGCGGCCTTAACCCTGGCCCTGCTGACCCTGCCGGTGGTGATTGTCGCCACCGAGGAGGGACTCTCGCGTATTCCGCCGGAGCTGAAGCTGGGGGCGATGGCGTTGGGCGCGACGCGCAGCGAAGCGCTGCGGCAGATCACCCTGCCGCTGGCGGTGCCGGCGATGCTAACCGGATTGATTCTGGCGGTGGCGCGCGCCGCCGGTGAGACCGCGCCGCTGATGCTGGTTGGTGTGGTGAAATCGGCGCCCGAGCTGCCGGTGGATGCGGTCTTCCCCTGGTTACACCTCGATCGTCAATTTATGCATCTCGGTTTTCATATCTACGATCTGGCGTTTCAACATCCGGATGCCGATGCGCAGCAGCCGCTGGTGTTTGCCACCGCGCTGCTGCTGGTGCTGATCATTCTTAGCCTGAATCTGCTGGCGATGGGGCTGCGCCACCGCCTGCGCGAACGATACCGAACGCTGACTTAAGGGAGCTTATCATGACCGATAACGTCGCGCCGCGCGCCGCGATGGTGCTGCAGAACATTTCACTGTGGTATGGTGATAAACAGGCGCTTAGCCAGATCAATCTGGCGCTGCCGCGTCAGCGTATTACGGCGCTGATTGGTCCTTCTGGCTGCGGGAAATCAACGCTGCTGCGCTGCCTGAACCGCATGAACGATCCGATTGACGGTCACCGGATAGAAGGTGACATTCTGCTGGAGGGGCGCTCCATTTTGCAGGGAGGCCCGTCGCTGCCCGCGCTGCGCCGCCGGGTTGGGATGGTGTTTCAGCGTCCCAATCCCTTTCCCCAGTCTATCTATGACAACGTGACTTACGGCCTGCGCCTGCAGGGCGTGCGCGACAGGCGGGTGCTGGATGAGGCGGTGGAGCGGGCGCTGCGCGCCGCTGCGCTCTGGCCGGAAGTCAAACATTGCCTGCGACAGCCTGCGCTGACGCTCTCCAGTGGACAGCAACAGCGGCTGGTGATAGCCCGTGCCATCGCGGTGGAACCGGAGGTGTTATTGCTGGATGAGCCCACCTCCGCGCTGGATCCCCTCTCTACGCTGGTGATTGAGGAGCTGATGACGACCCTGAGCCAGCGCTTCACCTTGCTGTTGGTTACGCACAACATGCAGCAAGCGGCACGCGTCTCCGATTACACCGCTTTTTTGCACCAGGGGACACTGGTCGAGTTTGCTGACACCGACACCTTGTTCACCACGCCGCGGCAGCGGCGCACGGAAGAGTACATCACCGGTCGCTTTGGGTAATCCCAGCGATCAGGGCGATGCGCTCGGGCAGGGGGACGCCGCTTCCGCTCAGCGGTAGGTGGCCTGCGGATCAGGCTGGTGATATCAGGTCTGCGTCACCGGGGCTGAAAGCGGGGCGTCGCGCGGTTAACTGTGGTGGTATTAAAAAATGAAATTAACGACAATCCCAGAATTTTACGCCTTAAAAGTATCGATATTTTATTTTTTAATCTGGATTTCAGGGTTTTAATATTTATTATCAATGCCTTACATCTGTTATTGAAAAACAATAATTTCTTGCTTTGTTATCGATAAACAATAATAATTGCCGCGTGGCCGATACTTAACCGTATCACCATGCTGAGCAATACCATACATGAAACAGGGCAAGTGGCTTACTGCCAAGGAGAGGAGATGAACAATTCAAAAAAACTCAAAATATGCTGTAAGATGATGGAGTACTTTTTGTTTTTTAGCGTTGTATTTATTCCTGTGTTAGGTCAGGTGCGGGCCTGGCTACCGAATGATACGGTGATTCAGGGATTTCACATTAGCACAGATTGTCAAAGTGTTTTCAACAGTGAGTTATCGAGGTTCACCCAGGCTGTGATTTTCTTGTGTTCTGATATGATCGTCAGTTTTCTACTTTGTCAGTTGTATCTGCTGTTCAAGAGTATCAGAGTGAGAGGCGTATTTAACTTTTTCCAGGTTAAACGAATTTATATTACAGGAGGGTGTTTTATCATCCTGGCCGTCTATCATCTTGCTACGGATATGATAATGTCACTGTACCATGCAAAGGCCGGTGAGGTAGAGGTATATATTGATCTTAACAATATAATATATATCCCAATTGGTATCGGGTTGTTTATTCTTGCCTTCGTGCTGAAAATAGCGAATGCGCTGCAAGAAGAACAAGAGCTGGTAATATAATATGGCCATAAAAATCCGACTGGATGAGTTGCTTAAGGCCAGAGGGATAACCTCCAAGGAGCTGGCTAAAGAAATTGATATAACAGAAGCTAATTTATCTATTTTAAAAAGCGGTAAAGCCAGGGCGATCAGGTTCTCAACGCTTGAAAAAATATGTACTTATCTTGATTGCCAGCCGGGTGATATTTTGACTTATGAAAGTTAACGAGCTGTGTTAACGTTGAAAAATGGAGCGCATTATGAGGGTGTTCACTGTTATGGCTATCGCTTTCTTATCTGCTGCGTGCGTCAGCCCGGAACAGCAGTTTAATATGGATAAGTCGCAGTGCGAGAAATTCGGATATAAGGTGGGGTCAGATAAGTATTCTGACTGTCTGAAAGACATTCATCTACAGCGTAACGATCTCGATCAGCGAGAAGAGAGTCATATGATGAATTATATGAAGTAATCATCTAATCGCATAAAAAAGCAAACCCACCACGGGCTTTAATATCGATGCGCGTCATTATCGGCATTTTTAAAAATGAGTGTAATAAAGTTGTTGCATCGTTTAAAAATGAATGCACCGGGTTTTTAACAACTGATCTGTCCGGGGATGAAAACACCATGGAGATATAATTAATGCTTAAAGCTAAGGTCTATTCTGTAGTCATTTACGTGCTGGTGACCGTTGCGTTTCTTCTGGTATTTATCTATACGGTGGAACAACATAAAGAGCGGCCGTCCACCGGGGTTGATTGTGCAGGAAGGTTTAGCATCAGCGATGAGGAAGGGGAGTATGCGGATGAGGCGATGCGAAATTTTTTCAAGTCCGTGAATGTTAACAACCGCCTCGATAGCGTAGTAATAAAAATGGAGGGTGACGCCATTTCTATGGATGGACATTTATCCTATCGTAGCCTGAAGGATTTTGCCAGGTTATTAAAAAATAACAGCGAGGTAAATACGTTTAAAATATCTTCTCAAGGTGGTGTAACTGTCATAGGTTTATGCTTTGCAGAACTCATCAAAATGAGGAATATGGACGTTGACATTGTGGGTGAGGTTTTTTCCTCTGCGGCTAATTATATTTTTGTTGCCGGAAATAAAAAATTTCTTCACAAGCACTCCGTTGTTGGTTTTCATGGTGGTGAAGCATCGGAAAAATTTAATGACCTGGAGGGTGAAGGTTTAACGGCTGATGACTCGCTGGACAGTAGCGTGTTAGGACATAAAAACGCAATTAAACTGGAGTCTGATTTCTATCAAAGGAATGGCGTGGATATTAATCTGGTCAAACTGGGGCAACATGAAAAGTTCAGCTCCCATGCGAAAGATAGGGACATCGTAGGATGGACCTATACCCTGGACGCGATGAAGGCGCTGGGCGTGAAAAACATTGTTCCGGTAGCGGGAGAGTGGGCGCCGAATGTCACATTTAAACACGGTGGTAAGTTATTTATTATTACGGAGAAAGAGGTATTGTGACGGCACGCGCATCCGTCATTATACCCGCGTTGGGGACAGAATCGCTATTTTAATCAAGGTGTTGGCAGGACAATGCGCGGGTGTCGTCGCGCATTGTCCTGTGTGGCGTGGGCAAGATTATACTGCTCCAGGCGCTTACCACGATGTGGCAAAGCCTCAGCAAAAAGCGAAAGACGCGGGTAACCGGGCCGCCGAACGTTGCTGTGCTGGATCAGATAACCATGAATGTTTCCCGCCTCTCTGCTAAGCCGCCGTCGGGGCGCCTGATTCACGGTCTCTACCTCAGGTCAGCCTGAGGGAAGCCTTCCGGAGCTGCCTGGATGGCCGCGCCTCTCACTGGGCGGCCGCAAGAACGTTTTCACGGGGCGTAGGGCGGATGCTTTTCAGCACATTTTAACACGTTGCTCTCCAGGAAAGCGGGCCTGCCATCCCGGATGGGAAGGGAAGACGAGGCGGTGTGTTAACCGCAATACGCCCCGCGCGTACCGACTGCCCGCTGTCAGCCTGCGCGATGGGAAGCCCGATGTTCACCCGGCGCGCGATCTTATTTTTGAAGCCATCTGACTTTTTCACCTTGCGGGGGGCGTTAACCGATGGACGGAATGTTTTATTTCAGGGCAATCACCCCGTTTTGCGTATGGCTCGTGACGAGTATAACGACTTACGCAAGCCAGGCGACCTCCCTGAGATGGGATTCTTGCCTGCACGCTGAGTTTCACACCTGGTTTCAATCGCCACCTCTCGACTCACTGCGCTGTGGATGGTTGGTCGTGCCACTTCAGTATAAAATAGGCACCAGTATTGCCGCGGATCAGAGCGATAAAACGGTCAGGCTTGCTGTAACCCTGCTACCGGCAACGGGCGTGCGAAAGGGGAGTGTGGTGATGATAGCGGGCGGTCCGGGCATGCCAGGCATTCAGCCCTCGCTCTCCCCTGAACAGCCCGTTGCCAGGCTGCGGGAATCCTGGGATATCGTCGCGTATGATGCCAGGGGCGTCGGGCGCTCGACGCCAACGATTCGCTGCAAAAATGGGTATCAGGCCAATGCTGATGCTAACGATACGCAGCGAGATGCCTATAGTATGCTCGAGGGCTGCATCAAAAACACGGGCGTTGAGGTACTGAAGCACATGGGGACCGACGAAGCGGTTAACGATGTTGATCGTATCCGGCAGGCACTGCAGGAAAGTAAGCTGACCGCCGTGGCATATTCGTACGGTACCCAGGTTGCGGCACTTTACGCTGAACGCTTCCCGACTTCCGTTCGGGCTATCGTACTGGATGGCGTTGTCGATCTGGATGAAGCGAAAAATGATTATGCCCTACAGCTTAATCAGTCAAAGTCTTATCAGCATACTTTTGAACGATTTACCGCCTGGTGTGCCAAAACCGGACGCTGTCCATTATCCCCCGATAAAACGCGCGCGACAGCGCAATTCCAAAATTTATTAAGCTGGCTGCGGGCCTCTCCGGTTTACAGCCTGCAAGGGCGGAAAGTGTCTGACGATGAGCTGATATTGCTGACCACCGATCTGCTGCTTTGGCGGTCGGACTGGCCGGTATTAGCGAGGGCAGTCAGTGAGTTAGATCGTGGAGAGGTGAGTAAAGAAATAACCGACAGGCTGGAGGATTATGCCAGCACCTATGGTGATATGGATGCATTAAACGTGATCAGCTGCCTCGATCAATCCCTGCCGCCACTCAGTCAGCATGAGATTAACGTGCAAAAAAAACGTCTCAGAGAGGCTTTCGCGGCAACGTACTCCGGGTCCGGGGAAAATCGTCTCCCCGATCTCTGTGAGATATGGCCATGGCGAAATCATGTCCATGCTTCACGCCCTGCTACCGCTCCTCCTCTGCCCCCGCTACTGTTTGTTGCACAGCGCTATGATCCGACGACGCCGTGGCACAACGCCAGAGCGATGGCCAGCAAGTTTAACAGTCCACTGGTCACGCTGGAGGGGGATGGGCATACGCTGGCACTGAGTGGCATTAATCGCTGCGTTGATCGCGCCGTGGTGGCATATGTGCTGGAACCGGAAAAAAAACGCGATGAGACTTTTTGCCTGCCGGCAGAAGAGGTGGACGGGGAGGAGCCCTTCACTCCGTACTCCCTTCCTCCCGCGGTCGACAGCGCAGGTCAGCAGGAGGGGCAGGAGTCATAAGCGGGCTGCGGCTGCGGTAAACGGGCCGGGGTGCGGCCCGGAGAATTGACCGATGCAGACCCGGGGCCGGGCGTGAGTCGGCGGGAAAAGAGGCCGGCTGAGCGCCACCGGGAAGAGGATGAGGCCGGCGATCACTCGCCGGCGTAGCCCTGCGGCGGTAGGCGCTGGCCATCCAACCAGGCGGCGCCGTCGCGCAGCGTGAGGCGTCCCTGCATAAACCAGCTCACGACCAGCGGATAGATGGCGTGCTCCTGATGCTGTACCCGGGCGGCGACCTCCGCTTCGCTGTCCTGGGCAAAGATAGGCACCCGCGCCTGTAAAATTACCGGTCCGCCGTCCAGCTCTTCGGTGACAAAATGCACAGAGGTACCGTGCTGCTCATCCCCATTCGCGATCGCTCGCCGGTGGGTGTGCAGGCCGGGATAGCGCGGCAGCAGGGAAGGGTGGATATTGAGCATCCGTCCCTGCCAGTGCTGCACAAACGCCGGGCTGAGGATGCGCATGTAGCCCGCCAGTACCACCAGGTCCGGAGCATAGCGATCGATCTCAGCCATCAGCGCCTGATCAAACGCTTCGCGGTCAGCAAAGTCGCGCACGTCCAGCGCGTGGGCGGGAATGCCCGCCTCGCGGGCGCGGGTCAGGCCGTAGGCGTCGGCCTGGTTACTGAAGACGGCCGCGAGACGGCCGTCAATGCGCCCCTGCTGGCAGGCGTCAATGATCGCCTGCAGGTTGCTGCCGCTGCCGGAGATCAGTACGACGATGCGCTTCATGGGTTAATCACTACCTGCTCGCCGCCGTCGGTGGCGGCGATCACGCCGATTTTCCACGCCTGCTCGCCGGCGTCGGTCATCAGCTGCACCGCTTTATCGGCATCCGCCGCGCTCAGCGCGATCACCATGCCCACGCCGCAGTTAAAGGTGCGGTACATTTCATGGCGGCTGACGTTGCCGGCCTGCTGCAGCCACTGGAATACCGGTGGCCACTGCCAGCTGGATTCTTCCAGCACCGCCTGGGTGTTGTCCGGCAGCACGCGCGGAATGTTTTCCCAGAAGCCGCCGCCGGTAAGGTGCGCAATGGCGTGGACGTCCATCTGCGCAATCAGGCTGAGGATATTCTTGACGTAGATACGGGTGGGAGCCAGCAGGTGATCGGCCAGCGTGGTGCCGGCCAGCGGCGTCTGCTCCGGGTCGGTGCCGCTGACTTCCAGAATTTTACGCACCAGCGAATAGCCGTTGCTGTGCGGGCCGCTGGAGCCGAGGGCGATCAGGACATCGCCGTCCTGTACCTTGCTGCCGTCGATGATCTCGGCTTTCTCTACCACGCCCACGCAGAAACCGGCCACGTCATAATCTTCGCCGTGGTACATGCCGGGCATCTCGGCGGTCTCCCCGCCAACCAGCGCGCAGCCGGACTGGGTACAGCCTTCGGCAATACCGGTGATGACGCTGGCTGCCGTATCGACGTCCAGCTTGCCGGTGGCATAGTAGTCAAGGAAGAACAGCGGCTCGGCGCCCTGTACCACCAGGTCATTGACGCACATTGCTACCAGGTCGATGCCGATGGTGTCGTGGCGTTTCAGATCCATCGCCAGGCGCAGCTTGGTGCCGACGCCGTCGGTGCCGGAGACCAGCACCGGCTCACGGTATTTTTGCGGTAGCGCACACAGGGCGCCAAACCCCCCCAGGCCACCCATCACTTCCGGGCGACGCGTTTTTTTCACTACGCCTTTGATACGATCGACAAGAGCGTTACCGGCATCGATATCTACACCGGCGTCTTTGTAACTCAGAGAGGTTTTTGCGGTCACAGCGATTTCCCCACGCATATGCGGTTGGTGGTATGAACATGAAGCGCGGCAATTCTACCAGCGCAGGCAAACGTTTGCGAGTGCCATCTGCCCCCCGTTTTGCCAGCCGGTGATTTTTCGACGATGATCTTCTCAGCCGCGAATTTTTCGCGAATTGTCACCGGTCATATGGTGTCAGCGACAAATAGCGCTATAATCTCGCGATTTTTTTTTCTGTTGCCATACACGTCGGGAGTACAAGCATGAAGATCGTGGAAGTGAAACACCCACTCGTTAAACACAAACTGGGCCTGATGCGTGAGAATGACATCAGCACCAAGCGTTTTCGTGAGCTGGCTTCAGAAGTCGGCAGCCTGCTGACCTACGAAGCCACCTCCGACCTGGAAACCGAGCGTGTGACTATTGAAGGCTGGAATGGCCCGGTGCAGGTTGAGCAGATTAAAGGCAAAAAAATCACCGTAGTACCGATCCTGCGTGCGGGCCTGGGAATGATGGAAGGGGTGCTGGAGCACGTGCCTAGCGCGCGCATCAGCGTGGTCGGGGTCTACCGCGATGAAGAGACCCTTGAGCCGGTGCCCTATTTCCAGAAGCTGGTCTCCAATATAGAAGAGCGCATGGCGCTGGTGGTGGATCCGATGCTGGCCACCGGTGGTTCAATGATCGCCACCATCGATCTGCTGAAAAACGCCGGCTGCAGCAGCATCAAGGTGCTGGTGCTGGTGGCCGCACCGGAAGGCATCGCCGCGCTGGAGAAGGCGCACCCGGACGTTGAACTCTACACCGCCTCGATCGATCAGGGGCTGAATGAGAAGGGCTATATCATTCCCGGACTCGGCGACGCCGGGGATAAGATTTTTGGCACAAAATAATGAAACACCAAGCCGACCGCAGAGTCGGCTTTTTATTGCCTGTAGAAGATGCAAGGGGAACACCATGACACGACGTGCGATAGGCGTTAGTGAGCGCCCACCGCTGCTGCAAACTATCCCGCTGAGCCTGCAACACCTGTTTGCAATGTTTGGCGCCACGGTACTGGTACCGATTCTGTTTCACATTAATCCGGCTACGGTGCTGCTGTTTAACGGCATCGGCACGCTGCTGTATTTGCTGATTTGTCGGGGGAAAATCCCGGCTTACCTCGGCTCCAGCTTTGCCTTCATTTCGCCAGTACTGCTGCTGCTGCCGCTCGGCTACGAGCTGGCGTTGGGCGGATTTATTCTTAGCGGTGCGCTGTTTTGCCTGGTGGCGCTGATCGTGAAAAAAGCCGGTACCGGCTGGCTGGACGTGATGTTTCCCCCGGCGGCGATGGGGGCGATTGTGGCAGTGATCGGCCTCGAGCTGGCGGGCGTGGCGGCCAATATGGCCGGGTTGTTGCCCGCGGAAGGGACCGCACCGGACGGCAAGGTGCTTACCGTGTCGCTGGTGACCCTGACGGTTACCGTGCTGGGGTCGGTGATGTTCCGCGGCTTTCTGGCGATTATCCCGATTCTGATTGGCGTGCTGGTGGGCTATGCGCTGGCGTTTTCGCTGGGCATGGTGGACTGGGCGCCGGTGTATCACGCCCCGTGGTTCGCGCTGCCCACGTTCTATACCCCGCGCTTCGAGTGGGCGGCGATGCTGACGATTCTGCCGGCGGCGCTGGTAGTGATTGCTGAGCATGTCGGTCATCTGGTCGTGACCGCCAATATCGTGAGAAAGGATCTGCTTCGCGATCCGGGCCTGCACCGTTCGATGTTTGCTAACGGCCTGTCGACGATGATCTCCGGATGGTTTGGTTCCACGCCAAACACCACCTACGGGGAGAACATTGGCGTGATGGCCATTACCCGCGTGTACAGCACCTGGGTTATCGGCGGGGCGGCGATTTTTGCCATCCTGCTCTCCTGCGTTGGCAAACTGGCGGCGGCCATTCAGGCGGTGCCAGTGCCGGTGATGGGTGGCGTTTCGCTACTGCTGTACGGAGTGATTGGCGCCTCGGGGATCCGCGTGCTGATTGAATCGAAGGTGGATTATAACAAGGCGCAAAACCTGATCCTGACCTCGGTTATCCTGATCATCGGCGTCAGCGGCGCGAAGGTCCACGTAGGGGCCGCCGAGCTAAAAGGCATGGCGCTGGCTACGCTGGTGGGCATCGCCCTGGCGCTGATTTTTAAAGTGATTTCACTGATTGCACCGGAAGAGCCGGTGGAGGAACGTGAGGCGGATCGCCCCTGATCCCGCTGCCGCGCGCGGGCGATCCCGCCCGTGGCACGCGGTCGGTTTTGTGGTAGAATTCCGGCGTTTATTGCCATCGCGGATTTGAGGTACTTCTGAACGCATCGGCGCAGCTTTCGCTGCCACTCTTTTTGCCTGATGATGAAACCTTCGCCAGTTTCTGGCCGGGGGACAACGCCGCGCTGCTGGCGGCGCTGCATGCGGCGCTGACTCAGGAACACGGTAGCTATCTCTATTTCTGGTCGCGTGAGGG
This sequence comes from Pantoea sp. 1.19, assembly GCF_001922585.1. Classification (GTDB taxonomy): domain Bacteria; phylum Pseudomonadota; class Gammaproteobacteria; order Enterobacterales; family Enterobacteriaceae; genus 1-19. The sequence goes on along the minus strand of NZ_MRBS01000002.1, from coordinate 403,940 downwards.
CGGCGGACGCAGTCATCTGCTGCACGCCGCCTGCGCCGCACTGTCGGCCCGCGGCGATGCGGTGGGCTATGTGCCACTGGATAAGCGCACCTGGTTTGTACCGGATGTGCTGGAAGGCATGGAGCAGCTGTCGCTAATCTGCATTGACAATATTGAATGCATCGCCGGCGATGCGCCCTGGGAGCTGGCGATTTTTGACCTCTACAATCGCATTCTGGAAACCGGCAAAACGCGGCTGCTGATCACCGCTGACCGCCCGCCGCGCCAGCTTAACCTGGGCCTGCCCGATCTCGCTTCCCGCCTTGACTGGGGACAAATTTATCGTCTGCAGCCGCTGTCGGATGAGGATAAGCTGCAGGCGCTTAAGCTGCGCGCCGGCCAGCGCGGCTTTGAACTGCCCGACGATGTCGGGCGCTTTTTGCTCAAGCGGCTGGATCGCGAGATGCGTACCCTGTTTGAGACCCTGGACCAGTTGGACAAAGCCTCTATTTCCGCCCAGCGTAAGCTGACCATCCCGTTCGTGAAAGATACGCTAAGCCTGTAGGATCTCCAGCACCTGCTCCGGCGGTCGCCCCAGTCGCGCCTGGTCGTTGCAGACCACAACTGGCCGCTCAATCAGCTGCGGATGGGCCGCCATCGCCGCCAGCAGCGCGGCCTGACTCAGCGAGGCCTCCCCGAGATTCAGCGCGCGATACAGCGGCTCTTTTTGCCGCATCAGCTGGCGGGCATCCTGCATGCCTAACTGCCGCAGCAGACGCTGCAGCGTGGCCGTATCCGGCGGCGTTTGCAGATAGAGGATAACGTCCGGCGTGATGCCCTGCGCCTGAATCAGCGCCAGCGTTTCGCGGCTTTTAGAGCAGCGGGGGTTATGCCATATGAAAACCGGGTGCATCGAGCTTCTCCTGATTAACGTTGATACTGTTTAAAGCGCAGCTGCAGCTGTCGCAGCTGATCGATACGCGCATCGTAGCGCGCCTGCTGCAGACTGCCCAGCGCCACCTGGCTGCTGGCGCTGCTGAGCGTGGTGATCGCCTGATCCAGCTGACCGCTGAGCGCCAGGCTCTCCGCGCGCGCCGCCAGCTCCTCGTCGCGCCGTCCCAGTGCCGCGGAGGCCTGCGCCAGCAGATCCCAACCGTTGCTGTCATCGGGGTGCGCGAAAGTGTAACGGTTAAGAATACGGCTGGCCGCTGCCGGCTGCTTCCCTTCAACCAGCGCATTGGCGAGGTTCAGCTGAATAACCGGACTGCGCGCCGCTTCGCCCTTAACCCCCTGCAGGCGGGCAATGGCGCGGGCCGCCTGCCCCTGACCGAGATCGATATCGGTCATGATATCCAGATACCAAATATTATCAGGATCTTGCGCCAGCATCGGTGCAATCAGCCGTTCAGCATTGGCATAGCTTTTGGCCTGTAAGAATTGCAGCGCCTGGCCGTAGCGTGCGGCCGCCTGCTGCCGGCTGTTGCCGCTCTGCCAGCTGTTCAGCAGCTCATCGGTTAGCTGATTACGTCCGGTTGCATACATGCCCAGCGCTCGCGCCTTTGCCATATAAAACGCCTGGGAGGAGTGGACCACCACCGGCTTCATCTGATTGGCGCGGTTGCGCGCGTCGGCCAGCCGGCTGTCGGGCAGCGGGTGGGTGAGCAGCATTTCCGGCGGTTTTGACGCGTAGCGCGTTTGGTCCGCCAGCTTCTGCAGAAAGTTTGGCATCGCCTCCGGATCAAATCCGGCGCGCGACAGCACCTGAATGCCAATGCGGTCCGCCTCCTGCTCATTGTTTTGCGTAAAGCTAATCACCCCCTGCTGGGAGCCGGCCAGCGTGCCGCTCAGTGCCGCCATGCCGGCCTGCGGGCTGGCCATCGCCAGGAGGATCGATCCCAGTGCACCCACCCAAGTGAGCGGGGCATTACGCTGCTGCTCCTCCATGGCGCGCGCCAGGTGGCGCTGGGTGACGTGGGAAATTTCGTGCGCCATGACCGAGGCCAGCTGGCTCTCGTTGTCGGCGTAGCGAAACAGCGCGGTGTGCAGCACGACGTTGCCGCCAAAAAACGCGAAGGCATTGATTTCATCGTTGCTGATCAGGAAAAAGTGAAACGGCGTGCGTACCGACCAGGCGTGGGACACCAGCCGCTGGCCCAGATCGTTGATATAGCCGTTAAGCAGGGGATCGTTAATCAGCGGGGCGCTGGCGCGCAGCTGGCGCACGTAGAAATCGCCCATCTGCAGCTCCTGATTAATGGACAGCGTGGCGCCGGCGGTGGTCCCCATATCGGGAAGGCGATCGGCGACGTCCGCCTGCACGGACAGGGTGCTGCCGCACGAGGCGATCAGCAGCGCGGTAAGCAGGCTTGTTTTCATCCGGGTTAGCATATTCCGTCCTGTAACCAGTACGTGAGAGGGGGCCGCGCGTGACAGCGGTGCGGCTGCCGCACCATCTTAACGGCACTCAGGACGGAAGGAAACGCCTGCGCGCGACCCGCCGGCGGGCGCGGCGCAGAAAAATCGCAGTGCCTGACGGCTGGCGCGAGGCGGAAATCCGGCGGCGTTTTTTTTCATCTGCCCGGCGGGTCACCGTTTCCGATCGGCCGGTGGGTGTGTACACTGAAATAACGCTGACGTTTTGGCGTTTCCTTTTCCCCAGCCGCGAGACTTCAGTGTGATGATCACCGTCAAGGTGCGACCAGAGTGAGACTCTCCTTATTTAAGCGAGATTTACGTACCCTGATTACCCTGCTGGCCATCGCCAGTATCGTGATCACGCTGGCTACCTCCCTGTACGCCAGCTGGCGCGTGCAGCGACAGGCGCTGATCGATACCACTCTGGAAGCCAATCGGGTCTACGCCACCAAGCTGGCGTCGACGACCGAGCTCTATTTTCAACAGGCGCAGTCCCAGCTCGCCTGGAGCGCCAGCCATCTCGCCGATCGCCTCAGCGATAGCGCCCTGCTGACGAGCGAAGTGACGCGGCTGCGCGAGCAGACCCACAGCTTTAACTCGGTGCTGATTGTTGATGCCCGCGGCTGGGTAAAAGGCGTCTCGCCGGAATCGCTGAAGCTGCTGGGACGTCAGCTGCGTACGGAAATTGCCCAGCAGGCGCTGACCGAGCGCAAACCATTGATCAGTCAGCCGGCCATTTCGGCTGCGAATAACCTGGTGGTATTTATCTCGTGGCCGATCTGGTCAAAGGAGGGAGAGTATCAGGGCTACGTGGGGGGAACCCTCTATCTGCGGCAGAAGAGTATTTTGCAGCAGCTACTGGGTGCGCAGTACTACCGCGACGGCTCCTCGCTGATGGTGAGCGACAGTGAAAACCGCGTGCTTTACCATCAGCAAATGAAACTGGTGGGCCAGAAGCGTCCGCCGCCGATCGGCAATGCCGCGCGCGAACAGCAGCAGAATGGCGCTCAGCAGGTAAGCAGCCCGCCGCAGCTGGTCGGCTATGCAGTGGTACCGACGCCCGGCTGGACCATTTATGCCATCAAACCGACGGAAAAGACCCTCGCGCCGTTAAGCGGCCTGCTGCTAAACGTACTGAAACACTCCCTGCCGGTGGTACTGCTGACCCTGATCGGCGCCTGGCTGCTGGCGCGGCTGATTGCGCTACCGCTGTGGCAGCTGGCGCGCAACGCCAGCCAGATGGATAACACCAGCGTCTCGACCGAGATCGGCCGCATTCGCTCGTGGTATTTTGAGTCGGCGCAAATTAAGCGCGCGCTGCTCACCGGTATCACGCTGTTTCAGGATAAGATTGGGCGTTTGCGGGTGGAGGTGCAGACCGATCCGCTCACCGGGCTGCTCAACCGGCGCGGCCTGACCGCAGTGCTGGAGTATTTCCTCGCTACCCGCCAGTCATTTGCCGTGCTGGCGCTGGATATTGACCACTTTAAGCGGGTTAATGATACCTGGGGGCACGAGCACGGCGATGCGGTGATTATCAGCGTGGCCCGACTGCTGCAGCAGCAGGCGCGGCAGAGCGATGTGGTGTGCCGCAACGGCGGCGAGGAGTTTTTAATGATCCTGCCCGCTACCGACCTCGGGCAGGGCGTGCAGATAGCTAACCGGCTGCGCGAGGCGATCGGATACAGCGCGCTGCCGCCGGTAGGTCAGGTTTCAGTCTCGATCGGCATTGCCGAGTGGCTGCCGGGCGGCGTCAGCATTGAGCAGACGCTACGCGAGGCGGATGCCGCGCTGTATCAGGCCAAGCGCGCCGGCCGCGACTGCGCGATCGCCGCCGGCGCGCCGTCGCACTGAGGTCTGCGCAACAGTCGGATTTTTTGTCATAAGGATGAAGGGCATGCTGGAATTGTTACTGCAGTGGTACCGCCGTCGCTTCAGCGATCCGCAGGCCATTGCCTTGCTGGTCATTTTGCTGGCCGGCTTTATTATTTTATTTTTCTTCAATGGCCTGCTGGCGCCGCTGCTGGTGGCGCTGGTGCTGGCCTATCTGCTGGAGTGGCCGACCTCACAGCTGCAGCGGGCCGGACTGTCGCGTTCGGCGGCAACCGGCATTGTGCTGATGCTGTTCGCCGGCCTGCTGTCGGTTGCGGTGCTGGTCATCGCGCCGCTGGTATGGCAGCAGGGCATCAACCTGGTGCGCGATACGCCGACCATGCTGAATACCCTCTACGGTTGGGCCGCCGGCTTGCCGAAGCGCTATCCGGCGCTGGTGGATGCCGGGGTGATTGATATCGTGGCGGAGAACCTGCGCGGCCGCCTGAGCGGCGTCGGAGAGTCGGTGGTGAAGTACTCGCTGGCTTCGCTGGTGGGGCTGATGACGCTGGCTATCTACCTGGTGCTGGTGCCGATGATGGTGTTTTTCCTGCTGAAGGATAAAACGCAGCTGCTGAACGGCGTGCGGCGCGTGCTGCCGCGCGATCGCGGCCTGGCCGGCCAGGTATGGAATGAAATGAGCCAGCAAATCAGCAACTATATCCGCGGCAAGGTGCTGGAGATGCTGGTAGTGGGCGTGGCCAGCTGGATCGCCTTTGCCGCGCTGGGCATGAACTATGCGCTGCTGCTGGCGGTACTGATTGGCTTCTCGGTGATGATCCCCTATATCGGGGCGCTGATGGTGACGCTGCCGGTGATAGGCGTCGGGCTGTTTCAGTGGGGGCTGGGCAGCGACTTCTGGACCATGCTGGTGGTCTATCTGGTGATTCAGGCGCTGGATGGCAACGTGCTGGTGCCGGTGCTGTTTTCCGAGGCGGTTAACCTGCATCCGCTGGTGATCATTTTGTCGGTAGTGATTTTTGGCGGGCTGTGGGGCTTCTGGGGCGTGTTTTTTGCCATTCCGCTGGCGACGCTGATTAAAGCGGTGGTGCACGCCTGGCCTGATACCCTGTACGGCGACGAGGCGTAAGCCTCCCCCGCCGGGGGAGGCGCGTTGCCGCCACTCAGGCGGCGGTGACGTACGCCAGCACGATATCGTGGTGGTTCGAGGTTTTGAAATTATCAAACACTTTTTCTACCGTGCCGTGGGCATCAATCAAAAAGCTGATGCGGTGGATACCGTCATAGGTTTTGCCCATAAAGGTCTTTTCGCCCCAGACGCCAAACTGCTCGCAGACCCGGTGATCTTCATCCGACAGCAGGGTGAAGTTCAGCAGCTCTTTTTCGGCAAAGCGGGAGAGTTTTTCCGGTTTGTCGGTACTGATGCCCAGCACCTCGACGCCGGCCTGCTTGAGCGCGTCAAGGTTGTCGCGCAGGCCGCAGGCCTGCACCGTACAACCCGGCGTCATCGCTTTCGGGTAGAAATAGACCAGTACGCGCTGTCCCCGGAAGTCGGCTAAATTGACCTGTTCGCCATCCTGATCGGGCAAGCTAAATGTCGGTGCAGTATCACCGGCTTTCAGTGGATTCATGACTGCTCTCCATTTTTTCTTCATGCGGTAAGTAATTGATGACACTCATCGTGCCCTGAGCTCCCAGTTCTGTACAGAGCTGGTTAAAAGCCTGTTCAACGTGCGACGCCTCGCCGCTGACCGGGCTGTGCGCGGTCATTTGAATATAGAGCTGCGGCGGGCGGCTGTCATTGCCGGCTTGGGTGCGCGACACCAGCTCCGCAATATTCATCTGCTGGCTGTCGAGCAGATTAGTGAAGCGTTCAATAATGTGCGCGGAATCTGGCACTTCGACCTGTATCCGCACGGTGGTCGGCATGGGCCTGCGCGGCGTGGCCTGCGTGCGCTTCATCACGATCAGCAGCTCCAGCTCCGCGCCCTTGAGTGGCAGGGTAGATTCAATCAGGTTAATGGCGTTCCAGCTGCCAGACAGCAGCATGATAAAAGTGAATTCGTCTCCGAGCATCGCCAGGCGACTATCTTCAATATTGCAACCGCAGCTGCTGACGTGTCGGGTGATGGCGTTAACGATCCCCGGGCGATCGACGCCCAGCGCGGTGATCACCAGATGGTGTGGCTGTGATTGCGACACAGTGAGGCTTCCTGTTGAACCCGCGCAGCGTGACGGGAGATTAGTAAGAGTAATAACCGTAAGGTAAACATAAAAAATACCCTCTGCCAAGGGCTGGAAGGGGCATGGCGGCTTGCTTTTCACTGCCGCTCAACCGTACCATGAGGCACAAGTTTGTGAAGGGGATGGCCAATGTTCACGGGAAGTATTGTTGCACTGATTACGCCGATGGATGACAAGGGTAATGTCTGCCGGGCGAGTTTGAAAAAACTGATTGATTATCACGTCGCCAGCGGCACCTCGGCGATGGTGTCCGTCGGCACCACCGGTGAATCCGCCACGCTGAGCCACGATGAGCACGGCGACGTGGTGATGATGACGCTGGAACTGGCCGATGGGCGTATCCCGGTCATTGCCGGTACCGGCGCCAACGCCACGGCGGAAGCGATTTCGCTGACCCGGCGCTTTGAAAACAGCGGCATCGTGGGCTGCCTGACCGTTACCCCTTATTATAATCGCCCCACCCAGGAAGGGCTGTTCCAGCACTTCTCCGCGATTGCTAACAGCACCGATCTGCCACAGATGCTTTATAATGTGCCATCGCGTACCGGCTGTGACATGCTGCCGGATACCGTTGGGCGGCTGGCGAAAATCAAAAATATTATCGGGATCAAAGAAGCCACCGGGAACTTATCCCGCGTCTCCCAGATCCAAGAGCGGGTCCATGACGATTTTATTATCGTCAGCGGCGATGATGCGTCCGCGCTGGATCTGATGCAGCTGGGTGGCCATGGGGTTATCTCCGTGACCGCAAACGTGGCCGCGCGCGAAATGGCGGCGCTGTGCACGCTGGCGCGTCAGGGCAACTTTGCCGAAGCGCGCCGTCTGAACCAGCGCCTGATGCCGCTGCACCATCAACTGTTTGTTGAACCGAACCCGATTCCGGTGAAATGGGCGGCAAAACAGCTGGAATTAATTGCTACCGATACGCTGCGTCTGCCGATGACGCCGATCACTGACGACGCGCGTCCGGTTGTTAGGCAGGCACTGCAACACGCAGGCCTGCTGTAAAATAAGGGAGTTTTGATGGCTTACTCTGTACAAAAATCGGCGCTGGCAAAGGTCGTCGGGCTGTCTCTGGTCATGATGCTGGCGGCCTGTTCTAACGATCAGCGCTACAAGCGCCAGGTGAGCGGTGATGAGTCTTATCTGCAGGCAACGGAATTGCAGTCGCTGAAGGTGCCCGGTGGCATGATTCTGCCGCTGCAAAACGGGGAGTACGATGTGCCTCCCGATCGCAGCCAGGGCGCCATCGGCAAACAGCTGGACATCCGCCCTCCGGCGCAGCCGCTGGCGCTGATGAACGGCGCCCGTACGCAGTTTGGCGGCAACACCGGCACCCTGCTGATTGACAGCGGTCGGGGCGGCTCGCTGTGGCCGCAGGTGGTGGAAGCGGTGAAAGAGGCCAACTTCCCGGTGGCCGATAAGCAGGACGCCAGCCAGACGCTGACCACCGACTGGGTGCAGTGGAACCGCGCGGATGAAGATAATCAATACCGTGGTCGCTACCAGATAGGCGTACAGCAGCAGGGCTATCAGCAGTCGCTGACGGTGAAACTGCTGCAGCTGCAGCAAAACGGTAACGACATCACTGACCCGGCCCAGCTGCAGCGCTATAACGCGCAGATGCTCAATACCCTGAGCAGCCGCCTGACCACGCTGGCCAGCGCGCGCGACAGTGCGGGGGCCCAGCGCAGCGTCGGCCAGATTGACGTGCAGAGCGGTGCGGACGAGACCGGCCTGCCGAACCTGATCCTGCGCGCGCCGTTCAACACCGTCTGGCAGCGTCTGCCCGCCGCGCTGAACAAGATTGGGATGGAGGTCAAGGACAGCAGCCGTAACAAGGGCAGCCTGTCGGTGAGCTACTCGGCCCCGGGCGAGAGCGGTTGGGATAAGCTGGGAGCTAAAGACCCCGGCCTTGACGACGGTAAATACACCCTGCAGGTCGGCGACCTCGATAACCGCAGCAGCCTGCAGTTTATCGACAGCAAAGGTCGTCCGCTGAGCCAGACGCAGAACGATGCGCTGGTGGCCGTGATGCAGGCGGCGTTAAACTAAGTGTCACCTGACGGGGCCGGAATATTTCGGCCCCGTTTGTTTTTATGCCTCAGGGCCAGTACGTTTTCTATTTGTGTGGAGTTAAACAAGATGCAAAAGCAAGCTGAGTTGTATCGCGGCAAGGCGAAGACCGTATACAGCACCGACAATCCTGATTTGTTGGTACTGGAGTTCCGCAACGATACGTCAGCAGGGGACGGTGCGCGTATTGAACAGTTTGATCGTAAAGGCATGGTGAACAATAAGTTTAACCATTTCATCATGAGCAAGCTGGAAGCCGCCGGGATCCCCACTCAGATGGAAGCGCTGTTGTCTGACAACGAAGCGCTGGTGAAGAAGCTGGAGATGGTGCCGGTGGAGTGCGTGGTGCGTAACCGCGCGGCGGGATCGCTGGTGAAACGCCTTGGCGTGGAAGAGGGGATCGAGCTCTCGCCGCCGCTGTTTGATCTGTTCCTGAAAAACGATGCCATGCACGATCCGATGATCAATGAATCCTACTGTGAGACCTTTGGCTGGGTCAGCCGCGAGCATTTGGCGCGGATGCGTGAGCTGACGTTCAAGGCCAACGACGTGCTGAGCAAGCTGTTTGATGACGCGGGGCTTATCCTTGTGGACTTCAAGCTGGAGTTTGGCCTGTTTAACGGTGAAGTGGTGCTGGGCGACGAGTTCTCGCCGGATGGCGCGCGACTGTGGGACAAAGCGACCATGAACAAAATGGACAAAGATCGTTTCCGCCAGAGTCTGGGCGGCGTGATTGAAGCGTATGAAGAGGTTGCCCAGCGTCTGGGCGTTCAGCTCGACTAACTGCGCAATCGTTTCCCTCACGCCCGTCCGCGTTTGCGGACGGGCGGCTATCCTCTCTTCCCGCGCCGTATTTCTCGCCGTGCGCTCCCGGCATCTGGTGATCGTCCGTCCCGGCAGCTAAAATAACCCGTTACTCTCTATGTTTCCGGCAGGGGCAGGCATTATGCGTTGGCAAGGGCGTCGCGAAAGCGACAATGTGGAAGACCGGCGCGGACAGTCGCCGGGCACCATGGGCGGCGGGCGGATGCGCATTCCACGCGGCAAAGGTGGGCTGATTATCCTCGCGGTGGTGATGGTCGCCGGTTATTACGGCTATGATCTGACGCCGCTGCTGACCGGCGAGGGCGGCGTCAGCCAGGGGCAAAGCGCATCCGCGCCGCGCGCGCCGGCCCGGGATGATGAGGCGGCGAAGTTCACCTCGGTGATCCTCGCCACCACCGAAGATACCTGGCAGAAGCTGTTTACGCAGATGGGCAAACAGTATCAGGCACCAAAGCTGGTGATGTACCGCGGCGCAACCCGCACCGGATGCGGCACCGGCCAGTCGGTGATGGGGCCGTTTTACTGCCCGGCCGATCGCACCGTGTATATCGATCTCGGCTTCTACGATGAAATGAAAACCACCCTGGGCGCCGGCGGCGAGTTTGCGCAGGGCTACGTGATTGCGCATGAAGTCGGGCACCACGTGCAAAAACTGTTGGGCATAGAACCGCGCGTCCGGCAGCTGCAGCAGAACGCCAGTGAAACGCAGGCCAACCAGCTGTCGGTCAAAATGGAGCTGCAGGCCGACTGTTTTGCCGGCGTCTGGGGACATTATATGCAGCAACAGCAGGTGCTCGAGACCGGCGATTTGGAAGACGCGCTGAATGCCGCGCGCGCCATCGGCGACGATCGCCTGCAGCAGCAGAGCCAGGGGCGGGTGGTGCCGGACAGCTTTACCCACGGCACTTCCGCCCAGCGCTACGGCTGGTTTAAGCGCGGCTACGACAGCGGCGATCCCGGGCAGTGCGACACCTTCGCCAGCCGCTGATGGCTCGCCTGGTGACGCTGACTGCCGCGATGGCCGCCGCCGGTCAGCGACGTCTGCTGGTGCTCAGCGGCTCCCCGGCCTGGTGCGCGGCGCGCTGCGCCGACTGGCAGCGCGCGCTGGCGGGTGACTGGTTTCACTGTACGCCGGAGATTGCCGCGCGCACGCTGCTGGGCCGCGAGCTGACCCACGCGGTGTTTCACGCCGCGGAGGGATTTAACGCCGAGGCGTTTGCTGCACTCAGCGGCGCCCTGCGCGCCGGCAGCTGGCTACTGCTCTGCGTTCCTCCCTGGGACGACTGGCCTGCGCGTCCCGATGCGGACAGCCTGCGCTGGAGCGAATCCACCACGCCGCGAGCCACGCCCTGTTTTACTGCTCACCTGCAGCAATGCCTGTGCGCCGATTCGGCGGCGATCGTCTGGCGGGAAGGCGATGCGCTGGCCCTGCCGTCGCCGCCCGCTCCCCGGGCGTGGCAGGCCGCCGCGCAGCGGCAGCAGACCGCGCTGCTGCAACAGCTCAGCCACCTGGGTCACGGGATTGTATCCCTGACGGCACCGCGCGGTCGCGGTAAGTCGGCGCTGGCGGGGAGGCTGGCGCGGCGCTGGGGCGGCCGGGTGGTGATCACCGCGCCCTCGCAGGCGGCAGCGGCGGTAGTGCTGGCCTGGGCCGGCGACGCCGCGTGCTTTATGGCGCCGGATGCGCTACTGGCGGCCCAGGCCGGTGAGGATCCCCCGCCGATTGCGGGGCTGATTATCGATGAGGCCGCGGCCATTCCCACGCCGCTGCTGCAGCGGCTGGTCGCCGTCTGCCCCCGGATATTGATGGCTACCACCGTGCAAGGCTATGAGGGTACCGGCCGCGGTTTTTTACTGAAGTTTTGCGCCTCGCTGCCGGCGGTGCGCCAGTGTACGCTGGATGCGCCGCAGCGCTGGGCGCGCGAGGATCCGCTGGAGCAGTTTACCGCACGGCTGCTGCTGTTTGCCGACCCGCCGTTTCCGGTCAGCGATCGGCCGGTGACCGTGCAGCGGCTGGCCGCAGACGGCTGGCGGCGGGAGCCGGCGCGGATGGCGTCGGCCTATCAGCTGCTCACCAGCGCCCACTACCGCACGACGCCGTTGGATCTGCGACGGATGATGGATGCGCCCGGGCAGCACTTCGCCGTGGCGCATCAGGGAGAGCAGGTGGCAGGCGCGCTGTGGCTGGTGGAGGAGGGGGGGCTGTCAGAGAGACTGGCGCGGGCGGTCTGGGCGGGCTTTCGCCGGCCGAAGGGCAATCTGGTGGCCCAGTCGCTGGCGGCGCACGCCGGCTGGCCGGAGGCCGCCACCCTGCGCGCCCTGCGCATCAGCCGTATCGCGGTTGCTCCCGGGCTGCGCCGCCGCGGCGTCGGCCGGGCGCTGATTGCCGAGGCGCAGCGCGCTGCCGCCGGGCGCGATTATCTGTCGGTCAGCTTTGGCTATACTCCGGCGCTGTGGGCATTCTGGCAGGCCAACAGCTTTCAGCTGGTACGGCTGGGCAGCCAGCGCGAAGCCAGCAGCGGCTGCTACAGCGCGATGGCGGTCAAAGCGCTCAGCGCCGAGGGGAAACGGCTACTGGCGCCGATTAGCGCGCGGCTGCGCGCCACCCTGGGGGCCGACGGGCACGCGCTGTCCGCGGATGCGTGGCCGTTTCCTCCGCGCTGCGGCCTGGAGCTGGATGGGCAAAGCTGGCGTGATTTGGCCAGCTTTGCCTGGGGGCAGCGTCCGCTGGAGTCGGTGCGCGCCGCGCTGCAGGTGCTGCTACAGCACTCCACGCTGCCGCTGCCGCTGCTGCGCGGTGGGCTGCGGCGCGGAGAGGAGAGCGCCGCGCTCTGCCAGCGGCATCGCCTCGCCGGCCGGCGAGGCCTGCTTCAGGCCTGCCGTTGCGAATGCCAGCAGGCGCTGGCGGCGCTGGACGCCGCCCGGGCGCAGCGCTGGCAGCAGCGGCTGGCCGCGCTGCGTGAGGATAATTAGCGGCGGCGGGCGTGCCAGGCCTTGTAATATTTCAGAAAGCTGTAGAGCGTCGCGTACAGGCCGGTGGCCGCGCCGACCCGTCCCTGGCGAAACGCGCCGCTGAACAGATACCATTTAAAAAATGAGCCGATGGCGCTGAATGCCCCCCGCGACAGCGAGGGGCGGATCGTTTTGTAGGTCACCAGCCGGGTCGTGTAGGCGTTGAGCTTGTTGAACATTTCGTGCAGTGAATAGAAGGTGTCGTGGCGCACGGCGCCGGGAATAATGTGCGATCGGCGAAAGCCGACAACCTCATCGTCCACCGGACGATCGTTGAAGTGGGCGCAATGGCGGTTGAACAGACGGGCGGGAAAGTCGGGGGAGGAGACCGGATACAGAGTGCGCACCGCTTCGCCCAGCACATACCACTGCCGGGTCAGCCGCCAGGCGCAGTCGGCATCCGGCGCGTCGCCCTGCTTCAGGCGTAAAATATAGTCGCAGGTGGCGGCATCGAGAATTTCATCGCTGTCGAGACACAGCACCCAGTCGTGGCGGGCGCGGCTAATGGCGACATTCATTTGCTGACCGTGCATGCTAAAAGGATGGTATATCGCTTCGATCCCAAATTGCCGACAAATGTTCAGCGTATTATCGCTACTGCCGGAATCAACGATAATACATTCATCGGCAACCGGAAGCAGCGCCTGTAAAACATCGGCTAACAGGCGTTCGGAATTATGTGTTAATACACATACGGAGAGCTTAAACATGCGACATTATACCTTGTAATAACTATCCCTGTGCGCTGCCGGTAGGCGGCGCCAGCCCGTCGTCAGCGACGGCGGGCTTCCTTAAGCCGCCGGCAGCCGATCGCGTTGATGCGCAGCTGCTCAGGGCGAAGCGGGATTATTCTACAAACGAACGGCGGGCAGCAGTAGTACATCGCGATGGCAATCGCATTAAATAACCATTCTGCGCGCGAACTGCGCAACGGCGGAAAGCGTGACGTGTTCAGGCCCCGGCGGGGCCTGAAAAAAAGAGGCGGGTATTTATTAGGGCTTTTTCTTAGGCCAGTCGTCTTCGTCATCCCATTTATCATTAAAATCGCGGTGCGGCGGCAGATCCGGTTTATTGTCCAGATATTTTTTGGGATCGATGCGTTTCAGATCTTTGATCACGTTGATAAGGATCCCCACCATCAGCACGATCACCAAAATCCACCAGTAATGTTTTAGCCATTCCATCCTGTCTCCTGAGACGCCATCAGGCGATCAGTTGCTCCATAATACGCTGATACATACGGCTCAGCAGTTGCAGATCGGACGCTTTGACGCATTCGTTAATCTTGTGAATGGTCGCGTTGACCGGGCCGAGCTCCACCACCTGGGCCCCCATGCGGGCAATAAAACGGCCGTCTGACGTGCCGCCGGTGGTGAGCAGCGCCGGCCTGATTTCATTATAGTGTTCAACCGCGTTGATTACCGCATCCACCAGCTTGCCGCGTTCGGTCAGGAACGGCTGACCGGACAGGTTCCACTCGAGGGTATAGCGCAGCTGATGCTCCTCCAGCAGCGCCTGCACGTGCGCTTTGATCATTTCGTCGGTCAGTTCGGTGCTGAAGCGGACATTAAACTGTACGAACAGCTCGCCCGGAATCACGTTGTTGCTGCCGGTGCCGGCCTGCAGATTGGCAATTTGCAGGCTGGTCGGCGGAAAGAAATCATTACCCTGGTCCCATTCGATACTGACCAGCTGCTGAATAAAGGCGGCTGCGCGGTGCACCGGATTGTCGGCGAGGTGCGGATAGGCGACGTGCCCCTGCACGCCGTGCACCGTCAGGTTCGCGGTAATTGAACCGCGACGGCCGTTCTTGACCACGTCACCGACCACTTCAGTGCTGGAAGGCTCACCCACCAGGCAGTAATCCAGCCGCTCCTGGCGCGCCATTAATCGCTCGACCACCTTGACGGTGCCGTTAACCGCGCTGGCCTCTTCATCGGAGGTGATTAAAAACGCCAGACGTCCGCGGTGCTGGGGGCAGGCGGCGACAAAGCGCTCGGCCGCGACGACCATGGCCGCCAGTGAACCTTTCATATCCGCCGCGCCGCGTCCGTAGAGGACGCCATCGCGGATGATGGGCTCAAACGGCGGAGTGATCCAGCGGCTAACCTCCCCGGTCGGTACCACGTCGGTGTGTCCGGCAAAGGCCAGCGTTTCGCCTTCGCCGCGCCACGCCCAGACGTTCTGGGTATCACCGATGTGCATCGGTTCGATGGTGAAACCGATCGCCTCCAGTCGGGCAATCAGCAGGGCCTGGCAGCCGGCATCATCCGGGCTCAGGGAAGGGCGGCGGATCAGTTGCTGGGTCAGCTCGATGACCGGACAGTGCATGTTAAGGCGTCTCCTGAAAAAAAGCGTGGTAGCTGGCGTCGTTAAAGCCCAGCAGCATAGTGCCGTCCGCGCCGCAGAGCAACGGACGTTTAATCATCGCCGGATGAGCCAGCATCAGAGCTTTTGCGCGCTCCGCACTGTCAACCGCGGCGCGCTCCGCCTCCGGCAGCTGGCGCCAGGTGGTGCCGCGGGTGTTCAGCAGCGCCTGCCAGCCGAGGACATCGATGGCGCGCTGTAAAAAGTCCGCGTCGAGTCCGTCGCTGCGGTAGTCGTGAAAGCGGTAGTCAATCTGCTCAGTGCGCAGAAAATTACGCGCTTTTTTAATGGTGTCGCAGTTTTTAATGCCATACAGCGTGGCAGGCTGGCGGGACATAGCGGCCTCTTGCAATGGGGAAAAGGGCCCACAGGATAACCTGTCTGGCGACGCGGTCAAACCGCTTACCGCGCATCGCTCAGGTAGCCGCCCTGCTGCAGCCGCGTGAGGGCGGGCCCGTCGGCGTAGACCATCGCGGTGGCCAGTGGCCGACATCCCCAGCGCTGATAAAAAGCGACCTTATCCGGTACCGCGTAGATAAACAGTTTGCTGACCGGGGCGAGGTCGCGGAGGATCGCCTGCATCAGCCGGTCACCGTAGCCGCGCCCCTGGTCGTCCGGGTCGACCACAATATCAGAGACGTAGGCGCTCCAGGTGAAGTCGGTGATGGCGTGGGCGGTGGCGATCAGCCGGTTGTCCTGCCAGCCAAACCAGCGGTACTGGCTGTGTTGATACGATCTTTCCAGCGCATCCGGCGCCCGTTCACCCAGCCCGCCGCGCTGTAGCAGCCGCGCCAGCGCGGGAAGATCGACGTCGAGTGGGTGTTGGTTGGTCTCAGAAATCAATTGCATCAGCGCTCCTGTAGGATCGTGATGGGGGAAGAGAAGCGTGTGAATCCGATCTCAACGTTACAGATTCTTACCCGCCTGTCCAGCGATTGGCGGTGGGCGCCGCCTGAACGCCGCTTCTCCCCTCACTGAGACCGCGGTATACTCGCCCGGCAACACGTGCGAGGAACACAGGATCATGGATACAGAACTGAACACCTGGAAAGCGTTTATCGAGGCGATGCTGCGGCCGTCGCCCGATGAGATAACCACCATCAGCAGCGGCATCGTTGCCCAGGAGCGGGCAGAAACAGCGGCCGCACAGCAGGCAGCCTGACGGCTGCCTGCGGTTATTCCGGCGTTTTTTGCAGTGGAAAGCGGCGGCGTACCAGCATGAAGAACAGCGGCACGAAGAAAATCGCCAGCAGGGTAGCGGCGATCATTCCGCCCATCACTCCGGTACCGACCGCGTGCTGGCTGGCCGAGCCAGCACCGCGGCTGATTGCCATCGGCAGCACGCCAAAGATAAAGGCCAGCGACGTCATCAGGATCGGCCGCAGGCGCTGGCGGCTGGCGAGGCGGGTCGCCTCCAGCAGCCCCAGCCCCCGGGCGTTGAGATCATTGGCAAACTCGACAATCAAGATGGCGTTTTTCGCCGACAGACCGATCACCGTCAGCAGACCCACCTGGAAGTAGACGTCGTTTTCCAGCCCGCGCAGCCAGGTCGCCATCAGTGCCCCCAGTACCCCGAGCGGCACCACCAGCATCACCGAGAAAGGAATCGACCAGCTTTCATACAGGGCGGCCAGGCAGAGAAAGACCACCAGCAGCGAAAGGGCATACAGCGCCGGCGCCTGAGAGCCGCTGAGCCGCTCCTGCAGGGACACGCCGGTCCACTCCAGCCCGAGGTTGCCGGGCAGCCTGGCCACCAGCGCTTCCATCACCTGCATCGCGGTACCGGTGCTGACGCCGGGGGCGGCTTCGCCGACGATCTCCAGTGACGCGTAGCCGTTATAGCGCTCCAGGCGCGGCGAGCCGGTCTCCCAGCGCGAGGTGGCGAAAGCACTGAACGGCACCATATTGCCGCTGTTGTTGCGCACGTACCAGCGGGCAATGTCGTCCGGCAGCATGCGGTATTCCGCCGCCGCCTGCACATACACCTTCTTCACCCTGCCGCGATCCAGAAAGTCATTGACGTAGGTCGAGCCCCAGCCGGTTGTCAAGGTGGCGTTGATGTCGTCAATGTCGACCCCCAGCGCCTGGGCCTTACGCTGATCAATGTCAATGCGCAGCTGCGGGCTGTCATCGAGGCCGTTGTGGCGCACCCGTGAAAGCTCCGGTGAAGCATTGGCCCACTCCAGCAGCCGATCGCGCGCTGCCATCAGCTTGTCGTGACCGATGCCGGCGTGGTCCTGCAGCGCCATATCAAAGCCGGCGGCGCTGCCGAGGCCGCTGATCGCCGGGGGGTTATTCGCGATCACCCGCGCCTCCCTGATCGCCTGGAACGCCTTGCTGGCGCGCGCAATGATAGCGAAGGCGCTGTTGTCCCCGCGGCTGCGCTGGTCCCAGTCCTTTAGCCTGACGAACAGCCGTGCGACGTTCTGTCCGTTACCGCCGGGGCCGGAGCCGACGGTTGCAAACACCGACAGCACGTTGTCTTTCTCTGCCGTCAGATAGTACTGCTCGACTTTTTCCACCACCTTCAGCGTCTGCTGCTGGGTCGCGCCCGGCGGCAGCTGAACCTGGGTCATAAAGACCCCGCGATCTTCCTGCGGTAAAAACGAGGTGGGCAGGCGGATGAACAGAACGGCCATTACCGCAATCAGCAGCAGATAGAGCAGGAGCCAGCGGCCGGCTTTCGCTATCATCCGATCCACACCGCGCGCGTAGCGATCGGCGGTGCGGTTAAAGGTGCGGTTAAACCAGCCAAAAAAGCCGCGGCGTCCGTGATGCTCCCCCTGCGTCAGCGGCCTGAGCAGGGTGGCGCACAGCGCTGGCGTCAGGGTCATGGCCACCAGCACCGACAGCATCATCGCCGATACGATGGTGACCGAGAACTGGCGGTAAATGGCGCCCACGGTCCCGCCAAAAAAGGCCATGGGCACAAACACTGCCGACAGCACCAGCGTGATGCCCACCAGCGCGCCCTGAATTTGTCCCATCGACTTGCGGGTGGCCGCCCGCGGCGACAACCCTTCTTCGCTCATAATGCGCTCGACGTTTTCAACCACCACAATGGCGTCGTCCACCAGTAGCCCGATAGCCAGGACCATCGCGAACATGGTCAGGGTATTGATGCTATAGCCAAAGGCGTAAATCACGCAGAACGTGCCGAGCAGCACCACCGGCACCGCGAGGGTGGGAATCAGCGTGGCGCGAAAGTTTTGTAAAAACAGATACATCACCAGAAAGACCAGCAGCACCGCTTCCAGCAGCGTTTTTACCACGTCGCGAATGGAGGCGGTGACAAACGGCGAGGTTTCATAAGCGACTTTGGCCTCCAGTCCGGGGGGGAAATACTGTGACAGCTCCGCCAGCCGCGCCCGTACCCGCTGGTCGGTCTGCAGCTCGTTAGCGCCGGAGGCCAGCTTTACCCCCAGCCCGGAGGCGGGCTGGCCATTATAGCGCGACAGGTTGTCATATTTTTCGCCGCCCAGCGCCACGTCCGCCACGTCGCCGAGGGTGACCGCCGAGCCGTCGGCGTTGACGCGCAGAGTGATGGCGCGAAACTGCGCCGGCGTCTCCAGCAGCGACTGGGCGTTAATGGTGGCGTTCAGCGCCTGATTGTCGACCGACGGCGTGCCGCCCAGCTGCCCGACGGAAATCTGACTGTTTTGTGAGGTGATGGCGCTGATCACGTCCTGAGTGGTGAGGCGGTAGTTGATCAATTTATTGGGATCGAGCCAGATGCGCATCGCATACTGGGTGCCATAGGCATCGACCTGGCCGACGCCGCTGATGCGGCTAAGCGGGTCCTGAATATTACTGGCGACGTAATCGGCAATATCCTGCTTATTCATGCTGCCGTCGGTGGACACAAAGGCGATCATTAAAATATTGCTGTCGCCGGTTTTGCTGACGGTGACCCCCTGCTGCTGTACCGCCTGTGGCAGCTTGCGCAGGGCGGTTTGCAGCTGATTTTGCACCTGTTGGCGCGCCTCATCGGGATCGGTTCCGGCGGTAAAGCTGAGGGTGATGGTTGCCTGGCCGGTATTGCTGCTCTGAGAAGACATGTACATCAGGTTGTCCAGGCCGGTCATGTTCTGCTCAATCACCTGCGTGACGGTGTTTTCCAGCGTTTGCGCCGACGCCCCGGGATAGTTGGCGGTGATGCGCACGTTCGGCGGCGCCAGGTCCGGATACTGTTCAATGGGCAACGACGAAATGGCCAGAATCCCGGTAAGGCTAAGCAAAATCGCCAGTACCCAGGCAAAAATCGGGCGACCGATAAAGAAATTCGCCATTGAGGTGCTGCTCCTTAACGCTATCCGGGGAAAGAGGTTGGCTAAACGCGGCCTGCACGGCGGCGGACGAGGAGGGCGCACCGTACCGAATTACTGTAGCGGGTGCCGCGTCAGGAATCGTGGAGAAATTGAGGAGAAAATGTAAATTACCGCGCTTAGCGTCGATCGGCGATCCGACGGTCGGGCGCACAAAGGGTTCGCCGCCCTGGTGTACAATCCGCTAACGTGCCAGCGGGGAGGGCACCGTGAGGGGCCGGGAGCGCTACCGGTTAGGTTATCCGGCGTTGCGTGACCCGAGGCGTCCCCTACCGCCTGGCCTGGCCGGCGAGCGCGACAAACCAGCCACGTTGTCGTTACCCTGCCCGCGAGCAGGCGTTTCTGCTGGTCAGATAGCCACCCGTAGCTGAATGCATTCTGTACAGCCCCGGCCACCAGCGCGTTCGCGGCCGATCGCAAGGGGGGAAAAGTCAATTTGTCGCCTCGCCGGCAAAATTTACAAAATATCACTTTTTCCCGCCGCCATTGTTTTGAGTTACTCACGTGTTGAGGTTAGTATTCTTCGCCATTATTTTGGTCCCTGCCAGCACATAATAATCACAGGCAGGGGTATCACCGTCGGCGCGCAAACGATTGGGTGCGCCGGCGCTCCGTTGTGGACAGGCAAAACAGGAACGCGAATGAAAAGTCATAAAAAGTCGGCTGACGCCCAGCGCGCGGCGCGGCGCCGCTGGTTAAACTCCCACGATTCTGGTTATAACAAAGCGATGGACAATCGCCATGTGCAGATGATCGCCATCGGCGGCGCTATCGGCACCGGCTTGTTCCTCGGTGCCGGGGGGCGTTTGCAGGCCGCCGGGCCGGCGCTGGCGCTGGTTTATCTGGTCTGCGGGATTTTCTGCTTCTTTATCCTCCGCGCGTTGGGCGAACTGGTGCTGCACCGCCCTTCAAGCGGCAGCTTTGTCTCCTACTCGCGCGAGTTTCTCGGTGAAAAAGCGGCCTACGTCTGCGGCTGGATGTATTTCGTTAACTGGGCGATGACCGGGATTGTCGATATCACCGCCGTGGCGCTATATATGCACTACTGGGGCGCCTTTGGCGATGTACCACAGTGGGTCTTTGCCCTCGGCGCGCTGGTGCTGGTCGGGACCATGAACATGATCGGCGTACGCTGGTTTGCTGAAATGGAGTTCTGGTTTGCCCTGGTGAAAGTGCTGGCAATCGTGGCCTTTCTGGTGGTGGGGGTGGTGTTCCTCGGCAGCGGCAAGCCGCTGGACGGTAACGCTACCGGCTTCCATCTGATCAGCGATAACGGCGGGATCTTCCCGCACGGCCTGCTGGCCGCGCTGGTGCTAATACAGGGCGTGGTGTTTGCCTTCGCCTCCGTCGAGCTGGTGGGTACCGCCGCCGGCGAATGTAAAGATCCGAAAACCATGCTGCCGAAAGCGATTAACAGCGTTATCTGGCGTATTGGTCTGTTCTACGTCGGCTCTATCGTGCTGCTGGTGCTGCTGCTACCGTGGAACGCCTATCAGGCCGGTCAGAGTCCGTTTGTTACCTTCTTTAGCAAGCTGGGCGTGCCTTACGTCGGCAGCGTGATGAATATCGTGGTGCTCAGCGCGGCGCTCTCCAGCCTGAACTCCGGCCTTTACTCCACCGGCCGCATTTTGCGCTCTATGTCGATGGGCGGTGGCGCACCGAAGTTCATGTCGAAGATGAGCCGCAGTCAGGTTCCTTACATGGGCATCCTGGTGACCTGCGCCATCTACGTGATTGGCGTTTATCTCAACTATATTGTGCCGTCGCAGGTGTTTGAAATCGTGCTAAATATCGCGTCACTGGGCATCATCTCCTCCTGGGCGTTTATCGTGGTCTGCCAGATGCGCCTGCGCAAGGCGATCAAAGAGGGCAAGGCGGACGACGTCAGCTTTAAGCTGCCGGGCGCGCCTTTCACCTCGTGGCTGACGCTGCTGTTTCTCGCCGCGGTGATCGTGCTGATGGCCTTCGATTATCCGAACGGCACCTGGACCGTGGCATCGATTCCGCTGCTGGCGGCGCTGCTGGCGCTGGGCTGGCTGGCGGTGCGCAAGCGCGTCTACGCCGTGGCGCAGACCGAGCATGATGAGGCGCATCACGAAGAGGCGCCGCCGGTGCTGGCGGAAGAGTCACCGCGCGGTTGACGCAGTGCGGGGACCGCCCGGTCCCCGCCGATAGTGTTTTGATCGCGCAGATCGTATGATGGCAGGCTCCTTATTGACTACGGAGCCGCTATGTCAGCCTCAGTCCGCGTGATCAAAAAGAAATGCCTGTCCGAAAACTGGTTCACCCTCTGGAACTACACCTACGAGATCGCTCGCCCCGATGGCAGTGCTTTGCGCCACAAGCGCGAAGTTTACGATCGCGGCAACGGGGCCACTCTGCTGCTCTATAATCGCGAAAAAAACAGCGTGGTGCTGACCCGTCAGTTTCGCATAGCGACCTGGATCAATGGGAATGCCGATGGCATGCTGATTGAGGCCTGCGCCGGCCTGCTGGATAATGACTCGCCGGAAACCTGCATCCGTAAAGAAGCAATAGAAGAGACCGGCTACCGCATTGGTGAAGTGGAAAAGCTGTTTACCGCCTATATGTCTCCCGGCGGCGTTACCGAACAACTGCACTTTTTTGCTGCAGAGTACGCGGCCGATCAGCGCGACAATGCCGGCGGCGGCGTCGACGATGAGGAGATTGAGGTGCTTGAGCTGTCGTTTCCGGAGGCGATGGCGAGGGTAGCGGCCGGCGAGATCGTCGACGGTAAAACCATTATGCTGCTGCAGCACGCGCAGCTGCGCGGCTGGCTCAGACCCTGAGCTGGCGATAGAGCGTGGAAAACGTGCGCGGGACAGTCCGATAAATCCGATTGTAAGCCGCATACGGCCCTTCGATGATGGATGCTCACCTGCGCGGCCCGCCCGCTGCCGGCCCCGGCTCCCGGCGTGCGGCGCCTTAACGACCGTTTTTCCTGCGGGGATATATCGCTGCTATGCCTGACGGAATAAAAGGGCTGCTGCTGACCGCCTTGTTGCTACTGAGCGGCAGCCTGCGTGCCGATCCGCTGCAGACGCTTTTCGGCCACTGGCAGCTGACCTGCACCAACCTGAATGCCTGCGTGGTGCGCAGTGTACCGGGCGACCGCGGTCTGGTCATGACCCTGTCGCGTCAGGCGGGCATCCACGATGCGCCGACGCTGCGCCTCGATTACGGCAGCGCGTTTACCGGCCCGCTGCGCGGCGAAGCGCTGGCCGATACGCTGCTGCTGGATGGCCGCCGGCTGCAGATCGATCTGAAACACTGGCAGGTGCAGCCACACCATCTGCACACCCATCACGCGATTGCCATCAGCGAGTTTCTGGCGCAAATGATGGCCGCCGATAGCCTGCAAATGACCTGGCAGCCCGAGGCGGCCTTCCGGCTGGACGGCCTGGCGGCGGCGCTGGCGGAGCTGGATCGTCAGCAGGGGCGTGCGGGTAGCCTGAGTGCCTGGGTCAGCCGCGGACCGCGCGGGGCCACGGCGCTGGCCCCGATGCCGCGGGCGCCGGAGGTATGGCAGGTGCGTAACGCCGCGCCACCGCTCAGCCCGCAAGAGCGCCGTGGCCTGATAGATTTTGGCAGCTGGCGGGTGAATACCGATGGCTGCTCGCTCGATCCGCTGAGCCGCGCGGTGACGATTGCGCCGCTCACCGCCGCAAAGGCGCTGCTGCTGGTGAGCTGCGAGAAGGGCGCTTACAACACCGTGTCGTTGGGGTGGGAGGTGAGTCGCCGCCCGCCGTACGTTGCCCGAGATATCAGTCTGCGTTTGCCTTTTACCCCGCCCGGACATGGCGATCGCCATCTCGAGTTAATCAATGCCGGTTACGATGCGGTGAGCAGCCAGCTGTCTACCGCCGCCAGCGGTCGCGGACTGGGGGATTGCGGCTGGCGTGCGCGCTGGCAATTCAATGGCAAAACCTTTGTACTGGCCGACTATGCCGCGCAGTCGGCATGTGATAGCTGGCAGGGCAGTCGCGACTGGCCGCCGCTGTGGCAGACCCGCGCGGTCAGCGACTAGCGCAGACGGTGAATCACCTGGTTGCGGCTGCCGCGCCAGATCAGCCCCGGATCGGCCAGATCCTGCTCAAAGCGGCCGTCAATCAGCACGTCCAGCCACGGCAGGATCGCCCGCTGTGCGGCGTTCAGCTCTGCCAGCCGGTAGCCGGTCCACAGCCAAATATCCTGCTGCGGATACGCCTGGCGCACCCGCGTCACCAGCCGCGCAATCTCTGCGACGTTGGCCGGGTGCAGCGGATCGCCGCCGCTCAGTGACAAGCCCTGGCGCGGAATGCGCCGATCCCCCAGATCGGCCAGCAGCCGATCGGCCACTGCCGCGGTAAATGGCCTGCCGGAGTCGATCCGCCAGGTACTCCGGTTATAACAGCCCGGGCAGCGATGCGCGCAGCCGGCAACAAACAGGGTACAGCGCGTGCCCGGGCCGTTGACCACGTCCAGCGGGTAGTAAGCGTGATAGTACATGTCTTCTCCGTTATTCGCCGTGTTTG
The DNA here is from genome assembly GCF_001922585.1 of Pantoea sp. 1.19. GTDB lineage: Bacteria > Pseudomonadota > Gammaproteobacteria > Enterobacterales > Enterobacteriaceae > 1-19. The sequence goes on along the minus strand of NZ_MRBS01000002.1, from coordinate 380,329 downwards.
ACCCGCCGCCGTACCTCTTCCTGCTTACCGGGGTTAAAGGGCCGCGCGTCCGGCGCGCCGAGGTAGCCGCAGACCCGGCGAATCACCGAGACCGTGGCGGGATCGCGGTTGCCGCAGCGCGGGCAACTGAACCCTTTGCTGGTGCAGCGAAATTCGCCGCGAAAGCCGCAGGCATGGCAGGCATCGATCGGCAGGTTGGTGCCGTAATAGGGGACGCGCTGGTAGCTATAATCCCAGACATCTTCCAGCGCCTTCAGGTTGTGCGTCAGAGAGGGATACTCGGCGTAGCAAATAAATCCTCCGCTGCACAGCGCCGGATAGGGCTGCTCATAGTCGATTTTATCGAACGGCGAGACCCGTTTGCCGACGTCGAGATGAAAGCTATTGGTGTAGTAGCCCTTATCGGTGACGCCACGCACGTCGCCAAAGGCGGCGCGATCCAGCCGGCAAAAGCGGTCGCACAGACTCTCGCTGGGGGTGGCATACAGGCTGAAGCCGTAGCCGGTCTCGGCCTGCCAGCGGTCGGTGGCCGCGCGAAGATGGCGAACAATTGCCACTCCAAGCTGCTGCCGAGCCGGATCGTCAAACGGATGGATAGCATCACCGCAGAGCGCATTCAGCGTTTCATGCAGACCGATAAAGCCCAGCGACAGGGTGGCGCGTCCGCGAGTAAACAGCGGCGCGATATCGTCATCCGGTCCCAGGCGGACGCCGCAGGCTCCCTCCATATACAAAATGGGCGCCACCCGCGCTTTCACGCCGTTCAGCCGCGCCACGCGGGTCATCAACGCCGCTCTCGCCAGCGGCAGGCGCGCGTCCAGCTGGCGCCAGAACGCAGCCAAATCGCCGTTGGCTTCCAGCGCCAGCCGCGGCAGATTGAGGGTGATCACCCCGAGATTATTGCGTCCCTCGTGCGCTGCCCCGGGGGCGCCCGGTATGTCGCTGAGGAAACTGCGGCAGCCCATCGGCGTTTTAAAGGAACCGGTGACTTCGACCACCCGGTCATAATTAAGGATGTCCGGATAAATACGCTCGCTGGCGCAGCGCAGCGCCAGCTGCTTGATGTCGTAACAGGGATCCTGCGGATGCAGATTGTGGCCGGCCTTCAGCACAAATACCAGCTTGGGAAAGATTGCCGTGCGGCGCTGCTGACCGAGTCCGTCTCGGCGTACCGTCAGGATTGAACGCTGGATCAGTCGCGCCGCCCAGCTGTCGCCGAGACCAAAGCCGAAAGTGACAAACGGCGTCTGACCATTAGCGGTGTGCAGCGTGTTGACCTCATACTCCAGCGCCTGAAAGGCGTCGTAACACTCTTTTTCCGTTTGCGCGCGCGCATAGCCGGCTGCGTCGGTGAGTTGCCAGGCATCGGCGATTGCGCGGTGTTTGGCGAGGCTGGCTTCCACCCACGGCGCCAGCACCTCATCCAGCCGGTTTAGCGTGGTGCCGCCGTAGATGTGGCTGGAAACCTGGGCAATGATTTGCGCGGTCAGTGCGGCGGCGGTGGCGATGGAGCGGGGTGGGGCAATATCCGCATTGCCGAGGCGAAATCCCTCGCGGAGCATGCCGCCTATATCGACCAGCATGCAGTTAAACATCGGAAAGCAAGGCGCGTAATCCAGATCGTGATAGTGAATCTCACCGCGCTGGTGTGCGGTGACGATCTCCGGCGGCAGCAGGTGCTGACAGGCGTATTCGCGCGCCATGATCCCCGCCAGCAGATCGCGCTGGGTGGGAATCGCCTGGCTATCCTTATTGGCATTCTCCGTCAGCAGCGCCGGATGGTTTTGTTCCAGCAGGCCGCGCACCTCGCGCAGCAGGCGCAGGTAGGGGTCAGACATGCGAAAGCTCCTTGTCTACATCATATTGCGGTGTTGGGGTATATTAATACCTGGATGTAGTTGTTGAAGGGAAATAACCGGCCGCAGATTGATGCAGCGCATGGAACCGGAAGGTGGCGTGGCAGCAGGAAGATCGGGCGGGGATTGGCCCCGCCCGGAATCGGTTAGTGTACTGTGAGTAGCCGTTTCGCGTGAGCAACGATGTTGTCGGCGGTAAAACCAAACTCGGCAAACAGCCGATCGGCCGGGGCCGATTCACCGAAGCCGTTCATGCCGACGATGCTGCCGTTCAGGCCGACATACTTGTACCAGTAGTCGGCAATGCCGGCCTCGACCGCCACCCGGGCGGTGACCGAGGAGGGCAGCACCGACTCTCGCCAGGCGACATCCTGCGCATCAAACAGGTCGGTACAGGGCAGGGAGACGACCCGCACCCGATGTCCCTCGGCGCTGAGCGTCTCCGCTGCGTCAAGCGTGATCGCCACTTCTGAACCGGTGGCGATCAGAATCACTTCCGGCGTACCGCCTTCGCTCTCGCGCAGCACGTAGCCGCCGCGGTGAATGTCCCGGAGCTGCGCCGCGCTGCGCGCCGGCTGCGGCAGGTTTTGGCGCGACAGAATCAGCGCGGTCGGACCGTGCTGGCGGGCCACCGCATGCTGCCACGCCACGGCGGTTTCCACCTGATCGCAGGGGCGCCAGACGCTGAGGTTTGGCGTCACCCGCAGACTGGCCAGCTGCTCAACCGGCTGGTGAGTGGGACCGTCTTCTCCCAGACCGATAGAGTCGTGGGTGTAGACCAGCACCTGTCGGGCCTTCATCAGCGCCGCCATGCGCACCGCATTGCGCGCATACTCGACGAACATCAGGAACGTGGCGGTATAAGGAATAAAGCCACCGTGCAGCGCAATGCCGTTACCGATAGCGGTCATGCCAAACTCACGCACGCCGTAGTGCAGATAGTTACCGGCCGGATCGTCCCTCAGCGCGACCGAGCCGGACCACAGGGTCAGGTTGCTGGGCGCAAGATCAGCGGAGCCGCCCAGCAGCTCCGGCAGCAGCTTGCCGTAGCACTCCAGGGTATTTTGTGAGGCCTTACGGCTGGCGATGTTTTGCGGATTTTCCTGCAGCTGCTGGATAAAGGCGTCGGTATCGGCCTGCCAGTTATCCGGCAGCTCCCCCTGCATCCGGCGGGTAAACGACGCGGCCAGCTCGGGCCAGGCCTTGGCGTAAGCAGCGAAGGTAGCGTTCCACGCCTGCTCGCGCTGCTCGCCGGCCGGCCGGGCATCCCACTCGTCATAGACAGCTTTGGGGATCGTAAAGGCCGGGTGGTGCCAGCCCAGCTGCTGGCGGGCCAGCGCCACTTCCTCCTCGCCCAGCGGCGAACCGTGCGCGGCTTCTTTTCCCGCTTTGTTCGGCGAACCGAAGCCGATGGTGGTCCGGCAAATGATCAGCGACGGTTTATCGGTTACCTTTTTCGCCTGCTGAATAGCGTGGCTGATTGCGGTGGGATCGTGGCCGTCAACGTCGCGGATCACGTGCCAGTGGTAGGCTTCAAACCGCTGCGCCGTGTCGTCGGTAAACCAGCCCTCCACATGACCATCGATGGAGATACCGTTGTGATCGTAAAAGCCGATCAGTTTGCCCAGCCCCAGCGTGCCGGCCAGTGCGCAGGCCTCATGGGAGATCCCCTCCATCAGGCAGCCGTCGCCCATAAACACCCAGGTATGGTGATCGACAATCGTATGATCGGGACGATTAAACTGCCCCGCCAGGGTACGCTCGGCGACCGCCATTCCTACCGCGTTAGCCAGCCCCTGTCCCAGCGGGCCGGTGGTGGTTTCTACGCCCGGCGTATAGCCATATTCCGGATGCCCGGGCGTTGCAGAGTGTAGCTGGCGGAAGTTTTTCAGCTCTGCCAGCGGCAGATCGTAACCGGTCAGGTGCAGCAGGCTGTAGAGCAGCATGGACGCATGGCCGTTCGACAGCACAAAGCGGTCGCGATCGGCCCAGTGTGGATTACCGGGATTGTGCTTAAGGTGATCGTGCCACAGCACTTCCGCGATATCGGCCATGCCCATTGGCGCGCCGGGGTGGCCGGAATTGGCTTTCTGTACGGCATCCATGCTTAGGGCGCGGATGGCATTAGCGCGTTCTCTGCGAGATGACATGCATTCTCCTTTCTGGAAAAAAGGCGGGGTTATCCCCGCCGCGATTACAGTTTTGCCGCCAGCATATCTTCCAGCTTCTGCTGGTCGACGGCGAACTGGCGAATACCTTCGGCCAGTTTCTCAACCGCCATCGCGTCCTGATTATGTTCCCAGCGGAACTGCGCTTCATTCAGCGGCGACGGGGCGTTCAATCCCTGCGTAGAGGGCGTAAGCTGGCGTACCACCGGAGCATCGCTGGCCTGCAGCGCCTGCAGCAGGTTTGGCGCAATAGTCAGACGGTCGCAGCCGGCCAGCGCGAGGATCTGCTCGGTCTTACGGAAGCTGGCGCCCATGATAATGGTGTTGTAGCGGTGCGCTTTGTAGTAGTCATAGATCTTGCGCACTGAGACCACGCCCGGATCCTCATCGACGACGTACGGATCGAGCGGTTTGCGGCTGTTATACCAGTCATAAATACGGCCAACGAACGGTGAAATCAGATAGACCCCGGCCTCGGCGCAGGCGCGTGCCTGGGCAAAAGAGAACAGCAGAGTCAGGTTGCATTGGATGCCATTTTTTTCCAGCTCTTCCGCCGCGCGAATCCCTTCCCAAGTGGCGGCCAGTTTGATCAGGATCCGCGACCGATCAATGCCGTTTTCCTCGTACATTCTGACCAGTTTTTCGGCCTTAGTGACGCACATGCCGCGGTCAAATGCGAGGCGCGCATCCACTTCGGTCGACACGCGGCCCGGTACGCTTTTCAGGATCTCCATCCCGAGGTTGATCGCCACTTTGTCGCTGGCATTAATGATCTGCGTCTCTTGGCTGCCACCCTGCTTTTTGGCGTAGGCGATGGCCTCTTCAATCAGGTGTTGGTAGGCGTTGAGGCCGGCAGCTTTCAGAATCAGAGAGGGATTGGTGGTGGCATCTTCGGGATGGTACTGACGGATGGATTCGATATCGCCGCTGTCGGCCACCACGGTGGTGTATTGTTTTAATGCTTCTAACTGATTCATCTTATAACTCCTTGATACACAGTATATTTTTTTTTGGCAAAAGGGAACAATGGCTGGGGTAATACACTGCCTTAGTCGCCAGGCGATGAACATCCGCTTTTTCTGATTGTTGCGAGAGGCGGGCCAGGCGAAACGCGGCGCAGCGGGCAGAGCCGCCGCGCCGGCGGACGCCTGACGTAAGCGTTAAGCCTGGCAGATTTGCCGCCGACTGCTGTGCATTCTGTGTGGTCGGCGCGCGTTCGCGCGGGGCGCGCGCGAAAAGGCGGGGGTCAGGTGCGTCGGGCGTGCTGCTCGTAGTAATCAATCCGTTCGACTTTCGCCTGGGATCCGCCGCCTTCAAACTCACTGGCCAGCCAGGCATTGACGATGTTTTTTGCCAGTTCCGGGCCAATTACCCGCGCGCCGAGGGTCATTACCTGCGCGTTATTACTCTTACGGGCGCGTTCGGCGGAGAAGGTGTCGTGACACTGCGCCGCGCGCACGCCCGGTACTTTATTCGCCACAATCGCCATGCCAATCCCGGTACCGCAAAGCAAAATGCCGCGCGTGACGCTGCCTGCCTGAATGGCGCTGGCGAGCGCAAACGCGACGTCCGGATAGACCGGGCGATCGTTCTGACTATCGTTGCTGTAATCCACCACATCATAGTGCTGTGATTCCAGCAGTTGTTTGATGATATTTTTCAGCTCAATCGCGGCATCATCAGCGCCAATAGCAATTTTTTTCATCATTCACTCCATCAGGCGGTCGTCTGCACGGGGCAGGGAGAAGGGGGCCGATCTGTAGCCTGGCACAGAATCGTTCATATGTTCAAGTGTTGTTCATTTGGTTTTGTGAGTGAGTCGATCCTTCCCGCCATCCGGGCGCTGTGCCGGCCGCTTAACCGCGAGAGCGGACCGTTGTCGTCCTTTTTAACGTTATGATCGCGCTCACGCTTTTATCATCGCCGGGTTGAGCACTGCGCATTTAATCTATTATTGTTCATCTGTGCAATGCGGTGGTTGAACGTCAATGCCGCCTGTCACAGGCCGTCGGGCCGGTGAGCACGTTCCTTTTTACACGGATCCCGGGGATGCCGTGTGTTGCCAACACCAGTGTTTTTTGCGTAAGCCGGGGATCTCCCCGGCGCACCGCGCGACGCCCCGGCACAGGCTGGCCGGTGGGATCCGGTGTTTCATCACGGAGTATTAGCATGTCTCAACCGCAACTCTGGCTGGGCGTCAGCCTGAAAATGTATTTTGGCTATCAGCAAACTCTGAACTGGTGCGAGGCGGTCGCGGCGCTGGCGCGGCGCCATCCGGCGATCCAAAGCGGTAAAGTGGGGCTGTTTGTCTTACCGGCCTTTCCCGCGCTCCCCGCCGTGCTGGCGTGCTTTGCCGATACGCCGGTGCGCGTAGGGGCGCAGAACGTGTGCCACACCGGGCCGGGGGCCTGGACCGGTGAGGTCAGCGCCAGCATGCTGCAGGAGCTGGGGTGCACGCTGGCGGAGATCGGTCATGCCGAGCGGCGACGTCACTTTGCTGAGGATGCCGCGCAGATCGCGGCCAAAGTGGCGCTGTCGCTGCGCCACCGGCTCACGCCGGTGTTGTGCATTGGTGAAGCGCACTCAGGGACACCGGCGCAGGCGATCGCACTGTGCCAGCAGCAGCTGGATGAGGCGCTGGCGGAAACCGTCGGGCAGGGGCTCGGCGGTACCCTGCTGTTTGCCTGGGAGCCGCAGTGGGCGATTGGCGCACCCGCACCGGCTCCGGACAGCTATATCCGCGCGGTCTGCGCCGGACTGCGTCAGCTGCGTCTGCCGGCGGGCATCACGCTGCGCATCATTTACGGCGGCAGCGCCGGACCGGGGCTGATTCAGCGGCTGGGTAGCGATGTGGATGGCCTGTTCCTCGGGCGGTTCGCCCACGATCCCCGGGCGCTGGAAAGCATTGTGGATGAGGCCAGCCAACGGATTGCGGCGGAATAACCCTTATACCGCACTGGCGCAACGCCTGGCGAAACCGGGGAAGGAAGTGATATAACTCCTCCAACGCGCCTGACGTCCTTCAGGCAGCCCGAGGTGAGAACAGGTCAGGATGGAAAAAAATACGCTCTCTCAGGATAGCGAACTGCTCACGGAAATCGCCGTAGCCTACTATCAGGATGAGACTACCCAGGAAGAGATAGCGCAGCGGTTTGGTATTTCACGCATCAAGGTGGGCAGGCTGCTGCGACGCGCGCGCGAAGAGGGAATTGTCGAAATTAACGTGCGCTATCATCCGGTATTCAGTACCCGGCTGGAGCAGCAGCTGCGCGAACGCTTTCCTCAACTGCAGCGCGTGCTTATCGCCCTTGATCACGCCGATGCCGATGAGCAGCGGCGCCAGGTCGCCGGCCTGGTGGCCGCCCATCTGGCGCACAACCTGAGAGATCAATCGGTCGTGGCGGTCGGACAGGGGCGCAACGTGGCGGCAGTCGCCGACCATCCTGGCCAGGTACCGCTGCGTCAGTGCCACTTTATCAGCGGCATCGGCGGTACGCACCGCCCCGGCGATGCGATTAACGCCGACCATATCAGCCGCCGACTGGCGAAAAAATTTGGCGGCAGCAGCGAGACCCTGTATGCCCCCGCCTACGTGGAAAATCGTGCGCTGAAAGACGCCTTTATGCAAAACGGTACCATCAAAGAGACGCTGGATCGCGCCCGCAAGGCCGATCTTGCGCTGGTGGGAATCGGTGACATGAATGAAAGCAGCTACATGGTGAAGCTGGGCTGGTTTACCCCGCACGAAATCATTGATGCCAGCGTCAATCAGGGGGTGACCGGGGATATTGCCGGCTACGACTTCTTTAATGCGCAGGGGCAGCATGTGGATACGGTGATGAACGATCGGGTGATCGGCCTGAGTATGGAAGAGTTGCGCGCGGTCCCCTGCGTGATTGCGGTGGCGGCGGAGAGCAGCAAGGCGATGGCGATCCTCGGTGCGCTGCGCAGCGGCGCCATTGATGTGCTGGCTACCAGCGCGCAAAACGTGCGCACACTGCTGAATCTTACCCAATAAGCCGGACGCCGCGCCACGCCGCGTGGGTTCTGGCCTCGTACGACGTTTTCTGTATCTCAACGCCCCAGCCGTGCGCCGTGCGCCGAGACCGGGGCGCACGCGATGCACTAATTTTCCCGCTGCAGCCCTTTACTGTTTCCCTGAGCGCTGGCTAATGCCGGCGCGGCCATCTCCAGGGACGAATTCATGAAGGGTTATTCGCATGAAAGCCAGACTGCAACCATTACAAGACACCATTGACCGGCTGGTGCCGGTGCTGAACGATATCTACAAAGATCTTCATCAACATCCCGAACTCTCGATGCAGGAGTGGCGAACCGCCGGTATCGTGGCCAACCACCTGCGTGGGTTAGGGTATGAGGTCACAGAAAAAGTGGGGGGAACCGGCGTGGTGGGCATCCTGCGCAACGGTGAAGGACCGACGGTGATGTTGCGCGCCGATATGGATGCGCTGCCGATGGCAGAGAAGACCGGGCTGCCGTGGGCCAGCCAGGCGGAGGGCGTGACGCTGGAGGGGGTGAAAACCCCGGTGGCGCACATGTGCGGGCACGATCTGCACGTAGCCTGGATGATGGGGGCGGCTGAGGCGCTGGCGACACACCGTGACAGCTGGAAGGGGACGCTGATGCTGGTGTTTCAGCCCGGAGAGGAAGTGGCCGCCGGCGCGCTGGCGATGATTGACGACATGAAAGACCGCTTCCCGAAGCCCGATATTATCCTTGGCCAGCACGTCATGATCGCCGAGGCCGGCACGGTTGGCTGGCGGGCCGGTCCGATTCTCACCGCCGGTGACAGCCTGCAAGTGACCTTTAAAGGCCGGGGCGCGCACGGTTCTGAGCCGCAAAAATCGATAGACCCGGTACTGATGGCGGCCTACAGCGCCGTGCGCCTGCAAAGTATTGTCTCGCGGGAAACGGCGCCGCAGCAGGCCGCGGTGGTGACCATCGGCAGTATTCAGGCCGGTACTAAAGAGAACATCATTCCCGATGAGGCGCGACTTAAACTGAATGTGCGCACCTATGCGACACCGGTGCGGGATCGGGTAATGGGGTCGATCACCCGCATCTGTCAGTGCGAGAGCCACGCCTCGGGCGCTGCCTCGCCCGAGATCAGCGTCATTGACAGTTATCCCCTGACTGAAAATGACGCGGCCGCGACGGCGAAGCTTGCTGCCAGCTTCCACACGTGGTTTGGTGACCGTGCCTATGAGACCGCACCGGCAATGAACAGTGAAGACTTCAGCCAGTTTGGCCGCCACTGGCAGGTTCCCTACGTCTTCTGGTTTGTCGGCTGTACTGAGGCTTCGCGCTGGCGGGAAGCCGTGCGCCAGCATCGGGTTGATGAGATCCCCGCCAATCATGCTTCCGGCTTTGTCATTACCCTCGACCCGACGGTAAAAACCGGACTGGAGGCGATGCTGGTTGCCGCGCTCACCTGGCTCCACTAACGGGGCGCGCGCGCATGGTGTCTCTGTTTCAATGGATTGACTGGCTCGGTACTTTTGCCTTTGCCCTGAGCGGCGGCATTGCCGGCGTGCGCGAGCGTTTTGACCTGCTGGGGGTGTTTGTTCTGGCGCTGATCACCGCGGTGGGCGGTGGGGTGATGCGCGATGTGTGCATCGGGGCGCTGCCGCCGGCCGGTCTGACCACGCCGGTCTATCTGACGATCGTGGTGGCGGCGGTTATCTGCGTCGCCTTCTGGGAGCCACTGATCCTCAGTTTCGAACGGGCGACGCTGTTTTTTGATGCGCTGGGGCTGGGATTTTTTGCCGCGTTTGGTGCCCATAAAACCGCACTGTACGGCGGAGGCGTTGAACTGGCGGTGCTGTTGGGCGTCACCAGCGCCGTTGGCGGCGGTTGCCTGCGCGATCTGCTTACCGGACGCGCGCCGGGGATTTTTTCGCAGGAGATCTACGCCACCGCCGCGCTGGTTGGTGCCCTGATTGAAGTGGCCGGCGGGCAGGGCTGGTTGCCGCCGGCGCTGGCGACCTGGAGCGCAATTGGCTGCTGCAGCGCTATTCGCCTGCTGTCGCTCCATTTTCACCTGCGCCTGCCGGTTATCCGCAGCGACCGCGGCCGGCCGCACTGAATGCGTCAGCAACTGCGCAAATGGGGGCTGGCGCAACGTTTTTTCCCGTCCCCCGCCTCTATACTGCCTTTTGCTTCGTCTTTTACGCTGTGAACAAAAGGAATCGAGAATGGATGACCAGTTAAAACAGAGCGCGCTGGATTTTCACCAGTACCCTCAACCGGGAAAAATTCAGGTTTCCCCCACTAAACCGCTGGCGACCCAGCGCGACCTGGCGCTGGCCTATTCGCCGGGCGTCGCGGCGCCCTGCCTCGAAATTGCGCAGGATCCGCAGGCGGCGCATAAATATACCGCGCGCGGTAATCTGGTGGCGGTTATCTCCAACGGAACGGCAGTGCTGGGGCTCGGCAATATCGGCGCGCTGGCCGGCAAGCCGGTGATGGAGGGCAAGGGCGTACTGTTTAAGAAGTTCGCCGGGATTGACGTGTTCGATATTGAGGTTGATGAGCAGGATCCCGACAAGCTGATCGACGTGATTGCCGCGCTGGAGCCCACTTTCGGCGGTATCAATCTCGAGGACATCAAGGCGCCGGAGTGTTTTTATATCGAGAGAGTGCTGCGCGAGCGCATGAAAATACCGGTGTTCCATGACGATCAGCACGGTACCGCGATCATTTGTACCGCCGCGGTGCTGAACGGCCTGCGCATCGTTAAGAAGAACATCAGCGACGTGCGGCTGGTGGTCTCTGGCGCGGGCGCTTCGGCGATTGCCTGCATGAACCTGCTGACCTCACTCGGCATGCAAAAGCACAACATCGTGGTCTGCGACTCAAAAGGGGTGATTTATCGCGGGCGTGAAGCCAACATGGCGGAGACTAAAGCGGCCTATGCCGTGGAGGATGATGGCCGCCGCACTCTGGATGAGGTGATTGCCGGTGCGGACATCTTTCTTGGCTGCTCCGGACCCGGGGTGTTGAGCGCCGGGATGGTGAAACAGATGGCCGACAGCCCGCTGATTCTGGCACTGGCCAATCCCGAGCCGGAAATTCTGCCGCCGGTGGCGAAGGCCGCGCGGCCGGATGCGATTATCTGTACCGGGCGATCCGACTATCCCAACCAGGTGAACAATGTGCTCTGCTTTCCCTTTATTTTTCGCGGCGCGCTGGACACGGGCGCCACGGCGATTAACGAAGAGATGAAGCTGGCGGCGGTGCGGGCGATTGCCGATCTTGCGCTGGCGGAGCAGAGCGAGGTGGTTGCCTCCGCCTATGGCGATCAGGAGCTGTCGTTCGGCCCCGAGTACCTGATTCCAAAACCTTTCGATCCGCGTCTGATCGTGACCATTGCACCGGCGGTGGCGAAAGCGGCCATGGATTCGGGCGTGGCTACCCGCCCCATCACTGATTTTGACGCCTATCGGGAAAAACTGACCGAGTTTGTTTACAAGACCAATCTGTTTATGAAGCCGATCTTTGCCCAGGCCCGGCAGGCACCGAAGCGCGTGGTGCTGGCCGAAGGTGAAGAGGCGCGGGTGCTGCACGCGACCCAGGAGCTGGTCACGCTCGGGCTGGCGAAACCGATTTTGATCGGTCGCCCCGGAGTGATTGCCATGCGGCTGCAAAAGCTGGGGCTGAAAATCGAGGCCGGCAAGGATTTTGAGGTGGTGAATAATGAGTCCGATCCGCGCTTCAAAGCCTACTGGAACGAATATTATCAAATAATGAAACGCCGCGGCGTGTCGCGTGAGCAGGCGCAGCGGGCGGTGATTGGCAATCCGACGCTGATTGGCGCAATCATGGTACACCGCGGGGAGGCGGACGCCCTGATCTGCGGCACCGTCGGGGAGTATCACGAGCACTACGCGGTTATCCAGAAGCTGTTTGGCTTTCGACCCGGAGTGAAAGTGGCGGCGGCAATGAACGCGCTGCAGCTGCCCAGCGGCAACACCTTCATTGCCGATACCTACGTCAATGACGATCCGACGCCGGACGAGCTGGCCGAAATGGCGCTAATGGCAGCGGAGACGGTACGGCGCTTTGGGATTGAGCCGAAGGTGGCGCTGCTGTCGCACTCCAGCTTTGGCAGCTCCGACGCCCCAGCGGCGCATAAAATGCGCGAGGCGCTGGCGCTGATTCAGGCGCGCGCGCCGGAGCTGGAAGTGGACGGGGAGATGCACGGCGATGCCGCGCTGGTAGAGAGCATCCGTCAGGATCTGATGCCGGATAGCCCGCTGAAGGGCTCGGCCAACATCCTCATCATGCCTAACGTTGAGGCGGCGCGCATCAGCTATAACCTGCTGCGCGTCTCCTGCTCGGAAGGGGTCACGGTGGGACCGGTGCTGATGGGCATGAGCAAACCGGTACACGTGCTGACGCCAATTGCTTCGGTGCGGCGCATCGTGAATATGGTTGCGCTGGCGGTGGCGGAGGCGCAGACCGAACCGCTGTAGCCCTCCGGCGGGCGGCACAGCGCCGCCCGCACGCTTAACTCAGCCAGTCGCGAACCACCAGAAAATCCCGGCTGAGCCGGGCTTCCACCGAATCCGGTTCCGGCTGATAGTCATATTCCCAGCGCACCAGCGGCGGCATCGACATCAGGATCGATTCGGTACGCCCGCCGGTTTGCAAGCCAAACAGCGTCCCGCGATCCCACACCAGGTTAAATTCCACGTAGCGCCCGCGCCGCCAGAGTTGAAACTGCCGTTCACGCTCGCCCCACGTCATTGCCTTGCGCCGCGCCACGATCGGCAGATAGGCGTCAAGGTAGCCCTGGCCCACCGCCTGAATAAAGCGGAAGCCGTAATCGAAGTCCGGCGCGTTCAGATCGTCAAAGAACAGCCCGCCGATGCCGCGCTGCTCGTTGCGGTGTTTCAGGAAAAAGTAGTCGTCACACCACTGTTTATAGCGCGGATACACCTCGTCGCCAAACGGCCGGCAGAGATCGCTGGCGGTCTGATGCCAGTGTCGGGCGTCGTCTTCAAAGCCGTAATAGGGGGTCAAGTCAAAACCGCCGCCAAACCACCACACCGGATCGGCGCCGGGTTTTTCGGCGATAAAAAAGCGCACGTTGGCGTGACTGGTGGGCACGTAGGGGTTGTGCGGATGAACCACCAGCGATACGCCCATCGCTTCAAAACGGCGTCCCGCCAGCTCCGGGCGGTGCGCGGTGGCTGAGGCGGGCATGGCGTCGCCGTACACGTGCGAGAAGTTTACGCCGGCCTGCTCAAATACGCGTCCGTTACGCAGCACCCGGCTGCGCCCGCCGCCGCCGCCTGGCCGCTGCCAGTCATCCTCCATGAAGGTCGCGCCGCCGTCGGCGTGCGCCAGTTGCTGGCAGATACGATCCTGTAACTCGAGTAAAAAGGCCTTAACCTGGGCGATATCGGGTGTGCTCATCGTGGGCTCCTGGTGTTCAGTCGCCGCAGTATACCTTTATCGGGGGGGCGGCTGCATCCGCCGGGCATCAGGCGCGCTGCGCGTGGTAACTGACCAGCCCCTCGCCGATGGCACTGGCGATCTTCTGGCGAAAGGCGGTGGTGCTCAGCAGCCGCTCTTCGCGCGGGTTAGTGATAAACGCCGTTTCGATCAGCACGGAGGGAATCGACGGAGATTTAAGCACGGCGAACGCCGCCTGCTCTGGATGTGCGCTGTGCAGAGGGTGCACCGGACGCAGGCGATCGAGAATATGGCGCCCCAGCGTCAGGCTGTTATTGATGGTATCGGTCTGGACTAAATCAAACAGAATCTCTTGCAGATAGCGGTCTTTGGCCTCAACCTGCGGGCCGCCAAGCTTATCCACCGCGTTCTCCTTAGCGGCCAGATAGCGCGCCATGGCACTGCTGGCACCGCGGTTAGAGAGGGCAAACACTGAAGCGCCGCTGGCGTCAGGGTTGGTAAAGCCGTCGGCGTGGATCGACATAAACAGCGCGGCGCCGTGCTGCTGCGCAATGTCCACCCGCTGCCAGAGCGGAATAAAGTGGTCGCTGTCGCGGGTCAGCCTCACCTCCATGTGCGGATGGTCCTGCATCAGTTGTCGAATATGGCGGGAAATCTCCAGTACCACGTGTTTCTCTTCGTGGCCCTCTGGCCCCACCGCGCCGGAGTCGATGCCGCCGTGGCCGGGATCGATCATCACCAGCGTTTTTCCCGGCCTGGCGCCGGATGGCGGGGACCGGAGAGGAGAGGCGAGCGCGCTGCCGCCGCCCAGCGTCAGTGCCGCCAGACCGCCGAGGATCAGCTGACGTCGCGGTAGAGAGAGGGGGGAGGACGTTTTTTTCATCAGCAGCGTTTCCAAATGATGTGCAGTAACACTGTTATAACCTAACTGTCGCCTGGCGGCGAATGGGGAACTATTTCAACCTTTTGCTATTCATTTCAGCGCGCTAAGCCGTTTTTTCCCGGCAAAAACTTGCACCCCTGCTGATTTCCATGATAATCAGCAAAATTAGCCTGTTAATGAGTCAACACCATGGAAATTCGCGTCTTTCACCAGAACGATTTTGAAGAAGTGATCACCCTGTGGGAACGCTGCGATCTGCTGCGCCCGTGGAACGATCCGGAGATGGATATTGAGCGTAAGCTGAATCACGATCCCGACCTGTTTCTGGTGGCGGTGGTCGGCGGTGAAGTGGTCGGCAGCATTATGGGCGGCTACGATGGTCACCGCGGCGCGGCTTATTACCTCGGCGTGCATCCCGATTATCGCGGACGCGGTATCGCCAATGCCTTACTTAACCGGCTGGAGAAAAAGCTGATTGCCCGCGGTTGCCCGAAAATTCACATCCTGGTGCGGGAAGAGAATGAAGCGGTGATCGGCATGTACGAGAAGCTGGAGTACGAAGTGCAGGAGCCGGTGATAATGGGCAAGCGGCTGATTGAAGATCGCGAGTACTGAGCGTGGCGGCGTGGCGGGACACTCCTGACGAGTATGATGACGAGGGCCGGCGACGCCTGCCGCTGGCTTTTTGGCTGATCCTGCTACTGCAGGCGCGTACCTGGCTGCTGCTGGTGATGGCCGGTGCCTCGCGCGAACAGGGGGCTGCGCTGCTGGCGCTGTGCTACCCCGATCGTCATGCTTTCTGGCTGGGGCTGGTGGCGGGAGTTCCGGCGGCGGTGGCCCTCTGGCTGAGCGGACTGCGACAGCGCTGGCCCCGGCTGTGGGCGGCCTGGCGCTGGGTGTTGTTGCTTAACCTGCTGGCGGTGGCCCTGTTGCAGGGCGTCAGCCTGTGGCAGCATGACGGTGAGACGATGCTGGCCACGGCGCTGCTGCTGCTCGACCTGCTGGCGCTGGCGTGGCTGGCGGGCAGTCGCCGCCTGCGCGCCTGTTTTCACCCCGGATAGTCACCCTGAGGGCACTTTTTGCCGTCTGGCGACTCCAAGCAGCAGCCAATGATATTAAGGAGTAACCATGAACAGAAGTTCCCGGACACTAATCATCGTCGCGGTTGCCGCGCTGAGCGGGTGCGCGGGCTCCGCCAGCCACGGAGACGCCTCCGAAGGCACCCTGTGGAATCCGCTTAACTGGTCCTGGTCCAGCCTCAATCCGCTGAGCTGGTTTGGCAGCGACCTGACGGTGAGCGACGCGGGCGTCGGGCAGCTGAGCGGCGCAACCGCGATGAATCAGGAGGCGATCGATCGCGCCCTTGACGGACGCTACACCCTGCGGCAGGGCATGCGCAGCGATCGCGGTCAGGTGGTGCGCTTCTGGCAGGGACTGCAGGATAAGCAGGTTTACCTGCTGGTGGACGGCGACAGCCGGGTGCAGCGGGTCACGGTGAGCGATCCGGCGGCGGTCACCACCCGCGGGGTCAAAATCGGCACGCCGTTTAGCGAGCTTTACGGTAAAGCGTTCGGCCACTGCGAGCAGGGGCAGGGCGATTTACGCGATGGCGTGGTGTGTCAGGCGCCGGACAGCCAGCATATCCGCTATCAGTTCACCGGCAACTGGCACGGCCCGGAGGGCCTGATCCCGCCCGATGACGCGCTGAAAAGCTGGACGGTGAGCCGCATTATCTGGCAGCGCTAAGCGGCAGGAAATTGCGTAATATCAGGCGGTGCCGCGCGGCTTTCGGCTATCATAGCCGCCTGTTCAGGAGACAGTGATTTCAGGAGCGCGCAGTATGTTTCATCCTCAGAGCGGCATCTTACCAGAGCATTGCCGTTTCGCCATTTATCTCGAAGCCCGCGTGACCGGCAGCACCGACGCGCTGCGTCAGGGCGTGCGGGCCTTTCATCAGCAGCTGACCCAACTGCAGCAGCAGTTTAGCGACGCCGTCCTCGGGGCGGTGGTGGCTTTCGGTGACGCGCTGTGGCGCGATCTGGCCGGTCCGGCTTCCGCTCCGGCGCTGAAGGCCTTTCAACCGCTGGGCGGCGGTCTGGCGCCGGCGACCCAGCGCGATCTGCTGATCCATATTCAATCGCTACGTCACGATGTTAACTTTAGCCTCGCCCAGGCGGCACTGCAGGCGCTGGCCGGCGTGGTGGAGGTGCAGGAGGAGACTCACGGCTTTCGCTGGGTGGAAGAGCGCGATTTAAGCGGCTTTATCGACGGCACGGAGAATCCGCAGGGTGACATGCGCCGTCAGGTCGCGATCATCGCTGACGGCGAGGATGCCGGCGGCAGCTATGTCTTTACTCAGCGCTGGCAGCATAATCTGACGCTGTGGAATCGCCTGGCGGTGGCGAAGCAGGAGCAGACTATGGGGCGCACCAAGCAGGATAACAGGGAGCTGGCGGCGGATGCGCGGCCGCTGACCTCCCACCTGAGCCGGGTGGACCTGAAGGAGCAGGGCCAGGGGCTGAAGATCCTGCGCCAGAGTTTGCCTTACGGTAGCGCCAGCGGCGTGCACGGTCTCTACTTCATTGCCTACTGTGCGCAGCTACACAATATTGAGCAGCAGCTGCTGAGCATGTTCGGCGAGCGCGACGGCAAGTTTGACGCGATGCTGCGCTTTACTCAACCGCTGACCGGCAGCTATTTTTTTGCACCGTCGGTTGAAAAACTGCTTTCAGTTTAATGCGTTAGCGGCAGGTCGCCTCGACCTGCCGCTACGGTATCGTCCTGTTTACCGCCTTATAGCCATTTCGACTTTCAAATCGCCAAACGGTATATAAAACCGTTACAGCTTTTGACCACGTTATTCATACACTGAACGCTATTCGAGTCTCCTCTCCCCCCGGATTCAGCGAGCAAGGTGCATGATGACGTTTCCCTGGATGAAAAACATGAGCGCGGCGCTGGCGGTGTCGCTGACGCTGGCCAGCGCCGCGCAGGCCACGGAGCTGCTGAACAGTTCGTACGACGTGTCGCGCGAGCTGTTTGTCGCCCTGAATGCCCCCTTCGAAAAACAGTGGGCGGAGCAGCATAGCGGCGACACGCTGACTATCCGTCAGTCGCACGCCGGCTCTTCCAGGCAGGCGCTGGCAATTCTTCAGGGGCTACGCGCCGATGTGGTCACGTATAACCAGGTGACCGACGTGCAGATTCTGCATGACAAAGGCCAGCTGATTGCCGGCGACTGGCAGCGTCGTTTGCCCAACCACAGCTCGCCATTCTACTCCACGATGGCGTTTCTGGTGCGCAAGGGCAACCCGAAAAATATCCGCGACTGGAACGATCTGGTCCGCGACGACGTGAAGCTGATCTTCCCAAACCCGAAAACCTCCGGTAATGCACGCTATACCTGGCTGGCGGCCTGGGCCGCGGTGGATAAAGCCGATGGCCACGACCGGACAAAAACCGAGCAGTATATGACCCGCCTGTTGAAAAACGTTGAGGTGTTTGACACCGGCGGGCGCGGGGCCACCACCACATTCGTGGAGCGCGGGCTGGGCGATGTGCTGATAAGCTTTGAATCGGAAGTGAACACCATCCGCAACCAGTATGCCGATCAGGGCTACGAAGTGGTGGTGCCGAAAATCAATATCCTTGCTGAGTTTCCGGTGGCCTGGGTGGATAAGAACGTGGCGCGCAACGGTACAGAAGCCGCGGCCAAAGCCTATCTGAATTATCTCTGGAGCCCCGAGGCGCAGAACATCATTACCGGATTCTACTATCGGGTGAACAATCCGGCGCTGATGCAGGCGAGGCAAGATAAATTCCCGCCCACCGAACTGCTGCGCGTTGAAGAGGTGTTTGGCAGCTGGGACCAGGTGATGAAAACCCACTTCGCCAGCGGCGGCGAATTGGATAAATTGTTAGCGGCGGGGCGTCAGTGATGTTTGCAGCGAGCCATAAGCGCGTGCTGCCGGGCTTTGGTATTAGCCTCGGCAGCTCGCTGTTCTTTACCTGCCTGATCCTGCTGCTGCCGCTCAGCGCGCTGCTGATGCAGCTGTCGCAGATGACGCTGGCGCAATACTGGGAGGTGATTACCAATCCGCAGGTGATGGCGGCGTATCAGGTCACCCTGCTGGCCGCGGGCGTCGCGTCGCTGTTTAACGCCGTGTTTGGCATGCTGATGGCGTGGATCCTAACCCGCTATCGCTTTCCCGGCCGCACCCTGCTGGACGGGCTGATGGATCTGCCGTTTGCCCTGCCCACGGCGGTGGCGGGCCTGACGCTGGCCGGTCTGTTTTCGGTCAACGGCTGGTACGGCGAATGGCTTTACCAGGTTTTCGGCGTGAAAGTCTCCTACACCTGGCTGGGTATTGCGGTGGCGATGGCTTTTACCAGCATTCCGTTTGTGGTGCGTACCGTCCAGCCGGTGCTGGAAGAGCTGGGGCCGGAGTATGAAGAAGCGGCGCAAACGCTGGGCGCGACCCCGTGGCAGAGTTTCCGCCGCGTGGTGCTACCGGAAGTGGCACCGGCGCTGCTGGCCGGCACCGCGCTGTCGTTTACCCGCAGCCTCGGCGAATTTGGCGCGGTGATTTTTATTGCCGGCAATATCGCCTGGAAAACCGAAGTGACCTCACTGATGATTTTTGTTCGCCTGCAGGAGTTCGATTACCCGGCGGCCAGCGCCATTGCTTCAGTGATCCTCGCCGCCTCGCTGCTGCTGCTGTTTGCTATTAACACCCTGCAGAGCCGCTTCGGCCGCCGGTTAGGAGGACACTGATGTCGCAACTTTCCACCCCTGACGTCGTCTCCCGCGCGCCGGGCAACCGGGGCAAGTGGCTGCTGATTGCGCTGGGAATGTTAATCTCGCTGTTTATTCTGGTCGTGCCGCTGGCCTCAATTTTCACCGAGGCGTTGGCCGGGGGGATCGGCCCGGTAGTGAGTAACCTCAGTAACCCGGATATGCTCAGCGCGATCGGGCTGACCGTGCTGATTGCGCTGATCACCGTGCCGGTCAACCTGGTGTTCGGGACGCTGCTGGCCTGGCTGGTTACCCGTTTTACCTTTCCCGGGCGCCAGCTGCTGCTCACCCTGTTTGATATTCCGTTTGCGGTCTCGCCGGTGGTTGCCGGTCTGATCTATCTGCTGTTCTGGGGCGTCAACGGCCCCGCAGGCGGCTGGCTCGATGCGCACGGTATACAGGTGATGTTTGCCTGGCCGGGCATGGTGCTGGCCACCGTGTTTGTGACCTGCCCGTTCGTGGTGCGCGAACTGGTGCCGGTGATGCTGAGTCAGGGCACCCATGAAGATGAGGCGGCGGTGCTGCTGGGCGCCTCCGGCTGGCAAATGTTCCGCCGCGTGACGCTGCCGAATATTCGCTGGGCGCTGCTGTACGGCATCGTGCTGACCAACGCCCGGGCCATCGGTGAGTTTGGCGCGGTCTCGGTGGTATCGGGATCGATCCGCGGCGAAACCTACTCACTGCCGCTACAGGTGGAATTACTGCATCAGGATTACAACACGGTTGGTGCGTTTACCGCCGCCGCGCTGCTGACCCTGATGGCCATCGTCACACTGTTTTTGAAGAGCGCCTTGCAATGGCGACTGGAAAACCAGAACGCCCGTTTGCAGCAGGAGGAAAAGCATGAGCATTGACATCAGCGCCATCAATAAATCGTTTGGCCGCACCCGCGTCCTCAATGATATTTCGCTGGATATCCCCTCCGGGCAAATGGTGGCGCTGCTCGGGCCGTCCGGCTCCGGTAAGACCACGCTGCTGCGCATTATTGCCGGTCTGGAACATCAGAACAGCGGGGCGCTGCGTTTTCACGGCAAAGACGTCAGCCGCCTGCACGCCCGCGATCGCCAGGTGGGCTTTGTGTTTCAGCATTATGCGCTGTTCCGTCATATGACGGTGTTTGACAACGTTGCTTTCGGTTTGACGGTGCTGCCGCGCCGCGAGCGCCCCTCCGCGGCGGCCATTAAGCAAAAGGTCACCCAGCTGCTGGAGATGGTGCAGCTGGGCCATCTGGCCAGCCGCTACCCGGCCCAGCTCTCCGGCGGGCAGAAACAGCGCGTAGCGCTGGCGCGGGCGCTGGCGGTGGAGCCGCAGATCCTGCTGCTGGATGAGCCGTTTGGCGCGCTGGATGCCCAGGTGCGTAAAGAGCTGCGTCGCTGGCTGCGCCAGCTGCACGAGGAGCTGAAATTTACCTCAGTGTTCGTTACGCACGATCAGGAAGAGGCGATGGAAGTGGCCGATCGCGTGGTGGTGATGAGCCAGGGCAATATCGAACAGGTTGGCACGCCCGATGAGGTCTGGCGCGAACCGGCGACCCGCTTTGTGCTTGAGTTCCTCGGCGAGGTGAACCGCGTTGACGGTGAGGTGCACGGCTCGCAGTGCCAGGTTGGCGCACACCGCTGGCCGCTGGGTTACACCCCGGCCCACCAGGGGGCAGTTGAGCTGTTTTTGCGTCCGTGGGAGATCGATGTCAGCCGCCAAAGCAGCCTGGAGACGCCGTTGCCGGTGAGCGTGCTGGAGGTGAGCCCGCGCGGCCACTACTGGCAGCTGGTAGTACAGCCGCGCGGCTGGCACAGTGAACCGATCACCGTGGTGTTCGACGGTGCGGCGGTGGCCCCGGTGCGTGGGGATGCGCTGTTTGTCGGTCTGCAGCAGGCGCGTCTGTACCAGGGAGCGACGCCACTGCGTCCGGTTGCATTGGCGCGCAGCGCCTGATATTTTTTACGCACATGAATGTGTCACTGGGGCCGGATCGCATCCGGCCCCGGCTATTTCTGCCCGGGAAAAACGCGTGATCACCCTCGAACAAACAATCGGCCAGACGCCGCTGGTGCGCCTGCAGCGGCTGGGCCCGGATAACGGCAGTCAGGTCTGGCTCAAGCTGGAAGGTAATAACCCGGCCGGCTCGGTAAAAGACCGGGCGGCACTCTCAATGGTACAGCAGGCGGAGCGGCGCGGCGATATCGCCCCCGGTGACCGACTGATCGAGGCCACCAGCGGCAATACCGGCATCGCGCTGGCGATGATCTGTGCGCTGAAAGGCTACCGCCTGCGGCTGCTGATGCCGGAAAACATGAGCAGTGAACGGATGGCGGCAATGCGTGCCTACGGCGCCGAGCTGGTGCTTGTCGACCGCGAAGAGGGGATGGAAGGCGCCCGCGATCGCGCCCTGGCGATGGCCGCGCGCGGCGAAGGGCGAGTGCTTGATCAGTTTAATAATCCCGATAACCCGCTGGGTCACTATCGCACTACCGGTCCGGAAATCTGGCAGCAAACGGACGGTACGCTAACCCATTTTGTTTCCAGCATGGGAACCACCGGTACCATAACCGGCGTCGGTCGTTACCTGAAAGAGCAATCGCCTGCGGTGCAGGTGATTGGTTTGCAGCCGGAACCCGGCAGCGCTATCCCGGGCATTCGCCGCTGGCCTGAGGCTTATCTGCCGGGGATCTGGCGCCCGGAGTACGTGGATCGGGTGCTGGATATGGGGCAGCAGGAGGCAGAGACCACCATGCGCCTGCTGGCCGCGCGCGAGGGCCTTTTCTGCGGCGTCTCTTCCGGCGGCGCGGTTGCCGGGGCGCTGCGTATCGCCCGGGAGCAGCCCGGCAGCCGGATTGTGGCGATCGTGTGCGATCGCGGCGATCGCTATCTCTCAACCGGCGTGTTCAGCGAGGCCGCGGGCGCGTCTACTCCCGCTCCAGCGCGTGAATAGGATCCATTTTCGCCGCGCGCCGCGCCGGGAAGTAGCCAAAGATCACGCCAATCAGCGTCGAGCAGGCGAAGGCCGCGACGATGGAGAACGGCGAGTAGACCATGCGGAAACTGCCACCGCTGTTGGCCAGCACCGCGCCGGGGATCAGCGACAGCAGTACGCCAATGATACCGCCGGTCAGGCAGACCAGCACCGCCTCGATCAAAAACT
The DNA here is from genome assembly GCF_001922585.1 of Pantoea sp. 1.19. GTDB lineage: Bacteria > Pseudomonadota > Gammaproteobacteria > Enterobacterales > Enterobacteriaceae > 1-19. The sequence continues at coordinate 358,047 of NZ_MRBS01000002.1, read as the reverse complement.
GCTGCATGATGTCGCTGGCGCGGGCGCCGACTGCCATGCGCACGCCAATTTCCCGCGTGCGCTCGGTAACCGACACCAGCATAATGTTCATCACGCCAATCCCGCCGACGAACAGCGAAATAAACGCGATCGCCGCCACCAGCAGCGTCAGGGTGTTGGTGGTGCTTTCAATGGTTTTGCGGATGCTGTCGGTATTCAGCACAAAGAAATCTTTCGCGCCGTGACGCTGACTCAGCAGTTGGGTCACCGCGGTTTCCGCCGCGTCAAGCGACACATTGTCCCGCACCTGGACGGTAATGTTGCTAAACCATGACTGACCAATCATTCGCTTCATGACCGCCGTCCACGGCACCCAGATGTTCAGGCTACTGTCGTTGCCGAAGCGGGTTTCACGGGTCGCCACGCCAATAATCTGCACCGGCATGGTATTCAGCATGACCACTTTACCCAGCGGGTCGCCGCCGTGCGGGAAGAGCTTGTCGCGAAGCGGCTCGTCAATCACCGCCACCTGCGCTAGCCGGCGGATGGCATCGCTGCCGAAGGCGTGTCCCTGCGCCAGGTGATAGCCGCGCACGGCAAAAAACTGTTCGCTGACGCCGTTGACCGACACGTTCAGCGCCTGATTACGGTATTTTAGCGTGGCGCTGGTGGAGACGGACGGGGTGACGCCGGCGATATAGGGCTGGCCGGCGAGCGCATCAATATCGCCGGGCCGCAGGGTCTGGATACTGGCGGCGTGGATATCACCGAAGTCGGCGCCGGGGAAGATATCCAGCGTGCTGGTGCCCATCGCGCTGATGTCGGCCAGAATCATCTCCTGCGATCCTTTGCCCAGCGCGACCACCGATACCACCGAGGCGATGCCGATAATGATCCCCAGCATGGTCAGCAGGGTCCGTAAGCGCTGCGAGACCATGGATACCAGCGCCATTTTAAAGGCTTCACTCAGGCGATCGCGCAGCGCGCCCAGTCGCTGACGCGGTGCGGCGGCGGGCGGCGGCAGCGCGGCGGGCGGGGAGAGCGGCTCGCGGCGGGTGTCCGACAGAATCACGCCGTCGTGCAGGGTGATCATGCGCTCAGCGTGCGCCGCGATCTGCCGGTCATGGGTGACGATAATCACCGTGTGGCCCTGCTGATGCAAATCTTTCAGAATGCGCAGCACCTCTTCACCGTTCTGACTGTCCAGCGCGCCGGTCGGCTCATCGGCGAGAATAATCTGTCCGCCGTTGATCAGCGCGCGGGCAATACTGACCCGCTGCTGCTGACCGCCTGATAGCTGGCCGGGCCGGTAGTGCAGCCGCTCGCCGAGGCCGAGGCGGGTCAGCAGCGCTTGCGCCCGCTCGCGCCGGGCCTCGCGGGGAGTGCCGGCGTAGATTGCCGGAATCTCAACGTTGCCTAACGCGGTCAGGTCGTTTAGCAGGTGATACCGCTGAAAGATAAAACCAAAGTATTCGCGCCGCCGCTGCGCCAGCGCATCGTCGTCCAGTGTCGCCAGCGACTCACCGGCAATGTGATACTCGCCGCTGCTCGGCTTATCGAGGCAGCCGAGCAGGTTCATCAGCGTCGATTTGCCCGATCCGGAAGAGCCGACGATGGCGACAAATTCGCCGCTGTCGATGCTGAGGTTGATATTTTTTAGTACCGCAATGTGCTGGTCGCCATTGCGGAACGTGCGGCAGATATGCTGCAGTCGAATCAGGTTCACCGCTTACCCCCCCCGCGATGGGCCGTCAGGCGACCCGGCATCAGCCTCGCCCAGCACCACTTTTTCACCCGGCTGCAGGCCGCTTAAAATCTGCGCCTCGATATTGTTATTCATCCCCGGCGTCACCGGACGATGCTCGGTTCGATCGCCGTCCAGCAGCACGCGCACGCTGTAGCGATCGCCGTTCAGCGTCAGCGCGCTGCTGGGGATAACCAGGGCGTTTTTGGCTTCACCTATCAGGATATGCACTTCGGCGGTCATTGAGATGCGCAGGATATGTTGCGGATTGGCCACGTCGAACAGGCCGTAGTAATAGATGGCGCTAGAGGTCGTGCTGTTGCTACCGCTGGCGCCGGCGGTGCTGGTATCGGTATTGATTGCGTCGGGTGCCGGCTCGATCGCCCGCAGGGTAGCACGGTAGCGCTTATCGGGCTGGCCGGGAATGGTGAACCATACCGACATGCCCGGACGTACGTTCACCACATCGGCTTCAGAAATCCGCGCCTTGACGGTCATGGTATTCAGGTCGGCCACTTTGATGATGGTCGGGGCGCTCTGTACGGCGTTGACCGTCTGGCCGGCCTCTACCGGGGTTGCCACGACGGTGCCGTCGATCGGCGAGGTGATGCGCGTATAGCCAAGATTGACCCCGGCGGTGCTGGCGGCAATGTCTGCCTGCACAATCTGTGCATCGAGCGCCTGAATGTCAGCCTCGGTACTCAGCACGTTCGCCAGCGCCGCATCGTAATCGGCTCTGGCGGTGAGGTTACCGGCCAGCATCGCGCGCTGCCGCGCCAACGTAGCGCGGTACTGGGTCAGCATTGCGCTTTTTGAGGCCCGCTGCGCCTGCACATTCTTCAGCGCGGCCTGAGCATTACGCAGATCGTTTTGCTGGGTCATGCTGTCGATTTCCGCCACCAGCTGCCCGGCGGTGACCGTGTCGCCGAGCGAGACCAGCAGACGTTTGACCTGCCCGGAGGCCTGCGCGCCCACGCTGACCTGCTTGCTGGCGCTCAGCGTGCCGTCGGCCAGTACCGTTTGCTGCATATCGCGCTGCACCACCGTGGCGGTCAGCCAGTTTTTCTGCGGCGTCGACGGGCGTAGCCAGACGGCGGCGGCCGTCAATAGCAGTAACAGTAGCAGTAGCACTGCCAGACCCGGTTTACGTCGAGTGATACGCACGGCCTCTCCCTGTGGTTAAAAGCGTGAAAGAGGCTAATGATATAGCACTTTGTCGGGTAAAGAAGAAACGTCACCTGAATCAGCACGAAATAGAACGTAAGAAATACGAAAAGGCGGCGGCGGCCAGCAGCGGCGAAAACAGGGCATCTTTCTGTGAGGGTGCCGTAATGAAAATCCGGCTGGTTAATGATGATTTGGAACTGGGCACGATGCTGAGTCATTATCTGAGTACCGAAGGGGATGAAGCCACGCTGGCGCTGAGCGGCAGGGCCGGGGTTTCGGGCCGCTATCAGGCGATGATCCTCGATATTATGCTGCCGGATATCGGCAGCATTGAGGTGCTGCGGCAGGTGCAACAGCGCAGCCGCCTGCCGGTGATTATGCTGACCGCGAAGGGCGATAATATCGACCGGGTCACGGGCCTGGTGATGGGGGCCGACGATTCGTGCCCAAGCCCTGCCGTCCTGGCAGCGCAGCGGCTGGCTAACAAAAACGGCACCCGCGGGTGCCGTATGATTTTGCCGTCAGGCTTTATTTTTTGATGCGGATGATCGGCGTTTCACCCACGGTGACGTGGCCGGTCATCTTGTGCAGCTCTTTGATTTCGTCCATGTTGGAGATAACCACCGGCGTCAGGGTTGACTTGGCTTTCTCCTCCAGCAGCGGCAGATCGAATTCGATGACCACGTCACCTTTCTTCACTTTCTGCCCCTCTTCGGCAATGCGCTTAAAGCCTTCGCCTTTCAGCTCAACGGTGTCGATGCCAAAGTGGACGAACAGCTCAATGCCGCTGTCGGATTCGATAGAAAACGCATGGTTGGTTTCGAAAATTTTCCCGATTGTCCCATCTACCGGCGCAACCATTTTGTTGCCCGCCGGCTTGATGGCGACACCGTCACCGACAATTTTTTCTGCAAACACCACGTCCGGTACATCTTCGATATTGACGATTTCGCCTGACAGAGGTGCTACGATCTCAATCGCCGCGCCGTTGGAATCGTTTTTGTCGCCAAACAGTTTAGAAAACAAACCCATGATCTTCTCCTAAGCAGTAATTTTGGGCCAGCGTCCGTGGAATCAGCAGATAGTTTTTTCTTCGATAAACGTATTCACCAGGTTCATCAACTCTTCTGCTGTCGGCTGAGTTAACGCCTGCTCTGCCAATGCCTTCGCATCATCGAAATTCGCATTGCGAATGATTTTCTTGATGCGTGGAATAGAAATGGCACTCATGCTGAATTCGTCCAGCCCCATTCCCAGTAACAGTAGTGTAGCACGTTCGTCTCCTGCCAGCTCACCGCACATACCGGTCCATTTGCCCGCGGCGTGCGAGGCGTCGATCACTTGTTTGATCAGCAGCAGCACCGACGGCGACATGGGGTTGTACAGATGAGAAATCAGATCATTACCACGATCTACTGCCAGAGTATACTGCGTCAGGTCATTTGTCCCAATACTGAAAAAGTCGACCTCTTTCGCCAAGTGATGAGCGATCACCGCGGAGGCCGGTGTTTCCACCATAATGCCCATCTCGATGCTTTCATCAAACGCTTTGTCTTCGCTGCGCAGCTGGCCTTTCAGCATCTCCAGCTCGCCCTTCAGCAGGCGCACTTCTTCAACCGAAATGACCATCGGGAACATGATGCGCAGTTTACCGAAGGCGGAGGCACGCAGAATAGCGCGCAGCTGGGCATGCAGGATCTCGCGGCGGTCAATGGCGATGCGAATGGCGCGCCAGCCGAGGAACGGGTTCTCTTCTTTCGGCAGGTTCATGTAGGGCAGATCTTTATCTCCGCCGATGTCCATGGTGCGGACAATCACCGCCTGTGCGCCCATGCCTTCCGCGACGGCTTTATAGGCCTGAAACTGCTCCTCTTCGGTCGGCAGTGAATCGCGATCCATAAACAGGAATTCGGTGCGGTACAGGCCGACGCCCTCCGCGCCGTTGCGCTCGGCGCCGGCGATATCGCGCACGGTACCGATGTTAGCGCACACTTCAACCTGATGACCGTCGAGGGTAATCGCCGGCAGATCTTTCAGCTTGGCCAGCTCGTCTTTTTCCGCGATGTACTGCGCCTGCACGGCTTTCAGCTCGTCAATCACCGACTCGGTCGGGTTGATGTAAATCTGGTTGTTGACGCCGTCGAGGATCAGGAAATCGCCGTTATTCACCCGGCTGGTGATCTCCCCGGTGCCTACGATCGCCGGCAGCTCCAGCGAGCGCGCCATGATCGAGGTATGGGAAGTGCGGCCACCGAGATCGGTAATAAAGCCCAGCACCTTCTTCAGGTTCAACTGCGCGGTTTCTGACGGGGTCAGATCTTTGGCGACCAGGATCACCTCGTCGCGAATCGCGCTCAGGTCGACAATGTGCAGGCCGAGAATGTTTTGCAGCAGGCGCTTACCGATGTCGCGCACGTCGGCGGCACGCTCTTTCAGGTATTCATCGTCCAGCTCTTCCAGCGCTTTGGCCTGACCTTCAATCACGGCATGGGCGGCGGCATCGGCTGACAGGTGGTCATCTTTGATCTGGGCGATGATTTCCTGCTCCAGCTCCTCATCCTCCAGCAGCATGATGTGGCCTTCAAAGATGGCTTCCTTCTCTTCACCGAAGGTTTCGCCGGCTTTGATTTTAATGGCCTCCAGCTGGGCAGAGGCTTTGCTGCGTCCGTCCAGAAAGCGCTGTACTTCCTGTTCAACCTGGTCATCAGTGATCTTCTTCCGGTTGATGACGATCTCATCTTCCTTCAGCAGGAGTGCCTTGCCGAAGGCGATACCGGGGGATGCTAAAATGCCTGAAATCATAACCCTACCTTTATTCGTGATATCTACTGAAGCCCATTGAAGCAGGCGACGTTGCTGGGCGTGAACCCGATCCTGGTGCTGAGTCATTGCGGGATGGCGCGGCCGGCGCACTATCTGGCAGACCCGACGCAAATGCATTAAGCGTCAGCGTAATGAACGTACTGTACAGAAACAATGACGCGGACAGACTGTCCGCGATCAAAAATGGGGTACATCAGGCGGCAGGTGTGCCAGTGGGTGTGCGTCGGGCACACCGCCTGACGGGCCCAAACGATAGCGCGTCCTTATTCCAGTTCCGCCATCAGTTTGACCAGATGCTCCACCGCTTTCTGTTCGTCTTCCCCTTCGGCAGACAGGGTCACGACGGTTCCCTGAGTCAGACCCAGCGTTTGCAGTTTAAACAGGCTCTTCGCGCTGGCAGATTTGCCGTTGGAGGTCACGGTGATTTCAGAGGCAAAGGCTTTCGCTTCTTTTACAAACTGAGCGGCCGGACGGGTGTGCAGACCATTTGGTGCGGTGATAGTCACTTCTTGCTGAAACATGCTCTTTCCCCAACTTAAGTGGATTGGTGTTGTGGAACTAAAGTTTAGCCTGGTGGCGTCACTTTAGCTTGTATGGGTGCGTCGGGCAGATCGCCGGATGACGCAATGCAGAGTACGAATACCGTCGCGCCGGGCCGATGCGGGCCGCCGACGCGTCGTGCTCTATTATGCCGTTTTTGGCCCCCTGCGCCAAATCCGCTCAGCGATTCAGCATTCTCTCATCCAGGCAGGGATTAATTTCAGGCTTCAAAATAATTCGCTGGTTATGTACCAGAGCCACCGCGGTGATTCAATCTGCCATAAGTGAAAACTTTGACGCAGGCCACAAAAAAGCACCCAAAAGGGTGCTTTTTTAACCGAATCGGCCAGCAATGCTTACTGCTGGAGCTCTTTTTCCGTAAAAAGATCGGCAAACAGGGCGGTGCTGAGGTAGCGCTCGCCGGAAGAGGGCAGGATCACGACAATGTTTTTGTCGGCGAAGGCCGGATCTTCCTGCAGCTTCAGCGCGGCGGCCACCGCGGCTCCGGAAGAGATACCGGCCAGGATGCCTTCCTCTTCCATCAGGCGGCGTGCGGTAGCGATCGCCTCATCATTACCGATCGCCACTACGCGGTCGACCAGCTTCAGATCCAGGTTGCCGGGAATAAAGCCGGCGCCAATGCCCTGAATTTTGTGCGGACCGGGCTTGATCTCTTCCCCAGCCAGCGCCTGAGCAATCACCGGGGAGTCGGTGGGCTCAACCGCCACGGTAATCAGATCTTTTTTCCCACGGGTATTTTTAATATAGCGGCTGACACCGGTCAGCGTTCCGCCGGTGCCGACGCCGGCGATAAAGACATCGACTTCGCCATCGGTGTCTTCCCAGATTTCCGGACCGGTGGTTTTTTCATGAATCTCCGGATTGGCCGGGTTGCTGAACTGCTGCAGCATGACCACGTGGTCCGGATTGCTGGCGACGATCTCTTCAGCCTTGGCGATGGCCCCCTTCATGCCTTTCGCCCCTTCGGTCAGCACCAGATTCGCGCCCAGCGCCTTCAGCAGTTTGCGCCGCTCCACGCTCATGGTTTCCGGCATGGTCAGCGTCAGCTTGTAGCCACGCGCCGCCGCCACGTAGGCCAGCGCAATGCCGGTGTTGCCACTGGTTGGCTCCACCAGTTCGATACCGGGCTTGAGAATGCCCCGCTTCTCTGCATCCCAAATCATATTGGCACCGATACGGCACTTGATGCTGAAGCTGGGGTTACGGGACTCCACCTTCGCCAGGATACGGCCGTTACCTATGCGATTTAAACGCACCAGCGGCGTATGTCCGATGGTCAGTGAATTGTCTTCATAAATCTTACTCATAGCCCGTCCTTAACTGGTTGAAATGGTGCGTCCATCAGAGAATACCTTAACAGTGGAGGCACGGAAGTAAACAAATGGCATATGGATATGTGAAGCGGAAATAAGCGTCAGCCAGAGCGGAGGCACCGCGTGGGGCCTCCGCCGGGCGTTAACGCGCTGACGCCAGCCGGGAACGATAGTTATCGACCCACATGGCGGTAGCGCCGCAGACGGCCACCGGCATGATCGCCAGATTCAGGAGCGGAATCAGGGTAAACAGACTGACCAGTGAGCCGAACTGCATATGGGTGGCTTTATGCTGGCGCAGGGCGGCACGCATGGTAGCGAAACTGACTTTGTGGTTGTCGAACGGATAATCACAATACTGAATCGACAATGTCCAGGCGCTGAACAGAAACCACAGCACCGGGGCGAGGGTTTGCCCGACGCCGGGTATAAAGTAGAGCAGCAGCAGTACCAGCGCCCGCGGTAAGTACCATACCAGTTTCTGCACTTCGCGCTTCACTATTCGCGGCACGTCTTTCAGCAGTGCGGCCCAGCCGGCGTCCGGCGCCGGCCGTCCGGTTAGCCGGGCTTCCAGCTGTTCGGCCAGCAGGCCGCAAAACGGTGCGGCAATCCAGTTGGCGACGGTGGAGAAGAAGTAGCTGAAGACCAGCAAAATGGCGATCACCGTCAGGGGCCACAGCAGATAGTTTATCCACTGTAGCCAGTCGGGAACGTGGGAGAGCAGGGCCGGGATCCAGTCGCCGAGGCGGTAGAAAAGCCAGATAAAAGCGCCGCCCATCAGCAGGACGTTGACCAGCAGCGGCAGCAGCACAAAGCGACGGATTCCCGGCAGGCGAATGAGCCGCCAGCCTTGAGTAAAGTAGTGAAAACCGCTGCGTTGAGAGGCAGGAAGCGATGAAACCATGGACCTGAGTACTCCTGAAGATAGCGTGACGAACTTCACTATAACGCCTCTGCGGCGCGATACCAGTAGCGCTTTGGCTGAAAAAACAGCAGAAAGGCGTAAGTGAAGCATCTTATTTACCAGAAAACAGTGTACAGACTTGCACTTGTCTGGCAGGGCAAATACAGTTAGAGAATAAAGTTTGCCGCGGTGGCAAGATATTGGAACAACAGAGAATACAATGATGCAGGATTTGCGTCTGATATTAATCGTTGTTGGCGCGATCGCCATAATAGCGCTGCTATTGCACGGGCTGTGGACCAGTCGTAAAGAGCGTTCATCCGTGTTTCGCGATCGCCCGCACAAACGCATACAGCACGACAGTGACCCGCAGCCCGGCGAAGAGTCCGATGGCATCGGTGAGGTGCGCGCGCACCGTCAGGATGCGGAGAGCGCCGCGAAGCCGGTGACTCCGGAGCCTGCGCCGGTGCGCCAGCCGGAACCTCAACCGACGCCCCGCCGCGAGGAGCCGCACTTTGCGCCGCCCGCTGGAGCCAACGCACCAGACGGCTACGATCCGCTGTTCGACGCCCCGGCCGATGCTCCCCAGCCTGCTGCTGTTCCGCCGCCGCCTGATGCGCCGCGGACGCACGCCGAGCCCCCGCACCACGACGATCGCGCGGCTGAGCCGGCGTCAGCGCCGGCAGACACCCCGGTTCAGTCAGCGCCGGTCGCGGCGCCGCGCGACGAGCCCGCACCCTCCGCCGCGACAGCGGAAAAGCGTAAAGAGGCGGTCTTGGTTCTGCACGTGGCCGCCCATGCCGGCGGCGTTCTCAATGGTGAAGCCCTGCTACAGGGCATCCTGCAGGCCGGCTTCCAGTTCGGTGAAATGAATATTTTCCATCGTCATCTGAGCCCGGCCGGCAGCGGCCCGGTGCTGTTCAGCCTGGCGAACATGGTCAAACCGGGCTCCTTTAACCCCGATGCGATGGGCGATTTTAGCACCCCGGGCGTCTCGATTTTTATGATGGTGCCGTCCTACGGCGATGCGTTCCAGAACTTTAAGCTGATGCTGCAGTCGGCGCAGCGGATTGCCGATGACGTCGGTGGCGTAGTGCTGGATGATGAGCGGCGGATGATGACGCCGCAGAAGCTCGAAACGTACAAAGCCAGCATCCGCGAAGTGGTGGAAAACACCCCATAACCACGCTGACCACGCTATTCCCAAACCCCCGAATCAGGGGGTTTTTTATCTTTAATGGTACTGCTATGACTCTCCAGGACAACATCACCGCGCTGCGCGCTGCGCTGCGCCATCACGAATACTGCTATCACGTGCTGGATGCGCCTGAAGTCCCCGATGCCGAATACGATAGGCTAATGGGCGAGCTGCGCGCGCTGGAGGCGGCGCATCCCGAGCTGGTCGTTCCCGATTCTCCGACTCAGCGGGTGGGCGCCGCGCCGCTCAGCGTCTTTGACACGGTGCGCCATGCAGTGCCAATGCTGTCGCTGGATAACGCCTTTGATGAAGCGAGCTTTCTGGCGTTTTGTAAGCGCGTGCAGGAGCGGCTCAAGCGCGAGCAGGCCATTGACTGGTGCTGCGAACTGAAGTTGGATGGCCTCGCCGTCAGCCTGCTGTATGAAGATGGCCTGCTGGTGCAGGCCGCCACCCGCGGTGACGGCACCACCGGAGAAAACATTACCGCCAATGTTCGCACGATACGCGCGGTACCGCTGCGGCTGCAGGGGGATAACCTGCCGCAGCGCCTGGAAGTTCGCGGTGAGGTCTTTATGCCGCAGGCCGGCTTTGAAAAGCTGAACGAAGCGGCCCGCCGCCGCGGAGAAAAAGTGTTCGCCAATCCGCGCAACGCCGCCGCCGGATCGTTGCGCCAGCTCGATCCCCGCATCACCGCTAAACGCCCGCTGACCTTTTTCTGCTACGGCTTTGGCCTGCTGGAGGGGGGCACGCTGCCGGATACGCACTATGACCGGCTCCAGCAGTTTAAGGCCTGGGGCCTGCCGGTGAGCGATCGGGTGCGGCTGTGCCATACGCCCGAAGAGGCGCTGCAGTTTTACCGCGACGTGGAGCGGGATCGTCCGTCACTCGGTTTTGATATCGACGGAGTGGTGATCAAGGTTAATCAGCAGGCCCTGCAGCAAGAGCTGGGCTTTGTTGCGCGCGCGCCGCGCTGGGCGGTGGCGTTCAAGTTTCCGGCCCAGGAGCAGCTGACCTGGGTGCGCGACGTCGAATTTCAGGTAGGGCGCACCGGCGCGATCACCCCCGTCGCCCGGCTGGAGCCGATACAGGTGGCAGGGGTGATGGTCAGCAATGCCACCCTGCACAACGCCGACGAAATTGCCCGCCTGGGCCTGCGCATTGGCGATCGGGTGGTGGTGCGCCGCGCCGGCGACGTGATCCCGCAGGTCGTGGGAGTTATCGAGGCGGAGCGCCCGGCCGACACGCGGGAGATTGTGTTTCCTCACCGCTGTCCGGTCTGTCACTCCGACGTTGAGCGGGTAGAAGGCGAGGCGGTTACCCGCTGTACCGGCGGACTGATTTGTGGCGCCCAGCGCAAAGAGGCGCTAAAGCATTTTGTCTCGCGCCGTGCGCTGGATGTGGACGGCATGGGCGATAAAATTATCGATCAGCTGGTGGAGAAAGAGTACGTCCATACGCCGGCGGATCTGTTTACGCTGACCGCCGGTAAGCTTACCGGACTGGATCGCATGGGGCCAAAGTCGGCGCAAAATGTGGTTGCCGCGCTGGAAAAAGCCAAATCGACCACGCTGGCCCGCTTTCTCTACGCGCTGGGGATCCGCGAGGTGGGCGAGGCGACCGCGGCAAATCTGGCGATGCATTTTGGTTCGCTGGAGGGGCTAATGGCCGCCGATCATGACGCGCTGATCGCCGTACCGGATGTCGGTAACGTGGTGGCCGCGCATGTACGCCACTTTTTCGATGAAGAGAGTAACCGCAATGTGATCGCTGAGCTTATCACCGACGCGGGGATCCACTGGCCGGCGGTGGAGGTGGTGAAGCCCGACGAGATTGACAGTCCGTTTGCCGGAAAAACCGTCGTACTGACCGGTTCGCTCAGCCTGATGTCGCGCGATGAGGCGAAAGCGCAGCTCACCGCGCTGGGCGCGAAAGTCAGCGGCAGCGTGTCAAAAAAGACCGATCTGCTGATAGCCGGAGAAGCCGCCGGTTCCAAGCTCAGCAAAGCCGAGGCGCTCGGTATTGCGGTAATTGACGAGGCGGAAATGGTCCGCCTGCTGGGGAACTGAGATGGATAAAAGCCAGCTGGTTGCGATCGCCAATACCGCGATGCCGTTTGGCAAATACCGCGGGCGGAAGTTGATTGATCTGCCTGAGGAGTATCTGCTGTGGTTTGCCCGCAGCGGCGATTTTCCAGCCGGGCGCCTTGGTGAGCTGATGCAGCTGACGCTCGCGATCAAGGTCGAGGGACTGGAGGGGCTGCTTAAGCCCCTCCGGCGGTCATGAACTTTTTGGCACCGCGGCTTCAGCCGCCGCCTGGTCGCCTTTTTTCTTATAGCGCTGAGCGATAAACGAACAGACCATCAGCTGCACTTGGTGGAAAATCATCAGCGGCAGCACAATGATGCCGACTGAGGCGGCGGGAAACAGAATATTGGCCATCGGCACGCCGTTGGCCAGGCTCTTTTTAGATCCGCAAAACAACATGGTAATTTCATCGGCGCGACTGAAGCCGAAGCCCCGCGCGGCCAGCAGATTGATCAGCAGCACAACCGTCAGCAGCAGTAAACTGCCGGCGAGGATCCACAGTAGCGTATCCACCCCCACCTGCTGCCAGATACCATTCACCACCGCTTCACTGAAGGCGGTGTAGACCACCAGCAAAATAGAGGTTTGATCGGTTTTACCAATCAGTCCGCGATGACGCTCTATCCAGCCGCCGATCCAGCGCCGCGACAGGTGGCCAAGGATAAACGGTACCAGCAGCTGCAGCAGAATCTTGCCGATCTGTTCCAGACCGTTCGACGGGCCGTCGCTGTGGACATTCATCACCAGGTTGACCAGCAGCGGAGAGATAAACACGCCCAGCAGGCTGGAGGCCGAGGCGGCGCATACCGCTGCGGCGACGTTCCCCCCGGCCATAGACGTAAAGGCGATCGCCGACTGCACCGTGGCGGGTAAAATGCACAGGTAGAGGAAGCCGGTGTAGATCTCCTCGCCGACGTTGACCGGGTGCCACCAGACCAGCGCCAGGCCGAGCAGTGGAAACAGTACAAAGGTGCTGAACATAATCCACAGGTGCAGACGCCAGTGGCTGCTGCCGGCGATAATTTTCTCCCGCGATAGCTTGGCGCCGTGCATAAAAAACAGCAGCGCGATGGCCGCGGTGGTCAGGCCGTCAAAGAAGGGGACAAACGCCCCGCGCGCGGGGAGAAAGCTGGCCAGCATTACGGTAATAATCAGTTTGACCATCATCGGGTCAAGTCGCAGAAAACCCATCGTGAGTACCTGAGGCAAATCAAAGAGGCCCCCATTGTGCGGGGGACGGGTTTAGAAATAAAATTGATTTATTAAATCCATCTATGAATAAAATAAATGAATTATACACTGCGGCAGTTACGGGTGTTCGTGGCGGTGGCGCGCCACGGCAGTTTTAGCCAGGCGGGACAGCATATTGGCCTGAGCCAGTCGGCGGTCAGCCACAGTATCAAGGAGCTGGAGAGCGAGGCGGGGGTACGCCTGCTGGATCGTACCACCCGCGAGGTGGTGCTGACCGAAGCCGGTTCCCAGCTGGCCAGGCGGCTGGAGAGCGTGCTGGATGAGCTGCACGCGACGCTGCTGGATGTCCGTCACTATGGCGAACAGCGGCGTGGAACGGTGCGCATCGCTGCCAGTCAAACCATTTCGGCGCACCTGATGCCCCACTGCCTGTCAGCCAGCCGGCAGCGCTATCCGGATGTACGCGTGGTGCTGCGCGATAGGCTACAGCAGGAGGTTCTGCAAAGCGTGCGCAACGCCGAGGTGGATTTTGGGATCGTGGTTAACCCGCTGCACACCCAGGATCTGACCTGTGAAACCATTCTGGAAGAGCCTTTTTTGCTGCTGTGCCGCGAGGATGACGCGCTGATGGTACCGACAACGGTCAGCTGGCAGAGGCTGGCCGGACGGGTGGTGGTGCTACAGGATTACGCGTCCGGCAGCCGCGCGCTGATCGATGCGGCGCTGGAGGCGCAGGGCGTGGCGGTGGCGGTGGCGCAAGAAGTGGGGCATCCGGCCACCCTCTATCCGATGGTCGAGGCCGGTATTGGCATCAGCATTCTCCCGGCGCTGGCGCTGCCCCTGCCGGAGGGCAGCTCGCTGGCGGTGCGGCCGCTGCTGCCAACGGTGAACCGCTCGCTGATGCTGATCAGGCGTAAGAACCGCACCCTGTCCCCGGCGGCGGAGGCGCTGTGGCAACTGGTGGGGCAGCAGGCGGCACAGCTTACCGCCCGTCGGCAGCGCAGCGGCGGCTTTTAGCTATACGCATCCAACCGGTGAGTCCCCGGCTGACGGACGATGTCCCGGCGGCGCGCGGCGCTTGCCCCGCCTGTGGCCTCCCGATCTGCTGCTGAACCCACGGCTGCATCTGGCGTGGTGGCCGGCGGCCATATCGCGACTGGTCCGCTGCGTATGCCGCCGGATTAGCGCCTGAATTTTTTCTCAGCGCCGCAGCCTGACTGGCCACACTGCAGTTCGATGCGCTGCGGCCGCGTGGGCTGCTCAGCAGCGCGGTCGCGGGCTGAGCATCGTCATCCTCCTCCTTCTTTCTTTTTCCTCACGTTGGGATGGTATTGCTATCGGTCCGGACAGGGCGGCGCGTGGGCCGAGTTTCGTCAGGGAAGCGCGGGGATTGCACCTATTTAATCTCGCTTTTGTCAGCGCCGCTTTTTTGGTCACGCGAATTGATGCGGCAGATCGCTACCCTCGCTGCTGACGCTGAGCAAGATAAGGAGCAAAGCATGCAGCGATTAACAGGACGCACCGCGCTGATCACCGGCGCGGGATCGGGAATTGGGCAGGCAACGGTGAAGCGCTTTCTACAGGAGGGCGCGCGGGTGGTGGCGGTAGATGTGTCGACGGCGGGGCTGCAGGAGACGCGACTGCAGGCCCAGCAGGCCGGTATTGATGCGCGCCTCACCCTGCTGGAGGTGGATATTGCCCAGGAAGCGGCGGTCAGGGAGCAGATTGGCGCGGCGATCGCCGCCACCGGTGAACTGGATATCCTGGTGAACGCCGCCGGGATCCTGCGCGCGTCGCATACCCATCTGACCACGCTGGAGTTTTGGAACACGCTGCTGGCGGTTAACCTGACCGGCACGTTCCTGGTGACCCGCACCGCGCTGCCCGCACTGCTGGCCAGCGGCAGGGGCGTGGTCGTCAACTTCAGCTCCACCTCAGCCAGTTTTGCCCATCCCTACATGGCGGCGTACGCCGCAAGCAAAGGGGGTATCCAGGCCTTTACCCATGCCATTGCCGGTGAATATGCCAGACAGGGGCTGCGCGCGCTGGCGGTGGCGCCCGGCAGTATTGCTTCCGGGATGACCCGCGATCCGGGACTGCCGGCGGACGCCGATATGTCGCTGTTTGCTAAGCTGGTGCCGGCGCTGGGGCAGGGAATGGGCTCGCCCGATTGCGTGGCGGCGGTGGTTGCACTGTTTGCTTCAGATGATGGCCTTTTTATCACCGGAACGGAGCTGCGAATCGATGGCGGTACCCATATGTAAAGCAGGGAAGGCGGCAGGAGCACATCCTGACCGGAGCCGGCCGATCGCAAGGCACCCACAGGGCGCCCTTTCTGTAGGGGGGATCCAGGAAGATTCGGCGGCGTCTGGTTGCGCGAGGCGCTGCTGCGCGGTCTCACTATGCCTGATCCGCTCTCGCGGCCGGTTCAGATGCTGACCAGTGACGCATAGCAAAAAGGCGCCTTTAGGGCGCCTTTCTACATTGGTGGGTCGTGCAGGATTCGAACCTGCGACCAATTGATTAAAAGTCAACTGCTCTACCAACTGAGCTAACGACCCGAAGTGGTGGGTGATGACGGGCTCGAACCGCCGACCCCCTCCGTGTAAAGGAGATGCTCTACCAACTGAGCTAATCACCCACTTCGGAAATCATGACACTTAAGGCTGATGGTGGGTGATGACGGGCTCGAACCGCCGACCCCCTCCGTGTAAAGGAGATGCTCTACCAACTGAGCTAATCACCCATCTCACACATCAAGTCTCACTACACTGCAGGCCATCATTGAGATGGTGGGTGATGACGGGCTCGAACCGCCGACCCCCTCCGTGTAAAGGAGATGCTCTACCAACTGAGCTAATCACCCCCGCTGTGTGGAGTCGCATTATAGGGATCGCGCCAAATGAGTCAACGGTTTTTAAAACGAAAATGTGTGTTCGCCGTAAATTTAGGCAGTCTGGCGCCCATTTAAACAACCTTGCCGGTAAATGGGGGATTTTACCGCCTGCGGCCCGCAAACCACCGGGAAGAAGATTGAGGAATCAGGGCTGGCTGGTAGAATATGTGTACGTTAACAGCGGGGCATTTCCCGCGAATCCTTGTGTTTCATCCCGGAATACTGCGTATTAAGGCAACGCCCAATGAAAATCAAAACCCGTTTTGCGCCCAGCCCCACCGGCTATCTGCACGTGGGGGGCGCGCGTACCGCTCTCTACTCCTGGCTGTTTGCCCGTCATCATCAGGGCGAATTTGTGCTGCGAATTGAGGATACCGATCTGGAGCGCTCTACCCAGCCGGCGATCGAAGCCATTATGGATGGCATGAACTGGCTGAATCTCGACTGGGATGAGGGCCCGTGGTTCCAGACTAAACGCTTTGACCGCTACAACGCGGTGATTGATGAGATGCTGGAGCAGGGCACGGCCTATAAGTGTTACTGTTCGAAAGAGCGGCTGGAGGCCCTGCGTGAAACGCAGATGGCGAACGGTGAGAAGCCGCGTTATGACGGCCGCTGCCGCGATAATCACGCGCACCACGGTGAAGATGAGCCCTGTGTGGTCCGCTTCCGTAATCCGCAGGAAGGTGCGGTGGTATTTGACGATCAGATCCGCGGTCCGATCGAATTCAGTAACCAGGAGCTGGACGATCTGATTATTCGCCGTACCGATGGATCGCCGACCTATAACTTCTGCGTGGTGATTGATGACTGGGATATGGGCATTACCCACGTGATTCGCGGCGAAGACCATATCAACAACACGCCGCGCCAGATCAATATCCTGAAGGCGATTGGCGCGCACGTGCCGACCTATGCGCACGTCTCAATGATTTTGGGCGATGATGGTAAGAAGCTGTCTAAGCGCCACGGAGCGGTCGGCGTGATGCAGTATCGGGATGATGGTTATCTGCCGGAAGCGCTGCTCAATTACCTGGTGCGGATGGGCTGGTCGCACGGCGATCAGGAAATCTTCTCCCGCGAGGAGATGATTGCGCTGTTTGATCTGCATGCGGTAAGCAAATCTGCCAGTGCGTTCAACACGGAAAAGCTGCAGTGGCTGAACCATCACTACATTAACCATCTGCCGCCGGAATACGTCGCCACCCAGCTGCAGTGGCACATTGAACAGGCCAACATCGATACCCGCACCGGCCCGGAGCTGGCGCAGCTGGTCAGGCTGCTTGGCGATCGCTGCAAAACGCTGAAAGAGATAGCGGCCTCGTGTCGCTACTTCTATGAAGAGTTTGAGGCCTTTGATGCCGACGCGGCGAAAAAGCACCTGCGTCCGGTGGCGCGTCAGCCGCTGGAACGGGTGCGGGATAAACTGAAGGCGCTGGAGCAGTGGACGCCGGAGCACGTTCATCAGGCGATTCAGGCCACCGCCGATGAGCTGGACGTGGGGATGGGTAAGGTAGGGATGCCGCTGCGCGTGGCAGTCACCGGCGGCGGCCAGTCTCCGGGGCTGGACGTGACGGTGCATGCCATTGGTCAGGCGCGCTGTGCGGCGCGAATCGATCGCGCGCTGGCGTTTATCAGCGAGCGTGAAGCCGGCTAACGGCAGCGGCAGCGCAACAAAAAGCCAGCTCAGCAGCTGGCTTTTTTTTAATTATCGATCCCCAGTCGTGTTAATAATCCCTGAATCCCCTCGCGCAGCAGCATCGTGTATAGCTTCTCCTGCTCTTGCGGGGTCATCTGATTCAGCGACTTCAGGATTAATGCCGCTAAGCCATCGTGCCCGACTACGTAACCTGCTGTCGACTCGGACGCATGCCGGGTGGTGCTAAGAAAGGTTTTTACGCGTTCATCAATATGAATCAGGCGGGCCTTACCGCCCTGAACGCCCGGCTTGGGGACGGTCTCCCAACCCTCTTTTTTAACCCATTTATTGATTGTCTGGCGACTATACCCTGTCACCTTTGCTAACTCATCCGGTGTTAACCAGTCCTTTTTCACAAGTGCATTCCCTGTACGATTTGACAGGAGAACATCTTACAATATGTCGTCAGGGGATAAAGTAATAACACCATCTTACGTGAAATTTTAACGACATAGCCCAACAGATAGGTGATAGCCATCACGAAAAATCGCCCGCTACGCGCGCGCGGCGATCGCATTTTAAACGCAATGGCGGCTTTTTCAGCGATCGCACCGCAATCCGCAATTTGCCGTTGACACCCCGCGCGGGGTTGCATATTATCCCCGCCGTCAACACGACACGGTTTTTCGGTACGGGGCTATAGCTCAGCTGGGAGAGCGCTTGCATGGCATGCAAGAGGTCAGCGGTTCGATCCCGCTTAGCTCCACCAAACTTTCACCCGGAGAGTTTGGAACATCGAAAAAACGGCACCTCTGGTGTGGGGGTATAGCTCAGCTGGGAGAGCGCTTGCATGGCATGCAAGAGGTCAGCGGTTCGATCCCGCTTATCTCCACCAATCACTTCTCTGGTATCACTCTCTGGCGCTGTCAGCGCACGCAACCACAATTTTCCTGATGAACTACCGCATTCGCTGCCGTTTACGCCGCGGCGTTTTGCTGTGTTCGTCCGGTGGAAGACAAAAAAAAGGGCGCGACAGCTCGCGCCCTGTACGCGTCGCCGGTTAGCCGAGCACCAGTCCGGCCACCGAGGCTGACAGTACGCTAACCAGCGTGGAGCCATACAGCAGCTTCAGGCCGAAGCGCGACACGGTGTTACCCTGCTCCTCATTGAGCCCTTTGATCGCGCCGGCTACGATGCCGATTGATGAAAAGTTTGCAAAAGAGACCAGGAAGACCGACAGGATCCCTTCCGCGCGCGGCGACAGCGTATCGGCGATTTTCTTCAGATCCATCATCGCCACAAACTCGTTACTCACCAGCTTGGTTGCCATGATGCTGCCAACCTGCAGCGCTTCATGACTGGGTACGCCCATTATCCAGGCAAGCGGATAGAACAGATAGCCCAGAATCCCCTGGAAGCTGATGCCGAACAGGGTATCGAACAGCGCATTGATGGCGGAAATCAGCGCGATAAAACCAATCAGCATCGCTGCGACGATAATCGCCACCTTGAAGCCCGCGAGAATATATTCGCCCAGCATTTCGAAGAAGCTTTGCCCCCGATGCTGATTTTGCAGCTGCAGATCGTCCTCGCTGTCGACGCGGTAGGGGTTGATAAGGGATAAGACGATAAAGGTGCTGAACATATTCAGGATCAGCGCCGCGACCACGTACTTCGGCTGCAGCATGGTCATGTAGGCGCCGACGATTGACATGGATACCGTCGACATCGCCGTGGCCGCCAGCGTATACATCCGACGCTCCGACATTTTGCCAAGGATATCCTTGTAGGCGATAAAGTTTTCAGACTGTCCCAAAATCAGCGAGCTGACGGCGTTAAACGACTCCAGTTTGCCCATTCCGTTAACTTTTGACAGCACGGTACCGATCGCGCGGATCACCAGCGGCAAAATGCGGAAGTGCTGCAGGATGCCTATCAGCGCAGAGATAAACACGATGGGGCACAGCACGTTCAGGAAGAAGAAGGCGAGGTTCTTATCGCTCATGCCGCCAAACACGAAGTTAGTTCCTTCGGCGGCGTATTTCAGCAATTTATCAAACAGCCCGGAGAAGCCTTGCACAAAACCGAGTCCGATGTCCGAGTTCAGGAAGAACCAGGCCAGCAGAACTTCAATCACCAGCAGCTGTAGTACAAAACGGAAGCGGATGTGCTGGCGATCGCGGCTGATCAGCAGCGCCAGCAGGGCGATCACCGCCAGAGCCAGAACAAAATGAAGAATGCGGGACATGAAAGCTCCAAATATGAGGGAGGTAGTATTTTGCTGCACATTCTATGTAACGGGGGATGTAAAAACGAGATCGGCGCCACATTATAACCATTCCCTATTGTTGACCTGGCCCGCGTCTGGTTGGAAGTTTACCCGCGATCACATTTATGCCCTTAGCAGGGGGCGTAGCGCCTGACATGCCGCCACACAAAAAAGTCGCAGCCAGCGGCGCGACGTTGTGATATAGCAGTAGCTATACTTTATAGCGGCGGCTAAGGTCTCGGCGATGGCAGCGATGTGTTTAACCGTCCGTTATGAAATTGATCATCACTGTCGCTTAACCGACAATGCCCGCTGAAGAGAGGGCAAGGGGTAATTATGCTGGAGAGTCGCACAGCTGCGCAGCAGGCCAGCGGCGGGCGTAAAGCAAAACTGGCGCTGATGGGGCCGGCGTTTATTGCCGCTATCGGCTATATCGATCCGGGCAATTTTGCCACCAATATACAGGCCGGCGCCTCGTACGGCTATACGCTGCTGTGGGTGGTGGTATGGGCTAATCTGATGGCGATGCTGATTCAGCTGATGTCAGCCAAGCTTGGGATCGCCACCGGCAAAAACCTGGCGGAGCACATTCGCGATCGCTTTCCGCGTCCGGCGGTGTGGTTCTGGTGGGTGCAGGCGGAGATCATCGCTATGGCCACTGACCTGGCGGAATTTATCGGCGCGGCCATCGGCTTTAAGCTGCTGTTTGGCGTCTCGCTGCTACAGGGGGCGGTGCTGACCGGCATTGCGACCTTCCTGATCCTCGCGCTGCAGCGGCGGGGCCAGCGTCCGCTGGAGCGGGTGATTGCCGGATTACTGCTGTTTGTGGCGGCGGCCTACATCGTTGAGCTGTTCTTCTCCCAGCCGGACATCGCCGGGCTGGCGGTCGGAATGGCCCTGCCCAGCCTGCCCACGCAGGAAGCGGTGTTCCTCGCAGCCGGGGTGCTGGGGGCAACCATTATGCCGCACGTGATCTATCTGCATTCGTCGCTGACGCAGACCTCGAATGGCGACAGCCGCGCCGATCGCTACGCGGCCACGAAAATGGACGTGGCGATTGCCATGACCATCGCCGGTTTCGTCAATCTGGCAATGATGGCGACCGCCGCTGCGGCGTTTCACTTTAGCGGCCATACCGGTATTGCCGATCTCGACCAGGCCTACCTGACGCTGGAGCCGCTGTTAGGTCAGGCGGCCGCCACGGTATTCGGTCTGAGCCTGGTGGCGGCGGGCCTCTCCTCTACCGTGGTCGGTACGCTGGCCGGTCAGGTAGTGATGCAGGGCTTTATCCGCTTCTCCATTCCACTGTGGGTACGGCGGGTGGTGACCATGCTGCCCTCCTTTATCGTCATCTTTGCCGGCTGGGATCCCACCCGTATTCTGGTGATGAGCCAGGTGCTGCTGAGTTTTGGCATTGCACTGGCGCTGCTGCCGCTGCTGTCATTTACCGGCAATCGCGCCCTGATGGGAGACATGGTGAACTCCCGGACGATGCACTACCTTGGCCGGGGCATTGTGCTGGTGGTGGTGGGATTAAATCTCTATCTGCTGGTGGGGATGGCGCTGGGGGAATAAATCGCCCCAGTCGCCGGCGCGCCGCTAATCGTGATGGGGGTGTTTCCAGTGGTGGCGATCGTGCTTCCGCTCGTGCCGCTCGTGACGGCGCTCCCGCTCCCAGGCTTTGTGACGCCGGTGCTGCTCACGCTCCCAGGCCTGATGGCGTCGCCACTCTTCGTGACGCCACCAGCGCCCGCGTTCCCAGGCGTAGTGATCGCGCCACCAGCGGTCGTCACGCCAGCGGCCGCCGTCCCAGCGGTGTCCGCGGTTATCGCTATCACCGATCTGCAGCCGAACGCCGGGAAGCAGGGCAATGCTGGCGCTGTCCGCGTGTGCTGTGCTGATAGTCAAAGGCGCCAGGGTAGTCAGCGCCGCGGCAATAAGTATTGCTCGAATCATGGTCTCTCCTCACCAGCGGTCATCAGGTGCCGCTGTCCTGCCAGCATAGCGCTTGCGCGGTGCGCGAACAGCCGCACCACTCCGAAAACGCGGCGGTGAGTCGGGTTTGAGAGTTATCTGTGTTTCCCATCAGGCGCGCCTGGCGCGTCGTTCAGGATCGCGTCGATATCACTCAGCTCCCCGGCGCTCAGCGGCGGCTGGCTCAGCATCGCCACCGCGTCGTCAATCTGCGCGGTTTTACTGGCGCCAATCAGTACGCTGGTCACCGTTTGCCTGCGCAGAACCCAGCTGAGGGCCAGCTGCGCCAGCTTTTGCCCCCGCCGGCTGGCCAGCGCCTGCAGCTGACGTACCTTCGCCATTTTCGCCTCCGTCAGGCCGTCCGGCGTCAAAAAACGGCTGCCGCTGGCCGCCCGCGAATCGGCAGGCACTCCCTGCAGGTAGCGATCGGTCAGCAGGCCACCGGCCAGCGGTGAGAAGGCAATACAGCCCACCCCGTGGTGCGCCAGCGTATCGAGCAGCCCGTTTTCCGGCGTACGTTCAAACAGGGAGTACTTTGGCTGATGGATCACGCAGGGAGTGCCCATTTCCGCCAGCAGCGCGGCGGCGCGCGCCGCCAGCTCGGCAGGATAATTGGAGAGCCCGACGTACAGCGCTTTGCCCTGGCGTACCACGTGGTCAAGGGCGCGCAAGGTCTCCTCCAGCGGGGTTTCCGGATCGGGACGGTGGTGATAGAAGATATCTACGTACTCCAGCCCCATGCGCTGCAGGCTCTGATCGAGACTGGCAATCAGGTATTTGCGCGATCCCCAGTCGCCATAGGGGCCTTCCCACATGGTGTAGCCTGCCTTGGTGGCGATCACCAGCTCATCGCGGTACGGGCGCAGATCCTCGCGCAGGATGCGGCCGATATTCAGCTCCGCCGAGCCCGGCGGCGGGCCGTAATTATTGGCCAGGTCGAAATGGGTGATTCCGGCATCAAACGCGTGGCGGATCAGCGCCCGGCTGTTATCCACCCGCGTGGCATCGCCAAAGTTATGCCACAGGCCGAGTGAAATGGCCGGCAGTTTTAAACCGCTGCGGCCGCAGCGGCGGTAAGCCATCGCGTGATAGCGGTCAGGCGAAGCCGAATAGCGCATGGGGAGTCCTCAGTAGGGTAAGCCAGCGTAAAAGCCGAGTGTATACGGTTACACGCGCGTAAGAGCGGGGAAAGCTCTCAATTTTCACCGCCGGTCGCGCGTAACGATCGCTTGCCAGCGGAGGCCGCCGGTTTCCTCTGCGCCCGGGCGAGGCGGACGCGAGATTTCCACGTCTTCTCCCATACTGAGGATATCGAAACGGCGGAGACCACAGTATGCGCGACTATACCGTAGGGGATTACCTGCTGCAGCGGCTGGACGAGCTTGGCATTGAACACCTGTTTGGCGTGCCGGGCGATTATAACCTCTCTTTTCTCGACCGGGTGATTGCCCATCCGCGGCTGCGCTGGGTGGGCTGCGCCAATGAGCTTAATGCCGCCTATGCCGCTGATGGCTACGCCCGCTGTCGCGGCGCGGCGGCGCTGTTGACCACGTTTGGCGTGGGCGAACTGAGCGCTATCAACGGCATTGCCGGTAGCTATGCCGAACACCTGCCGGTGATCCACATCGTTGGCGCACCCGCCGAGCGAGCGCAGCAGGGCGGCGAATTACTGCATCATACGCTGGGCGACGGCGATTTTCGCCACTTCGTCCGCATGAGTGACCCGGTGACGGCGGCGCGGGCAGTACTGACGGCCGATAACGCCTGCGGCGAAATCGATCGCGTGTTGCTGACCGCCTGGCGGGCGCGGCGACCGGGTTACCTGTTGCTCTCCACCACGGCCGCGGCGGTACCCGCCGCGCCGCCGCGGCAGCCGCTGTGTCAACACACCCCGGCAGCCACGGTACCGCTGGCGTTTCGCGAAGCGGTGGCCGAACGCCTTGCCCGAGCCGGGCGGGTGTCGTTGCTGGCCGACTTTCTGGCCGACCGCTTTGGCTTATCCGCCGCGCTGAATCAGTGGGTAGCGGAGGTGCCAATGGCGCACGCTACGCTGCTGATGGGCAAAGGGCTGTTCAATGAGCAGCGCCGCGGTTTTGTCGGCACCTATGCCGGGCAGGCCTGCGCGGCGGTGACCCGCGAGGCCATTGAAACCGCCGATCTGATAATCACCGCCGGGGTAAAATACACCGATACCATCACCGCCGGCTTTACTCAGCAGCTTGCCCCGGCGCGTACGCTGGCATTAATGCCGGACGGCGTTAACGTCGGCGATCGCGCGTTTCCTGGGATCGGCATGGCCGAAGCGCTGACCGTCCTGCGCGGGCTGAGCCGTGATTACGCTGCTGGCTGGCTACCCTGTACCGCCACCGCGCCGACGCCACCGCCACCGCCGCCAGCGGATTCTGGCCTGACGCAGCAGGCGTTCTGGTACGCGATTCAGCACTTTCTCCGCCCGGACGATATCGTCGTCGTCGAGCAGGGCACGTCAGCCTTTGGCGCCTTTGCGCTGCGGCTGCCACCGGGGGTGACGCTGATTGGGCAGCCGCTGTGGGGATCTATCGGTTTTTCGCTGCCGGCGGCGTTCGGGGCCGCGACCGCGGCTCCCGGGCGGCGGGTGATCCTGATTATCGGTGACGGCTCGGCCCAGTTGACGATTCAGGAGCTGGGATCGATGCTGCGGGATGGCCTGACACCGATCATCTTCCTGCTGAATAATGACGGTTATACGGTGGAACGGGCGATTCACGGTCCGAATCAGCGCTACAATGACATTGCCGCCTGGAACTGGACCCGGCTGCCGCAGGCGCTGAGTCGCGATGCTCCGGCACGCAGCCTGCGCGTGAGCGATCCGGCAGCGCTGACGGCGGCCATGACGGAGATGGATCAGCCGCAGGCGCTGTCACTGGTGGAGGTGATGCTGCCGCGTGAGGATACCCCTCCGCTGCTGCAGGCCGTTTCCCGTGCACTGCAACAACGAAATTCCGCAAACCAGGAGTGCTGACACTTGCCTGTGTGAGTGAGTGGGTTATCTTATCCCGTCCCCTCGCGCCGCTCGGGTCTGCGGGAGGGGCGGAGAGGCGCGTGTCGCTTCTCCTGCGTCAGTGTACACTGGCAGGGCTGCTGGACTGTCCCGGCACCGCTTCACGCCGCGCAGCAGCCATAAAGACTATTCACGACATAAGCGGAGCAGCAGCAGAATGACAACATATGCTTTGGTCGGTGATGTTGGCGGAACCAACGCACGCCTGGCCCTATGTGACGTCGATAACGGCGCGATTTCACACATTGAGACGTACTCCACCCAGGAGTTCGCCAGCCTGGAAGCGGTCGTCCGGCACTTTCTCGACGCACAAAAGCAAGACGTAAAAGATGGTTGCATTGCGATTGCCTGCCCGATCACCGGGGACTGGGTGGAGATGACCAACCACGACTGGGCATTTTCAACCGCAGAAATGCAGGCGAATCTCGGACTAAACAGCCTCGAGATCATCAATGATTTCACCGCCGTCTCCATGGCTATCCCGATGCTGGGTGAAACCGATGTGATGCAGTTTGGTGGTAAAGCGCCGATACAGGACAAGCCGATTGCCGTCTACGGCGCCGGTACCGGGCTGGGGGTTGCGCATCTGGTGCATGTGGATAAGCGCTGGGTGAGCCTGCCGGGCGAGGGCGGACACGTCGATTTCGCGCCCAACAGCGAAGAGGAAGATATGATCCTGCAGGTGCTGCGCGCCGAGCTGGGCCACGTCTCGGCGGAGCGGGTCCTCTCCGGTGCCGGGCTGGTAAACCTGTACCGGGCAATCGTGAAGGCCGATCGCCGCGAACCGGAAGCGCTGAAGCCAAAAGACGTCAGCCAGCGGGCGCTGGCGGGCAGCTGCCTCGATTGCCGCCGCGCGCTGTCGCTGTTCTGTGTGGCGCTGGGCCGCTTTGGCGGTAACCTTGCGCTGACGCTGGGCACCTTCGGCGGCGTATATATCGCCGGCGGCATCGTGCCGCGCTTCCTGGATTTCTTCAAATCTTCCGGCTTTCGCGCGGCGTTTGAAGATAAAGGGCGCTTTCGCGACTACGTGCAGGATATCCCGGTCTATCTGATCACCCACGATCAGCCCGGTTTGCTGGGAGCCGGCGCTCACCTGCGTCAAACTCTCGGCAGCGTGCTGTAACAGACGGCGCCGCACGGCGCCCTTCGATATCCCCGCCGGCTGCCTGCGGCTCGTCCACCACCGACGGGACCCGGCTCCGCGAGTCGGCGCGATCGTGCTATCTCGCCATTAATGGCATCACCGGCGGTAAATTCGGTGATGGTCTCCGGCTTCTGACTGGCCGATCGCAGGATGTTTCGTCTACCGGGCGGAGCAACGTGACGCCTCGCCGCCCGCTGGCCGGCCTGCAGGCGGTGTACACGCTGCATTTTTGCGCGTCTGAAGCGCAATTCCCCTTCTGCGGCTCAAAAAACGCGGTGCGGTCCGGTATTCCGGCGCGCGGTTGTGCTTTAATCGCCGGAATATCCCGGAGTGTGCCGGCGGCGTGATGAAAAGTCAGAACGCGGATCGCGGCGCCGGGAAAAGCGAAATATCTGGCTTATCTGATGGCATTGCGACGAGAAGAAAAGAGAGGGAAACCATGGTGATACTGTCGGTTTCAGGGAGCGACCCGTGCGGCTGACGACACCCCGGCTGGTGATCGACACGCTGCGGCCTGAAGACTGGCGCCTGTTTCGCCAGCTGCACACTGACGCGGTGGCGATGCGCTGGATCGGTGAGATTCCCGATGATGCCGAGATTGAGCGACGCTTCCGCGAGCGGCTGGAGCCGTGGCGGGTCACCAGTTATCACATGCTCTGCCTGGTGATTCGCCAGCGCGGTGGCGGCGCGCCGGTGGGCCTGATCGGCTGTAATGCCGAGTGGCAGCCCCATCGTCAGGCCGAAGTGGGTTATAAACTGCTGCCGGCGCAGGCGGGTCAGGGATACGCCAGCGAGGCGCTGGGCGCCCTGTGCCAGTTTTTGCTAACGGAGTGTGAGTTCTGGAAGCTGCGTGCCCTGGTGATTGAGGGCAACCACGCCTCGCGGCGGGTACTGGAAAAAAATGGCTTCCGGCAGGAGGGGCTGCTGCGGGAGAATTACCTGCTGCGCGGGGAGTGGGTTAACGACTGGCTATTCGGCCGGCTGCGTCACGACTGAGTTTTTTTTCAGCTGCCTCTCGACAACGGCACGGAAGACAGGATAGGTTCTGTACAGACCCCTTTGTGGTCAGCGTCGCTCGGACGGTCCGGGCGCTCACGTTATTCAGAGGACACTATGGCTGATTCCAGTTCGTCTCGTCGTTTTTCCCGCATTGAACGTCTCCCGCCCTACGTATTTAACATCACCGCCGAACTGAAAATGGCGGCGCGCCGGCGCGGTGAAGACATTATCGATTTCAGCATGGGCAATCCGGATGGCCCGACGCCACCGCATATCGTAGAAAAGCTCTGCACCGTCGCCCAGCGCCCGGATACCCACGGCTACTCGACCTCACGCGGCATCCCGCGGCTGCGTCGCGCCATCGCCCGCTGGTATGCCGATCGCTATCAGGTCGAGATCGATCCGGAAAGTGAAGCCATCGTGACCATCGGCTCGAAAGAGGGGCTGGCGCACCTGATGCTGGCCACGCTTGATCACGGGGATACGGTACTGGTGCCGAATCCCAGCTATCCGATCCATATCTACGGCGCGGTGATTGCCGGTGCGCAGGTTCGCTCGGTTCCGCTGGTGGCCGGCGTCGATTTTTTTGCCGAGCTGGAGCGGGCGATCCGCGAAAGCTATCCAAAACCGAAGATGATGATCCTCGGCTTCCCCTCCAATCCCACCTCACAGTGCGTTGAGCTGGACTTTTTCGAGCGAGTGATTGCGCTGGCGAAGCAGTATAACGTTCTGGTGATTCACGATCTGGCCTACGCCGATATCGTCTACGACGGCTGGAAGGCGCCGTCAATCATGCAGGTGCCGGGCGCGCGCGACGTGGCCGTGGAGTTTTTTACCCTGTCAAAAAGTTACAATATGGCCGGCTGGCGCATTGGCTTTATGGTCGGGAATGCCGAGCTGGTCAGCGCGCTGGCGCGCATCAAAAGCTATCACGATTACGGCACGTTTACGCCGCTGCAGGTGGCGGCGATTGCCGCGCTGGAGGGGGATCAGCAGTGCGTGCGCGACATTGCTGAACAGTACAAACGCCGGCGCGATGTGCTGACCAAAGGGCTGCATGAAGCGGGCTGGAACGTTGAGGTGCCGAAGGCCTCAATGTACGTCTGGGCGAAAATTCCCGAACACTATGCCCACCTGGGCTCGCTGGAGTTTGCTAAACGGCTGCTGCAGGAGGCGAAAGTCTGCGTCTCCCCGGGGGTAGGCTTTGGCGATTACGGGGATACACACGTGCGCTTTGCGCTGATTGAAAACAGCGATCGCATTCGTCAGGCGGTGCGGGGGATAAAAGCCATGTTTCGAGCAGATGGCGTGCGGCCTGACGGCACACGCTAAATCATCACGGCGGGCGACGCGCCGTCGCCCACGCAGGCTACACCATCAGGTAGAAGGTGCCTACCCAGACTAACAGGAAAAATGACACTCCCATTAAGGCATATTTCACCACTGTGCTCCTCTGTGCGATTCTCGTCGCGGCGATCCCCTTCCGCGTAATCTGAACAGATAAGTTAAGCCCAATCAGTTTGTTAGGCTCTGCTCAGGCCGCCCGGATAGTGACTATCGGGCAGGATCGGCGCTAATGTACTCGTTATTTCGCCGGAAATAAAGGAGATTGTTCTGAGAGCAAGGTCACAAATTTATGCACCGTTGCGGCAGCGGGGTCGCAGTATAAAGGCTTAAAAAAAGCCCGCTCGCCGCGGGCATAACTGCTCTGTAAGCAAAAAGTGGTGCCAGCCGGCGAGCTACACTCGCCGACGGGCAGTATGTCCTAAGCGCCACTCCCCACGCAATGCGGTGCGGTAAATTGATGTGATTGGTAAAACTTTGTCAATCCGGTCCGATTCTCCGTTTTTCCGATTGTCTGTCGGCGGCAAAAAGGTATGCTGCCCGGCAAACAGAGAGGATATGACAATGAAGAAACTGGCCTTTAGCCTTGTTGCGCTCAGCCTGCTGGCGGGCTGTACTTCCGGTAAACCGGGGGCATTTGAACGCGTGGATGAAGATCCCAGGGTTAATACTGTGCAATACCGTTTTAACCCGGAAAAAGTTGACCGCGACGCGATGCTATCGGATATCTCATCCTACTGTAATCAGCGTGGCTTTGATAAAGTGGATGAATTACCGACGCAGGACAGCACCATTCCGGGGCTGGAAAAGAAATGGTATCAGTGTAATTACGCTATTAAAGGCTAGTGAATCTTAAAAAAAGAAAAAGCGGAGAGTTTCTCCGCTTTTTTATGAGTGATTTTTATTCATTTTTATATTGCTGTGTACAGGCTTTGCCCACAAAATTAGCGGTATCCATGATGGTGGTGGTGGCCCCAGCCGTGTCCACCCCAGCCGCCACCGCGGTGGTGACCGCCATCGATGATACAGCCATTCAGCATGAGGACGACCGCCAGTAGTGAGGAACATTTAATTATTTTTTGCATGGTTACGACTCCGGCCTTTTCGATACGGACAAAGTACCGGCTAAAGGTGGAGAAATAATGCGGTCAGTGTAGAGATATGATAATCAGTATTTCAAAATATTTCTGTGGCGGTTTTTTTATCTTATCCTGATAAACAAAATAAGAAAAAGGCGAGTTTCTGTCAATGGCAAATAGAATTCTCCGAAAATTTACGCATCCCCCCTTCCCGAACGGAAATCACGGGAAGGGGCCCGGGCGCAGCGGCTGACGAGCGCTATTGGGCGGCGGCGCCCGCGGCAGTACGTGACGTGGCCGGGCGATAAAACATCACCAGGTTTCCCAGCAAGATCAGCCCCAGCCCCAGTACCGCATGGCGGTGCCAGACATAGCCTTCCCATAAGGTTGACAGCCCCAGAGCCACCAGCGGAAACAGCAGCGTGCTGTAGGCCGCCCGGGCGGCACCGATGCGTCCCAGCAGGCTAAAGTAGGCGCCGAAAGCGATCACCGAGCCGGGGATCGCCAGCCACAGCAGCGCGCCCAGCCAGCGCAGGGACACCGCCGGTAAGAAGTCCTCACCGCGGATCAGGCTGAGCAGCCCCATTACCGCACACCCCCATGCCATCGCCCAGCCGTTGGTTGACAGCACGTCCAGGCCGTGACGCTGATGACGCTGGCTAAGCATATTGCCGAGGGAAAATCCCCAGGTGCCCAGCAGGCTCAGCCCGATCCCAATCAGCCAGCCGCCGTTGAGCTGGCTTGCGGTGAGCGTCGGCCAGAACAGCGCGAGCATACCGCAAAGACCAAGCAGTGACGCCGGCAGCAGGCGGCGCGGAGGGCGCTGGTGAAAGCACAGCCAGTTATTCAGGGCATTAAACAGCACCGCCATTGAAAAGATCACCGACTCGAGGCCGGCCGGCATCCAGGCGGCGGCCTGATAAAAACAGACGAAGTTAAAACCGAAGACGCAGCAACCCTGAAGCAAACAGTATCCCTGATCGCGCCAGCCGAGCCGCTGCAGCTTGCCGAGGATCCTCAGCACCAGCAGCAGCGTCACGCTGGCCAGTAAAAAGCGCCAAAATATCGCGACGGTCACCGCGGCTTCCCCTTGCTGCAGACCGATCGCCAGCCAGGTGGTCCCCCAAATAACCACGACCACCATATACAGCAGCGTATTCATGCGAATTCTCCCGATGTGTTAATAGGCGGCAGTATGCCCGCCGGCGAGCGCGCTGGCTTTCAGCCGGCTGCGGTGGCTTGCATATTCTTGCGGTTTTTTTTTCGGCGGCGGGGGGCGGCGCTGGCGGTGGGCGGCGGAGATTCGTACACTCACTGTCAAAGGATAATCACTGCAGAAACCATGAAAACCTATCAGGCTTTTGACACCTTACAGCGGCACCGCGCCCGCCTGCATAACAGCGTGGCTTTAGCGGCCGACATTCAGCTCGCGGCCTGGTCCAATGAGTGCGACCGCGTCACCCAGCTGTGCGACCACCACACGCTGAGCCTTTATACCCATCAGGGGCAGCATACCTGGCATCGCACCCCCGGAGGCTGGAAAAACGGCGGCGGCACTGACCGGTTCTGCCTGATGCCGGCGGAGAGTGAATCCAGCTGGGATATCCGCGGAGCTTTTACGTTTGTGCACCTGTACTGCACCGATGCGCACCTGCGCGACCTGGCGGAGAAAATCTGGGATCGCAGTCCGCGCTCGGTCACCCTCGAGGAGCGCATCTTTGCGGAAGATGATCGTATCACGCAGCTCTATCGCCAGTTTTTGCTCAGCGCAGACTGGCAGCAGCAGGCCAGCCAGCTGATGCTCAGCAGTGCGGCCTCGCTGCTCCTGATTCATCTGCTTCAGCATTACAGCAGCGTGCAGTGGCGGCTGCCGGCGGTGCGCGGTGGGCTGGCGCCGGCGATACAGCGTCAAATCATCGCGTGGATTGATGATCATCTTGCCGAACCGCTGACGTTAAAATCGCTCGCCGATCGCGCCGGGCTGAGCGAATATCACTTTGCGCGGATGTTTCGCCACAGTATGCACATTGCGCCTCATCAGTATGTCATGCAGCGCCGGATGGTGCGGGCCGGGGATCTGCTGCGTAACAGCCGGCTGCCGCTGACTGAGATTGCCCTGCTTTGCGGTTTTAGCTCGGCCAGCCATTTCAGCCACCGCTTTCGCCTGCAGCACGGCGTCCCGCCCTCCCGTCTGCGCGCCGGTGAAGCGGGTTCACCGCCCACCGCTACCCGCTCATGCCGGGCGGGTGATAGCGGGTAGTGGTGGGCATCACCTTCAGGAAAGCCCGGGCTGAACGCAACCGTAGCCCCGCAGCGCTCCCTGGCCAGAACAATCCTCAGCACCTGCCGCGCGGCCCGGCAGAGGGCTGCCTG
The DNA here is from genome assembly GCF_001922585.1 of Pantoea sp. 1.19. Taxonomy (GTDB): domain Bacteria; phylum Pseudomonadota; class Gammaproteobacteria; order Enterobacterales; family Enterobacteriaceae; genus 1-19. The sequence continues at coordinate 326,325 of NZ_MRBS01000002.1, read as the reverse complement.
GCGGTTGCCGACGCGCAGGGCTGCATCGCCGCGTCGCGGGCGTCGGCATCGTACGTTGATGAGGCGGGATGCCCCGGGGCGGGCAGGGGAGCAAATGCGGCTGGCTTATCGCGCTGCGCCCGCCCTGGCGGCGCAGCCTGGTCGATACCGCCAGCGTTCAGGGGCCGTTGTTCCACCAGGCCGCTGCCGCTGGCGGCGGATAAACATGGCGCGCCGCTTCGCGTGCGGATAACGCTGAGCGCGATCGGTGATGTGGCTGGCCGGTCGGACAGCCGCGCGGAGTCAGACGCCCCTGCGGCAAACGCTGCGGCGCCGCGGCGGGTTTAACATACACAATGGCGCTTCTCCGCAACACTTCAACCTGAGCCTGCCGGGCCCGTTAATCAGCGTGCTGCGGCGCGGCTTCGCCTGTACCGCCGAAGCGGCCGGGAAACCGGCGGGTGTGCCAAACCGGGCCGGCGAGACGGTGGCTGTCCACCCGCCTGCGGCGCGGGCCGTCAGGGCACCGGCGCGCCGCGTCGCGGATCCCAACGCTTCGGGCAGGAGAGGCCGACAGGGCAGGGGATCCGCCGTGACATCACTCTTACACTATCCGCGCGCTATTTTCATTTTTCTTGGGTAAAAAATCTAACTAATCCCTCATATGTGTCTTTTTCATCTTGAGTTTTATGTTTTTACAGTTTAAAAGCATGCATCTATTCCCGAGTGGTTAAGAAAATACGTAAAAATTCGCCATCCTGCGCAGGACGGTGACATATCCCGAATACAGACAATCCCCTTTTTCAGGAGAATCTATGCAGTCCTCTGCCAAACACCGCGAGAGCCGAACCTTCCTCGGGCACCCCTATCCTCTTGGGGCACTGTTTTTTACCGAAATGTGGGAGCGCTTCTCCTTTTACGGCATCCGTCCGCTGCTGATTTTGTTTATGGCCGCCACTGTTTACGATGGCGGTATGGGATTGGCCCGTGAAAACGCCTCAGCTATCGTCGGAATCTTTGCCGGCTCCATGTACCTTGCGGCCCTGCCGGGCGGCTGGCTGGCTGATAACTGGCTCGGGCAGCAGCGCGCCGTCTGGTACGGTTCACTGTTGATTGCCCTCGGCCACCTCTCAATTGCACTGTCTGCACTGCTGGGCAATACGCTGTTCTTTATCGGGTTGATGTTTATCGTCCTCGGCTCCGGGCTGTTTAAAACCTGCATTTCGGTGATGGTAGGCACCCTGTACAAACAGGGGGATTCCCGCCGAGACGGAGGCTTTTCCCTGTTTTATATGGGGATTAACCTGGGGTCGTTCATTGCGCCGCTGCTCTCCGGCTGGCTGGTGAAAACGCACGGCTGGCACTGGGGCTTTGGGATTGGCGGGATCGGCATGTTAATTGCGCTGATCATCTTCCGCCTGGTGGCCGTGCCCTCGATGCGGCGCTATGACGCGGAAGTGGGGCTCGATTCCACCTGGAACAGCCCGGTGGTGAAGCGCCGCGGCGTCGCCGGCTGGCTGCTGGCGCTGGCGCTGGGCCTGGCGGCGCTGGTGGTACTGATTGCCCGTGGCATGGTCGTTTTCAATCCCGTAGTGGTGGCTGGCGCACTGGTGTACGTCATTGCTGCCGCGGTGGCTATCTATTTTATCTGGCTGTTTGTCTTTGCCGGACTGACGCGCCGCGAGCGCGCCCGGCTGCTGGTCTGTTTTATCCTGCTGATCGCTGCTGCCTTCTTCTGGTCGGCCTTTGAGCAGAAGCCGACCTCTTTTAACTTGTTTGCGAACGATTATACCAACCGAATGCTGGGCGGCTTTGAGATCCCGGCCGTGTGGTTTCAGTCGGTCAACGCGCTGTTTATCATCCTGCTGGCGCCGCTGTTTAGCTGGGCGTGGCCGTGGCTTGCCCGCCATCACATTCGTCCGGGCAGTATCGCCAAGTTCACCATCGGCGTGCTGTTTGCCGCGGCGGGCTTTGGTCTGATGATGCTGGCCGCGCAGGGCGTACTGGCCGGGGGGGGAGCCGCGGTATCACCGCTGTGGCTGATAGGCAGCATCCTGATGCTGACGCTGGGTGAACTGTGCCTCAGCCCGATTGGTCTTGCGACCATGACCCTGCTGGCGCCGGAAAAAATGCGCGGTCAGATGATGGGACTGTGGTTTTGCGCCAGCGCGCTGGGGAATCTCGCGGCGGGCCTGATTGGCGGCCACGTTAAGGCAGATCAGCTTGAACTGCTGCCCGATCTGTTTGCCCGCTGCGCCATCGCCCTGCTGATTTGCGCGGCGGTGCTGACCGTCCTGATTGTCCCGGTGCGGCGAATGTTGGCCAATGCCAAAAGCGGTGAAGCCCCGGGGTCTCAGGCAGCCGCCTGAGTCGCGCCGCTGCACGCTAACCGGTCACTGGCGCGCCGTGCTGGTGCAGCGCGGCGCGGCCGGGGAGCGCAGAGGCGCGCAGCCCACCGCTTTACGTTCTGGCACCGCTCTTGCTTAACAACCTGCACGTTGTTTTTTCAGGAGCTGTGCCATGAAAGCCTCTTCCACCCGCTACAGCATCTTCTCGCTGCTGTTTCTGATTGCACTCATCAACTATATCGATCGCGGCGCGCTCTCTTTTGCCGCGACCGCCATCAGCAACGAATTTCACTTCAATAAGGTTCAGCTCGGTGCGGTGCTCGGCTATTTCGGTTTCGGCTATCTGTTTGGCTCGCTGTGCGGCGGCTTCCTTGCCGATCGTCTGGGGACCAAAAAGGTGTGGCTGGCCGCGGGGATCCTCTGGTCACTGCTGGAGATCGCCACTGCCTGGGCCGGTGAGCTGGGTGCGGCCCTGTTTGGTGGCTCGGCGATTATGGGCTTCGCCGCGCTGCGGATCCTGTTCGGTTTTAGCGAAGGGCCGGCTTATGCGCTAATGAACAAAAGTATCGCCCACTGGGCGCCCGATAACGAACGCGGCACGGCGCTGGGCATCGGCTTGCTCAGTACGCAGATTGGCTCGCTGCTGACCGCGCCGATTGCGGTAGGCCTGCTGCTGCTGACCAACGACTGGCGGATGATGTTTATGCTGCTGGGGGCGCTGTCGCTGCTGGCGATGCTGCTGTTCGCGCGCTATTTTACCGATACGCCGCATCAGCATCCGCGCGTGAACGCCGCGGAGCGCCAGCTGATCCTTCGGGGGCAGCAGCAGCGCGAAGAGGGCGGCGAGCCCCTGCCGTGGTGGCGCTTTTTCACCAGCCGCACGCTGGTGTGTAACGCGCTGGGCTACTTTAGCTTCCTCTATATCACCTTTACGCTGGTCACCTGGCTGCCGAAGTATTTACAGGACAGCTTTCATTACGATCTGCATTCGCTGTGGTACGTAGCGATGATCCCCTGGAGCGGCGCCTGCGTCACCGTGCTGCTGGGCGGGCGCATTGCGGATTTTCTGCTCTCGCGGTTTAACAACCTGCGGCTGGCCCGCAACTGCTTTGCCGCCTCCGCGCTGCTGGCCACCGCCTGCTGTTTTATGGCGATCCCGTGGGTACACTCGGCGGCCGGCATTATCGCCCTGATGACGCTGGGAAATGCGCTGAATGCGCTGGTGAATAACGTTTACTGGTCGGTGGTGATTGACGTCACGCCGAAGTCCTCCGTCGGGGCCTACAGTGGCATGACGCTGGCGGTGGCGAATCTGTCGGCGGTGATAGCACCGATGCTGTGCGGCTGGCTGGCGCAGTATTATGGCTATGGCGCGATGTTTACCGTCACCGGCGGTGTGGCGCTTGTCAGCATGCTGGCGATGCTGCTGCTGCAGCCAGAGAGGCGCGTGCAGCACCCTCCGCGCGCGGCGATGGCGGCGTTGTGGTAATCATTGCGGGGCGGGATAATCAGCCGGGCGCAGAGCCCGGCTGACGGAACGAAACCGCGCTCGCGATCTTACCGGCTGCAGGACACCCCGGTATTCTGACAGCCGCATGTCACACGACGCGGTTACCCATGCTCTTACTCTCCACCGCCGGGAGGGGGATAATAACGATGAACGGCCGCTGCAGTCAGCCGGTATCCACGGCGCAGCCAATCGGATGATGGAAGCCATCGACGACGGAGTCCAGTTCACGCCCCGTCATCCTGTCAAAACGAATCGCCCTCTGCGCAGAGACGCGATCGGTTAAACCTGACTTTTCAGAAACTGCGCCAGCTGGAAACAGGCGAACGCGCTAAACAGCATTTCGATGCCGACAATGGTGGTCACCAGGGTGACAGACGCTACCGGCCCGGCAGTAATAAACATCACCGCGATAATCAAATCAAGCACACCAATAACACTCTGTAGCCAGCCGTTATGGATACCGCGCATCTTCAATCCGGCGCTCAGGCGAATGACCCCGGCGACGGCAAACAGCGCGGCCAGAATGACCGACAGGGTGAAAATACCCACCGCCGGATTAGTCATAAATACATAACCTATGATGACGTAAGCCGCCGCCATAACGATCGCGGCTAACACCGGCCAGAAATTACCGTTACGATTATTGAACATCACGAACGCCAGGCTTATCCCACTGAGAATAAATATCACACCCACCAGGCTGCTCAGTACAATCCCTGAAACGAAAGGGTTCATCAGGCAAAAAATGCCGCCAATCAACAGAATAAAAGCGATAATCTTTAGCGGGACACGCTGTTTTTTTAGCAGCATGCTGTCCAGTTCTGGCAAGCTGTTACGATCTAAATTGAGCATAATAAGAGGCCTTCTTTATTGTGTGTCAATGACAGTGAAAGAAAACAACCAACGGATAGCATTCTTCGTGAGGTATTCGCCTTACCCTGGCACCTGTGATGTCGCAAGTGTAGCAGGGAGAGCATCGCTGCAAGTTAAATGAACGCGACATAGAAAGCCTGCCGAAGCCAGTACGCAGTTCGATATCCACTTTCATCCTGTTCTGCCACTCCCGACACGGACATAGCGCAGCGCAAATCGAATGATAGTGATGCGGCCAGCGGCGCTATTGCCACAGCACGATAGCCATCGCTGCCGGCGCAGAGAAAGCCCTCACAAGCGGAAAATACTCAACGCGCGCTTGCGCCATGTTACACCGCGGTATCCGCACGGTAGAGGCAGAGTATGCGCTGAGCGGGTATCGGGCAGGTAACGCCAATCGTTGATCGCCGGGCTGGAGGACGCGGCCGAAGCGGGATGAACTGGCGCTCGCCACCGTGCGGTGGCACCGCCGCGCGGCGCCCCCTGGGGCGCAGGCTACCGCTGAGATGATAAAGTGCGATTTACCCTGATGCGGCCAACTGGTCATGCGCGGGGGAGCGGGGCCTCATCATGTGCGGCCCTGCCGCCGACGGTCCGGTCAGCCAACGTGCGCAGCTGCTTATTTCTCCGGCCACGAAGCGGTCTCACTCTTCACCAGACATGTACCCTGAGCACCACCCTGCGGTCGCGAATCAGCCGGTAAGCGGCAGTGATGACCTTCGGAAACGCGGGCTGTCCATCGGCAGCCGCCAGAAAAAACCGTGATGTATCGGAGTGACGATCCCGCTGAACCAGCGGCGGGCTGGGAGATAAGGTATCGATGGGGGGAGGATGACGACAGGCCACGTACTAAAGCGGATGGCATAACGGGTGTGCCTGCCAGGCCCGTCTGTCGGTGCACTCTGCTGCCTGCACGTCAGGACGTGTATATGGTGTCCCCTGCAGGAATCGAACCTGCAACTAGCCCTTAGGAGGGGCTCGTTATATCCATTTAACTAAGGAGACAGCGGCGGCAGTATAGCAGCCGCCGGGATTAAAATTAAGCGCTTAGCAGACTGACTGCGCAATCCGCCAGCAAGTGCGGCGCTGTGCGTCAGTCAGCCTGCTCTTTTTTTGCCCGGCGACGCGCCTTGGCCTGCGCTTCGGCGCGCGCCTTTTCGCCCAGGTCGCTGCGGATCTGCGCGTGGCTTATCAGCGCAAAAATAAAGGTACCGCCAACGATGTTGCCTGCGAGAGTCGGCAGCGCAAACGGCCAGAGAAACCCCTGCCAGGAGATAGCACCGGTAAAGACCAGGTACAGCACTTCCACCGATCCCACCACGATATGCGCCAGATCGCCCAGTGCGACCAGCCAGGTCATCAGTATGATCACCACCAGCTTGGCGGATCCGGCTGAAGGAAACATCCACACCATCGTGGCAATGATCCAGCCGGAGACCACGGCGTTAGCGAACATCTCGCCGGGGGTATTTTCCATGACCTTCATACTGATGTCATGAAACGCCGCCCGCGTCGCCTCATCAAAAATCGGCATCCAGGTGAAGGCCAGCGCGGCCAGCGCGGTGCCGACCAGGTTACCGAGCAGCACCAGCCCCCACAGGCGCATTAGCAGCAGAAAATTTCCGGCGCTCGGCGTGTGCATAATCGGCAGCACCGCCGTGACGGTATTCTCCGTAAACAGCTGCTGGCGCGCCATAATCACGATAATAAATCCAAAGGTGTAACCAAGGTTTTCCAGCAGGAAGGCGCCGGGTACCCCCTCAAGGTTGGCTAAAAAAATGCCTTTCGCCATCAGCGACGCGCCCATTGACAGACCGGCGGCTATGGCTGACCACAGCAGCGCCATCCCGTCACGCTCTAACTCCTTCTGCCCATCCTGACGAATCTGCTCATGCACCGCCGCGGCGGCGGAGGGCAGTTGCTCCTCGTCGACTTCAATTTCATCTTCCTGCGTGCTGGTGTCATCTTCGACTTCGCGCTCGTTTTTATTATGTTGGTTCATAGGGTTCCCCAGTGATCACGGTTGCTGTTTAAGCATAGACGGCGATCGGCGGATGGGGAATGTGTCGCCGGGATCGACTAAATGTAACAAAAGTTAAAACTTGGTCATTTCATCGGCAAAATGCGGCGGCGCTGCTGCGATAGTACGCAATTTATCAGGGTGATAACGTGCGGTGACTTTCGGCAGGGCATAAGGGGCTGTGGTAGACTCGGGTTCCAATCTTGCCATTCTGAAGAGTCTGATGCTGGAAGCCCATAATCTCACCTGCGTGCGGGATGAACGCGTGCTGTTTGCCCAACTCAGTTTTACCCTTTGCGCCGGGGATGTGATGCAGGTTGAGGGGGAAAACGGCGCCGGGAAAACCTCTTTACTGCGTATTTTAACGGGCCTCAGTCAGCCCGACGCCGGCGACGTGCGCTGGCAGCGGCAGCCGCTGGCCCGCTGCCGCGCGGACTGGCATCGCGCGCTGCTGTGGCTGGGGCATCAGCCCGGCGTCAAGTGCAGCCTGACTCCGCTGGAGAATCTGCGTTTCTGGTTTCCTCAGGCCAGCGCTGCCGCGCGTTTGCAGGCGTTGGATGCGGTGGATTTAACCGGCTACGAAACGCTGCCGACGGGGCGCTTGTCCGCCGGTCAGCAGCGGCGGGTGGCGCTGGCGCGGCTGTGGCTGACCCGGGCGACGGTGTGGATCCTGGATGAGCCGCTGACCGCGCTGGACCGGTATGGGATCGATCGGTTGCTGGCCCGGCTGAACTCGCACCGGCGGCAGGGAGGGGCAGTGGTCATCACTTCACACCAGCCTTTGCCGCCGCTGATGGAACCGGTTCGCCGGCTGACGCTCGCGGTGCAGGGGACAACAATATGATGCGCGAGCTGCTGCGCCGCGAACTGTGCCTGGCCTCTCGCCACGCCGGAGAATTGATTAACCCGCTGTGGTTTTTCCTGATCGTCATCACCCTGTTCGCCCTGGGCATCGGCCCGGCGCCGCCGCTGCTGGCCAGGGTCGCGCCCGGCGTGGTGTGGGTGGCGGCGCTGCTGGCTTCGCTGCTGGCGCTGGAGCGGCTGTTTCGCGACGACCTGGCCGACGGCAGTCTGGAACAGCTGCTGCTGCTGCCCACGCCGCTGCCGCTGGTGGTGATGATCAAAGTACTGGCCCACTGGCTGGTTAGCGGCCTGCCACTGCTGCTGCTGTCGCCGCTGGTGGCGCTGCTGCTGTCGCTCGACGCCGCCGGCTGGCGGGCCATGGCGCTGACCCTGCTGCTGGGCACGCCAACGCTCAGCCTGCTGGGGGCAATCGGCTGCGGCCTGACGGTGGGACTGCGCCGCGGCGGCGTACTGCAAAGCCTGCTGATGCTGCCGCTGGCGATCCCGGTGCTGATTTTTGCCACCGCGGCGATGGAGGCGGCGGCCCTTGGGCTGCCCATCGGCGGCCATCTGGCGATGCTGGGCGCCCTGTTATTGATTAGCGCAATGCTGGCCCCGTTTGCCACGGCGGCGGCGCTGCGGATGACGCTGCATTAGCGCAGCGTGGATCGCGATGTTGACTGTGAGCAAAAGAGAGATGTGGAAAAAACTGCAGCGTCTGGCGCAGCCAGAGCGACTTTACCAACTGTGCGGCAGGCTGCTGCCGTGGTGCGCCGTGCTGAGCGCGGTAACGCTGACGATCGGTCTGGTCTGGGGACTGGCGTTTGCCCCCGCCGATTATCAGCAGGGAGAGAGCTACCGCATTATTTATGTGCACGTGCCGGCGGCGATGTGGTCGATGGGCATCTATGCGGCAATGGCGGTGGCGGCCTTTGTCGGGCTGGTGTGGCAGTGGAAAACGGCTGACCTGACCGCCGCGGCGATGGCACCAGTGGGCGCGGTATTCACGGTTATCGCGCTGGTAAGCGGATCGGCGTGGGGGAAACCGATGTGGGGGACCTGGTGGATCTGGGATGCCCGTCTCACCTCTGAGCTGATCTTACTGTTCCTGTACGGCGGAGCGATCGCGCTGTGGCACGCCGTTGACGATCGCCGCATGGCCGGGCGCGCGGCCGGCATTCTGATTCTGGTGGGCGTCGTCAATTTACCGATCATTCACTATTCGGTGGCGTGGTGGAATACCCTGCATCAGGGTTCATCCGGCGTGCTGCAGCAGGCGATTGCGCCAGCGATGCGCGTGCCGCTGCGTTGGGCGATAGTGGGCTTTCTCTGTCTGCTGATCACCCTGACCCTGCAGCGCCTGCGCAATCTGCTGCTGTACAGCGAACGTCACCGTCCCTGGGTCGCCGCTATCGCGGCGAAAGGAGATCCTCAATCATGACCCCTGCCTTTTCCTCTCTACACGATTTCTGGCTGATGGGCGGCTACGCCCGCTATGTGTGGCTGGCGGTTGCGGTGACGCTGCTGTCGCTGGCGGCGCTGCTGGGTCACGGTATTTGGCAGCGCCGTCGGATACTGCGTGACGTGCGTCAGCAGCAGCGGCGCGCGCAGTACCGCCAGCGTCGGGCTGATGCCGTGGGGCCGCGATGAACCGGCGGCGACAAACTCGTCTGCTGGTCGGGCTGGGGCTGCTGGCCGGCCTGGGGCTGGCCACCGGGCTAATGATGTACGCGCTGCGCGCCAATATTGATCTGTTCTACACCCCGGGTGAGATTGTGTATGGCAAGGGAGTGGAGCAGCAGGTACCGCATCCCGGTCAGCGCCTGCGGGTGGGCGGCGTGGTGCTGCCCGGCAGCGTCAGGCGCGACAGCACAACCCTGGCAGTGCACTTTCAACTCTACGATGGCCGCGGTACCGTGGCCGTCAGCTACACCGGAATTCTGCCGGATCTGTTCCGCGAAGGGCAGGGCGTGGTGGCCCAGGGCGTGCTGCAGCCGGGGAACGTGATAGCCGCGCAGGAGGTGCTGGCGAAACACGATGAAAAATACACGCCGCCGGAGATAAGCGAAGCGCTGAAGCCGGCCCCGGCGCGCGCGGGCGGTGGCACATGATGCCGGAACTGGGCAGCTGGCTGCTCTGCCTGGCGCTGGCGCTGGCACTGCTGCTGGCCATTTATCCGCTGTGGGGCGCGCAGCGCGGTTTGCCGGCGCTGATGGCACTGGCGCGGCCGCTGAGCGGCGCGCTGTTTCTCGCCGTGGCCGCCGCGTTTTTGATATTGATGCATGCGCTGGTGGTTAACGATGTCACCGTGGCCTACGTGGCCGCGAATGCCAACAGTCAGCTGCCGCTGATCTATCGCGCCGCCGCCACCTGGGGGGCGCATGAGGGATCGCTGCTGCTGTGGCTGCTGATGCTGAGCGGGTGGACGCTGGCGGTGGCAATATTCAGCCGCGCGATGCCGCTGGATGCGGTGGCCCGCGTACTGGCGGTCATGGGGATGATCAGCAGCGGTTTCCTGCTGTTTATTATTGTCACCTCCAACCCTTTTACCCGAACGCTGCCGGACTTTCCGGTAGACGGGAGCGATCTTAATCCGCTGCTGCAGGATCCGGGCCTGATCGTCCATCCGCCGCTGCTGTATATGGGGTACGTCGGCTTTTCGGTGGCGTTTGCCTTTGCCATCGCCTCGCTGATTGCCGGGCAGCTGGATACCGCCTGGGCACGCTGGTCGCGACCGTGGACGCAGGCGGCGTGGGTGTTTCTCACCGTGGGGATCGTGTTGGGTTCCGGCTGGGCCTATTACGAGCTCGGTTGGGGAGGGTGGTGGTTCTGGGATCCGGTTGAGAATGCCTCGCTCATGCCGTGGCTGGCCGGAACCGCGCTGATGCATTCGCTGGCGGTGACCGAGAAGCGCGGCAGCTTTAAAGCCTGGACGGTGCTGCTGGCGATTGCCGCCTTCTCACTCTGTCTGCTCGGCACCTTCCTGGTGCGTTCCGGCGTGCTGGTGTCCGTACACGCCTTCGCCGCCGATCCGTCGCGTGGCCTGTTTATTCTGGCTTTTATGGTGCTGGTGGTCGGCGGCTCGCTGCTGCTGTATGCGCTGCGCGGGGGACAGGTACGCAGTCGGATACAAAATGCGCTCTGGTCGCGCGAGTCTTTTCTGCTGGGTAACAACGTGCTGCTGATGGCGGCGGTGCTGGTGGTGCTGCTCGGTACGCTGCTGCCGCTGGTGCACAAAGAGCTGGGGCTGGGGACGATTTCCGTCGGTGAGCCCTTCTTTAATCAGCTGTTTAGCTGGCTGATGGCGCCCTTTGCACTGCTGCTCGGGATTGCTCCTCTGGTGCGCTGGCGGCGTGATGAGCCGCAGAAACTGCGCAAGCGGTTGCTGCTGGCGGCGCTGTTAACCCTGGCGCTGGCGATATGGCTGCCGTGGCTGATCGGCGATCGGATCACCGCGATGAGCGTGGTGGGGCTGTGCATGGCGCTGTGGGTGGGGCTGCTGACGCTGTTGGAGGTGCACGAGCGCGCGACCCATCGCCACAGGTTCTGGAGCGGGCTGCGTCATTTGTCGCGCAGCCACTGGGGCATGGTGCTCGGGCATGTGGGTGTGGCGGTGACCGTGGTGGGAATTGTCTTCAGCAGTCAGTATAGCGTGGAGCGCGACGTGCGCATGGCCCGCGGCGACCACCTTGATCTACAGGGCTACCGCGTGACGTTTCGCGGCGTCACCGAGCTGACCGGCCCCAATTACGTCGGCGGCGCCGGGGTGTTTACGGTCACGCGTGACGGGCAACCGATCGCCACCCTGCGTGCGGAAAAGCGTTTTTACAGCGTCACGCGCACCATGATGACCGAAGCGGCGATCGACGGCGGCCTGACCCGCGATCTTTATGCGGCGCTGGGTGAGCAGCTGGACGATGGCAGCTGGGCGGTGCGCCTCTACTATAAACCCTTTGTGCGCTGGATATGGGGCGGAGGGCTGCTGATGGCGCTGGGCGGCGTGTGCTGCCTTCTCGACCCGCGCTATCGCGCCCGCAAAGCGGCCAAAAAGAGAACAGTATGAAGAAAAAGATCCTGTTTATTCCGCTGGGGCTGTTCCTGCTGCTGGCGGCGGCGCTGATCTGGCAGCTGTTGCGCAACGCTGGAGGGGACGATCCTACCCGGCTGGAGTCGGCGCTGATCGGGCATCCCTTGCCAAACTTTACGCTGACCGGGCTGTCGTCGCCTTCCAGACCGGTCGATCGGGCGATGCTGCTTAACGGTCAGCCGTTTCTGCTCAACGTTTGGGCCACCTGGTGCCCCACCTGTCGGGCAGAGCATCAGTACCTGAATGGTCTGGCAGAGCAGGGCGTCAGAGTGGTTGGGCTGAATTATAAAGATGACCGCGAGAAGGCCGTACGCTGGCTCAACACGCTGGGCAATCCCTATGCGCTCAGCCTGTACGATGGCGACGGGATGCTGGGGCTGGATCTCGGCGTGTATGGCGCGCCGGAGACATTTCTGATCGACGGTCACGGCATCATTCGCTATCGCCACGCCGGTGAGATAGACGCGCGGGTCTGGCAACAGGAGCTGCGCCCGCTGTGGCAGCAATATCAGCGGGAGAGCGGATCGTGAAGGGGATCTGGCTCACTCTGCTGCTGCTACTGACGCCGCTGGCCCACGCGGAAATTGAAACGCTCCGCTTCCAGTCGGCGGCGCAAGAGCAGCAGTACCGCATCCTGACCGCTGCCTTGCGCTGTCCGAAGTGCCAGAACAACAGCATCGCGGACTCTAACGCGATGATTGCTGCCGATATGCGGCACAAGGTCTGGCAACTGCTGCAGCAGGGGCAAACGCCGGCGCAGATCACGGACTACATGGTGGCGCGGTATGGCCACTTTGTGACCTACGATCCGCCGCTCACCGCGGGAACCCTGTTGCTCTGGCTGGGGCCGCTGCTGTGCGTGGTGCTGGGTGGCGCAGTGATTGTCCGCCGCGGCCGGCGGCGGGCGGACACGGTCGTGCTGGATGCCGCGGCAGCGCAGCGGCTACGCCAGCTACTGGATGAGGAAAAAAGGACACCGCAATGATGCTGTTCTGGCTGGTTATCATCACGATACTGACGCTGCTGTGCGTCGGGATGATCCGGGTATGCCGCCCGCAGGCGCGGGCGATCGGCCCGCAGCGCGCGACGCTGAATGCCCGCTTTTATCAGCAGCGCCTGCGCGAGCTGGATGAAGAGGAGGCGCAGGGCGTGGTTGCGCAGCGTCAGCAGATGGAGCAGGAGCTGCAGCTGGCTCTGCTGCAGGATGTACCGGTGCGCCCCCCGGCGGCAGAACGGTGCGTTCACCGGGCGGTGCTGCTACCCGGTATGCTGCTGCTGGTGGCGGGCAGCCTCGGGCTGTACGCCCTGACCGGCGGCTACGCGCAGGTGCGCGCCTGGCAGCAGGCGCAGGCCGACTATCCGGCGCTGCGCCGGCAGCTGCTGCAGGGGAGCGACGTTGTGCCCGATGCGGCGATGCTCAGGCGCTTTTCTCTGGGCCTGCGCAGCGCGCTGCAGCAGCATCCTGAGCGCCTTGAAGACTGGCGACTTTTGGGGCGCATCGCCGTGGTACTGAACGACGGGCCGCAGGCGAAAGCGGCCTTTCGCCGCGCGATGGCGCTGGCGCCGGATAATGAAAGCGTCAGGCTGGACTATGCTGACATAATGACGCGTGCCGGCGATGAGCGCGACCAGCGTGAGGCCGGGCTGCTGCTGCGGGACATGCTCAACGCGCATCCGGACGATGTGCGGCTGTTGGCGCTGGCGGCGCTAAATGCCGAAGCGCTGCAGCATACCGGGCAGGCGATCGCCCTCTGGCAGGCGATGCTGGCCCGTCTGCCGGCGGGAGACACCCGGCGAGAGGCGGTAGCGCGTGCACTGCATGCGGCCCAATCGACGGCCGGACAAAGCGATGGCCGCTTACCGTTGACGGTGACGCTGTCGACCGCCGCACAAAACATGTTACCGGCGGGCGGAGTGTTGTATATTTCTGTGACAGACGGTGAATCTGCCGTGCCGGTTGCCGTTAAGCGCCTGCCGCTGAGCCACTTTCCATTATCGCTTACGCTGGATGACAGCGATGCCATGACGCCGGAACGCCTGCTCTCGGCGCAGACGCGGGTTCAGGTGCGTGCGCGCATTGCGCGTGATGGCCGCGCTGCGCCGCAGCCGGGAGACTGGTACGGTGAAACGCCCGTCATGCCGTTCATCCCGGCGCAGGCGCTGCAGGTTAACGTGAATCAGCGCCAGCCCTGAAGTGATAGCCCAAAAAAACAGTACAGGGAGAACCTTATGAAATACCGCCTGCCCGGGTTGGTACTGGCAAGTCTGATGCTTGTCGGCTGTGCCAGCTCGAAAGACGCCAGCGACACTCAGGGACGCAGCGATCCGCTGGAGGGCTTCAACCGCACGATGTTTGACTTTAACTACAACGTGCTGGATCCCTGGGTGGTGCGGCCGGTGGCCGTCGCCTGGCGCAATTACGTGCCGATGCCGGCGCGCACCGGCGTCAGCAATTTCCTCGGTAACCTGGAAGAGCCGGCAGCAATGGTTAACTCCTTCCTGCGTGGCGATCCCTACCGCGGGATGAAGCACTTCAACCGCTTCTTTCTTAACACCGTGCTCGGCCTCGGTGGCTTTATCGACGTCGCGGGCATGGCGAACGAAAAACTGGCGCGCGAAGAAGCACCGCGTTTTGGCGGCACGCTGGGCACCTGGGGTGTAGGCTATGGTCCGTACGTCGTCGTGCCGGCGTACGGCAGTGCGACGCCGCGTGAGGATATCGGTGACCTGGCGGACGACCTCTACCCGGCGCTGAGCTGGTTAAACTGGTGGATGGCGCCGGTTAAGTGGGCGCTGGAAGGGGTGGAAACCCGCGCGCAGCTGCTGGACTCCGATGCGATGCTGAAAAACAGCACCGACCCCTATGCGTTTGTGCGCAATGCGTACTTCCAGCGGCATGATTTCCTCGCCAGCGGCGGGCGGCTGAAACCGATGGAAAATCCCAATGCTTCGGCGATTCAGGATGATTTGAAGGACATTGATTCACCGTAAAAGAACAGGGCGCCGGAAGGCGCCCTTGTTATTTCTGACCGCCGCGGCGGATCAGAATTTATAGTTGAAGCTGGCGCCGTACAGCCAGGCCTTGCCTTCAGAATCGAAGGTGTAAGGGGTCGGTGAGCCGTTACGCGCGGTAGCGACCGGGTCGGTGCCCTCTTTAATGGTGACCTTCTGCCCGTGCATATAAGAGACGCCGACGTCTACCGACGCATTGTCGTTAAAGGCGTAAGACGCGCCGGCGCTCAGCCACAGGCGGTCCTGGTCCGGGATAGAGATGGAGCGCTTGTCGGCGGGAACCGGGCTGTCATCAAAGGCAATACCGGTGCGGAAGGTCCAGTTCTGGTCATAGTAGTAAGTGGTACCCAGCGCGATGCGGTAAGCGTCACGATAGCTTTCATCTTTAAAGAACAGCTGCTGGCCGTTGTTGCCGGTGGCTTTCAGCTCCTGGAACTGGCTCCAGCTGGTGTAGGCCAGGCTGTAGTGCACGGCCCACTGCGGTGCCACTTTGTGAAAGCCGGATACTTCCCACATTTCAGGCAGGTGCAGCGACAGTGACCCCGGGATCGTCTGGCCACCGGTGCCGAACGGCAGGCCGAGGCGCTGACCGGCCGGATTCAGCGCCGGCGGTATATCACTGCGGTAGTCGCCATCAAAGTCGACCTTCACTTCGGAACGGTAGGTGAAACCGAAGCGGTTATCTTTATCCACCTCATACAGGATGCCGGCATTCCAGCCGTAGCCCCACTCATCGCCCTTCAGGTGGGCAATCTGCGTATCCGGGCGAGCACCGGGCACCAGCCGCGACAGTTCACCGGCATAGCGTTCAATTTTCGCTTTGGCATATACCGCATCAAAGCCGACGCCAAAACTCAGGTGCTCGTTCATGCGCCAGGCGGTGGAAAGATTCAGGTTGGCGGTGGTGAGATCGGTTTTGCCGGCAAAGGGGCCGCCCGCGTAGCCATCATTAAATTCGGTAGCCAGGCCGTAGTTGCTGGTCACCGAGGCGCCGACCCACCACTGATCGTTAATCGGCTGGACATAGTGAATGTTCGGTACCCACGCGGTGGGGGCAATATTATCGGCCTTCAGGCTGTTTCCTGAGCCGGTAGTGCCATCCAGGTTTACGTCGGGATCGATAAACACCCCGCCGATGGAAAACATGGGGCGATCCATCAGCGCCATGGTGGCCGGGTTGCGGCTGGCGGAGGCGGCGGTATCCGCCATAGCGCCTTCACCGGAGTAGGCGCGGCCCAGGCCAATCGAGGAAAACTCGTTGAGCTGGAAGCCTGCGGCGAAAACGTGTGTTGAAGCGATGGCCACTGCGACGGCGAGCGCCGACTTTGCAAACAGGTTTTTATGGTTCATAACCACAACCTCATTTATCTGATTTTTTATTAACATTGTTACATTGAGTAACATGGACGGCGGATTCTAGGGACTGAAGTACCACTGACAAATCAGACCAGTGCGCTCAGTATAGGTCTGACCTCTACACATGTTGCAACGATGTTTTATAAATATTGCTACTTTGATAGCAGAAAAGCGATCTCTGTAACAAATAAACCGGGAGGGACCAGGCGCGTCTGCCGGGAGATTGTTGTGGATCATGGAAACGGCGCTTATCACCTGCGCAGGCATGCGTTGGCGTGGAGGACGCAAAGGGCGGCGGGATAGACTGAAGCCCTGTCTGTACGGAGCGGTCGTGGGCCGCGAGGAGAAGCGAAATGGATAAGATCACTTCCGGTCAGCGGGCTGTGGAAACGGCCGCCTGCTGCTGCGTTGATGTTGGCACGATTATCGATAACCGCGACTGTCGCGCAGAGTGGCAGGGGCACTTTGCCAGCGAAGCCGCGGCGCAGGCGATGCTCGACGCGCTGCGCTGCAAAGCGCAGGCGGTTGCCTCCGAACCCTGTGAGATTGACGCGACGATCCTGGCAGAGTCCGATGGCTACGCCCTGCGGGCCAGCGTCGATTTCTGCTGTCAGGCTGAGGCGATGATTTTTCAACTGGCCCTGCGCTGACACGCCGGCAGCGCCCGACAAAGCGTGCTGCCACTCGCATTTTTTCCCCTCCGGGCTTGGCGAAATGCGGCGTTCTGTTTAACACTGATCAGGTCAGACCTCTTACTTTTCAGGCAGTGATGCCAGCGACTTCAGACTGTTAACAGGATCCTACGATGAACCAGGCCTCCCCTTTGCGTACGCGTCAGGGCGATCGCATCGCGATCACGCACGGACTTCGCACTCCCTTTGCCCGTCAGGCGACCGCCTTTCAGGGCCTCGCCGCCGTCGAGCTGGGTACCCTGCTGATCAGCGAGCTGATGGCGCGCAGCGAACTGCCCGCCGACGTGATTGAACAGCTGGTGTTCGGTCAGGTGGTGCAGATGCCCGCCGCGCCGAACATTGCCCGGGAGATCGTGCTGGCCAGCGGGTTGGGGGTGCACATTGACGCCTACAGCGTTAGCCGCGCCTGCGCCACCAGTTTTCAGGCGATGGCCAACGTGGCCGACGCACTGATGGCCGGCACGGTGCAGGCCGGGATCGCCGGCGGCGCCGACTCCTCCTCGGTGTTGCCCATTGGCGTCAGTAAAACGCTGGCCCGCACGCTGTTGGATCTCAGCAAGGCGCGCAGCTTTGGGCAAAAGGTCCGGTTGCTCAGCCGGTTGCGTCCCCGCGATCTGCTGCCGGTGCCGCCGGCGGTGGCCGAGTACTCCACCGGCCTGCGCATGGGCGACACCGCCGAACAGATGGCAAAAACGCACGGCGTGACCCGCGAGCAGCAGGATGCGCTGGCGCACCGATCGCACCAGCGGGCCGCGCAGGCCTGGGCGCAGGGCAAGCTGCGCGATGAGGTGATGACCGCCTGCGTACCGCCGTGGAAAATCCCGTTTGAGCGCGACAATAACGTGCGCGAGAACAGCAAGCCAGAGGATTATGCCCGCCTGCGCCCGGCGTTTGATCGCCAGCACGGCAGCGTCACCGCGGCCAACAGCACGCCGCTGACCGACGGCGCGGCGGCGGTGGTGATGATGACCGAAACGCGCGCCCGCGAGCTGGGTATTACCCCGCTGGGCTATCTGCGCAGCTACGCCTTCACGGCTATCGATGTCTGGCACGATATGCTGCTGGGGCCCACATGGGCCTCACCGATTGCGCTGGCGCGCGCCGGAGTGACCCTGGACGATCTTACCCTGATTGATATGCATGAAGCCTTTGCCGCGCAGACTCTGGCTAATCTGAAGCTGTTTGCCGATGAACGCTACGCCCGCGAGGTGATGAAGCGGCCGCACGCGCTGGGTGAAGTCAATGAAGAAAAATTTAACGTGCTGGGCGGATCGATCGCCTACGGTCATCCCTTTGCCGCCACCGGCGCGCGCATGGTGACGCAGACGCTGAACGAACTGCGCCGGCGCGGCGGTGGACTGGGGCTGGTCACCGCCTGCGCGGCGGGTGGACTCGGGGCGGCAATGGTAGTGGAGGTCGAATAATGAGACAGCAAAGCGCATTCCGTCTGACGCAGCGCAACGATCAGGTCGCGGTCATTACCCTGGACGTGCCGGACGAAAAAATGAATACCCTGAAGGCCGAGTTTGTGCCGCAAATCCGTGAGGTGCTGCAGCAGGCGCGGCAAAATCCGAGACTGGCGGGCATCGTCCTGATATCAGGCAAACCGGATTCATTTATTGCCGGCGCCGACATTACGATGATCGCCGGCTGCCGCAGCGCGGCGGAGGCCACGCAGCTGGCGCAGCAGGGGCAGAAGGTGATGGCGGAGATCGCCGCGCTGCCGGTACCGGTAGTGGCGGCGATCCACGGCGCCTGCCTGGGCGGCGGGCTTGAGTTGGCGCTGGCCTGCCATCAGCGCGTCTGCAGCGATGACGATCGCACCCGACTGGGGCTACCGGAAGTACAGCTGGGCCTGCTGCCCGGCTCGGGCGGTACCCAGCGCCTGCCGCGGCTAATTGGCGCCTCCACCGCGCTGGATTTAATGCTGACCGGGCGCTCGCTGCGGCCGCGCCAGGCTAAAAAGATCGGGCTGGTGGATGAGGTGGTCGCGCGGGAGATTTTACTGGAAACGGCAGTGGCGCGCGTGCTGGCCGGCGCACCGGCGCGCCGGCGCCTGCCGCTGCGCGAGCGGCTGCTGAGCGGTCCGCTTGGGCGCGCGCTGCTGTTCCGGCTGGCCAGCCGCCAGAGCGAGGCGAAAACGCACGGAAATTACCCGGCGACGCGCAACATCATCGCGGCGGTGCGTACCGGACTCGAGCAGGGAGCCCGCAGCGGATATGAGGCGGAGGCTCAGGCGTTCGGCGAGCTGGCGATGACTCCGCAGTCCGCCGCGCTGCGTGGACTGTTCTTTGCCACCACCGCGCTGAAAAAAGATCCCGGTGCGCCGGCGGCCCCGCGCGCGATTCACCAGGTGGGGGTGCTGGGGGGCGGTCTGATGGGCGGCGGTATCGCCTCCGTGACCGCCATCAATGCTGGCCTGCCGGTGCGGCTAAAAGACATCCGCAGTGAGGGGATTAACCACGCTCTGCAGGCCAGCTGGGCGCGGCTGACCGCGCAGCTGAAAAAGCGCCGGCTGACCCCGGCGCAGCGTCAGCAGCAGATGGCGCGCATCACCGGCGGCACTGACTGGCAAGGCTTTGCCCGGCGTGACATCGTGATTGAGGCGGTTTTTGAAGATCTGGCGCTGAAGCAGCAGATGGTGGCCGAGGTCGAAGCGCACTGCGCGCCGCACACCATTTTTGCCTCGAATACCTCTTCGCTACCGATCGGCGACATCGCTGCCGGGGCCGCGCGTCCGCAGCAGGTGATCGGCCTGCACTACTTCAGCCCGGTAGACAAAATGCCGCTGGTAGAGGTGATTCCGCACGCCGGCACCTCGGCGGAAACGCTGGCCACCGCCGTTGCGCTGGCGAAACAGCAGGGCAAAACGCCCATTGTGGTCGCCGACCGCGCCGGTTTTTACGTTAACCGTATTCTTGCCCCCTACATTAATGAAGCGATGCGCTGCATCCTGGAGGGGGAGCCTATCGACCATGTCGACCGCGCACTGGTGCAGGCCGGTTTTCCGGTCGGGCCGGCGCAGCTGCTGGATGAGGTGGGGATTGACGTTGGCACCAGGATTCTGCCGATCCTCACCGACGCCTGGGGGGCGCGCTTTGCCATGCCGGAGGCGTTTGCTGCGGTGCTGGCAGAGGGACGTAAAGGGCGCAAAAACGGCCGCGGTTTCTATCGTTACGACCGCCCCGCTACCCGGGGGAGGCGCAAAGTGGATGACAGCCTGTATCGGGTGCTGCGGGTCACCCCGCACAGCCAGCAGGGCGGGCCGGAGATCGCCGAGCGCTGCATGCTGCTGATGCTGAACGAAGCGGTGCGCTGCCTGGATGAAGGGGTGGTGGCCAGCGCGCGCGATGGCGACGTTGGCGCGGTGTTCGGCATCGGTTATCCGCCGTTCCTGGGGGGGCCATTCCGCGATATCGATCGGCGCGGTGCCGCGCAGGTAGTGGCGCGGATGACGGCGCTGGCCTCGCGCTACGGCGATCGCTTTCACCCCTGCGCGCGGCTGGCGCAGATGGCAAACAGCGGCGAAACCTTTTATCCGCCCGACGGCGCTTGACCCGGCAGATAGCACCGGCTGTCCGAAGGCGTCAGACAAAAGGGGACGGCTGGCACAGTTCTGCATTGATGGTTATTTAATGCGCAATCGGTTGACTATACTCAGGGCATTGGGGTAAAACACGTCGTTTCATTCCCGGAATGAAAGGCCAGTTAACTCCGTTTTCTGGTCGTGTGACTCAACTATAGTGGTGCACTATGCAAGTTTTTATTATGCGTCACGGCGATGCGGCTCTGGACGCCGCCAGTGATTCGGTCCGGCCTCTCACCCACTGCGGCGGCGACGAATCCTGCCAGATGGCGCGCTGGCTGGCCTCACAGTCGGTGTCAATCGATCGCGTGCTGGTCAGCCCCTACCTGCGCGCGCAGCAAACGCTGGCCAGCATGCGTGACCAGCTGACGCTGCCCGATGGCGAAGAGGTACTGCCGGAACTGACGCCGGGCGGTAATCCTGAACGGGTGGCGGATTATCTGCTGGCGCTGGCGGCAGAGGGCGTGCAATCTGCGCTGGTTATCTCGCACTTGCCGCTGGTCGGCTATCTGGTGTCAGAGCTTTGCCCACAGGAGAATCCGCCGATGTTCGCAACTTCGGCCATCGCTTGCGTCGATGTTAATCTGGACACTGGCCTCGGCACGCTGCTCTGGCAGGTCAGTCCGGCCAAATTAGCCAAAGCCATCTGATCTTCCACGACGTTTACCGCCGGTGCCCTCCGCCGCTCAGTGATGAGCGGGGGATCACAGCACCGGCGGCTGCCACTCTTCCACTTCTACCAGCACCAGCAGCGCGGCATCGCCGCCGAACAGCTTTGGCGCCTGATGGAACGCCATCACGTGGGGATGCTGCGCCAGCCACAGCGGCGTTTGCTGCTTCAGAACGTGCTTGCCGTGCCCGTGCATCACGCTGGCGCAGAAAATGTGCTCGCGTCGACAGGCGGCGATCAGCGCCCCCAGCTCCTGCTTCGCCTGCTGCTGCGTCAGCCCGTGCAGATCGAGAAAAATTTCCGGAGTATAATCGCCGCGGCGCAGCTTTTTTAATTCATAGTGACTGACGTTTTCGCGCACGTAGCGTACCGCGCCCTCGCTGGCCAGCAGCGGCTGAAACTCATCGGAAAAGTAGTGGCTGTTATCGACCTGTTCAGCCAGCAGGCGCTTTTGTGGCATCGTACGCAGCGGCTTACGCACCGGGGCGTGAACGATGGTGTCCTGCGCCAGCGGCCGGGTGCCGGTCATCAGTTGGCGAAACAGCGCCTGGTCTTCGGCGCTCAGGGGCGTCTTCTTCTTCATCGTGGGTTTCCTCAGCCGGTGGACGGCCATTCTACCCCTGCTTACGCGACTGACTCCAGTCAGCGGGGCATTTTCCTGTCGTCAGCGCGGCCTGGCTGCTGAATTCTGCCTGACTTCGTGGCATATTAACCGCCAAACGCGAATAGCGCCTGTGGAGGGCCACTTGGACAAGATTTTTGTCGACGAAGCAGTCAATGAGCTGCATACCATTCAGGATATGCTGCGCTGGACGGTCAGCCGCTTCAGCGCGGCGCAGCTCTGGTACGGTCACGGCACGGATAATCCGTGGGATGAAGCCCTGCAGCTGGTTCTGCCCAGCCTGTGGCTGCCGCTGGATATTCCAGAGCAGATGTACAATGCGCGGCTGACCTCCAGCGAGCGTCATCGCATCGTGGAGCGGGTGATCCGCCGGGTTAACGAACGCCTTCCCGTTGCCTACATCACCAACAAAGCCTGGTTCTGCGGTCACGAGTTTTTCGTCGATGAGCGCGTGCTGGTGCCCCGTTCGCCGGTGGCCGAGCTGATTAACGATCGTTTTGTCGGCCTGGTGCCGCACGCGCCGCAGCGTATTCTGGATATGTGCACCGGCAGCGGCTGTATTGCCATCGCCTGCGCCCACGCCTTCCCGGAAGCAGAAGTCGATGCGGTGGATATTTCTGAAGCCGCGCTGGCGGTTGCCGAGCAAAATATTGAGGCGCACGGCCTCAGTCATCAGGTCACGCCAATGCGTGCCGATCTTTTCCGTGGCCTGAGCAAGCTGCCGTATGATCTGATTGTCACCAACCCTCCGTACGTCGATGCTGAAGACATGAGCGACCTGCCTGGCGAGTACCGCCATGAGCCGGAGCTGGGCCTCGCCGCAGGCAGCGACGGACTGAAGCTGGTTCGCCGCATTCTGGCCTGCGCGCCGGACTACCTCAGCGAGGACGGCGTGCTGGTGTGCGAAGTGGGCAACAGCATGGTGCATATGATCGATCAGTATCCTGACGTACCGTTCACCTGGCTGGAATTCTCCAACGGCGGCGACGGCGTTTTTATGCTGACTCGCCAGCAAATCGTCGATGCACAGCATCACTTTAAGATCTACCGGGACTGAGTCCGCCAGACAAACAGAATAAGGAGCCGTGATGGCCGCAAACACCCTTGGACAACTGTTCCGCGTCACCACTTTTGGCGAGTCGCACGGCGTGGCGCTGGGCTGCATCGTGGACGGCGTACCGCCGGGGATCCCTCTGAGCGAAGCCGATCTGCAGCAGGATTTGGATCGCCGTCGTCCAGGCACCTCCCGCTATACCACCCAGCGCCGCGAGCCAGACCAGGTGAAGATCCTCTCTGGCGTTTTCGAGGGCGTGACCACCGGCACCAGCATCGGCCTGCTGATCGAAAACACCGATCAGCGCTCGCAGGATTATGGCGCGATCAAGGATCTGTTTCGTCCGGGTCACGCTGATTACACCTATGAGCAAAAATATGGCGTACGTGACTACCGCGGCGGCGGCCGTTCGTCGGCGCGCGAGACGGCGATGCGCGTGGCGGCGGGCGCGATAGCCAAAAAATACCTGCACATGACCTTTGGCGTACAGGTACGTGGCTATCTGGCACAGATGGGCGACGTAACCTGCGAGCTGAAGGACTGGGCGCAGGTGGAGCAGAATCCGTTCTTCTCCCCGGATGCTGACCAGCTGGAGGCGCTCGATACGCTGCTGCGCGATCTGAAAAAGGCGGGCGACTCCATTGGTGCCAAAGTGTGTGTGGTGGCGGACAACGTGCCCGCCGGACTGGGTGAGCCGGTATTTGATCGGTTGGATGCCGATCTGGCGCACGCGCTGATGAGCATCAACGCGGTGAAGGGGGTAGAGATCGGCGACGGGTTTGCGGTTGTCAACAAGCGCGGCAGTGAAAACCGTGATGAGATTCGCGCCGACGGCTTTCAAAGCAACCATGCCGGCGGCATTCTGGGCGGCATCAGTAGCGGCCAGCCGATTCTTGCCAGCATTGCCCTGAAGCCTACTTCCAGCATTACCGTTCCGGGCAAAACCGTTACCCGCGACGGGGAGGAGGTGGAGATGATCACCAAAGGCCGTCACGATCCCTGCGTTGGCATCCGCGCGGTGCCCATCGCCGAGGCGATGGTGGCGATTGTGCTGATGGACCACCTGCTGCGCCATCGCGGTCAGTGCGGCGACGTCCGCAGCAACGCACCGCGGTGGTAAGGCCATGAGCGTCCTCCGCCTTGCGCTGTGCGCACTGCTGTTCAGCTCCGCGGCCAGCGCCGCGACGCCGTGGCAGCGCATTACCCATCCCGTACCCGGCGCGCCGGATAGCATCGGAGGCTTCTCCAATGGCTGTATCGTCGGTGCCGAAGCGCTGCCGCTGAACGCCGCAAATTATCAGGTGATGCGCCAGGATCAGCGCCGCTACTTCGGCCATCCGGATCTGGTACGTTTTATCCAGCGGCTGGCCGGGGAGGCGCACCAGCGGCAGCTGGGACAAGTGCTGATCGGCGATATGGGCATGCCGGCCGGCGGGCGCTTTAACGGCGGTCACGCCAGCCACCAGAGCGGACTGGACGTGGATATCTGGCTGCAGCTGCCTAAAACCCGCTGGAGCGCCCGGCAGCTGCTGAAGCCGCAGCCGCTGGATCTGGTCAGCGCCGACGGAAAAGGTATTCGCCGCCAGCACTGGCAGCCGGAGGTAGCCAGTCTGATTAAACTGGCGGCGCAGGATCGCGACGTCACGCGTATTTTCGTCAATCCGGCAATCAAGCAGCAGCTCTGCCTGGAGGCGGGCCGCGATCGCGACTGGTTGCGCAAAGTGCGGCCGTGGTTCCAGCATCGCGCGCACATGCACGTGCGCCTGCGCTGTCCAGCGGACAGCCCGCAGTGCATTGAACAGGCGCCGCCGCCGGCCGGTGATGGCTGCGGTACGGAACTGCAAAGCTGGTTCCAGCCGCCCCCGCCCGGCAGTCAGCCGCCGGTCAGGCGCGAGCCTCCGCCGCTGCCGGCAGGCTGCCAGGCGCTGCTGGATACGCACCGCCTGCCATAACGCATAGCCGCCGCGCGGCGGTGAGTTGGGGGTCGCTGCTGATCCGTTCGAACACGCCTGCCTGAGTGGGCGATAAGGATAACGATGGAGTGGTTTGTGGTAGCCCCGGCGCTGTTGGGGGGATTGTTTCTGGTGGCCATGCTGGCGGGGTTTATTGATTCGATTGCCGGCGGCGGCGGCCTGCTGACCGTGCCGGCGCTGCTGGCCGTCGGCATGTCGCCCGCGCAGGCGCTGGCCACCAATAAGCTGCAGGCAGTGGGCGGATCGTTCTCGGCGAGCCTCTATTTTATTCGGCGTAAGGCGGTGGATCTGCGCGAGCAAAAGGGCAACATTGCGATGACCTTTATCGGCGCGGTGACCGGTGCGCTGCTGGTGCAGTATGTGCAGGCAGAGCTGCTGCGTCAGCTGCTGCCGCTACTGGTTATCGCTATTGGCCTCTACTTTCTGCTGATGCCGCGCATTGGCGAAGACGATCGCCAGCGCCGGCTGCACGGCCTGCCGTTTGCGCTGGTGGCCGGCGGCTGCGTCGGTTTTTACGACGGTTTTTTTGGCCCGGGTGCCGGATCGTTTTACGCCCTGGCGTTTGTGACCCTGGCGGGCTACAACCTGGCGAAGTCCACCGCCCACGCCAAGGTGCTGAACTTTACCTCCAACGTCGGCGGGCTGCTGTTATTCATGCTCGGCGGCAAGGTGGTATGGGGGACCGGGCTGGTGATGCTGGCCGGGCAGATCCTCGGTGCGCGCCTCGGGGCGCGCATGGTGCTGAGTAAAGGACAGACGCTGATCCGACCGATGATCGTTATCGTCTCGGCGGTGATGAGTGCCAAACTGCTGTGGGATAGCCACGGCCGCGACGTCATCAGCTGGCTCAGCGGCCTGCTGGCCTGAGCGCCAGCGGCAGATTGCGCTCGTCACGGCGGGCGCGAAATGTCACAATGGCGCGTTTTTGTTGACAGATGAGTAGCCATGACCGCCAGCCACCACTACCAGCAGCTGATTGATCTGTTTGACCGCTGCTTTCTTACTGATTATCAGACCCGCCTGATCAAGGGCGATGATGAACCCATCTATCTTCCCGCTGACGCATCTTCGCCGTGGCACCGCATCGTATTTGCCCACGGTTTTTACGCCAGCGCGCTGCATGAGATAGCCCACTGGTGTATCGCCGGGGAAGCGCGTCGTCAGCAGGTCGATTTTGGCTACTGGTACTGCCCGGACGGCCGCGATGCCGAAACTCAGGGCCGGTTTGAGCACGTCGAGATCAAACCGCAGGCGCTGGAGTGGCTGTTCTGCGCTGCCGCGGGCTTCCCGTTTAACGTCAGCTGTGACAATCTCGACGGCGACTGTGA
Source organism: Pantoea sp. 1.19 (assembly GCF_001922585.1). Lineage (GTDB taxonomy): Bacteria > Pseudomonadota > Gammaproteobacteria > Enterobacterales > Enterobacteriaceae > 1-19. The sequence continues at coordinate 300,372 of NZ_MRBS01000002.1, read as the reverse complement.
ACCCGATCGCGTGGCGTTTCAGCGTAAGGTGCACGCCCAGGTGATGCGCTGGCTTGAAGACGGAATACCGGCGCGGCCGGCGCGGTTTATAGCCGCGCTGCGCGACTATTATCACACGCCGCCGCTGACCGCGGCACAGTTTCCGTGGCCGGAAGCGCTGTGCTGAGCGACGTGGGGCCGACATATTATGAGGAAAGGTTGATGATTGCTGAGTTTGAAGCGCGAATCCTGGCACTGATCGATGACATGGTGGAGCACGCCAGCGATGACGAGCTGTTCGCCAGCGGCTATCTGCGCGGCCACCTGACGCTGGCGGTGGCGGAACTGGAGCAGACCGACCAGCACGCCCCGGCGGCGCTGCAGGCCAAGGTGCTCAGCAGCCTTGAAGAGGCCATTCGCGGCGGCGAACTGTCGCCCCGCGATCAGGCTCTGGTGATTGGCATGTGGGATAATCTCTGGCAGCAGGCGCGTCAGCCAGGCTGACGGAGGACGTCGGCGGCGCGTTCCGCGCCGCGGCTCCGGCGCGCCGATCGCCCCCCCGGCCGGTTTAGCCGATCGGCCGTCCTTTCAACAGCTTACGCACCCAGTAGCGATTTGGATTGAGCGCCGCCAGCGTATCGCGGTCCAGCGGCTGCGGTTCGCCGCACAGTTGGGCGGCCAGTACTTCGGCGCACAGCGGCGCGGTGCACAATCCGCGCGATCCCAACGCACCCAGCACAAACAGCCCCGGCCACGATGGCGCCGCCTCCGCCTCCTGCGGGCGACGATGCAGATCGGCATAGATACGCCGTGTTGCATCATAATCGGGCAGCGCCCCGACCAGCGGTAAATGATCGCGTGAGGCGCAGCGCACCGCTACCCGCGCATCGCCGCCGCTAACGTCCACCTCCTGCGCCCAGTCGGCCTGCGGCAGGCAGTCGATTAAACGCTGACGATTGTGCTGCTGATCGCCGTCGCGGTACTCCCTGTCTGTCTGGCCGCGGCGATAGCTGGCGCCCAGGCAGTGTGTACCGTGGGTCGGGCTGACCGGCGTCAGATAGCCCTCGTAGCACAGCACTTCCTTCAGGGCGCTCAGGGCACCCTGCGATGGGACGTGGCTCACCTGGCCGGCCACCGGATAGACCGGCAGGGCAGCACTCTGCGCAAACGTGCCGATCGCCTCGCCGCAGGCCAGTACCACCTGACGGTGACGGGAGGACGCGCCGTGACTAAAGTGAAGTGTCCAGCCTTCATTGTCCTCGCGGGTCAGGGCGGTTAGCCGGTGCTGCCAGTGCAGCCGCGCGCCGCGCTGCCCGGCCAGCGCCAGCAGCTGCGGCACCAGCTCGTCCGGAGCAATCCAGCCGCCGAGCGGATAGTGGATACCCCCGCAGCCGGTGTCGAGACCGCAGCCGCTGGCCACCGCCGCCGCATCCCGCGCGACCGCCAGCGCGTCCGGCAGCGCCATATCCAGCATCCGCGCAATTTTCTCGCCGCTTTTCTCGTCCCACGCCAGCTGGGTGACACCGCACCACGCATGCGCCACGCGCAGCGGCAAGGCGTCATAGAAGCGGCGGGCGAAGGTAAAGGCGTGGGGAAAGAACGCCGCCAGCGCCGGATCGTGCTGACTGAGTAGCGGATAGACTGCTGCCTGGCGGTTGCCGGAGGCGCCCTGCGCCGCACGCGCATCGGCGCAGTACAGGGTGACGCGCTGGCCGCGCTGCAGCAGCGCCAGCGCCAGGGTGGCACTGGCAATTCCGCCGCCGATCAGCGCGATGTCGTCGTCCTGCGCGGCGGGCCGCACGAACCACGGCTGGCGGTCGGACAGCGGTGGCGGGGCGTGCATCACGCCGGTCAGCATATCGCGCTTGCGGCCGAAGCCCTGACGCTTCTGCATCGTAAAACCGGCCGCCTGCAGGCCGCGGCGGACAAAGCCGGCGGCGGTAAAGGTAGCCAGCGTCCCTCCCGGGCGCGCCATCCGCGCCATCTGCTGAAACAGCGCATCGTGCCACATCTCCGGGTTCTTCGCCGGCGCGAAGCCGTCAAGAAACCAGGCATCGACCTGGCGCTGAAGGCTGTCATCAAACTGTTCAATCAGTGCGTTAACATCGCCAAACCACAAATCGAGCACGATCGTGCCGTCGGCAAACTGCAGGCGGTGAGCGCCGGGCAGCGCCGCCGGCCACTGCTGCTGCAGCGCGTCTGCATACCGCGCCAGCGTCGGCCAGCGGCGGTGCGCGGCGGCCAGATCGTCGCGGCGCAGGGGAAATTTCTCCACGCTGATGACGTGCAGGCGACGCAGCGCGGCGCCCGGCTGCTGCAGGCGGAAAGCGTCGAACGCCTGCCACAGCGTGAGGAAGTTCAGGCCGGTACCAAAACCGGTCTCCGCCACCACAAACCGATCGCGGTCGTGATCGGCAAAACGCGCCGGAATGCCGTTGCCGCCGAGAAATACATAGCGGGTTTCTTCAAGGCCATCCTGGTTCGAGAAGTAGACGTCATCAAAGACTCGGGAAACAGGTGTACCCTGTTCGTTCCAGCGTAAATTGGCGTGCTCAACGGCGGAGTATTTCACAAGAAGGGCTCGTATTTCAGGCGATGGCGCGATTTTACCCCCCGGGGTGACGTGACGCAAATTTACAAAAGTTAATCGCTGATCGGACTTGTTCGGCGTACAAGTGTAAGCTAGGCTGTGCTCTCTTGTGAACCAGGGCTGAGACCCTGAATATGAAGTGGAAGGGGTTTTGAATGAAACGTGCAGTGATTACTGGCCTGGGAATCGTCTCCAGCATCGGTAACAACCAGGAGGAAGTGCTCGCATCTCTGCGTGAGGGGCGTTCAGGTATTACTTTCTCCCAGGAGCTGAAAGATTCCGGCATGCGTAGTCACGTCTGGGGTAACGTTAAGCTCGATACCACAGGTCTCATCGACCGCAAAGTTGTACGCTTCATGAGTGACGCGTCCATCTATGCATATCTCTCCATGGAAGAAGCGATTAAAGATGCTGGTCTGACGAACGAACAGTATCAGAATAACCCCCGCGTCGGCCTGATTGCCGGCTCTGGCGGCGGTTCTCCGAAATATCAGGTGTTTGGTGCTGACGCCATGCGCAGCCCGCGCGGCCTGAAAGCGGTTGGCCCTTACGTGGTGACCAAAGCCATGGCCTCCGGCGTATCCGCCTGCCTGGCGACCCCGTTCAAAATCCACGGTGTTAACTACTCCATCAGCTCGGCCTGCGCGACCTCTGCGCACTGTATCGGTAACGCCGTTGAGCAGATTCAGTTAGGTAAGCAGGACGTGGTGTTTGCCGGCGGCGGCGAAGAGCTGTGCTGGGAAATGGCCTGCGAATTCGACGCCATGGGCGCGCTGTCCACCAAATACAACGATGCGCCGGAAAAGGCCTCCCGCACCTATGATGCGAACCGCGACGGCTTTGTGATTGCCGGCGGCGGCGGCATGGTGGTGGTTGAAGAGCTGGAGCACGCGCTGGCGCGCGGTGCCCACATCTATGCCGAAATCGTTGGCTACGGTGCCACCTCTGACGGCGCTGACATGGTTGCACCGTCCGGCGAAGGCGCGGTGCGCTGCATGCAGATGGCGATGCACGGTGTGGACACGCCGATTGACTATCTCAACAGCCACGGTACGTCCACCCCGGTGGGCGACGTGAAAGAGCTGGGCGCGATCCGCGAAGTCTTCGGCGACCGCACCCCGGCTATCTCAGCCACCAAAGCGATGACCGGCCACTCACTGGGCGCCGCCGGCGTGCAGGAAGCCATTTACTCCCTGCTGATGCTGGAGCACGGCTTTATCGCGCCGAGCATCAACGTTGAGCAGCTGGACGAGGCCGCGCAGGGCATGGATATCATCACCCAGCCGACCGAGCGTCAGCTGACCACCGTGATGTCCAACAGCTTTGGCTTCGGCGGCACCAACGCCACGCTGGTGATGCGTAAATACGCCTGATGTGCGTCACTGATCCCTGACGCGCCGGGCCGGCAGGCCCGCGCGAGATCCGCCCCTTGTCGCTTGCGTCAGGGGGCATTTTTTTATCTGGCAAGGAGCCTCTGTATGATTACCGGCACGCCCGGCAGCGAAAACCGTTCACTCGCCCGCATTACCTTCGCTGTGTTTTTAGGCTACCTGACCGTCGGCCTGCCGCTGCCGGTGATCCCCCTCTGGGTGCACCACGAGCTGGGACTGAACAATGTGATGGTGGGCGTGGCGGTGGGCATCCAGTTTCTGGCCACGGTGCTGACCCGCAGCTATGCCGGACGCCTGGCGGATCAGCGCGGTGCCAAACGCTCGGCCATCCAGGGGCTGCTGGCCTGTTCGCTGGCGGGCGTGGCCTACCTGCTGGCCGCGCTGCTGCCGCTGCCGGTGATGGGCAAATTTGCTTTGCTGCTGCTGGGACGGCTGATACTGGGATTTGGTGAAAGCCAGCTGCTAACCGGCAATTTGACCTGGGGACTGGGGCTGGTGGCCGCCGGCCGCGCGGGTAAAGTCATGTCGTGGAGCGGTATGGCGATTTACGGTGCGCTGGCGGTCGGGGCACCGGTGGGCCTGCTGCTGTATGGCTACGGCGGTTTCGCCGTGCTGGGCGTGACGACGCTTATCCTGCCGCTGCTGGCGCTGCTGTCTAACCTTGGGGTACGACCGGTGGCGCCCCACGGCGGCGCGCGGCCTTCGCTGTGGTCGGTGCTGACAACAATCAGCCTGCCGGGTGCCGGGCTGGCGCTGCAGGGAGTGGGTTTTGCGGTGATCGGCACCTTTGTCTCCCTCTATTTTGCCAGCCAGCAGTGGGGAAATGCCGGTTTTGCGCTCAGCGCCTTTGGTTTGGCGTTTGTGGCGATGCGGGTGCTGTTCGGCTGGATGCCGGATCGCTACGGCGGTATTCGGGTAGCGGGGGTATCGTTTGCGGTGGAAATCGGCGGTCTGCTGCTGCTGGGGCTGGCGCCGGGCGCCGGGCTGGCACTGCTGGGCGCGGCGCTGACCGGCTGTGGCTGTTCACTGATTTTTCCGGCGCTGGGGGTGGAAGTGGTGAGGCGCGTGCCGCCACAGGTGCGCGGAACCGCGCTGGGTGGTTATGCCGCGTTTCAGGACGTGGCCTACGGCCTGAGCGGTCCGCTGACCGGGCTGCTGGCCAGCGGTTTCGGCTACCGCGAGGTATTTTTTGCCGGCGCCCTTGCGGCGCTGGGCGGGCTGATGCTGATTGGCGCGTTTGCCCGCCGTCAGTAATCGAGGCGCGCCAGCCGATCGACGGCCGCGGTGATCTCCGCCGGACGGAGGGCGGCGTAGCCGAGGATCAGGCCCTGTGGCGGGTGAGGCTGCTGCGACAGCCCTGACAGCCCCGGCAGTAGCAAATCGTGTTCCAGCCCCTGCTGACGCAGCCGCGACTCCCCGCCGCCGGGCAGCATCGCGGTGAGCTGCAGGCCGCCGCTGGCGGGCAGCAGCTGCAGTTCCCCCGCGAGCTTTTCCGCCAGCTGTTGCCGAAGCAGATCGCGGCGGCTGCGGTACAGCTGGCGCATCAGCCGCAGATGCGCGGCAAAATGCCCCTCCGCGATAAACGCCGCGGTCACCGCCTGCGGCTGCTGGGCGCTGTGGCCATCGATCACGCTGCGCAGCTGGCACAGCGGGGTAACCAGCGCCTCCGGCAGCACCAGATACGCCAGCCGCAGCGAAGGGAACAGGGTTTTGGAGAAGGTGCCCACGTAAATGACCCGCCCGTGAGGGTCAAGTCCCTGTAGCGCCGGTAGCGGCGTCCCGTCATAGCAAAACTCACTGTCGTAATCATCTTCGATTATCCAGATCTGCCGCTGGCGAGCATACTCCAGCCACGCCAGCCGGCGCGACAGGCTCATGCTACAGCCGCTCGGGTAGTGGTGGGAGGGCGTCAGGTAGGCCAGCCCGCCGGCGACGTCCGCTGCCTCGGGCAGGCGGGCGCCGTGCGCGTCCAGCGGCAGTCCGGACACCACCGCGCCCGCGCTGAGAAACGCCTGCCGCGCTCCGGCGTAGCCCGGATCTTCCAGCCAGACGCGATCTCCCGCGTCACACAGCAGCAGCCCCAGCATATGCAGTGCCTGCTGGGAGCTGGTTAACACCATGATCTGCCCGGCGTGGCAGCGGACGCCGCGCATTTCGGCCAGATAGTGGGTGAGCGCCTCGCGCAGCGGGGCATAGCCTTGCGGATCGCCGTAGCGCAGCAGGGCATCACCCTGTAGCCGCCAGCTGCGCGTTCCCAGGCGCTGCCACAGCGCCAGCGGGAAGGCACGCAGATCGGGTGAACCGGCGGCAAAGGCGCGCGGAAACAGCGGATCCTGGCATCCGGGCTGGCGCAGCAGCGCCGCGGCGCGCGGCGAGAGCGGGAGCGCGTCGGTGGGCCCCTGGCGCGGCGCGGGCGCCGGCAGCTGCAGGGCAACAAAGGTCCCGCGGCCGGTATGACGGAGCAGCCAGCCCTCACTCTCCAGCTGGGCATACGCGGCCTCAACGGTGACTCGCGACAGCGACAGCAGGCTGGCCAGCCGCCGTGAAGCAGGCAGGCGGCTGCCGGCGGGCAGCTGCTGCTGACGCAGCAGCGCGCGCAGCGTTAGGCAGAGACGCGCTTTGCGCGTGGGCGCATCATGCTGTTGCCAGGCGTGCAGCAGCGCGGCGTCGTGGTGCAACATGGTCTTATCTCCCGGCGGGAAATGGTCTGATTATCCAGACCATTTTTACGTTAATATAACGAAAACATCACGGGAGCATCACCATGACAAGCGAATCGCAGGTTCTGCAGTTTCCTCCGGCCAGCCCGGTACAAAGCGTGGCGTGGCTGGCCGGTAAGCTGGCTCACTATGCCGATGCCTGGGACCTGGCGTCCGATCTGGCCGCCGGCGTCACGGCGCTGGTGGTGATTGATACCCGGGCCGAGAGCGCCTGGCTGGCGGGGCATATTCCCGGCGCGCACTGCTTTCCGCATCGCACCATGAATGCGCAGACGCTGGCAACGCTGGATCGAGAAAAGGTGTACGTCACCTACTGCGATGGGATTGGCTGTAATGGATCGACAAAGGGCGCGTGGAAGCTGGCCAGCGCCGGATTGCAGGTAAAAGAGCTGATTGGTGGGCTGGATTTCTGGCGTCGCGACGGTCACCCGCTGGTGACCGGCGATAAGGCAGGCAGCTGGCCATCGCAGGCGCCGGCTGACTGCAGCTGCTGATCAGCGCAGCAGCCAGAACAGCAGCAGCGCCAGTAGCAGGGCGGCCAGCACCATCAGGGCCGGGCGCTGGCTGAGCGGTTGTAAAACGGGCGGACGCGCGGTATCGCCGGGATGCAGCAGCGGCTGTGGCGCCTGCTCACTGCTGGCCAGTGGCTGTTCGCGCAGCTTCTCTGCGCGGCGGGCAAACAGCTGACTGAGCAGATCCTGCGCCTGATTAGCGCTCAGCACCGCGCCGGGTGCTATCTGGTAGCGCTGTTCGCTGTACTGCTCAAGTTGTTGACGTTCGCCGGCGTCGAGCGGCTGTTTCAGCAGGCTTTCCAGCCGCTGCAGGGTAGGGGCTGCCACCTGACTGAGAGTTTGACGCACCTGCAGATACTGCGTCAGCAGAGGAAAATGGCGGGCCGGTACCGGATCGCCCGGTTTTAACTGAACCAGCTTGAGCGCCGTCTGCCAGAGCGTGGCCGGCGGTTCTCCGGTGGCCGCCGCCAACCGGGCAATCTGCTGATTCAGCGCATGATGCTCTGCGGGCAGCAGGGTGCGATCGGACGGTGTGGCGTGCTGCGGCTGCGGAATCGCCATCTGGCCGTTTTGCAGCATGGTCAGCACCTGGCGTAGCTGATCCTGACTTAGCGCGCTCAGAACCGTGTGGCCAAACTGCTGGCGGATAAAATCGCTCACCGCCTGGCGGTTGTTGCCCTGCGGCAGCAGGTCGGTCAGCTGCTGCAGCAGCTGGCGGGTAGCGTGGCTGCTTTGTGCCTGGGTTAGCCGCTCCTGCAGAAACTGCTCGGCAGCGGGAAAGTGATGCGCCACCAGCTCGGTATCACTCTTGACGCCAGCCTCGTGACGGATACCGGCCCACAGTTCGGGCCCCTTCTGATTACTGAGCGCAAGGATACGGGTGATCAGGCGTTCCAGCGTAGTACGCTGGGCCGGCGAGAGTGGCTGTTCGCCAGCGTGGGGACGGGAAGAACCGGGTTGATGGTCAACGACGGCGCGTTCGCCGCCGGGCGGGACGCCACGTCCACTAATAGGTTGCATCGCGGTATCCTTGTTGGTCGATCCGCCGGGAAAAAAACGCATCGCCTATGGTAACAAAACCGCACGATAAAGCCTATTATCGGCCGCCTTGCGGCGGCCAAAAAAGTTACTTGCCTTCGCTGGCCAGCAGCTGACGCTGTTTGCGGCGCCAGCGCTTCCAGAACAGCGGGCCGACCAGAACCAGTACCGCCAATACCAGCAGTACTTTGCTGATCGGGCTTTCCCACAAAATCGGCAGCTGGCCGTTGCTGATAGAGAGGGCGCGGCGCAGATTCTGTTCAAGCAGCTCGCCCAGCACGAAGCCGAGAATCAGCGGCGACATCGGGAAGTCCATCTTACGCAGGATATAGCCGAAGATCCCCAGCCCAACCATCAGCAGCAGGTCAAAGGTGGTGCTGTGCACCGCGTAGACGCCAACCGCCGAGATGGTGGCAATCGCCGGGACGAGGATCCACATCGGTACGGTGAGCATGCGCGCAAACAGGTTGATCATCGGGATGTTCATCAGCAGCAGCATCACGTTGCCAATCAGCAGCGCGGCAATCAGTCCCCAGACGATATCGGGCTGCTCAGTGAACATGGCCGGCCCCGGGGTGATGTTATACAGCGTCAGCGCGCCCATCATCACCGCTGTGGTGCCGGAGCCGGGTACGCCCAGCGTCAGCATCGGAATAAACGAGCCGCAGGCCGAGGCGTTATTCGCCGCTTCCGGGGCGGCGACGCCGCGAATATCACCTTTACCAAACTCGGTACTGCGGGTGATTTTCTTCTCACTCATGTAGGCCATGGCGCTGGCGATGGTGGCTCCGGCGCCGGGCAGAATACCGACGAAAAAGCCGAGGAATGAGGAGCGCAGCGTGGTGCCAAGGCAGCTCAGGCCCTCTTTCACGTTAAACATCATCCGGCCGCTGGCGCGTACCGCTTTTTGTCCGCTGCTGGTCGATTCCAGCATCAGTAAAATTTCACTGACCGAGAACAGACCAATGACCACCACCACAAACTGGATACCATCTGAGAGATGCACGCTGTCGAAGGTAAAGCGGTAGACGCCGGTATTCGCATCCACGCCAACGGTGGCCATGGCCAACCCCATCAGCGCCGCCAGCAGGGATTTCACCGGATTGCTGCCCATCATTCCGCCGAGACAGGCGATGGCAAACACCATCAGAGCAAAATACTCGGCCGGGCCAAACGCCAGCGACCAGTTAGCCAGCAGTGGCGCAAACAAAATGATGCCGAGGATGGCTATCGTCGAGCCTATGAACGAGCTGACCGCTGAAATGGACAGCGCGACGCCGGCCCGGCCCTGCTGCGCCATCGGGTAGCCGTCCAGGGCGGTCATGATCGCTCCGGCATCTCCCGGGACGTTCAGCAAAATGGAGGAGATGCGGCCGCCGTATTCACAGCCAATGTACACGGTGGCCAGCAGGATCAGTGCGGACTCGGCCGGCAGATGCAGCGCAAATGCCAGCGGCATCAGGATCGCCACGCCGTTGATCGGGCCGAGGCCCGGCAGCAGACCGACGATGGTGCCAATAAAACAGCCAACCAGTGCGATCATCAGATTGGTGGGCGTCAGCGCGACGCTGAAGCCCTGCATTAAAAAATTCCAGGTTTCCATGGTCTCTCCTCAGGAAAGCCAGCTGCCGATGGGCAGAGTGACGTCAAGCAGGCGGTCAAAACTGTAAAACAGCAGCAGGCCGCTGATGATGCCGGAGAGTGCACCGGCCCACCAGCTGGCGCCAAACAACATCGCGATGCCGCAGGTCAGTAGCGCGGTGGCGAGGGGAAAGCCGAGGCTTTCAAACACCCAGCCGTACGCCATCAGCATGACCATCATCGCCAGCAGTCGCCGCAGCACCCGGCGGTCAGGCCAGCGCACGCTGTCGGGCTTACGCAGCAGCAGGCCGACGGCGCACAGCGCCATCAGCGCCAGGATCACTAGCGGAAACGGGCGCGGTCCGACCGGCTCATAGCTGTATTCGGTGGTGATGCCCCAGCCGATAACCAGGCCGCCGAGGCACAGCAGCAGCCAGACGCCGCCAAACAGTTTGTCACTCATGCGCGCCTCCGCTTATTTGGCGAGGCCAAAGGATTTAGCCTGCTCGCGATATTGCGCGACCTGTTTTTTCACGTAGCTGTCCAGCGCTTCGCCGGTCAGGTTAAACTCAAACAGGCCGCGCAGATCGCGCTGTTTTTTAAACTCGTCGCTGGCCGCCAGCTTGTCGAACGCCTGCTGCCACCACTGATAATCGGCGTCACTCACCTTCGGTCCGAGGTAGAATCCACGAATGACCGGCCACTCCACGTCATAGCCCTGCTCTTTGGCCGTGGGGATCGCGGCCAGTTCGCCGGGCAGGCGCTTCTCGGACATCACTGCCAACACGCGCATTTTGCCGCTTTGCAGGTGCGGCACCATTTCGCTCATGTCGCCGGAGACCACCTGAATGTGATTGCCTAACAGTGCGGTGACCGATTCGCCGCCGCCTTCAAATGCCACGTAGCGCATCTTGCGCGGGTCCACGCCCGCTGACCGGGCCAACAGCGCGGTTTTCATCCAGTCCTGACTGCCGATCGACGCGCCGGCACCGACCACCACCTTGTTGGGATCGTTTTTCATCGCCTCGAGCAGCTCATCGAGATTTTTCCACGGCGCATCGGCGCGCACTGCCACCATGCCGTAATCGGTGCCCACGGCGGCCAGCCACTTCACGTCATCCACGCTGTAGCGACCAAACTTGCCCTGCGACAGATTGAGCAGTGAACCGCCGGAGAACGCGACCACGGTGCCGGCTTCCGCCGGGCGTTGGGCAATGATGGCGTTGTAAGCCACGGCGCCAACGCCGCCCGGCATGTAGGTTACGCGCATCGGCGATGTAATCTGTCCGGTTTCCTGCAGCGACACCTGCAGTAATTTACAGGTCAGGTCAAAGCCGCCGCCGGGCTTCGCGGGGGCAATACATTCGGTACGCGACGGGGCATCGGCGGCAACGGCGGCCGGGACGGCAACGCTCAGCGTCAGGGTGGCAAGGACGGTGCGGATCGCTGTTTTCATAGGGTACTCCGGTTATTTTTATTTCAGACTGTGAAGCGCCCCGCGAATTGGGGGTTGCTGAATTGTTAACCCCTTAACCTTTCATTTACCTTTCAATGCGGAATTAATGTGACAGGATGTGATATGCGTCTCTTACTGGTGGAAGATACGGTTGAACTGGCCAACTGGCTGCAGAAAGCGCTCAGTCAGGCGGGCTTTGCCGTGGACTGGGTAGCCGACGGCGTGGCGGCTGACCACGTGCTGCTGAGCGAGCGCTATGCGCTGGTGGTGCTGGATGTCTCACTGCCGCGGCTAAATGGATTGGATTTACTGGCGCGCATGCGCAAACGCGGCCAGAGCACGCCGGTATTGCTGCTTACCGCGCGGGCCGATGTTGCCGATCGGGTGAAAGGATTGAATCAGGGGGCGGATGATTACCTGACCAAGCCTTTCGAGCTGGAGGAGCTGGAGGCACGGATACGCGCGCTGCTGCGCCGCAGCCAGGGGCTGGGGCAGGAGGCGCAGCACTTTGGCGAACTGGTACTGCACGAAGAGGGGTACTTCGTGCTGGCTGACCGGTCGCTGTCGCTGACGCCGCGCGAAACCAGCGTGCTGACCACGCTGATGCAGCGCCCGGGTAAACCGGTGTCGCGACAGTATCTGTATGAGCAGACGTTCACCCTGGACGATGAGGCCAGCCTCGAAAGCATTGAGCTGTATATTCACCGGCTGCGCAAAAAGCTGGCCGGCAGTAACGTGTCGATCGTGACCCTTCGCGGTCTGGGCTATACCCTTGAGTGCCCGCAATGACCCGATCGCTGCGTGGGCAGCTGCTGCTGTGGCTGGGGTTGCCGCTGCTCCTGCTGTGGGCGCTGTCGGTCTGGACGCACTATCAGAGCGCGCTGGCGGCGGCGACGCAGGCCTATGACCGCTCGCTGCTGGCGTCGGCGCGCACCGTGGCGGAACGCCTGCGGGTCAGGGAGCACCGACTGGAGGTGGATGTGCCCTGGGTGGTACTCGACACTTTCGAGCGCAACATGAACGATCAGCTGTTTTATCAGGTGATCTCACCGGACGGCCACACTCTGTCCGGTTTTGACGATCTGCCACCGATCCCCATCACTTCGCAGATGTCGCCGCACTACCCGGCGCTGGTGCACTTTTATGATGCGCGCTATCGCCGACAGCCGATTCGGATTGCCGCTCTCTGGCAGCCGGTAAATGAGGGGGGCGTCGAGGGGATGGCGCTGATCCTCGTGGCGGAGACCCTCAATTCCCGCCGGGAGTTTGCCCGTAATTTGCTGATGACCGCACTGTTTAGCCAGAGTGCACTGGTGCTGATTACGCTGCTGCTGGTGGCGCTGCTGATTCGTCGCCTGCTGCGGCCGCTGCGCCACCTTTCCGCTATTCTGATGCGCCGCGATCCGGGCGATCTCCGGCCATTGCCGGCGGTCATCCCCTGGTCGGAGATGCAGCCGCTGATGCTGGCATTTAACCACTTCCAGGCGCGGCTGCGGCAGATGGTTGACAGACAGGCGCGATTCAGCGCCGATGCCTCTCACCAGCTGCGAACGCCGCTGACCATTCTGAACACCCAGGTGGGAATGGCGTTAAAAAGCCACGATCCCCAGCAGTGGCGCGAAAGTTTACTGGGGATGCGTGCCACCCTCAGCGACACCATTACCCTGACCGATCGCCTGCTCCAGCTGTCGCGGCTGCGCGCGCACCAGCAGGCTGCGCTTTCGCGCCAGCCGCTGGAGCTGGTGGCGGTGGTACAGGAAGCCTGTATGCTCAGTCTGAATCAGGCGCGCAGCCGGCAGATCGATCTGGGCTACGAGGGCGATGAGCGCTGCCGGGTGGCCGGTGATGCGCTGCTGCTGTCCGAGCTGTGCGCTAACCTGCTGGATAACGCATTGAAATATACCCCGGCGGACGGCATGGTCACCGCCAGCGTGCGAAACGGCGTGCTGAGTATTGAAGACAGCGGACCGGGAATTGAGCCGGCACTGCACCAGCAGGCGATGGAGCCGTTTGGCCGTTTACCGCAGGAGACGCCGGTGGCCGGCAGCGGGCTGGGACTGGCGCTGGTGAAAGACATTACCGAGTGGCACGGCACCCAGGCGCGGCTGGATCGCAGCCCGACGCTGGGCGGGCTGCGGGTATTGATACGCTTTACCCCTCTGCCGGATCCGCCTGCGGACGACGGCGAAGAGCGAACGGGCGGCGCAGGCGCTGAGAGAGCAGCACGCCCACCAGCGTAAGGCCGCCGCCGAGATAGTGGTAGCCGTGCATCTGCTCATGGAGAAACAGCACGGCGATGGCGGCGGTAAAAATGGGCACCAGATTCATAAAAATGCTGGTGTGGTTGGCGCCGAGCAGCGCCACGCCTTTCAGCCACAGCCAGGGCGCCAGCAGCGAGGCAAACAGTCCGGCGAACAGCACCAGCGGCAGCGATTCGCGGGTCAGCGCCGCATCGGGAACGCGCAAGAAGCCCGGCAGCAGCAGCAGCACGCCAAACAGGATCTGCACCCACAGGCTTTTCCAGCCGCTCAGCGGAATCGCCCAGCGCCGGGTCAGGACGCCGTACAGCGCGTAGGAGGCCGAAGCCGCCAGCATCATCAGCTCACCGCGACCGATGCCGTAGTTCAGGAGCCGCGCCGGCTGGCCTTCGCTGATCAGCCACAGCAGCCCTCCCAGCGACAGCAGACCGCCGAGCACCACGCCCAGCGTCGGGGTATGGCGCAACAGCAGCACGCTGAACAGCACCGTCAGTAGTGGAATCAGTGAATTCAGGATCCCCATCAACAGCGCGCTGACGCTGTGGGCGGCATAGTAGGCAAGGCTTTGATACAGCACCATGCCGAGCAGCCCCAGAATCAGCAGCTGCCACAGGTGGCGGCGCACCGTGGCCCGGGCGCGCCACACGCCCGGTAGCGCCAGCGGCGTTAAGACCAGCAGCGCCAGCAACCAGCGATAAAACGCGATGGCGGCCGGATCAATCGCCCCGGCCGCCAGCTTGTTCACAATGGCATTGACCGACCAAATCAGTACGGCAATCACCGGAAATAAAAACGGCATACGCTTCTCCAATATCAGGTTGACGGCAGTGTACGCATGTCTGAACATAAACAGATAGTGATAACCAGACAGACGCTTTTCCTGAACCGACAATGCGGAATCAACTGACGTACCACCCCCCTGAACACGGCGATAATTTTCGCTTTTTTCTACGCTACGAGCAGGCGAATGCCCGCACGGAATATGAGCTGCATCAGCATCCCTGGGGACAGGCGATCTTTGTCCAGGGCCACGTGCTGGAGATGCAGGTGGCAGGGGAGCGACTGCTGACTCCGCCGGCGTTTCCGGTGTGGATCCCGCCGGACAGCCCGCACGCCTGTTACAACCACCGTCAGGTGGGTTTTCGCACCTTCAATATCTGCCGTGCGGCGTGTGAGGGGCTGCCGACGCGCGCCTGTCTGCTGCGGGTGAGCCCGATAGTCACCGCGATTGTTGATCACTGCGCCGGGCGGCAGCTGGCGCTGCCGACAGCGCCGGCCGATCTGCGGCTGTGCGAGGTCATGTGCGATCAGCTACGGCTGGCGACGCCGCAGGAGAGCTATCTGCCGACGTCGCAGGATCGCTTCCTCGCGCCCATTCTGCAGGCGCTGGAGCAGGATCCGGCTGACAATACGCCGCTGGTCGAGTGGGCCAGACGCGTTTTTACCACCGAGCGTACGCTGGCCCGGCGCGCGCGGCGCGAACTGGGCATGAGCTTTAGCGAGTGGCGGCAGCGGCTGCGCTTTATCCATGCTATTGCGCTGCTGGAGCAGGGAAAAACGGTGCAGGAGGCCGCCTTGCAGCTGGGTTACAGCACCGCTTCGGCGCTGATCGTCATGTTTCAGCAGCACGCGGGGACCACGCCGGAGCGCTACCGGCAACGACTGCGCCATCAGGGATAGCGTCTACGCGGCGGGACGTGGCAAAATGGCGCTCCCTAACCGTGACCCAAGCCAGGAATAGCGCGTGAAAATCCTTGTCGATGAAAATATGCCCTACGCACCCGAACTGTTTGGCCGCACCGGCGAGGTGACGGCGGTGCCCGGCCGGCCGATTCCACCGGCGGCGCTGCAGGAAGCCGATGGCCTGATGGTACGCTCCGTGACCCGGGTGGATGCGGCGCTGCTGGCCGACACGCCGGTAAAATTTGTTGGCACCGCGACCGCCGGTACGGATCATATCGATCAGGCGTGGCTGGCGGCGCAGGGCATTGGCTTCTCCGCCGCGCCGGGCTGTAACGCCATTGCGGTGGTGGAGTATGTCTTCTCTGCGCTACTGGCGCTGGCGGAGCGCGATGGTTTTGCTCTGCGCGATCGCACCGTGGGCATTGTTGGCGTTGGCAATGTCGGCGCGCGCCTGCAGGCGCGTCTGGCGGCCTGGGGGGTGCGGACACTGCTGTGCGATCCGCCGCGCGCCGCGCGCGGTGATGAAGGTGAATTTCTGCCGCTGTCGACGCTGGTGGCGCAGGCCGACGTGCTGACCTTTCACACGCCGCTGCATCTCAGTGGTCCCTGGCAAAGCCTGCACCTGGCGGACGATGCACTGCTGCGCGCGCTGCGCCCCCACGCGATTCTGATCAACGCCTGCCGCGGCGAAGTGGTGGATAATGCCGCGCTGCGCCGCGTGCTGGCCGACCGCCCCGATCTGCGCTGCGTGCTCGATGTGTGGGAGCCGGAGCCGGATCTCGATGTGGCGCTGCTGGCGCAGGTGGATATCGGTACGGCGCACATTGCCGGCTATACCCTTGAGGGCAAAGCGCGCGGCACTACCCAGGTCTTTGAGGCGTGGACCGCCTTTCTGGGTGACGCGCAGCAGGTGGCGTTGGAGACGCTGCTGCCGCCGCCGACCGTGCCGTCGGTACGCCTGCATGGCGCGCTGGATCAGCCTACGCTGAAACGACTGGTGCATCTGGTGTATGATGTGCGCCGCGACGATGCCCTGCTGCGTCAGGTAGCCGGGCAGTCGGGCGAGTTTGATCGTCTGCGTAAGCAGTATGATGAGCGTCGCGAGTGGTCGTCGCTGCGGGTGCAGTGTGACGATCCGGCCAGCGCCGCGCTGCTGACCGCCTTAGGGTTCAGCGCGCAGGCGATCGGATAGCGGCTTCCCGCTGGGGAGCCGTCTGAATGTTCGGGCGGTGAGATCACCGCCTTCTGTTTTTACGTCATTGTCTGGAGTACAGCAACATGTCTGACGGCTGGAATATTGCGCTACTGGGTGCCACGGGCGCAGTAGGAAATGCATTACTGGAAACGCTGGAGGCGCGCGAATTCCCGGTGGGTGAGATCTGGTTGCTGAGCAGCGAGCGTTCGGCCGGCGAAGTACTGCGTTTTCGCGGTCGTTCGCTGCAGGTCCTTGATGCCCGCGAATTTGACTGGTCGCAGGCGCAGCTGGCGTTTTTCGCCGCCGGGGCAGACGCTGCCGCGCAGTATGCCGAAGAGGCCGCCAGCGCCGGCTGCCTGATCATCGACAGCAGCGATCGCTTTGCCCTCGATCCGGACGTGCCGCTGGTGGTGCCGGAGGTGAATCCGCAGGTGCTGGCCGACTACCGGAATCGTAACATTATCAGCGTTGCTAACAGCGCGACCTGTCAGTTGCTGTGTGCAATCAAGCCGCTGATGGAAGCCGCCGGCCTGGGGCGTTTGCAGGTGACGCAGCTGCTGCCAGCATCTGCCTCCGGAAAAGCGGCGGTGGATGCGCTGGCGGGAGAGAGCGCGCGCCTGCTGAACGGCATTCCGCCCGATGAGCACTATTTTGGTCGCCAGCTGGCGTTTAACCTGCTGCCGCTGCTGAGTGACAGCGCCGGTAGCGTGGCCCAGGAGCGCGCACTGGTCGATCAGGTGCGCAAAGTTTTGCAGGATGAGGGCCTGCCGTTGTCGGTCAGTGCCGTACAGACCCCGGTTTTTTACGGCAGTGCACAAGTTGTTCACTTTGCCGGCCTGCGTCCGCTGTCGGCGGAAGAGGCGCGGGATGAGCTGGCCCGCGTTGACGATCTGAATCTGTCGGACGAGCAGGACTACCCGACCCAGGTCGGTGACGCTTCGGATAATGATCGCCTGAGCATTGGCGCGCTGCGCAATGACTATGGCAGTCCGGATCTGGTGCAGTTCTGGAGCGTGGCGGATAACGTCCGCTTTGGCGGCGCGCTGATGGCGGTGAAGACCGCTGAGCGGTTGGTGCGGGAGTATCTCTACTGATGAACGGCCCGCAGCACCCGCAGCCCGCGATGCAGAAGCTGGCGCTGGGGATTGAATATGACGGTAGCCGCTATTACGGCTGGCAGCGTCAGCAGGAAGTGCGCAGCGTGCAGGCGGCGCTGGAAAAGGCGCTGTCGGCGGTGGCCAACCATCCGGTGACGGTGTTTTGTGCCGGACGCACCGACGCCGGCGTCCACGGCACGGGCCAGGTGGTCCATTTTGAGACTCCGGCGCAGCGGAAAGACGCCGCATGGACGCTGGGGGTAAATGCCAATCTGCCGTCCGATATTGCCGTGCGCTGGGTCAAGGCAGTGCCGGAGGCGTTTCACGCCCGCTTCAGCGCTACCGCGCGGCGCTACCGCTATGTTATCTACAACCAGCGGCTGCGGCCAGCGGTGCTCAGCCAGGGGGTGACGCATTTCTATCATCCGCTGGATGCTGACAAAATGGATCGCGCCGGGCAGTGTCTGCTGGGCGAGAACGATTTTACCTCGTTCCGTGCGGTGCAGTGCCAGTCGCGTACGCCGTGGCGTAACCTGATGCACCTGGCGGTGAAGCGCCATGGGGCGTACGTGGTGGTGGACATTAAAGCCAATGCTTTTGTGCACCATATGGTGCGTAATATCGTCGGCAGCCTGATGGAAATCGGCTGCGGTAATCAACCCGAGGAGTGGATGGCAGCGCTGCTGGCGGCAAAAGATCGCACCCGGGCGGCGGCCACCGCCAAAGCGCAGGGGTTGTATCTGGTCTCCGTTGACTACCCGGAATGTTTTGCCTTACCCCGTCCACCGATGGGCCCTTTATTTCTCGGGGAGTGAACTTCCCGGTTTTCATTAGGAAAGACCTATGGATCTGATTCGTTTTGTCATCGACTTCATATTGCATATTGATGTGCACCTGGCGGAGCTGGTGGCACAGTATGGCCTGTGGATTTATGCCATTCTGTTCCTGATCCTGTTCTGTGAAACCGGGCTGGTGGTCACGCCGTTCCTGCCGGGCGATTCACTGCTGTTTGTGGCCGGCGCGCTGGCGGCACTGCCGTCTAACGATCTGAACGTCCACACCATGGTGGCGCTGATGATTGTGGCGGCCATTCTCGGCGATGCGGTGAATTACACCATTGGCCGGCTGTTTGGCGAAAAGCTGTTTAGCAATCCGCAGTCAAAAATTTTTCGCCGCCGCTATCTGGATAAGACCCACGCCTTCTACGATCGCCACGGTGGCAAAACGATCATTCTCGCGCGTTTTGTGCCTATTGTGCGCACATTCGCGCCCTTTGTGGCCGGAATGGGGCACATGTCATACCGACACTTCGCTTTTTACAACGTGACCGGCGCGCTGCTGTGGGTGCTGCTGTTCACTTATGCAGGCTACCTGTTTGGCGACCTGCCGGTGGTGCAGGAGAACCTGAAGCTGCTGATCGTCGGGATTATTCTGGTGTCGGTGCTGCCGGGCGTGATAGAAGTGTGGCGCCATCGCCGTGCGGCCCGGCGCGCAGCGCGCTAATGCACACCGCCCGATCGCGGGCGGCTCCGCGGCGTTTTGCCGCCACGCACGCTGATAAACCATCGCGGTACGACCAGATTTTTATCCACAGCGGCGGGCTGTTATGGTTTAATGAGCGACATTTATGGTCTGCCGGAATCCGTTCTGGCAGAGAAAGAGCAACTGGTTTATCCGGTCTGCGCCGCTTCATAACGGGCGTTGTCATGTCTGCAACGTCGGGCGCGCGGATTGACAGGTTCAAACAGAAAGGTCATCAATGAGCTGGATTGAACGCATTCTCAACAAGAGCACTATTACCCCATCACGCAAAGCCAGTATCCCGGAAGGGGTATGGACCAAGTGTGACAGCTGCGGCCAGGTCCTGTACCGCGCCGAACTGGAGCGTAACCTCGAGGTGTGTCCGAAATGTGACCACCACATGCGTATGCATGGGCGTGATCGCCTCCTGAGTCTGTTGGATGAAGGCAGCCCGGTGGAGCTGGGTAGCGAGCTGGAGCCGAAAGATCTGCTCAAGTTCAAAGATTCCAAAAAGTACAAAGATCGTCTGGTGGCGGCGCAGAAGCAAACGGACGAAAAAGACGCGCTGATCGTCATGAAAGGCTCCCTGTGCGGGATGCCCGTGGTGGCGGCGGCATTTGAGTTCTCCTTCATGGGTGGCTCAATGGGCTCCGTGGTTGGCGCCCGCTTCGTGCGCGCGGTGGAAGCGGCGCTGGAAGCCAACTGCCCGATGATCTGTTTCTCCGCTTCCGGCGGTGCCCGCATGCAGGAAGCGCTGATGTCGCTGATGCAGATGGCGAAAACCAGCGCGGCGCTGGCCAGAATGCAGGCGCGTGGCCTGCCCTATATTTCGGTGCTTACCGACCCGACCATGGGGGGCGTTTCCGCCAGCTTTGCGATGCTGGGTGACCTGAACATCGCCGAGCCGAAAGCGCTGATTGGCTTTGCCGGTCCGCGCGTGATCGAGCAGACGGTACGTGAAAAGCTGCCGCCGGGCTTCCAGCGCAGCGAGTTCCTGATTGAAAAAGGCGCGATCGACATGATCGTTCGCCGTCCGGAAATGCGTCATAAACTGGCGCGCCTGCTGGCTAAGATGATGAACCAGCCGGCACCGGAGGCGCTGACGGAAGAGACCGACGCCGCCGAGCCGGCGCCGGGCAATCACGAGGCCTGAACCGCGAACGGCCCCTGTGGGGCCGTTTTCCGATGAACCGTAACAAGTTGAACGGACCCATGGAAAAGCTTCCACTTCCTCAAGCCACGTCGCCTTTGGCCACGTGGCTTTGCTATCTTGAAAACCTGCACAGCAGCGCCATTGATATGGGCCTCGCGCGGATCGCCGAGGTCGCGCAGCGACTGGACGTGTTAACCCCGGCGCCGACCGTCTTTACCGTGGCCGGCACCAACGGCAAAGGCACCACCTGCCGCACGCTGGAAACGGTGCTGATGGCGGCCGGTTACCGCGTTGGAGTCTACAGTTCGCCGCATCTGGTACGCTATACCGAACGGGTACGTATTCAGGGCGAAGAGCTGCCGGCGTCGGCGCACACTGCCGCCTTTGCCGCCATTGAAGCGGTGCGCGGTGACACGTCACTGACCTACTTTGAGTTTGGCACGCTCTCGGCGCTGCGGCTGTTCAGTCAGTCGGCGCTGGATGTGGTGATCCTCGAAGTGGGTCTGGGCGGACGCCTTGACGCCACCAATATCGTCGACGCGGATGTGGCGGTCATCACCAGCATTGGCCTCGATCATACCGACTGGCTGGGACCGGATCGCGAAAGTATCGGCCGCGAAAAAGCCGGCGTCTTTCGTCCGGGGCGGCCGGCGGTGGTCGGTGAACCGGATATGCCGCATACCATCGCCGATGTGGCGCAGGAGAAGGGAGCCAGCCTGCTGCGCCGCGGCGTTGACTGGGATCTGCAGCAGGAGGGGGATCGCTGGCACTACCGCGATGCGGCGGGCGAGCTGCGCGATCTGCCGCTGCCGCAGGTGCCGCTGCCGAATGCGGCGACCGCCGTTGCGGCGCTGCGCGCCAGTGGACTGGTCGTCGATGAGGCGACGCTGCGCGAGGCGCTGCCGCGCGCGCTGCTGCCCGGGCGTTTTGAGGTAGTGGCGCGGCAGCCGCGGGTGATTCTTGACGTCGCCCACAATCCGCACGCTGCGGCCTGGCTGGCCGCGCGGCTGGCCGCTTTGCCGCGACAGGGGCGGGTGCTGGCGGTGGTGGGTATGCTGCACGATAAAGACATTCCCGGCACGCTGGCCTGCCTGCAGCCGCAGGTCGATGCCTGGTACTGCGCGCCGCTGACGGGACCGCGCGGGGCCGATGCCGCCACGTTGCTGTCTCAGCTCGGCGGCGGGACGGCATACGCCAGCGTGGCCAGTGCCTGGCGGGCGGCCCGCACCGATGCCGGCCCCGACGACACGGTGCTGGTATGCGGCTCCTTCCATACGGTTGCCGCGGTCATGAGCGAGAGAGAAACGGAGAAGCAGCGTGGCGAGTAAGTTTCAAAACCGGCTGGTTGGCACCGTTATTCTGGTGGCGCTGGGGGTTATCGTGCTGCCCGGCCTGCTGGACGGTGAAAAGAAACACTATAAAGAGGAGTTTGCGGCCATTCCGCTGGTCCCGGATAAGGACGATGAACAGGATGCGGAAATCGTGCCGCCGGTGACGCAACCCCTGCCGGCGCAGCCGCCGCAGGGCGAAAGTGCCGCGCCGGGTGAAAACACCGTTAGCGCCAACAGCGGCAGCCAGCGTCCGCAGAACAACAGCGCCCCGACGGTGGTCGCGCCGCCGCCGGTCACGCAGGCGCCGCCGAAGGCGGTAGACAAGCCGAAAGCGGTGGAAAAACCGAAGCCAAAACCGATCGAGCAGAAGCCCGTCGAACAGAAGCCGGCTGAGCGAAAGCCGGTTGAGCAGAAGGCGCCGGAGTCGACGCCCGCCGAGGCGCCAATCGGTCAGGCATGGATGGTGCAGCTGGGCGCGTTGAAAAACGCCGATAAGGTCAACGAGATTGTGGCGAAGCTGCGCCTGTCCGGTTACCGTGCCTGGACGGTGCCGTCGACGCCGGTGCAGGGGCAGATTACCCGCATCTACGTCGGCCCCGATGCCTCGAAGGCGAAGATGCAGTCGGCCGTGGGGGAGCTGAAGGGGATT
The DNA here is from genome assembly GCF_001922585.1 of Pantoea sp. 1.19. Classification (GTDB taxonomy): domain Bacteria; phylum Pseudomonadota; class Gammaproteobacteria; order Enterobacterales; family Enterobacteriaceae; genus 1-19. Next base: position 278,218 of record NZ_MRBS01000002.1, on the reverse strand, counting down.
TCCGGCCTCGGTGGCGTCGTGAAGCCCTATTCGGCGCGCTAGTGGGGAGCGGGCGCTGCCCGTTTTCTGCTGCGGCGATGGGGAGGGCAGGAGCCGCGACTGACGCGCTTCCTGCCTCTTTTTTGCACGAAGTGAAATTTTTGTGTGGCAAAGGAAAAGCCTACGCAAACGTTTTCTTTTTCTGTTAGAATGCGCCCCGAACTGGATGCAGGGGCGATGACGCTGGAAGAGATTCATGGTCTGGATTGATTACGCCATCATTGGCGTCATAGCCTTCTCCGCGTTGATTAGCGTCATTCGCGGCTTTGTACGCGAGGCGCTGTCGCTGGTGACCTGGGGATGTGCATTTTACATTGCCAGCCACTACTACCCCTATCTGGCGGTCTGGTTCACCGGGTTTGAAGACGAACTGGTTCGAAATGGAATCGCTATCGCAGCCTTGTTTATTGCCACGCTGATCGTCGGGGCAATCGTCAATTATGTGATTGGCTCGCTGGTTGAAAAAACCGGCCTGTCGGGGACCGACAGGGTGTTGGGTATCTGTTTCGGGGCATTGCGCGGGGTGTTAATCGTCTCAGCCATCCTCTTTTTTCTGGATACGTTCACCGGCTTGGCCAAAAGCGACGAGTGGCAGCGCTCTCAGCTGATTCCCCAGTTCAGCTATATCATCAGATGGTTTTTTGACTATCTGCAAAGCACGTCGAGTTTTATCCCCCGGTAAGTGCGCCGGGGCAGCGGCTTATGAGGAAATGACACCATGTGCGGTATTGTCGGGATCACCGGTTTCATGCCGGTAAACCAGTCGATTTATGACGCGTTAACGGTGCTGCAGCACCGTGGGCAGGATGCCGCAGGCATTTGTACCATCGATGCGCTGAACTGTTTCCGCCTGCGGAAAGCAAACGGCCTGGTCAGCGATGTGTTCGAAGCGCGTCATATGCAGCGTTTGCAGGGGACCATGGGGATCGGCCACGTACGCTACCCCACCGCCGGCAGCTCCAGCGCTTCCGAGGCGCAGCCCTTCTATGTTAACTCCCCCTGGGGCATCACGCTGGCCCACAACGGTAACCTCACTAATGCGCATGAACTGCGTAAGCAGCTGTTTGAACGCGGTCGCCGCCACGTCAATACCACTTCAGATTCCGAAATTCTGCTGAACATCTTCGCGCAGGAGCTGGATCGTTTTCAGCACCACCCGCTGGAGGCCGACAACATTTTTGCCGCGGTCGCCGCGCTGCATCAGCAGGTGCGCGGTGCCTATGCCGTCGTGGCGATGATCATTGGTCACGGGCTGGTGGCGTTTCGCGACCCGAACGGCATTCGTCCGCTGGTGCTGGGTAAGCGCACGCTGGATGCCGAACGCACCGAATACATGGTGGCGTCGGAAAGCGTGGCGCTGGATACGCTCGGCTTTGAGTTTTTGCGCGATGTGGCACCGGGCGAAGCGGTCTACATCACCGAAAAAGGCCAGCTGTTTACCCGCCAGTGTGCAGACAATCCGAAGAGTAACCCCTGCCTGTTTGAATACGTCTATTTTGCCCGACCGGATTCGTTCCTCGACAAAATTTCCGTCTACAGCGCGCGCGTGCGCATGGGCACCAAACTCGGGGCCAAAATCGCCCGCGAGTGGGACGATCTTGATATTGACGTGGTGATCCCGATTCCGGAGACCTCCACCGATGTGGCGCTGGAGATCGCGCGCATTCTGGATAAGCCTTATCGTCAGGGATTTGTGAAGAACCGCTACGTGGGACGCACTTTTATCATGCCCGGGCAGCAGCTGCGCCGCAGCGCGGTCCGCCGTAAACTGAACGCTAACCGTGCCGAATTCCGGGATAAAAATGTGCTGCTGGTGGATGACTCCATCGTTCGCGGCACCACCTCCGAGCAGATCATTGAAATGGCGCGCGAAGCCGGCGCGAAAAAAGTCTATCTCGCCTCGGCGGCGCCGGAAATTCGCTTTCCTAACGTCTACGGGATTGATATGCCGAGCGCGACCGAGCTGATTGCCCACGGCCGCGAAGTGGAAGAGATTCGTCAGCTGATTAAAGCCGACGGCCTGATTTTCCAGGATCTCGACGATCTGATTGCGGCGGTACGCGAAGAGAATCCGGAAATCGTTCAGTTTGAGTGCTCGGTGTTTAACGGCGTCTACGTCACCAAAGATGTCGATCAGCGCTATCTGGATTACCTGATGACGCTGCGCAACGACGATGCTAAAGCGCTGGCGCGTCAGAATGAGGTCGAAAATCTCGAGTTGCATAACGAAGGATAACGCCGGTCTTCGCCGCGTGCGGCTTGCATTTCTGTCTCAAGGCCGGATAATTCCGGCCTTAGCTTATGATAGGGCAGGCGAATGAAACGACTGATTATTGGCATATCCGGAGCCAGTGGCGCCGTGTACGGCGTAAGGATGCTGCAGGTGCTGCAACCGCTGCCGGACGTGGAAACCCACCTGGTGATGAGCCCCGCGGCCCGTCAGACCCTGACGCTGGAGACCGACTGGACGGTGCGCGAGGTACAGGCGATGGCCGACGTAGTGCATGATTCCCGCGACATTGCCGCCTCCGTCTCCTCGGGATCGTTTAAAACGCTGGGGATGGCGATCATGCCCTGCTCAATGAAAACGCTCTCCGGTATTGTGCACAGCTACAGCGACAGTCTGCTCACCCGGGCCGCCGATGTGGTGTTGAAGGAGCAGCGCCGACTGGTGTTGGGCGTGCGCGAAACGCCGCTGCACCTCGGCCACCTTCGGCTGATGACCACCGCCGCGGAGATGGGCGCGATGATCATGCCGCCGCTGCCGGCATTTTATCATCGTCCCCAGGCGGTGATGGACATTGTCGATCAGACGGTTAACCGCGTGCTTGATCAGTTTGATATCACCCTGCCGGAAGAGTTGTTTGCCCGCTGGCAGGGGGCCTGACGCCGCCGGACGCCCCCCTTCGGTGCGTTTTTTCGCGCTGGATCACTAATCGTGCATCCGGCGCACCATTTTCTCACATAGTCATTACCAGCCCGATACAATCCTGCTATAAGTTTCTCCACGCCCCCTGCGGTTAACCGCGCGGAGCGCGCCGCTGCAGCCGGTTTACGGCCATCCTGGCACGAAAACTGCAATAAGAACAGTCAATCACAGCGGTAAGCACACACATCACATCACAGAAAAATACAACGCATTTTTGAGGGTAATCTATGAAAAAGCAGGCTCTGGCTCTCTCCCTGGCAATGGTTTTTTCCGGCATCGGTGGCGCCTGGGCCGCGCTGCCGGCCACGCTGAAAATCGGTACCGATCCAACCTATCCGCCGTTTGAATCCAAAAATGCCCAGGGGGAACTGGTGGGCTTTGATATCGACCTGGCTAATGAAATCTGCCAGCGTCTGAAAACCCAGTGCAACTTTGTGGAAAGTGATTTTGACGCGCTGATCCCGTCGCTGAAGGCAAAGAAGATTGACGTGATTATCTCTTCGCTGTCGATCACCGAAAAGCGTCAGCAGGAGATCGCCTTCTCTGAAAAATTGTATGCGGCCAATGCCCGTCTGGTGGCGCCAAAAGGGGCAAACATTGCGCCCACCGTCGCCTCGCTGAAAGGAAAAAACATTGGTGTGCTGCAGGGAACCACGCAGGAAACCTACGGCAACGAGTACTGGCGGAGTAAAGGCGTGACCATCACGCCGTACGCGAATCAGGATCTGGTGTATCAGGATCTGATTGCCGGCCGTATTGACGCCGCCTTCCAGGATGAAGTGCAGGCTGCGGAAGGCTTTCTGAAACAGCCGGTGGGCAAAGACTATGCGTTTGCCGGTCCGGCGGTGAAAGATGAGAAGATCTTTGGTGTGGGGACCGGGATGGGGCTGCGCAAAGACGATGCCGAACTGAAAGCGGCCATCGATAAGGCGTTTAACGAGATGCGTCAAGACGGCACCTACGACAAGATCGCAAAAAAATATTTTACGTTTGATATTTACGGCGGTTAACGCCTGCCTGTCGAGGGGAACAGCTCCCCCGTTTGCCCGCCGTCAGGCGGGCAAAAGAATACGCAGAGAATAAGACAGGAACGCAACTATGCTGTATGGCTATTCTGAGGTCATTTTCCAGGGGGCAATGGTGACGCTGGAGCTGGCACTCAGCTCGCTGGTCCTTGCCGTGATCATTGGTCTGATCGGCGCCGGCGGTAAGCTCTCTTCCAGCCGGCTCCTCTCCGGGTTGTTTACGATGTATACCACCCTGATTCGCGGCGTACCGGATCTGGTCCTGATGCTGCTGATCTTTTACGGTTTACAAATTGCCCTCAACCACCTCACTGAGGCGTTCGGGGCTTCCCAGTTTGATATCGATCCCATGGTCGCGGGAATCATTACCCTGGCCTTTATCTACGGCGCCTACTTTACTGAAACCTTTCGCGGCGCCTGGCTGGCGGTGCCGAAAGGGCAAATTGAAGCGGCGACCGCTTTTGGCTTCACCCGGAGCCAGACGTTTCGGCGCATCCTGTTTCCCGGCATGATGCGCTTTGCGCTGCCCGGCATTGGGAATAACTGGCAGGTGATCCTGAAAGCCACGGCGCTGGTGTCGCTGCTCGGCCTGGAGGACGTGGTCAAAGCCACCCAGCTTGCCGGCAAGAGCACCTGGCAGCCGCTCTGGTTTGCGATTGTGGCCGGACTCATCTACCTGCTGTTTACCACGGTGTCCGGCGGCGTACTCTGGTGGCTCGAACGCCGCTACTCGGTTGGGGTGAAGAGGGCCGAATTATGATAGAGATTCTGCATGAATACTGGAAAGCGCTGCTGTGGAGCGACGGCTATCGCCTTACCGGGGTGGCGATCACGCTTTGGCTGCTGGTGATCTCCGTGCTGTTGGGTGGCTGTCTGGCGGTGCTGCTGTCCATTGCCCGGGTGTCGTCGATCCGCGCCGTGCGCTTTCCGGTCTGGCTGTTTACCTGGGTGTTTCGCGGTACGCCGCTCTATGTACAGCTGCTGGTGTTCTACTCTGGCTTTTACACGCTGGACGTGGTCAAGGGCAGCGATTGGCTGAGCGCTTTCTTTCGCAGCGGCCTTAACTGCACGTTACTGGCGCTGACGCTGAATACCTGCGCCTATACCACAGAAATTTTTGCCGGGGCGATCCGCGGCGTCCCGCACGGTGAAATCGAAGCCGCGCGCGCCTACGGGTTTTCCACCTTTAAACTCTATCGCTGCATCATTTTACCGTCGGCGCTGCGCAGCGCGCTGCCGGCGTACAGTAATGAGGTGATTCTGATGCTGCACTCCACGGCGCTGGCTTTTACCGCTACGGTGCCGGATTTGCTGAAGATTGCGCGCGACATTAACGCCGCCACCTACCAGCCGTTTACCGCCTTTGGCATTGCCGCGGTGCTCTATCTGATCATCTCTTACGTGCTGATTAGCCTGTTCCGCAAAGCGGAAAAGCGCTGGATGGCGCACGTAACCCCTTCGTCTACCCACTGAGTGACATGATGGCCGAGAATAAATTAAACGTCGTTGAATTACATAAGCGCTATGGCGAACATGAGGTGCTGAAAGGGGTATCACTGACCGCCAACGCCGGAGACGTGATCTCCATTATTGGCTCGTCAGGCTCCGGTAAAAGCACCTTTTTACGCTGCATTAACTTTCTGGAGAAGCCCAGCGAAGGCACTATCAGCGTCAATAACCAGCCGATAGGCCTGGTGCGCGACACCGACGGTCAGCTGAAGGTGGCTAACGCCGAGCAGCTGCGGCGGCTGCGCACCCGCCTGAGCATGGTGTTTCAACACTTTAATCTGTGGAGCCACATGACGGTGCTGGAGAACGTAATGGAGGCGCCGGTTCAGGTGCTTGGGCTCAGTAAGGCCGAGGCGAAGGCGCGGGCCATCACCTATCTGGATAAAGTCGGGATCGATGAGCGCGCCCGGGCGAAGTACCCGGTCAACCTCTCCGGCGGTCAGCAGCAGCGCGTCTCTATTGCGCGCGCGCTGGCGATGGAGCCAGAGGTACTGCTGTTTGATGAACCCACTTCTGCGCTGGATCCGGAGCTGGTGGGGGAGGTGCTGCGCATCATGCAGAAGCTGGCGGAAGAGGGGAAAACCATGGTGGTCGTGACCCATGAGATGGAGTTTGCTCGTCACGTCTCTCATCACGTGATCTTTCTGCATCAGGGCAAAATTGAGGAGCAGGGCCCTCCGCAGGCGCTGTTTGACGCGCCAAAAAGCGCGCGGCTGCAGCAGTTTCTCTCCGGCTCGCTCAAGTAAGCCCGGCGGCGGCGATATGCCGCCGCCGACGTTACACCACGTCCTGTAGCGCCTCTTCCAGCCGGTACCAGCGGAAGCGGTAACCGGCCTCTTCCAGACGCCTGGGCAGCACGTGGGCGCTGGCCAGCAGCAGCGCGGCTCCTTCGCCCATCAGCAGGCGCAGCGCCGGCGCCGGCATCGGCAGCATCGCCGGGCGGTGCATGACCTCCCCCAGCGTGGCGACAAACTGCTCGTTGCGCACAGCGTAGGGGGCAACGAGGTTATACGGGCCGTGCTGACGGGCATCGTTGAGCAGAAACAGCATCGCGCCGACCACATCATCGACGTGGATCCACGGCATATACTGTTTACCGCTGCCAACTGGACCGCCAAGACCGAGCTTAAACGGCAGGCGCATTTTTGCCAGCGCGCCGCCTTCACGCGCCAGCACCACGCCGATACGCATCAGGCAGACCCGGGTTTGCGGGCTTTCCGCCTCCTGTGCCAGGGTCTCCCAGCGGGCGCAGAGCGTGTGCGTAAACTCCTGTTTACCGCTGTCCTCTTCGGTGACCACCGTCTCTCCGGCGTCGCCGTAGTAACCGGTAGCCGATCCCGATAGCACCACGCCAGGCGGCGTGCTGCTGGCGCGAATCAGGTCGCTGAGGCGTTTGGTGAGCGTCCAGCGGCTGTCGCACAGGCGCTGCTTTTGCGCCGGGGTCCAGCGTTTATCGGCGATGGGTTCGCCGGCCAGGTTAATCACCGCATCGATGCCGTTTAAATCCTGCTGCTGATCCAGCCCTGACCACCAGCTGACGCGGTCGCCAAACCGCCGTTTTCCCCCGGCAACGTTGCGGGTCAGGATGCACAATTCATGGCCCTGCTCGAGCAGGCGCGGCACCAGGTGGGTGCCAATCAGCCCGGTTGCTCCGGTCAGTAATATTTTCATTTTCACTCTTCTTCTCGCGACTCTCGACGTGAATAAGCATAGAAGAGGTTACGCCGGTGTGGCGGCGCTCGCGGTGAATCGTTGCAGAAAATCTGCGCGCGGGTGAGCGCGGGTAGCGCGGTTAGGCGCTGGGGTATGGCCACGGCCCGCGCGTCCGGGGCGCCGCGTACGCCGTCCTGACCGCGACTGGGCGCGTCATGAACGCCGCCTCGCTCAGGCGCGGAGTTTGTCCGCCCGAGAGAATCTCGCTGCCCGCCGCCTGAGTGAAAAGCCGCTGCCGGACAGTTTGCACCAGCTGGAATCAGGCCGCGGTAAACGTCAGCAGGGCGAGGCCGCGCTGCCTGCACCACCAGCTATGACCGGCCAGCGTGAAGAGCGCTTCCCGCTGCCCTGTCCGGCGCCTCGTGGCGGCCGCAGGCGATTTTACCGTCCTTCGTCAGGCGGCTCCGCCGCGCTGATGCGGGCCTGGCAGCGGTTTGCGTCGCGGCAGGCAGCGTGGCGGGCGTTTGCCGCCGCCGGTCGGCTGGTGCCCCGTGCTGACGGCCAGCAGCCGGATGCGCGGTGCCTTGCCGATTGATCAGCAGCCGGCGAGTCGGCACCGGCACCGTTCAGTGCAACGCTGGCTAACCCTTTCGATGAAAAGGCATCCGTGATGATTGCGTCGCCCGAGGGAAATAACTATGTTAATGAGCGCTGACAATCGATGATGAAGGTTTAAACATGGGCGAGCAAAATCAGGCCGCGACGGAAGAGTGGGTTGACATTGTTTCTGAAGATAACGAGGTGATCGCGCAGGCCAGCCGGGCGCAGATGCGCGCGCAGCGCCTGCGCCACCGCGCCAGCTATATTGTGGTGCACGATGGCATGGGCAATATCCTGGTCCAGCGGCGCACTGACACCAAGGACTTTTTGCCGGGAATGCTGGACGCTACCGCCGGGGGCGTGGTGCAGAGCGGTGAGGGGCTGCTGGAGTCCGCCCGCCGCGAAGCGGAGGAGGAGCTGGGCATCGCCGCCGTGCCGTTCGCCGATCACGGGCAGTTCTATTTTGAGGACCCGCACTGTCGGGTATGGGGAAGCCTGTTTAGCTGCGTCTCACACGGGCCGTTTGCCATGCAGGAAGCCGAAGTGGCCGAGGTGTTCTGGATGACGCCGGAGGCGATTACCGCGCGCTGCGATGAGTTCACGCCCGACTCACTGAAAGCGCTGTCGCTGTGGATGAGCCGCAATACTGAACAGAACCGTACTCCGTCGGATAAAGCGTAGCCTCCGCGGGGACAGGCCGGCGAAATAAAAAAGGGGCAACGCCCCTTTTTTTACGCCATGCGCGCCGGCTACTGGCCTTCAGCCTGCTTTGACTGAATTGCCGTCAGGGCAATGGTGTAGACGATATCATCCACCAGCGCACCGCGCGACAGGTCGTTAACCGGCTTGCGCATCCCCTGCAGCATCGGGCCGATAGAGATCAGATCTGCCGAGCGCTGCACCGCTTTGTAGGTGGTATTGCCCGTGTTGAGATCCGGGAAGATGAACACCGTGGCGCGACCGGCCACCTGCGAGTTGGGCGCTTTGGATTTCGCCACGTCTTCCATGATCGCCGCGTCGTACTGCAGGGGGCCATCGATCACCAGGTCCGGACGTTTCTCCTGCGCGAGGCGGGTGGCTTCGCGCACTTTCTCAACGTCGCTGCCGGCACCGGAATTACCGGTGGAGTAGGAGATCATCGCAACCCGCGGCTCAATGCCAAACGCGGTGGCGGAATCCGCTGACTGAATGGCGATTTCGGCCAGCTGTTCGGCGGTGGGATCCGGGTTGATGGCGCAGTCGCCGTACACCAGCACCTGCTCGGGCAGCAGCATAAAGAACACCGACGAAACCAGCGAGCTGCCGGGCGCGGTTTTAATCAGCTGCAGCGGCGGGCGAATGGTGTTAGCGGTGGTGTGGACCGCGCCGGAGACCAGCCCATCCACTTCGCCGCGCTCCAGCATCAGGGTACCGAGCACCACGTTGTCTTCCAGCTGCTCCTGGGCGACCACTTCGGTCATGCCTTTGCTTTTACGCAGTTCGACCAGGCGCGGGACATAGTGCTGACGGACCACCGTCGGATCGATGATCTCTACGCCGGCGCCGAGCTCGACGCCCTGTGCGGCGGCAACGCGCTGAATCTCATCCGGATTGCCCAGCAGCACGCAGGTGGCAATGCCGCGCTCGGCGCAAATCGCCGCCGCTTTGACCGTCCGCGGTTCGTCGCCTTCCGGCAGGACGATACGCTTGCGGGCCGCGCGGGCCAGCTCGGTCAGCTGGTAGCGGAACGCCGGCGGCGACAGGCGACGGCTGCGCTCGGAGGCGGCGCTCAGCGAATCAATCCACCCGGCGTCAATGTGGCTGGCAACGTACTCCTGCACTTTTTCAATGCGCTGCGTATCGTCGGTCGGTACTTCCAGATTGAAGCTCTGCAGGCTGAGCGACGTTTGCCAGGTGTTGGTGTTGACCATAAACACCGGCAGGCCGGTCTGGAAGGCGCGTTCGCACAGTTTCTGAATCGGCGGATCGATTTCGTAGCCGCCGGTCAGCAGGATCGCACCAATCTCCAGCCCGTTCATCGCCGCCAGGCAGGCGGCGACCAGCACGTCAGGCCGGTCGGCCGAGGTCACCAGCAGCGATCCGGGGCGAAAATGCTCCAGCATATGCGGCAGGCTGCGGGCGCAGAAGGTGACGGATTTTACCCGACGGGTGGCGATATCCCCTTCATTAATGACGCGCGCGTTCAGGTGGCGACTCATGTCAATGGCGCGGGTGGCAATCAGTTCAAAGCTCCACGGCACGCAGCCGAGCACCGGCAGCGGGCTGTTGGCAAACAGCTGTTTCGGATCGACGTTGGCGATGCTGGCTTTGGTGGAATCATCAAAGATTTCTGACAGATCCGGGCGGGTACGGCCCTGATCGTCAACCGGCGCATTGAGCTTGTTGATGATCACGCCGGTGATGTTTTTGTTTTTGCTGCCGCCGAAGCTGCTGCGCACCAGCTCAATCCGCTCTTTCAACTGATCCGGCGAGTCGTTGCCCAGCGCCATCACGAAGACGATCTCGGCGTTCAGGGTTTTGGCAATTTCATAGTTCAGCGCGTTGGCAAACTGATGTTTTCGCGTAGGCACTAAGCCTTCCACCAGCACCACTTCGGCGTCGTGCGCGCTGCTGTGGTAGTTGGCAATGATGGCTTCCATCAGCACATCCTGCTGATTGGATCCCAGCAGCGACTCCACGTAGCCCATCTGCAGCGGTTCAGCGGTGGAGATGGTGGAGTTGCGGCGGATAATGCTGGTGGTTTGATCCGGCGCATCGTCGCCGCTGCGCGGTTGGGCGATCGGTTTGAACACGCTCAGGCGCACGCCCTTGCGTTCCATCGCGCGGATAACTCCCAGGCTGACGCTGGTCAGGCCAACGCTGGTGCCGGTTGGAATGAGCATTATGGTTCGGGACACAATAAACCTCTTAAGCGTGGGGCAGGGTCAACGGCGCGCTGCCCCTCTGTCGGAAACGCCCCGGCCGGAAAACGCATCGCTGGCCGGGGCGAGGTGATTACGCGGTCAGGCGCGCAGCGTCCTGGGCAATCACCCACTCTTCATTGGTGGGAATCACCAGCACCGGACGGCTACCTTCGCGGTTGATGAAACCCGCTTTGCCGAAGCGGGCGGCCAGGTTGCGTTCGGCATCGACGGCAATGTCCAGCAGGCCGAGCTGCTTCAGCGTCAGTTCGCGCACCAGCGCCGAGTTTTCGCCAATACCGCCGGTGAAGACGACCGCGTCCAGACGCCCCTCCATCAGCGCGCTGTAGCTGCCGATGTATTTCGCCAGGCGGTGGCAGAACACGTCCATGGCGCGTCGGGCGTCAGCCTCGCTGGCATAATGATCTTCCACATAGCGGCAATCGCTGGTCACTTCGGTCAGGCCAAGCAGACCGGACTCTTTGGTCAGCATCGTGTTGATCGCATCGACGCTCATGCCCAGCGCGTCATGCAGGTGGAACACGATAGCCGGATCGATATCGCCGCTGCGGGTACCCATCACCAGCCCTTCCAGCGGCGTCAGGCCCATCGACGTATCGACGCACTCACCGTTGCGGATTGCGGTGACCGAGCCGCCGTTGCCGAGGTGGCAGGTGATCACGTTGAGCTGTTCCACCGGCTGGTTCAGCATGCGGGCCGCCTCGCGTGAGACGTAGAAGTGGCTGGTACCGTGCGCACCGTAGCGGCGGATACCGTGCTCGCTGTAGAGACGGTAGGGCAGGGCGTACAGGTAGGACGATTCCGGCATCGTTTGATGGAAAGCCGTATCAAAAACGGCGACATTTTTATCTGCCAGCAGCGGAAAGTTTTTCAGGGCTTCATCAATGCCAATCAGGTGAGCCGGATTGTGCAGCGGTGCAAACGAGGCGGCATCTTTGATGCCCTGCAGCACTTCCGCGTCGATGATGGCAGACTGGGTGAACGCTTCGCCACCGTGGACAATGCGATGGCCTATTGCAGCGATTTGTGCTGACAACTCAGGTTTTTGTGCCAGAATATCGTTAACAATAAAGTGCAGCGCTTCGCTGTGGGCCGCACCGGCGCCGAGAGCCGATTCGTGTTTGCTGCCATCGCATTTCCATTTGATCCGCGCCTCGGGCAGATGAAAACATTCGGCCAGCCCGGAGAGAAATTCGTCACCGCTGGCGGGATCGATGATGGCAAACTTGAGCGAGGAGCTCCCGCAGTTCAGAACCAGTACTAACTTACTCGACATGAAAAGTCCTGTTGTTGAAAGTGGCTAAAAATAAATCAATCCGCTTATCAGCGTAGCGCATAACAGCGGGGATATTTATGATTCACGTCATCGCAGTCAGAATTTTGTGTACGGGGGCGAAGAAAGGTCTTGTAGCGGACCGTTTCTTTGCGGTTGACTACGTGAATTACGGTTGGAAACGCGCTGTGTCGCCGGTGTCGACAGCAAGCCCGGGCCGCCTAAAACGCGCTCAGCATAACCACAGTCACCCTTAAAGACAAAAGGTTTTGAATCAAGTTAAGTAAAGTTGTCGCATTACTCATTTTGTTTATTTTTTATTACATAAGTTGAGGTCAGCCATGGCGAATAACGACTTCGGTTCCGTGGGCTGGTTTGGCCTGTTCCAGCGCGGGCAGCACTACATGAAGAGCTGGCCGAATGATAAGCGTCTGGCACCGGTTTTTCCGGAAAACCGCATCACCACCGCGACCCGCTTTGCCATTCGCCTGATGCCGCCGCTGGCCATTTTTACGCTCAGCTGGCAAATCGCGCTGGGCGGTCAGCTGGGGCCGGCGATTGCCACCGCGCTGTTCGCCTGCAGCCTGCCGATGCAGGGGCTGTGGTGGCTGGGCAAGCGTTCGATAACCCCGCTGCCGCCGACGTTGCTGCAGTGGTTTCATGAGGTGCGCGCCCGGCTGGCCGAGTCGGGGCAGGCGATTGCCCCGGTAGAGGGCAAGCCCACTTATCAGGCGCTGGCCGATCTGCTGAAGCGGGCCTTTAAGCAGCTGGATAAAACTTTCCTCGACGATCTGTGATGTCTTGCAGGCAGCGCCGCAGCCCCGCCCGGCGGTGCGCTGTGACTGTTCCCGCGGCGGCCGCTGTGGCACACTGATCCGGGCTCAATCAACGAACGGGAGCGGCGCGTGGCGCATCGGGGATTCTTATTTGATTTAGATGGGACGCTGGTTGATTCACTGGCGATGGTAGAGCAGGCCTGGGTGGCGTGGGGCGCCCGACGGGGACTGGAGGCCGACACGCTGCTGGCGTTCATCCACGGCAAGCCGGCGATGGCCTCGCTGCGCCATTTTATGGCCGGCTGCAGCGAAGAGGCGATCCAGCAGCAGTTTCTCGCGCTGGAAGAGACTGAAGCGGCGGCCGTCGAGGGCATCGTCGCTCTGCCGGGCGCGCTGGCCTTGCTCAACAGCCTGGACGCGCAGGGCATTCCGTGGGGGATCGTGACCTCCGGCAGCGTGCCGGTGGCCCGGGCGCGCCACCGGGCCGCGGCATTACCCGAGCCGGCGATATGGGTTACCGCCGGGGATATTACCTGCGGCAAACCGCATCCTGAGCCCTATCTGCTGGGAGCAACGCGGTTGCAGCTGCCGCCCGAAGCGTGCGTGGTGGTTGAGGATGCCGCCGCGGGGATTGCCTCCGCGCTGGACGCCGGCTGCTACGTGGCGGGCGTTAACGTACCGGCAGAAGCCGCGCGGCGGGGTGAACTGCCGCTGCTGCTTAACTCTCTGGCCCAGCTGACGGTGCGCCGCCGCCCAGACGGAAGCGTAGCGCTGACGGTTGCGCCCCCCCGCTGAGTGTCGTGAGGATCACAGCGGTGAGTCCTGAGAAATCTCATCCAGCGACAGGGTGAAGCTCGGGACAAACACCGCCATAAAGTAGTCCATTTCTGGCGAGCGACGCTGTGTCAGGGTTTTTTCCAGACGCGCTTTTGCCAGGCGGAATTCATTATTACCGGCGGAGAGCTCCTCCAGACACTTAAGATAGGCGCACAGGGCATCCGCCTGTTTTACCAGCGCGGTCTCCTCCGCGCTGTGATACTTCTCGTCGAGCAGCGGTCGCCACGCGTTCTGTAGCGTCTCGGGCAGCATTTCCACCAGTTTCTGCTGAGCGATCTGCTCAATTTTTTTATATTCGTGAGCAATTTGCGCGTTGAAATATTTCACCGGCGTTGGCAGATCGCCGGTGAGCACTTCGCTGGCATCGTGATACATGGCCATCAGTGCGATGCGCTCCGCATTCAGTTCACCGCCAAACTGTTGGTTTTTAATCACCGCCAGCGCGTGGGCAACCAGGGCGACCTGCAGGCTGTGCTCCGAGACGTTCTCCGTGCGCACGTTGCGCATCAGCGGCCAGCGGTTTATCAGCTTCAGGCGGGACAGGTGGGCAAAAAAATGGCTCTCGGTCATGGGAACGGCGGATTCCTTACAGCGGGTGGCGACGCCGCAGCGCCGTCAGAGTGACAACCGGCCTCCCCGCGCAGGGCAGGGAGGCGACGGTCCTCAGTATAGCGCGGCGATCAGGCCTGACGATAGCCTTCGAGAAAGCGGCCAAATTTTTGGATTGCCATGTCGAGTTCGTCAACCCGCGGCAGCGTAACGATACGAACGTGATCCGGCCACGGCCAGTTAAAGGCGGTTCCCTGCACCAGCAGCACTTTCTCCTGCAGCAGGAAGTCGAGCACCATTTTCTGATCGTCGTGCAGGTTAAACTTCTTCGGATCAATGCGCGGGAACATATACAGCGCACCGTCCGGCTTCACGCAGCTGACGCCGGGAATATCGTTGATCAGTTCCCACGCCCGCTGGCGCTGTTCATACAGCCGGCCACCGGGAACGATAAATTCGCTGATGCTTTGATAGCCCCCCAGTGCGGTCTGGATGGCGTGCTGCGCCGGCACGTTGGCGCACAGGCGCATGGAGGCGAGCATTTCCAGGCCTTCAATATAGCTTTTGGCATGGTGTTTCGGTCCGCTAAGCACCATCCAGCCCTGGCGAAATCCGGCCACGCGGTAGGTCTTTGACAGGCCATTGAAGGTGATGGTCAGGACGTCCGGTGCGAGAGCAGCGATCGAATGATGCTGCGCGGCGTCATACAGAATTTTGTCGTAAATCTCGTCGGCAAAGATGATCAGGTTGTGCTGGCGCGCGATCTCAACAATCTCCATCAGCAGCGCCTGACTGTAAACGGCACCGGTGGGGTTGTTGGGGTTGATTATCACAATCCCGCGGGTGCGCGGGGTGATTTTGCTGCGGATATCGGCGAGGTCCGGAAACCAGCCGGCGGACTCGTCGCACAGGTAGTGCACGGCGTTACCGCCCGAGAGAGAGACCGCCGCGGTCCATAGCGGGTAGTCCGGCGCCGGAACCAGAATGTCATCGCCGCTGTTCAGCAGGGCCTGCATCGACTGCACAATCAGCTCAGACACGCCGTTACCAATATAGATATCTTCGACGGTGACATCACGCAGGCCGCGCGCCTGATAGTGCTGCATGATCGCTTTGCGCGCAGAATAGAGCCCTTTCGAGTCGCAGTATCCCTGAGCGCTGGGCAGATTCCGAATCACGTCCACCAGAATTTCATCAGGGGCCTCAAAGCCGAACGGAGCCGGATTGCCGATGTTGAGCTTGAGGACTTTATTACCTTCTTCTTCCAGCCGTTTGGCTTCTTTCAGCACCGGGCCGCGGATGTCATAACAGACGTTGTCCAGCTTGCTGGATTTTTCAATCAGGGGGAGGGTCATCAGTATCGCCTTTGACTTGTGGTGTATTCCTGCCGTGGAATCGAAACCCGCCTAATGTACTCCTCTGGTCAGGGGTTTTGAAGGGCTGCGCCAGGCTTTGGTGCTTCTACAGGTTTTTCTTCCCCTGACCAGCGATTGATGTATGGATTGCTCAATAAAGCAAGCTAATGTTCTGAATTAATGGTGTTTAAAAAAATAATAATCTGTCTTTGCGCGTGATGCCGCCGCGGCGGCATCACCGGTCGCGTCGTGCCGCGGTGTGGTTCGATCGGTGCACGGTGAAACAGTTAATCATAGCTTACAAAAAAAGGCCGGCGATATCGCGAACCACCGGCGCGGATAGCGCTGTGGGACTTGCGTCTTATTCTTATCTGGCGTCTGAATTTTATCCCATCCCGGTCAGTACCCATCAATTTTATCTCGAGATATGTAAATTCCTGCGACATGGCCAATAAAATCCTGCTTTACTGAAAAGAATCCGGTCGGAAAGGCTTAAAAAGTAGCCGCCAGTGTGGCAGGATAGAGAGCAGTAGCATTGTCGGAGTGTAGGGCAGTTTTCGCTAAAAATTCGACTGGCAAATTAAGTCGGTTTTAATTAAGTTTTGTTTAATATTTTGCCGGGTAATTGCAGCATACTGATAATTGATTTTACGCCGAAACCATCGCCTTACCTTCTCATTATCCCGCCGTATAGCGGGCGCTGTCCTCCCGCTATCTGCGTCACGCTGCACCTGCGTGGCTAATGGATTAATCCGTCGCGTTTTCGTCACTGTGTAGTGACCGCGCGACGATAACGCGCCGGGGCCACGGTCTGTTGCCGTTGGCAACGGCGCGGGCGGGGATGACAACCAGCATTGCCGCATGCCCGCCCAACCGGCGGCGGGCGGCGCAACCCATCGGTCACCGTTGTGACCGCGGGGAAACACCAGGGTAGTAGTTGTTAAAAATCTTATAAAGTGAAGAACATAATATGACTAACGCAAATCGTCCGATCCTGAACCTTGACCTCGATCTGCTCAGAACGTTTGTCGCGGTTGCTGACCTCAACACCTTTGCCGCCGCCGCCGCCGCGGTGTGCCGTACCCAGTCTGCCGTCAGCCAGCAGATGCAGCGCCTCGAGCAGCTGGTGGGCAAAGAGCTGTTTGCCCGCCATGGTCGTAATAAACTGCTGACCGAGCACGGCATTCAGCTGCTGGGCTATGCCCGCAAAATTTTGCGCTTTAACGATGAGGCCTGTACGTCGCTGATGTACAGCAATGTTCAGGGGGTACTGACAATCGGGGCTTCAGATGACACGTCGGATACCATCCTGCCGTTCCTGCTCAATCGCGTCACCTCGGTCTACCCCAAGCTGGCGATCGACGTGCGGGTGAAACGCCAGCCCTTCATGATGGAAATGTTGCATCAAAATGAAGTCGATCTGGTGGTCACCACCTCCAGCCCGGGACACTTTACCTCGCAGGTGCTGCGGACTTCACCGACGCTGTGGTACTGCGCCGCCGACTATATTTTCCAACCGGGAGAAGCGATTCCGCTGGTGCTGCTGGACGAACCCAGCCCGTATCGCGATATGGCCATCGATCACCTGAACGAGGCGGGGATCCCCTGGCGCATCTCCTATGTGGCCTCCACGCTGGCCGCCGTGCGCGCCGCGGTCAAAGCCGGTCTGGGCGTTACCGCGCGTCCGGTAGAGATGATGAGTCCCGAGCTGCGGGTAATGGGAGCAGTGGAAGGCCTGCCGGTACTGCCCGACACGGAGTATCTGCTGTGTCGCAACCCGGAAAGCGACAACGAGCTGGCCATCGCCATTTTTAACGCAATGGAAGCCAGCAACGATCCCTATAACCTGTCGCTCACGCCGCAGGAAAACGCCTTTGAAGATGAAGAAGAGTAACGGATATCCGGCGCCTGACGCTTTTCGATCGAGGTGAGCAGGATATAAACCGGAACAAAAACGCTTTTTGTTGTGTTAACACGGCAAAAGGCGTTTTTTTTTGCCTATGCTTAAAGCCGGTGAGCCGGAACGGTGGTGACCGGCGGCGTCAGCGGCCCTGCGCTCGGCCCGGTAGGGAGGTCAGGCTTTTTTTTTGCGCGAATCGCGCGAATAAAAAGCAGCAAGACACCGGAAGGGGGGTGGTTGTTTTTTAACCAAAAAGGCCTGAAGTGTGTGCCAGATCAAAAAAATAACCCTGTAAAGGTACAGGAAAAGCCGTGTGATCCTGTCAAAATACCTGCGCTGTGGACACATTTCAGCGGGGGCGTAAAGCCTGCCTGGCATCCTGCTGGTGAGTAACTGACTCGATTTAGCCTGGTTTTCAGGCACCATATGTTAATAAAATGATGCGGGTGTAAAATAGTGTGTGGATACTTTTGTCAAAGTTGACAAAAGGTTATAGAAAGGAGTAAAAAACCCCATAAAATTGCTGCTTAAACAGAATAACAGTAGCGTTTATACGGTTTTTTATCCTTCCCTTCAATCGATGTGGTGTGGAACTGCCAGAACATAATTACAGCAGGACGCATAGCGCCACTTTTGATGAGTAAGCAGAGAGTATGTCAACAACCACAGAAGTCATCGCTCATCACTGGGCATTCGCTGTATTTTTGGTCGTCGCCGTGGGTATGTGCTGCGCGATGTTGGCGGGAGCATGGTTTTTAGGCGGTCGCGCCCGCGGACGTTACAAAAATACCCCCTTCGAGTCCGGCGCTGCGCCGGTGGGTACGACAAAATTACGCCTGTCTGCCAAGTTCTATCTGGTCGCCATGTTCTTCGTCATTTTTGACGTAGAAGCCCTCTATTTGTATGCGTGGTCAGCCTCTATCCGCGAAAGCGGCTGGGTGGGCTTCGCAGAAGCCGCTATTTTCATTTTGGTGCTGTTAGCCGGACTGGTTTACCTCGCGCGTATTGGCGCGCTGGACTGGACGCCGGTGCGTTCGCGCCGCGTCGTGGTGAAATCCCCCGGTTCGCACACCAACCATCATACGCAGTAAAAGCGAGGCATTCAGATGGACTATACGCTCACCCGCATAGACCCGAACGGTGGTGAGAACGACCGTTACCCCCTACAAAAACAGGAGATCGTGACCGATCCTCTGGAGCAGCATGTTCACCGCAGTGTGTATATGGGGAAACTCGAACACGCGCTGCATGACATGGTGAACTGGGGCCGTAAAAATTCCCTGTGGCCGTATAACTTCGGCCTTTCCTGCTGTTACGTGGAGATGACCACTGCCTTTACCGCCGTGCACGACGTGGCGCGTTTTGGTTCTGAGGTATTACGTGCCTCGCCGCGTCAGGCAGACTTTATGGTGGTGGCGGGAACCTGCTTTACCAAAATGGCGCCGGTGATTCAGCGGCTGTATGACCAGATGCTGGAGCCAAAGTGGGTGATCTCAATGGGCGCGTGCGCCAACTCGGGCGGGATGTACGACATCTACTCGGTGGTGCAGGGCGTGGATAAATTCCTGCCGGTCGATGTGTATATTCCCGGCTGCCCGCCGCGTCCGGAGGCCTATATGCAGGCGCTGTTGCTGCTGCGGGAGTCGATTGGCAAAGAGCGTCGCCCGCTCTCCTGGGTCGTCGGCGATCAGGGCGTTTATCGCGCGAACATGCAGTCCGAGCGCGAACGTAAACGCGAAGAGCGCATCGCGGTGACCAACCTCCGTACCCCTGATGAAGTGTAATTAATCCGTTTCGGGGCGCCACCCGATTCATCGCGCAAAAAGAGCACAATTTATGCGGTGAAGCGCGCCCCGACGCCAACGACGTTGCGCCTGTCTGCAGGCCAGAATGGTGAGTAATTTATGACTGATTTGAACGCGCAAGAGCTCGCTCAGCCAGCATGGCAAACCCGCGATCATCTGGATGACCCGGTGATCGGTGAGCTGCGTAATCGCTTTGGACCTGACGCCTTTACGGTACAGGCTACCCGCACCGGGATCCCCGTGGTCTGGATCAAGCGCGAACAGCTGCTGGAGATCATGACCTTCCTGCGTAAAGCGCCAAAACCCTATGTGATGCTGTATGATCTGCATGGCATGGACGAGCGTCTTCGCACCCACCGCAACGGCTTGCCAGCGGCGGACTTTTCTGTTTTCTACCACCTGCTGTCCATTGAACGCAATCGCGACATTATGCTCAAGGTGGCATTGTCCGAAAACGATCTGAACTTGCCCACTCTGACCAAACTGTTTCCGAATGCCAACTGGTATGAGCGTGAGACCTGGGAAATGTTCGGCATCACCTTTACCGGTCACCCGCATCTGACCCGCATTATGATGCCGCAGACCTGGGAAGGGCATCCGCTGCGTAAGGACTACCCGGCGCGCGCCACCGAATTCGATCCTTATGTGCTGACCAAGCAGAAAGAGGATCTGGAGATGGAGGCGATGACCTTCAATCCGAAAGCCTGGGGCATGAAACGCGGCACGGCCAATGAAGACTTTATGTTCCTCAACCTCGGGCCGAACCACCCGTCAGCGCACGGGGCTTTCCGCATCATTCTGCAGCTCGATGGCGAGGAGATCGTCGACTGCGTGCCGGACGTGGGCTATCACCACCGCGGCGCGGAAAAAATGGGTGAGCGCCAGTCCTGGCACAGCTACATTCCGTATACCGACCGTATCGAATACCTCGGCGGCTGCGTCAATGAGATGCCCTACGTGCTGGCGGTAGAGAAGCTGGCGGGCATCGTGGTGCCGGATCGCGTTAACGTGATCCGCGTGATGCTCTCCGAGCTGTTCCGCATCAACAGCCACCTGCTGTATATCTCGACCTTTATTCAGGACGTCGGCGCGATGACCCCGGTGTTCTTCGCCTTTACCGATCGTCAGAAAATTTATGACGTGGTGGAAGCGATCACCGGCTTCCGTATGCACCCGGCGTGGTTCCGCATCGGCGGCGTAGCACACGATCTGCCGAAGGGCTGGGAGCGGCTGCTGCGCGAGTTCCTCAACTGGCTGCCTAAGCGCCTGAAAGAGTATGAAACTGCCGCGCTGAAAAATAGCGTGCTGATTGGCCGCTCGAAGGGCGTTGCGGCGTACAACCAGCAGGAAGCGCTGGCCTGGGGCACCACCGGTGCCGGCCTGCGTGCCACCGGTCTGGATTTTGACGTGCGAAAATGGCGTCCTTATTCCGGATACGAAAACTTCGACTTTGAGATCCCGGTCGGCGACGGCATCAGCGATGCTTACTCGCGCGTCATGTTGAAAATGGAAGAGATGCGCCAGAGCCTGCGTATTCTTGAGCAGTGCCTTAACAATATGCCGGAAGGCCCGTTCAAGGCGGATCATCCGCTGACTACGCCGCCGCCAAAAGAGCGTACGCTGCAGCATATTGAAACGCTGATTACCCACTTCCTGCAGGTGTCGTGGGGACCGGTGATGCCCGCCAACGAATCATTCCAGATGATCGAGGCGACGAAGGGAATTAACAGTTACTACCTGACCAGCGATGGCAGCACCATGAGCTATCGCACCCGCGTGCGGACGCCCAGCTTCCCGCACCTGCAGCAGATCCCTTCGGTGATCAACGGCTGCCTGGTATCCGACCTGATCGTATACCTCGGTAGTATCGATTTTGTAATGTCAGATGTGGACCGCTAACTATGCACGATCAACGTATTGCGATTGAAACGATCGATGACAGTGAGGCTTTCGTGCTCAGCGCGGCAGAACGTGATGCCATCGAACACGAAAAGCACCATTATGAAGACGCACGCGCCGCCTCGATTGAGGCGTTGAAGATCGTGCAGAAGCAGCGCGGTTGGGTACCCGATGGCGCTATTCACGCCATTGCCGAGGTACTGGGGATCCCCGCCAGCGACGTTGAGGGCGTGGCCACCTTTTACAGCCAGATTTTTCGCCAGCCGGTGGGGCGTCACGTGATTCGCTACTGCGACAGCGTGGTGTGCCACATCACCGGTTATCAGGGCATTCAGGCGGCGCTGGAGCAGCAGCTGAAGATCAAACCGGGCCAGACTACCGGTGACGGTCGCTTTACTCTGCTGCCGACCTGTTGCCTCGGCAACTGCGATAAGGGTCCGTCCATGATGATTGACGAAGATACCCACGTCCACCTGACCCCGGATGGCATCGCGACTTTACTGGAGCAGTATCAATGACAGCCAAACAGATCATTCGTACTGCGGAGACCCATCCACTGACCTGGCGTATGCGTGACGACCAGCAGCCGGTTTTTTTCGATGAGTACCGCAGCAAAAACGGCTATGCCGGGGCGGAAAAGGCGTTAAAAGGCATGGCGCCTGACGAAATCGTCAATCTGGTGAAAGATGCCGGATTAAAAGGCCGCGGCGGGGCGGGCTTCTCCACCGGCCTGAAATGGAGCCTGATGCCAAAAGATGAATCCATGAACATCCGTTACCTGCTGTGTAACGCTGATGAGATGGAGCCGGGCACCTATAAAGACCGCTTGCTGATGGAGCAGATGCCGCATCAGCTGGTAGAAGGGATGCTGATCAGCGCCTTCGCGCTGAAAGCCTACCGCGGCTACATCTTCCTGCGTGGCGAATATATTGAAGCGGCGGTGCACCTGCGCCGCGCGATTGAAGAAGCAAAAGCCGCCGGCTTCCTCGGTAAAAACATTCTCGGTACCGGGTTTGATTTTGAGCTGTTTGTGCATACCGGTGCCGGCCGCTACATCTGCGGCGAAGAGACCGCGCTGATCAACTCGCTCGAAGGACGCCGCGCCAATCCGCGCTCCAAGCCGCCGTTCCCGGCCAGTGCCGGCGTATGGGGTAAGCCAACCTGCGTGAACAACGTGGAGACCCTCTCTAACGTCCCGGCTATCCTCGCCCACGGCGTGGAGTGGTACAAAGGCCTGTCGAAGAGCGACGATGCCGGCACCAAAATGATGGGCTTCTCCGGTCGGGTGAAAAACCCCGGCGTTTGGGAGCTGCCTTTTGGTATCACCGCCCGTGAGATCCTCGAAGATTATGCCGGCGGCATGCGCGATGGCCTGAAATTTAAAGCCTGGCAGCCCGGCGGGGCAGGGACCGACTTTCTGACCGAGCAGCACCTCGATCTGCCCATGGAATTTGCCAGCATCGGTAAAGCGGGCAGCCGTCTGGGCACGGCGCTGGCGATGGCGGTTGACCACGAGATCAACATGGTATCACTGGTGCGCAACCTGGAAGAGTTCTTTGCCCGCGAGTCCTGCGGCTGGTGCACGCCGTGCCGCGATGGCCTGCCGTGGAGCGTGAAGATTTTGCGCGCGCTGGAGCGCGGCGAGGGGCAGCCGGGCGATATCGAAACCTTGCAGCAGCTCTGCCGTCAGCTCGGCCCGGGTAAAACCTTCTGCGCACACGCGCCGGGTGCCGTTGAGCCGCTGCAAAGCGCCATTAAATATTTCCGTGAAGAGTTTGAAGCCGGTATCGCCCCGCAGACGTTGAGCAACGCCCGCGCGATTGGCGGTATTCAGCCTAACCTGCTGAAAGCCCGCTGGTAACCGCGCCGCAGCCAGTGGGCTGCGGGCTACGGAACAGAAAAAGCATTGTGTTTAACGCCCGCTGCAAGGCGGGCCTTACGGAAGCATGTTCACTATGGCTACAATCCATGTAGACGGTAAAGAGTATGAAGTGAACGGGGCGGATAACCTGCTTGAAGCATGTCTCTCCCTCGGCCTTGATATTCCTTATTTCTGCTGGCATCCGGCGCTGGGGAGCGTCGGTGCCTGCCGCCAGTGCGCGGTGAAGCAGTATCAAAATGCCGAAGATACCCGTGGGCGTCTGGTCATGTCCTGCATGACTCCGGCCTCTGACGGCACCTTCATCTCTATCGATGATGGCGAAGCGCGCGAGTTTCGTGAAAGCGTGGTCGAGTGGCTGATGACCAACCATCCGCACGACTGCCCGGTGTGCGAAGAGGGCGGTAACTGTCACCTGCAGGATATGACGGTGATGACCGGCCACAGCTTCCGCCGCTATCGCTTTACTAAACGTACCCACCGTAACCAGGAACTGGGGCCGTTCATCTCGCATGAAATGAACCGCTGTATCGCCTGTTATCGCTGCGTGCGTTATTACAAAGATTACGCTGATGGCACCGACCTGGGCGTATACGGCGCGCACGACAACGTCTACTTCGGCCGTCCGGAAGATGGCACGCTGGAGAGCGAGTTCTCCGGTAACCTGGTCGAAATTTGTCCGACCGGGGTGTTCACCGACAAAACCCACTCCGCGCGCTACAACCGTAAATGGGATATGCAATTCGCCCCGAGCATCTGCCAGCAGTGCAGCGTCGGCTGTAACACCAGCCCGGGCGAGCGCTACGGAGAGCTGCGCCGCATCGAAAACCGCTATAACGGCTCGGTAAACCACTATTTCCTCTGCGACCGTGGCCGCTTTGGCTACGGCTACGTCAACCTTGCGGACCGCCCACGTCAGCCGCAGGCCCGTCGCGGAGACGACCGGGTGGCGCTCAATGCCGAGCAGGCGATGCAGGGGGCGGCGGATGTGCTGCGTCAGGCAAACAAAATCATTGGTATCGGGTCGCCGCGCGCCAGCCTCGAAAGCAACTACGCGCTGCGGACGCTGGTCGGGCCCGAGAATTTTTCAACCGGTCTGCCGGCAAATGAGCAGGCGCAGCTGACGCTGATGCTGCAGGTGCTGCGCGATGGAGGCATCCATACGCCGGCGCTGCGCGAGATGGAAAGCTATGACGCCGTGCTGGTGCTGGGCGAAGATCTGACGCAGGTCGGCGCGCGCATCGCGCTGGCGGTGCGCCAGGCGGTGAAGGGCAAGGCCCGCGACATGGCCGCCGCGCAGAAAGTGGCGGACTGGCAGATCGCCGCGATCATGAATATCGGTCAGCACGCTAAACATCCGCTGTTTGTCACCCACGTCGACAGTACGCGCCTTGATGATATCGCCGCGTGGAGCTACCGCGCTCCGGTGGAGGATCAGGCGCGTCTCGGCTTCGCTATCGCCCATGCGCTGGACGATAGCGCGCCGGCGGTCAGCGGCATCAGTCGCGAACTGGCGGGCAAAATCGACGTGGTAGTGCAGGCGCTGGCCGGGGCGAAAAAGCCGCTGATCATCTCCGGTACCCACTCCGGTTCAACCGCGATGATTGAGGCCGCGGCCAACGTTGCCAAAGCCTTAAAAGGCCGCGGTGCCGACGTAGGTATCAGCCTGATTGCCGATGCGGTTAACAGCGTTGGCCTCGGAATGATCGGCGGGAAAACGCTGGATGAGGCGCTGGATGAGCTGGCGAGCGGTGCGGCGGACGCGGTGATTGTGATGGAGAACGATCTCTATCGCCAGGCGCCGGCGGCGCGCGTCGACGCGGCGTTAAAACACACCCCGAATGTGATTGTTCTCGATCATCAACGCACGGACACCAGCGATAAAGCGGGTCTGGTGCTCTCTGCCGCCAGCTTTGCTGAAAGTGACGGCACGGTGATCAACCAGGAGGGACGCGCCCAGCGCTACTTCCAGGTGTACGATCCGGCCTTCTACAATCCCCAGGTTCAGGTACTGGAAAGCTGGCGCTGGCTGCACTCGCTGCACAGCACGGTCGAGAGTCGCGAAATGGACTGGACCCAGCTTGACCACGTGATTGATGCCTGCATCGCGGCGTTGCCGCAGCTGGCGGCGATCAAGGACGCGGCGCCGGATGCCACGTTCCGCATTCGCGGTCAGAAGCTGGCACGTTCACCGCACCGCTCCAGCGGCCGTACCGCCATGCGCGCGAATATCAGCGTGCATGAACCGCGGCAGACGCAGGATCGCGACACCATGTTCGCGTTCTCGATGGAAGGGAACAACCAGCCGGAAGCGCCGCGCTCGCAGATTCCGTTTGCCTGGGCACCGGGCTGGAACTCCCCGCAGGCGTGGAACAAATTCCAGGCTGAAGTGGGCGGCCACCTGCGCAATGGCGATCCGGGCGTGCGCCTGTTTGAAGCCGGCACCGGCCAGCTGGACTGGTTCAGCGGGATCCCTGAGGCATTTGTCGGCGGCGAGCGCTGGCGAGTGGCGCCGTGTTTCACCCTGTTCGGCAGCGAGGAGCTCTCGCAGCGCGCGCCGGTGATGCAGAGCCGCATGCCGCAGCCGTACGCTGTCGTCAATCCGGTCGATGCGGCCAGACTGGGGGTCAACGCGGACAGCCAGTTGACGCTGCGCGCCGCCGGGCTGACGCTTTCTCTGCCGGTTCGCCTGTCGGATGCGCTGCAGGCAGGACAGGTCGGACTGCCGCTGGGGATGCCGGGCGTTCCGCCGTATCTGGCCGGCGTCACCCTTGATTCCCTGCAGGAGGCTGCGCAATGAGTTGGTTAACACCCGAGGTAATCGACAGTCTGATTGCCGTGCTGAAAGCGATCGTTATTCTGCTGGTGGTGGTTATCTGCGGCGCCTTTATGTCGTTTGGCGAGCGCCGCCTGCTGGGGCTGTTCCAGAACCGCTACGGACCCAACCGGGTCGGCTGGGGCGGTTCGCTCCAGCTGGTGGCGGACATGATCAAAATGTTCTTTAAAGAGGACTGGATCCCGCCGTTTACCGACCGGGTGATCTTCACCCTGGCGCCGATGATTGCCTTTACTTCGCTGCTGCTGGCGTTTGCGATTGTGCCGATCACCCCAAACTGGGGCGTGGCTGACCTGAACATCGGGCTGCTGTTTTTCCTGATGATGGCCGGCCTGGCGGTATACGCCGTGCTGTTTGCCGGCTGGTCGAGCAATAACAAATATGCGCTGCTCGGCGCGATGCGCGCCTCGGCGCAGACCCTGAGCTACGAAGTGTTTCTCGGCCTGTCGCTGATGGGCGTGGTTGCGCAGGCGGGCAGCTTCAACATGGTGGACATCGTCAACAGTCAGGCACATCTGTGGAACATCATTCCGCAGTTCTTTGGCTTCCTGACCTTCGCTATTGCCGGCGTCGCGGTCTGCCACCGCCATCCGTTTGACCAGCCGGAAGCCGAGCAGGAGCTGGCGGACGGTTACCATATCGAATATGCCGGGATGAAGTTCGGTCTGTTCTTCGTCGGTGAATATATCGGTATCGTCACGGTGTCTGCGCTGATCGTTACGCTGTTCTTTGGCGGCTGGCACGGCCCGTGGCTGCCACCGTTCGTCTGGTTTGCGCTGAAGACGGCGTTCTTCATGATGATGTTCATCCTGATTCGTGCTGCGTTGCCGCGTCCACGTTATGACCAGGTTATGTCCTTCGGCTGGAAAGTGTGTCTGCCGTTGACGCTGTTGAACCTGCTGGCGACCGCCGCAGTGATTCTGTACAACGCGCAGTAAAGGGGTTAGCAAAATGACGTTAAAAGATATTGTCGTTGGGTTTGGCACGACAGTACGCAGTATCTGGATGATTGGGATGCACGCGTTTGCCAAGCGTGAAACCCAGATGTATCCGGAGGAACCCGTTTATCTGCCGCCGCGCTATCGCGGACGGATCGTACTGACGCGCGATCCGGACGGCCAGGAGCGCTGCGTGGCCTGTAATCTCTGCGCCGTAGCCTGCCCGGTGGGGTGTATTTCGCTGCAAAAAGCCGAAATGCAGGATGGCCGCTGGTATCCGGAGTTCTTCCGCATCAACTTCTCGCGCTGCATCTTCTGTGGACTGTGTGAAGAGGCCTGTCCGACCACCGCTATCCAGCTGACCCCGGATTTTGAACTGGGTGAATTTAAGCGTCAGGATCTGGTGTACGAAAAAGAGGACCTGCTGATCTCCGGTCCGGGTAAATACCCGGAGTATAACTTTTACCGGATGGCGGGGATGGCGATCGACGGAAAAGACAAGGGCGACGCGGAAAGCGAAGCGAAACCGATCGACGTCAAAGGCTTGTTACCTTAAGGAGCCAGGCATGGAATTAGCGTTTTATCTTTGTGGACTGATTGCGGTACTCACCACGCTGCGGGTGATTACGCATACCAGTCCGGTGCATGCGCTGCTGTACCTGATCATCTCACTGCTGGCGGTAGCCGGGGTATTCTTTTCTCTCGGGGCCTATTTCGCCGGTGCGCTGGAGATCATCGTCTACGCCGGGGCTATCATGGTGCTGTTCGTGTTCGTGGTGATGATGCTGAATCTCGGCAGCACTGAACATCAGGAGCGCGACTGGCTGAAGCCCTCACTGTGGGTCGGACCGGGCGTGCTGGCGCTGGCGCTGCTGGCTATTGTGGTCCACGGCATCCTGTCGGTAAACGACCAAGGGATCGATGGCACGATGATCGATGCGAAGGCGGTCGGTATCAGCCTGTTCGGTCCATACGTGCTGGCGGTTGAACTGGCGTCGATGCTGCTGCTGGCCGGGCTGGTGGTGGCGTTCCACGTTGGTCGGGAAGACCGCATCGGCGAAGTGATTAGCCAGCGTGAAGCGGATGCGAAGCGCCATCAGGAGGACCGGGTATGATCCCACTACAACACGGACTTATTCTTGCGGCAATCCTGTTTGTTCTCGGACTGACAGGGTTGATTATTCGTCGTAACTTACTGTTTATGTTGATAAGTCTCGAAATCATGATTAACGCTGCGGCGTTAGCCTTCGTGGTGGCGGGGAGCTACTGGGGCCAGGCGGACGGTCAGGTAATGTATATCCTTGCCATCAGCCTGGCGGCGGCCGAGGCCAGTATTGGCCTGGCGCTGCTGCTCCAGCTTCATCGCCGTCGTCAGACCCTGAACATTGATACAGTGAGTGAGATGCGCGGATGAACCTTCTTTACTTAACCATATTGTTCCCGCTGATCGGCTTTATTTTGCTGGCCTTTTCCCGCGGTCGCTGGTCAGAAAACCTGGCCGCCACCGTGGGCATCGGCTCGGTAGGGCTGGCGGCGCTGGTGACCCTCAATGTCGGGATCGACTTCTTCCATAACGGTCAGCAGGTGTACAACCAGGCGCTGTGGACCTGGATGAACGTAGGCAACTACCATATCGGCGTCAACCTGACGCTGGATGGCCTGTCGTTAACCATGCTGTCAGTGATAACCGGCGTCGGTTTCCTTATCCACATGTTTGCCTCCTGGTACATGCGCGGTGAGGAGGGCTATTCACGCTTCTTCGCCTACACTAACCTGTTTATTGCCAGCATGGTTGTTCTGGTGCTGGCCGATAACCTGATGCTGATGTACCTCGGCTGGGAAGGGGTAGGGCTGTGTTCCTATCTGCTGATCGGTTTTTACTATACCCATCCGAACAACGGCGCGGCGGCGATGAAAGCCTTTATCATCACTCGCGTAGGGGATGTATTCCTCGCCTTTGCGTTGTTTATTCTGTGGAACGAGCTGGGCACCCTGAATTTCCGCGAAATGGTGGAACTGGCGCCGCAGCACTTTGCTGCGGACAATAGCCTGCTGCAGTGGGCGACCCTGATGCTGCTGGGTGGCGCGGTGGGTAAATCGGCGCAGTTGCCGCTGCAAACCTGGCTGGCGGACGCCATGGCCGGTCCGACGCCGGTTTCAGCATTGATCCACGCCGCGACCATGGTGACCGCCGGTGTCTACCTGATTGCCCGCACCCACGGCCTGTTCCTGCTGACCCCGGAGGTGCTGCATCTGGTGGGGATCGTCGGCGCCGTCACACTGGTGATGGCCGGTTTCTCGGCGCTGGTGCAAACCGACATCAAGCGCGTGCTGGCCTACTCGACCATGAGCCAGATTGGCTACATGTTCCTGGCGCTGGGCGTACAGGCCTGGGACGCGGCGATTTTCCACCTGATGACCCACGCGTTCTTTAAAGCGCTGCTGTTCCTGTCATCCGGTTCGGTGATCCTCGCCTGCCACCACGAGCAAAACATCTTTAAAATGGGCGGCCTGCGCAAAAGCATCCCGCTGGTGTACGTTTGTTTCCTCGTCGGCGGGGCTGCGCTCTCCGCGCTGCCGCTGCTGACCGCCGGCTTCTTCAGTAAGGATGAGATCCTTGCCGGGGCACTGGCCAATGGTCACATTAACCTGATGGTTGCCGGTCTGGTCGGGGCCTTTATGACCTCGCTCTATACCTTCCGCATGATTTTTATCGCCTTCCACGGTGAAGAGAAGATCCATGCGCATGCCGGTAAGGGCATCACTCACCATCTGCCGCTTATCGTGCTGATGATCCTCTCGACTTTCGTCGGCGCGATGATTGTGCAGCCGCTGGGCGGCGTCCTGCCGGCCACCACCGAGCTGGCGCACGGCCGGGTGCTGACGCTGGAGATTATCTCCGGCACTATCGCCCTGACCGGCGTCCTGCTGGCCGCCGTGCTGTGGCTGGGCAAGCGTCGTCTGGTGACCCGCGTGGCCAACAGTCCGATCGGCCGCTTCTTCAGCACCTGGTGGTTTGCCGCCTGGGGCTTCGACTGGTTGTATGACAAGGTGTTCGTCCAGCCTTATCTGCTGATTGCGCGCCTGCTGAAGCGCGATCCGTTGAACAGCCTGCTGAACGCGCCGGCAATCCTGTCGCGTGCGGCCGGGAAGGCGCTGCTGTTGGGTGAAAGCGGCTATCTGCGCTGGTATGTGGCCTCAGTTGGCATCGGTGCCGTGTTGGTACTGGCGCTGATGATGGCGGTTTAAGGGTTTGTGAGCGAGGGGGTTTTGGCCCCCGGACACTGTAATATTCATATCCTGAGGCGGGCGTTGGCGCCCACTCAGGAGTAAAAAGAAGGGAAATACCCGCCATGTTATTGCCTTGGCTAATACTCATCCCCTTTATCGGCGGTCTGCTGTGCTGGCAGTTTGAACGCTTTGGTACGCGCGTACCGCGCTGGATTGCGCTGATCACCATGGGCCTGACGCTGGTACTGGGTCTGCAACTGTGGATGCAGGGCGGCTACAGCCTGACTCAGGCGACCGGTCTGCCGCAGTGGCAATCGGAGTTCATCTGCCAGTGGATCCCGCGCTTTGGCATCACCATTCACCTGGCGCTGGACGGCCTGTCGCTGCTGATGGTGGTGTTGACCGGACTGCTGGGGTTAATGGCCGTACTCTGTTCGTGGAATGAGATCGCTCAGCGTCAGGGCTTCTTCTATCTGAACCTGATGTGGATCCTCGGCGGCGTGATCGGCGTGTTCCTCGCCATCGACCTGTTCCTGTTCTTCTTCTTCTGGGAGATGATGCTGGTACCGATGTACTTCCTGATCGCGCTGTGGGGACACAGCTCCTCAGATGGGAAGACCCGCATCTTTGCGGCGACCAAGTTCTTCATCTATACCCAGGCGAGCGGACTGGTGATGCTGATCGCCATTCTGGGTCTGGTGTTTGTCCACTACCGCGCTACCGGGGTCTGGACCTTTAACTATGAGCTGCTGCTGAAAACGCCGATGTCGCACGGCGTGGAATACCTGCTGATGCTGGGCTTCTTTATCGCCTTTGCGGTAAAAATGCCGGTGGTGCCGCTGCACGGCTGGCTGCCGGACGCGCACAGCCAGGCGCCGACCGCCGGTTCCGTAGACCTCGCGGGTATCCTGCTGAAAACGGCGGCCTATGGCCTGCTGCGCTTTAGCCTACCGCTGTTCCCGAATGCCTCGGCGGAGTTTGCGCCGATTGCGATGTGGCTCGGCATCATCGGTATTTTCTACGGCGCATGGATGGCGTTCTCGCAGACCGATATCAAGCGTCTGATCGCCTATACCTCGATCTCCCACATGGGGTTTGTGCTGATTGCTATTTACACCGGCAGCCAACTGGCCTACCAGGGGGCGGTGGTACAGATGATTGCGCATGGCCTGTCGGCCGCGGCGCTGTTTATCCTCTGCGGTCAGCTTTACGAGCGCCTGCACACCCGTGATATGCGTCAGATGGGCGGCCTGTGGGCGCGCATTAAGTGGATCCCAGGGCTGTCGCTGTTCTTCGCGGTGGCCAATCTCGGTATGCCAGGGACCGGTAACTTTGTTGGTGAATTCATGATCCTGACGGGCAGCTTTGCGGTTGCTCCAACGATCATCGTCATTGCCACCTTCGGCCTGGTTTTTGCGTCGGTCTATTCGCTGATCATGATGCAGCGTGCCTACTACGGTGCGCCGAAATCAGACGCCCCGCTGCCCGGCATGAGCGCCCGTGAATTCTCCATGATTATGGTGCTGGTGGTCCTGCTGACGCTGCTGGGCGTCTATCCGCAGCCCATTCTGGATACCTCGCATGCTGCCATGAGTAATATCCAGCAGTGGTTCACCGCTTCAATTTCAACAACAGGGTTGTAATTCGCCATGACAATAACTGCACAACACCTGATTGCTCTACTGCCGCTGCTGATTGTCGGCCTGACGGTAGTGGTGGTCATGCTTCTCATTGCGTGGCGACGCAATCACTTCGTCAACGCGACCGCGACGGTCATTGGGTTAAATCTCGCGCTGCTGTCGCTGTGGTTTGTCGGCCAGGCCGGCGCCATGGACGTCACGCCGCTGCTGCGGGTTGATGGCTATGCCATGCTGTACACCGGCCTGGTGCTGCTGGCCAGTCTGGCCACCTGTACCTTTGCTTACCCGTGGCTGGCCGGCTTTCCGGATAACCGCGATGAGTTCTATCTGCTGGTGCTGATTGCCTCGCTGGGCGGCATTCTGCTGGCCTGCTCCAACCATCTGGCGGCGATGTTCCTTGGCATTGAGTTAATTTCGCTGCCGCTGTTTGGCCTGATTGGCTATGCGTTTCATGAAAAGCGCTCGCTGGAAGCCAGCATCAAGTACATGATCCTGTCGGCCGCCGCCTCGTCCTTCCTGCTGTTTGGTATGGCGCTGGTTTACGCCGAGTCCGGCAGCCTCGGTTTTGCCGAGCTGGGCAAAAGCCTGAATGACAGCCTGGTGCATCAGCCGCTGCTGCTGACCGGGATTGGCCTGATGATTGTTGGCCTGGGCTTTAAGCTGTCGCTGGTGCCGTTTCACCTGTGGACACCGGACGTTTATCAGGGCGCACCGGCGCCGGTATCGGCGTTCCTGGCAACCGCCAGTAAAATCGCCATCTTCAGCGTGGTGATGCGCCTGTTTATGTATGCCCCGGCGGCAGACAGCGAATCGGTGCGCACCGTGCTGGGCGCGATCGCCTTTGCCTCCATCCTGTTCGGTAACCTGATGGCGCTGACCCAGAGCAACATCAAGCGCCTGCTCGGCTTCTCCTCGATAGCCCACCTCGGCTACTTGCTGATTGCGCTGATCGCGGTTCAGAGCCATCAGCTGCCGATCGAGACCGCTGGGATCTATCTGGCCGGCTATCTGTTCAGCAGCCTCGGCGCCTTTGGCATCGTCAGCCTGATGTCCAGCCCCTATCGCGGGCGCGACGCCGATTCGCTCTACTCCTATCGCGGCCTGTTCTGGCACCGTCCGATCCTCGCCGCGGTGATGACGGTCATGATGCTGTCGCTGGCCGGTATTCCGATGACGCTCGGCTTTATCGGTAAGTTCTACGTGATCGCCGTTGGCGTTAACGCCGGGCTGTGGTGGCTCACCGCGGCAGTAGTGGTGGGATCGGCCATCGGTCTTTATTACTATCTGCGCGTGACCGTGAGCCTCTATCTGGCGCCGCCGGAGCTGCATCAGCGCGACACGGCTAACAACTGGGCGACCACCGCCGGCGGGATCGTGGTGCTGATCTCAGCGATTCTGGTGCTGCTGTTCGGCGTATACCCGCAGCCGCTGATATCGCTGGTCCAGATGGCGCAGCCGATGATGTAAGGCGTGCGGTCAGCCGTGTGATAACAATCAGGCCTGCGGGCCTGATTTTTTTTGTCTGTACGGGGTGGCCATTCGGCAAACTGTTGCCAGGCTATAGTCAATATGGGCTTTTAACGGTAACGCTATGATTCGACTGATTTGCCTGCTGCTGGGCGCCAGCGTACTGCGCCGGCGCTGGAAGCTGCTCGCGGCGCTGGGTGGCGTTTGCCTGCTGTTCAGCGTGGCGATTTTTATTGATATTGCCAATGACGGACTGCTCTCGGTGCCGCTGGATACGCTGGCGGTGCTGCTGGTGCTGGACGGATGCGTGGAGATTGGCATTGCCATCCTGGTCGGGCATCGCGTCTGGCTGCCCGGCATCGGTAAAGGCATTGCGCTGTTTCTGCTGGCTTTTTTACTCTGGGACGTGATGTGGGACAACAACATAGTGGCTTCGCTGCTGTTTGGGCTCGCTTTTCTCGGCGACGGCCTGTTTCGACTGGCATCGGCGCTGGTGCTGCGCGGCGTTGGCTGGCGCCGGGGCATGGCGCTGGGGGCGCTGGAGTGCCTGCTCAGTGCGCTGGTGTTCAGCAACTGGCCGTTCCATCACCACATCACGGTACCGCTCTGCTTCTCGCTACTGCTGCTGCTCTCCGGCCTCCACATTGTACAAATGGCCCGCCAGGTCTGGCGGCTCCCGACCAATGCCTCGGTGACCACGCTGCCGCTGTTTCGCCATCGTAGCCTGCGCCCGTGGCGCGAGGTGAGCTATTTGCATCCGGACTTCCCCACAACCCCGCCGCCAGCGCCTTTGGAAATGGTTGTCTGGACGCCGGCCGGGGCCTACCAGCTGCGCGAGCGGCGTCCGCTGATAGGCCGCTACATTGCCGCGGTCGATAAGAACGGTGCAATTGCCACCGGGCACGCCGCGCTGAGCATGCCCCCGCAGCTGTATATCAGTCACTATCCGCTGGATGACTTTGACCGCAGCAGCGTCGATTTTCGCGCAACCCTGAATGCCAGCACCGCGAATGATGTCGCCGGCCGGTTTCTGTCGGATTTCGCGACGGAGGTGGCGGGATGGTGTGCGCCCGATCGGCGGGTGTCGTTCCGGCACTATAACGCGGCGGCGCTGCGCAATTACTGGCAGGTGTACGCCAGTGATACCACGTACAATCTGACGTCGCGCAACTGCTCAACGACGGTGATCCACGCGCTGGACGTTGCGCTGGAAGGCGTGCTGGCCGGACGCCGTTTTGCGGTGTTCACCCTGCTGGCTAATCCCAGCTTCTGGCTGCTGTGCGTGCTGCGCGGTCGGGCCGAAGCGATGACCTGGACGCCCGGGCTGGCGCTGGATTACGCGGTGCTGCTGGAGCGGGTGATTGGTGTCGACTGGCGGCTGGCCTGGTATCGCCGCTTTCGCACCGCATGGCGGGAACGGCGGCGGGTGATCAGGCAGATAGACGCCATGATCGCCGAGGCAGAAGGCCGGCGAGGAGAGAGTCGTTGAGGGCGGCGCTGGCGGTGATGCTGACCGTGGCGATCTTCGGCCTGACTTACGGCCTTAGCGCGCCGCTGATTGCACTGAGGCTGTCGGCCGTGGGCTACAGCGAAGCGGCGATCGGTATCAATGCGGCGATGCACGCGCTGGGCGTCCTGCTGATCGCGCCGGCGTTACCGATGCTGGCCCGCCGCCTGGCGGCCAAAACGCTGATGCTGACGGCGCTGTTGTCGCTGGTGGTGCTGTTTTTACTGTTTCCGCTGTTGCCGCTGTGGAGCTGGTTTCTGCTGCGGCTGCTGGTGGGCATGGCCAGCGAGGTGATACTGGTGGTAGCAGAAACCTGGCTTAACCACCAGGCGGTGGACGCACAGCGGGCGCGAACCATGGCGGCCTATACCGCGATGCTATCGTTAGGGTTTGCGCTCGGACCGCTGCTGATCGGCCTGTTGGGCAGCGGCGGTGCAGCGGCGTTTCTCAGCGCCGCGGCGCTGGCGCTGCTGGCTGCTGCCAGTCTGCTTAGCGTACGGCTGTCGCCACTGCCCGCCGGACGAGAGACGCGCCGCTCACTGGTGCACTGGCTGCGGCTGATCCCCCTGGCGCTGGGGGCAACGCTACTCAACGCGGCGCTGGAGTCCGCCGGCATGAACCTGCTGGCGATATATGCCATCTCGCTGGGCTGGTCAGAGGCAGCGGCGACGCAGCTGATCGCGGTACTCCTGCTGGGGGCTATTGTGCTGCAGCTGCCAATTGGCTGGCTCGCCGACCGCCTGCCGCGCCGTCCGCTGATGACTGGCCTGGCCCTGATCTCCACGCTCGGGGCGGTGGCGTGGCCGCTGGTGCTGGCTCACCCCGTGCTGGCGTGGAGCGTGCTGTTTCTTTGGGGGGGCGTATTCGTTGGGATCTATACCCTGATCATCACCCTGGTGGGGGAGCGTTTTCAGGGTGCGACGCTGGCCGGCGTTTATGCGATGCTGTCGGTAGCGTGGGGGCTGGGCGCACTGATTGGTCCGGCGCTGGCCGGTTGGGCGATGACCGTGACCCCGCACGGGCTGGCGTGGTTTGCCGCGGTCGGCTGCGGCGCCTTTACCCTGCAGGCACTGTTCGCCTCCCCGCAGCGCACCTGAAACGATGAAAGGATAAGGAGTCTGTTATGTTGCAGTGGCACGACCTGCATCAGCGCGAACTGAGCAAGGAGGATTTGTATGCCCTGTTAGCCCTGCGCAACGCAGTGTTTATCGTTGAGCAGGCCTGCCCCTATCAGGATCTTGACGGCGCCGATCTGGCCGGGGAGAACCGTCACCTGCTGGGTCGGCGCAACGGTGAGCTGGTGGCCTGCGCGCGCCTGCTGGCGCCGGATAGCGACGGCGCAGCGGTGAAGATCGGCCGAGTGGTGATTGCTCCCCGGGCGCGCGGGCTGGGGCTGGGACGGCAGCTGATGCAGCAGGCGCTGGCCGGCTGCGAGCGGCACTGGCCGGGGCGGCCGGTAGCGCTGGCGGCACAGGCGCACCTGCAGCCATTCTATGCCGGACTGGGCTTCGCGGCACAGAGCGAGATCTATCTGGAAGATAACATCCCGCATCTGGACATGCTGCGCATTGCACCCGACGGGCAGATCCCACCCGGCAGGCTCAGCTGATGGTCATCACCCGATCGTCCACGTAGCGGCGCTTTTCGGCCGGCGGGGGGAAGTACTGATAGAGCCAGGTTTCGCTGAGCGTTTCGCCTTGGGCGCGCAGGAACATACGCATGTCCACCGGGCCGCTGGCGTCGCTGGTCGGATACCAGTCAAACTGAATGCGGAAGCCTTTCATCGGTTCAACATACAGGATCTCCACCTGCTTAACGGTGCCGGAAGAGACGGTGATCACCGGCTCTATGCCCTTCGGCGCCGCGGCGGCAAGATCGCCCCCGATAAAATCCACGGCAAAGCGACGCGCCCAGACCTGCGGGTAATGTTCGCCCGGCGCCCAGCCCTCCGGAAAGCCGCCCATGCCGGTCCGGGTGGCTTTCACCCGCGCCAGCTGGCTTTGCACCGGCGGCAGGGCGCTCCAGTAGAGCGTATAGGCAAAGTGGTGATCGCTACCGGCCTTGATCGGCTCGTCCGGCTGCCAGAAGCAGACGATATTGTCCAGCGTTTCGCCGGTGGTGGGGATCTCCATCAAATTGATAGCGCCTTTGCCCCATTTGCCCTGCGGTTCGACCCACAGGCTGGGGCGTTTATCGTACCAGCCCATCACATCCTGATAGGTGTCAAAGTTGTGATCGAGCTGCAACAGCCCGAATCCGCGCGGATTATTATCCTGATAGGCATTGAACTGCAGCTTTTGCGGGTTATTCAGCGGGCGGCAAATCCACTCGCCGCTGCCGGTCCACATCGCCAGCCGGTCGGAGTCATGAATCTGCGGATGGATGGTATCGCACATCCGGCGCTCGTTGGTGCCGCAGCTGAACATACTGGTCATCGGTGCGATGCCCAGCTGCGCAATGTCTTTGCGGGCAAACAGGTGATTGTCGATTGCCATCACCACTCGCTGCGCTTCGCAATCGATGGTGAATTTAAAGGCGCCGGTGACGCTGGGGCCGTCCAGCAGGGCGTAGACCACAAAGGTGGTGTCACCGGCCGCGGGCGTTTCAAACCAGAAGGCGGTAAAGTCCGGAAACTCCTCCTGGCCGTTGGTGAAGGTGTTGACGGCCACCCCGCGGGCCGACAGGCCATATTGCCAGGTATCGTCCACCGCGCGGAAATAGCTGGCGCCGAGGAAGGAGACAATGTCGCGGCGCGCCAGCTCCGGTCGCTTAAAGACGCGAAAGCCGGCAAAGCCGAGATCGTTTTTGCCTTCCAGCTGCTTCACGTCGACCGCGGTTTTCTGATAATTAAACAGCTCGGGACGGTAGTGCACCTCGCGGGCCTCGCGGCTGGCGGCATCCACCGCAAACATGCGGATCCGGCGCTTAAAGCCCATACCCACGTGGAAAAACTGCGCATCCAGCTGGCGATCCGGGCCGTTGCCGTTCCACAGCGAGTGGTTGGCGTCGTACTGAATGGCGTTGTAAGCCTGTGGCGTGAGCGTCGCCAGCGTGTCCGGTAGCGGACCCGGTGCGCCGCTCCAGGGCTGTCGGGCGAGGTCTGCGGCCATGTTACGCAGCACATCGTAGTCAAAGGCGCGGGCCCGCCCGTCGGCGATGGTGGTCTCTGCCAGCGCATAGCGCGAGAAGAGTGCGGAGAATCCGGAGAGGCTACTAACGGCCGCACAGGCCACGGATGCTTTCATAAACAGTCTTCGATTCATACCAGAAATACGTTCCCCAGGTGATCAGAATGGTAAGGCTGTTGAGCCAGCTGAACAGGGTACGACAGCCCGTTTTTCTAAAAATTCAGCTCACCGCAATTTATCAGATTAATCGAATAATCCCAGGTATTTCCGCCGTTCGCGGTGAGAGGGTCTATAGTAAATGTGACCTGAAGTCGATAACACCATGGAGGAAGAAATGGCTAAACCGATCGAGAACACGCTGGATGACGATATTACGCTGTTGACCGACACCCTCGAAGAAGTGTTGAAGTCTTCCGGCGATCCTGCCGATCAGAAGTATCTGGAGCTGAAGGCCCGCGCGGAGGCGGCGTTGAACGACGTGAAATCCCGCGTCAGCCACGCCTCAGACAGCACCTATTACCGCGCTCGCCAGGCGGTGACCCGCGCCGACGATTACGTCCACGATAAACCGTGGCAGGGGGTGGGTATCGGTGCCGCTATTGGCCTCGTATTTGGCTTACTGTTACGCCGCTGAGTGGCGCGGCCCGACACGTTACGGCGCCCTGTGGGCGCCGTTTTTTTTTGCACGCCGGGCCGCACGATGGGCCGGCGTCGGCGGAAGCGGCAGAAGTGGTTGTCTTCTGCCGGTGAGGTTTTTAAAGTGGCCGCAGGCAATAACCGGGAGAGACACATGATCAGAGTGGAAATGCTGGCGACCGGCGACGAAGTGCTGCACGGCCAGATTGTGGATACCAACGCCGCGTGGCTGGCGGATACGCTGTTTGAACGCGGCTTACCAATGCGCAGCCGCACCACGGTTGGCGATGCGCTACCGGACCTCGTAGCGGCGCTGATTGACCGTAGCCAGCAGGCAGATGTGCTGATCGTTAACGGCGGCCTCGGTCCGACCAGCGATGATCTGAGCGCACAGGCGGCGGCGCAGGCGGCGGGCGTACCGCTGGAACTCCACGCGGGCTGGCTGGCAGAAATGGAGGCGTGGTTTGCCCGCCGCGGTAGGGCGATGGCGGCCAGCAACCGCAAGCAGGCGGAGATCCCACAGGGAGCGGAGATGATCAACAACCCAGTGGGCACCGCCTGTGGTTTTGCCCTGCGGCTGAACCGCTGCTGGCTGTTCTTTACGCCCGGCGTGCCCAGCGAGTTCAAAAAGATGGTCAC
Organism: Pantoea sp. 1.19; assembly: GCF_001922585.1. Taxonomy (GTDB): domain Bacteria; phylum Pseudomonadota; class Gammaproteobacteria; order Enterobacterales; family Enterobacteriaceae; genus 1-19. Next base: position 239,247 of record NZ_MRBS01000002.1, on the reverse strand, counting down.
GGACGAGATTATTCCGCGCCTGCAGCAGCACTACACGCTGGGCGATCCGCCACTGTGCCTGCGGCTGACCACCTTTGGCCGCGGCGAAAGCGATCTGGCCAGCGAGCTGGATCGCCTCGCGCTGCCGGACGGCGTGGTGCTGGGTTACCGCTCCTCAATGCCGATCATTGAGCTGAAGCTCACCGGCCCGGCATCGCAGCGCCCGCGCATGGAAGCCCTGTTCCAACAGGTGCGTGACATCGCCGGTGAGAGCCTGATCTTTGAGGGTACTGTCGGGCTGCCGGCCCGCCTGGCCCGGCTGCTGGATGCGCGCGGATTGCGCCTGCGGGTCAGTGAACAGTTCACCGCCGGTCTGCTGCAGTGGCAGCTGGCGAGCGGCGCGGTCGCGCTGGAACGCGGCGAAGTGCTGGCGGAAGGGCCGGTCTCGCTGCGCGCGCTGGCGGCGCGCACGGCGGCCAGCGGCGCGGCGCTGGCGCTGAGCATTGGGACGCTGGATGACGCAGGCGTGCTGGCGCTGGCGCTGCATACGCCGGAGGGCGGCTGGGCGCTGCGGGTCAGGCTGCCGGTACAGCAGCACAGCCGGCGCATTCAGCAGGAAACGGCGGCGATGCTGGCGATGAACCTGCTGCGGCGCTGGCTATTGCAGATGGATCCGGGCGCTGGCGAAGGCTGGGTTGACGTGCTGGAGACGCTGCGCAGCTGACGCCGCCGGTGCGGCGTCAGCTACAGCTCGATTTCGATATCACCGTCGGGCTGGCAGCAGCAGGGCAAAATCTCGCCCTGTTGAATAAACGCCAACGGCTGGGCCTGGTAGCATACCTGGCCCTTTAGCAATCGGGTGCGGCAGGAGCCGCAGTAGCCTTCCCGACACTGATATTCCACGCGCACATTGTGCGACTCCAGCGCGTCTAACAGGCTGGGATGCTCTTCACGGCACTCCAGCTGCGCACCGGAGGCGCGCAGAATGATGGTGGCGGCCATGGCTTACAGTTGAAAATCGCTCAGATCGTCGGCGTCGACGGAAGAGTCGATCTGCCCGACCAGATAGGAGCTGACTTCCACTTCCTGCGGCGCCACCTGCACATTGTCTGATACCAGCCAGCTGTTGATCCACGGAATCGGGTTAGATCGGGTTTTAAACGGCAGATCCAACCCCACCGCCTGCATACGGATATTGGTGATGTACTCGATATATTGGCAGAGAATATCTTTGTTCAGACCGATCATGGAGCCGCCGCTGAACAGGTATTCGGCCCACTCTTTTTCCTGCTCCGCCGCCAGCACAAACAGGTCATAGCACTGCTGGCGACACTCTTCGGCAATGTCGGCCATTTCCGGATCGTCGGTGCCGCTGCGCAGCAGATTCAGCATATGCTGGGTGCCGGTCAGGTGCAGCGCTTCATCACGGGCGATCAGGCGGATAATTTTGGCATTGCCCTCCATCAGCTCGCGTTCGGCGAAGGCAAAGGAGCAGGCGAAGCTGACGTAGAAACGAATTGCTTCCAGCGCGTTGACGCTCATCAGGCACAGATAGAGCTGCTTTTTCAGTGCACGCAGGCTGACGGTCACGGTTTTGCCGTTCACCTGGTGCTGACCTTCGCCCAGCAGATGCCAGTAGTTGGTCATCTCAATCAGATCGTCGTAATAGCCGGAAATGTCTTTCGCCCGCGACAGAATCTGCTCATTGGTGACGATGTCATCAAACACCAGCGCCGGATCGTTAACGATGTTGCGGATAATGTGGGTGTATGAGCGCGAGTGGATCGTTTCGGAAAACGCCCAGGTTTCAACCCAGGTTTCCAGCTCCGGAATGGAGATCAGCGGCAGTAGCGCCACGTTCGGGCTGCGTCCCTGGATCGAGTCCAGCAGGGTCTGGTATTTCAGATTGCTGATAAAAATGTGTTTTTCATGATCCGGCAGAGCCTGGTAGTCGATGCGATCGCGCGAGACGTCGACCTCTTCCGGACGCCAGAAAAAGGAGAGCTGTTTCTCGATCAGCTTTTCAAAAATATCGTATTTCTGCTGGTCATAGCGGGCAACGTTCACCGGCTGGCCGAAAAACATCGGCTCGCTCAGCTGATCGTTTTTGTTCTGTGAAAAAGTGGTATAGGCCATGATTCAAATCCAAAGTAGGTCGTTACGCGCAACGGAGCAGGGCCGGTGTGCACCGGCCCGTCGGCGCGATCAGATTTTGCACGCGCCGCTTTCGCAGCCGTCGTCCTGGATGGAGGGTGCCAGGTCATCCTGCGCATCTTCCGCACCATCGCGGGTGTTTTGGTAATAGAGAGTTTTCACCCCAAACTTATACGCCGTCAGCAGATCTTTCAGCAGCTGCTTCATCGGCACCTTACCGTTCGGGAACCGCGTCGGATCGTAGTTGGTGTTCGACGAGATGGCCTGGTCGATAAACTTCTGCATTAGGCCAACCAGCTGCAGATAGCCATCGTTGTTCGGCATATCCCACAGCAGCTCATACTGATCTTTCAGGCGCTCATACTCCGGCACCACCTGACGCAGAATGCCGTCTTTGGAGGCTTTAATGCTGATGTGTCCACGCGGCGGCTCAATGCCGTTAGTGGCATTTGAGATCTGCGACGAAGTCTCAGACGGCATCAGCGCCGAGAGCGTAGAGTTGCGCAGGCCGTGCGTTTTGATCTGCTCGCGCAGCGCGTCCCAGTCGAGATGCAGTGGCTCATTGCAAATCGCATCCAGGTCTTTCTTGTAGGTGTCGATCGGCATGACGCCCTGCGCGTAGGTGGTTTCGCTAAACCACGGGCAGGCGCCTTGCTCTTTCGCCAGCTCGTTGGAGGCCTTCAGCAGATAGTACTGGATGGCTTCAAACGTTTTATGGGTCAGGTTATTGGCGCTGCCGTCGGAGTAGCGCACGCCGTGCTTCGCCAGGTAGTAGGCAAAGTTGATCACGCCAATTCCGAGGGTACGCCGGCCCATCGCGCCGCGCTGGGCGGCCGGGATCGGGTAATCCTGATAGTCGAGCAGCGCATCCAGCGCGCGTACCGCCAGCACCGCCAGCTCTTCCAGATCGTCGAGGCTGTCAATCGCCCCGAGGTTGAAGGCGGACAGGGTACAGAGCGCGATTTCGCCGTTCTCATCGTTGACGTCTTCCAGCGGTTTGGTCGGCAGCGCAATTTCCAGACACAGGTTAGACTGGCGAACCGGTGCAATGCGGGCGTCAAACGGGCTGTGGGTGTTGCAGTGGTCGACGTTCTGGATGTAAATCCGGCCGGTCGAGGCGCGTTCCTGCATCATCAGGGAGAACAAATCGACCGCTTTCACACGCTGCTTACGGATGCTGCTGTCCTGCTCATACTGCGTGTACAGGCGCTCAAATTCGTCTTGATCGGCAAAGAAAGCGTCATACAGCCCGGGCACGTCAGAGGGGCTGAACAGGGTAATATCTTCCCCTTTCAGCAGGCGCTGATACATCAGTTTGTTCAGCTGCACGCCGTAGTCCATGTGGCGCACGCGGTTGCCCTCTACGCCGCGGTTATTTTTCAGCACCAGCAGGCTTTCGACTTCCAGATGCCACATCGGATAGAACAGCGTCGCAGCGCCGCCGCGTACGCCACCCTGTGAACAGGACTTCACCGCCGTCTGGAAGTGTTTATAGAACGGAATACAGCCGGTGTGAAACGCTTCACCGCCGCGGATCGGGCTGCCCAGCGCGCGAATGCGTCCGGCGTTAATGCCGATACCGGCGCGCTGGGAAACGTACTTCACAATCGCGCTGGAGGTGGCGTTAATGGAATCCAGGCTATCGCCACATTCGATCAGCACGCAGGAGCTGAACTGGCGGGTTGGGGTACGGACGCCGGACATGATCGGCGTCGGCAGCGAAATTTTAAAGGTCGAGATGGCGTCGTAGAAGCGCTTAATGTAGTCAAGGCGCGTCTCGCGCGGGTAGCCGGAGAACAGGCAGGCGGCGACCAGGATATACAGGAACTGCGCGCTCTCATAGATATCGCCGGTGACGCGGTTCTGCACCAGATATTTGCCTTCCAGCTGCTTCACTGCGGCGTAGGAGAAGTTCATATCACGCCAGTGGTCAAGAAAGCCGTCCATCAGCGCAAACTCTTCTTCACTATAGTCGGTCAGCAGGTGTGGATCATACTTGCCGAGATCGACCATCCGTTTTACGTGCGCAAACAGCGCCGGGGGTTCAAACTGGCCGTAGGCTTTTTTACGCAGGTGAAACACGGCGAGGCGTGCGGCCAGGTATTGGTAATCTGGCGCATCACGCGAGATCAGATCGGCGGCGGCCTTGATGATCGTTTCATGGATATCGGAGGTCTTAATGCCGTCGTAAAACTGGATGTGCGAACGCAGTTCTACCTGTGAAACGGAGACGTTGTGCAGGCCCTCTGCCGCCCAGTCGAGCACGCGGTGAATTTTGTCGAGATTGATGCGCTCGGTGCGGCCATCGCGTTTGGTTACAAGCAGACTCTGATTCATGTCGCGTTTTACCTGTCCGTGAAATACAAAACTATCCCCCATTTATGCACAGGGTACTCATTGTGAGTAACTCTGTGGATAAACACTATATATTGGGGGTGCGGGAAGTTTGAACAACTATATGAGGGAGTATTCTAGCCAGCATTCTGTGCATCACAAGAGTTGATTTTCACAAAAAAATGGGAGTGGTAGGGTGGCGATAATCCTGGATCCCCATTCCATAAGGCCTGCACCCGCTGTCAATCCATCTGCACTTTTTTTTCGAAATTTGATTAAGCGCATGATTAGTATTCAGGGGGCACGGGCGCGCCGTCATTGCGTGTCATCACCCCTGCGTCAGCGCGTTAACGTGGCAACGAATTTTGCACATTCTCAGATCAAATTGTTATCACTGTTGGCACATCGCGGCAGCGGGAAATGTGCGCGCCGGCGGGGCGGGAGCGAAAACAGGCATGGCCGACGCCTCGCCATAGCGAGGGGGCTCCCGCCGGCGGCGAGAGCGAAAAGGATCACGCCTCGCGGTGCGTGTGTACCATGTAGTTGACGTCGACGCCCGGGGCGAGCTTGAAGCGGTTGGTGAGCGGATTATAGTGCAGGCCGATTATCCGGCGCTCGCGCAGACCGGCCTCCTCTACCCAACTCAGCAGCTCGGCCGGCTGAATAAACTTTTTAATATCGTGGGTGCCGCGCGGCACCATGCGCAAAATGTATTCGGCGCCGACAATCGCCATCAGCCACGACTTGGCGTTGCGGTTAAGGGTGGAGAAAAACACCTCGCCACCGGGTTTCACCAGCCGGGCGCAGGCGGCCACCACCGAACGGGGATCCGGTACGTGTTCGAGCATTTCCATGCAGGTCACCACGTCATACTGGCCGGCCCAGGCGTCGGCGTGTTCTTCCACGGTGCGCTGCACGTATTCGATGTCAACGCCGCTCTCCCGGGCGTGCAGACGCGCGACCTGAAGCGGCTCGGCGCCCATATCCAGTCCGGTCACCACCGCGCCTTCGCGGGCCATACTCTCCGCCAGGATCCCACCGCCGCAGCCGACATCCAGCACTTTCTTACCAAACAGTCCGCCGGCGTGCTGCGCAATCCAGTTCAGGCGCAGCGGGTTGATGCGATGCAGCGGCTTAAATTCGCCTTCGGTATCCCACCAGCGTGAGGCCACCGCTTCAAACTTGGCAATTTCCTGATGGTCAACATTGTGACCGCTTTCCGTTGAGGGGGAACTCATTATCCTGATACTCCAGCAGATTAGCGTGTATGGGCAGCAGTATAACCCATGCGGGCCGGGGGCGTCGCCTTCGCCTGCGGCCCGCGGCAAACGGATGAAAAACCCCGCACGCCAGGCTGCTTTACTTTCCCCTCGCGCCTGCCGGTGTGATATACTTTCGCACCTTTGAATCCGGGAATATTGTAGAGGGATAACGGCTCCATGAGCGACCTTGCCAGAGAAATCACACCGGTCAATATCGAGGAAGAGCTGAAGAACTCTTACCTTGATTATGCCATGTCGGTCATCGTTGGCCGAGCACTGCCGGATGTCCGCGATGGACTGAAACCCGTACACCGCCGCGTGCTGTACGCGATGAACGTACTGGGCAACGACTGGAACAAGCCGTATAAAAAATCCGCCCGCGTGGTTGGTGACGTGATCGGTAAATATCACCCGCACGGGGATTCTGCCGTCTACGACACCATCGTGCGTATGGCCCAGCCTTTCTCACTGCGTTACATGCTGGTCGACGGTCAGGGTAACTTCGGTTCCATTGACGGTGACTCCGCCGCTGCGATGCGTTACACCGAAGTGCGCATGGCCAAAATTGCCCATGAGCTGCAGGCGGATCTGGAAAAAGAGACCGTGGATTTTGTGCCGAACTATGACGGCACCGAGCAGATCCCGGAAGTCATGCCGACCAAAATCCCTAACCTGCTGATCAACGGTTCGTCCGGTATTGCCGTGGGGATGGCGACCAACATTCCCCCGCACAACCTGACCGAAGTGATCAACGGCTGCCTCGCCTATATCGACGATGAAAACATCAGCGTCGAAGGGCTGATGGAGCACATTCCGGGGCCGGACTTTCCGACGGCGGCAATCATTAACGGCCGTCGCGGCATTGAAGAGGCCTATCGCACCGGCCGCGGAAAGGTCTATATTCGCGCCCGCGCCGAAGTGGAAGTGGATGCCAAATCCGGCCGCGAAACGATCATCGTGCATGAAATTCCTTATCAGGTGAACAAAGCGCGCCTGATTGAAAAGATTGCTGAGCTGGTGAAAGAGAAGCGCGTGGAGGGCATCAGTGCCCTGCGTGATGAATCTGACAAAGACGGCATGCGCATCGTGATTGAGATCAAACGCGATGCGGTGGGAGAAGTGGTGCTGAACAACCTCTACTCCCTGACCCAGCTGCAGACCTCTTTCGGGATCAATATGGTGGCGCTGCATCAGGGCCAGCCGAAAATCCTGACGCTGAAAGAGATTCTGGAAGCCTTTGTTCGTCACCGCCGCGAAGTGGTGACCCGCCGGACCATTTTTGAACTGCGCAAAGCACGCGATCGGGCCCATATTCTTGAGGGGCTGGCGATTGCGCTGGCCAACATCGATCCGATCATTGAGCTGATTCGCCGCGCGCCGACCCCGGCCGAAGCGAAAAGCGCGCTGATCGCCGCCGCCTGGGATCTGGGCCACGTTTCCGCCATGCTGGCGCGCGCCGGTGACGATGCCGCCCGTCCGGAGTGGCTGGACGCGGAATTTGGTATTCGCGACGGGAAATATTACCTCACCGAGCAGCAGGCGCAGGCGATCCTGGATTTACGTCTGCAGAAGCTAACCGGTCTTGAGCATGAAAAGCTGCTCGAGGAGTACAAAGCGCTGCTGGACCAGATTGCAGAGCTGATTCGCATTCTGGAAAGCGCCGAACGTCTGTTGGAAGTGATCCGCGAGGAGCTGGAGGCGATGCGCGATCAGTTTGGCGATGCCCGCCGCACCGAGATAACCGCCAACAGCGCCGACATCAATATCGAAGATTTGATCAACCAGGAAGACGTGGTGGTGACCCTCTCGCACCAGGGTTACGTCAAGTATCAGCCGCTGACCGACTATGAAGCCCAGCGTCGCGGCGGCAAAGGCAAATCGGCCGCGCGCATCAAGGAAGAGGACTTTATCGATCGCCTGCTGGTGGCTAACACTCACGACACCATCCTCTGTTTCTCCAGCCGCGGCCGGCTGTACTGGATGAAGGTTTACCAACTGCCGGAAGCCAGCCGCGGTGCGCGCGGGCGTCCGATCGTTAACCTGTTGCCGCTGGAGGCCAACGAGCGCATCACCGCCATTCTGCCGGTGCGCGACTATGCCGACGGCTGGAATATCTTTATGGCCACGGCCAACGGCACGGTGAAGAAAACGGCGTTGAAGGAGTTCAGCCGTCCGCGCAGCGCCGGGATCATCGCGGTGAACCTGCGCGATGACGACGAGCTGATCGGCGTGGCGCTGACCAACGGCCAGGATGAGGCAATGCTGTTCTCCGCTGCCGGTAAAGTGGTGCGCTTCAGCGAGCAAGCCGTGCGCGCCATGGGCCGGACCGCTTCCGGCGTGCGCGGTATTCGCCTCGCCGAGCACGATCGCGTGGTGTCCCTGATCGTGCCGCGCGACGAGGGGGCGATCCTCACCGTCACGCAAAACGGCTATGGCAAGCGGACCGCCAACAGTGAGTATCCGACCAAATCACGTGCCACCCAGGGGGTCATCTCCATCAAGGTGACCGAGCGAAACGGCCCGGTTATTGGCGCGGTACAGGTGGTCGACAGCGATCAGATCATGATGATCACCGATGCCGGCACGCTGGTGCGTACCCGCGTCTCAGAAGTGAGCGTGGTGGGCCGCAACACCCAGGGGGTGATTCTGATCCGCACCGCGGAAGAGGAAAACGTGGTTGGCCTGCAGCGGGTCGCCGAGCCGGTCGCCGAAGAGGAGCTGGACGCTATTGACGGTAGCGTGGCGGAGGGGGAGGATGATATTGCCCCTGAAGTGGACAGCGACGATGAGGCGCCGGAAGACGACGACGCCTGATCCCTCAGGCTGAAGCACATGGGCGGGAGCACTCCCGCCCTTTTTCTATCCGGCGAAGAAGAAGACGGCGGGATCTGACGTGAAATACCTCGTATCGTTTCGCACCACGCTGCGCATCTCGCGATACCTGTTTCGGGCGCTGGCGCTGATGCTGTGGACGCTGGGCGCCTTGCTCACCACCTTTTACATTATTAACGTGCTGCACGAACGCGAATCGCAGGTGCGGCAGGAATTCAATGCCAGCGTCGATCAGGCGCAGTGGTATGTACGCCACGCGGCCGACGTCACGCGCGAACTGAAGTTCATGGCGGAAAAGCGGCTGACCGGCGGCGCTGACGGCGCGGCGGTGCGCACCCCGGTCGCACCATCCGCCACGCCGCCGCTGACCCCGCTGTTTGACGAGGCCGACTGTACGGCGATGAGCCACGGCTGGCGCAGCGCGCTCGCCTCCCTCAACACGTTTATCCGCTGGTGGAAAAACAATGTCTCCGCTGAGCGGGCGATCAGCCGGGTATTCTTTATCGGCGGCGATAGCCAGTGCATGACTGACTTTAACCTCAGCGGCTCGGTGGCGGATCGCGACAGCGCGCTCAGCGCGCTGCATGAACATCTGCTGACTTTCCGCAACGGCAGCGAAGAGCAGCGCAATCGCAGTCAGTGGTGGGTGGTGGCCGATAATCAGCCCGGCAGCGGCAGTTTAACCCAGCTGACGCCGGTGTGGGTCGCCGGAAAGCTGGCCGCGCTGCTGGGGGTTGAACAACCGCTCCGGCTGGAGGCGTTTCTCAGTGCCAGCAGCCTGCCGGTGAGCGTCTCGCTGATTGACGACGACGGCAATACGCTGCTCAGCCGCGGACCGGCCCCCTGGACCGACGGGCTGCCAGACGAGAATCCCTGGTTCGGCTATGTCGATAACTATCAGCAGCTGGTGATGAAACGCCAGCTGGCGCCCACCTCGCTCAGCGTCGTGTATACGCTGCCGACCCGCGTGCTGCTTGACCAGCTCAAGATACTGATCCTCAACGCGCTGCTGCTCAATCTGGTCAGCGGTGTGGTGCTGTTTTCGCTGGCGTGGCTGTTTGAGCGGCGGATGTTTTTACCGGCGGAAGAGAATGCCCACCGGCTGGAAGAGCATGAGCAGTTCAACCGCAAAATCGTCGCTTCCGCGCCGGTCGGTATCTCTATTCTGCGCACCAGCGATGGCAGTAATATTCTCAGTAACGAGCTGGCGCACAATTATCTCACCCTGCTCAGCCAGGAGGATCGCCAGCGGCTAACCGAAATCATCGGTGGCCAGCAGGTTAATTTTGTCGACGTACTGACCGGCAGCAATACCAACCTGCAGATAAGCTTTGTCCACTCGCGCTACCGCAATGAAAATGTGGCAATCTGCGTGCTGGTGGACGTCAGCGCCCGCGTAAAAATGGAGGAGTCGCTGCAGGAGATGGCCCAGGCCGCCGAGCAGGCCAGCCAGTCGAAGTCGATGTTTCTGGCTACGGTCAGCCACGAACTACGCACGCCGCTGTACGGCATCATTGGCAACCTCGATCTGCTGCAAACCCGCGAGATGCCGCCGGGGGTGGAGTCGTTGGTCACCGCGATGAACAACTCCTCCAGCCTGCTGCTGAAGATCATCAGCGATATCCTCGACTTCTCGAAAATTGAATCTGAACAGCTGCAGATTGAGCCCCGTGCGTTCTCTCCGCGCGAAATGCTGACCCACATCACCGCCAACTACCTGTCGCTGGTGGTGAAGAAGCGGCTGACCCTGTACTGCCTGATTGAAAACGCAGTGCCGCTGTCGCTGGAAGGCGATCCGATGCGCCTGCAGCAGGTGATTTCCAATCTGCTGAACAACGCCATTAAGTTCACCCACACCGGCTGCATTATTCTGCACGCCCGGGTTAAAGAGGGCTATCTGGTGTTCTGCGTACGCGACACCGGGGTCGGCATCCCGGCGAAAGAGCTGACCCGGCTGTTCGATCCCTTCTTCCAGGTGGGGACCGGGGTGCAGCGCAACTTTCAGGGCACCGGGCTGGGGCTGGCGATTTGTGAAAAGCTGATCACCATGATGGATGGCGATATCGAAGTCGATTCGGAGCCGGGCATGGGCAGCCAGTTTATTGTGCGTATCCCGATGTACAACAGCCAACCGCTTCCCCCCGCGCAGTTGGAGGGGCTGGAACAGAAGCGCTGCTGGCTGGCCCTGCGCAACAGCGCGCTGGCGGATTTTCTTCGCCGGCTGCTGCAGCATCACGGTTTGCAGGTCAGCCCCCTGGCGGCCGGCGATCGTCCGGAGGAGGATGACATTGTGATCGGCGATGCGTCCTGGACGCCGAGCACTCCGGTACGGGCGGTGATCCGCTTTGACGGCCTGCACCGCGAAGCGCCGCAGGAGCAGGGCGGGGGGCTGTGGCTGCACAGCACCGCGACGCCGCATGAACTGCCGCTGCTGCTGGGCCGCATCTGGCGCGTGGCGGTGGACCTGCCAGAAATGGCCAATGCGCTGCCGTCGCCCTCGGCGGTGGCGCAGGTCGACAATGATGATATCACCGTGCTGGTGGTCGACGATCATCCGATCAACCGCATGCTGCTCTCCGACCAGTTGGGTTCGCTGGGCTATCGGGTGAAAACCGCCCAGGACGGTGTCGACGCGCTGAACGTACTGAGCCGCAGCGCGATCGACATTGTGCTGAGCGACGTCAATATGCCGAATATGGACGGGTATCGTCTCACGCAGCGTCTGCGTCAGTTAGGCCAGACGTTCCCGGTGATCGGGGTCACCGCAAACGCGCTGGCGGAAGAGAAGCAGCGCTGTATGGAGGCGGGCATGGATAATTGTCTGTCGAAACCGGTCACCCTCGATCAGCTGCGGCAAACGCTGGCCTTTTACGCTGAGCGGGTACGCAAAGCGCGTCCGGTCTGAGGCGGGTATGGCGAGGGATCGCCATACCCGGGCGGCGGCTTACTCCTTGTCGGCAACCGAGCTCATGCTCACCGACGAGAGGTAGTTCAGCAGGGCGATATCGTTATCCACGCCCAGCTTCATCATCGCCGACTTCTTCTGGCTACTGATGGTTTTGATGCTGCGATTCAGCTTCTTGGCGATTTCCGTCACCAGGAAGCCTTCGGCAAACAGGCGCAATACTTCGCTCTCCTTCGGCGACAGTCGCTTGTCGCCGTAGCCGCCGGCGCTGATTTTTTCCAGCAGTTTTGCCACGCTTTCCGGCGTATACTTTTTGCCTTTCTGCAGCGCGGCCAGCGCTTTCGGCAGGTCGGTTGGCGCCCCCTGTTTCAGCACGATGCCTTCAATATCCAGATCCAGCACGGCGCTGAGGATCGCCGGATTATTGTTCATGGTCAGCACAATGATCGACAGGTCCGGATAGTGGCGCTTAATGTATTTGATCAGCGTGATGCCATCGCCGTATTTCTCGCCTGGCATCGAGAGATCGGTAATCAGAACGTTGGCATCCAGTTTGGCGAGGCTGTTAATTAACGCGGTGGAGTCTTCGAATTCACCGACCACGTTGACCCATTCAATTTGCTCAAGTGACTTACGAATGCCAAACAGCACAATCGGATGATCATCGGCAATAATTACATTTAAGTTATTCATATTATTGGTTACCTTGCTGCATCAGCTGGTTGACGTAGATGTCAATTTCACTGGTAATAGACTGGATGTTTACATTGTCACAGGCGTTGATGTGCAGTTCTAACGTTTCACACAACTGCTTGCCAGGCACCAGATTTAACATGGCAAACACCCCTTTCAGGCGATGCGCAGTCTGAGCAAGCGAGGGATAATCACCGCTCGCCAGTTCAGTATACAATCTCTTCACATCGTCCGGTACTGTGTCAACAAACAGTTGAAAATAGCCGCCGGCCAGCAGCGACGTCGGGCTATTGGCGTCACCCTGTGGCGCCTCCAGCATGTCTTGCGATAATTGCTGTTCAATCAGCGCCAGGATGGCGTCCTGCAGCGCATCGCTCAGGTTGAAATTCACCCGGTACTGATTGTCGCTGATTGTCCGGAACCCGTCCTCGTCATCACACACCAGCAGCGACCAGGGTGTCAGGCGGTCAGGATCGTCGGTGACGGTCAGGTCGTACTGCGGAGCCTGGCTGACGGCGCGTTCGTCGGCGCTCACGCACTGCGCGCCCCAGCTTTCCAGACGCTGGGTAACCATTTTCCGCACGTCATCCACGGTGATATCCATCAGTATGGTCACGTCGGCCAGCAGCGGTTCATCTTCCCGCTCCGCCCTGGCTTCAACCGGCAGCGGCAGTGACAAAGCGTAGCGGGTGCCTATCTCGTCGCGGGCGTAAATATCCAGCTGGCCGCCCAGCTGTTTACAGAGCTGCTTGCAGAGGAAAAACGTCAGGCCGGAAGCCTGGCCATAACGGTCAGCCTGTGTATCACCGAGGAACGGGAACTCGCTATTGGCTATCTCTTCACGTCGCAGGCCGGCGCCGGTATCGATAATCTCTATCTGCACGCGATCCGGCTGCGCATCGTTTGCCGTCGCCGTGAGCGACACTTTGCCCCAAGTGGTGGTGGTGATAGCGTAGTGCAGCAGGGAACCGATCAGTTTAGCCACCGCGCGCGGATCGCCCAGGCGCGGCTCATCACTTGGGAGCGCGCTACTGACCATCAGCGTTAAACCTTTTCGCCGCATCAGCGGCAGGATGTCACGCACCTGCTGATTCAGGATCTCCTGCAGCAGGAAGTGTCCGGGGGCCGGTACCCAGTCGTGGGTCTCCAGCTGATTCAGCAGTACGATGTCATCGACCAGTCGTGCCACGCTCTGCGCCTGCTCCAGCTGGCCATCATTGGCTCCGCCCGCCTGCAAGCTGCGGGTCAGCTCGCGCACAGGCTGCGCCAGCGCCTGACCCAGGTTTTGCAGCAGCAGCTGCCGGGTCTGGTGGCTACGATCCAGGATCTGCTGCGCCTTTTGCAATTTTTTGTTCACCAGCAGTTCGCGATCCTGATCGCGAATCACAAACAGCTGGGTATGTGGAAATACCGTGCTGCGGCTGTGGCGAATTTCATACACTTCATTATTCACCGTCGCCTGTAAAATGCCCTGGTGCTGATCGGACAGGTTAATGATCTTCTGCAGGTTGAGGTGCGGCAGCAGATGCTCGGCAATCTTATTACTTACCAGCGTGCGGTTAGTGGCAAAGTCATACACCAGCAACCCCACCGGCAGGCTGGCAACGATCTCCTCGTTGAGCAGCCGCAGCGTGTCCAGTTCGGCGCTCTGATTCTCGCTGGGGCGCAGCGACTGCCGGCGCAGCAGCAGCAGACCGATGCAACCCAGCAGCAGCAGCGCCAGCCAGCTGATCAGCGGCCAGCTCAGATTACGCAGGGTATCCAGCACCAGACTGGATAGCGGCACGCGGTACACCAGCTGCAGCGGTGCGTTGCTCAGGGTGGCGATCACCTCGAGGTTAGGGTTCGCCAGCGCAATGCGGGTATTGCGGATCTCTTCATCACCGCTGCTGCGCGCCTGCGCAGGAGAAGCGGTATCCTGACGCAGCTGGAAGTTCTCCAGCGGCATATTCCGCGGGATCAGATCGTTGACCGGGAGGTCGAACGCCAGCACGGTCGCCAGGTGGCCCGGCTGGTTGAAGGTTGTCCGCAGGGTAAAGTAGTGATCGTTTTGCCAGGCAAAACGCCGCAGGGGAGAGAAACTCTCGCGTTCATCCAGCGCGTTGGCCTGTTGCAGCATCTCGCTGCGTCGGGCATCCACGATGGTGCTGATGGCGCTCTCCTTATAACGCTCCGCCATATCTTTCAGCGGCAGGGTGGAAACCAGCATCAGGCTGTTATCCATCCCGTTAAGGAAATACATCGACCAGGTGCTGTTCTCGGCGCCCCACAGGGTATCCAGATAATCGGAGATGCGCTGGGTCATCTCCAGCGTACTGCTATCGTGGGAGCCAAAAATCAGCGCTTCGGTTTTGCGGCGGTTTTTTTCCAGATAATAGACATCCGGCCGCAGGCGAGTCTCCTGCAGGCTGTTGCTGACGCTGCCCGAAGGCGCAGCGGCAACGTTTTCGTAGATCTGCCAGGTGGCAAAGCGCCAGGTATCAATGCGCTTCTGCATGGCGTGCGTAATGCCCGCCATCACATAGCGCTTTTCGGTCAGCCAGGCATTAACCGCATAATGCACCGTCAGGCCCAGCAAGATCGCCAGCATCAGCGCGCACACCAGAAAGAAGCGCGTCACATTGCCTGAGGTTAAAGGAAGCTTGTACACATCATCGCCTGTTTAGCAGTTAACGAGTAACGCTGCGCGCGCTGGCGGCAACGAATAAAAGTAACGCGGCCAGCAGGCTGAACGCCACCTGCAAGCCAGCGGCGTGCGAAATAAAGCCAATCAGCGCCGGACCGGCCAGTATACCGGTGTAGCCGACGGTGGTCATCGCCGCAATCGCCTGATTCGCCGGCATTGCCTGCTGGTTGCCCGCCGCGGTAAATAAAATCGGTACGCTGTTTGCAGCGCCGAAGCCGACCAGCATAAAGCCCAACAGGGCGGAAGCGACGCTGTCACCCCCCGCCGCCAGAGCCATACCGACCGCCGCCAGCAGGCTGCCGCCGGCCAGCACGCGGGGGCGGCCAAGCGCGGCCACCACGCGATCGCCGGTCAGGCGGCCCACGGTCATGGTCACGGAAAACAGCGCATAGCCCAGCCCGGCCTCGGTGGAAGCCAGCTGGCGCTGCTCGCTGAGGAACAGCGCGCTCCAGTCGAGGATCGCGCCCTCGCTGAGAAACAGCACAAAGGTCAGCAGGCCGAGAAACAGGACCCATCCGCGCGGCAGCACAAACAGCGGATCGCCGCTCTGCGCCGGTTTATCATTCAGCAGATGCGTGCAGCTCAGGGCGAGGAGCAGCCCGATGATCAGCATCACCGACAGCACACCGGTCAGCGGCGTAAAGCCCAGCCACAGCAAGGTGCTTACCAGCGCCGCGCCGGCGATGCCGCCCAGGCTGAAAAACCCGTGAAAGCCGGACATCATTGGCCGGCCAGCGGCTTTTTCTACCGCCACGGCCTGAATGTTCATCGCCACATCGGTCAGGCCAAGCGCGGCGCCAAACAGCATCAGCGCCAGCGCCAGCGTGAGCGGCGTAGCCAGCCAGGCCAGCAGCGGCAGGGCCACCAGCAGGGTGATGACGCTGCTGACAATCACCCGGCGACAGCCGTAGCGGGCCACCAGTGCGCCGGTCATCGGCATGGTCAGTAGCGATCCGACGCCGAGAAACAGCAGCAGCGCGCCCAGCGAGGCATCATTCACTTCGGTGCGGTCGCGGGCATAAGGCACCAGCGGCGCCCAGGCGGACATCCCCATACCGGCGATAAAAAAAATCGCGCGGGTCGCGATCTGCCGGGCCGGCGCGGAGGTGAAGCGATCGGTAACGTTGATTTGCATGCCTTTATCTGCTGAGGTGCGTTTACTCACTGTTTTATCACAAAACCTGACCATTCTGAATAAGTCTGAATAAGAATGGCGGTGAGCCTCTTTTATCGGAGTCAGCGGCGGATGTGAATCAAAAACAGACCGCGGCGCACATTTCCAGAACACTCCTAACACGGCTTGCTGTCAGGCATGCGCAGCGAGCGACGCTAACGGGATAGCGGACGGATCGGACGGCCGGTATGGCGGTGAAAGGGGAGCACCATCACGTTTCATCACAATGTTTCGTTATCTTTCTCTGCGCACGCTCAGCGGCCGCGATGATTTCTCACCGGCAGGGACGGTGGTGCGTTAAGTCAGCAGGGAAAAACTCTTAAATTAGTTTCAGTCACTTAACCTAAACTGCCCATGCGGAGCCCTCTTTTTTTTCACAAAAAATAAACTATTCATACATTTTCAATTAAATTATTTAACTGATTCAGTAAAGATTACTCAATGCATTAGAAAAATTTTTTACGTATATCTTGTTAAGAACTTTCTTAAAACGAGGCCAGAAAGGCCCGTCGCCAAGGCTCATGCCGATTTTTTTGTCATTCAGGTTTGCCTCACCGGGTGAAAACATTCCGCGTCGCGCGGAATCCACACATTTCACATTGTTGGAATTCTGCAGATTATCTGTAGCTTTCTGCCGTGTGTTTCTCTCTGGCTACGGGTGTAAGGGGCTTACATGGCACAGCTTAATCAAGGGCGCGTCGACATCATTTCTCGCAATAACGGCACGCTGACCTCGCAATTCCAGGAGGGGGGATCGCGTTCGGTGCTGTTAACCGAACCCAGCGTCGTTAAAATTAATGGCACGCGCGCGATGGTGGTGGAGTTTGAACGTCAGGGTAATGACTTGATCCTGCATATGCGCGACGGCAGCGTGGTGCGCTATCAGCAGTTCTTCTTTGATGACCCGGAGGGGAACCACAGTGAGCTGGTGTTCGATGACGGGCAGCATCCACCGGAACAGGCGATTTTCCCGGCAGTGGCCGACGGCAGCGATCTGGCGCTGGTCACGCCCCTTACGCCTACCTATGAATCCCTGAGCGGCATCGAGCCTCTGCTACTGGCCGACAACAACATTTCCGGCAGCACGCTGACGGCAGCGGGTCTTGGCCTGCTTGGCCTGGGCGGTATTGCCGTGGCGGCCAGCAGCGGCGGCGGCGGCGATAACAACGACAATAATAACGGCGGTAATCCAGCCAATCCGGGCGCCGGCAGCATTACCCTCAATCCGCTCAGCGGCGATGGATACCTCAACGCGCAGGAAGCGCGCTCAGGAGTGGTGGTTAGCGGTATGACCCAGGGGGTGGCCGCGGGCAGTACGGTGACCCTGACCTTTAACGGCCAGACTTTTACCGCGGTGATCGGCGCCGATGGCCGCTGGCAAACTACCCTGCCGCCCGCGGTGCTGACCGGTCTGGCCGATGGCACCCAGACGCTGACGGCCCGCGTGACCGACAGCAACGGGCAGACCGTTACCGCCAGCGGGCAGCTGATCGTGATAATCAATACGCTGCCTGAGGCGACGCTGAATACGCCGTTCGGCGACGGCATCCTCAACAGCGGGGAAAGCCAGCAGGACCAGTCGCTGACTGGAACGACCGGAGTAAAAGGTTCCGGGCAAACGGTGGTAGTCACCGTCGGCGAGCAGTCGTATACCGGCAGCGTTGATAATGACGGCAACTGGTCCGTCACGCTGCCCGCGGGCGATCTGCAAAATCTGCCTGATGGCACGACGCCTATCGGCGTCACCGTCACCGATCCGGCGGGCAACAGCAGTACCCTTACGCCGCCCGCCGTGGTCACTGTGGATTCGCAGGCCCCAAGCCTGAGCGTCAATCCGATTGCCGCTGATGGCGTGCTGAGCGAAGCCGAACAGGGCAGTCCGCTCACGGTGAGCGGCACCGGCGAGGCCGGTAGCCAGGTGAGCGTCACGCTGAACGGCAAAACCTACACCGCCACCGTCGCGGAGGGCGGCCAGTGGACGCTGGACGTACCGGCGGCGGATCTGAGCGCGCTGGCGGACGGCAGCTACACCCTGAGCGTGGTGGCCCGGGATGCTGCCGGCAACATAACGCAGCAGGATGCGCCGCTGGTGGTGGATACCGCGCCGCCGGTCTTTGCCGTCCAGCCGATTGCCGGCGACGGCATTATCAACGCCGCCGAGCAGGGCGCGCCGCTCGCGGTTAGCGGCAGTGGCAGCGCGGGCGATCGGGTAACCGTCACGCTGGGCGATCAGACTTATACCGCCACCGTTGGCGATAACGGCCAGTGGTCGCTGACCCTCCCCGCCGGCGATCTGGCGGCGCTCAGCGATGGAACCTATCCGGTCACCGTCACGGTGCAGGATGCGGCGGGTAACCGCGCCAGCCAGACCCTGTCGGTGACGGTGGATACGCAGGCCCCGCTCCTGACGCTGAATGCGGTTGCCGGCGACGGTATATTGAACGCCAACGAGCAGGGCAGTCCGCTTACGGTGAGCGGCACCGGCGAGGCCGCTAGCCAGGTGAGCGTCACGCTGAACGGTAAAACCTACACCGCCACCGTCGCGGAGGGCGGTCAGTGGACGCTGGACGTACCGGCGGCGGATCTGAGCGCGCTGGCAGACGGCAGCTACTCTCTGAGCGTGGTGGCCCGGGATGCTGCCGGCAACACTACCGAGCAAAACGTTAATCTGCGGGTTGACACCACCGCTAGCGATTTCACTGTCAATCCCATTGCCGGCGACGGCATTATCAATGCCGCCGAGCAGGGCGCGCCGCTCGCGGTTAGCGGCAGCGGCAGCGCGGGCGATCGGGTAACCGTCACGCTGGGCGATCAGACTTATACCGCCACCGTTGGCGATAACGGCCAGTGGTCGCTGACCCTCCCCGCCGGCGATCTGGTGGCGCTCAGCGATGGAACCTATCCGGTCACCGTCGCGGTGCAGGATGCGGCGGGTAACCGCGCCAGCCAGACCCTGTCGGTGACGGTGGATACGCAGGCCCCGCTCCTGACGCTGAATGCGGTTGCCGGCGACGGTATATTGAACGCCAACGAGCAGGGCCGTCCGCTTACGGTGAGCGGCACCGGCGAGACCGCTAGCCAGGTGAGCGTCACGCTGAACGGTAAAACCTACACCGCCACCGTCGCGGAGGGCGGTCAGTGGACGCTGGACGTACCGGCGGCGGATCTGAACGCGCTGGCGGACGGCAGCTACACCCTGAGCGTGGTGGCCCGGGATGCTGCCGGCAACATAACGCAGCAGGATGCGCCGCTGGTGGTGGATACCGCGCCGCCGGTCTTTGCCGTCCAGCCGATTGCCGGCGACGGCGTTATCAACTTCCAGGAAAAATTTGTGCCGCTGGAAGTGAAAGGTTCCGGCAGTGCAGGCGATCGGGTCAGCCTGATGCTGGGCGATAAAACCTACACCACCGTGGTCAATGAACAGGGCGAGTGGTTGGTCAGCGTGCCTCTGCCTGCGCTGGATGTTCTGGGTGAGGGGCCGGTGGCGGTGAGCGTAAGCGTGATCAATGCGGCGGGTAACCAGGCCACCATTTCAGCGCCGCTGTCTGTCAATACGTCAACTCCTGCACTGTCTATCGATCCGGTCTCCGACGGGTTTATTAACGCCGACGAAAAACAACAGCCTCTGGTCATTACCGGCAAGGGCGAACCGAATTTAACCATCAGCGTGTCCTTAGATAACACCGTTTTTACCACTGTCGTCGGCGAAAACGGGAGCTGAAGCGTGACGATACCGCCGGAGGTACTGCGGTCATTACCGGATGATGAATATACTGTTCGGGTCACCGGCACTAATGCGGTGGGAAATATGAATAAAGCCGATACGCCTTTGACGATTATCGGTGATGCGGCAAACCTGCCGCAGCTGCGCGTTGATGACTTTACCAGCGGTAATGTGCTGGATGGCGCCGAACAACAAAGCGATCAGCCGCTCACCGGTATGACGCTGAACGTCTCCGCGGGGCAGCTGGTGACGGTCACGCTGGGCGAGCAAAGTTACACCGGCGTAGTGCAGGACAGCGGCAGCTGGCGCGTGACGGTACCGGCCGCGGCCCTGCAGGCGCTGCAAAACGGCGAGGCCACTTTTAACGTTAGCGTCAGCGACCTGGCGGGCAATGTCGCAACGGCAGACAAAACCTTTGCGGTGGATAACACACCCCGCGCGGTGGCCATCGATATTACCAGCGGTGATGGCTACCTGAATGCGTCTGAAGCGGCAGCCGATCTGATCCTCAGCGGGAGCACGGCCAACGTTGCGGCCGGGGAGATTGTCACCGTCGTATTTAACGGTCAAACCCTGAGCGCTGAGGTGCAGGCAGATGGACGCTGGAGCACGCAGGTACCGTCCGCGTCACTGCTGGGGCTGAACGATGGCAGTCAGACCATTACCGCTACCGTACAGGGCAACAGCGGGCCGGTCAGCGCCAGCACCACGCTGATCGTGGTGATCAATACGCTGCCCGCTGCGCAGCTGGATACGCCGTTTTTTAATGGCCTTCTCAATCTTGCCGAGCGCGACATTGAGCAGGTCCTTAGCGGCAGTACCGGCGTGACGGGCGACGGCCAGAGCGTCACCGTTATCCTCAACGGTCAGACCTTTACCGGCACGGTCAACGGCGATGGTTTCTGGCAGGTGCTTCTGCCTGCTGGCGTGTTGAGTAGCCTACCCGATGGCGAAGCCACCATCGTGGTGCAGGTGCGGGACGCGGCGGGTAACAGCGATACGCTGAACGCGCCGGTACTGGTGGATACTATTGCCCCCACGCTGATTATCGATCCGGTCAGCGGCGATGGCGTGGTGAATGGCGAAGAGTCGCAGCTGCCGCTGTTGATCACGGGCAGCACCAACGGGGCGCAGGCTGGTACGGAGGGGGTGGTCATCGAATTTAACGGCGAGTTGTACACAGGACCGGTGAATGAAAACGGCGACTGGTCCGTACAGCTGCCGGCCGGAGTGTTGGCCGGTCTGGTCGACGGCACCTATCAGCTGTCGGTCAGCGTCAGCGATCTGGCGGGAAATGCCGCAAAAGGAAGCGCCGGCTTTACGCTGACCACCCTGGTGCTGCAGCCTACGCTCGACCTGCCGTTTGACGATGGCTTCCTCAGCCTGGCCGAAAGCGGCGTGGCGCAGATCCTCTCCGGCACGACGGGTGTCGTCGGTGAAGGCCAATCGGTCAGCATCACGCTCGGGGAGAATACGTATCAGGCGCAGGTCGACGGTCAGGGTAACTGGCGCCTTAGCGTGCCGCCGGAAGTGCTGCAGGCGCTGCCGGAAGGCAGCGTAGCGATCCGCGTCAGCGTCAGCGATGGGGTGGGGAATACCGGTTCGTTAACCCGCGCCGTCACGGTCGATGTGACCGCCCCCACCGTGATGCTGGCTCCCATTGCCGGTGACGATATTCTGAACACGGCGGAAAGTTTGCAGCCGCTGAGCGTCAGCGGGACCGCCTCGCTGAGCGAGGTGGGTGGGACAGTCGTGCTGACCTTTGGCGACCAGACCTACCAGGGGCAGGTACAAAATGACGGCAGCTGGCAGATTGATCTGCCGCCAGAGGTGGTGCAGGGGCTGATGGATGGCAGCTACCCGCTGAGCGTCAGCCTGACCGATCGCGCCGGCAACACCGGCACTGACAGCACCACGCTGAACGTCGCCGCCGGCCCGGGTAGCCAGGCCACCCTGACGATTGATCCCCTCGCGGAAGATAACGTGATCAACCGGGCGGAAGCGGGACAGCCGCTGATTATCTCCGGTACCACGACCGGCGTCGAAGCCGGACGCCAGGTTACGGTAGTGCTGAACGGCAAAACGTATGTGGCGGAGGTGGGTGACCAGGGCTCCTGGCAGCTTACCGTGGGCGCCGGCGATGTCGGCGCGCTGGCGGATGGGGCGCAGACGGTCAGCGCCTCGGTCAGCAATGCCGCCGGCAACCCGGCCACGGATACGCAGCAGATAACCGTCGTCGCCGGGCCCGAGACGCAGCCGCTGCTGACCATTGCGCCAATCACCGGGGATGATGTGGTTAATGCGCAGGAGGCCGACAGCGGGATTGCGATCCGGGGCAGCAGTAAAAATCTGCAGCCGGGTGATACGGTGACGGTCAGCCTCAATGGTAAAACCTACGCGACGCAGATTGATCAGGACGGCGACTGGCAGGTCGCACTCCCTTCCGCCGATGTTCAGGCGCTGGATCAGGGCAGCAACACCGTCAGCGTCAGCGCCAGCGATGCTGCCGGCAATCCCTCCAGCGCCAGTAAAGACTTTGTGGTGGATACGCAGGGTCCGCTGCTGGACGTCACCGTCGGTTTAGGCGGCGACGGTATTCTGAATCTGGCGGAGGCACTGGCAGGGCTGCTGATCAGCGGTACAACCGATGGCAATCTGACCGTCACCGTCACGCTTAATAATCAGAGTTACCAGGCAATGGCGAACGCGCAGGGTTTCTGGAGTCTGACGATTCCGGCCGGCGATCTGCAGGTGCTCAGTGACGGCAGTGTGAGCCTGGGGGTCTCGGTTACCGACGGCAACGGCAACGGCACCAGCCAGTCGATTGATTTCCAGGTGGCGATTAACGCACTGCCGACGCTGACTCTCGAACTGCCGTTTGGCGATGGCCTGCTGAATGCCGCTGAACTGCTGGCTGAACAGCGGCTGAGCGGTCTGGCGACCAATCTGGAGGTGGGAACCGCGATCGCCGTCACGCTGGGTGATAAAACCTTTAACGGTGAGGTGCTGGCGGGCGGCGGCTGGCAGGTGATCCTGCCCGCCGGGGCGTTAGCCGACCTCGGCAATGGTCCCCTGCAACTGCAGGTCAGCGCCAGCGACGCGGCAGGCAATCCGGCCAGCGCGAGCGCCAGCGTTGAAGTCTTGGCCGGGGTCTTGCCAAACGTGACGATCAATCAGCCGTTTGGCGACGGGGCTCTGAATCAGCTGGAAGCCGGGATTGCGCAACAGGTCACCGGCACCAGCGGCATTACCGGCGCCGGGCAGACCATTAGCGTCACGCTTAATGGCATCGCCGTGGCGGCGACCATCAATGATCAGGGCATCTGGCGTGCCACCCTGACCGCTGACCAGCTGCAGGCGCTAACCGACGGCAGTCAGACCCTGAGCGTGACGGTGAGCGATCGCGCCGGCAACAGCGACAGCGAGACGCTGCCGTTCACGGCGATCATCAATACGCTGCCCACGGTGACCATTGATACGCCGTTTACCGACGGTTTTCTGAATGTGGCAGAGTCACTGGCGGGCGGCACGCTGACCGGCAGCACCGGCATTACCGGCGCGGGGCAGCGCGTAGTGGTCAACATCAATGGCACCGCGTATGACGCCAACGTCGACGGCGATACCGGTGCCTGGAGCCTGGACATCCCTCCGGCGCTGCTTACGACTCTGCCGGACGGCGTATGGCCTGTTGTGGTGACGGCCAGCGATGCGGTGGGTAACCGCGACGCGGTATCCAGCAGTCTGACCGTGCTGATCAACGATTTGCCCGAGGTGAGCATCAACCTGCCGTTTGGCGATGGCCTGCTGAACATCGCGGAAGCGGGGGCGGGGCAGCTGCTGAGCGGCAAAACCGGCGCGCTGGGCGCGGGTCAGGCGGTGCGCGTCTCCATTGACGGCGGTGAGCCAATCGAAGCGGTGACCGATGCGCAGGGCAACTGGAGCGTATCGCTACCGGCTGGCTTGCTGACCGGCCTGGCTAACGGAGAGCACACCCTTGCGGTCACCGCGATCGATCGCGCCGGCAACAGCGATGAGGCCGAGCTGGCCTTTATTTCCCAGCTGACGCAGCCGCAGCCGACCATCGATCTGCCGTTTGGCAACGGCGTGCTGAATCTGGCCGAGGCGAATGCCGCGCAAAGTATCACCGGCACTACCGGCGTGGCCGGCACTACCGGCGTGGCCGGCGATAACCAGAATGTGACGCTGACGATTGACGTCGGCGGCATCCAGTACATCGCCGCGGTTGATACGCAGGGCAACTGGACGGTCAATCTGCCCGCCGGCGCGCTGAAAGGGCTGGTGGACGGCGGTCACAGCATTACCATCAGCGTCACCGACGGCGTGGGGAACACCGCCGCGCAGAGCCTCGACTTTACCAACGACTTTACCCTGCCTCGGCCGACGCTGAATGCGCCATTTGACGACGGCTTCCTCAATATTGTGGAGGCAACAAACGGCGCCAGCCTGAGCGGTAGCACCGGAGAAACCGGCCCTGACCAGACGGTGTTGGTCAGTATTGGCGGCGGCGATCCCATTGCGGCCTCCGTCGACAGCAGCGGCAACTGGACGCTGGCGCTGGATAGCGCGGTGCTGGGCGCTCTGGGGCAGGGGGTACAGTCCATCCGCGTGGTAGCGACTGATGCCGCGGGCAACAGCGGCAGCATTAGCGGCAGCGTGACGGTGGATACCCAGGCGCCGACGTTGACGCTGGATACCTTTGCCGGCGACGGGACCCTTGACTACCTGGAGAGCCTGAATGTACAGGTGCTGAGCGGTAGCACCACCGGCGTTGAGGCCGGACGCAGCGTGTCCATTACCCTTGGCGACAGCACCACGCCGATTCTGGCGGAAGTGAAAGCGGACGGCAGCTGGAGCGTCAACCTGACGCCGACGCAGCTGGCCCTGCTCGGCACTGGTGATAGCGGGCTGATTACCGCCAGCGTCAGCGATGCCGCCGGCAATCCGGTCAGCACCCCGCTGTCGGTGCCGCTGAATCTGGTGCCGCCCGCCACGCCGTTGGTCACCCTTGACCCGATCGCCGACGATAACATCGTCAACGCGGCCGAGGGAGCCCTGCAGACCCTGTCGGGCAGGGTTATCGGCGACGGGCCGTTGATCGGAGAGTTACTTGTCGCAATCAATGGCCAGCCGGCGCTACTGGCAACGCTGGATCCCCTCTCTGGAAACTGGACGTTACCGGAAGTTACGCTGCCGGAGGGACAGTATAACGTGGTGGTGACCTACGACTCGCTGTCGGGCGATACGGTCACGATCACCGTGCCGCTGCTGGTCGATCTGATCGTCCCGACGGTGACCATCAACCCCTTTGCCGGTGACAACGTCCTCAACGGTGCTGAAGCCACGGGAGCGCTGGGGCAGACCATTAGCGGAACGGCCTCGCTGGCAGACGTCGGACGCACGGTAAGTATCAGTCTGGGCGGCAAAGCCTATACGGCGATAGTGCAGGGTAACGGCAGCTGGTCGACGACCGTGAGCCCGGCTGATTTACAGGCGCTGGGCCAGGGCCCCCAGAGCATTACCGCCACGCTCACCGATGCGGCCGGCAACGTTGGCACGGCACCGCCGCTGCCGATAACGGTAGATACCGTGGCACCGCTGATTGAGGTGAATGCGCTGCTTGGCGATAACCTGCTCAATGCGGCGGATATCCTGTTGACGCAGCTGCTGACCGGTACGGTGAGCGGCGCGGCGGGTCAGACCATCGGGCTGTATCTGGGCGACGGCGCGCCGATTGCCACGGCGATCGTCAACGAAAACGGCAGCTTCAGCCTTGAGCTGACCCCGGAGGTGCTCGGCAGCCTGACCGATGGTGCGCTGGTATTTGGCCTGCGGGTTAGCGACGCGGCCGGTAACCAGACCGAGGCGACGCTGACGGTCAATAAAGTGGTCAATGACCTGCTGAACCTGACCGTTGACTCGCTGTTTGGTGATGGCACGCTGAATGCGCTGGATACCGTGCTGGCGCAGACCATCAGCGGCGTGGCCAGCGGACTGAACGGCATTGGCGCCACGGTGTCGGTAACCCTCGGGGGCACGGAGCTGACCGCGCGGGTGGGTCAGGACGGCAAGTGGGCGATTGTGGTGCCGCCCAGCGTACTGCAGCTGCTGAGCGACGGCACTCTGGACATTGATCTGACCCTGACCGATGACTACGGTAACACTACCTCGACCAGTGAAACGCTGGTGTCGATCATTAACGTCCTGCCGGTGGTGCCGCAGATCCTCGATCTGTTCGGCGATGGCCTGCTCAACGTCGCCGAGGCGAGCCGCGATCAGACGGTCAGCGGTACGGTCAGTGCCGCCGTCGGCTCGACGGTATCACTGGTACTGGGAACGAAATCCTACCTGACCACGGTGCAGGAGGGCGGCCAGTGGAGCTTGCCGATCCCGGCCGCCGACCTGCAGCAGCTGCTGAGCGGGCCGCTGACCGCGGTGATTGGCGTTGTCGATCCGGCGGGCAACGTGGCCAGCGGGACGGTTAACGTCGGTATCTTTAACCAGCTGCCGGAAATCAGCCTGAACCCGATTTTCGGCGACGGTATCCTGAATATTGCCGATCTGCTGTTTGATCAAACCATCAGCGGCGTGGTGAAAAATGCCGCGGTCGGCACGCTGGTCAAGATTGCTATCGGTGACAGCACCGTCGAGGCCACCGTTGGCAACGACGGCATCTTTAGCGCGAAGGTGACACCGGATATTCTGGGCACCCTGACCAGCGGTAACCTGACGGTTAGCGCCAGCGTGACCGACGTGGCCGGCAACGAAGCCAGCGCCCGCCTTGGTCTGACGGTTAGCCTGACGGCGCCGCGCATTGAGCTGGATCCACTGTTCGGCGATGGCCTGCTCAACGCGGTTGACGCCCTGAGCACCCAGCTGATTAGCGGTACCGTCAGCGGCGTTGCGGCCGGTTCAGCGGTGGCCGTGACGCTCGGTGGCCAAACCCTGCTGACCACGGTAGATGACACCGGACGCTTCAACCTGGCGGTGAACCCTGGCGTCCTGCAGGGGCTGGCCGACGGCAATCTGACGGTGGGCGTCAGCGTCACCGACGGGGCTGGTAATACCAGCACCGCCGGGGCGGGGCTGCTGGTCGGCCTGCGTAATCTGCCCAGCGTCACCCTGAACCCGATTTTCGGCGATGGCCTCCTCAGCATACTGGATCTGCTGACGGCGCAGACCATCAGCGGCAGCGTGAAAAATGCGGCGGCGGGCACGCAGGTGCGGATTTCGCTCGGTAACAGCACGCTAACCGCCACCACCGATGCCGACGGCAAGTTCAGCGCGCTGGTGCAGCCCGATCTGCTGGGCACGCTGCTCGACGGTAATCTGACGGTTGGCGTGTCGGTCACCGATGCGGTCGGTAATACCGCCAGTGCGACGGCGGGTCTGATCATTGGCGCCAGTAAAGTGCCGACCATTGAGGTTGCGCCGGTGTTTGGCGACGGCGTGCTCAGCGCTGCCGATCTGGCTACGGCGCAAAACATCAGCGGCACCACCACCAACGTCAGCGCAGGCAGTCTCGTTACCGTGCAGCTGGGCGGTAAGAGTTATACCACGCCGGTGGCGAACAACGGCAGCTGGACGCTGAGCATTGGCAAGGGGGAACTGGCCGCGCTGGCGAACGGAACGCAGACGGTGACCGTGTCGGTCAGCGACAGCGTGGGCAACACCGCCACCGACAGCGGAAGCCTGAATGTTATCGCTCAGACGCCGCCGACGTTGACCATCAGCTCGGTGTTTGGCGACGGCCTGCTCAACGTGGCCGATGCGCTGGTCAGTCAGACCATCCGCGGGACGGCCACCAACGCCGAGGGATCTACGGTTACGGTAAAAGTTGGCGACCTGAGCCTGACGACGCGGGTGGCTGCTGACGGCAGCTGGAGCGTCAGCGTCCCGCCGGCCAGCCTGGCAACGCTGGCGGACGGCAGTAACCCGGTCAGCGCCACGCTCACCAACCTGGCGGGCAACAGCGGCAGCGGCAGCAGCAGCGTGCGGGTCGGGCTTGATACCGTACCGACGGTGTCAGTCAACACCGCTTCAGTTTTCGGCGGCGATGGCTACCTGAATCTGAGCGAAGCCAACAGCGGCAGCACCCTGAGCGGCAGCGCCAGCAACGCGGCGGGCGGCACGGTCACGGTCAACGTGGCGGGCACGGTCCTCACTACGGCGGTGGGCAATAACGGCAGCTGGAGCCTGACGATTCCGTCGGCGGTGCTGAAGGCCCTGCCGGACGGTGCCCATCCGCTGACGGTCACCGTGGCTGATGCGGTGGGCAATACGGCGGTCAACAACAGCAGCTTCACCTCCGTTGTGCAGAATACGCCGCTGATTGGCGTCGATCCGGTGGTCAGCCTGCTCAATGTCCTGTTCACTGGCCTGACCGTCAGCGGCAGCACCCTCAATCTGGCGCAGGGCACCAAGGTAAACGTCACGATCAACGGCACGACCCAGCAGGCGACAGTGGACAGCGTGGGCCGCTACAGCACCAAATTTACCGGCGCCGGGCTGCTCAGTGCGTTGACCTCCAGCTCGGTGGCCACCGTCTCGGCTACGGACGTGGCCGGTAATCCTTACTCGGTTACGGCGACCCTGCTGCTTGGTTCGCTGCTGCCTCTGGCGCTCAGCGCAGCGGCCAGCAGCGATGAGACGCTGTCGCTGTTTGCCGCCAGTGAAACGATCGGCAGCGACGCCGGGAGTGACACCGCCCGCCGTACCGACGATCTCACGCCGCAGGCCAGCGGCGCGGCGCCGGACGGCACTGAGTCGGCCAGCCGCAGCGATGGTGAGACGCTGAACACCGCGTCGGCCAGCCCTGAGGCCGCCTCGACGCGGCTTACCGACAGTGATGTACCGGGCGCCGCGGCGGTGGACGACGACGCATCCGCCGGGGAAGAACGCTTCAGCATTGGCGGGCTGACCGTCACGCTGGCGGACGGCACGCAGAGCAGCGGCGACAGCGCCGCCGGCGGTAGCGGTGATGATCTGATTGCCGTCAACGCGCTGGACGTGAGCCACATTGACGGTGGGGCGGGCGTGGATACGCTGCTGCTTAACGGCGAGTATCTGCAGCTGGATCTCACCGCGCTGGGGCTGAAGGTGGAAGGCATCGAGATACTGGATCTCGGCACCTCAGGCACCAACGGCGTCAAACTGGATCTGCAGCAGGCGCTGACGCTGACCGACTCACCCGAGGAGGATTTGCTGATTAAAGGCGCGGACGGCAGCCAGGTGACGCTGGCCAATACTGATGGTGGCGTCTGGGCAGCGGTCGGTCAGCGATCGGTTGATGGCCAGGTGTTTGATATTTATCACAACAGCTCGCTGAGCAGCGATAATACTTTAGGAGACGTATTGGTTCAGCATACGTTACAGGTCCACATCGTGTAACAGACAAGGCCGCGGGGGCGGGGCGTCCCCGCGGTGTCAGTCAGGTGAAAACCGCACCGATGCCATTTCAGTAGACAGGGAAACACAATGAGAAAAGCGGTCATCACCTTTTATTTCGGCGCCAGCTGCGCGCTGATCAGTGGCACAACCGTGGCGGCGCCCGAAGCGCCAACCGCCGAATTTAACTGGCGTGCGGCGCCTACGGAGGAGCAGGTCGCGGCGCTGTCGCTGCGCGAAGCGATTCTGCGTGCGTTTGCCCGCAACCCGAAAATCAGCGAAGCCGCCGCGCAAATCCGCGTCGGTGATGCCGACCTCGATGCGGCTAAAAGCGCGTGGTATCCGCAAATTTCTCTGCAGGCCAGCGGCGGTCGCTCTCAGCAAACAGACTCTTCTGGCAGCCTGAATAACAGCGCTTCCGGTGGCATCTCACTCAGCCAGCTGCTGTACGATTTCGGCCGCACCGGCGGGGCCATTGATGAGCAGCGCTTCCTGGGCGATGCCTATCGCTTCAATCTGTATGACACCATGACCACGGTGGCGCAGGACACGCTGCGCGCCTATCTGGAAGTCAAACGCTATCAGGCGCTGGTGGTGTCCGCGCGTGAAAATATTGCTTCACTGCAGCGGGTTGAAGGGATCGCTCGCCTGCGCGCCGATGCCGGGCTCAGCTCGCAGTCAGACGTGCTCCAGGCGCAGACGCGGCAGGCCGCCATGCAGGCGACCCTGGAGCAGTACCGCGCTCAGCAGCGGTCATCGCAGGCACAGCTAACGGTGCTGACCGGCGTGGTGGCCGATAACCTGCCGGATTTACCGAAAAGCCTGCTCAATCAGCAGATAACCCTCGAGCGCATCGCCTACGAGAGTAGCGCGGCGGTACGCAGCGCGCAGGCGAAACAGCTGGCGGCGCGCGAGCGGGTACGCCAGGCAGCCTCCAATCACTGGCCGACGCTGCGCGTGCAGGCGGCCCGCACCCGCTATGAAAACGATCAGCGCGCCTACTGGGACGATCAGCTGCAGCTGCAGGTGGAAGCACCGCTGTATCAGGGCGGTCTGGTCAATGCCAAAACCCGCGCCGCCGAGGGGGATCGGGAGGCCGCCGAAGCGGCTATTCAGCAATCTAAACTCGATATTAACCAGCGGGCTTCGACCGCCTACGCCGACATGATTGGCGCTCAGCAGCGCGAACAGGCCGGCGATGCGCAGCTGGCCAGTGCCGAGCACACCCGTAGCGTGTACGCCGACGAGTACCGGCTGAATAAGCGCAGCCTGAACGACCTGCTTAGCGTCGAGCAGGACGTGTTTCAGGCGCAGAGTATGCGGGTGATGTCGCAGTACGACGGCTGGGACGCCACCGTGCGCTATGCGGCGGCAGTCGACAATCTGCTGGATATGCTGGGTATCGATCGCGAAGCCAGCAGCGGACAAACGCTGCCTTCGCTTTAATCAGTGGATAAGGGGCGCAATGAAACCGGAACGCGGAACAACAGACAACGCCATTGACGCCATGCTGCGGATCGCGGCGCGGCTGGGGAAACCGGCCGATGCGAAAAATCTGCGTCAGCAGATGCGCTGGTTTGAACATCTCAGCCAGCCGAAACAGCTGGAGCGGCTGGCCGGTCTGCTGGGACTGCACCTGACGTTCACTGCGCACACTCAGCTGCGCTGGCGGCCGGAAATCGTGCCGGTGCTGCTCTGCCTGCAGGAGGGCGGGCTGGCCGTAGTTGAAGAGGTGCTGGAGGAGGAGCGGGTACGCTACTGGCTGAGCGAGGGTGGCGACGTGGTCCGCGAGGGCGATTTGGGCGAGCTGCTGGCGCAGAGCCAGCTGCAGGTCGGCGTCGCCGGGGTGGCGGCGCGCGGTCGCGATGCGCGTATTGACGCATTTGTTCAGCCGTGGCGTCAGCACTGGTTCTGGCACAACTTTAAAGGCATGGGGCGACGGATTGCCGAGATCTCGCTTGCGTCGGTGGTCAGCAACGTGCTGGCGCTGGCCGGCATTCTCTTCTCGATGCAGGTGTATGACCGGGTGATCCCCGCCCAGTCAGAATCGACCCTGTGGGTGCTGTTCTTCGGCGTGCTGTTCGCCGCGGCCATTGAGTTCCTGATTCGGCTGATGCGCACCCAGGTCTCCGATTTAATGGGCAAGCGCATTGACCTGAACATCTCCGCGATGCTGTTTGCCCGGGCGATGAATATTCGCAACGAGGCGCGGCCGAAATCGACCGGCTCTTTTATCTCGCAGCTGCGCGAAATTGACCAGGTGCGCGAGCTGCTCACTTCGACGACCGTCGGGGCCGCGGCTGATATGCCGTTTGTGCTGCTGTTTCTGTTTATCATGGCCTTTATTGGTGGACCGCTGGTGATTGTGCCGCTGGTGGCGATCCCGCTGATTGTTATCCCCGGTCTGCTGGTGCAGATCCCGATGGCCAAACTGGCGAAAGAGGGGATGCGTGAAGGGGCGCTGCGTAATGCGGTGCTGGTAGAAACTATCGAAGGGGTGGAAGACATCAAGGCGCTGCAGGCCGAGCCCTATTTTCAGCGGCAGTGGGAGCAAAACCACGAGGTCAGCGCGGCGATTGGCATGAAGCAGCGGCTGTGGGGCGCGCGCCTCAGCGGCTGGGCCTCGACCGTGCAGCAATTAACCTACGCCGGAATGCTGGTCTTTGGCACCTACCTGGTGCTGGCCGGCGATATCACCACCGGTACGCTGGTGGCCAGCAGTCTGCTCTCTTCACGCACGCTGGCGCCGCTGATGCAGCTGACGATGGTCTTCTCCCGCTGGCAGCATGCGAAAACCGCGATGAACGGACTGGATGAGCTGCTGAAGCGGCCGCTGGACCGTCCGGACAGCGACGACATTGCGCACTGTCCGACCCTCGCCGGTCACTACGAGATCCTGAACGCCCAGTACACCTACGATGAAGAGCAGCGTAAAAACGTGCTCAGCGTCGCGCGCCTGACGATCAAACCCGGTGAGCGGGTAGCGATCCTCGGTCGGGTCGGGGCCGGTAAATCGACGCTGCTAAAGCTGCTGGCCGGACAGGCCACCGCTCAGCAGGGCAAGGTGATCGTTGACGGCGTGGATATCAAACAGATCGACCCGGTGGATTTACGCCGCCAGCTCGGCTGGCTATCGCAAGACTCGCGGCTATTCTTCGGCAGCCTGCGACAGAATCTGATGCTCGGTAATCCCCACGCCAGCGAAGCCGAAATGCTGGAAGCGCTGCGGGTCAGCGGGGCCATTTCGCTGGTGAAGCAGGATGCCGCCAGCCTCGATCAAATCATCAACGAAGGCGGGCGCGGCCTCTCTGGCGGACAGCGCCAGATGGTGCTGCTCAGCCGGCTGATTCTGCGCCAGCCTCAGGTGGTTCTGTTGGATGAACCCACCGCCGCGATGGATGAGCAGCTGGAGGAGCAGGTGATTGCGCGGCTGCGCGAATGGCTTACCGGGCGCACGCTGGTGCTGGTAACCCACCGTCCGGCGCTGCTGAAGCTGGTGGATAGGGTAGTGGTCATGGACAACGGTCGGGTACTGGCCGATGGTCCACGCGATGAGATCCTGCGCGCCGCCAGCGTCCGCCCGGGCGCGACGGCCAGCGCAGCACGGGGAGATGCGGCATGAATCTGATTATCGATAAGCAGCTCAAAAGCGACGAGCGGCGCGGCTCGGCCATTATCTGGCTGTGCGCCGCCGCGCTGGGGATCTTCGTGCTCTGGGCCTCGTTTGCGGTGCTCGACGAGGTCACCGTTGGCACCGGCAAGGTGACGCCGCTCACCCGGGCGCAGGTGATCGAGTCGCTCGATGGTGGGGTCGTACAGCAGCTGAACGTGAAGGAGGGCGATATCGTGGAAAAGGGGCAGGTGTTGGCCCGGCTCGACCCCACCCGTTTTCAGTCTAACGCCGGGGAAGCCGCGGCGCGGGTGCGCACGCTGCGCGCCTCCGCCGAACGCCTGAAGGCGGAGCTGACCGGTGCGCCGCTGCGCTTCAGTGCGGACACCCTGACTTCGCCAGAGCTGGTGGCGCGCGAAACCCAACTGTATCAATCCCGCCGTCGCGATCTAACCGAAACGGTGAAAAACCTCAGCGATGCGCTGCGGCTGGTACAGGACGAACTGCGGATGACCCAGCCGCTGGTGGCCAAAGGCGCCGCCGGCGAAGTCGAGGTGATCCGCCTCAAGCGCCAGGTCAGCGAGCTGCGCGGCAAAATTGATGAAGCGCGAAACCAGTATGCGGTGCGCGCCCGGGAGGAGCAGGTTAAAAACAACGCGGACCTGGACGCCCAGCTGCAGGTGCTGACCGGCAAAGAAGATCAGCTCACCCGCGCCACCCTCTACTCGCCGGTGCGTGGGATTGTAAAAGACATTCAGGTAACAACGGTGGGGGGAGTGCTGCAACCGGGCGGCAAACTGATGGAAATCGTGCCGCTGGAAGATCAGCTGCTGATTGAAACGCGGATCAATCCCCGCGATATTGCCTGGATCCGTCCCGGACTGGCGGCAACGGTAAAAATTACCGCTTACGATACGGCGATTTACGGCAATCTGCCCGGCGTGGTGGAAACCGTATCGCCGGATACGCTGCAGGATGAAGTGAAGCGCGATCAGTACTACTACCGGGTCTACGTGCGCACCGACACCGCAGAACTGACCAATAAAGCGGGGCGCCGTTTTCCGATCGTACCGGGGATGGTGGCGAGCGTCGACATCAAAACCGGACAGAAATCGGTACTGGACTACCTGCTCAAGCCGCTGAATAAGGTGAAGGAGTCGCTGCGCGAGCGCTAACCGGTTGCTGGCATCGCCGGGGAGCAGACAAAGAAAAGCCGAACGCAAGGTTCGGCAAGAAAAAATAAAGGGTGTCAAATGCATTCGGGGTGAATGACGGTAATAGTGAAATAAAATGATGATAGCGAGGCGTATTTTATTGATCCGACCGCATGGGCGTTTAACTTTCAGTGCTTAGAGTGGGTGATCTTCATAACAAATTGATTTTAATAGTTTATAACTGATTTTTGTGGGAAAAAATTGTCTGTTTATCAGCTTTATCTGATTGTCTTCTGCGCAAAGTTTACGTTTTGCCATACCTGGGCTCTATAATGAAACATCTTCATGTATTTGGTAGCATTTTCTTGATAGATTATTTCCTGACCCGACATAACATGCGTAAACTGACTTAGTTTTACAAGTTAGTGGCAGTGGCATATAAAAAAGAGGGTAAACCATGAAAAAACGCATTCTCTCCCTGTGCATTCCCGCACTGCTGGCCGCCGGATCCGCCGGTGCTGCAGAAATTTACAACAAAGACGGCAACAAACTTGATCTGTTTGGAAAAGTGGACGGTTTGCACTATTTTTCTGACAATGATGGTAGCGACGGCGATCAGTCGTACATGCGCTTCGGGCTCAAAGGAGAAACGCAAATCTCCAGCCAGCTGACCGGCTACGGCGAGTGGGAATATCAGGTGGCGCTGAACAATGCTGAAGCGCAGGGTTCGGCTGACAACTACACCCGCGTCGGCTATGCCGGGTTACGCTTTGGCGAAGGCAGCTCGTTCGATTACGGCCGTAATTACGGGGTTGCCTACGACATCGGTGCCTGGACTGACGTGCTGCCGGAGTTCGGTGGTGACACCTACGGCGCCGATAACTTCCTGTTTCAACGCGGCAGCGGCATGGCCACCTACCGCAACAGCAACTTCTTTGGCCTGGTGGATGGCCTGAACGTCGCGCTACAGTATCAGGGCAAGAATGATAACCCGACCGAATCGCCCGGAGGTCGCAGCGTGCTGGGTGAGAACGGCGATGGCTGGGGCATGAGTACCACCTACGATTTAGGCCAGGGCCTCGGCATTGGCGCCGCGATGTTCCAGTCCGACCGTACCCGTGCGCAAAACGGCCAGACGCCGGGCAGCGCGGCAATCCTCGGGCGCGGTGACAAAGCGCAGGCTTACACCGGCGGCCTGAAATACGACGCCAACAATCTCTACCTGGCAGCGATGTACACCCGTTCTTACAACGCAACCCGCTTCGGCGACGCCTCCGCGACCGCGTATGGCTATGCTAACAAGGCGGATAACTGGGAGCTGGTTGCGCAATATCAGCTCGACTTCGGCCTGCGTCCGTCGCTGGCGTTCATCTCATCCCGCGGTCACGACATTGAAGGCTACGGCAGCCAGAATCTGAAAAAGTACGTTGATGTTGGCGCGACTTACTATTTCAACAAAAATATGTCCACCTATGTCGATTACCAAATCAACCTGATGGATAAGAGTACGTTCACCGATGCCGCCGGCATCAATACCGACGACATCGTTGCGCTGGGGCTGGTGTACCAGTTCTAACCGGCCAGCGCGGCGGGTAGTGGGCGTGCGGAGTCATCGCACGCCTTTTTTATGGCTGCGCGGCGGGATCGCTCTCCGCCGCCGGCTCCTCTCTTTCCTGCCAGCGCTCGACGTCAAGCCGCGCCCCTTCCATAGCGGTACCGGCGAGCGTAAACGCCGAATATTTGATTAATAGTTGGTGTAACCGGCTAAGGGTATCATGGCTAAGGATCATGGCGAGTCTCCTGAAGGGCTTGGGTGAGGTGATACCAAGCAGGAGTTGTGCCAGGTTGATAACGCGCCGCCCGCGCCGGCGCGACCAGCTAATCGCACGCAGTGGCTCCCCGAAAAGCGGCGCCGCTGCACCGTTATGCAGCAGCGGGTGTTATCTGCGATGTGGCGGGCGGGGCAGGCCGCGACGGCGCTGGCCGCGCAGGTACTTGTAGCCGCAGAAAATGACCAGCGCGCTTAGCAGCAGGATCAGCAGGATATTTTGCATCATCAGGAGCCTCATTCAGCGTACGCATTGACAGGCGGCCGATCCTCGCGCGGGTAAGCTTTGTGGTCAAGGCGCTCAGCGACAATTCAGAATCGGATGAGGGCGTACAATGGCGGCTTTTACCACAGCCACAGGAACACCGTATGGGAAACATCCTCTGTCGCACCAGCATCGCGCTGGCCCTTATTCTTCTCACCGCCTGCGACGGCGCCCCGCCGCCCGCGCAGGTGCTGGAGGGGAAAACCATGGGCACCGTCTGGCGGGTTAACGTCGCCGGTATTGACGCCGCGCGCGCCGCGGCGCTGCGGCAAAAAATTCAGCAGCAGCTGGATGCCGATGACCAGGAGCTGTCGACCTGGAAAGCCGATTCGGCGCTGTCGCGCTTTAATCAGTATCGCGGCAGCGAACCGCAGCGGGTCAGCGAGAACATGGCGGATATCATCACCCTGTCGCTGCGTATTGGCCGCAAAACCGACGGAGCGATGGACATTACGCTGGGTCAGCTGGTAAACCTGTGGGGGTTTGGTCCGGTTAAGGCACCGCCGACAACGCCGGACCCGCAGGCAATTGCCGCGGCGAAAGCCGACACCGGCCTGCAGTATTTGCGGGTGATACAGCGCGACGACGGACAGTATCTGCAAAAAACGCTGCCGGCCCTGTCGGTCGATCTCTCTACGGTGGGAGAGGGCTTTGCCACCGACCATCTTGCGCGACTGATGGAGCAGGAGGGGCTCACAAACTATCTGGTATCGGTGGGCGGTGCGGTGCTGACGCGCGGCAGTAACAGTGGCGGCCGTCCGTGGCGGGTAGCAATTCAGAAACCGACCGATCGCGAAAATGCCGTGCAGGCGCGGATTGATCTGCAGGGGCACGGCATCAGCACCTCCGGCAGCTACCGCAACTATTATGAACTGGACGGGCAGCGCATTTCGCACGTTATCGATCCGCGTACCGGTCGTCCGATAACCCATAAACTGGTGTCGGCGACGGTGATTGCCACCACCGCGCTGGAGGCCGACGGCTGGGATACCGGACTGATGGTTCTCGGCCTTGAGCAGGCGAAGGCGGTGGCGCTGCGCGAGAAGCTGGCGGTCTATCTGATCAGCAAACGGGGCGATCGCTTTGAGAGCTGGATGTCGCCGCAGTTTGCCGCTTTTCTGATCGAGAACTAGTTGCTACACTGGGGATCCATCCAGTAATTAGCAGGTGAATCATGCTCGATCTGTTTGCCGGCGAAGCGCCCTGGCAGGAGCCGCTCGCCGAGGGAGCGGTGGTGTTCCGCCGGCGGGTGCGCGATCGGGGGGCCGCGTTTTTACAGGCGATTGATGAGATAGCCGCCGCCAACCCCTTCTGGCACCGCATCACCCCTGGTGGCCACGTGATGTCGGTGGCGATGACCAACTGCGGCGAACTGGGCTGGGGCAGCGACAGCCACGGCTACCGCTACGAGTCCGCCGATGCGGCCAACGGGCGCCGCTGGCCGCCGATGCCCGCGCTGTTTCGCCAGCTGGCGCGCGAGGCCGCTGACGATGCGGGCTTTGCCGACTTCACCCCCGATGCCTGCCTGATTAACCGCTACGCACCGGGCGCAAAACTGACCCTGCATCAGGACAAAGACGAGCGCGATCTGCGCCAGCCAATCGTTTCGGTATCGCTGGGCCTGCCGGCGGTATTTCTGTTTGGCGGGTTGACCCGCGAAGCCGCCTGTCAGCGTCTGCTGCTGGAGCACGGTGACGTGGTGGTGTGGGGCGGCCCGTCGCGCCTGCGCTATCACGGTATTCTGCCGCTGAAACCCGATCGCCATCCGCTGACCGGTGAGTACCGCTTCAATTTAACCTTCCGTAAGGTGCGCTAACCCCTGCTCAATAACGGTTGCACTCGCCGGTGCCGCCAGTAAACTGCCTGCTGCTGATTTGCTGAGGAGCCGGGTTATGGCGTTATTAGGGGTGGTGTATCGTCAGTATCGCGGCGCTTTTCTGGCCGTGCTGCTGCTCAATCTGCTGGGGGCCGGGCTGGGTATTGGCCTGATTGCGTTCATCAATCAAAAGCTGATTGTGGCCACCGGGGGAGCCGGCGGCGTACTGCCCGGTTTTATCGCGCTGCTGCTGGTGCTGATGGCGGTCACGCTGGCGGGCCAGCTGGCGCTGACGCTGCTCGGCCATCACTTTGTCTGGCGCCTGCGCGGCGAGTTCATTAAGCGAATGCTGGATACCCGCCTGGAGCGGTTGGAGCAGATAGGCAACGCCGAGCTGCTGGCCGGGGTGACCAGCGATGTGCGCAATATTACCGTGGCGTTTGTGCGCCTGCCGGAGCTGCTGCAGGGGGTGATCCTGACGCTGGCCTCCGCCGTTTACCTGGCATGGCTGTCGCCGAAAATGATGCTGATCACCGCCCTGTGGGTCGCGGTGACGCTGGTCGGCAGCTGGCTGCTGGTGTCGCGGGTTTATCGCCACCTTGCCGATACCCGCGAGGCGGAATCCCGCCTGTACGCGGATTATCAGACACTGATCGAAGGGCGTAAGGAGCTGACCCTCAACCGCACGCGCGCGGCGCAAATCTACCAGCAGGTCTATCAGGCCAATGCTCGCGAATACCGCCACCACATTGTGCGCGCCGACACCTTTCACCTCAGCGCGGTAAACTGGTCAAATATCATGATGCTCGGCGCCATTGGCATGGCTTTCTGGATGGCCAACGGCCTCGGCTGGGCCGATACGGCGGTGGCGGCAACCTACTCGCTGACCCTGCTGTTTCTGCGCACCCCGCTGCTGGCGGCGGTGGGTGCGCTGCCGACCCTGCTCAGCGCCCAGGTGGCGTACCGCAAGCTGGAGGCGTTCGATCTGGCGCCGTGGCAGCCGGGATTCGCGCCGGTGCAGGCCCCCGCCGACTGGCACACGCTGGAGCTGCGCAATCTCTGCTTTGACTACTCCGACGGCGGCTTTCGCGTCGGACCGATCAATCTGACCCTGCGGCGCGGCGAGCGGGTTTTTCTGATTGGCGGCAACGGCAGTGGTAAATCGACCCTCGCGCTGCTGCTGACCGGCTTATATACCCCGCACAGCGGGGAGATCTTGCTGGATGGCCAGCCGGTGACGGCGGCGATGATGCCGGATTACCGCAGCCTGTTTTCCGCGGTGTTTACCGATGTGCACCTGTTTGACCGGCTGATTGATGCGCAGGGGGCGCCGGCGGATCCGGCGCGGGTCGACGCCTGGCTTCAGCGCCTGCAGATGGCGACGCGACTGCGGCTGGCGGGCAACCAGGTGCTGTCGCTCTCGCTATCAAAAGGACAGAGTAAGCGACTGGCGCTGCTGCTGGCCGCCTGTGAAGGCCGCGACATTTTGCTGCTCGACGAATGGGCGGCGGATCAGGATCCGCATTTCCGTCGGGTGTTTTATCATGAGATCCTGCCCTGGCTCTCAGCGGAAGGGAAAACCGTACTGGCGATCAGCCACGACGACCACTATTTTGCCCAAGCGGATCGGCTGCTGGAGATGCGCGCCGGCCAGCTCAGCGAGTTGCGCGGCGAGGCGCGGGAACAGGCCAGCCGCGATGCGGTGTCCCGCACCGGGGAGCCGGTGGGGCACCCCTGAGTTTGCCCAACGCCGGCGTGCGCCGCGTCGTTGGACGCGGCGCGGATTGCGCAGGCGGGGGAATCATAAGCCTTTGCGCGAGACGCTGAATAATCGTTCGCTGCGGATAAGCTTTGCGCCAAGGGCGCAGCCGCGGCAAAAACGCTTCGCTGCCGGCGCTGAACGCCAGCGCCACCTTGCTCACGACGCCCGGCAGCCGCAGCGTCCCGGCGTGAAGCGAAGCACTGGCCTGAATAACGGGTATTGGACGCGACCGCCGCCGCCGTTGAGTCTGTAGCATGCCGGCGTGCGGTGACGTGGTGGTGACAGAGCCGATGACACCCTCCGGCGCCGGCGTCTGGAAGAGGAGGCCGGCGACAAAACGGTGTCAAACTGCCGCCGCTGAGCGGACGGGGGATGAAAACGGGCAGGGCTAACGCGTCCCGTTCCGCCGCCGCCGGGTGTCGTCACGGCGGCGGCGGAGCGGACAGCGTAAAGGCGCCGCCCGGCTTGGTATAGCGCGTACCGCGCGGGCGGCGGTCCGGCTGTCGCTGGCGGCGCAAAGACCCTGTTCAGATAGCGGATATCCGCTCGCGCCACGCTGCGGATCATGGCCCGTCCCACGCGGGCCCGCTCGCGCCGCGACGACGATCGCCCGCCGTGTGGACGGTGATCATGGCGGCCGACGCCCTCCTCTTGTCAGCGCGGCGTTGACCTCAGGCCAGCCGCTGACGCCCGAATTCCGATTACATTTACTGTTTAATCAAATAAGTAACGTTAAAAAGTGTCCTGCTGTGGGCAATCGCCTCAGCGCGTAGTAAACCTTATGCAAATGTGTCTGCCGGCTGGTGAGCGACGCGGCGGGCTGCTATACCAGGCCATCGGCGACGACCGGCCACTGGCCGGCCTGATGCCCTCACAAGGACGGGAGAAACAGCCATGATCTCATTATGCGGTAAGGTGGTTATCATCACCGGAGCGGCCAGCGGCATCGGCGAAGCGATTGCGCGGCAGTGTTGTCAGCTGGGGGCGGCGGTGGTGATCGCCGATGTCAGCGAAGAGAAAGGCGAGGCCGTCGCGGCAGCGCTGCGTCAGGGCGGTGGGCAGGCGCGGTTTTTCCCGCTCGATGCCACCCGCGAGCAGGATAACCAGCGGGTTATTGCGTTTGCCGTGGAGGCATTTGGCGGGCTGGATGTGGTCTGTGCCAACGCTGGCATAGCGAGAGACGGTCCGGCGACCGCGCTCAGCTACCTCGACTGGCAGCAGACGCTGGCGGTGAATCTCAGTGGGGTATTTTTGCTTAATAAATACGCGATTGCTTACTGGTTAGACCAGGGCAGGGGAGGGGCGATCGTCAACACCGGCTCCATTCACTCCTGGGTCGGTCGCGCCGGCGTTACCGCCTACAGCGCCTCAAAGGGCGGGGTAAAACTGCTGACGCAAACGCTGGCGCTGGACTACGCCAAACACGGGATCCGGGTCAACGCGGTATGCCCGGGCTACATTGATACGCCGCTGCTGAAGGGGCTCAGCGACAGTGAACGGCAGCGGCTGATTGCGCTGCATCCCCTGGGACGACTGGGCCGGGCGGAAGAGGTTGCCAGCGCGGTGGCCTTTCTCGCCAGCGATGCCGCCAGCTATATCTCCGGTACCAGCCTGCTGGTTGACGGTGGCTATGTCGCGCAGTAGCTCGCCGCCGGCAGAGCGATAAAAGGGGGCACCGGGCGGCCAATGCCGGCGATGCCTCGCGGAAGAGAACGGTCAGCCGGAGGTGAAAAGAGGGGATATGCAGGCAGGCATCCTGATGATGGCGCCCCTGAGGCCCGGATGACCGCTGCTAAACGCGGATGACGGGGGAAAGAGCGCGGGTCGTTGGTCGTGTGAGCAAGACGCGGTGCTGCGCGCCCGGAGTGCGGGTGGCGTCACCCGGCGGCGCGGCGCAGGCCGTGGCGAACAGTGGGTCGGGACGTTTCTGGCAGGGGGATCCCCTGCCCGGGGGGCAGCCACCCGATCCGACGGGCCGCTCCCGGGGGCGCCGCGCGACCAAACCTGCAGGTCGCCAGCGACATGCCTTCAGGGCTGAGGGCTATCTCACATCAACCGTCCAGGCCGAACGTCTTCCGCTCATGCCCGGAAAGTCTCTAACAGTGAGGCGTTACACCTGCCGGTATTGAACATCCGGGTAACAGCGGTGCTCCTTATTGCACAACGGCTGGACGGGCAGTTGTGGTGTAGATGACCCCTATCAATGAGCAAGGCATTATCCCCTGACTGAACGGAAACAGGTCACGCGGTGTCATTCACCGGATCGTCACGTTGATATAAAGCATATAAAATCAGTACGTCAGGTACTCATTTCTCAAAGCGTGGGATCCCGCTGGAATCATCGGGGTGATGAAGATGCGCAGAAGGCGCACGATTTTTATGTCGCTCCGGGAGGCAGGCTTAGCCCGCAAGGGGAAGACCGGGCGTGATCTCTGCATCGGGAAGATCGTATGGGAGCGCCCGATAATGACGTGCTGAACAGGACAATCGTAGAAAAATGCAGCCGGCGATGAAAAATGCCGGCCACCGCGGCGGGACTTTTGCCTGTCCGTCGCACGTGAGTATCCGGTCCGGCCACCCTCTTTCTTGCTCAACGAGAGCCTTAGCCGGCTTGTCGGTATCGACGCCAGCCCGCGCTCCCTGAGGGGGCAGCGGCGCGCTGACGCTGCTGCGACAGATACCAGACGTGGTGCACGTCATGCCGCCAGTGCTGGCCGCCTGCGGCGCGCTGGCATACGCTCCGTTCGACCGAGGGGTGACTCAACAGACAGCGTAACGCCCGCTGCGGCTTCCGTTACCCACACTCCCGGGCGCGTTTGACAGAGTGGCAAGCGTGCACGGAGTGCTATGGTGCCGAGCCGGCAGAATGCGCAGGGTATTAGAAACAGGGCGGCGCAAGGTGATAGCAGTAGTACGCCGCCGTGCACAACTAAAAAGGGCTAATCTTGCGATTAGCCCTTTTTAGTTTGGGATAATTTGGTCGGCACGAGAGGATTTGAACCTCCGACCCCTGACACCCCATGACAGTGCGCTACCAGGCTGCGCTACGTGCCGACTTGTGGGGGGTAATACTACCGTTTCTTCGCGCGATTGCAAGCCCCTAACGTGTTGACCGCTCTAGATTTAAGCAATTCGCGGGCGGCGGGCGCCCGCTAGTTGGCGATAAAGCGTTTCTGTTCGGTCAGTACCTGCAGCAGCAGCGTAAGCTGCGGCTTATGATCCTTCAACGCCTGGCCTGCAGCGTCCCAGGCGCGGTAGCCGCCGTTATTGTCCAGCATCAGGGTGGTGGTCGGGGTAGTGACCACCAGCTGGTTCTCCTCCGTGCCGGCGACCCAGTTGTGGCGGCGCTGCGCGGCAAACAGATCTTCGCCCTGCGAGTAATCCGCCGGGGCGTTGCGCACGTGCAGCAGGCGCTGCATCAGAGTGGTCATGACGTCCT
This sequence comes from Pantoea sp. 1.19, assembly GCF_001922585.1. Lineage (GTDB taxonomy): Bacteria > Pseudomonadota > Gammaproteobacteria > Enterobacterales > Enterobacteriaceae > 1-19. The sequence continues at coordinate 196,225 of NZ_MRBS01000002.1, read as the reverse complement.
GATGGTCGGTCAGGCGGGTGATGGTTTGTGCCGGCGTATTCGGCCAGTGGATAACCAGCGGAACCTGCAGCTGTGCGCGGTCGCCGGGGGAGGGATCCAGCCGGTCCAGCACCACGCCGCGGCGGGCGGTGATAACCACCACGGTGTTGTCCAACAGATCGCGCTCACGCAGCGTATCCAGCACGCGCTGAATTTGGGCATCCACATCCGCTGCGCTGCGCTGGTAGCGGCGCTGGACGGTTTTCAGATTATCCCCCAGGTCGTCGCCGGCGCTCAGCGACAGCCACGAGAACCACGGCGTCTGGCCGCGCTTTTGCGCCTCCAGCCAGCGCTGGAACTGGGCAGTGGTGTCAGCATTGCTCTGCTGTTCGCTGGCGGGCAGCGAGAAGTCGGCCAGCAGGGCCTGGCGATACAGCGGCGCGCTGAAGCCCTCGGTCGAGAACAGGCCAAACTGGTAGCCCTGCTGACTGAGCGAGCTGAACAGCGCCGACGGAATGCGCGACGCGAGAACGCCGTCCATAAAGCTCGGTGAGATACCGTAAAACAGCCCGAACAGCCCCGCCTCATCCTGATTGCTGGCACTGAAATGCTGGCGGAAATTGACGTTGCTCTCGGCAAAGCGCTGCAGATTTGGCAGCGCGGTCGGCAGGCTGCTGGCGTTCAGCCCGTCGACGGTGACCACCAGCAGATTATTGCGGGTGCCGCCGTCGCGGAATGTGATGTCGTTCAGCGGATAGGCCACCGACAGCGCCTCCGGATTACCTTGCTCCACCAGCCGGCGCTGATAGGCCTGCGCATCGAGCAGGCCGTGACGTTCGAGGAAGCGGCGCGCGGTCATCGGATAGGAGAGCGGCAGGTTAGCCCGCTGCATAGTAATTGGCCGATAGAAATTGGCGTCCGCCCAGATATACATCAGGTGGCTGGTAAAAAAGGCCACGATAAACAGCGCCGCCAGCGGCTTACCGAAGCGACGGCGATTGAGGCTGCGCAGCTTCTGCCAGCTCCAGGTGGCAAACAGCATCTCCACCAGGAACAGCACCGGGATGCTGATAAACATCAGCTGCCAGTCGCGCGCCAGCTCGCTCTGATCGGGGTTAACCACCAGCTCCCACACCACCGGATTAAGGTGCAGGTGGAAGCGGCTGAACACCGCGCTGTCCACCAGCAGCAGGGTCAGGCCGGCGGTGGCGACAATCGCCGACAGAAAGCGCAGCAGCCGCTGCGACATCACCACAAAGGTCAGCGGAAAGATGATAAGCAGATAGGCGGCAAATGCAATGAAGCTGAAGTGGCCGACCCAGCTGGTGTAAGCGTAGATGCGTCCGGCCAGCGATCCTGGCCAGTCAGAGACGAACAGATAACGACTGCCGAGTGCCAGGGTCAGCAGGATATTAAACAGGGCGAACCAGTGCCCCCAGCTGATCATCTGGGAGACTTTTTCTCGGTATCGCTGCCGGTTATTGACCATAGCGGGATCGCATCACCCTCAGTATTTAATGGGCGCTGTCTTCACGCACCGAGGCTTGCAGCGCCTCAGCAAATGAACGCGCCAGCGTGGTGCGTTGAGCAGGGGATATCTGGTTGTTGATGACGTTAGTCACCATGTTGCCCAGCACCATCAGCGAGAGATCGGTCGGGGCATTATCTTTTTCCAGCACGCTGGCCAGCTCGGTAAGCAGAGCTTCGACGCGTGCGTCGCTGTAACGGGATGATTGTGGCATAAGAACACATTATCTGGATATTAAAGGGCGCTATCTTAACGTATCACCGCGCGTTTATCTGCATTTTTATAGCCAAAAAAAGGCCGCGTCCGCAAGGTGGGGGCCGAGGTAGCGCCCGCGCCGCGCCGCTGCGGTGTGCAGAAAACGCGTTGAAAGCCATCTCCGGGAGTGATTGAATACGCCCCCTGAGCCAACAGGAGAGTGAATCATGAGCCTGGATATCCACCAGATAGCCTTGCACCAGCTGATCAAACGCGACGAACAGACGCTGGAGCTGGTCCTGCGCGAGTCCCTTTTGCCGGAAACGGCCGCCGTCAGTGAGATGATGGCCGAACTGCACCGCGTCTACAGCGCTAAAAATAAAGCCTATGGTCTGTTTAACGACGACAGCGAACTGGCGGAGGCGCTGAAGCATCATCGTCAGGGGCAGGACGATTTTCTGGCGTTCAGCCGCGCTGCTACCGGGCGCCTGCGCGATGAGCTGGCGAAATACCCGTTTGCTGAAGGGGGCATTGTGCTGTTTGCCCACTATCGCTACCTCGCGGTGGAGTACCTGCTGGTGGCGGTGCTGAGTAGTCAGCAGAGTATGCGGGTCAATGATGAGCTGGATATCAGCGCCACGCAGTACCTTGATCTGCACCACGCCGATATCGTGGCGCGTATCGATCTCACCGAGTGGGAAACCCTGCCGACATCTACCCGCTATCTGACCTTTCTGCGCGGCCGCGTCGGGCGCAAAGTGGCCGACTTCTTTATGGACTTCCTGGGCGCCAGCGTCGGGCTGGACACCAAAGCGCAGAATAAAGGCCTGCTGCAGGCGGTAGAGGACTACTGTGCCGAGTCCGGGGCCGACAAGCAGGAGCGTCAGCAGTATCGCCAGCAAGTCTACAGCTACTGCAACGAGCAGCTGCAGGCCGGTGAAGAGATCGCGCTGGCGGAGCTCTCCAGCGAGCTGGCGCCGCTCGGTGAGAAAAGCCTGGAAGCGTTTACCCGCGATCAGGGCTATGCGCTGGAAGAGCACTTTCCGGCGGACCGCAGTACCCTGCGTCAGCTGACCAAATTTGCCGGCAGCGGCGGTGGCCTGACCCTGAATTTTGATGCGCTGCTGTTGGGCGAGCGCATTTTCTGGGATCCCGCGACTGACACCCTGACCATCAAGGGCACGCCGCCAAACCTGCGTGACCAGCTGCAGCGCCGCACCAGCGGAAAATAAGCCAAAAAAAAACGCCGCAAAGGCGGCGTTTCTTCTCAACCCGGTTCGGCAATTACGCGCGAACGAAGTCGATGTGGTGCAGTTTCGGCTTGAACGGATGACGCTGAACAGCCTGAACTTTTACTTTGGTTTCTTTACCGTCGACAACCAGAGTCAGCACGTCGGTGTAGAACTCAGGCTTAACCTGCATGTTCATCACGTAGTCGTGATCCAGTTCGATAGAAACCGCAGCGTCGTTACCACCGTAGATGATCGCGGGGAATTTGTTCGCTGCGCGCAGGCGGCGGCTCGCACCCTTACCCTGCTCTTTACGTGCTTCTGCATTGATAGTGAACATTGTCATTTCTCTTAAAGTCAATGGCCTGTAACAGGCGACCCAGCTACAGGTTAAATAGTGCTGCTTTTGCGGGTGCAAAAGCGGGCGGGATTATAGCGGGCTTTGCCGGTCAACGCAATTCATGGGCGCGGCGATAGCGTCCCTGGTAATCAAATACTTTTTCGCGGACCTGCCAGAAGTGCCCCTTATTACGCGCCACCACGAAGTCGGGATGGCGCAGCAGCGGCTGCAGCGCCACCACGTCCGCCGCGCGCTGCCAGCCAAGATCGACGCCCGGAGCGCGCTGATGTGGGCGCATAAACAGCAGTTCAAAGACTTTGCGCTGGGCCGGGGTGGCCAGGCGAAAGCGTTCGCTGACGCTGAGTCCTTCTTCATCGAAATAGGTGGCTTTCAGCCACTCGCCTTTGGCGTCTCCCCCGGCTTCCAGCGTCATGCCGCCGCAGCGCAGCACCCGCGCGTCTTTCAGCTTCAGCGCCGCTTTCAGCATGTCATCCGGATCCACCAGCACCGCGTCGCAGGCGTGGCAGCGGCGGGCGGCAATGTCATTTACGGCGTCGCAATGCGGGCAGGATTTAAAGCGGAAGCGGTAATCACACTGCGCCCGATCGTCGTCGTCGCGGTGGATAATGCCCTGACAGCGGCGTCCAAAGTGCTCCAGTACCAGTCCCTCTTCCGTGGCTTTGCCCCAGAACAGATTGGCGAAGCCGCAGGCGGGGCAGAAAACCTGTACCGGCTGATTATCGCTGTTGCCCTTTGGCGCCCCTACCTCCGGGGTGAACAGATCGTGGCCGTTACCGGCATAATCAAGCACCAGACAGTCCGTTTTACCCGGATAGAGCCGCAGGCCGCGGCCGACGATTTGCTGATAGAGGCTGACCGACTCGGTCGGGCGCAGGATGGCAATCACGTCGACGTGCGGTGCGTCAAAGCCGGTGGTGAGTACCGCAACGTTAACCAGATAACGCAGCTGCTGCGCTTTAAATGCATGAATCAGCGCATCGCGCTCGGGACCCGGGGTGTCGGCGCTGATCAGCGCGGCGCGATCGGCCGGCAGCCGCCCCAGCACTTCGCGAGCGTGTTCGACGGTGGCGGCAAAAATCATGATCCCGCGACGCCCTTCGGACAGGGTGAGGATTTGTTGAATAATGTGCGGCGTTACCCGCGCCTGTTGACGCAGTGCAGCATTCAGCTCGCTCTCGTTGAACAGTCCGCTGCTCTGCGGCTGCAGGCGCGAAAAGTCATAGTGTACCACCGGCATATCCAGTCGCTGTGGCGGTACCAGGAAGCCGTGCTTGATCATGTAGCGCAGCGGCAGTTCGTAAATGCATTCGCGAAACAGCGTCTGCGCATCGCCGCGTACCATGCCGTGGTAGTGATACTGATATATCCATCCGCGCCCCAGGCGGTAGGGGGTGGCGGTGAGGCCAAGCAGGCACAGGCGGGGATTACGCCGCCGCAGATGCTGCAAAATTTGCTGATATTGACTCTGCTCATCATCGCCGATGCGGTGACACTCATCGACGATCAGCAGCGAAAAGGCGTCGTCGAAGGCCTCAAGGTTGCGCGCGACCGATTGCACACTGCCAAACACGACCTGACGCGCGGCGTCGCGGCGCGCCAGCCCGGCAGCGAAAATATCGGCCGACAGCCCCCAGGCCTCATATTTCGCATGGTTCTGCTCGACCAGCTCCTTAACGTGGGCCAGCACCAGCACCCGACCGCGGGCCAGCCGCGCCAGTTCGGCGATAACCAGGCTTTTGCCCGCCCCGGTGGGCAGGACGATCACCGCCGGCTCATGCGAGCGGCGAAACCAGTTGAGGGTGGCATCCACCGCTTCCTGTTGATAGGGGCGCAGGCTCCAGGACATCCGCAATACCGCTTAACAAAAAGGGCAGTATGCCATGAAAATGATGGACAGCGGAAAAGCAGACTGTGCCCGGCGGGCAACAGACGCTATACTGACGGCTTCTGCAACCCCAGTCTTGCATCATCCTCCGGACGCATCGCGTCCGTGCAACAGTTAACACAACAGGCCAGACACCATTCATGCGACTTGATAAGTTTCTCTCCCAACAATTAGAGATCAGCCGGGCGATTGCCGCGCGGGAACTGCGGGCAAAACGCGTCACCGTTGACGGCGAGATCGTCCGCGACGGCGCCGTTAAGCTGACCGCCGACAGTCAGGTAGCGTATGACGGTAATCTGCTGCAGATGCAGACCGGCCCGCGCTACTTTATGCTGAATAAGCCGCAGGGCTACGTCTGCTCGACGGACGATCCGCTACATCCGACCGTACTCTATTTCCTCGAAGAGCCGGTGGCGTACAAGCTGCACGCCGCCGGACGGCTGGATATCGATACCACCGGACTGGTGCTGATGACCGATGACGGCCAGTGGTCGCACCGCATTACGTCACCGCGCCACCACTGTGAAAAAACCTACCTGGTGACCCTCGCCGAGCCGATTGCCGACGACGTCGCCGCGCAGTTCGCCGCCGGCATCCAGCTGCATAACGAAAAAAACCTGACCCAACCCGCCAGTCTGGCGATCCTCTCGCCGCAGCAGGTGCGTATCACCCTCAGCGAAGGCCGCTATCACCAGGTGAAGCGCATGTTTGCCGCCGTGGGCAACCACGTGACCGCGCTGCACCGTGAACGCATCGGGGATGTGGTACTGGACGAGACGCTGGAGCCGGGCGAATACCGTCCGCTGACTGCCGCGGAAATTGCCGGCTTTTAGGAAACTAACGGGCGCGCCAGGGCGGGCCGGAGAGAGGGGATGTGAGTCAGGAAAAAAATTCGTCGCTGGGGCTGGTGGTTATCCTTGGCCTGCTGGCGATGCTGATGCCGCTGTCTATCGATATGTATTTGCCGGCGTTTCCGGACATCGCCCGCGAGTTTAGCGTCAGCGCCGGGCGGGTGCAGATGACCCTCAACACCTATATTCTCGGTTTTGCGCTCGGCCAGCTGCTGTACGGGCCGCTGGCCGATAGCATCGGCCGCAAGCCGGTCATTGCCGTTGGCACGCTTATCTTTGCGGTGGCCGCCGGCGGCTGCGCCCTGGCGCAGAGTATCGATCAGCTGATTCAGCTGCGCTTTCTGCACGGGCTGGCGGCGGCGGCGGGCAGCGTGGTGATTAACGCGGTGATGCGCGACAGCTACTCGAAAGAGGAGTTTTCGCGCATGATGTCATTTGTAATGCTGGTGACCACGGTCGCGCCGCTGCTGGCGCCGATCCTCGGCGGCTGGCTGCTGCTGGCCTTCAGCTGGCATGCCATTTTCTGGACCATTGCCGCCGCCGCGGTGGTGACCACGCTGCTGGTGGTGACGCAAATTCGCGAAACGCTGCCGGCCAGCCGGCGACAGCGCTTTCATCTGCGCACCACCGTCGGTAACTTCGCCACCCTGTTTCGCCACCAGCGGGTGCTGAGCTATATGCTGGCCAGCGGCTTTTCGTTTGCCGGACTGTTCTCGTTTCTGAACGCCGGGCCGTTTGTCTATATCGAGTTGAATCACATACCGCCGCAGCAGTTTGGCTACTATTTTGCGCTGAACGTGGTGTTTCTGTTCATCGTCACGCTGATCAACAGCCGCGTTGTGCGCCGCGTAGGCCCGCTGAATATGTTCCGCCTGGCGCTGGCGATTCAGTTTTCCATGGGGATCTGGCTACTTATCGTCAGCGCATTTAACCTCGGGTTTCTGCCGCTGGTGTTTGGCGTGGCGCTGTTCATTGGCTGCGTGGCGATGGTCTCCTCCAATGCGATGGCGGTGATCCTCGATGAGTTTCCCCACATGGCCGGCACCGCCTCTTCGCTGGCCGGTACGCTGCGCTTTGGCATCGGCGCGCTGGTGGGGGCGCTACTGGCGAGCGCAGAGGCGCACAGCGCCTGGCCGATGGTCTGGTCGATTACCCTCTGCGCGACCGCGTCGATTCTGCTCGCGCTGTATGCCAGCCGCCCGCGAAAAAGCGCGGGCTGAACCCCCGCTGTCGGCAGGGCGAGTTTTTTGTGAAATTGTTGCTATAATGTGAACTTATTGCATGCTGTTATTAACAATTTCGCAGGTGACACTTTTGCATCTTTCCGTCGTACAACGCTTACCGCAAACCTGGCGGGTATCGGCCGATCGTCCCGGCTTTCCGGTGCTGGCCCTGGCTTCCGCCAGCGGCGATGACTACATCGGACTACAGCTGCTGGGGCTGGAGGGCGCGCTGGCCTGGGAGGTCATGCAGGGCCTGCAGCAGACCCTGAGCGAGATCCAGATCGCCTGTTTTGTGGCGGAGTGGCTGGGGCAGCCGTGCCTGTTTGTGCACCGCAGCGACGAGAGCGCCGCCAACTGTCGGTTAAAAAATCTCGGCGTGGCAATCGCCGAAAGCATCTGCGGCGGACGCGATGAAGCGCTTAACGGAAGCTCAGCAGCTGGCGGGTGTAAGCCTGCTGCGGAGCGCTGAACACCGCTTCGGTCTCACCCTGTTCAACCACCTCGCCCCGGCGCAGTACCACCACCTGATGGCACAGTGCGCGCACCACCTCGAGGTCGTGGCTGATAAATAGCCACGCCAGCTGGCGCTCCTGCTGCAGACGCCTGAGCAGATTCAGGATCTGCTTCTGCACCGAGCGATCCAGCGATGAGGTGGGTTCATCAAGAATAACCAGCTGTGGCTCAAGGATCAGCGCGCGGGCAATGGCGATGCGCTGGCGCTGTCCGCCCGAGAACTCCGCCGGATAGCGGTGGCGGCTCTCCGCCGGCAGACCCACTTCCTCCAGTGCGGCTATCACCCGGGCGTCGCGCGCGGCGCGGTTTAGCTGTGGATGATGCACCTCCAGCCCCTCCGCGACGATCTGCGCCACCGTCAACCGGGGATTGAGCGAAGCGTTGGGATCCTGAAACACCACCTGAATCTGCCGCCGCAGCGGCAGCATCTGGCGGCGGTTAAGGGTATGCAGCGGGCGATCGGCGAACCAAATTTCCCCCTGCGAAGCAATCAGCCGCAGTAGCGCCAGCCCGGCGGTGCTTTTACCGGATCCTGACTCGCCCACCAGGCCGAGGCTCTCCCCCGGACGCAACGAAAAGCTGAGGGACTTTAGCGCCTGCACGCTGTCGACGGTGCGCCGCAGCAGGCCGCGGCGGATCGGGAAGGCGACCCGGAGATCCGTCACCCGCAGCAGCGGGGGCGCGGCGCTCACCGGCAGCGGGCGCCCCTCCGGATTGGCATGCAGCAGCTCGCGCGTGTAAGGGTGCTGCGGCGCGGTAAACAGCGCGGCGGCGGCGTTCTGCTCCACCGCGCGCCCCTTGCGCATCACCACCACCTGATCCGCCAGTCGGCGAACAATCGTCAGGTTGTGAGTAATAAACAGCAGCGACATATTCAGCTCCCGCTTCAGCTCCTGCAGCAGGGTCAGAATCTGCGCCTGTACCGAGACGTCCAGCGCGGTCGTCGGCTCATCGGCAATCAGCAGCTCGGGCCGGGTCAGCAGCGCCATCGCAATCATCACCCGCTGCCGCTCACCGCCGGACAGCTGATGCGGATAGTCGTTCAGCCGCTGCAGCGGCTGGCGGATCCCCACGCGATCGAGACAGTCAAGAATTTCGCCACGGGCGGCCTCCCGGCGCAGGCCGCGGTGTAGCGACAGCACCTCCGCCAGCTGTTTTTCCAGCGTGTGCAGCGGATTGAGGGACACCATCGGCTCCTGGAAAATCATCGCCATGCGGTTGCCGCGCAGACCGCGCAGCGTGGGTTCGTCGGCGGTAAGCACATCCAGGCCGTCAAACAGAATACGCCCACCGGGGTAGACCACCGGCGGCGTCGGCAGCAGGCGCATCACTGACAGCGCGGTGACGCTTTTGCCGGATCCCGACTCGCCGACCAGCGCCAGCGTTTCGCCCGCGTGCAGCTGAAAGGAGAGGGCGTCAACGACCCGGCGTTCGCTGCGGCCCTGGCGGAAAGCGAGGCTCAGGGCATCGAGAGAGAGCAAAGGTTGCGTCATATTAATGCGCCTTGGAAGGGTCGAAGGCGTCGCGCACCGCTTCGCCAATGAAAATCAGCAGCGTCAGCAGCGTTGCCAGAGAGAAAAAGGCCGTCAGCCCCAGCCACGGCGCCTGCAAATTATTTTTCCCCTGCAGCAGCAGCTCACCGAGCGACGGCGAGCCGAGCGGCAGACCAAATCCCAGAAAATCCAGCGAGGTTAGGGTCGTCACCGATCCACAGAGGATAAACGGCACATACGTCAGGGTGGCCACCATCGCGTTGGGCAGCATATGGCGTAGCATAATGCGGCTGTCGCTCACCCCCAGCGCCTGCGCGGCGCGGATATAGTCAAAGTTGCGCGTGCGTAAGAATTCCGCCCGCACCACGCCGACCAGCGCCATCCAGCCAAACAGCACGGTGATGCCCAGCAGCCACCAGAAGCTGGGCTGAATCACGCTGGAGAGCAGAATAATCAAAAACAGGGTCGGCATTCCCGACCAGACTTCAATAAAGCGCTGGCCCCACAAATCCACCCGGCCGCCAAAGTAGCCCTGTACCGCGCCGGCGGTGATGCCGATCGCGCTGGAAGCCAGCGTCAGCGCGAAGCCAAACAGGAGCGAGATGCGCGCGCCGTACAGTACCCGCGCCAGTACGTCGCCGCCGTTCGCGTCGGTACCGAGCCAGTTTTGCGCCGAGGGCGGCGAGGGAAAGGGTTGCTGGCTGGCAAAGTTAATGCTGTTATCGCCAAAGCGGATCGGTGCCCACAGCACCCAGCCGTCCCGCTCCAGCCGCGCTTTCAGCCACGGATCCTGATAGTCGGCGGCGGTGTGCAGCGGGCCGCCAAAGTCCGCTTCGCTGTAGTTGACCACCAGCGGAAACCAGAAGCGCTGCTGGTAGTGAATCAGCAGCGGCTTGTCGTTCGCCAGTAGCTCGGCGAACAGGCTAAGGAGAAACAGAAGGGCAAACAGCCACAGCGACCAGTAGCCGCGGCGGTTATGACGAAATCGCGCCCAGCGCGCCTGATTGAGGGGACTTAAACGACTCATGAGCGATTCTCGAAATCAATGCGCGGATCCACCAGCGTGTAGGTGATATCGCTGAGGATATTCAGCAGCAGCCCGACCAGCGTGAAGATATAGAGGGTGCCAAACATCACCGGATAATCGCGCTGCAGGGTGGCATCGTAACCCAGCAGCCCCAGTCCGTTAAGGGAGAAGATCACCTCGATCAGCAGCGAACCGGTAAAGAACATGCTGATAAAGGTGGCGGGAAAGCCGGCTATTACCAGCAGCATGGCGTTGCGAAACACGTGGCGATAGAGGATCTGCTGCTCCCCCAGCCCCTTGGCGCGGGCGGTGACCACGTACTGCTTACGAATTTCATCCAGAAAGGCGTTTTTTGTCAGCATCGTCAGGGTGGCAAAGCCGCCAATCACCGTTGCCAGCACCGGCAGGGTAATATGCCACAGATAGTCGCCGATTTTGCCATACCACGGCAGGCTATCAAACTGCGACGAGGTCAGTCCGCGCAAAGGAAACAGATCGAAATAGCTGCCGCCGGCGAACAGGACAATCAGCATGATGGCAAACAGAAACGACGGGATAGCATAGCCAATGATAATCAGCCCGCTGCTCCATACATCAAAGGCGCTGCCGTTACGCACCGCTTTGCGGATCCCCAGCGGGATCGACACCAGATAGATAATCAGCGTGCTCCACAGCCCGATGGTGATCGACACCGGCAGGCGCTCTTTAATCAGGTCAAGCACCGAAGCGCTGCGAAACAGGCTGTCGCCAAAATCCAGCCGCAGATAGTCCCATAGCATGCGGAAATAGCGTTCGTGCAGCGGTTTATCAAAGCCGAAGCGGTGAGTGATCTCGGCAATCACCTCCGGATCGAGTCCGCGGCCGCCGCGATACTGATTGTCGCCGGGTTGGCCGTTCAGCGACGCGCGCGGCGAAGCCGCCTCGCCGCCCCCCGGCAGGCCGGTTTGCTGGCCGAATTCGATGTTGGCGATGGCCTGATCTACCGGCCCCCCCGGGGCAATCTGCACGATAAAAAAGTTCAGGGTAATGATCGCCAGCAGGGTGGGGATCACCAGCAGCAGTCGTCGAATCAAATAGGCGCCCACTCTCTCTCTCCTTAGCGTCGCTGTGCCGGCAGCGTCGCCGCTTTCCCGGCGTCGTACCACCAGCTGCTCAGTCCCAGCGCGTAGCGGGGCCTCTCCGCCGGTCGGGAAAACTTGTTCCACCAGGCGGTACGCTCATCGGCGTTATACCACATGGGAATCTGGTAATGGTTCCACAGTAGCACCCGATCGAGCGCCCGTCCGAGCGGCAGCAGCGCCTGTTCGTCATCCTGGCGGGCAACGATTTGATCAAGCAGTGCGTCCAGCACCGGACTTTTCACCCGCGGGCGATTGTAGCTGGAGTCAATGTACTGCGACTGCCAGCGGATCGGCAGGTCCGCGCTGGGGAAGGGCGTCGCCTGATAAGGGGTAGGGATCATATCGTAATCACCGCTGCGCAGCCGCTTCAAATACTGCGAGCTGTCCACCTGGCGCAGCTGCATCTCAATGCCCAGCCGGCGGAGATTATGCTGGTACGGCAGCACCCATTCGCTGGCGGCACCGCTCATTAACAGCAGCTCGAAGCGGAACGGCTGGCCGGTGGTGGCATGGACCAGGCGCTGATTTTTCACGACCCAGCCCGCCTGCCCAAGGAGCGCGGTGGCGCGCAGCAGATTTTGGCGATCGTAGCCGCTGCCGTCGGAGTGGGGTAGGGTAAAGGGCGCGTGAAACAGCGCCGGCGGCAGCCGATCTTTAAACGGTTCCAGCAGTGCCCGCTCGGCCGCATCGGGCAGGCCGCGGGCGGCATAACGGGTATTCTGGAAGTAGCTGTCAGGCTGTTTATAGGCCTGATAGAACAGCACCCTGTTCATCCAGTTAAAGTCGAAGACCTGCGCCAGCGCTTCACGCACGCGGCGGTCCTGAAACAGGGGCTTTTCGACGTTAAATGCCAGCCAGCGGGTGTCGGTGGTGACGGTATTCGGCTGGGCGTCCTTCACGATGTACCCGGCATCAAACGCCTTTCCGCGGTACTGAGTGGCCCATTTTTTCGCTGACCCCTCACTGCGCAAATCGAAAGCGCCGGCCTTGAAGGCTTCAAACGCGACGTTATCGTCAAGGTAATAGTCGTAGCGCATGGTGTCGAAATTGTAACGCCCGCGGTTAACCGGCAGTGCGGCGGCCCAGTAATCCGTCACCCGGCTGTAGGTTATCGACTGGCCGGGTTTCCAGGCGGTAATGCGGTAGGGGCCACTTCCGGGCGGCGGCGCGGAGAGTGGGGCATCAAGGCGATGATCTTTCCAGAACGATTCCGGCATCACCGGCAGCGTCAGCAGCCCGAGCAGCATATCTTTATTTGCCTGCGGTAGCGCGATCCGCACGGTTAAGCGGTCAATCGCGGTCACGGTGACGCCCTTATAGAACACCCGAAACTGCGGCACGCCTTCGCGCATAAACAGGCCAAAGGTGAAGGCGACATCGCTGGCGGTAATCGGCGAACCGTCGTGAAAGCGCGCCTGCGGGTTGATCCTGACTTCCATCCAGCGGAAATCGTCACGATAGCGTGCGGACTCGGCAATCAGCGGATAATAGCTGCCAACCTCGTCCTCTGCACCGGTAAACAGGCTATCGTACAGGGTGTCGGTTGCCGCGCCGGGTACCCCGCGCGAGGCGAAGCGGTTAAAGCTGTCCCAGGTGCCGATCGCCGACAGCACGATGCTGCCCCCCTTGGGGGCCGCCGGATTAACGTAGTCAAAGTGGGTAAAGCCGGGGGCGTATTTGGGCGTGCCAAGCTGGGCAAAGGCGGTGCCCTCGCGAACCGTTTCGCCGTGCGCCTGGCCCATTAGCAGGAACAGCAGGAATATGAAGCGGGCTTTCATGGCGGCGTTATCTCCCTGAATCAACTCTGGCAGGGCAGACCCCGCCGTTCGTGAGCCAGTGTATCAGCTTCGCGGCGCGCAATTAATGCGATTTACCGTTGCTGACATCCTTCGCTGGCTGACGTGCCAGCCACTCGGCCAGCGCCGTGGGTGACATCGGACGCGCGTAATAATAGCCCTGCAGATAAGTGACACCGTGCGCCACCAGCCAGCTCGCCTGGTCGGCGGTTTCGACGCCTTCGGCCACGGTGTGTAACCGCAGCTTTTTCGCCAGGTTCAGCACCGCATCCAGCACCGGGGAGGTTACCGTTTCATGGCCGATGCTTTGCACAAAGCCGCGATCGATCTTCAGATAATCAAAATGGAACTTCGCCAGATAGATCAGCGCGCTGTGACCGGTGCCGAAATCATCAATAGCGATTTCAATGCCCTGCTGGTGCAGCCAGTCAAACAGCGCCACCATATGGTCTCCGCCAACCATGATGCGTTCGGTCACTTCGAACATATAGGTAAAGCGTCCGGCCGGCATCGTCCCCAGCCACTGGCGCACGTCCAGTTTAAAGTCGTCGTCGTTGAGGTGTAGCGGCGACAGATTCACACCCAGCTTACAGCCCGGCGGCAGGTGCTGACTCAGCAACGGCGCATCGCGGGCGATCAGCCTAAACAGATGGCGAGTCAGGGGGGCAATGAGCCGCTGGCCCTCAGCGAACGCAATAAAGGCATCCGCAGGGATGCGCCCCTGTTCGGGATGGGTCCAGCGCATCAGCGCTTCCACGCCAATCAGCTGGCCGCTGCGGGCGTCGATGACCGGCTGATACTCAACGTGGAATTCATCCCGCTTGATCCCCATCAGGATCTCACGTCCGGGGCGCAGCCGCTGGCTGAGCAATAGCCAGGTGCTGAGGGTAACCAGCACAAACAGCAGGACGCCCCCCAGCAGCAGCAGTAGCAGATCGCGGGTAGTCAGGTGCTCGCCATACAGCCACAGCGTCAGCGGATACCCGCGGATGGCAGTGTGATAGAGCGCATTATCGGGCAGCGCCGCCAGCGGCATAATGCCGTTTTGCCAGGTACCCATCGCGCTGTACGGCGTGCTCAGGGCGATGCCGGTCACCTCATGCTGCTGTGAGACCAGCAGTAGCCAGGGCTGTAAATTGATATTCAGGGTAGTCAGTACCCCCTGGCCCGGTACGCTGGGGTGCCGCGACCAGAGCACCAGCGCCGGCCGCTGCGGCAGCAGCGGCGTACCGGGAATCAGCGACATGTCCCGCGGCAGCTGCCAGTTCAGGCCGGGCGCAATCGCGGCGATGTCGAGCTGAAAATGGCCGGTGGCGGAGGAGCAGAAGGCCTTTTCGTCGCGTACCAGAAGAATGGCGCGGACATTTGGTGCAAGGGCGCCGCGCTCGGTCAGCTGTGGCAGCACCGACGCGCAGTCGCCCGCGGTCCAGGACTGCATCGGTTGCACCAGCAGCATGACGTCGTTAAGGATCCCTTCGAGGTAGTGACGGGTATTGGCGGCCAGCGCTTCATTACTGTGCTGCCGTTTTTGCCAGGTGAACAGCGTTGCAATGAGCAGAAACAGGATCATAAACAGGCTGCCTGCCCCGAGGCTCAGCCACAGCCGGCGGCGTGGGTGAACGACGGTTTTTGCAAAGATATGAGCAAGCGGCATCACTGATTCTCCTGCGCGTTGCCGGAGGCGGAACAGGCCAGATAAGGTCAAGGTGACGGCAGCATATACCCTGTCAGCCTGCGCTGTCTCTCTATTTCTGATAGCGAAACGCTTTTATTTCCGGCGGACCAACGGACAAAAAAAAACGCTGCCGCGGCAGCGTTTTTTTGACTCTCGTAGTGCGGACCCCAGGGAAAAGGGTTAGCTTTGCGTGCGGCTCAGAACGCGACGCGCTTCGCGATAGCGATTTTTCCAGTAGCTTTCGTTCAGATTAGAAATCATCACGCCGCTGCTGGTTGAGGCATGGACAAAGTTATCATTGCCGAGGTAAATGCCCACGTGGCGACCGGTCGAACCGGCGCGAAACAGAACCAGATCGCCGGGACGCAGCTTACTGCGCTGAATACTGCGGCCGCTGTCCTGCTGCTCTGACGTTGAACGCGGTAGATCAAGACCAAACTGCTCACGGAAGGTGTTCTGCACAAAAGCGGAGCAGTCGATGCCGCGCTTGGTGGTGCCACCAAGGCGATAGCGAACGCCTTTCCAGTCCGCGTACTGCTCCATTAAACGGGATTTAATATCCACGTTTTGTACCATCTGTTCAAATTCATCCTGAGACGCTTGAAGTAAAAAACCATTCTGGTGGTTTACTGCATGGGTCTCAGTGTGCGCTTCGCGGTTGCCGGTGGTGCTACAGGCCGAAAGCAGTGTCGCCAGGGCGACGGCGGGGAGTGCCCGCAGGATGTATCTCAGTATTGGTTGAGACCTGACCATGTTGTTTGTTATCCCTTGAGGTCCTTAACGACGCTGTCGTTATGATTGAGCAAAACGCAATGAGAGTAATGGCACACCTGACGGGAAACAATTTTTTAATTGCTAAATTGTGTGAATGCGCACGGTAATCTGGCAATTAATGGTAATTGTTGGCCTGAAACAGGGGCTGGAAACGAGGTTACCGGATTCGCTGGCGCTTGGGTAGGGTTTTTTTCTGCTTTTTTATTGCTTTTTTTGATGTGAATCAGCGGGGTATCACGACGGGATGGCTGCGGGTTCGCGACGGGCGATTCAGCGGGCACGGGGCAGGCACGGGAGCGTCGCAATCGGCGGCGGTCGGCATGCTGCCGTTATTGCTCACCGGGCCATCGTATTTTTTTCTTGATGGGCTATTGATAAGCTGCCTAATTATTTTGCCGTCGTTACCTGAAATACCCCATAAAAAAGCCGACCCTCAGGTCGGCGTTGGATTCAGTCTGGTTTATACGGACCGGGCAGGGCGCGATTGAGCCCGTCAATGACCCGATCGCTGGCCGGCGTTAATAGCCACCAGCTGTTACCAATGAGCACGACCGACAGCGAGCCGACGGCAATATCGGTAAACCAGTGGGCACCAATCATCACGCGCGGCAGGGCAAAGCACACGGCAATCACCAGCGCAATGGCAAATGCCCGACCGCCAAAATAGCGCCACATAAAGCAGGCGAAGATCAGCAGCATCATACCGTGATCGCCGGGGAAACTGTTGGCCGAGGCGTCTTTTGCTTTGATGCCGGTGAGGTCGGCCACCCGATGCACGTTCTCAAAGGTCAGCGTCGGGCTGGGGTGGCTAACCGGAAGCAGATGCGCCAGCTGGTTCAGGACCACGGCGGTCAGCAGCATCACGAAGCCTATCACCAGCATGCGGCGGCGCCCCTGCGGGGTCTCTTTGCGCCAAAAGCTGTAGTAGAGCGCTCCCATTGCCACCAGCGAGATGCTGTCAAAAGCGCGATAGTTGGTGATCGCCACCAGCCACAGCAGCGCTTTATTGGTCACAATGTGGTGGTTAAACCAGAAAAAGATGCCGGAGTCGATGGTGAACCAGAAGCCGTGCCTGGCGGGCAGATACCAGGAAAGGAACAGGGCCAGGCCCAACGCATTACAAAAGAGGATCAGTGGCAGTCGTGTGCGCGTCATAATCTATCCAGCAAAAAAAAATAACGGCGTAGTCTACGCCAGGTGAGTTAAACGAAGTTTCAACAGCTCCGCCTGCAGGCGGTTCCACGGCGCCTCGCCGTGATGAATCAGCGCGATACGGCTCTCTTCCGCTGCCGCCTGACGGAGTTCCACGTTCAGGTCGTCGCCCTGGCGATTGACCATCAGCATCCCTTCCGGCGTGCGCAGTACGCCTTTAGCCCGACCGACCGGAGCCGCGCGGATCCATGCCAGCACGGCGGCGCGATCAAACAGGGTATCCGGTTCAAAGATCCAACCGCAGGAGACGTAGCCCTGTCCTTCGCTGCGGGCGCGACGCCAGGGCTGCTGTGCACCCAGCTGCAGGGCGCGCAGCACCGAGGGCAGGCCATCCGGCGGCGCGTGATGGTGCACCGGGGTTGGCAGCGGCCGCTGCCGGCGCCGCGGCTGCATCAGCAGTTGCGCATCGATCGCGCCGTGCGCAGTTTCCACCAGCAGGCGGCCCTCGCCGGCGTGCTGATACCAGTGCGCCAGCGCCCGGCGTGCGGCCGCATCGGCGCAATCCTGCTTATTGGCAATCAGGATATCGGCGCAGGCCAGCTGATCGCGAAAGTTTTCATTGTTCACCGTCCGCGGATCGCTCAGCTGGCGGGCATCCAGCACGCAGAGTGCGGCCTGGGGCGTCAGCCAGGGGCGATAGCTCTCCGCGTTTAGCATCGCCAGAATCTGTTTAGGATGCCCCAGGCCGCTCGGCTCGATCAGCAAGCGATCGAGACGGTGCTGTTTTAGCAGCATATTCAGCCCTACCTGCATGGGCAGGCCGTTCACGCAGCACATGCAGCCGCCTGGGATCTCTTTCAGCACCGCCCCCTGTTCTGCCAGCAGTGCGCCATCAATACCCACCTCACCGAACTCATTAACCAGCACCCCCCAGCGCGCTCCGGCAGGCTTGTGGGCCAGCAGGTGGCGCAGCGTGGTGGTCTTACCGCTGCCAAGAAAACCGGTCACCAGGTTGACGTAGGTCATCGTCTATTCCGCGATAACTGAAATGATTGAACTAAAGTGTAAGAGTAATCCGTCGATAAGTAACGCATCGATTACATCCGTAAGATTTGCTCAGTGAGGTTCAGATGAAGGCATATTTCCCGGCGATGTTGGGGGTGCTTCTTACCTCATGGACGACCTTCAGCGCCGCAGAGCACCGTGCGGCCCCCGCGGCATCCGGCACCATTACTTTTGTCGGCACCGTGGTGGAATCCCCCTGCGAGTTTCAGTCACGGCAACAGCAGCTGATTTCCACCTGCTATCACCAGGGCACACCGGTCAGCAAAACGCTGCTGCTCGATGCGCGCACGGCCCAGACCCTTCCGCTGTCGATTGGCGATGCCCGCCTGCGCTGGCTGGATGCGCAGCAGCGCCTCGGCGTCCTTACCGTCAACTACCGCTGACGCGTGGACCGGGCAGGACATCACCGGCCCGCCTTGGGAATTACTCGGCGCGGCCCATGTAGCGGCGCTCCGGCACGTGAATACGAATACGGTCGCCGCTGCTCAGGTATTCCGGTACTTGAATGACCAGCCCGGTGCTCATGCCCGCCGGCTTGGTTCGCGCGCTGGCCGACGCGCCCTTGATTCCGGGGGCGGTATCGACAATCTCCATATCCACGGTTTGCGGCAGTTCCAGCGCCAGCACCTGTCCCTCCATGGTCAGCACCTGCATACCTGGAATACCGCCTTCAGGAATAAACAGCAGTTCCTCTTCAATCTGCGCCGCTTTAAAGCTGTAAGGGGTATAATCTTCCTCATCCATAAAGACGTACTCATCGCCGTCAAGGTAAGAGAACGTCACTGCCCGACGGCTCAACTGGACCGTCTCGAGCAGATCATCGCCTTTAAAACGCTCTTCTACCTTCATCCCGGTGCGCACGTCGGTAAAGCGCATTTTGTACAGCGTGGCCGCTCCGCGAGCACTCGGGCTCTGAATGTCAATATCTTTAACCATCAATAACTTACCGTTATAACTGATGGCCATACCCTTCTTAATCTCGTTCGCTTTTGGCATGCGTATTTCCCCTCGCGGCAACCGTGTGGCGACACGTTACTCGTCCGTGAAAATTGTGGCAAGCAGAAGAGATAAAATGCTGTTAGCCTGTGTGCCAGTTTCTCTCATTCGGGGGCATCCAATGGAATGCCGCAGCGGGTGCGGTGCCTGTTGCACCGCACCGTCAATCTCTTCCGCCATACCGGGCATGCCACAGGGCAAGCCGGCCAATACCCGTTGCGTTCAGCTGGGCGACGACAGCCGCTGCCTGCTGTTTGGGCATCCGTCGCGTCCGGCGGTCTGCGCCAGCCTGCAACCTTCGGCTGAGATGTGCGGTGCGCACCGCGAGCAGGCCATGGTCTGGCTGCTGCAGCTTGAGCAGCTCACGGCACCCTGAGGCGCCCGCCCTCAGGAAAGCGCAGAAGGAGAGGGCGGCGACGGTTCTTTTAGCCGCCACAGGAAAAACAGGGTGGCCACGCTCATCGCCAGCGCCAGCCAGAAGGTGGCGTGATAGCCCCCTACTTCGGCGACGCTGCCGGCCAGCGAGCCGGACACCACCCAACCCAGCCGGCTGGTATTGCTAAACAGCGTCGTAGCGGCCCCGGCCTGACCCGGCATGAAGTCCTGAAAATAGATCATACCAATCCCGGCCAGAATGCCGATAAATACCGCATTGAGCAGCTGCAGCAGCAGCAGCGGCAAAACCGTATCGGTAAGCAGCATCCCGGCGTAGAACAGGATCCCGCTGGCCACCGCCGTGCGCATCAGTCGCCGCAGACCCACCCGGGCGGCCAGCGCGCCGGCGATCAGCATCACCGGAATTTCCAGCCCGGCCGCGAGGCCAATCATCAGGCCGGCCAGCTTCTCCGGCAGCTGCAGCTGCTGGGTTACGTACAGCGGCATCACAATCAGGTAGAGGCCGTTACAGGACCACATCAGCACGCAGCTGATAAACAGACGCAGCACGGCGCGGCGCTGATGGCGCGGGGCCTGCAGCGGCGGCGTGGAGGGCAGCGGCGTTTTCGGCATTGACGGCAGGCCGGCGGCGACCAGCAGCGCGCAGAGCAAAAAAGTGACCGCCGCCAGCAGGTAGAGGGCGGTGAAGCCGAAACGCATGGCGATCGCAAACGCCAGCGGTGGGCCAATGACCCACGCCAGCGAGATCTGCGCGCGCAGCACTGAGCTGAACATCACGTTGCCGCGGCCGCGGCCGTCCGCGTGTTCGCGCGCGAGGGCAAACAGCTGCGGCGTGGCGGCGCTGCCGAGGCTGGCGAGCAGCACGCCCGGCAGCAGGAGCACCAGATAGTCGCGGTTAAAGGCGAACAGCAGACTGGCCAGCATCGCCAGCAGCAGACAGAAAAAGATCAGGCGCTTGCGATCGCCGCGGCGATCCGAACCGCGCGCCAGCAGCTGGCTCACGGCAATACCCATCAGCGCATTAACGGTAAAAAACAGGCCGACCAGCAGCGGGCGCACCTGCACCTCGCTGCTGAGAAACAGGCTGAGGGTGGGGATTTGTAGCGAGCCGGCGACGCCGGAAAAAAAGGCGACCAGCAGAAAGGCCAGCGAGGGGCGATCGAGGCGGCGCCATTGCGCCAGCGGCAGAGACATGGTTATCCGGGATGCGTAAAAAGAGGGCAGTGTACGCCGGATAGCGCTGGCCTGGCAGCCACCCGCGCGGCAAAGGGCCGGTTACGAGGTGAAAAACGCACTTTTTATCCTCTCTCAGGGCCCGTATCGCATCAGCGCCTGCGTCTTTCCGCCGCGTCAGCGCGTTCAGCTTAGCGGCGGAAAAATCGCCGTTCTGGCGACGCAAGTGTGCGTGAGGTCAAAGATTTGTGATGCCAGACCGGACAAAACTTGTCAGATTGACGGTGAGTCAGTCACAATACTTGAAACGTTTCAGCGTTCTCCTGACAGGCGGCACGCCGCGCATCGCGCGAGCGCATGCGCGATCACGCTGAAACGATTCATATCAGCGGAGAGGAGAATTATGTTCCAGCTTGATCTCAATGCTATTCACCTGAATAGTCAGGCCAGCGATAAGACGTCGGCCATCCGTGAGGTGGCCGCGGCGCTGACCGCCGCCGGCAACGTTGCCGAAGGGTACGTCAACGGCATGCTCGCCCGCGAGCAGCAAACCTCCACCTATCTGGGCAATGGTATTGCCATTCCCCACGGTACCACCGATACCCGTGACCTGGTGCTGAACACCGGGGTTCAGGTGTTTCAGTTCCCGCAGGGCGTTGCCTGGGGCGAAGACCAAACCGCTTACGTGGTGATCGGCATTGCCGCGAAATCGGACGAACACCTCGCGCTGCTGCGTCAGCTGACCCACGTGCTGAGCGATGACGGCGTGGCCGAACAGCTCAAGACCACCTCCTCTGCCGACACGCTGCGCAGCCTGCTGATGGGCGAAAAGCAGGCTGCCGAACTGCAGTTTGACGCGTCACTGATCACCGTGGATGTGCCGGCCAGCGATCTGCTGACTCTGCAGGCGATTAACGCCGGCCGCCTGCAGCAGGCGGGCGCGGTGGATGGTCAGTTCGTCAGCAGCGTAGTGGGCCAGCCTCCTCTCAATCTGGGGCAGGGCGTTTGGCTGAGCGATAGCGCCAACGGCAATCTTGGCAACGCCGTGGCGGTCAGCCGCGCCGCGGTGCCCTTCACCGTGGACGGCGAGCAGGCCGCCCTGCTGATAACCGTCGCGATGATCGATTCTCAGCCGGAGAGCGTCCTGAACTACCTCAGCGGGTTGCTGATGACCAGCCAGGCCAAACGCCTGCTTAGCGCCGATGCCTCCGGGGTGCTGGCGCTGTTGACCAGCGAAGTGGCCGAGTCCGCTGACGTGCTGACTGCCGAATACACTATCCGCAATGAGCACGGCCTGCACGCCCGCCCGGGCACCGCGCTGGTGACGGTGATTAAACAATTCCAGAGTGAAATCACTGTCACCAACCTCGATGGTAGCGGTAAGCCGGCCAACGGCCGCAGCCTGATGAAAGTGGTGGCGCTGGGGGTGAAAAAAGGCCACCGGCTGCGTTTCACCGCCAGCGGCAGTGATGCGCAGCAGGCGCTGGATGCCATCGGTGAGGCCATTAATGCCGGCCTCGGTGAGGGGGCAGCATGAGCAGACGCGTCGCCACCATCACCCTGAACCCGGCTTACGATCTGGTGGGCTATACCCCGGACATTGAGCGCGGCGAAGTGAATCTGGTGAAAACCACCGGCCTGCACGCCGCGGGCAAGGGAATTAATGTGGCGAAGGTGCTGAAAGATCTCGGCATTGACGTCACCGTCGGCGGCTTTCTTGGCCGCGATAACCAGGAGGGGTTTCAGCAGCTGTTCAGCGAGCTGGGCATCGCTAACCGCTTTCAGGTCGTGCCGGGACGCACCCGGATTAACGTCAAGCTGACAGAGAAAGATGGCGAAGTGACCGACCTGAATTTCTCCGGTTTTCAGGTTAGCGAGCAGGAGTGGGAGCGCTTCAGCGCCGACTCTCTCAGCTGGCTGGGGCAGTTTGATATGGTCTGCGTCAGCGGCAGTCTGCCGAGCGGCGTGGCGCCGGAGGCCTTCACCGCGTGGATGACCCAGCTGCGTAGCCAGTGCCCGTGCATCATTTTCGACAGCAGCCGCGAGGCGCTGGTCGCCGGATTAAAAGCTGCGCCCTGGCTGGTGAAGCCTAACCGGCGCGAACTGGAAATCTGGGCTGGCCATCCGCTGCCGACGCTGGAGGCGGTGATTGCCGCGGCGCATCAACTGCGCGAGCAGGGTATCGCGCACGTGGTGATCTCCCTCGGTGCCGAAGGAGCCCTGTGGGTCAATGCCTCCGGTGAGTGGCTGGCGAAACCCCCGGCCTGTGAGGTTGTCAGTACCGTAGGCGCCGGTGATTCCATGGTCGGTGGACTGATTTACGGTCTGCTGATGCGTGAATCCAGTGAGCATACGCTACGCCTGGCCACCGCCGTGGCCGCGCTGGCGGTCAGCCAGAGCAATGTTGGCGTAACCGATCGTACTCAGTTGGCCGCGATGATGGCGCGCGTCGACCTGAAACCCGTTCATTAACAGCAGGAGAGGTAGAATGAAAACGCTGCTGATCGTTGATTCGTCGCTCGGGCCGGCAACCCAGGCCCTGGCGCTTACCCAGCTGCGCGCCGCCGCAGCCCAGGCGGGCATCACCGTTACCGACAGCGTCGCCGACGCCGAGCGGGTAGCGGTAGCCGGACAGCATATTCCGGCGGAGCTGAGCGGTAAAACGCTGTGGCAGGGCGAGATAGCCCTTGCGCTGCGGGAACCGCACCGCTTCCTCGAACAGGCACAGGCGCAGGCTGCGCTCTGGACCGCCCCGGCCGCCAGCGCGGTCCCGGCGGCCCCGGCCGCGACCGGTGCCAAACGTATTGTTGCGGTCACCGCCTGCCCGACCGGCGTGGCCCATACGTTTATGGCCGCTGAGGCGATTGAAACCGAAGCGAAAAAACGCGGCTGGTGGGTAAAAGTTGAAACCCGCGGATCGGTGGGCGCCGGTAACGCCATCACGGCGGAAGAGATCGCCGCGGCCGACCTGGTGATCGTGGCGGCGGATATCGAAGTTGATCTGGCGAAGTTTGCCGGGAAGCCGATGTACCGTACTTCTACCGGTCTGGCGCTGAAGAAGACCGCGCAGGAGCTGGATAAGGCGGTTGCCGACGCCAGACCCTGGCAGCCGGAGAGCCGCAGCGCATCCAGCAGCGACACCGCCAGCGAAAGCAAGCAGGGCGGCGCCGGCGCCTATCGTCACCTGCTGACCGGGGTCTCCTACATGCTGCCGATGGTGGTCGCCGGTGGTCTGACCATTGCGCTCTCCTTTGCCTTCGGCATTGAAGCGTTTAAAGAGAAGGGCACGCTGGCCGCCGCGCTGATGCAGATCGGTGGCGGTAGCGCCTTTGCGCTGATGGTGCCGGTGCTGGCAGGCTTTATCGCCTTCTCGATTGCTGACCGTCCGGGCCTGACGCCGGGCCTGATCGGCGGGATGCTGGCGACCAGCATTAACGCCGGCTTCCTCGGGGGCATCATCGCCGGCTTTATTGCCGGTTATGCGGCGAAGTTCCTCAGTAGTAAGGTGAAGCTGCCGCAGAGTATGGAGGCGCTGAAGCCTATCCTGATCATTCCGCTGGTGGCCAGCCTGATTACCGGCCTGCTGATGATTTACGTGGTGGGTACGCCGGTCGCGAAAATCATGGAAGGCCTGACCCACTGGCTGCAAAACATGGGCACAGCGAATGCGGTTCTGCTGGGGGCGATCCTCGGCGGCATGATGTGTACCGACATGGGCGGCCCGGTGAACAAAGTGGCCTATGCCTTCGGCGTGGGGCTGCTCAGCTCACAAACCTATGCCCCGATGGCGGCGATCATGGCGGCCGGTATGGTGCCTCCGCTGGCAATGGGACTGGCAACGCTGGTGGCGCGGCGGAAGTTCAATAAGGGCCAGCAGGAAGGCGGAAAGGCCGCGCTGGTGCTGGGGCTGTGCTTTATTTCTGAAGGGGCGATTCCGTTCGCGGCGCGCGATCCGATGCGCGTACTGCCCTGCTGTATTGTCGGTGGTGCGCTGACTGGCGCCATTTCGATGCTGGTGGGGGCGAAGCTGATGGCGCCGCACGGCGGTCTCTTCGTGCTGCTGATCCCGGGCGCGATCACCCCGGTGCTCGGTTATCTGCTGGCGATTATCGCCGGTACGCTGGTGGCGGGTCTCGCCTATGCGGTACTGAAACGTCCGGAAACGGAGGCGGTAAAAGCCGCCGCCTAGCCCTTTAGGTTCGCAAGCAAAACACCGCCGACACGGCGGTGTTTTTTTTTGCCGCCGGGGTGGCAGATGCGGGGGAGCCAGTGGCATACTGCGCGCCTTTATGATGTGCTGGCAGGATGGTGTTATGCAGGTTCGACAGCCGTTGGATGCGCGCGCCACGGGAACCATGATCGCTCTGTGTCTGATTTGGGGCGTGCAGCAGGTGGCGATCAAAGGGGTGGCCGATCAGGTTTCACCGCTCTGGCAGGTGGCGATGCGCTCCGGGGTGGCGGCCGTTTGCGTCTGGCTGTTTATGCGCTGGCAGCGTGAGCCAATGCGGCTGGCGGACGGCATCTGGCGCGCCGGTCTGCTGGTTGGCGTGATGTTTGCCCTGGAGTTTTTACTGCTGGCGGAAGGGCTGCGGCTGACCAGCGCGTCGCACATGGCGGTGTTCCTCTATACCGCGCCGATTTTTGCCGCGCTGGGTCTGCAGCTGGCGCTGCCGGAAGAGCGGCTGGCGGCGCTACAGTGGGTCGGCGTGGCGCTGACGTTTAGCGGGGTGGCCGTGGCGTTCCTGCTTAAAGAGGGGAGTGCGGAAGCTCACCTGCGGGCGATGCTGATCGGCGATGCGCTCGGTCTTGCTGCCGGCTTCGTCTGGGGCGCCACCACCGTGGTGGTGCGCTGTAGCGTGCTGGCCACCGCGCCGGCCAGCCATACGCTGTTTTATCAGCTGGCCAGCGGCTTTGTGCTGCTTACGCTGGTCGCCGGGCTGACCGGCGACCGCCAGTTTGCACCGCAGGCCAG
Source organism: Pantoea sp. 1.19 (assembly GCF_001922585.1). Classification (GTDB taxonomy): domain Bacteria; phylum Pseudomonadota; class Gammaproteobacteria; order Enterobacterales; family Enterobacteriaceae; genus 1-19. The sequence continues at coordinate 170,821 of NZ_MRBS01000002.1, read as the reverse complement.
CGGCTGGCTCAGCATGGCGTTTCAGTCGCTGGTGGTCACTTTTGGCAGCTACCTGATTTGGTTTACGCTGCTGCGGCGCTACCTCGCCTCGCGGCTCGGCGTGCTGTCATTTCTGACCCCGGTATTTGGCGTGATGCTGGGCGCGTGGTGGCTGCACGAGCCGCTGCAGCCCGGTTTTATCGGCGGAGCACTGCTGATCCTGGCCGGGATTGTTATCGTTAGCGGCTACGGCTGGCTGGCGCAGCGCCGCCGCCGCTGAGGCGTCAGGCGGTCTGCTCGGCCTTCAGCCAGGCAATCTCATCTTTCCAGATATCCGGATTGACGGTTTCCAGAATCAGTGGGATACCGTCAAAACGCGGATCTTTCATCAGCCAGCTGAATGCCGTTTTACCGATGTTACCCTCACCGAGGCTGTGGTGGCGGTCAACGCGGCTGTTAAACGCACTTTTCGCATCATTCAGGTGCATCCCGCGCAGGAAGCGGAAACCAACCACCCGCTCAAACTCGGCGAAAGTGTGAACGCAGTCGGCTTCGGTGCGCAGATCGTAACCGCCGGCAAAGGCGTGGCAGGTATCAATGCAGACCCCAACGCGGGATTTATCCTCAACGCCTGCAATAATTCGTGCCAGGTGTTCAAAGCGAAAACCGAGGTTGCTCCCCTGGCCGGCGGTGTTTTCAATCACGGCGGTAACGCCCGCCGTGCGGTCCAGGGCAATATTGATTGATTCGGCGATGCGCTGCAGGCAGGTCTCTTCATCGATTTGCTGCAGATGGCTGCCGGGGTGAAAATTAAGCAGGGTGAGTCCCAGCTGTTCGCAGCGCTGCATTTCATCTATAAAAGCGTCGCGCGATTTTTCCAGCGCTTCGCTAACCGGGTGGCCAAGGTTAATCAGATAGCTGTCGTGCGGTAAAATCTGGCCCGGCTGATAGCCAAGGCGCTCGCAGGCGCTGCGGAAGGCGCGAATGGTGTCATCGGACAGCGGCGCGGCCCGCCACTGGCGCTGATTTTTGGTAAAAAGCGCAAAGGCGGTCGCCTCCAGCTCGTGGGCGCGAATCACCGCCTGATCGACCCCGCCGGATGCGCTGACGTGGGCACCGATATACTTCATGATTTCTCTCCTGTTGATGGGCTTTCGCAGAGCGCAGGATCCTCATCATACCCGAAACTGACCGCCCTCAGGGGAGGAAATGGTGAACCAGCAGGTTAATGGCACCACCGCCCATTATCAGCCAGATAAACAGCAGCAGCGCCAGCAGCAGCGGCCGGGTTCCGGCCCGCTTTAGCGCACTGACGTGCGTGGTCAGCCCCAGTGCCGCCATCGCCATGGCCAGCAGCAGCGTATCCAGGGCGTTGATCCGCGCAATCCAGGCGGCGGGCAGCAGGTGCAGGGAGTTAAACAGCGCCACGAGCACAAACAGCAGCGCAAACCACGGGAAGGTTATGCTGCTCGCCGGCGAACCGGCCTGCTGCGGCTGTCGCCGTAGCAGGGCGCCGAGAAACAGCAGAAACGGTGCCAGCATCATCACCCGCAGCATTTTGGCGATCACCGCGGCATTTTCCGCCGCCGGGCCGACCGCGTGGCCGGCGGCCACGACCTGGGCGACCTCGTGTACGGTTGAGCCGGTATAGACACCAAACTGGGTCTGGGTCACCGCGGGAAAAAGCTGTTGCGCCAGCGGCCACAGCAGGGGGTAAAGGAAGATGGCCAGGGTACCGAAAATGACCACGGTGGCCACCGCCACGGCCACTTTCGCCGCATCGGCTTTTACCACCGGTTCGGTCGCCAGCACCGCCGCCGCGCCGCAGATGCTGCTGCCGGCACCGATCAGCCAGCGGGTCTGACGATCGAGGCCAAACAGGTGCTTACCCAGCCAGCAGGCGGCAAAAAACGTGGAGCTGAGCGTCAGTACATCAATCACTACGCCGGCGACGCCGACATCGGCAATTTGCTGGAAGGTCAGACGAAAACCATACAGAATGATGCCGAGGCGCAGCAGTTTCTGTTTGGCAAGGTCAACGCCAGGCTGGCAAACCGGCGCCAGCGGCGGGTAGAGCGTATTACCCACGACCATGCCAAAAACAATCGCCAGCGTCAGGCCGCCGAGCCCCAGCCCGGCCGCGGCGGGGAGTTCCCCCAGGCGGGTGGCGAGGGCGGCAAGGGCCGCGGACAGCAGCAGGCCGGGAATCAGCCGCAGGGCAGGGTGAGCATGCAGGCGAAGCGTCAGGGCGTTCATCGGGTCTTCCATTAACGTGATGTGAGTAGGACACCATCATCCGTCGCGCTGGTTTAAAAGTGAAATTGATTATATCTTTATAATTAACCGGAATAACCACTAAAGGAGTCGCGGTATGCTGATCCGCCTGCATCGCTTTCGTCGCAATCTCGCGGCGATTTGGTTTGCCGTTCGCCACCCGGGTACCCCGCGCTGGATCAAGGGAGCGCTGCTGGCGATAGCCCTGTACGTCGTGAGTCCGGTCGATTTGATTCCCGACGTGATCCCGCTGGCCGGCTGGCTGGACGATGCGCTCCTCGTCCCCTTTGGTATCGGATTTTTACTTAAATTTGTCCCTGAGGAGGTGACCCGCGAGGCCACCGCCGCCAGTGCCCGCCCGGGCGACCCGACCGGGCGCGGGCTGAAGTGGCTGCTGCTCGGGCTGCTGCTGGTGTGGGGGCTGCTGATAGCCTGGGCGCTGCGGCAGCCGTAACGGGAAAAGAGGTACGTCATGCACATTACCCTGCGTCAGCTGGCGGTGTTCAGCGAAGTTTTCAAAGGCGGATCCACTACGCAGGCGGCGCAGCAGCTGGCGCTGTCGCAATCGGCGGTCAGCGCGGCGCTGGCCGATCTGGAGGGGCAGCTGGGGGTGCAGCTGTTTGACCGGGTCGGCAAACGTCTGGTGCTCAACGAGCACGGACGCCTGCTCTATCCGCGCGCGCTGGCGCTGCTGGAGCAGGCGCATGAGATAGAACAGCTGTTCCAGGAAGATAACGGTGCGCTGCGCATTGCTGCCAGTAGCACCATTGGCAACTATTTGCTACCGGGAATGATTGCCCGCTACCGCCGCGACTTCCCGCGGATGCCGGTTGAACTGAACGTAGGCAACAGCCAGGACGTGATCGCCGCCGTGGCGGAATTTCGCGCCGATATTGGGCTGATCGAAGGGCCTTGCCACCGTCCGGATCTGGTGACTGAGGCCTGGCTGCAGGATGAGCTGGTCGTGTTTGCCGCGCCGGACGCGCCGCTGCTGCGGCAGCCGGTTACGCTGCAGACGCTGGCATCGGCGGCGTGGATCCTCCGTGAGCAGGGGTCCGGTACGCGGGAGATCGTCGACTACCTGCTGCTGTCGCACCTGCCGCAGTTTGATCTGGCCATGGAGCTGGGCAACTCCGAGGCCATCAAGCACGCCGTACGTCACGGTATGGGGATCAGCTGTCTGTCGCGGCGAGTGGTGGCCGAACAGCTGGCGAACGGCTCGCTGGTAGAGGTGGCGCATCCGCTGCCGCCGCTGGTGCGTACGCTGTGGTTTATTCGTCACCGGCAAAAGCACTTATCCGGCGCGCTAACCCGCTTTCTCGACTACTGCCGCGAGGCGTAAACACTAATAATTGGCCGGCAGTTATAATGCTTACTTATAACCACGCGTTCTGGCTATACCTGACAGAGCGATTTGCTACAATCGCGCCTCATTTTTTCCACTGACAGTAGATAGCAATGGCTCAGGACACTACCCCCACACAACAGCCTGCGTTACGACGCGCGCTAAAAGCTCGCCATCTGACGATGATAGCCATTGGCGGATCGATCGGAACCGGGCTGTTTGTCGCCTCCGGGGCGACCATTTCTCAGGCGGGGCCGGGCGGCGCGCTGCTCTCCTATGCGCTGATTGGTCTGATGGTTTACTTCCTGATGACCAGCCTGGGCGAGCTGGCGGCCTTCATGCCGGTTTCCGGCTCGTTTTCCACCTACGGGGCGAAGTATGTCGAACCCGGATTTGGCTTCGCGCTCGGCTGGAACTACTGGTACAACTGGGCGGTGACCATCGCCGTGGACCTGGTGGCAGCGCAGCTGGTGATGAACTACTGGTTCCCGGATACCCCTGGCTGGATCTGGAGTGCGCTGTTTCTCGGCGTGATGTTTATGCTGAACGTCATTTCGGTGAAAGGCTTTGGCGAGGCGGAATACTGGTTCTCGCTTATCAAGGTGGTCACCGTGGTGCTGTTTATAGCCGTTGGTGTGGCGATGATTGTGGGTATCCTGCGCGGTGGCGAGCACGCCGGCTGGCATAACTGGACTATCGGCGATGCTCCCTTTGCCGGTGGTTTCTCGGCGATGATCGGTGTCGCAATGATTGTCGGCTTCTCCTTTCAGGGTACCGAGCTTATCGGTATCGCCGCCGGGGAGTCTGCCGATCCGGCAAAGAACATTCCGCGCGCGGTGCGCCAGGTGTTCTGGCGGATCCTGCTGTTCTACATTTTTGCCATCCTGATTATCAGCCTGATCATTCCGTACACCGATCCGAGCCTGCTGCGTAATGATGTCACCGACATCAGCGTCAGTCCGTTTACCCTGGTGTTCCAGCATGCCGGTCTGCTGTCGGCGGCGGCGGTGATGAATGCGGTCATCCTGACGGCGGTGTTGTCGGCCGGTAACTCCGGTATGTACGCCTCCACACGCATGCTGTGGACGCTGGCAAACGAGGGCAAAGCGCCGCGGATTTTTGCCAAGCTTTCCGCCGGCGGCGTGCCGCGTAATGCACTGTATGCCACCACCGTGGTGGCGGCGCTGTGCTTTCTGACCTCCATGTTCGGTAACCAGACCGTCTATCTCTGGCTGCTGAACACTTCCGGCATGACCGGCTTTATCGCCTGGCTGGGGATTGCCATTAGCCATTACCGCTTCCGTCGCGGCTATGTCAAGCAGGGGAATGATCTTGCCGATCTGCCGTATAAATCCGGCTTCTTCCCGCTGGGGCCCATCTTTGCCTTTGTGCTCTGCCTGATCATTACTCTTGGGCAAAACTATCAGGCGTTCCTGGAGGACCGCATCGACTGGTACGGCGTGACCGCCACCTATATCGGTATCCCGTTGTTCCTCGCCATCTGGCTGGGCTATAAATGGACGCAGCGTACCCGGTTTGTCCGCTATGACGACATGGATTTTCCGGTATTTAACGACTAAGAGTCCATCCTATCCCTCCGGGCCGACCTGCGTCGGCCCTTTTTTTCGCCAGTTGCTCGCCGAGCGGTAACAAATCATTGCAAACATGATTGATAACTATTCCCATTTAGATTAAGGTGTTGACCGGGCAATTTCGCCGCTTTATCTGAGACCGGGTCCAGGGATGAAGATCACTACGTTCAACATAAAAGCCTGTCTTTCCATCATTTTTCTGATGCTCTGCACCCTGCAGAGCGCGCGGGGCGACACGGTAACCGATATTGCCGGACGCGAGGTAACCGTGCCGTCACACGTCCAGCGCATTCTGCTGGGGGAAGGCCGCCTGTTCTATGCCGTGGCTCTGCTGGAGGGCCAGCAGCCGCTGGCGCGCATTGTTGGCTGGCAGGGGGATTTCCGCCGGCTGGATACGCAAACCTATGCCGCTTATCGGGCGAAGTTCCCCGCCATTGATGCTATTCCGCTGATCGGTAATACCACCGCCGACAGCATCAGTCCGGAAAAGGTGCTGACTCTGCGCCCGGATATCGCCATCTTCGGGCTGTCCGGCGGCCACGGTCCGGGGAAAGACAGCGAACTGGTTCAGCAGCTCGAGAGGGCCGGAGTGCCGGTGGTGTTCGTCGATTTTCGCGCGAATCCGCTGAAAAATACCCTGCCCAGCATGCGACTGTTGGGGAAAGTACTGCAGCGCGAAGCCGAAGCCGATAAGTACGTGCGCTTCTACCAGCAAAGCCTGGCGCGGATCACCGATTACACCGGCACCCTGACCCCGGCGCAGAAGCCGTCGGTGTTTATTGAACTGCGCGCCGCCGCGCTGCCGGAGTGCTGCGGCACGGCCGGCAAGGGCAACATGGGCGACTTTATCGATCTGGCGGGTGGCCGTAATCTGGCGCGCGATTTGCTGCCGGGGCCGCTGGGTACGGTGAATCTGGAGCAGGTCCTGAGCATGGATCCGGACGTGTACATTGCCAGCGGGGCGAAGGCGCCGCAGGCGCCGGGTCCGGGCGTGGCGCTGGGCGCCGCGGTCAATGCCGCCGACGCCCAGCGTAGCCTGGACACGGTACTGGCGCGCCCGGGCATTCGCGAGCTGCGTGCGGTGCGGGACGGAAACAGTTACGCAATCTGGCATAATTTTTACAATTCGCCGTATAACATTCTCGCCATTCAGGCCTTTGCCCGCTGGTTCCATCCGCAGGCCTTTGCCGATCTGGACATCAATGAGACCCAGGCCCGGCTGTACCGGGAATTTCTGGCCATCCCCCCCTCCGGGACCTGGTGGATCGCCGCCGCACAACCGAAGCAGGAAACGTTATGAGTTTGACCCCCGATGCCCTCCCGCGTGCGGCCACCTCGCGCGGCAGTGCCATGGACCATTATCGCCAGCTGCTGCGCCAGCGCCTGCTGTGGATAGCGGTGCTGCTGGTGGCCATTGCCGCCTCGCTGGTGATTGACTTTACCCTCGGTCCGTCGGGACTCTCGCTGTCAACCCTGGTACATACCCTGCTGCACCCCGATACGGTGGATGCCGGCACCCGGGTGATCGTCTGGGATATCCGCCTGCCTTACGCCCTGATGGCGGTGGTGGTCGGACTGGCGCTGGGCCTTGCCGGCGCGGAAATGCAAACCATTCTGAATAACCCGCTGGCCAGCCCCTTTACGCTGGGGGTCTCCTCGGCGGCGGCCTTCGGCGCCGCGCTGGCGATCATCCTCGGCATTGGCGTGCCCGGCGTGTCCGATCAGTGGTTTATCTCAATCAACGCCTTTGTCTTTGCGCTGTTTGCCGCGCTGATGCTGGATGCGGTCACCCGCTGGACGCGGGTCGCCTCTTCCGGTGTGGTGCTGTTTGGCATCGCGCTGGTGTTCACGTTTAACGCGCTGGTGTCGATGATGCAGTTTATTGCCAGCGAGGACACCCTGCAGGGGCTGGTGTTCTGGACGATGGGCAGCCTGGCGCGCGCCTCGTGGGAAAAACTGGGGGTATTGACGCTGGCGGTGGTACTGCTGCTGCCGCTCTCCCTGCGCAGCGCCTGGAAGCTTACCGCATTGCGCCTCGGCGAAGACCGGGCGGTCAGCTTCGGAATTGACGTTCGCCGTTTGCGCCTCGCGACGCTGCTGCGCATCAGTATTCTGTCGGCGCTGGCGGTAGCCTTCGTCGGTCCGATTGGCTTTATTGGTCTGGTCGCGCCGCACATTGCCCGGCTGATTTTTGGCGAAGATCACCGCTTTTACCTGCCTGCCAGTGCCCTGACCGGCGCGCTGGTGCTGTCTCTGGCATCGGTGGCGTCGAAAAACCTGATCCCGGGAATCATTATTCCGGTGGGCATCGTCACCTCGCTGGTCGGCGTTCCGTTCTTCCTGACGATTATCTTGCGCCATAAGGGGAATGTGTAATGCAGGGGCTGAATATTACGCATTTCTCTGCCGGCTACCCCAAGCGGCAGGTGATTACGGATCTTAACGTGCCGGCGTTGCCGCGTGGGAAAATTACCGTGCTGCTGGGGCCGAACGGCTGCGGCAAATCTACCCTGCTGCGCGCGCTGGCGGGCCTGAACCGCGCCCGCGGCGAGCTGTGGCTAAATGGCGAAGAGCTGATGGCGCAGCCGTTCAGCCGCCGGGCGGAGCAAGTGGTCTATCTGCCGCAAACCCTGCCGGCCGGCGTACACCTGCACGTGCTGGAGTCAATTATCGTTGCCCAGCGCGCGGCAGGCGGGCGCAGCCACGCGGGCAGCGAAGCGGAAGTGATGGCACTGCTGGAGCAGCTGGGCATCGCCCATCTGGCCCTGAGCTATCTCGATCAGCTCTCCGGCGGACAAAAACAGCTGGTGGGCCTGGCGCAATCACTGATTCGCCGTCCGGCGCTGCTGCTGCTGGATGAGCCGCTGAGCGCGCTCGATTTAAATTACCAGTTCCACGTGATGGATTTGGTGGCGCGGGAAACCCGCCGCCGCAATATCGTCACCGTGGTGGTGGTCCACGATATTAACATTGCCCTGCGCCACGGTGAGCACGTGCTGATGCTCCAGCAGGGCAAGCTGATTGCCGATGGTCCGCCGTCGCAGGTGATCACCCCTGACAGCCTCGCACGGGTATACGGTGTGCGCGGGCGCATTGAACACTGCTCGCAGGGCACCCCGCAGGTGCTGATTGACGGGCTGGTCGACGCGGTCAGCTAAGATCGTTTTTCGCAGAGGGGCGGCGCCAGATCGCCTCCTGCTTTTCCGCCCGGCCGCTGCGGCGGGGCGGTTTTCCCGGAAGCCATGTGAGTCAATACGCGTTATTTTTGCCGATCGTTGCACTGTGGCAGACGTTCACCCCGGCGTGACGTCCGCCCCGGTAGGCGCGGCTTATGACCTCATGGAGAAGAAGATGTTTCAGTATAACCCCGTGCTGCGCAGCCTGCTGTGCGCTTCAGCCTGTCTGCTGTCCCCCGCGCTGGCCGCCGCCGAGCGTGATGCCGCGGAAGATGACACCCTGGTGGTGACCGCCAGCGCTAACCAGATCAATTTACGCGATGCCCCGGCCACCATCAGCGTGATTACCGCCGAAGAGATAAAGCGTAAACCGGCGGAGAACCTGAAAGACGTGCTGCGCGACGTACCCGGCGTGCAGCTGACCAATGAAGGGGATAACCGCAAGGGCATCAGCCTGCGCGGGCTGGGCAGTGCCTATACGCTGATCCTGATCGACGGTAAGCGGGTTAGCTCGCAGAATGCGGTATTCCGCCACAACGATTTTGATCTTAACTGGATCCCGGCTGACGCCATTGAGCGGATCGAAGTGGTCCGCGGGCCAATGTCCTCACTGTACGGATCCGATGCGCTGGGCGGCGTAGTGAATATCATCACCCGCAAGGTGGGAAAAGCGTGGCACGGTACCCTCAGCGCCGACACCACCGTTCAGGCGCACCGCGATCGCGGCGACAGCGGAAACACTAACGCGTTTATTAGCGGCCCGCTGATTGCTGATCGACTGGGCGTGAAGCTGTTTGGTAGCCTCGGCAAGCGCGGAAAAGACGGGCAGCAGGCCACCGGCAGCGGCGAATCGCCGCGCATTGAGGGCTATACCCGCCGTGATGGCAACGTGGAATTTACCCTGACGCCGCGTGAGGGGGAGGAGATCACCGCCGGCTACGGTTTTGATCGTCAGGATCGCCACTCGGACTCGCTGGATAAAAACCGCGTTGAGCGTCACAACTATGCGCTGGGCTACACCGCGCACGGCGACCTGGCGGTGAGTGAGCTGCGTGTTTACGGTGATAAAATTGATAACCGCAATGCCCAGTCGATCACCGCGCGCAATAACAGCGTGGACGGCAAAGTTACCCTGCCGATCGGCGCACTCAACCAGATGCTGACCGTTGGCGGCGAGTGGCGACATAACGCCCTGAGCGATGCGGTTAACCTGGCAAAAACCGGTAAAACGTCCAGCCACCAGTATGCGCTGTTTGTTGAGGATGAGTGGCGCCTGCTGGAGTCGCTGGCGCTGACCGGCGGGGTGCGGATGGACGATCACCAAACCTACGGCGATCACTGGAGTCCGCGCGCCTATCTGGTGTGGAACGCCAGTGACGCGTGGACGGTTAAAGGCGGCTGGGCAACCGCGTTTAAGGCGCCCTCGCTGCTGCAGCTCAGCCCGGAATGGAGCAGTAACTCCTGTCGCGGCGCCTGTAAAGTGGTCGGCAGTCCGGATCTGAAACCGGAAACCAGCGAAAGCGTTGAGCTGGGGATCTATTACGCCGGTGAAGAGGGGCTGCTGTCGGGCGTCAGCGGCAGCGTCACGCTGTTTCAGAATGACATTGACGACATGATTGGCATCAACCGCACCGCCGATCGTCAGCAGGCGGCGTTGTACCCCAACTTCGTGGGTTATGACGGCAGCGGCAACCCGATTTTCCGCTACTATAACGTCAATAAAGCGCGGATCCGCGGCGTGGAGAATGAGGTGACCGTGCCGCTGGACGCGGCGTGGAAGCTGACGCTGAATTACACCTACAGCGACGGGCGCGATCGCAGTAACGGCGGCAATAAACCGCTGAGCGAACTGCCGCTGCACACGCTGAACAGCACGCTGGACTGGACGCCGGCGACCGACTGGACGCTGTACCTGCAGGCAAACTACGCCGGTCAGCGGCGGACGCTGAATAACGACGGCGCGACGCCGGGCGGCTATACCCTGTGGAATCTGGGCGGCAGTTGGCAGGCCAGCAAGGCCATAACGCTGCGCGGCGGGGTGTTAAACCTGACGGATAAAGACCTCAGCCGTGAGACTTACAGCTATACCGAAGACGGACGGCGCTACTTCCTGGCCATGGATTACCGCTTCTGAGTCGGGGCGGGCCGACGAGGTCGGCCCGCCTCCAGCGGGTTACGCCTGCAGGTGCCGGGCGTGAAAGCGCAGATGGTCTTCAATAAACGAGGCGATAAAGAAGTAGCTGTGATCGTAACCCGGCTGGATGCGCAGGGTCAGATCGCGCTGCTGCTCGCGGGCGATAGCCTCCAACCGCTCCGGCTGCAGCTGATCGGCGAGAAACTGATCGCTGTCGCCCTGGTCAATCAGCATCGGCGGCGCCTGCTGTGCGTGGCGCATCAGCCAGCAACTGTCATACTGCTGCCAGGCGTCGGTCCCCTCGCCAAGATAGGCGCGGAAGGCTTTCTGTCCCCAGGGCACCTCCATCGGATTGACGATCGGCGCGAACGCCGAAGCTGAACAAAAGCGCGTCGGATTGCGCAGCGCCAGCATTAGCGCACCGTGCCCGCCCATCGAATGTCCCATGATTGCCTGTCGCTGGCTGACGTTAAAATTGTCAGCAACCAGCTGAGGCAGCTCATCCACCAGATAATCGTACATGCGGAAGTGCTGCTGCCACGGCGCTTCGGTGGCGTTAAGGTAAAAGCCGGCGCCCTGACCGAGATCGTATCCCTCATCATCCGGCACCTCGCTGCCGCGCGGGCTGGTGTCCGGCATCAGCAGCACCACGCCCAGTTCGGCCGCGATCCGCTGTGCTCCCGCTTTGGTGGTGACGTTTTCATCGGTACAGGTCAGCCCGGAGAGAAACCATACCACCGGCGGCGGCGTGGTTTTGGGGGCGGGCAGAAAAATACCGAAGGTCATGTCGCAGCCGAGCGTGGCGGAACGGTGCCGCCAGCGCTGCTGCCAACCGCCAAACAGGCGGTGCTCTTCCAGTAATGCCGGGGCCGCCGTCATGCCTGCTCCTGTGCCTGTTCACCGAAGTGCACCACGGTACGGATCGATTTGCCTTCGTGCATCAGCTCAAAGGCTTCGTTGATCGCCTCCAGCGGCAAATTGTGGGTAATGAAGTCATTCAGCTGGAACTTGCCATCGAGGTAGTCCTGCACGATGCCCGGCAGCTGCGAGCGACCTTTGACGCCGCCAAAGGCCGACCCGCGCCAGACCCGTCCGGTGACCAGCTGGAACGGGCGGGTGGCAATCTCTTCGCCCGCGCCGGCGACGCCGATAATGACGGATTCGCCCCAGCCTTTATGGCAGCACTCCAGCGCGGAGCGCATCACATTGACGTTACCAATGCACTCAAAGGAGAAGTCGACGCCGCCGTCGGTCATCTCGACGATCACCTCCTGAATCGGCTTGTCATACTCTTTCGGATTAATCAGATCGGTGGCGCCGAGCTTCTTCGCCAGATCGAATTTGCTGGTGTTGATATCGATGGCGATGATGCGTCCGGCTTTGGCCATGGTGGCGCCGATGATGGCCGACAGCCCAATACCGCCAAGGCCAAAGATGGCGACGGTATCGCCCGGCTGGACCTTCGCCGTGTTAATCACTGCGCCCATGCCGGTGGTGACCCCGCAGCCGAGCAGGCACACTTCTTCCAGCGGCGCCGCTTTACTGATCTTGGCCAGCGAGATCTCCGGCACCACGGTATATTCCGCAAAGGTAGACGTGCCCATATAGTGGAAAATCGGCTGTCCGTCTTTAAAGAAGCGGGTAGTGCCGTCCGGCATCAGTCCTTTGCCCTGAGTGGCGCGGATCGCCTGGCAGAGGTTAGTTTTACCGGAGAGACAGAATTTACATTTGCCACACTCCGGGGTGTACAGCGGGATCACGTGATCGCCGACCGCCACGCTGGTGACGCCTTCGCCCACCGCTTCCACCACGCCGCCGCCTTCATGGCCGAGAATCGCCGGAAAGACGCCCTCCGGATCTTTACCCGACAGGGTGTACGCGTCGGTATGGCAAACGCCGGTGGCCACGATGCGCACCAAGACTTCGCCCTTCTGCGGCGGCATCAGATCCACTTCTTCGATTTTTAGCGGCTCGCCGGCGGCCCAGGCCACGGCCGCGCGGGTTTTGATCATCTCCATTTTTCTCTCCAGTTAACTTGCGGATGGGATAAGCGTAGTCGTCACACAGATTAGCATTCAACCTGGTCAATAATCAGGGTCTTCAGCGCGGCCACGTTCGGTGTGAAAGCGTCGCGTCGCCAGACCAGCAGAGTCTCACTGTCGCGCAGCGCCGGAGGCAGGGGATGGATCTGCACCCGATCGGCGCCGGCCATGCTCTCCAGCACCGCGCGCGGCAGCACGGCGATGCCGGCGCCGCAGGCGACGCAGGCCAGCAGACTGGCGTAGGAAGTTACCTCGCCTATCGCGGCGGGCTGGCACTGCGCTTCGCGAAACCAGCGCTCGCCGCGCAGCCGGCAGGCGCAGCCGGGGCCCAGGGCATAGAGGGTCACGCCGGCGGCGTCACGCGCGCTACGCAGCGGAGGCTGACCCAGCGCGGAGATCGCCACCAGCTGCTCGGTGAACACCGCACAGCCGTGCAGATCGTCGCCCTGCAGAGAACCCTCGACCAGCGCAGCGGCCAGAGTGCCTTCACGCACCTGCGCCAGCAGCTCGCCGGAGGTGGCGGTATGCAGCGTTAACGCCACCTGCGGGTAGCGCTGATGAAAGCGAGACAGCAGCGCCGGTAGCCGGCTGGCGGCGGTGCTTTCCATGCAGCCCAGCCGGAACGGCCCTGCGGGCGCGCCGCTCTGCGCCATGTGTCGCGCCTCCTGCGACAGGGCGAGGATCCGCTGCGCGTAGCCGAGAAAGTTGTGCCCCATTGGCGACAGGCGCAGGCGCTGCTTTTCACGGATAAACAGCGCGCAGCCCAGCTCCTGCTCCAGCTGGCGCAGGCGGGTCGTCAGATTTGAGGGGACGCGCTGCAGCAGCGCCGCGGCGCGGGCCAGTGAGCCGCTCTCGGCGACCGCGCAAAACATCCGCAGTTGAGTCAGATCCATAATGTTCTCAAATCGTCAGTAACTTTATGCAGGTTATTCACTTTACGTGAGTTTAGCCGCGGAGATGTCGGATAGCAATCGGCCGGCGCGGGGCGGGGCCGGCAACTTTTCCGCACGGACGGGGTGATTTACTGGCGTAATCGCGCAGAGTCATTCAGAATACCGTCCAGTTAAGTTGCCCGGTCACTGGCGATCGGGTTTTTTCACCTGCCGGAGAATAGACATGGCGACGCTGAGTCAGGAAGCCACACTTGTTCACGAGGCCCTGTTGGCCCGCGGACTGGAAACCCCGTTACGGACGCCCGCGCGTGAAATGGATGATGCTGCGCGTCAGGCGGAAATTGCCGCGCACATGACCGGGGTCATGCAGCTGCTGAACCTCGATTTGAGCGACGACAGCCTGGCCGAAACGCCAAACCGTATCGCGAAAATGTACGTGCAAGAAATTTTTTCCGGCCTGAATTACGCAAATTTTCCCAAAATTACCGTGATTGAGAACAAGATGAAGGTGGATGAGATGGTGACGGTGCGGGATATCACCCTGACCAGCACCTGCGAACACCACTTTGTGACCATTGACGGAAAAGCCACCGTGGCTTACATCCCGAAAGACAAGGTGATAGGCCTGTCAAAAATCAACCGCATCGTGCAGTTTTTTGCGCAGCGCCCGCAGGTGCAGGAGCGACTGACGCAGCAGGTGCTGGTGGCGCTGCAGACGCTGCTCGATACCCATAACGTGGCAGTATCGATTGATGCGGTCCACTACTGCGTCAAAGCACGCGGCGTGCAGGATGCAACCAGTGCAACCACCACCACCTCGCTGGGTGGACTGTTTAAATCCAGTCAGAATACGCGGCAGGAGTTTCTGCGCGCCGTCCGTCACGCCTGATTCGCGCCGCCGCCAGCGCTGGCGGCCGGCCTGCCGGGAGTTCCCATGCGCAATACCCGACTGGATGCGATCCGCGGCTTCGCGGTCATGGGCATTCTGCTGATGAACATCAGTGCTTTTGGCCTGCCGGCGGCGGCCTATCTCAATCCCGCCTGGCGCGGATTGCCGGGCCTGCGCGACGGCATCGTCTGGGGACTGCTGGATCTGTTTGCTCAGGTAAAATTTCTGTTCCTGTTTGCCATGCTGTTCGGCGTCGGCCTGCTGCTGCAGCTGCCGCGTGGTGGCCGCTGGATTCGGGTGCGTCTCGGCTGGCTGGCGCTGCTGGGGCTGATTCACAGCCTGTTCTTCTGGGATGGCGATATTCTGCTGGACTACGCGCTGGTAGGGCTGCTGCTGTGGCGGCTGATGGCGGCGCTCAGCGCAGAAGGACGACTGCTCAGCAGCGGCATTTTTCTCTGGTTGGTGGGGACGCTGGTGCTGGTGCCCTTTGGCCTGCTGGCCGGTGACATACCCGGACCCAGCTGGCTGCCGGGAGCGGCGGATTTGGAATATGAAGCCTACTGGAAGCTCAGCGGCGGGCTGGAAGCGCTGCGCAATCGTGCCGATCTGCTGCAGTCGAGCCTGCTGGCGCTGCTGGCCCAGTACGGCTGGCAGCTGGCCGGCGCGATGCTGATTGGCGCCGCGCTGTGGCAGTCCGGCTGGCTGCGCGGGCAGCGCCCGGCCGCCACCTACCGTCGGCACGCCTGGCGGCTAATGCTGGCCGGTGTGCTGATCCAGCTGCCGGGCCTGCTGCTGCAAGTCGGGTTACAGTGGCGCTGGCCGTGGACGCCATTCTGGCTGCAAATTCCGCGCGATCTCGGGGCGCCGCTAATGGCGCTGGGGTACGTGGCGCTGATTCACGCCGCCTGGGCTTACCTCGCGCGCGGCTGGCTGATGCAGGCCACGGCGCGGGTGGGGCGGATGGCGCTCAGTAACTATCTGCTGCAGACCCTGCTGTGCAGCGCGCTGTTTTGGCACGGGGCGCTATTTATGCACCTTGATCGCCTGGCGCTGCTGCTGCTGGTGCCGCTGATCTGGTGCGTGAACCTGTTGTTCTCGACGCTGTGGCTGCGTATCTGGTCGCAGGGCCCGCTGGAGGCTCTCTGGCGCTGGCTGACCCGCCGCTGCACCGCGCCGCCGGCCTGAGCGAGCTCGGGGAGACAATGACCTGGCTCACAAAGACGCATAAAGCACATGTAACCGTTTTCATCTCTGTGAGCTGATTCACGCTGCGCGGCCCGGCACGCTGCGAAAATGGCAGCGAACTGTCCTTTCCGGGGTCCCCTATGATTACCATTCGTGACGTGGCGCGACTGGCCGGCGTGTCCGTGGCCACCGTGTCGCGCGTTCTAAACCACAGCAGTGCCGTGACGCTGGCAACCCGGGAGGTGGTGCTGCAGGCGGTATCGTCGTTAGGCTACCGCCCGAATGCCAATGCGCAGGCCCTGGCGACGCAGGTTACCGATACGCTCGGCGTGGTGGTGATGGATGTCTCCGATCCCTTTTTTGGCGCGCTGGTGAAAGCAGTGGATATTGTCGCCCAGCGGCTGCAAAAGCATGTGCTGATCAACAACAGCTACCACCAGGCCGACAAAGAGCGCCACGCCATTGAGATTCTGATACGCCAGCGCTGCAGCGCGCTGATTGTGCACGCCAAAGCGCTGGGAGATGAGGAGCTAAGCGCCTTTATGCAGCAGATGCCGGGCATGGTGCTGATCAACCGGCTGCTGCCCGGTTATGCTCACCGCTGCGTCTGTCTGGATAACGTCAGCGGTGCACTGATGGCCACGCGGATGCTGCAGCAGCACGGTCATCAGCGCATTGGCTATCTCGGCTCGGCGCATCCGATTGAGGATGATGCCCAGCGGCGCGCGGGCTGGCTGCAGGCACTGGCTGAGCAGGGCAGCGTGCCGCCAGAGAGCTGGAGCGCCAGCGGCGAACCGGATCTGCAGGGCGGTGAAGCGGCGATGGTGGATCTGCTGGGGCGCAATCAGCAGCTGAGTGCCATCTTCGCCTACAACGACAGCATGGCGGCCGGGGCGCTCACGGCGCTCAAAGATAACGGCATTGCGGTGCCGTTACAGGTTTCCGTCATTGGCTTTGACGATATTCCGATTTCCCGCTATACCGATCCGCAGTTAACTACCATACGCTATCCCATTGTTTCAATGGCTAAACTTGCCACCGAGCTGGCGCTGAAAGGCGCCGCCGGGGCGCTGGACAACAGCGCAGTGCACTGCTTTATGCCGACGCTGGTGCGCCGCCATTCGGTGGCCGCACGGCAAAGTGTGGCGTCCGTCACTAACTCAGGGGATTCACCGGTGTAACCGTTTTCAATCTGTGAGTAATTTCACAGTTAATTAACAGTTCGTTCACTATCATGGCAACGTCCCGCAGCGGCGAAACAGCTTGTAACATGGCGCTGAATCCGATTTTTACCGTATTTGGCCACCGTTTCGCGGACATTACCCTCAATTTTGGGAAGCGTGATCGCACAAGGACGGCGGTGAATATTGGCAACGTCGGCCCGTGTGGCCTGGTTTTCTGCATCTTACCGACGATAACAGCTCGCCTTTCCATCAGGAACAGGCGCACGGTTTACCCTGCTCATACCGGAGATACCATGAATAAGAAGGTTTCTGCACTGACTGCACTGATGGCTGGCCTGATGATCGGCGGCGTGGCCCACGCGGCTGATACGCGGATTGGTGTGACCATTTATAAATATGACGATAACTTTATGTCTGTGGTGCGTAAGGATATCGAGAAAGAAGCCAAGGCCAGCGATAACATTCAGCTGTTGATGAACGATTCGCAAAACAGTCAGTCCACGCAGAACGATCAAATCGATGTGCTGATTGCCAAAGGCGTGAAGGCGCTGGCGATAAACCTGGTTGACCCCTCAGCCGCGGGCGTGGTGATCGATAAGGCGAAAAGCAACGATATTCCGGTGGTGTTCTTCAATAAAGAGCCGACCGGGAAAGTGCTGGACAGCTACGACAAAGCTTATTACGTCGGCACCGACTCGAAAGAGTCCGGCGTGCAGCAGGGCAAGCTGATTGAGAAGCACTGGAAAGCCAATGCCGGCTGGGATCTGAACAAAGACGGGCAGATTCAGTTTGTCCTGTTGAAAGGTGAGCCGGGTCACCCGGATGCGGAAGCGCGAACCAAATACGTGATCGATACCCTGAATCAGGATGGAATCAAAACTCAGCAGCTGCACATGGATACCGCCATGTGGGATACCGCGCAGGCGAAAGACAAAATGGACGCATGGCTCTCCGGTCCGAACGGCAACAAGATTGAAGTGGTGATTGCCAACAACGATGCCATGGCAATGGGCGCGGTAGAAGCGCTGAAGGCGCACAACAAGGCCAGCGTGCCGGTATTTGGCGTAGATGCCCTGCCGGAAGCGCTGGCGATGGTGAAATCGGGCGCGATGGCCGGGACCGTGCTGAACGATGCCGAAAACCAGGCAAAAGCGACCTTTGAGATGGCGAAAAATCTCGCGGCCGGTAAGCCGGCAACCGAAGGCACGAACTATAAGCTGGACGGTAAAGTGGTCCGCGTCGCCTACGTGCCGGTCGACAAAGATAACCTGGCGCAGTTCCAGAAGTGATCGTCGGGGGCCGTAGCCCCCGCGTAAACAGGGCGCGCCCTGCGCGCCTTTTTAGCCGCCTGCAGTGATAACCATGAGCCAGTAAATTATGGGCAGCGATACAGCACCAGCCACGCGCGAATACCTGCTGGAAATGACAAACGTCAGTAAGTCATTTCCCGGCGTAAAAGCGCTGGATAACGTTAATTTAAAAGTGCGCCCGCACTCCGTTCATGCGCTGATGGGGGAGAATGGCGCGGGCAAATCCACCTTATTAAAATGCCTGTTTGGCATATATAAAAAAGACGCGGGGAGCATCCTGTTCCAGGGTGAGGAAATCGACTTTAAAAGCTCCAAAGAGGCGCTGGAGAACGGCGTGTCGATGGTGCATCAGGAATTAAACCTGGTCTTGCAGCGCACGGTAATGGATAACATGTGGCTGGGGCGCTATCCGAAAAAAGGTATTTTCGTCGATCAAAGGAAAATGTATGACGACACGAAAGCCATTTTTGACGAGCTGGATATTCATATCGATCCGCGCGATAAAGTGATCGACCTGTCGGTGTCGCAAATGCAAATGGTGGAGATTGCCAAGGCATTCTCTTATAACGCAAAAATCGTGATCATGGACGAGCCAACCTCGTCGCTGACCGAGAAAGAAGTCAATCACCTGTTCAGTATTATCCGCAAGCTGAAGGATCGCGGCTGCGGCATCGTCTATATCTCGCACAAAATGGAAGAAATTTTCCAGCTGTGCGATGAAATTACCATTCTGCGCGATGGCCAGTGGATTGCCACCCAGCCGCTGGACGGACTGGACATGGACAAAATCATCGCCATGATGGTCGGCCGCTCGCTGAATCAGCGTTTTCCGGAAAAGCATAACGTGCCGGGCGAAGTGATTCTTGAGGTGCGCCATCTGACCTCGCTGCGCCAGCCATCGATCCGCGATGTCAGTTTTGATCTGCATAAAGGCGAAATCCTGGGCATTGCCGGACTGGTCGGCGCGAAGCGTACCGATATCGTGGAGACGCTGTTTGGTATCCGGGAAAAATCCGGTGGCACCATCAAGCTGCACGGTCGCGCAATCAATAACCACAGCGCCAATGAAGCCATTAACCACGGTTTTGCGCTGGTGACGGAAGAGCGTCGCTCCACCGGTATTTATGCCTACCTGGATATCGGGTTTAACTCGCTCATCTCCAATATTCGTCAGTATAAAAATAAAATTGGCCTGCTGGATAATGGGCGGATGAAGAGCGATACCCAGTGGGTGATCGATTCAATGCGGGTGAAAACGCCTGGCCACCATACGTCGATTGGATCGCTCTCCGGGGGAAATCAGCAAAAAGTGATTATTGGCCGCTGGCTATTGACTCAGCCGGAAATTCTGATGCTGGATGAACCGACGCGCGGCATTGACGTTGGCGCAAAATTTGAAATATATCAGCTGATTGCTGAACTGGCGAAAAAAGAGAAGGGCATCATTATTATCTCTTCGGAAATGCCAGAGCTGCTCGGGATTACTGACCGTATTCTGGTGATGAGTAATGGCCAGGTCGCGGGCATTGTTGACACCAAAACGACGACGCAAAACGAGATTTTACGTTTAGCATCGCTGCACCTTTGATCATGTAAGGGCTGATTTCATGAATCCTGTAACCAAAAAAAATGCGCTCACCTGGTTGAAAGAGGGCGGGATATACGTTGTTTTACTGGTGTTGCTGGCGATCATTATTATCCAGGATCCCACTTTCTTAAGCCTGATGAACCTGAGTAACATTCTGACTCAGTCCTCGGTGCGCATTATTATTGCGCTGGGGGTGGCCGGGCTGATCGTTACCCAGGGAACCGATCTGTCGGCCGGCCGTCAGGTCGGGCTGGCGGCGGTGGTAGCGGCGACGCTGCTGCAGTCTATGGAGAATGCCAATAAAGTGTTCCCGGAGATGGATACACTGCCGATTCCGGTGGTGATTCTGGTGGTCTGCAGCATCGGTGCGCTGATAGGCCTGATCAACGGTGTGATCATCGCTTACCTGCGCGTCACACCTTTTATCACCACGCTCGGCACGATGATCATCGTCTACGGGGTAAACTCGCTGTATTACGATTATGTAGGGGCGTCGCCCATCGCCGGCTTCGACTCCAGCTTTTCGACGTTTGCCCAGGGCTTTATTCGCCTGGGCGACTTTAAGCTCTCCTACATCACTTTCTATGCGCTGTTTGCCATTATCTTCGTCTGGATCTTGTGGAACAAAACCCGGTTCGGTAAAAACATTTTCGCCATCGGCGGTAATCCGGAAGCGGCAAAAGTGTCCGGTGTGAACGTGCCGCTGAACCTGATCCTGATCTACGCGCTGTCGGGCGTGTTCTACGCCTTTGGCGGGATGCTGGAGGCCGGGCGTATCGGCTCGGCCACCAATAACCTCGGTTTTATGTATGAGCTGGATGCGATTGCGGCGTGCGTGGTCGGCGGGGTCTCCTTCGCCGGCGGCGTCGGTACCGTCGCCGGGGTAGTCACCGGGGTGCTGATTTTTACCGTCATCAACTACGGCCTGACTTACATCGGCGTGAATCCTTACTGGCAGTACATCATCAAGGGCGGCATCATCATCTTTGCTGTGGCCCTCGACTCGCTGAAGTACGCGCGGAAGAAGTAAGCCGCGCGGTCAGCCCCGCCGTTCTCCGGTAGTGCCCGCTGGGCAGCGGGCGCAATCATCAATTGCGTTCGGCGGCAGGCCGCCGTTCCTCAGGCCGCCGACGCGCTCAGGCAGGCATGCCAGCGTTGTCTTCTCCCGCACGGCGTTCTCCCCGGATGGTCAGCCGCTGGTGCAGCGCGGTGATACCCTGCTGCGCCGGCGTCATCCCCGCGCCGCCGGCCCTTTTGTGCAGCGACGGTAAACTGCTGGCGGCTGCCCGGGATGCGCCCCGTGAGAAAGCGATCCAGCAGCTGCCCACGCTGTCGGCGGCCGTGACTGCCCGGCGCTATCCATAAACGTCATCTTCCGTTCGACACGCGGATCCAACTGCCGCCGCACGGCCGCGTCGTCGGTCTGGTCATCACATGCGCTCTGCCCCGTGGCGCCGCACCCATCGTACCGTTCCTCCGACGCGGCAAGCACTTTCGAGGGGCATGACGCCTCCTTCTTCAGCACGGCGGAGGCATTGCCAGAACAGCGGAACAGGGGCGATGGCCCGAAGTACAGGTAACCTGTCGCGATCGGCCGGCGGCTTGGCTATCCGGCCGCCGCTGTGCGAACGGCCCACTCATGAGGAAGAGGAAGCCCGGTGGCTCAGGCGGAAGAGAGGGAGGTGGTACATAAGGCGCTTTGAGCGTGCAACACCGCCTGCCGGGCGTCGTGGATACGCATCGCCGCATAGAGGTCAATATGCAGTCGCTGTGACGCCTCCGTCGTCAGGTCGCGATAGCATAAGCCTGTCAGCGCAAACGTGCATTTTGACTGCGGCAGCAGCGCGAATCCGCTGCCTTTGGCGATATGGCTGAGCATCACCAGCGAGTCTTCCGGCTCCTTAACGCGCTTCAGCGGTATCGCGAGCCGATCGAAATAGCGCTCACACTTGTCATAAAACACCGGATTGGCGCTTCTGGCAAACCAGAAGAGCGGTAAATCGCAGAGCTCTTCCAGTGCCACCTGCTGCTGCAGGCTGGCGGGGTGGTCCGACGGCATCGCTATCCGCAGCGGTTCGCGGCCTACCCAACGGTACTGCAGGATATCTTCATAGCCGGCGCCGTGTTCGCCGACAAGCGCCAGATCCAGCGTATTTTTTGCCAGATACTGCAGCAGCTGGGCAGAGGTCAGATAGGGCGTTTCTACGTGGTCTTCCGCCTCCAGCCGCAGAAGCTGCTGCTGGACGGGCGGGATATGCTCAAAATTAACGGTGCAGGTCAGGCCGATGCGCAGCCGCGGCGAAGCCGGGGCGGCGGTGAGAGTCAGCTGGTGCAGCTCCTGCAGGATGCGCCCGGCGCTGACCACCAGCGTCCGCCCCGCAGGCGTCAGGGTGACCCCATGCGTATTCCGGATAAATAACGCCTGATTCAGCGCCGCCTCCAGCGCCTGAATCTGCCGCGTGAGCGGCGGCTGCGTCATCCGGAGTCGTTCGGCGGCCCGGCGGTAGTTCAGCTCGTGAGCCACGGCCAGAAAGCACTGCAGCTGTCTCACGCTGGGAAGAGTATTACTGAGCAGAGTCTCTGCCGTCGCCATGGATCGATCCCGTGGGTCAAAACGACAGTATAAACGGATATACGCGCAGAACAAAAACGCGGAAGGGCTGCAGGCTTGCCGCGGGTAATACCCCAGGCGTATTACCAATATAACAATTCCGCCAGCGGTCACAGACGCTACAGTATGCCACCTGCCGGCGCGTGATCGTCGGGCACTGTCCGCCTGACTTACCTGTTCCGGGCGAGCCAGCGGGCGATTGCCAATGTGCGTTACCGACATGGCTGGCCGCTGCGGGAGGCTTTACTCGCCGGGTCGAGAAACGCGCCCGGCGTGCCAGGCACCGCGTGCGTCATGCCACAGCGATCGTGCGCGGCGAAAGGGCGCTTAGCCCGCCTCGCGGCACCTGCGGTAAGGCCGGTCGGGTGAACCCCGGCCTTGTCCAGAGGCATACAGCACGCCCGGACGCATGTAAGTCCCCGCTCAGGAGCGCCGCGGTGCCCAACGGGGAGCTTGTCGTGCTGTTGCACGCGCCGCGGCTCATTACCGGTACAAAAAATCACTGCAGAATAAGGAAAACACAATGCACACAGACACCCCTGCGCAGAGCATGACGCTGAGATCATGGCTGGCCTTGTTCATTCTGGCGCTGTCGACCTTCACTATTGTCAGTACAGAGCTGATTCCCGTAGGGCTGCTGACTCCGATTGCGGAGGGGCTGCAGGTCTCCAGGGCCGCAATCGGCATGACGGTGTCGTTTTATGCCTGGCTGGGGGCGATCAGCGCGCTCCTCGCGTCAGTCTGGCTGGGGCACGTTGCGAAAAAGCGACTGCTGCTCACCTTAACCCTGATTTTGCTGGCGTCTAATGCGCTGGCGGCCTCGGTTAATACCTACAGCGTGCTGCTGGTTGCGCGCTTACTGGGGGCGTTAGCGCATGGTGCATTTTGGGCGATGGTCGGGGCGACGGCAGTCGCGCTGGTCCCGGCGAAATATATCGGTGTGGCCACCTCGGTGGTGTTCGGGGGCGTGTCGGCCGCCAGCGTAGTGGGCGTGCCGCTGTCAAATTATATCGGTCTGCACTTTGGCTGGAGACAGGCATTCTGGTTGATGACCCTGTTCAGCGGGGTCGCTTTCATCGGTATCAGCACGCTCATTCCGCCGATTGCCAGCCAAAGCGCGATCGGGACGGCGGCGCTAAGGCGCGTACTGGCTTCCTCCGCGCTGTGGAAAATTTTTGCGGCGACGTTACTGGCGGTCACTGCGCACTTTGCCGCCTTCACCTTTATTGAGCCCTGGCTAGATACCCAGCATACGCTGACGCCCGGCGAGATTCCTCTGGCGCTGCTGGTGTTTGGTGCCGCCGGCCTGGTCGGTAATATCCTGACCGGCGTGGTTATTGACCGCCACCTGAAGAGCACGGTTACTGCATCAGTGCTGCTGATGGCGGCCGTACTGATGGGCGTAGGCGGGGCCAGGGCAGCGCTGCCCGGCAGCGTCGTCTTTGCGGCGGTGCTGATATGGGGCGGCGCGGTGTCCGGGGTGTTTGTCGGCTTCCAGACGTGGGTGCTGCGCCTGGCCGGCGATCATGCGTTTCCCGCCTCGGCGCTATACGTGGCCTGGTTTAATACGGCCATCGGCCTGGGAGCGACGCTGGGGGCCGGGATCGTTTCCGCGTGCTCCATCCCGCAGCTCTATCTGGTTGCCGGAGGCGCGATGGCCTTGTCGATCTTGCTGGTGGCGATCATCCCAACGCGTAACGCGTCTGTGCCGGCATCCGCAATCGAAGCCAGTGCGGCTCACTGATCGCCCGGCGAGGCGCCTGACGCGCGGGGAGACGGCGCTTAGCGAGTCGGGGCCGCGGAGGATTTTTCCTGGATCTCCAGCAGCTGCTCCGGCGACACCGCCGGATAGCCCTGCGCATCGTCGGGCAGCGGATGCACCGCCGGAATTGGCACCTGCGGGCCAAGGAAGCGCGGTTCACGCTTCATAATATACAGGTCCGCCAGGGCGCCGAGCCGGGCGGCAAACTCCCGGACCCGCACCGTCAGCATATTTTTCGGCGTCGGTACCGCCAGGCACTGCGCCTCGATTCCCATATGCTGGGCGATGAACAGAGCGCGCTCGCAGTGGAAGCGCTGAGTAATAATAATAAAATCGTTGGTATCGAACACCTTGCGGGTGCGAACGATGGAATCCAGCGTGCGAAAGCCGGCAAAGTCCAGCACGATATCGGCGGGATTCACGCCGGCGGCGATCAGATCGCGGCGCATGGTGCGGGGTTCGTTATAGCTTTGCTGGGCATTGTCGCCGCTGAGCAGCAGATAGTTAACTTTACCGCTATTGTAGGCATTGAGCGCCCCCTGCATGCGGAACAGGTAATACTGATTCAGTTCACCGTTGCGATAATACTTGGCGGTGCCCAGTACTACGCCGACCTGTCGATGCGGCAGGGAGGAGAGATCATCATAGATGTACGGGGCGGTTTTCCAGCTCATCCAGCGGTCAAGGCCCAGCGCCGTGACGCCCGCCAGCAGGATCAGGAACAGCACACCATAAATCAGGCGCTTCAACATGTTATCGCAGACTCAGCCGGACGGATAGTAGGTGGTTCAAGGCTACTGCACTGGGGAGAGGGACGCAAGGCAGCCGAAGCTGCCTGCGTTTTTTTTCCACACCTGGCGCAGAGCGGACTGCGCCGATAGGTCAGATGGAGGTACGGCGATAGGTACGGTACTGCGGTAGCCAGAAGTTGTCGGCAATCGCGCGCGACAGCACGTCTTCCGAGGTGACCACGGCGGCGCCCTGCTGCTGGGCCATTTTTGCCACGGCCATGGCGATCAGCTTGGAGACCCCCTGAATATCTTTGATCTCCGGCAGCACCGGGCCGTGCCCCTCATTGACCAGCGGAGAGCAGTCGGCCAGCGCGCGGCTGGCGGCCATCAGCATACCGTCGGTGACGCGGGTCGCGCGCGACGCCACAACGCCCAGGCCGATACCCGGGAAAATATAGGAGTTGTTACACTGCGCAATCGGGTAGATCTCGCCTTTCCACTGCACCGGCGAGAACGGGCTGCCGGTGGCAACCAGCGCCGCGCCGTCGGTCCACGCGATGATGTCCTGCGGCGTGGCTTCAACCCGCGAGGTCGGGTTGGAAAGCGGCATCACGATCGGACGAGCGCAGTGCTTGTGCATTTCGCGAATGATCGCTTCGGTGAAGAGCCCCGGCTGGCCTGACACGCCAATCAGGATATCCGGCTGGGCGTTGCGCACCACGTCCAGCAGCGACAGGCCGTCGCTCTGCACGTCCCACGCCTGCAGGGATTCGCTCTTTTGCACCAGCTTATTCTGGAAGCTCAGCAGGTTCGGCAGCTTGTCGGTCAGCAGACCAAAGCGGTCGACCATATAGACGCGCGCGCGGGCTTCTTCATCGCTCAGTCCTTCCGATTTCATCTGGGCGATAATCTGCTCGGCGATACCGCAGCCGGCCGATCCGGCGCCGAGGAACACCACTTTTTGGTCCCGCAGCTGGCTACCGGCGGCGCGGCTGGCGGCAATCAGGGTACCCAAGGTCACGGCGGCGGTACCCTGAATGTCGTCGTTAAAGCAGCACACTTCTTCGCGGTAGCGCTCCAGCAGCGGCATGGCGTTTTTCTGCGCGAAATCCTCAAATTGCAGCAGCACGTTGGGCCAACGGCGCTTCACCGCCTGGATAAACTCGTCAACAAATGCGTCGTACTCTTCGCCGGTGATACGCGGGTGGCGCCAGCCCATGTACAGCGGATCGTTCAGACGCTGCTGATTGTTGGTGCCCACGTCGAGCACCACCGGCAGAGTGTAGGCCGGGCTGATACCGCCGCAGGCGGTGTACAGCGACAGTTTACCAATCGGGATCCCCATGCCGCCGATGCCCTGGTCACCGAGACCAAGGATGCGCTCGCCGTCGGTGACCACAATCACCTTCACGTTCTGCTTCGTGGCGTTTTGCAGCATATCATCGATGTGTGCGCGGTTCGGATAGGAGATAAACAGGCCGCGCGCGCGGCGGTAGATTTCAGAAAAGTGTTCACAGGCCGCCCCCACCGTCGGGGTATAGATGATCGGCATCATCTGCTCAAGGTGGTTATCCAGCAGGCGATAGAACAGGGTTTCGTTGGTGTCCTGGATATTACGCAGATAGATGTGCTTATCCGTGTCGTTGCTGAAATCTTCAAACTGGCGCCAGGCGCGCTCGGCTTGTTCTTCGATGGTCTCGACCGTTTCCGGCAGCAGTCCGTGCAGATTAAAATCGTTACGCTCTTCCGGGCTGAAAGCGCTGCCTTTATTCAGCAGCGGGAATTCGAGCAAAATGGGGCCGGCGTAGGGGATATACAGGGGGCGCTTACTTTCGTAGTCCAGTTCCATGCAATGACTCATCTTCATTTTTATCAGGGGGCTTCCGATCCTATGAGAAAACCGCCCGGAGTGACAGCATTTGTTAATTTCAAAAGTCAAAAGCGCGTGCCGCCTGGTCGCGATCCTGGTGGCCGCTGGCGGGCAGGGTGACCCGCTGCAGGTTATCGCACCCCAGCGCCCGGAGCGTTTGCTGACAGGCGCTGCGCTGCTGCAGCGCAGCGCCATCGCGTTCGGCCAGTACCGCGCGCTGAATCTGATCGCAGGACTCGCCGGCCAGATTCAGCAGGTTCAGGGCAACCTGCAGCGGCGGCAGAGAGGGATTAAAAGCGGCGTTTTCGGCGTAGCGGCCGCTGTAAATGCGGCCGCTTTGGCTTTCCAGCGCCACGCCGCTGTGGGCACCACTATAAGGGGCATGACTCAGGCTCGCGGCCTGAATGGCCGCCCGGGTCAGCGCGTCTCCCTGCGCGGTGAACTGCTGATCCTGCGGGTCCAGCAGCAGGGTATCGATAGCCAGATCGCGCGGGCCGAAGGCCGCCGGCAGGTAGGCCGCCAGCGTATCCGGCTGCCGCCCCGGCAGGTGGATCATCAGTGCGGTACCGCTGTTGAGCTCGTTCATAAACTGACGACAGTGGCCGCAGGGCGTGTAATTGACGGTGATGGCGCGCAGTCGCGTCTCACCCTGCATCCACGCGTGCGAGATGGCGCTCTGCTCAGCGTGTACCGTCTGCTGCATGGTGCTGCCGGCGAACTCCATATTGGCGCCAAAGTAAATGTCCCCGCGCTCACCGCGCGCGATGGCGCCGACGTTGAAATGCGACACTGAGGCGCGTGCGCAGGCGGCCGCCAGCGGCAGGAGTGCTAACGCCAGCGCATCTTCATCCAGCCCACTCTGCTGAGTGATCGCGGCCACCGCATCGGCGCTGAGCCGGCCGGCGAAAGCCGGATCGTCGAGCCAGGGATACAGCGCTTGCTGTAGCGAGGCGGGAAGGGTGGCCAGGGCGGTGGTGTAACGTGAATGCATATCAGCCTCTCAGTAAGCCAGGGTACGGGCGCAAAGCCGACGCGCGGCGGCCAGGGGAGCCCCAACGGCGCGGGGCAATCTCTATGAGACTTTTATCACATTAAAAATGTAATTGGTGAGACTGGAATCATTATTGCGAGATATATCGCAAGTTTATCCCCACCACCACAGCAGCAAAGGAAATATAAACGGTGCCAGCAGTGAGGTAATGATGCCGCAGATAACCAAGGCCAGCGAGCTGAACGCCCCTTCCTCATAGTTGATCTCGGCGGCGCGGGCGGTGCCCAGCGCATGCGAGGCATTCCCCATCGCCAGCCCGCGCGCGGCAGTGCTGTGGATGCCGCACAGCCGCAGCAGCAGATGACCGAGTACCGCGCCCAGCACGCCAGCCAACAGGACGCAAATGGCGCTGATCGCCGGAATGCCGTTCAGGCTGCCGGCAACCGCCATGGCGATGGGCGTGGTCACCGACTTGGGCAGCAGGGTGGCAGCAATCTGCGGCGTGGCGCCAAGCCACAGCGCAATGGCCGTACCGGAGACCATCGCGGTCAGGCTGCCGATGGTGCAGACGCTGATGATCATTTTCCAGCGCGCGCGAATTTGATGCAGCTGTTCATACAGCGGCAGCGCCAGCGCAACAACCGCCGGCTGCAGCAAGTCGTTCAGGATTTTACTGCCCTGAAAATAGCGGGCATAGGGCAGATTCAGCAACAGCAGCAGCGGGATAATCACCGCCATCGCCATCAGCAGCGGATTAACCAGCGGATTATTCAGCCGCCGCGCCAGTGCCCGGGCGGCAAAAAAGACCCCAAGGGTTAAGGGCAGCGACCACCAAATATCACTCATCCTGGCCTCCGCTGCCGGGTTTACGCAGGTATTCAGCACTGAAGCCGGTGACAATCATCACCAGCAGCGTGCTAACCACGCAGGAGACCACAATCGGGCCAAACTGGGCGATCAGCATATCCATATGGACCATGACGCCGACGCTGATTGGCACAAAGAGCAGCACCATGTAGCGGATAAACAGCAGGCTGCCCGGGCGTACCCATGCCACCGGCACCAGTTGTAAACACAGGAGCGCAAACAGCAGTAGCATACCCAGGATGCTGCCCGGCAGGG
Organism: Pantoea sp. 1.19; assembly: GCF_001922585.1. Taxonomy (GTDB): domain Bacteria; phylum Pseudomonadota; class Gammaproteobacteria; order Enterobacterales; family Enterobacteriaceae; genus 1-19. The sequence continues at coordinate 142,143 of NZ_MRBS01000002.1, read as the reverse complement.
TGATGGGCAACCAGCCGGCGACGGTGTTGCCGGCGAACAGACAGGCCCAAATCAGGCCAAAGGCGCGACCATAGCGCCAGAGAAGGTCTAACAGACGGATCATGACTCACTCCCGCATTGTCGATGCGGGAATGATAACGCCAATTTGTGCGTAATGTCGCAAAAAATGAGGTCGGCGCCCGGTCCTTGCGCGGCGCCGCGGCGTTAGCCCAGCAGGCTGAACAGGATACCGGAAAGGGCAATCAGGCCGGCGACCGTCACAAACGCATTGCTCAGCGCTCCGCGGTAGCGGCGCATCGCCGGCACCTTGTGAATTGCATACATCGGCATTAAAAACAGCAGGATAGCAATCACCGGTCCACCCAGTGTTTCAATCATGCCGAGAATACTGGGGTTAAGGGTGGCCACCAGCCAGCTGCTCAGCAGCATAAACAGGGCGGTCAGCCGGTTTAAGCGCGCTGCCGGCAGGGTTTTACCCCGGCTGCGCAGCGACTTGATAACCAGGCCATTGAAGCCCTCGCGCGCGCCGAGGTAGTGACCAAGGAAGGACTTGGTAATGGCCACGATGGCGATGATCGGTGCCAGCCACGCCAGCAGCGGCGTCGCGAAGTGGTTGGCCAGATAGGACAGAATCGAAATATTCTGCGCCTTGGCGGCGGCGAGATCCGCCGGACTCAGGCTTAGCACGCAGCTGAAGACAAAAAACATCACCGTTAGCACCATCATCAGGTGGCTAAAGGCAAGGATCCGCGAGCATTTTCGCTCAGCCTGCTCACCGTACTCTTCGCGTTTCGCGACCGCAAAAGCCGAGATGATTGGCGAGTGGTTAAAGGAGAAGACCATGACCGGGATCGCCAGCCACAGGGTTATTAGCAGGCCATGCCCGTCGGCCGCAGGGGTGAGCGGGTGCTGAAAAACGGCACTGCTCCAGTGAGGGACTAAAAACAGCGCCAGCGCCATCAGCACCACCACAAACGGGAACACCAGCAGGCTCATGGTTTTGACAATCATGGCTTCGCCAAAGCGCACGATACTCATCAGTCCGCCGATCAGCAGCAGCGCCAGCAGGGCGCGCGGAGGCGATGGCCAGTGCAGCTGATGCGTAATAAAACTGTCGACGGTATTGGTGATGGCCACGCTGTAGACCAGCAGAATTGGGTAGATGGCAAAGAAGTAGAGCAGGGTAATCAGCTTACCGGCGCCGACGCCAAAATGCTCTTCCACCACCTCGGTGATGTCTGCCCCCGGCTTACTACCGGATAACACAAAGCGACAGAGTCCGCGATGGGCATAGTAGGTCATGGGAAACGCCAGCACCGCCATAATCAGCAGGGGAATGAGTCCCCCAATGCCGGCGTTAATCGGCAGAAAAAGCACTCCGGCGCCGATCGCTGTGCCATACAGGCCTAACATCCACAGGGTGTCGCTTTTGCGCCAGCCGCGGTCAGCGGACAGAACCGCATGGTCCAGCGCCGCGGTACGGGAGGATTCCATAGTGTCTCCGACGGTTAAAAAACAAACTAAATCGCGGGCAGTGGCAAAAACTTCGCTCATAATCCTGCCACAAGATTCATGTGTAAAATTTAATGCCGCACACTTTACCAGCTGACTGGCGAGAATAAAGCCCCGCTGCGTGACGGATGGCGATCGCTATCACAAATGCGCGCCAGAGTGTCGTCAGCGATGCTGCCGCAGGCGGACAGGATAAGTGAAGCCACTGCCGCTGAGCCAATAGCGCGCGATACTGTTTTTATGCTGCAATACCACGCACCTCGGCGGCGGTCGGCGGCCCGCCGGGTAGTCGTCTTTGGTGGATAGTCTCTTTTAAATCAATAAATTATTTTTATATTGCGCAAAAACGCGCGGCAAGAGGTGGTGCCGGAGCGGCGCGTTGCGCAATCCGTCCGGCGGACGGGCGCGGCAGGGCGTGTTCGCCGGCCGCGGTGCATCATTCCGCGGCCGGTGGACTTATTCCTTAACCCAACCCTTGCGAATCAGCAGAGAAAACAGGGTGCGGTAGCACGACGAGATCAGGCGCAGCAGACGCGTGCCGCCAAACAGCCAGACGACTTGCGCAAACAAACAGCCGAGCATGCCAACCAGCAGGCCACCGAGCATATCCAGCGGCCAGTGGACACCGAGGTAAATGCGTGACCAGGCAATAGCGATGGCCACCGCCAGCAAGGTGAGTCCGGACCACAGACGGTGCCAGCAGAGGAACGCGAGCGCGACGGTGAACATGGTCGTGCCGTGATCGCTGGGATAGGAGTAATCAGGAGCGTGGCTGAGGAACTGATGGCCGATTCCGGCCACAAACGGGCGCGGATGCGGGAAGAGCGAACCGAGACACCAGGAGATGAGCAGTGCATAGACCAGCGCGATGGCGGTCTTTAATACCAGCTCGCGCTGGGCGTTGAGACGATGGCGGGTGCCCCATAGCCAGAGCGCGGCAATCAGCATTGGCACAATGGCGATCGCATCGCGGGCAATAAAGGTAGCCAGTGCGATCAACCAGCCGGGAGAGTCAGGGGTGGCATTAATCCAGAGGAACAGTTTCTGGTTTAGGGCTTCCATCATGCGTTGTGCTCCTTCTTGCAATCCACCGGGATAGCCCGGCGTAAATACTGAGTTGTGATAACCAAACCCACCAACCTGCCCACAGGTTGTGGGAAACAAAATGCGCACCGCGCATGACCTGACCCCAGCCCATGATAAGCCCGAGCAGCACGGCGGCGGCCCACAGGAACACGCCCAGCCGCCGCGGCTGCGGAAACAGAAACCGCAGCGCCATTAGCCCAAAACCGCTCGAGGCGTGACCACCGGGAAAGCAGTGCCCTGGCCCGCTGTCAGCCGGCGGCGATCCCAGCAGAGGCCAGGCGCGCGCCCGACCGCCAAACGCCAGCAGATCCCACGGACAGGAGTGGGCGCTGGTGGCTTTCAGCACCCCGACTACCAGCGGCCCGATACCGATCAACAGTGCGACCAGCAGCCACTGCCAGCGTCGGGTGAACGCGGCCGCCGCCAGCAGCGCGACGCCAAACACCAGCACCGCGTCTTTTAACAGCCGGTGATTGATCAGGTCAAGCCAGCGATTGTTTTGCCATGGAAAGCGCCGCAGCGCGGGGTCATAAAAGTGGCGACTGATTGCCCAGTCCCAACCGTCGTAACGCGACAACCAGAAAAACAGCAGGCCGGCCAGCGTCAGCCAAAGATAGTGCTTAAGATAGAAACGTGACGTATACACGTAAATGGATTTATTCTGATTCGCAGACAGCGTTGTGACTTTGTTTAGAAAAGGGAGCTGCAGCATGATGTTCTCGCGTAAGGGGCCTGCGAGCAGTGTGGTGATGCAGAATGAATAAAACCTTAAGCCCGGCGGACAGGCGTAAAAAGAGTGTAAAAAGTGATGTCGGGGGGCTGACAGCGCCGGTTTTTTTTGTCAAAGTGCATGCGACCTTTCACCGGGCAGCAGACACAAGGCATAAAAAAACCCGCTTATTACACCTGACGGTGAACTCGCGGGCTCCTCAATTTGGGGATTTCAAAGAAAAGCAGTGGCACTTATTCAGACTCTGCTCCCCGGTGAAAGTTCGCCCGCCATCGATTTTTTTTTATATTTTTTTCTTCCCCGTCATGCCCGCCTCACGCCCGCAGCATTCTCGCCCGTTTTTAACGTTTCATTAACGTCTAACTGCTTGAATAAACGCTAAAAAAGGACTATCTTCGCCGTGGTCGGCAAGTCCTCAGCCTGTCTGCTCAACGGCTGGCACGGCCGCCGCTGTAGGGAGGAGAGCGATAACGCGTCCTCTGATTTCTTGCGATGGAGAAGCCTGATGCTGTTGCGTGGTGTGTCGTGGAATGCGCTGCTGGTTGGCACGCTGGTGTATGCCGCGGTGTTTATCGTGATTCGGCAATTTATGACGCTGCAAACTGACCCGGATTCGGTGATGCGCCTCGGACTGCTACTGTTTGCCCTGCCTGGCGCGGTGACCGCGCTGATGAGCCGTGAAAATCCGCTCACGCTGGCGCTGCTGGGTGCACTGCTGGCGACCCCGGTCTGCCTGGCTATCACCCACATGCCCTTTTTTTCAGCTCAGGGGTTCTGGCAAGAGATGGCGTGGCTGTCGAGCGCGATGTTCTGGTGTGTGATGGGGGCGTTGACCACCATGCTGTGGCGGGAACTGCTGTGGCTGCACCGGCAGCGTCAGCTGCGGTGAGTGCAGGGCGGGCGCTGCCCGCCCTGCACCCGTATCAGCTTTGCCAGAGACCGAGGTTGGCTTTCGCCCAGGCGGCGAATTCGGTGTAGCCACCGACGTGCTGTTCATCAACAAAAATCTGTGGAACGGTTTCCACCGGTTTGCCCACGGTTTTTTCCAGATCGGCTTTCGTGATGCCTTCGGCGTGAATATCGACGTAGCGATAGTTGAAGTCGTCGCGCTCGTGGGTCAGCTTGTCGGCCAGCTCTTTAGCCCGTACGCAGTAAGGGCATCCGGGACGGCCAAAAATGACGGTAAACATAGTCGCTCCTGCTGAGAGAGTAACGATATGTGATCGGGGTCACATATCAGGATAAAGTGCTGCCTATCATACCCGGGTCGGTGACGTTTTAAAAAAGGATTTGCCTGTTACTGCAATGATTCTGCCCTATGGTCGCCGCTGCTGGGCTGTGTCACAATCGCGGCAAACTGACGGGGTCACACCGCGTCGCAACCTGCCGTGGAGGTGTTGGTGAAGCTTGCGATTTTATCCCGCGATGGAACGCTCTACTCCTGCCGGCGCCTGTGCGAAGCGGCCACGGCGCGAGGCCATCGGGTTGATATTCTTGATCCGCTCTCCTGCTCTATGAATCTGCTCCCGGCGCAGCCCGATATCCACTATCGCGGTGCGCGGCTGGACCACTACGACGCGGTGATCCCGCGTATTGGTCAGGGCATCACCTTTTACGGCACGGCAGTACTGCGGCAGTTCGAGCTGCGCGGGAGCTATCCGCTAAACAGCTCGGTGGCTATCACCCGCGCGCGCGATAAGCTGCACGCGCTGCAGCTGCTGGCGCGCCAGGGGATTGATATGCCGATCACCGGTTTTGCCCACTCTCCGAATGATACGCATGACCTGATTGAGCGGGTGGGCGGTCCGCCGCTGGTGATCAAGCTGGTGGAAGGGGCGCAGGGGATCGGCGTGGTGCTGGCGGAGACGCGGCAGGCCGCCGGGAGCATGATTGATGCATTTTGCGGCCTCAACGCTCACATTCTGGTGCAGGAGTATATTCAGGAGGCGCAGGGGCGCGATATCCGCTGTCTGGTGATTGGCGATCGGGTGGTCGCGGCCATGGAGCGGCAGGCCAAAGTCGGAGATTTTCGCGCTAATCTGCATCGCGGCGGCTGCGCTCGCGCGGTGACGCTCAGCGAGCGCGAGCGCGAAATGGCCGTCAAGGCGGTGGCGACGCTCGGGCTGGAGGTCGCCGGGGTCGATCTCCTGCGCGCCAATCGTGGTCCGTTGGTCATGGAGGTGAATGCATCGCCGGGACTCGAAGGCATAGAGAAAACCACCGGTTTGAATATTGCCGATCGGATGATGGCGTGGGTAGAGACGCGTGCTCAGCCTGGCGAGGGCCTTCATAGCGGGGGCTGATCGCGCTATTTCGCGCTGAGTCGTGGTTTTTATGCCGTTTTTTACGTAAGCTATAGCGCAATTTATTGAGAGGTAGCGCACAATGGACTCACTCATCGTTCCGGATATCGACGTTTTACGTCGGTGGCTGGATATGCAAAGCATCACCTGGTTCGAGTGCGACTCCTGTCAGGCGCTTCATCTGCCGCATATGCAGAATTTTGACGGCGTTTTTGATGCTAAGATCGATCTGGTTGACGACGTCATACTGTTTTCCGCGCTGGCCGAGGTGAAACCGACCGCGCTGATCCCCCTGGTGGGTGATTTGTCGCAAATCAATGCCGGGTCGCTGACGGTGAAAGCCTTTGTCGATATTCAGGATGATAATTTGCCGAAACTGATTGTATGCCAGTCACTGTCGGTTAGCGCCGGTCTGACCTACGGCCAGTTCGCCCATTTTATGAAGCAGAGCGAAGATCAGATCTCCATGATTGTGATGGAAGCCTTTGCCAATAACCTGCTGATGCCCGGTGAAGAGGACGATCGTCCGCCGGTGACCGTTAGCCAGTCCCGTCTGCACTAAACCATGCCGCCTGAGCGGCATTTTTTTTGCTCCCGCCTCACCGGTTTTTATGCTGCGTTTTGCCGCCCGCCCCGCGATATTCATCGCCATTTATGTCGCATTTGGCATATCACATAGAAGAAACATGAATAAAAATTCGATAAAAGGCGTTTTTTACTCCGGGCACTAGCCCTGTGCCCCCGCTGCCGTTATGCTTGCCGGGAACAATGCGGCGCGCAATGCCCCCTCAGGTATTGCTTTTTTCTATTAACCTTAAGGGTGAATAGTCATTCATTGTGTCTCTGACGTTACTTTTTGCTGCGCTCCCCGGCGACCGGTGAGACGGCGTTTTGCATGACCCCTGCTCAGGAGGATGGAAAATGATCAGCCAACGTAAAAAATGGGTGTCGGCCGTGGTCGCGGGCGCACTGATGACAATGTCTGCCGGCGCGCAGGCGGAGCAAAAAACGCTGCATGTTTACAACTGGTCAGATTACATTGCGCCAGACACGGTACCCGAGTTTGAAAAACAGACCGGCGTTAACGTGGTGTATGACGTGTTTGACTCTAATGAAGTGCTGGAAGGCAAACTGATGGCCGGCAGCACCGGCTACGATGTGGTGGTGCCGTCTTCCAGCTTTCTCGCCCGCCAGCTGCAGTCTGGCGTATTCCAGCCGCTGGATAAAAGCAAACTGCCGAATTACAAAAACATGGATCCTGAACTGCTGAAGAAAGTCGCGCAGCACGATCCGGACAATAAATACGCCATCCCCTATTTATGGGCGACCACCGGCATCGGCTATAACGTCGAAAAAGTGAAGGCCGCGCTGGGTAAAGATGCCCCGGTGAACAGCTGGGATCTGGTACTGAAGCCGGAAAATCTCGAAAAACTGAAGAGCTGCGGCGTCTCCTTCCTTGATGCACCGGAAGAGATTTTCGCCACCGTGCTCAACTACCTTGGCAAAGATCCGAACAGCAGCGATGCCAAAGATTACTCCGGCGCCGCCACCGATCTGCTGCTGAAGCTGCGGCCAAATATCCGCTATTTCCACTCATCCCAGTACATCAACGATCTGGCCAACGGAAACACCTGCGTTGCTATCGGCTGGGCCGGTGACGTGCTGCAGGCGAAGAAACGCGCGGCAGAGGCGAAGAACGGCGTCAATATTGCCTATAGCATTCCCAAAGAGGGGGCGCTGGCGTTCTTTGACATGCTGGCCATTCCCAAAGATGCGAAAAACGTCGACGAAGCCTATCAGTTCCTGAATTATCTGATGGAGCCGAAGGTGATGGCGAACATCTCCAATACGGTGTTTTACGCCAGCGGCAATAAAGCCTCACTGCCGTTCGTTAACCCGGACGTACGCGAAAATCCGGGGATCTATCCGGGCCCGGACGCGCTGGCCAAACTGTTCGTGCTGAAAGTACAGGATCCTAAACTGGACCGCGTGCGCACGCGCGCCTGGACGAAAGTGAAAAGCGGTAAATAAACGCGGGTGCGTCAGCATTAACCCGATCGTCACAACAGAGGCTCACGTCTGGCCTCTGTTGTTGTCTTTTTTTGTCGCCGTAAGGCGAATGGACCCGCCTGGCGGCGTCCGCGCGTGGGAGAATATCAGTTTGAGCGACGTCACTTTCCGTCCCCCGAACAAACCGGCTAAAGCGATGACCCCGCTGCTGGAAATCCGTAACCTGACCAAATCCTTTGACGGCCAGCACGCGGTGGATGATGTCAGCCTGACCATCTACAAAGGCGAAATTTTTGCCCTGCTCGGCGCCTCCGGCTGCGGCAAATCGACGCTGCTGCGCATGCTGGCCGGTTTTGAAGCGCCGACGGCAGGGCAGATCCTGCTCGACGGCCAGGACCTCTCGCACGTCCCGCCCTACCAGCGGCCGATCAATATGATGTTTCAATCGTATGCGCTGTTTCCACACATGAGCGTGGAGCAGAACATCGCTTTCGGCCTGAAGCAGGACAATATGCCGAAGGCGGAGATTGCCAGTCGGGTCGCCGAAATGCTGGCGCTGGTACATATGCAGGAGTTTGCGAAACGCAAGCCGCACCAGCTGTCCGGCGGGCAGCGTCAGCGGGTAGCGCTGGCGCGCAGCCTTGCCAAGCGGCCCAAACTGCTGCTGCTGGATGAGCCGATGGGCGCGCTGGATAAGAAGCTGCGCGACCGGATGCAGCTGGAAGTGGTAGACATCCTCGAGCGCGTTGGTGCGACCTGCGTGATGGTGACCCACGACCAGGAGGAGGCGATGACCATGGCCGGACGTATCGCCATCATGAACCGCGGCAAGTTCGTGCAGATTGGCGAACCGGAAGAGATTTATGAGCATCCGACCAGCCGCTACAGCGCCGAATTCATCGGCTCAGTTAACGTGTTCGAAGGGCTGCTGCGCGAGCGTCAGGAGGATGGGCTGGTGATTGTCAGCCCGGGGCTGGTGCATCCGCTGAAGGTCGATTCCGATGCTTCGGTGGTGGACGGCGTTCCGGTGGCAGTGGCACTGCGACCGGAAAAAGTGATGCTTTGTGAGACGGAGCCCGCCGACGGCTTTAACGTTGCGGTGGGCGAGGTGGTTCACATCGCCTATCTTGGCGATCTGTCCATCTATCACGTCCGGCTAAAAAGCGGTCAGGTGATCAGCGCGCAGCTGCAAAACGCGTTTCGCTACCGTAAAGGGGCCCCAACCTGGGGCGATGAAGTCCGCCTGTGCTGGGACGCAGACAGCTGCGTCGTCCTGACGGTTTAAGAGGAAGAGCATGGCCATCTTACCCGAACGCGCCAGCGAGCCGCTACCGCGCGGCCGCCTGACAAGGCTGCTGACCCGCTTTCAGATGCGTCACGGACGCAAGCTGGTGATTGCGCTGCCCTATCTGTGGCTGACGCTGCTGTTTATGCTGCCGTTCCTGATCGTGTTGAAAATCAGCTTCGCGGAGATCGCGCGGGCCATCCCACCGTACAGCGATCTGCTGAGCTGGGCGGACGATCAGTTCAGCCTGGTCCTGAACCTCGGCAACTACTTCCAGCTCACTGACGATCCGCTCTACTTTGACGCCTACATGCAGTCGCTGAAGGTGGCGGCGATTTCCACGCTGATCTGCCTGGCTATCGGCTATCCGCTGGCGTGGGCGGTAGCGCACAGTCCGGCTTCGATACGTAATATACTGCTGTTGCTGGTGATTTTGCCCTCATGGACCTCGTTTCTGATTCGCGTCTATGCGTGGATGGGGCTGCTGAACAATAACGGCATCCTCAACCGCTTTTTGCTGTGGCTCGGGGTGATTGACCATCCGCTGGTGATCCTCTACACCAACTGGGCGGTGTATATCGGCATCGTTTACTGCTATCTGCCCTTTATGGTGCTGCCAATCTACACCGCGCTGACGCGCATTGATTACTCGCTGGTGGAGGCGTCACTGGATCTCGGAGCCCGTCCGCTGAAGACCTTTTTCAGCGTGATTGTGCCGCTTACCCGGGGCGGCATCATTGCCGGATCGATGCTGGTGTTTATTCCGGCGGTGGGAGAGTACGTGATCCCCGAGCTGCTGGGGGGGCCAGACAGCATCATGATCGGCCGGATCCTCTGGCAAGAGTTCTTCAATAACCGCGACTGGCCGGTAGCGTCTGCGCTGGCGGTGATCATTTTGCTGATTCTGATTGTGCCGATCATGTGGTTTCATAAGCATCAGAATAAAGAAATGGGGGGAACGCCATGAGTCAGCTCCCGGCGATCCGTTCGCCCTGGCGTATCGTGATCCTGACGCTCTGCTTTACCTTCCTGTATGCGCCAATGCTGCTGCTGGTGGTCTACTCGTTTAACAGCTCACCGCTGGTAACGGTATGGGAAAGCGTCTCTCTGCGCTGGTATCGGGTACTGTTTGCCGACGGCGCGATGATCAGCGCAGTCACCCTCAGCCTGACGGTTGCCGCGCTCAGCGCCAGCATGGCGGTGGTGCTCGGTACGCTGGCGGCGGTGATCATTGTGCGCTTCGGCTACTTTCGCGGCCAGAACGGTTTTGCTTTTATGCTCACCGCACCGCTGGTGATGCCGGACGTGATAACCGGCCTGTCGCTGCTGCTGCTGTTTGTCTCCATGGCGCACGCGATCGGCTGGCCGGCCGAACGCGGCATGTTGACCATCTGGCTGGCGCACGTCACGTTTTGTACTGCCTACGTGGCGGTGGTGATTAATGCTCGCCTGCGCGAACTGGATCGCTCCATTGAGGAGGCGGCCATGGATCTGGGCGCGACGCCGCTGAAGGTGTTTTTTGTGATCACCGTACCGATGATTGCCCCGGCGCTGGTTACCGGCTGGCTACTGGCGTTTACGCTGTCCCTTGACGATCTGGTGATTGCCAGCTTTGTCACCGGGCCGGGCGCCACCACGCTGCCGATGCAAATTTTTGCTACCGTGCGCCGCGGAGTTAATCCGGAGATCAATGCATTAGCCTCGCTGATCCTGTTTATTATCGGCGTGGTTGGCTTGATTGCCTGGCGGCTGATGGCCAGTGAGGAAAAGAAGCGGCTGCGCGATATTCAGCGCGCCCGACGCGGATAACACAACCGACGCGCGGCGGATGGCGCGCGTCGGGAATTACCCTCTATACTCAGTGAAATCAGGCCGATGTCTGCCACCGGTTATCGAGGCCCATGTCCGAATTGTTCAGAGTATCCCCGCCCGTGCGGCTGACCGCCGCTGATGTCCCCGTACCGGTGCGCATCGCCGGCATGGCGATTATTGTTACTCGCTGCCTGAGCGTACTGATGCTGGCTGCCGATCTCGGCTACGACGGCCTCGCGGATTTTGTCCACCGCAGCGCTCAGGCCTGGGACTCTACGCTGATTTTTATTGCCAGCCAGCTGCTGTTTTTTATTGAGCTACGCTGCGCCATACGGCTGATGCGCGGTGATAACCGCGGGCGCTGGGGTTATGTTATCAGCCAGCTGCTGGTGGTGACCTATCTGCTGCTGGCCTCACTGGGTTGGATTTATCCGGAGATCTTTAGCCTGCGCGGCGACACGCCCGCGGCGGTGATTCACGCCCTCTGTCTGCACAAACTTCCCGATTTTCTGGTGATCCTGCTGCTATTTTTGCCCGTCAGCAGCCGACAATTTTTTCAGGCAGGCCGCTGACTGGTGTACAATCGCCGCCCGCGTTTCCGACTTTCAGACAGACAGGCCAAACATGCATTGCGAGCTTTATGACGCCGGCCGCTGCCGCTCCTGCCAGTGGCTGCCCGATCCCTATCCGCAGCAAATCGCGAATAAAACCGCCCGGCTGCAACAGCTGCTGCCGCAGGTGGGCGTCGAGGCGTGGCGCCCGGCGGTGACCTCCGCAGAGCAGGGATTCCGTAATAAAGCCAAAATGGTGGTGAGCGGAAGCGTGGAGCGGCCGCTGCTGGGCATTCTGCAGCGTGACGGTAGCGCAATCGATTTGTGCGACTGTCCGCTCTATCCGGCCGGGTTTCAACCGCTGTTTGCGACGCTCAAACCGTTTATTGCCCGCGCCGGCCTGACGCCTTACAACGTGGCCAGGCGACGCGGCGAGCTGAAGTTTCTGCTGCTGACCGAGAATAGCGACGGCGAAGTGATGCTGCGCTTCGTGCTGCGTTCGCACGCAAAGCTTTCCGCGCTCCGGGCGGCGCTGCCGTGGCTGCAGGCGCAGCTGCCGCAGCTGCGGGTGATCACGGCGAACATCCAGCCGGTGCCGATGGCTATCCTTGAAGGGGAGGAGGAGATCTTTCTCAGCGTGGAGCAGACGCTAGCGGTGCGGCTTAACGATGTGCCGCTGTGGCTGCGGCCTAAAAGTTTCTTTCAAACTAATCCGGGGGTGGCGGCCAAACTCTATGCCACGGCGCGTGAGTGGGTAGCGTCGCTGCCGGTGCAGCACATGTGGGATCTGTTTTGTGGCGTGGGCGGTTTCGGCCTGCACTGCGCCACGCCGGAAATGCATCTGACCGGGATTGAAATCAGCCCCGACGCGATAGCCTGCGCGACCCGCTCCGCGCAGCAGATGGGGCTGGAGAGCGTCGCTTTTGCCGCACTGGATTCGACCCGCTTTGCCGCCGGCGCCGCCGGGGTGCCGGATTTGGTGCTGGTCAATCCGCCCCGTCGCGGTATCGGCGAGGCGCTGTGTGACTTTCTTAGCGAGATGGCGCCGCGCTGGCTGCTTTACTCCAGCTGCAACCCGCAGACGCTGGCGGCGGATGTCGCCCGGCTGTCCGGCTATCGTATTGTGCGCATCCAGCTGTTTGATATGTTTCCCCACACCGCACACGCTGAAGTACTGGTGCTGCTGGTGCGGGAAGCGGCGGCGGAGGACACGCCGGCCGTCGACGCCTGACCGCGGCTGCCCGTTACTGCGGGAACCATTTATCGTTAATGGCCTGCCAGGTGCCGTTGGCCTTCAGGGTCGCCAGCGCCGTATTGATCTTCTCCAGCAGCGCGGTGTTATCCGGACGAACCGCGATGCCCAGTCCGCTGCCGAAGTACTGCGCATCGGTGATGGGCTCGCCGACCGTCGCGAGGCCAGGCTGGCTTTTCAGCCACTCATTAACCGCGGCGGTGTCGCCGAAGACGCCATCGAGGCGGTTATTTTTCAGATCCAGAATCGCATTTTGATAGCTGTCGTAGGCCACGGTGGTCACTTCCGGATGCTTATCCTGCATATATTTCTGGTGCGTGGAGCCATTTTCCATCCCAATGCGCTTACCCTTCAGCTGATCTACGCGGGTGAATTTGCCTTTTTGCGCGATAACCACCGCCGAATTGGCATAATAGGGCTGACTGAACGCCACCTGCTTGCTGCGCGCCGGGGTGATATCCATACCGGAAATCACCGCGTCATAGCGGCGAAATTTCAGTGCCGGGATCAGGCTGTCAAACGGGTTATTGGTGAACGTGCACTGAACCTGCATCTCCTCGCACAGCGCTTTTGCCAGGTCAATATCAAAGCCGACGATCTGATTATTCCCGTCCAGCGATTCAAACGGAGGATAGGTAGCGGAGGCGGCAAAACGCACGGTATCGGCCGCGGCGCCGCTAAAGGTAACCGCGGCCAGCAGGCCGGCGAGGATGATTTTTTTCATAAGAAAGCTCCCTGTTGACGGATTCCACCCGCGACGGATGGTGAGGCGTATCCTGCCATTAAGTGAATTTTTATGCAATATTAATGTCTATTTAAGCGGGCCGCGAAATGCGGCCCGGGAGCAGGCTAGCGGCGGCGTTCAAAGGCCAGCGCGCGACGTTCGATCAGGCGCATCAGCAGGGTCAAAACGGCGTTGACGCAGAGATAGATTATCCCCGCCGCCACGTATACCGTGACGTCATAGGTGCGTCCGTACAGCTGCTGGCTGTAGCCCATGACTTCCATCAGGGTAATGGTGTAGGCCAGCGAGGTGCTTTTAAACACCAGCACCACCTCATTGGAGTAGGAGGAGAGGGCACGTTTAAAGGCAAACGGCAGCAGGATGCGCAGCGTCTGACGCCGGTTCATCCCCAGCGCCGCGCAGGATTGCCACTGACCGGCCGGAATGGCGCGCACCGCGCCGTGAAACAGCAGCGTGGTGTAGGCGGCACTGTTCAGCGACAGCGCCAGCAGCGCGCAGAGCCAGGGCTGCGAGAGCAGATGCCACAGCCACGGCAGCGTTTGGATCGCGGGAAACTGCCCCGGACCGTAGTAAATGAGGAAAATTTGCACCAGCAGCGGCGTGCCGGTAAACAGCGTGATATAGCCGCGTACCAGCGGAGCAAGTACCGGCACCCTGAGCGTCAGCAGCGCGGTAAACAGCAGCGCCAGCAGCAGGGCCAGCAGCAGAGCGCAGCCGGTCAGGCTCAGGCTGGTCGGCAGCCCGTTTGCAATGTCAGCAAGGTAATCGCGCATTAGCCATTGCTCCGTTCAAAACGCGTGGCGCGCATATCGATGCGTTTCAGGATGTACTGGCTCAGCAGCGTAATCAGCAGATAAATCGCCGCCGCCACCGTGTACCAGGTAAAAGGTTCCTGGGTGCGGGTGGCAATGCTTTTCGTTTGCAGCATCAGATCGTTAACGCTTATCAGCGACACCAGCGCGGTATCTTTCAGCAGGACCAGCCACTGATTCCCCAGGCCGGGCAGGGCGTGTCGCCACATCTGTGGCAGAATCAGACGCAGAAAGATTGCCCGTTTTTTCATGCCCAGCGCCTGCCCCGACTCCCACTGCCCCGTCGGTACGGCTTTCAGCGCGCCGCGCAGGGTTTGTGAGGCATACGAGGCGTAAAGTACCGCCAGCGCAATCACCCCGCACAAGAACGGGCTAACGTCAAAGTTCTCAATTGGCAGCTGAATCAGCAGCTGGGTGATGCCGAGATTCACGGTAACGCCATCGGCCAGCGTGAGCAGCAGCTGCGAGGCGCCGAAGTAAACAAACAGCACCACCAGAATTTCCGGCAGGCCGCGAAACAGCGTGACCAGCGCGGTGCCGCACCAGGCCACGGGGCGCAGCCGCGCCGATTCCCAGGCGGCAAACAGCATCGCCAGCGCCAGGCCGGCGATCAGGGCACAAACGGCCAGGCCGACGGTCATCCCGGCGGCGCTGGCAAGCGATATCAACTCATTCATGAAGGCTTACTGCTGGAACCATTTGTCGTAGAGGGTTTTGTAAGTCCCGTTTGCTTTCACCTTCTCCAGTGCGGCATTAAACTGGCTCTGCAGATCGGTGTTGCCCTGGCGCACGGCGATACCCAGCCCGGTACCAAAATAGGCTTTATCCGTCACCTTATCGCCAACGGCCGCCAGGTTGGCGTTCTTTTTCAGCCACTCATTGACCACTGCCGTGTCGCCAAATACCGCATCAATACGGCCATTTTTCAGATCGAGAATGGCGTTCTGGTAGCTGTCATACGGCACCACGGTGATCCCGCTCTGTTTGTCGCTGAGGTATTTCTGATGGGTGGTACCGTTCTGGACGCCCACGCGCTTCCCCTGTAGGGCGGCCACGTCGGCAACGTTGCCTTTCTGGGCAATGAACAGCGCGGAGTTTTCATAGTAGGGCTGAGTGAACAGCACCTGCTTTTCACGCTCCGGAGTGATGTCCATCCCGGCCATCACCGCGTCAAAGCGGCGAAACTTCAGGCTCGGAATCAGGCTGTCAAAGGCCTGATTAGTAAAGGTGCAGGTGGCATCCATCTCTTTACACAGCGCGTTGGCCAGATCGACATCAAATCCCTGGATCTGGTTGTTTGCATCGACAAACTCAAACGGCGGATAGGAAGCCTCAGTGGCAAAACGAAGGGTCTGGGCAGCGCTGGCGCTCAGGCTGAGACCGGCTATCAGTGCGGCAAGTACAATCTTTTTCATCTGAGTTATGTCCTGCGTTAGTGCGAGAGATAGTGAGCAAACGCGTCGGTTTGCGGCTGAGTAAAGCGGCTGGCGTCGCCCTGTTCGATGATCTGCCCGTTCTCCATGTACACGACCCGGCTGGCCGTTTTGCGCGCCACTTCCACTTCGTGGGTGACGATCACCTGGGTAATCTGGGTCTGCGCCAGCTCGCGGATAATGCTGACGATCTGCGCGGTGATCTCCGGATCCAGCGCGGCGGTAGGCTCATCAAACAGCAGCACCTGTGGC
Organism: Pantoea sp. 1.19; assembly: GCF_001922585.1. GTDB lineage: Bacteria > Pseudomonadota > Gammaproteobacteria > Enterobacterales > Enterobacteriaceae > 1-19. Next base: position 126,360 of record NZ_MRBS01000002.1, on the reverse strand, counting down.
TCCATCATCAGGGCGCGGGCAATGGCGACGCGCTGCTGCTGACCGCCCGACAGGTGCAGCGGATAGCGATCGGCGTGCGGGGTGAGCCGCAGCCGTTCCAGCAGCTTATCGGCGCGGGCGTGCGCCCGATCTTTGCTCAGGCCCAGCACCCGACAGGGCGCTTCGATCAGGTTTTGCCGGACGCTGAGGTGCGGCCACAGATTGTATTGTTGAAAAACCATGCCGACGTTCTGGCGCAGGGCACGTATCGCCTCTTCGGCCGGCGGGCGGCTAAAGTCAAACTGGCTACCGGCAATGCTCAGGGTGCCGGAACGCGGCATTTCCAGCAGGTTCAACACGCGCAGCAGGGAGCTCTTACCGGCACCGCTTGGACCAAGCAGCACCAGCGTTTCGCCCTGCGGGCAGGCCAGCTGGATATCGAACAGCGCCTGCTGCGCGCCGTAGAAGCAGTTGATTCCGTTAAGTTGAATACTCATGCGCAAAAAATGAATAGCAATTGATGCCGCGAATCTTAACGTCGACAGAATAGTTATGCAATCTCGACGCGTTAAAATTTATTATTGGGCAAAGGATAACGTCCAGGATAGCACAAAATCGCGTTCGACAGGCGGGCTGGCGGGGGATTATGGTGGTTTTTTGCCAATTTTGCGAGATGACGCGCATCCGTGTGCGGGCGCGCGTCATCCATGATTATTTTTCCAGCGTCTGAATCAGGGTGCCGGTCCGGGTCTGCGGCCCATCGCTCAGATAGCGAATGTCATCAACAACCCAGCAGTTCCCCTCGTGAATCATCAGCACCTCGTCCTGCCATACCACGTTGTCACGGCTCAGATCGACCCGCAGTGGGATATTCCGCGCGTCGCGATTGGGGATGGTTGAGGCGTCGGCCACGCTGGCGCGGGCGCCGCGCGCCGGCTGGCTGGAAAACAGATCGCGCTGCGCCAGCGCGGCGGCGGTGCCCGGCTCGCTGCGTGCTTTCTGCAAATGGGTGTAGAGTTTATCGCTCAACAAGGGGCGGTAGCGGGCAAGCGTGACGCTGTCCGGCAGGCCCGTCTGCGGCTGCTGCAGGCGCAGATCATAAAAGGCCTGCGCGACGCTATCCGGGCCGCCTTCGGTACAGCTGCCGATGCGCGGTCCATTGTCCTTATAAACCGGTTGCACGGTGGTACAGGCGCTCAGCAGTAGCGTGAGGGGGAGCAGAGCGGCAAGCGCACGTGATTTCATCTTTATTTCCTTATGACTGTGGGGATGAGCAATTTTTAGCATAAAGTAAAGCACAGCCGCGTGCTTTAGCGAGTCGTGACTTAAATGAAACAATTAACAGGAGCAGCCATGAAATTATCCACGACACCGACGCTGGAAGGCCACACCATTACGGCATATTGCGGCGTAGTTACCGGTGAAGCGATTCTGGGCGCCAATATTTTTCGCGATTTTTTCGCCGGTATCCGCGACATTGTCGGTGGCCGATCCGGTGCCTACGAGAAAGAGTTGCGTCGCGCCCGCGAGGTCGCGTTCGCCGAGCTGACGGCGCAGGCCGCGGCGCTCGGAGCCGATGCGGTGGTGGGCATCGACATTGATTATGAAACCGTGGGGAAAGACAGCACCATGCTGATGGTCAGCGTCAGCGGCACCGCGGTGAAGTTGAGTCGCTGATGCGCCAGTGGGTTGGGTTACTGGCGCTGCTGCTGGTCGGCTGCAGTTCACCGGGGCTGGAGCAGCGCCCCGGCTATGTTGCCGATGGCCGCCACCCGGCGCCGGGTGCGCGGCCGCGAATCAAAGCGGTCGTCATTCACTACACCGCAGAGGATTATCCCACGTCGCTGGCGACCCTGCGCGGCAGCGAGGTCAGCGTTCACTATCTGCTGCCCGCCCATCCTGCCTGGCGCAATCCGACGATCGTGCAGCTGGTACCGGAAGCGCAGCTGGCGTGGCACGCCGGGCCGAGCTTCTGGCGCGGTGCCAGCCGCCTGAACGATACGTCCATCGGCATTGAGCTGGTTAATCCCGGGTATACCCGCACGCTGAGCGGCCTGCGCTGGGCAGCGTTTCCCCCCGAGCAGATAGCGGCGCTGCAGGCGCTTCTGCGGGATATTGTGCAGCGCTATGGCATTCCCCCGGAAAATATCGTCGGTCACAGCGATATTGCGCCGCAGCGTAAACAGGATCCCGGTCCGCGGTTTCCGTGGGTGGCGCTGGCCCGGGCAGGACTGGGCGCCTGGCCGGATGCCGGGCAGGTACGCGCCCGGCTGGGCGATCGGCCGGCGCGCTCCCCGGTCCAACCCGCGGCGCTGTTGGCGGTGCTGGCGCGCTATGGTTATGAGGTGCCGCCGGACATGACGGTAGAGCAGCAGCGTCGGGTGATTGCGGCGTTCCAGATGCACTTTCGTCCGGCGGACACCCGCGGCCTGGCGGATGCTGAGACGCTGGCTATCGCCGAGGCGCTGGTGGCCCAGTACGGCGCCGCGCTCTGAAAAACCGCGCGCGGACTCAGGCGCGGTGCGTGCGTAAAAACGCCGCCCACTCGGCGACCAGCCGCTCCAGCTGGGGCCGACTGACGTCGAGGTGGGTCACCAGTCGGGTGATTGCCGCCACCGACACGCGGATGTCCCGCGTGGCGAACCACGCCGCCAGCGGAGCAATCTGCTCCTCCGGCACCGCAATAAACACCATGTTGGTGTCCTGCCGACGCACCGCCACGCCAATCTCCCGCAGCGCCGAGGCCAGCCACGCGGCGTTAGCGTGATCGTCAGCCAGACGCGCCACATGATGCTGCAGCGCATAGCGTCCCGCCGCGGCTAAAATGCCCGCCTGGCGCATACCGCCGCCGGTCATTTTACGCCAGCGCCGCGCCTGCTGAATCATTGGCGCACTGCCGCACAGCAGCGATCCGATCGGGGCGCCCAGCCCTTTTGACAGGCAAATGGTCAGGCTGTCGCAGTAGCGGGCCAGCGCCGCCAGCGAGGTGTTTTGCGCCACCACCGCATTGAAGATGCGTGCCCCGTCAATATGCAGCGCCAGCCCGCGTTCGCGGGTGAAGTGCCAGGCTTCAACCAGATAAGCCGTCGGCAGTACTTTCCCGTTGTGGGTGTTTTCCAGACTCAGCAAGCGGGTGCGGGCGAAGTGGGCATCATCGGGTTTAATGAACGCGGCCACCTGGTCTAGCGGCAGGGTGCCGTCGCCGGCGGCGAGGATCGGCTGCGGCTGGATACTGCCAAGCACCGCCGCGCCGCCCGCTTCATATTTATAGTTATGCGCCAGCTGGCCCACGATGTATTCGTCCCCGCGCTGGCAGTGGCACAGCAGCGCCACCAGGTTGGCCTGCGTCCCGGTCGGTAAAAAAAGCGCCGCCGCTTTGCCGCTGAGCCGCGCGGCGTCGGCCTCCAGCGCATTCACGGTCGGATCGTCACCGTAGACGTCATCGCCGGTTTCGGCCGCCATCATCGCTGCCAGCATCGCCGCCGACGGGCGGGTAACGGTATCACTGCGTACATCAATCATGTCCGTACTCCTGTAAGAATAACGCGAGCGCCGCGCCGTGCGCCCGATGTGAATACTGCGTTTCGGTAGCGATCAGGCCGGCGGGCATCAGCAATACTGCCAGGTGAAACCGTCGCCTGCGCGGGTAACCCTACCCGCCGAGCTGCCAGCGAAGTGGGCGCTGCACCACAGGGCCTGATGATCGGCGGCCCAGTTCAGCGCCCAACGGCGCTGCGCTTCGGCCTGCTCCGCATCTTCGCAAAAGCAGGATGCCAGCTGGGGCTGGCTGACCTGCAGCGCATTGTGCATCAGATCGCCGGTAAACAGCGCATACTCGCCTGCGCTGTGCAGAATGATGGCGGTGTGATCTGGCGTGTGGCCCGGGGTGGGCACTACCCGCAGCAGGTCGGCAAATACCGGCTGCTGCTCGGGATGCATTGTTTCCAGCAGGCCGGCATCGATCAGCGGCGTGAGGCTGTCGGCCATCATGGCCTGGCGGGTCGGATCGCGCTGCCAGCGCGCCAGTCCTTTTTCCGGGCAGACATAGCGCGCCCGCGGAAACAGCGGCTGCCACTGCCCGTTGACCCAATGGGTATTCCAGCCGATATGATCACCGTGCAGATGGGTCATCAGCACCCAGTCCACGCGATGGGGATCGACTCCGGCGTCTTGCAGATGGCGGAGCCAGTCGGTGTTTAGCTGGTGAAACATCGGCGCGTGGGGGCGCTCGCGGCCATTACCGTTGGCGGTATCGATTACCAGGGTGTGCTGCGGCGTGCGCACCACCCAGCTGTGCACCGAGAGCGTAATCTGTTCAGGCGTGTCGGCGGGCAGGGGAGAGTGTGGCCAGAGCGTTGCCGCGGGAAACGGAACGTCGATCTCTGGGATTTTAATCACCTCACACTGCCCAACGGTAAAACGCTGTACGTCAGTCATACGGCGGTCTCGACGTGGAGAAAAAATGGACAAAAAAACGGGCGCTGCCGCGCCCGCTTGTTGAACAGTGAAGTTACCGTAGCCAGTTAGTTTTTGCCAGCTCGACCACTTCGTCGCCGCGCCCGTTGATGATCGCCCGTAGCATATACAGGCTGAAGCCTTTTGCCTGCTCGGCTTTGATGGTTGGCGGCATCGCCAGTTCATCGGTGGCGGTAATGGCATCGATCACCACCGGCCCGTCGTGGGCGAAGGCCTGCGTCAGAGCATCGTTGACCGCCGAAGCTTTTTCTACCCGGATACCTTTAATGCCACAGGCTTCCGCAATGGCGGCAAAATCCGGATTGTCCAGTTCGGTGCCGTCGGTGAGGTAGCCACCGGCCTTCATCTCCATGGCGACAAAGCCCAGCACGCTGTTATTAAAAATCACAATTTTTACCGGCAGATTAAGCTGCTTGAGCGAAATCAGATCGCCCATCAGCATGCTAAAGCCACCGTCGCCGCACAGCGCGACCACCTGGCGCTGCGGTTCGGCCGCCTGGGCCCCGATGGCCTGCGGCATGGCGTTGGCCATGGAGCCGTGGCTGAACGATCCAAGCAGCCGCCGCTGACCATTCATCCGCAGATAGCGCGCCGCCCAAACGGTCGGCGTGCCGACGTCGCAGGTAAAGATGGCGTCGGGACTGGCCAGTGCGCTGATCTGCTGCGCGAGGTATTGCGGGTGAATGGCCTGCTCGTCATTCGCCGTGGCCAGGTCATCCAGTTCACGGCGGGCGTCGGCGTAATGTTTCAGCGCCTTGTCCAGGAAACCGCGATCGGCTTTGCTGGACAGCTGCGGCAGCAGTGCGCGCAGGGTGGTTTTGATATCCCCCTGCAGCGCCATGTCAACGTGGCTATGGGCACCGAGGCTGGCGGGATTAATATCGATTTGGATGATGCGGGCTTTTTCCGGATAGAACGCCCGGTAAGGAAACTGCGTCCCCAGCAGCACTACGGTGTCCGCATTCATCATGGCGTGATAGCCGGAGGAGAATCCGATAAGCCCGGTCATGCCGACGTCATAGGGATTGTCCCACTCCACGTGCTCCTTGCCGCGCAGGGCGTGGACAATCGGCGATTTCAGCGCCTCCGCCAGCGCCAGCAGCTCTTCGTGTGCACCGGCACAGCCGCTGCCGCACAGCAGTGTAATGTTGTTGGCCTCATTCAGCACCGCGGCCAGTTTTTGCACTTCGCTGGCTTCCGGGACCATGTGCGGCCGCTGCGGCGGATACCAGGCTGGTGAGGCACTCTCCGGCGCCGCCTGGAGTGCGATATCGCCAGGCAGCACCACCACCGAAACGCCGCGATTCAGGATCGCCTTGCGCATCGCAATACCCAGCACCTGCGGTAGCTGCTCAGCGTTGGAAACCAGCTCACAGTAATGGCTGCACTCGCGAAACAGCTCCTGCGGATGGGTCTCCTGAAAATAGCCGGTGCCAATCTCGCTGGAGGGGATATGCGCAGCGATAGCCAGCACCGGCATGTGGTTACGGTGGCAGTCAAACAAACCGTTAATCAGATGCAGGTTGCCCGGTCCGCAGGAGCCGGCACAGACCGCCAGCTCGCCGGTGACGTGCGCTTCGGCGCCGGCGGCAAAGGCCGCCACCTCTTCATGACGGGTGGGCATCCACTGGATTGTGCCCATGCGGTTCAGGCTGTCGCTGAGTCCGTTGAGTGAATCACCGGTGACGCCCCAAATACGTTTAACGCCGGCGCTCTCCAGCGTACTGGCCAGCAATGCTGCGACGGTCTGTTTCATAACTGCTCCTTTTTGTTAGCGCGAATGGCATTAAGCATAGACGAAAGGGTTAACGCTGCCTTGACCACCCGGGGCAGAGCAGCCACGCTGAAAAGAAACCAGGTCAAGGAATCCTCACTATGCGGCTGGTCCATCTTGCGGTCACCGGTTTTCGCGGCCTCAGCCGGCTGTCGCTTCCGCTCGAAAATGACAACGTGTTAATCGGCGAGAATGCCTGGGGCAAATCCAGCCTGTTGGATGCCCTGACGCTGTTGTTGGCGCCGGATACGGCGCCTTATCAGTTTCGCCCGCATGACTTCTATTTTACGCCGGGCGAGCAGGCGACCCGGCTGCGCCATCTGCAGCTGGTGTTTACCTTCGAAGAGAGCAGCATCGATGAGCGCCAGCAGCCGCGCTACCGCGCGCTGCGCAGCGGCTGGCATCGGGAGGGGAGAGGGCTGTATCGCCTGCGCTATCAGGCCAGCGGCGACCTGGACGAGCAGGGGGAAGTGACGACCCGGCACCACTTTATCGATCTGCGGGGCGAACCGCTGAGCGATATGGACGTGGGCGAGGCGGTGGCGACGCTGGTGCGACTGCATCCGGTATTGCGGCTGCGCGACGCCCGGTTTAACCGTCCCTGGCGGCAGGAGTCGGCCCCGGCGGCGCGGCGCGACAGCGATGCGCTGGCACGGCAGATCGATGCGCTTACCCGCGATCTGGTGGCGCGGCCACAGCACCTCACCGACGGCGCGCTGCGCCAAGGGCTGCTGACCATGCAACAGCTGCTGGAACACTATTTTTCGCTGCAGCAGCCGCAGGAGAGCCAGCCGTCGGCGCGCGGCCGCGACCGCGAGTCGCGCCAGGGCTGGCGCTATCTGGATAGCCTGAATCAGACCATCGCCAGCGCCGACAGCCGCAGCCGGCGGCTGATCGTGCTGCGGATGTTTGCGCTGCTGGTGCGGGCGCGTGGTAGTCATCGTTTGCACCCGCACGCCCGCCCCCTGCTGCTGATTGAGGACCCTGAGACCCGGCTGCATCCGATTATGCTGGCGGTAGCCTGGGGGCTGCTGGCTCTGCTGCCGCTGCAAAAAATCACCACCACTAACTCCAGCGAGTTGCTATCGATGGTGCCAATCGAACAGGTGTGCCGGCTGGTGCGCGAGTCGGGGCGGGTGGCCGCCTGGCGTCTCGGCCCCGAGGGCATTAGCCGCGAAGAGGCGCGCCGCATCGTGTTTCATATCTGCGTTAACCGCCCAGGCGCGCTGTTTGCACGCTGCTGGCTGCTGGTAGAGGGAGAAACCGAGGTGTGGGTGGTGAACCAGCTGGCCCGCCAGTGCGGTTATCATTTTGATGCCGAGGGGGTTAAGGTTATCGAGTTTGCCCAGTCCGGTCTGCGGCCGCTGCTGAAGTTTGCCCAGCGGATGGGGATCGAGTGGCACGTGCTGACCGACGGCGACGAGGCCGGGAAAAAGTATGCCGCGACTGTGCGCAGCCTGCTGCAGCGCGCGGAAGACGCCGAGCGCCAGCATTTGACGATTCTGCCGGCGCCGGACATGGAGCACTTTCTTTACCGGGAAGGTTTTCAGCACGTGTTTCACCAGCTGGCCCAGCTACCGGACCGCGTGCCGATGAACGCCCGGCGTGTGATCAGCAAGGCGATTCACCGCAGCACCAAGCCGGATTTGGCGATTGCCGTCGCGGGCGCCGCGGCCGAGCGCGGCGTAGCGTCGATTCCGCCGCTGCTGCGCACTCTGTTTACCCGCGTATTGTGGCTGGCGCGCGGGCGAGCTGACTGAACCCTTTGTGCCCTGGCGGTTGAAATGCGCACGGGGCCCCCCATTTCTGTGAAGGTCTTTTCCGGCGAGGGAAAAGGAAAAAATGCCAGCGCAGAAGCTGGCATTTTGTGACCGCGTTGGTCAAAATGGGGAGTCTCAGGCGTTGACCGTGGCCGTTTCCAGCGGAACTATCAGGCTGGCATGGTTGCCTTTCGGCCCCTGATGGACATCAAACCGGACGCTTTGCCCGGCTTTGAGGGTACGGTAACCCTCCATTTGAATGGTCGAGTAGTGAGCGAAAATATCGTCGCCGCCGCCGACCGGGCAAATGAAGCCGAAGCCTTTGGCGTTATTGAACCATTTAACAGTACCCGTCTCCATGTTTCTGGAACCCTCGCAAGACAATTCAGTGAAGAGAGCAGCAGGCTCTCTGCCTGTAAGCTGTCTACAACGCAACCAGCTTGTGTCTGTACAATGTCGAAAAAGAGGCCGGGTCGTCAAGCCATCGCCGGTCACGCGCGAGGATAAAATCCGTAAAATTTGAAGCAGATAACGCTATTGCAAATTTTGTGACCAGGGTCGCGTGAGGCGCCGCGGCGTCGTTGCAGCGGCGCGCACCGGCGGGGTTTAACTTACTGAGCAACGTGCTAGTCTGAAAGGGTGCGCTGCGTAACAAACTGTAGGATTGTATGGGAAAGACCAACGACTGGCTTAACTTTGAACAGCTTGCGGACGCAAAGGTACGTGAAGAGCTGAAGCCGCCGTCGATGTACAAAGTCATCCTGAATAACGATGACTATACGCCGATGGAATTTGTGATTGACGTACTGCAAAAGTTCTTTTCTTATGATGTTGAACGTGCAACGCAACTGATGCTGACCGTGCATTATCAGGGGAAAGCGATCTGCGGGGTGTTTACCGCCGAAGTGGCTGAAACCAAGGTGGCCATGGTCAATCGCTATGCGAAAGAACATCAGCATCCGTTGCTGTGCACGCTGGAAAAAGCCTGAACGAAGCCACTGGCTTCTGGGCGATAATTGGGGGAGGTGCCTATGCTCAATCAAGAACTGGAACTCAGTTTAAATATGGCTTTCGCCAGAGCGCGTGAGCACCGACACGAGTTTATGACCGTCGAGCATCTGTTACTGGCACTGCTCAGTAACCCGGCGGCGCGTGAGGCACTGGAAGCCTGTTCGGTGGACATTGTTGCTCTGCGTCAGGAACTTGAAACCTTCATCGAACAAACCACACCGGTGCTGCCCGCCAGCGAGGAGGAGCGCGACACCCAGCCGACGCTCAGCTTCCAGCGCGTTCTGCAGCGCGCGGTATTCCACGTGCAGTCCTCCGGTCGCAGTGAGGTCACCGGCGCAAACGTGCTGGTGGCTATCTTCAGCGAGCAGGAGTCCCAGGCGGCTTATCTGCTGCGCAAACACGAAGTGAGCCGCCTCGACGTGGTGAACTTTATCTCTCACGGCACGCGCAAAGACGAACAGGCTCAGGCACCCGGTGCCGAGAATCCCGTCAATGAAGAGCAGGCAGGCGGGGAGGACCGGATGGAAAACTTCACCACCAACTTAAACCAGCTTGCCCGCGTCGGCGGTATCGATCCGCTGATTGGCCGTGATAAGGAGCTGGAGCGTGCCATCCAGGTACTGTGCCGGCGCCGTAAAAATAACCCGCTGCTGGTGGGCGAATCCGGAGTGGGTAAAACCGCTATTGCTGAAGGGCTGGCCTGGCGCATTGTGCAGGGCGACGTGCCGGATGTGATGAAAGCGTGCACCCTGTACTCGCTGGACATCGGTTCGCTGCTGGCCGGGACGAAATACCGCGGCGATTTCGAAAAGCGCTTCAAGGCGCTGCTGAAACAGCTGGAGCAGGATCAGAACAGTATTCTGTTTATTGATGAGATCCACACCATTATTGGCGCCGGCGCGGCTTCCGGTGGTCAGGTGGATGCGGCTAACCTGATTAAGCCGCTGCTCTCCAGTGGCAAAATCCGCGTAATGGGTTCCACCACTTATCAGGAGTTCAGCAATATTTTTGAGAAGGATCGCGCGCTGGCGCGTCGCTTCCAGAAAATCGATATCACCGAGCCGTCGGTGGATGAAACCGTGCAGATCCTCACCGGGCTGAAGCCGAAGTACGAGGCGCATCACGACGTGCGCTATACCGCGAAGGCGGTGCGTGCCGCGGTGGAACTGGCGGTGAAATATATCAACGATCGTCACTTGCCGGATAAGGCCATTGACGTCATTGATGAAGCGGGTGCCCGCGCCCGCCTGCAGCCGGTGAGCAAGCGGAAGAAAACCGTCAATGTTGCCGACATCGAGTCGGTCGTGGCGCGCATCGCACGCATTCCGGAGAAGAGCGTCTCCTCCAGCGATCGCGACACGCTGAAAACCCTCAATGATCGGCTGAAGATGCTGGTGTTCGGTCAGGATAACGCCATTGAGGCGCTGACCGAAGCCATTAAGATGAGCCGTGCCGGTTTGGGGCAGGAGCGCAAGCCAGTGGGCTCTTTCCTGTTTGCCGGGCCGACCGGGGTCGGTAAGACGGAGGTGACGGTACAGTTGGCGAAGGCGCTGGGTATTGAGCTGCTGCGCTTTGACATGTCCGAGTATATGGAGCGCCATACCGTCAGTCGCCTGATCGGTGCGCCTCCGGGCTACGTAGGCTTCGATCAGGGCGGACTGCTGACCGATGCGGTGATCAAACATCCGCACGCGGTGGTGCTGCTCGATGAGATTGAGAAAGCGCATCCGGACGTGTTTAACCTGCTGCTGCAGGTCATGGATAATGGCATGCTGACCGATAACAACGGGCGCAAGGCCGATTTCCGCAACGTGGTCGTGGTGATGACCACCAATGCCGGCGTGCGGGAGACCGAGCGCAAATCCATCGGCCTGATCCATCAGGATAACAGCACCGATGCGATGGAAGAGATCAAGAAAATCTTTACGCCGGAGTTCCGCAACCGTCTCGACAATATCATTTGGTTCAAGCACCTCTCTGCGGAGGTTATCCATCAGGTGGTCGACAAGTTTATAGTTGAGTTGCAGGCGCAGCTGGATGCAAAAGGGGTGTCGCTGGAAGTCAGCGACGAAGCCCGCGACTGGCTGGCCGAAAAGGGCTACGATAAGGCGATGGGCGCGCGGCCAATGGCGCGGACCGTGCAGGAAAACCTGAAGAAACCGCTGGCCAACGAGCTGCTGTTCGGCTCGCTGGTGGACGGGGGATCGGTGACGGTGGGGCTGGATAAAGAGAAAAACCAGCTGACCTGTCAGTTCCTGAGCGCTGAGAAGCGTAAAACGGCCGGTACTGTGCACTGAGCTTCGGGTAATGGGCACGCAAAAAGGCCGGACATCTGTCCGGCCTTTTTTTCAGCCATCGAGCAGCCGACGCAGCGGCTACGCGGCAAAAAGGGGCTTAGCGACTACGGAAGACAATGCGGCCTTTGCTCAGGTCGTACGGTGTCAGCTCAACGGTGACTTTGTCGCCCGTCAGGATGCGGATATAGTTTTTACGCATTTTACCGGAGATATGAGCGGTCACCACGTGTCCGTTTTCCAGTTCAACGCGGAACATGGTGTTAGGCAACGTATCAAGTACGGTACCCTGCATTTCAATATTGTCTTCTTTGGCCATCGAATCCTCTGGGTGGACTACCTAAGTTTTAAACCGGCAAGATAATGCCGAATTTCCTGTGTTAAGTAAAGAATTGTTGGTGAATTCACCAGCAACACGGATTGCCGCTAAATACCCCATTTAGCGGTGATGCGCTTATGCAGCCTGAAGTGTAGACGTCCATGAAAGGAGGACCGGGCGACGCAGTAATCTGGGGTCCGGGACGGCAATCCGTGGGATTGCGGCATCATCGGTCAGCACACCAAACCCATGGATTATACCATCGTTTACAGAATCTGTGTGGAAAACCCGTGCGCCGGGTCAAAACAGCGTGCGGGCGCGCCAGCAGTCGCTGGACAGCGGGAGCGACTGCAACAGCATCAGCTGCTGCAAATAGTCGGCGCGCGCAATATCCCGCGCGCCGAGCGAGGCGGTATGCGGGTTCAGCACCTGGCAATCGATCAGTTCGCCGCCTTGCTGCTGGAAATAGCGGCAAAAGAGCATCAGGGCGATTTTAGACGCGTTCGCTGTGCGGCTGAACATCGACTCACCGCAAAACAGTCGGCCGAGCGCTAACCCGTAAAGTCCACCAATCAGCTCCTCTTCATGCCAGACCTCCACCGAGTGCGCATGCCCCAGCTGAAACAGCTGCAGCCAGGCGCGTCTGACCTCCGGGGTGATCCAGGTGCCCTCATCGCGCTCACCGGCGCAGCCTGCCACCACCTGATCAAAGGCCTGATTCAGCGTGACCCGCCAGGGGGTGTGGCGATGGAAACGCGCCAGGCTGCGGCTGCAGTGAAATGCCCCGGGCGGCAGCACCGCGCGCGGGTCGGGCGACCACCACAAAATCGGGTCGCCCGGGGAAAACCACGGGAAAATACCGTGCTGGTAGGCCTGCAGCAGGCGGGCGGGGCTGAGGTCGCCGCCCATTGCCAGCAAGCCATTCGGTTCGCGCAGCGCCATTTCTGGCGGTGGAAAGTGCAGGGTGTCCCGCGACAGCTGTATCAGTCTCATGGTAAGCAGAGAGTCCAGAAAAGTACCGTCAGACTATAGCGCACTCTGCTGCAAAAAGGTCCAGTAGCGGCCGCGTTTTGCCACTAATTCATCGTGACTACCCTGCTCCAGCAGTCGCCCTTCATCCAGCACGAACAGCCGATCGAGCCGATCCAGCCGCTGCAGACGGTGGGTCACCATGATCCGGGTTTTCCCGCGACTGACTTCCTCCAGCACGTCGAGGATCTGCCGCTCGGTTTCGGCGTCCAGCCCTTCGGTGGGCTCGTCCAGCAGCAACAGCTCGCCGCCGTGCAGCAGGGCGCGGGCAATGCTCAGCCGGCGCAGTTCTCCACCGGACAGCATCCTGCCGCCTTCCCCGAGCCAGGCGTTCAGGCCCTCTTCTCCGCTCAGTAGACGACCCAGGCCAACGCGCTCCAGCGCCGCCGCCAGCGTGGCGTCGTCGGCGTGTGGGGCAGCCAGCAGCAGGTTATCGCGCAGCGTGGCGCTAAACAGGGTTACCCGCTGGCTGACCACGCTGGTGCTGGCGCGCAGGCTGGCTTCATCCCACGCGGGCAGCGGTATCCCGCCCACGGTAATGCTGCCGCTGTCCGGATCCCAGGCGCGGGTCAGTAGCTGGAGCAGGGTGCTTTTACCACAGCCGGTGCGGCCAACAATGGCCACTTGCGCACCGGCGGGGAGGCGCAGCGTGATGTCCTGCAGTGCCGGGACGGGCTGGTCGGGATAATGAAAACTGACCGCCTCTAACGCAACGCCGCCGTCGCGTACCGGGGAGGAAGAAACCGTTGGGGGAAACTGCACCGCCGGCGGCGTGGTGATCATCGCCTGCAGTCGCTCTGCGGAAGCGCTCACCCGGCCCAGGTGCTGAAATGCCCCGGCAACCGGCGCCAGTGCCTCAAACGCCGCCAGCGCGCAGAAGACCACCAGCGCCAAAAAAGCACCGGGCGTTGGCAGGTCACCAATGCCGCCGGCGCTAAGCCACAGCAGCAGGGTGACGGTGAGGCCGGTCACGGCAATCAGTAGCGCCTGCGACAGACCGGTCAGGTCGGCTTGTCGCTGCTGTGCCCGCTGCCAGTCGGCCTCAGTGCTATCCAGCTGGGCGCGGGCGGCGTCGCGGGCACCGTACAGGGTCAGCTCCGCCTGCCCTTGCAGAAAGCGCGTAAGCAGCAGCCGGTACTGGCTGCGCAGATGGGCGATCGCCGCCCCCGACGGTCGACCAAGCCACCAGAACAGCGGGGGCAGAACCAGCAGAGTCAGCAGCAGCAGGCCGCCGAGCGTCAGCGCCAGCGAGACGTCGAGAAAGGTGAGGCCAACGGTGACCACCACGATAGTGACCAGCGCGCCCACCAGCGGTGAGATCACGCGCAAATAGAGGTGATCCAGCGTATCAACATCGGCCACCAGCCGGTTCAGCAGATCGCCCTGGCGAAAGCGGCTCAACCCCCCCGGAGACAGTGGCAGCAGGTGGGAGAAGACCCAGACCCGCAAATGCTGCAGTACGCGGAAGGTACCATCATGGCTGACCAGTCGCTCAAAATAGCGTGATGCGGTGCGCACAATGGCCGCACCGCGCACGCCGGCGGCCGGCAGCATATAGTTAAAACTGTATAGGCCGGCAAAGCCGGCCAGCGAAGCGCCGGCGAGAAACCAGCCCGACAGGCTCAGGAGACCGATGCTGGCCAGCAGGGTCAAAATGGCCAGCAGAATGCCGAGCAGCAGGCGCAGGGCATGGCGGCGCCACAGCGGTAAAAAGCTTAATAGTGCGCGCATCAGGCATCCTCTCCGTTACGGGCCCTGAGCAGATCGCGGAACGGCCCGGGCTGGTGTTGTAGCGTTGCACAATCTCCGCGTTGAACAATCTGGCCGTCGCGCATCACCCAAACCTCATCCCAGTCGCTCAGGTGCTGCAACTGATGGGTGACCATCAGCGTGGTTTGCTGATGCGAGGCAGCGTCCAGCGCGCGCATTACGTGGCGCTCGCTGTCGGCGTCGAGACTGGCCGATGGCTCGTCGAGCAGCAGCAGCGCCGCCGGAGTGAGCAGCGCGCGCGCGACCGCAACGCGCTGAGCCTGACCCACGGAGAGGCGCACTGCCTGGTCGCCCAGCGGCGTGTCCAGTCCCGCCGGCAGCAGCGGCAGAAAGGCGCTGACGCCAGCCAGCGCCAGCGTCGATTCCAGCGCTCCGGCGTTGGCCCGCGGCGACAGCAGCAGATTCTCACGCAGCGTCTCGCCCGGCAGATGCGGATTCTGCCCTACCCAGCTGAGCTGCTGACGCCAGCTGTCGGGATCGTAATCCGCCAGCGGCCGGCCGTTGATGTACAGCGAACCGCGGCAGGGTAAAAAGCCCATCAGCGCCTGAATCAGCGAGCTTTTACCGGCGCCGCTCTGGCCAACGATGGCTATCCGCTGGCCGGGGCGCAGGGTAAAGTTCAGCGGTCCCACCAGCGGGGTGCCGTCGCGGGCGGTGATCCACCAGTCGCGCGCTTCCAACGTCAGCGCATCGATCGGCGGCAGGGACGGGCGCGGTGCGGTGGCGGGCGGCGGCTCGTCGTCCGGTTCAAGAAAGGTAAACAGCGCGTCGGCGGCGCCGACCGCCTGCGCTTTGGCGTGATAGAAGGTGCCGAGATCGCGCAGCGGCTGGAAAAATTCGGGGGCAAGAATTAAGGCGAGAAAACCGGCAAACAGGGTCACGCCCTGACCGTAATGGCCGAAGTTCAGCTCCCCCAGATAGGAAAAACCAAAGTACACCGCCAGCACGGCGATCGACAGTGAAGCAAAAAACTCCAGCACCGCCGATGACAAGAAAGCCAGCCGCAGAACGTCCATGGTGCGCAGGCGAAAACGTTCAGAGGCGGTGCGAATGGCCTCTGTTTCAGCTTCACCGCGGTGATAGAGCCGGATGGTCTCCATGCCGCGCAGGCGGTCGAGAAAATGCCCGCTGAGGCGGGCCAGCGCGGCAAAGTTGCGCCGGTTAGCATCGGCGGCGCCCATGCCAACCAGCGCCATGAACAGCGGGATCAGCGGAGCGGCCACCAGCAGGATAAGCGCCGCCGCCCAGTTAATTGGCAGCAGCGTCAGCAAAATACCGAGCGGGATGGTCACCGCCAGGGTCATTTGCGGCAGGTAGCGGGCATAATAATCTTGCATGTCATCGATCTGTTCCAGCACCAGCGTCGCCCAACTGCCGGCCGGTCGGCCCTGAATGGTAGCCGGCCCCCGCGCCTGTAAGCGGTCAAGTACCTGCTGACGCATCACCCGGCGGATCTCACGTCCGCAGTGAAAACCAACCCGTTCGCGGGCGGCGCTAAAGAGCGCGCGCAGGACAAAGCAGCCCAGCAGGCCCAGCAGCGGCAGCAGCAGGGTTTCGCGCGGAGTGTGCAGGGTAATCAGGCGCCACAGCAGGTCTGCCAGTAGCCAGGCCTGCGCAATGATCAGCGCGGCGCTGAGGGAACCGAGCAGGGCGGCCAGCCTGAGCCAGCGTCGGGCGAGGGTGCTCTGCTGTTTCAGCCAGCGGATAAGCTGGCGCTGTCGCGATTTTTCCATCGATCACGGGCTCTCAGATTGCATATCGGTGAGACTGCCAGTACGCCAGCGGGCGGCGCGTCAGGCGCTCATGTTAACGCCGGAATATAAAAAAGGCGACAGAGACGTCGCCTTTAATGGATGGAGGATCAATTAGTTAACAAATTTACTTATCGTTTTTAACCAAACCATCAAGGAAGCGTTCAGCATCAAGCGCGGCCATACAGCCGGTTCCGGCAGAAGTGATGGCCTGACGGTAGGTGTGGTCCATGACATCACCGGCGGCAAAGACGCCAGGAATGCTGGTCTGGGTGGCGTTGCCCTGCAGCCCCGACTGGACTTTGATGTAGCCATTTTCCAGCGCCAGCTGTCCGTCAAAGATGGCGGTATTGGGACTGTGGCCGATGGCGATGAACACGCCGGTCAGCGCCAGATCTTGCAGGCTGTCATCCTCGGTGCTGCGCAGCCGGACGCCGGTGACGCCCATCTCGTCGCCAAGGACTTCGTCCAGGGTGCGGCGGGTGTGCAGCACGATATTGCCGCTGTCGACTTTCGCCATCAGCCGGTCAATGAGAATCTTTTCCGCGCGGAAACTGTCGCGGCGGTGGACCAGATGCACCACCGAAGCGATGTTGGCGAGGTACAGCGCTTCTTCAACGGCCGTATTGCCGCCACCGACGACGGCGACCTGCTGATTGCGATAGAAAAAGCCGTCACAGGTGGCGCAGGCCGATACGCCGCGGCCCTTAAACGCCTCTTCCGACGGCAGGCCGAGATAGCGGGCGGAGGCGCCAGTGGCGATGATCAGCGCGTCGCAGGTGTAGGTTTCGCTGTCGCCGCTCAGGCGAAACGGACGCTGCTGCAGGTCAACGCTGTGAATATGATCAAATACGATCTCGGTATTGAATTTGACGGCGTGCGCATGCATGCGCTCCATTAACAGCGGACCGGTCAACTCATCGGGATCGCCCGGCCAGTTTTCGACATCGGTGGTGGTGGTCAACTGACCGCCTTTCTCCAGCCCGGTAACCAGCACCGGGTTCAGATTGGCGCGCGCGGCGTACACGGCGGCGGTATAGCCGGCCGGGCCGGAACCGAGAATAAGCAGTTTACTGTGTTTGGCCATGAGACCCTCAAAGTTAGTCATCGGACAATGATCGTCGATTGTAGGGAATTTAGCGCTGCAAAAAAAGGGCGATGACCGCCGGGCAGACCAATCCCTCTAACAGGCGAAGAGTGACGCTGGCGGTGTGGAGTGGAATCTAAAATACCTGTTTAAAAACAGCGACCCAGAGAAGGGATCGGCATCTTGTACTGATTTTTTCTGTTTTACTTTGACAATCAGCTAGGCATTTGCGAAAACAATGGATGAAGCAGAGAACATTTACCCTGGCCGCCGCGCACTTTGTCACCTGGCGGAGGGCAGGGTAGAACGAACTCAGTCTGTCATTCGTGATGGCGCATGGTGTGGACAGACAGCACGCGCCGCGGGAATGGGCGCGACATCGCAGCAGGCACATGACTTCACTTCGTTGACCCCGGCAGAGTGATGTTGCCAGGGGAGTGGCAGGTACAAGGGAAGCTAAAGAGAGACAATAATAATGGTAGACAATAAAAAACGCCCCGGTAAAGATCTCGACCGGATCGATCGCAATATTCTGAATGAATTGCAAAAAGATGGCCGTATTTCCAACGTCGAACTGTCCAAGCGGGTAGGGTTATCCCCCACGCCGTGCCTGGAGCGTGTGCGTCGGCTGGAACGTCAGGGGTTTATCCTTGGCTATACGGCCCTGCTCAATCCGCACTATCTTGATGCGTCACTGCTGGTCTTCGTTGAGATTACTCTGAATCGCGGCGCGCCGGACGTGTTTGAGCAATTTAACGCCGCGGTGCAAAAACTTGAGGAAACTCAAGAATGTCACCTCGTTTCCGGTGATTTTGACTACCTGCTAAAAACGCGTGTGCCGGATATGTCTGCCTACCGTAAGCTGCTGGGGGAAACCCTGCTGCGTCTGCCGGGCGTCAACGATACCCGCACGTATGTGGTCATGGAAGAAGTGAAACAGAGTAACCGTCTGGTCATTAAGACTCGGTAACTTAGGGCAGGTGCAAAACCTGATAGTTTTCGCTACACTCCTGTGAATTCATACAGTTTCAGCGTCGGGTCATGGCCCGACGCTGTCTTGTCAGCTCGTTCACAGGCACCTGGAGTGTTCTCTTGAGCCAGGAATATACCGAAGATAAAGAAGTCTCCCTGGAGCCGCTCAGCAGCCGTCGTCGTCTGCTTGAAGCGCTGTTAATTGTCATTGCGCTATTCGCCGTCTATTTGATGATGGCGCTGGTCAGCTTTAATCCCTCCGACCCCAGCTGGTCGCAAACCGCCTGGCACGAACCTATCCATAACTGGGGCGGCGTACCCGGCGCCTGGCTGGCCGATACCCTGCTGTTTATCTTTGGGGTGATGGGATATGCCATACCCCCGGTGATCCTCGGGCTGTGCTGGATCGCCTTTCGCCAGCGTGAGAGTCAGACTTATACCGACTATTTCGCCGTCTCGCTGCGTCTAATCGGCGTGGTCGCGCTGATTACGACGTCCTGTGGGCTGGCCGCGCTGAATGCTGACGACATCTGGTACTTTGCCTCTGGCGGCGTGATTGGCAGCCTGCTGAGCAGTGCGATGGCGCCGTGGCTGAACGGCATCAGCGGCACGCTGGTGCTGCTGTGCGTATGGGGAGCCGGACTGACGCTCTACACCGGCTGGTCCTGGTTAACGATTGCGGAAAAACTCGGGGCGGCGGTGATGGGCATTCTGACCTTTGCCAGCAACCGTTCTCGTCGCGAAGCGCACTGGAATGAGGAGCCCGAGGCGTATGATGAAGCGCGCGCGGCGGAATCCACAGCGCAGCGGACGCCGCTGACCGAAGACGATCGGGAGGACGTGCTGCTGCGTCGCCCGCGCGCTGACGTCGGCGAGGATGAGCGCGACGATCCGCTACTGGCCCCTTCGTTTGCCGCTCAGCATAGTGATCCCATGCCGCCGACGCCGGCCTCCGCTGAGGATGTTCCGGCCGTGGCCGCGGCTTCCGCGCCGAACGTCCCGCCGGTAGTGGCCGCAACCGGCGCGCAGGATGCCGATGCGGCGCCGGCTGAACGCCCGGCGGCTACCGATCCAACCCCGCGCTATCGCTTTGAACTGCCGGCCGACGCCGGAGAGTCAGATGACGGCCCGCCACTGGGGAACTGGCAGGAAACGAACCGCCCGACGGCGACGCCCGCCGGCGTCGCGGCTGGACACCCACTCACTCGCGAGGCACCGACGCCCGCCGGCGTTGCGGCTGGACATCCACTCACTCGCGAGGCACCGATGCCTGCCGACGTCCCGGCTGGACACCCATTCCTCCCCGAAACAGCGCCGTCCCGGCAGGGGGCCGCCCAGCTGGCCGCCGCAGCGGCGGCGCCCTTTATGCCTGCCTTCAGCGCTTCGCGTGATGAAGCAGACGATGCCGGCAGCAATCCGCAGGTGAAGCAGGGCATTGGCCCGACGCTGCCGCGGCCCAATCCGGTTAAACTGCCTACGCGGCGCGAGTTGGCCTCTTACGGTATCAAGCTGCCTTCGCAGCGCATCGCCGAGGAGCGGGCGCGGGCCGAGGCACAGCGTCAGCCGGCAATGACGGACGACAGCGGTGCACTGGCGGATGCCCCGCCGCCGCAGGCCGATCCCACGGAGGCGCAGCAGCAGGCCGCCCTGCGCGAGGCCTGGCTCAGCCAGCAGCAGCGCTACGGAGAACCGGACGCGCTGAGTGAAGAAGAAGAGGAGCAACGCGAGCAGCAGGCGCTGGCCGCGCAGTTTGCCGCCCAGCAGCAGGCGCGCTACGCTGAGCCGCGTGCAGCGCAGGCCGATCCGTCTGTCAGCATCGAGGAGCAGCGCGAGCAGCAGGCGCTGGCCGCACAGTTTGCCGCCCAGCAGCAGGCGCACTACGCTGAGTCGCCCGCAGCGCAGGCCGATCCGTCTGTCAGCATTGAGGAGCAGCGCGAGCAGCGCGAGCAGCAGGCGCTGGCCGCACAGTTTGCCGCCCAGCAGCAGGCGCGCTACGCTGAGCCGCCCGCAGGGCAGGGCTATCCGTCTGTCAGCGTCGACGCGCTGCGTTTTTCCCCGCTGGACGATCTGATTGACGAATCGCCGCGCGAGCCGCTGTTTACCCTGCCAGCCGCGGCGGATCCTGAGCCGGCTTCCCAGGCGGCGGCTTACGCCGGACAGGCTGGCGCCGCCGCGCGCCATCCTGCACCGCCGGCCGCGCCGGTGTCGAACGTGGGCGGGCAGCCGGTCGCTGCGCCGCCGTCGGTGACTCCAGCGCCTGCCGCTGTCGCGGCGCCGACTCCGGCCGCTGCCGCTACGCCGGCGGAACCGGCCATGGACAGTCTGATTCACCCATTCCTGGTGCGTCACGACCGCCCGCTGGAAAAACCGTCCACCCCGCTACCGACGCTGGAGCTGCTCACGCCGCCGCCGGTTGAGGAGGAGCCGGTGGATATGTTTGCGCTGGAGCAGACCGCGCGCCTGGTCGAGTCGCGTCTGGCCGATTACCGCGTGAAGGCGGAAGTGGTTGGCATTTCGCCCGGGCCGGTGATCACCCGTTTTGAACTGGATCTCGCGCCGGGGGTTAAAGCCGCGCGTATTTCCAATTTGTCGCGCGATCTGGCGCGTTCGCTGTCTGCCGTTGCGGTACGCGTGGTCGAAGTGATACCGGGTAAACCGTACGTCGGACTGGAGCTGCCGAATAAGCATCGCCAGACGGTTTACCTGCGCGAAGTGCTGGACTGTCCGAAGTTTCGCGATAACCCCTCGCCGCTGGCGGTGGTGTTGGGCAAGGACATCGCCGGTCAGCCGGTGGTGGCGGATCTGGCAAAAATGCCGCACCTGCTGGTGGCCGGTACCACCGGCTCCGGTAAATCGGTTGGCGTTAACGCAATGATCATCAGCATGCTGTATAAAGCCACGCCGGAAGAGGTGCGCTTTATCATGATCGATCCGAAAATGCTGGAGCTGTCGGTGTATGAAGGCATTCCGCATCTGCTGACCGAAGTGGTCACCGACATGAAGGACGCGGCCAATGCGCTGCGCTGGAGCGTCGGCGAGATGGAGCGGCGCTATAAGCTGATGTCGGCGCTGGGCGTCCGTAATCTGGCCGGATATAACGAGCGGGTTGCGCAGGCCGAAGCGATGGGGCGTCCGATTCCCGATCCGTTCTGGAAACCGGGCGACAGTATGGACAGTACGCCGCCCGTACTGGAAAAACTGCCGTACATCGTGGTGATGGTTGACGAATTTGCCGATCTGATGATGGCGGTGGGCAAGAAAGTGGAAGAGCTGATTGCCCGCCTGGCCCAGAAAGCGCGCGCCGCCGGGATCCACCTGGTGCTGGCAACTCAGCGCCCGTCGGTCGATGTGATAACCGGCCTTATCAAGGCCAATATCCCGACCCGTATTGCGTTCACCGTATCGAGTAAGATTGATTCGCGGACGATCCTCGATCAGGGCGGTGCCGAGTCGCTGTTGGGGATGGGGGATATGCTGTATATGCCACCGAACTCCTCGAATCCGGTGCGTGTCCACGGGGCGTTTGTGCGCGATCAGGAAGTGCATGCGGTCGTGCAGGACTGGAAGGCGCGCGGCCGGCCCCAGTATATCGACAGCATTACCGCCGGCGAAGAGAGCGAAGGCGGGGCGGGCGGACTGGACGGTGATGAAGAGCTGGATCCGCTGTTTGATCAGGCGGTGGCATTTGTGGTGGAAAAGCGCCGCGCCTCGATTTCCGGCGTGCAGCGCCAGTTCCGCATCGGCTACAACCGGGCGGCGCGCATCATTGAGCAAATGGAGGCGCAGAGCATCGTTTCGCCTCCGGGCCACAATGGTAACCGTGACGTCCTGGCCCCGCCGCCGCACGAGATGTAAATCGGATGACTCTGAGGGAGGGCGGGTTGCATCCGATATGATTCGCCCCCACCTTTGAAGGTAACTCAATCATAAGGAACCTGTTGTAATGAGAAATATGCTTATCTCTTGCTGTGTGCTGGCCGCTTTCTCTTCCAGCGCGGCCCTTGCAGATGCGCGCAGCGATCTGCAACAGCGCCTCGGTAAAGTGCAAACGTTCCACGCCAGCTTCACTCAGACCGTCACTGATGCCAGCGGCGCCAATGTCCAGGAAGGAGAAGGGGAACTGTGGGTGAAGCGCCCAAACCTGTTTAACTGGCACATGACTGCGCCCGATGAGAGCGTGATCGTCTCTGACGGTAAAGCGCTGTGGTTCTACAACCCGTTTGTAGAGCAGGCGACCGTCACCTGGCTGAAAGACGCCACCAGCAATACCCCGTTTATGCTGATTGCCCGCAACCAGCCGTCCGACTGGCAGCAATACAATATTGCCCGCACGGGCGATACCTTTGAGCTGACGCCGAAACGGGCCGATGGTAATCTGAAGCAATTCACCCTGAAGGTGGCGGCGGATGGTACCATCAATCAGTTCAGCGCGGTGGAGCAGGACGGCCAGCGCAGCAGCTATACCTTAAAAAGCCAGCAAAATGGCAGCGTCAGCCCGGATAAATTCCGCTTCACGCCTCCGCAGGGCGTAACGATTGATGACCAGCGCAAATAACCCGGAGCGTGCGTGAGCAATCTCTCTCTCGACTTCTCTCAGCAGGATTTCCAGCCGCTGGCCGCGCGGATGCGGCCGGCCACTCTCGATCAGTATATTGGTCAGCAGCACCTGCTGGCCGCGGGTAAACCACTGCCGCGGGCGATCGAGGCCGGCCATCTGCATTCCATGATTTTGTGGGGGCCGCCCGGCACCGGAAAGACCACCCTGGCGGAGCTGATTGGTCACTACGGTAACGCCGACGTTGAGCGTATTTCGGCGGTGACCTCCGGGGTGAAAGAGATTCGTGAGGCGATTGAGCGGGCGCGCAATCGTCGCGATGCCGGACGCCGTACCATTCTGTTCGTGGATGAGGTGCATCGCTTCAATAAGAGCCAGCAGGATGCTTTTCTGCCGCACATTGAAGATGGCACCATCACGTTTATCGGCGCTACGACCGAAAATCCCTCGTTCGAGCTCAATTCCGCCCTGCTGTCGCGCGCGCGCGTCTACCTGCTAAAGTCCCTGACCGTGGAGGATATCGAGACGGTGCTGGAGCAGGCGATGCAGGACCGTACACGCGGCTATGGCGATCGGGATCTGGTGCTGCCCGCCGCGACGCGGCGGATGATTGCCGAGCTGGTCAACGGTGATGCCCGGCGGGCGCTGAACACGCTGGAAATGATGGCCGATATGGCCGAGATCAACGCCGCGGGTCAGCGCGAGCTGACGCCGCAGCTGCTGAATGAAGTCTCCGGTGAACGCAGCGCGCGCTTTGATAATAAAGGCGATCGCTTTTACGATCTGATTTCTGCGCTACATAAATCCGTGCGCGGCTCAGCCCCGGATGCCGCGCTCTACTGGTATGCCAGAATCATCAGCGCCGGAGGCGATCCGCTGTACGTTGCGCGCCGCCTGCTGGCCATCGCGTCTGAGGATGTCGGCAACGCCGATCCGCGCGGAATGCAGGTGGCCATCGCCGCCTGGGACTGTTTTACCCGCGTTGGCCCGGCGGAGGGGGAGCGGGCCATTGCCCAGGCTATCGTCTATTTAGCGTGTGCCCCCAAAAGCAACGCGGTCTATACCGCATTTAAAGCCGCGCTGCGCGATGCCCGCGAGCGCCCCGATTACGATGTGCCGGCGCACCTGCGCAACGCGCCCACCAAGCTGATGAAGGAAATGGGACTGGGCGCGGAATATCGCTACGCCCACGATGAGCCCCATGCCTACGCCGCCGGCGAAGACTATTTTCCGCCCGAACTGGCCGCGACCCGCTACTACCACCCGGTGGCGCGCGGGCTGGAGGGGAAAATCGGTGAAAAGCTCAGCTGGCTCAGCGAACAGGATCAAAATAGCCCGACAAAACGCTATCGCTGACGCAGGCGTTGCGGTAAGGTTAACAACGCATTAGCGCACGCCACCGGGCGTGGCGCCCCTCCTATTTTCACAACAAGCACAGGAAAAGCATGCTCGATCCCAATCTGCTGCGTACCGAGCCAGACGCAGTCGCTGAAAAACTGGCACGCCGAGGCTTTAAGCTGGATGTCGACACCTTGCGTTCGCTGGAAGAGCGCCGCAAAGTGTTACAGGTCGAAACCGAAAGTCTGCAGGCGGAACGCAACTCCCGATCGAAATCTATCGGGCAGGCCAAAGCGCGTGGGGAAGACATCGAACCGTTGCGTCAGGAAGTGAACGCGCTGGGCGAACGCCTGGACGCGGCAAAAGCAGAGCTGGATGCGCTGCAAAATCAGATCCGTGACCTGGCGCTGACGATGCCTAACCTGCCGGCCGATGAGGTACCACCGGGTAAAGATGATGGCGACAACGTGGAAATCAGCCGCTGGGGCGAACCGCGCCAGTATGATTTCACCGTGCGCGACCACGTCGAGCTGGGAGAGATGGCGCAGGGGCTGGATTTCGCGGCGGCGGTAAAACTGACCGGATCGCGTTTTGTGGTGATGAAGGGGCAGATCGCGCGCCTGCACCGCGCCCTGAGCCAGTTTATGCTTGATCTGCACACCGAACAGCACGGTTACAGCGAGGCCTATGTGCCGTACCTGGTGAACCACGCCACCCTGTACGGCACCGGACAGCTGCCGAAGTTTGGCGAAGATCTGTTCCACACCCGTCCGCTCGAGGAGCAGGCCGACAGCAGCCAGTACGCGCTGATCCCGACCGCGGAAGTGCCGCTGACCAACCTGGTGCGCGATGAAATCCTTGAGGAAGAGTCGCTGCCGCTGAAGCTGACCGCGCACACGCCGTGCTTCCGTTCGGAGGCGGGATCTTACGGCCGCGATACCCGCGGACTGATTCGCATGCACCAGTTTGATAAAGTGGAAATGGTGCAGATTGTCCGCCCGGAAGCGTCGATGGAGGCGCTGGAAGAGCTGACCGGTCACGCCGAGAAAGTGCTGCAGCTGCTGAACCTGCCGTACCGTAAAATGCTGCTGTGTACCGGCGATATGGGCTTTGGCGCCTGTAAAACTTACGATTTGGAAGTGTGGCTGCCGGCGCAAAACACCTACCGTGAAATCTCTTCCTGCTCCAACATGTGGGATTTTCAGGCGCGTCGGATGCAGGCCCGCTGCCGCAGCAAGCAGGAGAAAAAACCGCGTCTGGTGCACACGCTGAACGGCTCCGGCCTGGCTGTGGGGCGGACGCTGGTGGCGGTACTGGAGAACTATCAGCTGGCCGACGGCCGCATTGAAGTTCCCGCGGTGCTGCGTCCGTATATGAAAGGACTGGAATACATCGGCTGATGCTTGCCGGATAACGAGTCAGCCTGAAGCCCGCGTCTGCAGACGCGGGTTTTTTTTGGTCCGCCGCGTGGTGTGAGGCGGTTAAAATAAATCAGTGATTTTTATTATCGTAGTATAAAATACATATTATTGTTTTATATGGATTTATATCGCTTGTTGCCGAAGGTATAGCGACATAAATCAGGATGATGATAAACAATTTCTATCAAACCGGTAAAAAACACCGGTTGGCCAGATTGTGTGCATTGACATTACAAACGGTAATGGCATGATGCGCGCAAAATATTCCCCCTGCGTGGCGCTTTTTCTCATGTCGATCTGGTCCCGAACCGTTATTTTGCTGCTGTGCGGCCTGATGCTGCTCACTGTCTCTTTGGCCGTGCTCAATACGCTGGTCCCGCTGTGGCTCACTCACGATGCGCTGCCTACCTGGCAGGTCGGCCTGGTCAGCTCGGCCTACTATACCGGTAACCTGGTCGGCACGCTGATCGCCGGCGCGGCGATCGGCCGGCTGGGCTTTAATCGCAGTTATTATCTGGCGACACTGCTGTTTGCGCTGGCCACGCTGGCGCTGGCCGCGGGGGCCGGATTCTGGAGCTGGTCGCTGTGGCGCTTTTGCGCCGGCGTGGGCTGCGCGATGATTTGGGTGGTGGTGGAGAGCGCGCTGATGTCCAGCGGCACCGTTCGCCAGCGCGGTCGGCTGCTGGCGGCCTATATGATCGTTTACTACGGTGGGACGGTGCTGGGGCAGCTGCTGGTCAGCAGCCTGTCAACCCAGCTACTGAGCGTGATTCCCTGGGTGACGATGCTGATCGTCGCCGCCATTCTGCCGCTGCTGTGGGTGACGATTCGCCAGGATCGGCAGGAAGAAGAGCAGGCCGCTCCGGGCCGCCTGTGGGCGATGCTGCGCCGGCGCCATGCCCGGCTGGGCATTAACGGCTGCATTATCTCCGGTATTGTGCTCGGCTCGCTGTACGGGCTGATGCCGCTTTACCTGTCCCATCAGGGCATGGCTGACGCCCGCGTTGGCTACTGGATGGCGCTGCTGGTCAGCGCCGGTATCGTTGGTCAGTGGCCGATCGGCCGGCTGGCGGATCGTTTTGGCCGCCTGCTGGTTCTGCGCGTGCAGGTGTTTGTGGTGATCGTTGGCGCGGTGGCAATGCTCAGCCACGCGGCGATGGCGCCGGCGCTGTTCGTGCTGGGCTGCGCCGGCTTCACGCTCTATCCGCTGGCGATGTCCTGGGCCTGCGAGGCGGTAAAGCACCACGAGCTGGTGGCGATGAATCAGGCGCTGCTGTTGAGCTATACGGTGGGTAGTCTGGCCGGTCCGGCGATGACCGCCCTGCTGATGCAGCACTACTCCGATCGGCTGCTGTTTGTGATGATCGCGGCCGTGTCGCTGGTTTATCTGGTGATGCTGCTGCGCAAAGCCGATTCGCACGCTACGCCGGTGGCGCACGCCTGAACGGATGAGATCCAGCGCGGCCGCGGCTAATACACGACCGGATGACCATACGGCTCGAGGATCTCTTTCAGCCGCGCCAGCGTCGCCGCCGGTGGGGGCTTCACGCCTTCCAGCGCATAGGGTTCCCCCAGCGTTTGCCATTTATGTTTGCCCAGCTCGTGATAGGGCAACAGCTCAATTTTCTCGATATTGTGCATATCGCGCGTGAACGCCCCCAGCAGGTGAGCCGATGCATCATCATCTGACCAGCCGGGAACTACCACATAGCGGATCCAGGTTCGCACGTTTTTCCCGGCGAGGTAGCGGGCAAACGCCAGCGTCCGCTGATTTGAAACACCGACCAGCGCGTGGTGGATCTCGTCATTTAGCTGCTTCAGATCGAGCATCACCAGATCCGTTGCGGCCAGCAGTTCATCAATGACCGGATCGTAACGGCGAACAAATCCGTTGGTATCCAGACAGGTATGGATGCCCTCGGCCTGACAGGCGCGGAACCAGTCGCGGACGAACTCGGCCTGCAAAATCGCCTCGCCGCCTGAGGCGGTGACGCCACCGCCCGAGGCGCGCATATAGTGACGATAGCTGCGAACTTCCTGCATCAGCGCTGGCAGCGTCATTTCGTGGCCGCCGTGCGTGTTCCAGGTATCGCGGTTATGGCAGTAGAGGCAGCGCATCAGGCAGCCCTGAAAAAAGGCGATAAAGCGGATGCCGGGGCCGTCGACGGTGCCGCAGGACTCAATGGAGTGGATTCTGGCGTTAACGGACATAGGCGGGATCTCCAGCGTGATTAACAGGGCAGGGGGAACGTCATCGCTGGCCCCTGGGGCCAGCAGCCGGGCGACAGTGCGCCGCCCGGCTGCGGTGGTGGCTACAGCGCCGAGGTGAAGGTGCGGGTAATCACATCCTGCTGTTGCTCGGCGGTCAGTGAGTTAAAGCGTACTGCATAGCCGGACACGCGGATAGTTAACTGCGGGTAATTTTCCGGATGCGCCATGGCGTCCAGCAGCATCTCACGATTCATCACGTTGACATTCAGGTGCTGTCCTCCCTCAATCTCTGCTTCGTGATGGAAGTAGCCGTCCATCAGACCGGCCAGGTTAGTCTTACGCGCATCGTCGTCTTTGCCCAGTGCGTTTGGCACGATGGAGAAGGTGTAAGAGATACCGTCTTTGGCATAGGCAAAGGGCAGTTTCGCGACTGAGGTCAGCGACGCGACTGCCCCTTTTTGGTCGCGTCCGTGCATCGGATTCGCGCCCGGGCCAAATGGCGCACCGGCGCGGCGACCGTCCGGGGTATTACCGGTTTTTTTGCCGTAGACCACGTTTGAGGTGATGGTCAGGACCGACTGCGTGGGCACCGCGTTACGGTATGTCGGCAGGCGCTGAATTTTCTTCATAAAGCGCTCAACCAGATCGCAGGCGATATCGTCCACGCGCGCGTCGTTGTTCCCAAACTGCGGATACTCACCCTCGATAACAAAGTCTACCGCGAGGCCATCGGCATCGCGTACCGGTTTAACCGTGGCGTATTTAATCGCCGATAGCGAGTCCGCTGCGACTGACAAACCGGCGATGCCGCAGGCCATGGTGCGCCAGACGTCGCGGTCGTGCAGGGCCATCAGTGCCGCTTCATAACTATACTTGTCATGCATGTAGTGAATGATGTTCAGTGCGGTTACATACTGTTTAGCCAGCCAGTCCATAAAGTGATCCAGTCGTGCCATCACCGTGTCGTAATCCGGCACATCATCGGTGATCGGCGCTTCTTTCGGCCCCACCTGCATTTTCAGCTTCTCATCCACGCCGCCGTTGATGGCGTACAGCAGGGTTTTGGCCAGGTTCGCGCGCGCGCCGAAGAACTGCATCTGTTTACCGACAATCATCGGGCTGACGCAGCAGGCGATGGCGTAATCGTCACTGTCGAAATCCGGGCGCATCAAATCGTCGTTTTCGTACTGCAGCGAAGAGGTGTCAATAGAGACTTTTGCCGCGTATTTCTTAAAGTTCACCGGCAGCTGTTCCGACCACAAAATGGTCATGTTTGGCTCCGGTGACGGCCCCATAGTGTAGAGCGTATTCAGGAAGCGGAAGGTGGTTTTACTGACCAGCGTGCGGCCATCGAGGCCCATACCGGCGAGCGACTCGGTGGCCCAGATGGGGTCGCCAGAAAACAGCTCGTCATATTCCGGTGTGCGCAGAAAGCGCACCATGCGCAGCTTCATCACCAGGTGATCAATCAACTCCTGCGCTTCGCTCTCGCTCAGCGTTCCGGCCTGCATGTCGCGCTCAAGATAGATATCGAGGAAGGTGGAGACGCGGCCAAACGACATGGCGGCGCCGTTTTGCGATTTAACCGCGGCCAGGTAGCCAAAATAGGTCCACTGCACCGCTTCCCGCGCGTTGCGCGCCGGGCCGGCGATGTCGCAGCCATATTTGGCCGCCATGGTTTTCATCTGTGCGAGGGCGCGGTGCTGTTCGGCAATCTCTTCGCGCAGGCGGATGGTGGCTTCCAGATCGCTGCCGTTTTCCAGATCCTGCTGCAGAGAAGTGAACTGCGCCAGCTTGTCCGCCATCAGGTAATCAATGCCGTACAGCGCAACGCGGCGATAGTCACCAATGATGCGACCGCGACCGTAGGCATCAGGCAGGCCGGTTAATATACCGGATTTACGGCAGCGCAGGATATCCGGTGTGTACACGTCAAATACGCCCTGATTATGGGTTTTACGGTACTCGGTAAAAATTTTCTTTAGCTGCGGATCGAGCTCGCGACCGTAGACTTTACAGGAGCCTTCCACCATTTTAATGCCGCCGAAGGGGATGATGGCGCGCTTGAGTGGGGCATCGGTTTGCAGGCCCACAATTTTTTCCAGCGCTGCGTCAATGTAGCCGGCATCGTGGGCGGTAATGGTGGATGCCAGAGCGGTATCAAAATCCACCGGCGCGTGGCTGCGGTTTTCAATTTTGATGCCCTCCAGCACGCTATCCCACAGCTGGCGGGTTGCGGGCGTGGCGTCAACCAGGAAGGACTCATCGCCCTCATACGGCGTGTAGTTTTTCTGGATAAAATCACGGACATCGACGCGTTGCTGCCAGTCGCCGGCGGTGAATCCCTGCCAGGCCTGAAACAGATTTTCGTTAAGCTCGGTCATGATATACCTACCTTATAATGTCAGAAGTTGACTCACGGCCCCGTGGGGCGGTGTAAAAACGTGCTGCGCGGCTCAGGACGGCGTTTTGCGGCCGCCGCGCAGGTAAATCATCCAATAGGTCAGCCCCACCAACAGGCCACCGCCAATGATGTTACCGAGGGTCACCGGCAGCAGATTGTGCGCGAGAAAGTGCTCGACGGTTAGCGCAGGGAAGTGGCCGGGATCGCTGGCGATAGCCTGCCAGAAATCGCTGTGCGCAAAGTGCTTAATGACGATGGCCAGCGGGATTAAAAACATATTGGCAATGCTGTGCTCGAAGCCGCAGGCGACAAACATAGCCACCGGCAGCACCATCGCTACGGCCTTATCGGTCAGCGTCCGTCCTGAGTAGCTCATCCAGACCGCCAGACAGACCAGCAGGTTAGCTAGGATACCGAGGCAAACGGCCTGGCTAAATGCGTGATGGAGTTTGTGATCCGCAGTTTGCAGCACGTTTAATCCCCAGTCGCCGTTGGCGAGCATGTGCTCGCCGGCAAACCAAATCAGCGCCACGAAGAAGAGTGCGCCCAGCAAATTGCCTACATAGACAATCAGCCAGCTGCGGGCCAGCTGGCCCCAGCCGATACGTCCGCTTGCCTTGGCCACCACGATCAACACGCTGGAGGTAAACAGGTCAGCGCCGCAAACCACCACCAGGATCAGGCCGAGAGAGAAGCACAACCCACCGATAAGCTTTGCCACGCCAAAGGGCATCGCGGAAGCACCGGTGGTGGCGGTGACGTAAAATACGAAGGCGATAGAAATAAACATTCCCGCGGTTATGGCGAGGAAAAAGGTGGTCAGTGGAGGGCGGGTCGCTTTATAGACCCCGGCTTCTTCCGCCTCTTTAGCGATGGCCGCGGGTAACAGTAAATTGAATGGGTGATTAGAATGCACACTCAAGCCCCTTTAACACGATTCAGCATTGGGATGTTAACAATGGCGCGGGAAACGGGAATTGATGTGGATCATCTTCATATGGGAGCGCTCGCCTTAAAACGATATAATCACCTGCGTTATCGTTTAACTCATTGAAATAAAAGATAAAATATTTTTTATATTTTGCACTTTTATTTTAATTTTTACGGATTTACGGGCAGGTAAACTGGAATAACCGGCGGTTAGCAGAGGAAGATGCAGCGCTAAAGCGTATTATTTTTACTTTTTTGTTAAAGAGGGTTAACCAAAATTTAACCGCAGATGATCTGACCCGGAGGCTGGCGCCATGATCGGGGGGCGTGGCGCCGGACAGCCGCCAGGCCGTAGGCGGTGAAGCGCAATCCACGCGGCGTGGCATCACGCCTCACCAGAGCGGTGGACGTCGACAGAGGCTGAGTGAGGCGGGTGAGCCCCGTTGACCGGCAGAACAAATCCGGCGGTCAATCAGCAGACAATGGCCCGTGCGGGGTGAATCGGGTCGGCCGCAACGGCAGGATGCCATGACGGCCAACCCGGCAGGACCGGCGGTTACTGCCAGTGCTGACGCTTGGCGCGCTGCAGCTTCTCGTAGGCGGCGAGCAGGGCCTGATGCGCCGGGAACGCCTGCAGTTCGGCATCGACAGGCTGCAGTCCCCAAAACGGTGCTTCGCCGCTGATGGCGGC
Source organism: Pantoea sp. 1.19 (assembly GCF_001922585.1). Taxonomy (GTDB): domain Bacteria; phylum Pseudomonadota; class Gammaproteobacteria; order Enterobacterales; family Enterobacteriaceae; genus 1-19. The sequence continues at coordinate 94,588 of NZ_MRBS01000002.1, read as the reverse complement.
CGAAGCGGCCTCCACGGCGTCAGCGCCGTACATGCGCACGAAGGCGTGATGGTACTGCAGCGGATCGCGCTCATCTTCCATGGCCAGCAGCAGCAGCGTTTGCAGACAGCGGTAGTAGTTCGCCCGTTCCGGAGTGAAGACTGAGCCGTTAAACTCCATGGTCCATTCGGTCCAGCTCAGCGCCTGATCGAGATCGCCCCCGGCCAGCGCCAGCATGGCTTTCAGTTCGCCAATGCGCAGCGTATACCAGCCATTATCTTTACCGGTCGCGAGGCCCAGCAGCTCGCGCACGCGGGTGAAGTCGTCGAGGCTCTCATCATCCAGCTGTTCAATCAGTGCCAGATAATCCGCCTTATCCCACTCGCTGCCCGGCAGGGAGAGCAGGGTTTCGCGCAGATGGGTACCCATGCTGTTATTGGCCAGCAGCAGATCTTCCGCCGGATAGATATCGGACATCCCCGGAACAATGATGCGGCAGGCGTACACGCCCAGATGCTCGTAGTCGGCGATATAGACATCCTGACCCTCCGCCGTAAAGATCGCCATCAGCGTGGCGAACTCCGCTTCGGTGCTCCCGCTGAAACACCAGTCGACGAACGGATAGTCCGCCTCCTCTTTAAACATGTCCCAGGAGATCAGGCCGCTGGAATCGATAAAATGGGTTTCCAGGTTGGTGTGTTCGGCCACCTCTTCGTCATCAAAGGTCGGCGGTGTAAACACGTCCAGATCCTTCAGGCTGCGCCCCTGCAACAGCTCGGTGACGGTTCGCTCCAGCGCCACGCCAAAGTCGGGATGCGCGCCAAAAGAGGCGAAGCAGGTGCCGTTTGCCGGGTTGAACAGCACCACACAGATCACCGGATATGTCCCGCCAAGGGAGGCGTCATAGGCAAAAATCGGGAAACCTTCCTCTTCCAGTTTGGCTATTGAGGCTACCACACCCGGATAGCGCGCCAGCACGCCGTCCGGAATCGCCGGCAGGCTGATGGATTCGGCGATGATGCGGTTTTTAATGTAGCGCTCAAAGACCTCGGACAGGCCCTGTACCCGCGCTTCATTACGGGTGTTACCGGCGGACATGCCGTTAGATACGTACAGGTTGCCGACGATATTCATCGGAATGTACACCGTCTGCTGGTCCGACTGGCGAGTAAAGGGCAGCGCGCAGATGCCGCGAGCGGCATTGCCGGATTGCAGATCGATCAGGTCGCTGCCGCTCAGCGCATTTTCCGGATCGTAAAAGGCGCGCAGGCGATCGTCGAGAAGGCCGGCCGGCAGATCATCCTCTTCGCTAAGTGGGAACCACTTTTCATTCGGATAGTGAACGAAATCCCCGTTGGCAATGCCGTTGCCCAGCCAGAAATCGGCAAAGAAATAGTTGGTTGACAGCCGCTCAAAATATTCGCCCAGCGCGGAGGCCAGGGCCGCTTTTTTACTGGCGCCTTTCCCGTTGGTAAAGCACAGCGGGCAGTCACGATCGCGAATGTGTACCGACCAGACGTGCGGGACCGGGTTCAGCCAGGAGGCTTCTTCAATATGGAAACCGAGATCCAACAGCTTCTGTTGAAAACGATCAATGGAATCTTCCAGCGCGGCGTCTTTGCCGGGGATATACGTTTGCGTCATGTGCCACTCAATAGTTACTGTGGAAAGGGCGCATAATACGGGTTTTCATCAGTTATCGCCACGCGTGCGCCGGCGTTTATCTGTAAATTACGCGGTCGATTCCGCTTAGCACGTTTTATTCCGCGTTGGCTTTCATTTACGGCATAAGCTGTTACGCAGACCAACAGAAAAAACGCGAGCTGGCCGGATTAAGCATTGCAGCCGCCCGGAGGCGATGATAAAACCGATAGCGAGAACAGAAACGATTGCTCAATGTGGTGAGGGGAAATGACACAGGTTTTCAATTTTAGCTCCGGACCGGCCATGCTGCCGGTGGAAGTGCTCCGTCGCGCAGAACAGGAACTGACTAACTGGAACGGGCTGGGAACCTCCGTAATGGAGATCAGTCACCGCAGTAAGGAATTTATTCAGGTGGCGGAAGAGGCGGAGAAAGATTTTCGCGATCTGCTAAAAATCCCTCCGAACTACAAAGTTTTATTCTGCCACGGTGGTGCCCGCGCACAGTTTGCTGCGGTGCCGATGAACCTGCTCGGGCAGGCCACTACCGCCGACTATATTGATGCCGGCTACTGGGCACACAGCGCCATTAAAGAAGCCACGAAATACTGTACCCCGAACGTGATTGACGCGCTGACGCAGGTTGACGGCAAGCGCGCCGTGGTGGCGATGCGCAACTGGGCGCTGAGCGACGGCGCGGCCTACGTCCACTACTGTCCAAATGAGACCATTGATGGCATCGCCATTCATGAGCAGCCAGATTTTGGTGACAAAGTGGTGGTCGCCGATCTCTCTTCCACCATCCTGTCGCAGCCGATTGACGTCAGCCGTTACGGCGTGATTTACGCCGGTGCGCAGAAGAACATTGGCCCGGCGGGGCTGACGCTGGTTATCGTACGCGAGGATCTACTGGGTCGCGCCAGTCCACTGCTGCCTTCGATACTGGATTACCAGGTGTTGGCAGAAAATGAGTCAATGTTTAATACGCCGCCGACCTACGCCTGGTACCTCTCCGGTCTGGTTTTTAAGTGGTTGAAATCACAGGGCGGTGTGACTGAGATGGCCAGGGTGAATCAGGCGAAGGCCGAGCTGCTGTACGGCACTATCGATGGCAGCGAGTTTTACCGCAACGACGTGGCCGCGGCAAACCGCTCCAAAATGAATGTCCCTTTCCAACTGCGGGATCCGGCGCTGGATAAGCTGTTTCTGGAAGAGTCATTTGCTGCCGGTTTACATGCGCTGAAAGGCCATCGCGTGGTGGGGGGCATGCGCGCCTCGATTTATAACGCGATGCCGTTAGACGGCGTTAAGGCCCTCACCGACTTTATGACTGATTTCGCCCGCCGCCACGGCTAAAGGCGCAGCTGTCGTTTTATCCTCCTGCCCCGGCAGGAGCAAACCGAAACCTCGCCTGCCGCGGGGTTTCGGCGTCATATACTCTGGAGATAAGTGTGACATGCAGGACTCCCTGACTTTACAGCCGATTGCCCACGTTGACGGCGTTATCAATCTGCCCGGTTCTAAAAGCGTATCCAATCGCGCGTTGCTGCTGGCGGCGCTGGCTTCGGGTACCACCCGGCTGACTAACCTGTTGGACAGCGATGATGTGCGACATATGCTGAATGCGCTGCAGGCGCTCGGCGTTGACTACCGCCTGTCGGCGGACCGCACCACTTGTGAAGTGACCGGCAACGGAGGACCGCTCGAGGCGCGGGGCGCACGAGAGCTGTTTCTGGGGAATGCTGGTACGGCGATGCGCCCGCTGACGGCTGCGCTGTGCCTCGGACAGGGGGACGTGGTGCTCACCGGTGAGCCCAGGATGAAAGAGCGCCCAATTGGTCATCTGGTGGACGCGCTTCGCCAGGGCGGCGCGCAGATTACCTATCTGGAGCAAACCGACTATCCGCCGGTGCGTTTGCAGGGCGGCTTCCGCGGTGGCGAAGTCAGCGTCGACGGTTCGGTGTCCAGCCAGTTTCTGACGGCGCTGCTGATGGCTGCACCGCTGGCGCCGCAGGATACCACCATCAGCATCACCGGCGAACTGGTATCCCGGCCTTATATCGCTATCACGCTGAGTCTGATGGCGCGTTTTGGCGTTGAGGTAGAAAACGATAACTATCGTCGCTTTGTGGTGCGTGGGCGGCAGCAGTACCAGTCGCCAGGCGACTATCTGGTGGAGGGGGATGCTTCTTCAGCTTCCTATTTTCTGGCGGCGGCCGCGATCAAAGGCGGTACCGTGCGGGTGACCGGCATCGGGCGTAACAGCGTACAGGGCGATATTCGCTTTGCCGATGTGCTGGAAAACATGGGCGCAACGATTTCCTGGGGCGAGGATTACATTGCCTGTACCCGCGGTGAACTGCACGCCGTCGATATGGACATGAACCATATCCCCGACGCCGCGATGACCATTGCTACTACCGCGCTGTTTGCCCGGGGCACCACGGTCCTGCGCAACATCTATAACTGGCGTGTTAAGGAGACCGATCGCCTGGCGGCGATGGCCACCGAGCTGCGTAAAGTGGGCGCAGACGTGGAGGAAGGGCACGATTACATCCGCATCACGCCGCCGGCGGCGTTAACCCACGCTGAAATCGGCACCTATAATGATCACCGCATGGCGATGTGTTTTTCGCTGGTGGCGCTGTCTGACACGGCTGTGACCATTCTTGATCCGGCCTGTACGGCGAAAACGTTCCCCGACTATTTTGAACGTCTGGCCAGCATCAGTCAGCCGGCCTGATTCCTTCCGATTGCCCGCCGGTCGGCGGGCACCTGTCTCTTTAATCACCGCCGCTGTAAGGTTTTTTGTCGCCGACTATGCTTTAGGGGTAACGATACGGCGTCAGGGTGCGTATAATACGCCGCGATCTTTACCTGGTGAACAGGTAACCGCGCAGCCATACAGGAGAAACAGATGACAGCTACAGTCCCGGTAATCACCATTGATGGCCCAAGTGGTGCGGGTAAAGGCACACTGTGTAAAGCGATGGCGGAGAATCTGCGGTGGCACCTGCTGGATTCCGGCGCAATTTATCGCGTACTGGCGCTGGCCGCGCTGCATCATCACGTTGACATTACCTCGGAAGAGGCGCTGGTGCCCATTGCGGCCCATCTGGACGTGCGGTTTATTGCCGAGCAGGGCGAGATAAGCGTGGTGCTGGAAGGCGAGGATGTCTCCGCGGCGATCCGCAGCCAGGACGTCAGCAATACGGCGTCGAAAGTGGCGGCCTTCCCGCGCGTGCGCGAGGCGTTGCTGCGTCGCCAGCGTGCGTTCCGCGAGGCGCCGGGGCTGATTGCCGACGGACGCGATATGGGCACGGTGGTGTTTCCCGATGCGCCGGTCAAAATTTTCCTCGACGCCAGTTCGGAAGAGCGCGCTCAGCGTCGCATGCTGCAGTTGCAGGAAAAGGGCTTTAGTGTTAACTTTGAGCGCCTTTTAGCCGAGATAAAAGAGCGGGATGACCGCGATCGCCATCGCCCAGTGGCACCGTTAGTGCCCGCCAGTGATGCACTGGTGCTGGACTCTACCCAGATGAGCATTGAGCAAGTCATTGAAATCGCGCTAGACTATGCGCGTAAGACGCTGGCTTTGCCCTCGGCTTAACCGAATGCAGTACCCCGGTGACAGGGAAGGTCATCGGGTATGTGAAACAACCCCACCCGTCAGGATGTCAGGTGGACGTTAAATTGAAGAATCCTAAGATTATCAATATGACTGAATCTTTTGCTCAACTCTTTGAAGAGTCCCTGAAAGAAATCGAAACCCGCCCGGGTTCCATCGTTCGTGGCGTTGTTGTTGCTATCGACAAAGACGTCGTCCTGGTTGATGCGGGTCTGAAATCTGAATCTGCTATTCCTGCAGAGCAGTTCAAGAACGCAGCCGGCGAGCTGGAAATCCAGGTAGGTGACGAAGTTGACGTTGCGCTGGACGCAGTAGAAGACGGCTTCGGTGAGACCCAGCTGTCTCGTGAGAAAGCCAAACGTCACGAAGCCTGGATTACGCTGGAAAAAGCTTACGAAGACGCTGAAACTGTGACCGGTGTGATCAACGGCAAAGTGAAGGGTGGCTTCACAGTTGAGCTGAACGGTATTCGTGCGTTCCTGCCAGGCTCCCTGGTTGACGTGCGTCCGGTCCGCGATACCCTGCACCTGGAAGGCAAAGAGCTTGAGTTTAAAGTGATCAAGCTTGATCAGAAGCGCAACAACGTTGTCGTTTCTCGCCGTGCGGTTATCGAGTCTGAGAACAGCGCAGAGCGCGATCAGCTGCTGGAAAACCTGCAGGAAGGCATGGAAGTCAAAGGTATCGTTAAGAACCTCACTGACTACGGCGCCTTTGTTGACCTGGGCGGCGTTGACGGCCTGCTGCACATCACTGATATGGCGTGGAAACGCGTTAAGCACCCGAGCGAAATCGTCAACGTTGGTGATGAAATCAACGTGAAAGTGCTGAAATTCGACCGTGAGCGCACCCGCGTTTCTCTGGGTCTGAAGCAGCTGGGCGAAGATCCGTGGGTCGCTATCGCTAAGCGCTACCCGGAAGGCACCAAGCTGACCGGCCGCGTGACCAACCTGACTGACTACGGCTGCTTCGTGGAAATCGAAGAAGGCGTTGAAGGTCTGGTTCACGTTTCTGAGATGGATTGGACCAACAAAAACATCCACCCGTCCAAAGTGGTTAACGTGGGCGATGTGGTTGAAGTGATGGTGCTGGACATTGATGAAGAGCGTCGTCGTATCTCCCTGGGCCTGAAGCAGTGCAAATCTAACCCATGGCAGCAGTTCGCCGAGACCCACAACAAAGGCGATCGCGTTGAAGGTAAAATCAAGTCTATCACTGACTTCGGTATCTTCATCGGCCTGGACGGTGGCATCGACGGTCTGGTTCACCTGTCTGACATCTCCTGGAACGCGACTGGCGAAGAAGCCGTTCGTGAGTACAAAAAAGGCGACGAAATCGCTGCCGTTGTACTGCAGGTTGACGCAGAGCGCGAGCGCATTTCCCTGGGCGTTAAGCAGCTGGCAGAAGATCCGTTCAACAACTACATCTCTCTGAACAAGAAAGGTGCGATTGTTAACGGTAAAGTGACTGCTGTTGACGCGAAAGGTGCTACAGTTGAATTAGCTGACGGCGTAGAAGGTTACCTGCGCGCTTCTGAAGCGTCCCGTGACCGCGTAGAAGACGCCACTCTGCTCCTGAGCGTGGGTGACGACGTTGAAGCGAAATTCACCGGCGTGGATCGTAAGAACCGCGTAGTGAGCCTGTCTGTTCGTGCGAAAGACGAAGCGGATGAGAAAGACGCTATCGCCACCGTCAACAACAAGCAGGATGACGCTAACTTCTCCAACGCAATGGCAGAAGCATTTAAAGCGGCAAAAGGCGAGTAATCACGCTCCAGCCAAACAGGGTGGCGACAGCCACCCTGATGTGTAAGGCGCTGTCTCACATTTTTCCTGTAGGGATAATCCGGAGGATCCATGACCAAGTCCGAACTGATTGAACGACTTGCCAGCCAGCAATCTCATATTCCTGCGAAAGCGGTTGAGGATGCGGTAAAAGAGATGCTTGAGCACATGGCCAGTACCCTGGCCGGTGGCGAACGCATTGAAATCCGGGGGTTTGGCAGCTTTTCTTTGCATTACCGCGCACCGCGCACCGGTCGTAATCCTAAAACCGGTGACAAAGTGGATCTGGAGGGCAAATATGTTCCCCATTTCAAGCCGGGCAAAGAGCTGCGGGATCGCGCTAACATTTACGGCTAAGCACGATGAATCGACGAAAACGACACTCCGGTGTCGTTTTTTTTTACCGGTGCCTTTTTGCGGCCTGTGCCGCATAGCGTTAGGTTTTGCTGGCAACGGCGGCAACTTTTTCTGCACCCCCGCCGCATAGCGCCGTTTTCTCCGCGGTGCCTCTCCTCTCCGGCAGCGACAATGCCTCCCTCTACGCTGTGGGAGCGCCATGATGACTCTGACCCGCGCCGCCGCCTGCCTGGTTCTGGGCATGCTGCCGCTGCTTATCTTACCGCAACTGCCGTCGCCGCTGGCGCTGGCGGCGCTGATCGCTCTGGCTTTGCTGCTGCTGCAGGCCCGCTTGCGCCCACTGCGCCAGGCGGCGCTGATGCTGCTGGGTTTTACCTGGGTCGCGCTGCATGCACAGCGGGAAATAACCCAGATTGAACAGCTAATTGCGCAACCGGCCACGCTACAGGTGCGGGTAGTGGAAGCGGTACCGGACGACCGGCGGATGACGGTGCAGCTGCTTTGGTGGCAGGGCCGGCCAGTTTATCCGCCGCTGTACGCGCGGGTTGGGCTGCGCGGCGGCGGTGGCTGGTGCGCTGGCATGTCGGCGATCGTCACACTGAGTCTGCGTCCGGTCCATGCGCAGCTCAATGAGGGGGGCTTTGATGCCCAGCGATGGGCTCTGGCAAACCATACCCCGCTGACCGGGCGCATCCTCACCACGCGGGCGCGAAGCGGCAGCTGTGATGCGCGCACGCAACTGATTCAGCGCGCTGAAGGCCACTATGCGCAGGCAGCGCAGCCGGCGCTACTGAGTGCGCTGGCGTTTGGCGATCGCCGTCGCCTCACGGGTGAACAGCGGCAGCTGCTGCGGGAAACCGGTACCGCCCACCTGATGGCCATTTCCGGAATGCACATTGGCCTCGCGGCAGCATTTGGGGCGCTGCTGGGGCGGCTGTGCCAGCTCCCGCTGCCGGCGTGGCGTATTGGCTACCGCTGGCCGTTGTACTGCGCGGCGCTGACGGCGCTGGCCTATGCGTGGCTCTCCGGCGGCCAGCCGCCGGCACAGCGGGCGCTGGTGGCCATCGGCTGCTGGACTATCTGCCGCCTGCGCGGCTGGCATGTTTCCGGTACGCAAGTCTGGCTGCTCTGCGTTGCGCTGGTCTTGTTAGTCGATCCACTCACTCTTCTCGCCGATAGCTTCTGGCTGTCGGTACTGGCGGTGGCGGCGATGCTGCTGGGATACTGGTTATTGCCGTTACCGGCGACTTTGCGCCGCTACCGGTGCGGGAGAATGCTGCAGCTGGTGCACCTGCAGCTGATTATCATGCTGCTGCTGCTGCCGGCACAGCTGTGGCTGTTTCACGGCCTGAGTCTGAGTGCGCTGGCGGCGAATCTGATCGCGGTACCGCTGGTCTCGCTGCTGGTGGTACCGTTGATCCTGCTGGCGCTGCTGTTATTACCCTGTCCTGCACTCAGCACGCTGTGCTGGCGCGGTGCGGACCTGGCGCTGAACGGGGCTGTCGCGTCGCTGCGCGCACTGCCTCCGGCCTGGTACGCGGTCAGCGGCGATGGTGCATTAGGCCTGGTGATGGGGCTGCTGCTACTGATCGCCCTCTACCTCGGTGCCAGCGTACGCTGGCCCGTTGCGCTGCTCATCCTGCCGCTGGCGATCGCCCAGCTGCGAGCGTCCGATCCCAGCGTGCGCTGGCGGCTGGATATGCTGGATGTGGGCCACGGCCTGGCGGTAGTGCTTTCACGCCATGGGCATGCGCTGCTGTATGACAGTGGCGGCAGCTGGTCGGGCGGCGACGCGGGAGAACGCACGATTGTGCCCTGGCTGGAGTGGCAGGGGCTCCGGCCAGACATGCTGGTGCTGAGCCACGCGCATCGCGATCATATCGGCGGTGCCGCCAGCCTGCTGCTGCGCTGGCCGGATCTGATGGTGCGGCGTAACTTTGCTCCGGCGGCGCGGGGCTGTTCACGGGGCGATCGCTGGCGCTGGCAGGGGCTGGACATGGAGGTCGTCTGGCCGCCAGCGGGTGCGCATCGCGGGGACAACAATGACTCCTGCGCGCTGCTGATTCACGATGGGACATTTCACGTGCTGTTAACCGGAGATATGGAGCGGGAGGCTGAACGGCAGCTGGTAGCGGAGTGGGGCGATCGCGGCGCGGTCGATGTCCTGCAGGTCCCCCATCACGGTAGCCGGACCTCCTCAACGCCCGTGTTGCTGCGCCGGCTGCGCCCCACGGTGGCGCTGGCCTCGGCGGCGCGTTACAGCCCGTGGCGGCTTCCGGCGGCAAGTGTGGTGGCACGCTATCGATCGGCGGGGATTGCGTGGTATGACACCGCCGTTTCTGGCCAGATCGCGGTAACATTTTATCGCCACAGGCTGCGCGTCAGCGGTTTGCGAGAGCAAATATTGCCGCGCTGGTATCATCCGTGGTTTGGCGTCCCGCGGGATTCCAGGTAGAATGAGCGGCTATTTCACTGAAGCTGGTAATGACATGCATCTCGATAAAGATCTTTCAACGTGGCAAACATTTCGCCGCCTGTGGCCGATGATCGCTCCCCACAAGGCCGGGCTCGCCGTAGCAGCCGTTGCGCTGGTGCTCAATGCGGCAGGTGATACCCTGATGTTGTCATTGCTGAAACCTTTACTCGACGACGGTTTTGGCAAAGCGGACAAATCGGTCCTGCTATGGATGCCGCTGGCGGTTATAGGCCTGATGCTCATGCGCGGTGTCACCAGCTATATCTCCAGCTATTGCATCTCCTGGGTTTCGGGCAACGTAGTGATGAATATGCGCCGGGGCCTGTTCAGCCACATGATGGGTATGCCGGTCGCGTTCTTTGACAAGCAGTCGACCGGTACCCTGCTGTCGCGCATCACCTATGACTCGGAGCAGGTCGCGTCCTCCTCTTCCGGCGCGCTGGTGACGGTGGTGCGCGAGGGCGCATCAATCATTGGCCTGTTTATCATGATGTTTTACTACAGCTGGCAGCTGTCACTGATCCTGATCGTGCTGGCGCCGGTGGTATCCCTCGCGATTCGCCTGGTTTCGAAGCGTTTTCGCAATATCAGTAAAAACATGCAGAACACCATGGGGCAGGTGACGACCAGCGCCGAGCAAATGCTGAAGGGGCATAAAGAAGTCCTGATTTTTGGCGGCCAGCAGGTGGAGAGTCAGCGTTTTGATAAAGTGAGCAACCGCATGCGCCAGCAGGGGATGAAGCTGGTGTCGGCCTCGTCCATTTCAGACCCGATTATTCAGCTGATTGCCTCGCTGGCCCTGGCGTTTGTGCTGTACGCAGCAAGCTTCCCCAGCGTGATGGAGACGCTGACCGCCGGTACGATTACCGTGGTATTCTCCTCCATGATTGCCCTGATGCGCCCGCTAAAGTCGCTGACCAACGTCAATGCCCAGTTCCAGCGCGGCATGGCGGCCTGCCAGACGCTGTTCTCCATCCTCGATAGCGAGCAGGAGAGCGACACCGGTCATCGTCAGGTGACCCGTGCGCGGGGGGACATTGAGTTCAAAAATGTCACCTTCACCTATCCCGGGCGCGATATCCCGGCGCTGAAAAACATCAATTTGCATATACCAGCGGGCAAAACCGTGGCGCTGGTTGGCCGTTCCGGTTCGGGGAAATCGACCCTCGCGAGTCTGCTGACCCGTTTTTATGATATCCAGCAGGGTGAAATCCTGATGGATGGCCACGATCTGCGAGAATACACGCTGGCTTCACTGCGAAATCAGGTGGCGCTGGTGTCGCAGAATGTCCACCTGTTCAATGACAGCGTCGCCAACAATATCGCTTACGCGCGGGAGGAGCAGTACAGCCGCGCGCAGATTGAAGAGGTAACGAAACTGGCCCACGCGAAAGACTTCATCGACAAGATGGACCAGGGGCTGGACACCATTATCGGCGAGAACGGCGTACTGCTCTCCGGCGGTCAGCGTCAGCGTATCGCCATTGCCCGCGCGCTGCTGCGCGACTGCCCAATTCTGATCCTGGATGAGGCAACCTCGGCGCTGGATACCGAATCTGAGCGGGCGATCCAGTCGGCGCTGGATGAGTTGCAGAAGAACCGCACCTCGCTGGTGATCGCTCACCGCCTGTCGACGATTGAACAGGCGGATGAGATTGTGGTGATCGAAGATGGTCAGATTGTTGAGCGCGGTTCGCATGATGAGCTGCTGAACCTGCGCGGTGCCTATGCACAGCTGCACAAAATGCAGTTTGGCCAATGATTGAGCGCCTGTGGAGCGGCCGTTCGCCGCTGTATTGGCTGCTGCTGCCGCTCAGTTTGCTGTACGGCGCGATCACCGGCCTGATTCGCTTGAGCTACCGGCTTGGCTGGCGGAAAAGCTGGCGTGCGCCGGTACCGGTAGTGGTGGTCGGTAATCTGACCGCCGGCGGTAACGGGAAAACCCCGGTGGTCATTTGGCTGGTGGAACAGCTGCGCGCGCGCGGTCTGCGCGTAGGGGTGGTCTCGCGGGGCTATGGGGGGCGCGCCACGCGCTATCCGCTGCTGCTGAGCGCAGAGAGCACGCCGGCGGAGGCCGGCGATGAGCCGGTACTGATTTATCAACGCACCGGCGCGCCAGTGGCGGTGGCGCCGCAGCGCGCCGAGGCGGTTAAAGCGCTGCTGGCCGCGCAACCGCTGGACGTGGTGATTACCGACGACGGTTTGCAGCACTACGCCCTGGCCCGCGATGTGGAAATTGTGGTGGTAGACGGCGAGCGGCGCTTTGGCAACGGCTGGTGGCTTCCGGCCGGCCCCATGCGCGAGCGTGCGTCGCGACTGGCCAGCGTGGACGCGGTGATTGTCAACGGGGGGACTGCCGGAGAGGGGGAACTTCCCATGCGCCTGCAGCCGGGACAGCTGACCCGCCTGCAGACTACGGCCGACGGTGCGCAGGCGCCGGACTTTTCCCAGGCGATAGCCATGGCCGGGATCGGACATCCCCCGCGCTTTTTTGCCACGCTGCAGGGGCTGGGCATCCGGCCGCTGCGTACGTACGCTTTTGCCGATCACCAGGCTTATCAGCCCGCGGCGTTGCGTGCGCTGACCCCCCACGGGGAGCCGCTGTTAATGACCGAAAAAGACGCGGTGAAGTGCCGCGGCTTTGCCGCTGACAACTGGTGGTATTTGCCGGTCACCGCGCAGCTGCCCGAGCCGCAGGCCGGGGCGCTGCTGCAGCAAATTATCCGCGGCGTGACCCGCCGCAAAGCCCAGACCGGCGAGGGGTCGCGGGCACACTAAGCCGCGCGGTTGCCCTGTGTTATGCTGTGACCATTAGGATCTTACGGAGGAATTATGGATCATCGTCTTCTCGACATCGTCGCCTGCCCGGTTTGTCACGGCAAGCTCTACTTTAACAAAGCGCAGCAGGAGCTGATTTGTAAACCGGACGGCCTGGCCTATCCGGTGCGCGACGGCATTCCGGTGCTGTTGGAAACCGAAGCCCGCGCGCTGGGCCTGGAAGAGATTCATCCATGAGTTTTGTGGCCATCATTCCGGCGCGCTATGCTTCCACCCGCCTGCCGGGCAAGCCGCTGAAAGAGATTAACGGCAAGCCGATGGTGGTGCACGTGATGGCGCGCGCGCTGGAGTCCGGCGCCCGACGGGTGATTGTGGCCACCGATACCGAGGCGGTGGCCGAGGCGGTGCGCCAGGCGGGCGGCGAGGCCTGCATGACCCGCAGCGACCATCAGTCCGGTACCGAGCGTCTGGCGGAGGTGATTGAGCACTATGGCTTTGCCGATGACGAGGTGATCGTCAATGTGCAGGGCGATGAGCCCATGATCCCGCCGGTGATTATACACCAGGTGGCCACCAATCTGGCCAACTGTGCCGCCGGCATGGCGACGCTGGCGGTGCCGATCCACAGTGCGGAAGAGGCGTTTAATCCCAACGCGGTGAAAGTGGTCACCGATGCGCACGGTTATGCGCTCTACTTTTCCCGTGCCACTATCCCCTGGGATCGGGAACGCTTTGCCCACCATCGCGAGACGATTGGCGAGTGCTTTTTGCGCCACATCGGGATTTATGCTTACCGCGCCGGATTTATTCGCCGCTACGTCACCTGGCAGCCCAGCCAGCTGGAACAGATCGAGCTGCTGGAGCAGCTGCGGGTGCTGTGGTACGGCGAAAAGATACACGTCGCGGTGGCGAAAGCGGTGCCCAGCGTAGGCGTCGACACGCCGGAAGATTTAGCCCGCGTGCGGGCGGCGATGGCCTGATGGCCGGCGGGAGGCATCACGGCCTCCCGTGTTCACTCCTTAAGCCACTGCCACACCCTGCCTAAACGCTCATACGTCGCCCGTTCGCTGTGCATCAGCCACTGCGCACCGGGGGTATATTTGTCCCACGGATTGAGCGGCGAGGTGATGGCTAACTGATTAGCCGGGGCCGGGAGGGGATGCAGTCCCTGCCGCTGAAAAAAGGTCATCGCCCGCGGTAAATGACTGGCCGAAGTGACCAGCAGAAAAGGGCGATTGTCCACCACCGTGGCCACCGCGGCGGCTTCTTCTTCGGTATCACGCGGCGAACTGAGCACGATAATATCCCGCTGCGGGACGCCAAGAGACTGAGCCACGCGCGACCCGGCCTCGGCGGTGCTGACCGGATTGTGGCGGGAGGCGTAGCCGGTGAAAATCATTTTACTGCCGGGATTCGCGCGCCACAGCCTGACCCCTTCGGTCAACCGCGGCAGACTGTTGTTGATCAAATTGGCGCTGGGCGCCCAGTCGGCGTTCCAGGTATAGCCACCGCCGAGCACCACGATGTAAGGCACCGCGCCGCCGCCGCGCCAGGTCGGATAGCGTTGCTCAATCGGGCGCAGCAGCGCATCAGCAACCGGTTGCAGGCTCACTGCCAGCAGCAGCAGCCAGCTGAGAGTGACCAGCGTTTTGGCCGTTTTTTGCCAGCGGCTCCACCACAGCAGCAGCAGACCCAGCGCCATCAGTATCAGCAGTAAGGGAAGCGGCATCAGCAGGCTGCCGATGACCTTTTTGAGGGTGAACAGCATCAAACGCGCCTTCTTTTGTCGGAAAAAACAGCACCCGACAGCGAACGCAGCGCGGAAAGCTTCATTCTTTGTCGGGGTGTGCCAAAATAGCCACCACCGGTGGCGCAAGAGGCAAACGATAGCATGCAGGATCGCAACTTTGATGGTATAGCGGAAAAATTTTCGCAGAATATCTATGGCACCAGTAAGGGGCGACTGCGGCAGGCAATTCTTTGGCAGGAGCTGGACGCGCTACTGGCGACGCTGCCGCCCGGCCCGCTCCGCGTGCTGGACGCCGGCTGCGGCGAGGGGCAAACCGGCTGCGGTATCGCGGCGCTGGGCCACCGGGTTCTACTCTGCGATGTGTCGTCGGATATGCTGCAGCGGGCGCAGGCGCTGGCGGCGGCAAAAGGTGTGAGCGGCAACGTGCAATTTAAACAAATCGCCGTGCAGGAAGTGGGGCAACATTTGGATACGCCGGTAGATCTGGTATTGTTTCACGCGGTGCTGGAATGGGTGGCCGAGCCGGAGCAGGTGCTACAAGCGCTGTGGAACACGCTGGCCCCCGGCGGCATTTTGTCGCTGATGTTCTACAACAGCCTGCACGCGGTGATGCGCAGCATGGTGCTCGGCTATTTCGATTACGTGAATGCCGGCCTGCCGCCGCCGCGCAGAAAAAGCAAGATTACGCCGACCTGGCCGCGCGATCCCTCACAGGTGTATCAGTGGCTGACGTCGCTGGGTTTTGAGATAGAGCGTAAAGCAGGGATTCGGGTGTTTCGCGACTATCTGCATGATAAAGCGAAACCAGACCAGGACTTTGCGGGGTTACTGCAGGCCGAGAGCCGCTACTGTCGCCAGGAACCCTGGATACAATTAGGGCGGTATATCCACGTGACAGCGCGGAAACCCATTCAGAAGGAAGTACTATGAGTGATATTTCCCAGACTGTACCGGAACTGGTCGCCTGGGCGCGGAAAAATGATTTTTCCGTCTCGTTGCCAACGGAGAGGCTGGCCTTTTTGCTGGCCATCGCCACGCTGAACGGTGAGCGCATGGATGGTGAAATGACCGAGGGCGAGCTGATCGACGCGTTTCGTCACGTCAGCAAGGCTTTTGAGCAGACCCATGAAACGGTGGTCAGCAGGGCAAATAACGCCATCAACGATATGGTCCGCCAGCGTTTGCTGAACCGCTTTACCAGCGAGCTGAGCGACGGTCACGCTATCTACCGCCTGACGCCGCTGGCGATCGGCATCACCGATTACTACATCCGCCAGCGCGAGTTTTCGACGCTGCGCCTTTCCATGCAGCTGTCGATTGTTGCGTCCGAGCTTAAGCGTGCGGCGGATGCCGCCGAAGAGGACGGCGATGAATTCCACTGGCACCGCAATGTGTTTGCGCCGCTGAAGTACTCCGTGGCGGAGATTTTTGACAGCATTGACATGACCCAGCGGCTGATGGATGAACAGCAGCAGCACGTTAAAGATGATATCGCCCAACTGCTGAGTAAAGACTGGCGCGCGGCGATCTCCAGCTGTGAACTGCTGCTATCTGAAACCTCCGGAACCCTGCGCGAGCTGCAGGATACGCTGGAGGCGGCCGGCGACAAGCTGCAGGCCAACCTGCTGCGCATTCAGGACGCCACGCTGAACAGCCCGGATCTCGGCTTTGTCGATAAACTGGTGTTCGATTTACAAACTAAGCTCGATCGCATCACCAGCTGGGGACAGCAAACCATCGATTTATGGATCGGTTACGATCGTCACGTGCATAAATTTATTCGCACCGCTATCGATATGGACAAAAATCGCGTCTTTGCCCAGCGGCTGCGTCAGTCGGTGCAACACTATTTTGACCACCCCTGGGCGCTGACCGTCGCCAGTGCGGAGCGTCTTTATGACATGCGCGATGAAGAGCTGACGCTGCGTAATGAAGAGGTAACCGGCGAGCTGCCCGCCGAGCTGGAATATGAAGCGTTTAATGAGATCCGCGAGCAGCTGGCGCGGATGATTGAGGAAGCGCTGCAGGTGTATAAAGCGGAACAAAAACCGCTTAATCTGGCCGCGGTGATGCGCGACTACCTCGCCCAGTACCCGCGTGCGCGCCACTTTGATTTGGCACGCATCGTCGTCGATCAGGCCGTGCGCCTCGGCGTCGCGGAAGCGGATTTTTCTGGCCTGCCCGCGCAGTGGCAGGCAATCAATGATTACGGAGCCAAGGTGCAGGCACATGTCATCGACAAATATTGAACAAGTGATGCCGGTTAAACTGGCGCAGGCACTGGCCAACCCCCTGTTTCCGGCGCTGGACAGTCAGCTGCGCGCCGGTCGCCACATTGGTATCGAAGAGCTGGATAACCACGCTTTTTTGATGGATTACCAGCTCTTTCTCGAAGAGTTTTATGCCCGGTACCACGTTGAGCTGATTCGCGCGCCGGAGGGCTTTTTCTATCTGCGCCCGCGCTCAACCACCCTGATCCCGCGCTCGGTGCTCTCCGAGCTGGATATGATGGTAGGTAAGATTTTGTGTTTCCTCTACCTCAGCCCTGAGCGGCTGGCAAACGAGGGGATCTTCACCCAGCAGGAGCTGTATGACGAGCTGCTTAGCCTGGCGGACGAGAGTAAGCTGCTGCGGCTGGTCAATCAGCGCTCCAGCGGCTCGGACATCGATCGGCAAAAGCTGCTGGAGAAAGTGCGCGCCTCGTTAACCCGTTTGCGCCGCCTTGGCATGATCTGGTTCCACGGTAATGATAGCAGTAAGTTTCGCATCAACGAGGCGGTCTTTCGCTTCGGTGCTGACGTGCGCGCCGGTGACGATGCGCGGGAAGCGCAGCTGCGGATGATCCGTCAGGGAGAAGCCATGACGCTGGACGACGGCCTGGCGCTCAACGATGCGCCAAAATCCCAGGATGATGATGAAGACGCCCTGCACGCGGACGGCGACGGTGAGGAAGAGTAACCATGATTGAACGCGGAAAATTTCGCTCATTAACCCTGATTAACTGGAACGGTTTTTTTGCCCGAACCTTCGATCTTGATGAGCTGGTGACCACGCTCTCCGGCGGCAACGGTGCGGGAAAATCGACGACCATGGCGGCCTTTATTACCGCCCTGATCCCCGATTTGACCCTGCTGCACTTCCGAAACACTACCGAGGCCGGTGCGACCTCGGGCTCGCGCGATAAAGGTCTGCACGGCAAGCTGCGCGCCGGGGTCTGTTATTCGACCCTCGATGTGGTTAACTCCCGCCATCAGCGGGTGATTGTCGGTGTGCGTTTGCAGCAGGTCGCGGGTCGCGACAAAAAAGTCGATATCAAGCCGTTCAGCATTCACGGCTTGCCGATGGCCATGCACCCCACCGAGCTGCTGACCGAGACGGTGAACGATCGTCAGGCGCGGGTTCTGCCGCTTAGCGAGCTAAAAGAGCGGCTGGAGGCTATTGAGGGCGTACAGTTCAAGCAGTACAACTCCATCACTGACTATCACGCGATGATGTTTGAACTGGGCATGGTGGCGCGTCGCCTGCGTTCGGCGTCAGACCGCAGCAAATACTATCGTCTGATTGAGGCCTCGCTGTACGGCGGGATCTCCAGTGCGATTACCCGCTCGCTGCGCGACTACCTGCTACCAGAAAACAGCGGAGTGCGCAAAGCATTTCAGGATATGGAGGCGGCGCTGCGGGAAAACCGCATGACGCTGGAGGCGATCCGCGTTACCCAGTCTGATCGCGATCTGTTTAAGCACCTGATTTCAGAAGCGACCAGCTACGTGGCCGCCGACTATATGCGCCACGCCAATGAGCGGCGAATTCACCTCGATGCCGGTCTCGCGCTGCGTCAGGAGCTGTTCAGCGGCCGTCAGCAGCTGGCAACCGAACAGTACCGGCACGTGGAAATGGCGCGCGAACTGGCGGAGCAGGCGGCCGCCGAAGGCGATCTCGAAGCCGATTACCAGGGTGCCAGCGACCATTTGTCCCTGGTGCAGACCGCGATGCGGCAGCAGGAAAAAATCAGCCGCTATGAGGCAGATTTAGAGGATTTGGCCCTGCGTCTGGAAGAGCAGAACGAAGTGGTGGAACAGGCGCGCGAGCGGCAGGCCGACGTGGCGGAGCGGGCCGACGCGGCGGAGCTTGAGGTGGATGAGCTGAAAAGCCAGCTGGCTGACTACCAGCAGGCGCTGGACGTGCAGCAGACCCGCGCGATTCAGTATCAGCAGGCACTGCAGGCACTGCAGCGCGCCCAGCAGGTATGTGGCCTCGGCGATCTCACCAGTGACAGCGCCGAAGCCTGGCAGGAGACCTTCCAGGCGCGCGAGCAGGAGGCCACCGAACGCCTGCTGCAGCTGGAACAAAAAATGAGCGTGGCGCAGGCGGCGCACAGCCAGTTTGAACAGGCATTTGACCTGGTGAATAAAATCGCCGGCCCCGTCAGCCGCAGCGATGCGTGGCACCGCGCGCGTGAAGTTCTGCGCGACGCCAGTAACCAGCGCTATCAGGCGGAACAGCTGCAGGGGCTGCGCATGCGCCTCTCTGAGCTGGAAGGGCGGCTGCGCGAGCAGCATGATGCCGAACGCCTGCTGAACGACTTCTGCAAGCGCTATGGTCAGTCGGTGGCACCGGAGGCACTGGATGCGCTGGCGCAGACGCTGGAAGCACAAATTGAGCAGCTGACGCACTCGGTCGGCGAGGCCGGGGAACGGCGGCTGGCGATGCGTCAGGAACTGGAGCAGCTGCGCGAACGTATTGCACAGCAGACGGCGCGTGCCCCGCACTGGCTGGCTGCGCAGGAGATCCTCACCCAGCTCAGTGAACAGACCGGAGAGCCGCTGGAAAACAGCCAGCAGGTCACCGAATTTATGCAGCAGCTGCTCGAGCGCGAGCGCGAAACCACCGTCGAGCGCGATGACATTGCGGCGCAGAAGCGCGATGTCGACCAGCAAATTGAGCGTCTCAGTCAGCCCGGCGGCGCGGAAGATGCGCGCCTGAATACGCTGGCGGAGCGCTTTGGCGGCGTACTGTTATCGGAGATCTATGATGACGTAACCATCGATGATGCGCCTTACTTCTCTGCGCTGTATGGTCCGTCACGCCACGCCATTGTGGTGCCGGATCTCGCTCTGGTGCGTGAGCAGCTCGACGGCCTCGCCGACTGTCCGGAAGATCTCTACCTGATCGAAGGCGATCCGCAGTCGTTCGATGACAGCGTGTTTGCCGTAGAGGAGTTGGATAAAGCGGTGGTGGTGAAAGTGGCCGATCGGCAGTGGCGCTACTCGCGCTTTCCGAAGGTGCCGCTGTTTGGTCGGGCTGCGCGCGAGCATCAGCTGGAGCGCCTGCACGAAGCGCGCGATCGTCTGGCAGAGCGCTACGCCACGCTGTCATTTGATGTGCAAAAAATTCAGCGTTTGCATCAATCGTTCAGCCGCTTTATTGGCAGCCATCTGGCGGTAGCGTTTGACGCCGATCCGGAGGCTGAAATTCGTCGGCTGCAGAGTCGCCGCGGCGAGCTGGAGCGCGCCGTGGCGCAGCATGAAAGTGACAATCAGCAGCAGCACCAGCAGTTCGCGCAGGCAAAAGAGGGCGTGACGCAGCTTAACCGCCTGCTGCCGCGGGTCAATCTGCTGCTCGACGACAGCCTGGCCGATCGCATTGAGGAGCTGCAGGCCGAACTGGAAGAGGCGCAGGATGCCGCCCGCTTCTTACATCAGTACGGCCCGCAGCTGGCGAAGCTGGAGCCCATGCTGTCGGTGCTGCAAAGCGATCCGCAGCAGCATGAACAGCTGCAGGCCGACTGGCAGCAGGCGCAGCAGCAGCAGCGTGATGCCCGCCAACAGGCGTTTGCCCTGACGGAAGTGGTGCAGCGCCGCGCCCACTTTGGCTATGCGGATTCCGCCGGCATGCTGACCGGCACCAGCGACCTCAATGAAAAATTGCGCCAGCGCCTGGAGCAGGCGGAAAGCGAGCGCAGCCGCGCCCGCGAGCAGCTGCGTCAGCAGCAAACGCAATTTACGCAATATTCACAGCTGCTGGCGTCCCTGAAGAGCGCCTGGGATGCCAAGCAGGACATGCTGAAAGAGCTGAACCAGGAGATGCAGGATATCGGCGTTCACGCCGATGCCAGCGCTGAAGCGCGCGCCCGCGCGCGTCGCGACGAGCTGCATGCGGCGCTGAGCAGCAACCGTTCGCGGCGCAATCAGCTGGAGAAACAGCTGACTTTCTGCGAAGCCGAGATGGACGGCCTGCAGAAAAAACTGCGGCGCACCGAGCGTGAGTATCATGAAAAACGTGAACAGGTCGTCAGCGCCAAAGCCGGCTGGGTGAGCGTGCTGCGGCTGGTGAAAGATAACGGCGTGGAGCGTCGCCTGCACCGTCGTGAGCTGGCTTATCTCAGCGGTGACGAGCTGCGCTCGATGTCGGATAAGGCGCTGGGGGCGCTGCGTCTGGCGGTGGCCGATAACGAACATCTGCGTGACGTGCTGCGTCTGTCGGAGGATCCTAAGCGGCCGGAGCGCAAGATTCAGTTCTTTATTGCGGTGTACCAGCATCTGCGCGAGCGTATCCGCCAGGATATTATCCGCACCGACGATCCGGTGGAAGCGATCGAACAGATGGAGATTGAGCTGAATCGCCTGACGGAAGAGCTGACCGCGCGCGAGCAGATGCTGGCGATCAGTACCCGCAGCGTGGCGAACATCATTCGCAAAACTATCCAGCGCGAACAGAACCGCATTCGTCAGTTGAATCAGGGGCTGCAAAGCGTTAGCTTTGGTCAGGTCAACAGCGTGCGGCTGAATGTGAACGTGCGCGAATCCCACGCCACGCTGCTGGACGTGCTTTCCGAACAGCATGAACAGCATCAGGATCTGTTTAACAGCAACCGGCTGACTTTTTCTGAGGCGCTGGCGAAGCTTTATCAGCGCCTTAATCCGCACGTGGAGATGGGGCAGCGTACGCCGCAAACCATCGGCGAAGAACTGCTGGACTACCGCAACTATCTGGAAATGGAAGTTGAGGTAAATCGCGGCTCTGACGGCTGGCTCCGGGCGGAGAGCGGGGCGCTATCGACCGGTGAGGCGATCGGCACCGGCATGTCCATTCTGGTGATGGTGGTGCAGAGCTGGGAAGAGGAGTCGCGGCGGCTGCGTGGCAAAGACATCTCGCCGTGCCGCCTGCTGTTCCTTGATGAGGCTGCGCGCCTGGACGCCAAGTCGATTGCCACGCTGTTTGAGCTGTGCGACCGGCTGGAGATGCAGCTGGTGATTGCGGCCCCGGAGAATATTTCGCCGGAGAAAGGCACTACCTACAAGCTGGTGCGTAAGGTGCTTGGAACCACCGAACACGTGCACGTTGTCGGGCTGCGCGGTTTCGCCGCCGATGCGCCGGATACCGGTCTGCCGGAGTCCGCGGCTTCCTGAGTGGCGCCCGGGCATCGTCCCGGCGGCAATCATTGCGTGCCCAACGGCATTTGTTCAGATGAACAAATGCCGTTTTTAGTTTATATATTTAAGACATTAATTAATTTGTCTGCGATTCCGGATGGCGCTGGCGAGTTAGTGGGAAGCAGGGCCAAGGAGGTTGCTCATGAAATCGTTATCTCTCCCCAAAAGCGCACTGGGTGGCTGCCTCGCGGCGATGCTGCTGCTGCCACCCGCCGCCGGGGCGACCGTGGCCGTCAGCAACGCCCCTGCGGCGGTCAAACACTCGGTGGCCGGGGCGACGGCGCAGCTGCGCGGGCTGTTTCCCGGCGGTGCCCAGCCGTATTATCTTACCGAACTGGCGTCGCTGTATGCCGGGCGTGATATGCGTCCGCTGTGGCAGGATCGCGAGGCGGTACAACAATTTCAACAGCAGCTGGCCGAAGTGGCCATTTCTGGCGTTCAGCCGCAGTTCAGTCAGTGGGTGACTCAACTGACCGATGCGCGGATCACCGGCATGGCGCGCGATGCGGTGCTGTCAGATGCCATGCTGGGCTATCTGCAGTTTGTGTCCGGCGTGCCGCAGCAGGGAGAACGCTGGCTGTACAGCACGGTGCCTTATAAGCTGGCGCTGCCGCCGCTGTCCGCGATTAACCAGTGGCAGACCGCCGCTGACGCCGGCGCGCTGAATGCTTTCGTGCAGTCCCTGACCCCGCGTCATCCGCAGTACGCCAAAATGCATCAGGCGCTGAAGTCGCTGATGGCGGATAATCGCCCGTGGCCCCAGCTGCGTGATAAGACGACGCTGCGCCCGGGGCAGCTGAGTGCCGACGTACCGGCCCTGCGTGAAATTCTGCAGCGTACCCATATGCTCGGTGCGACCGTCACCGCGCCGGCGCCGGAGGGCGAGGCCGGCGCGCTGCCTGCCGACGCGGCCAGCGCGGTCGTCAGCCCGTCTGCCATCCTGCCAACGGCGGCCCCTGATGGGGCGGTCAGCGCTGGCCAGGCCACCACCGCGGCTGCCGCGCCGGGCGATCAGGCCTATTCGCCCGAGCTGGTGGCGGCAGTGAAACGCTTTCAACACTGGCAGGGGCTGGAGGACGATGGCGCCATTGGTCCGCGCACCCGAGAATGGCTCAACGCCACCCCGCAGCTGCGCGCTTCGCTGCTGGCGCTGAATATTCAGCGGCTGCGTCTGCTGCCGGACGATATGCATAATGGCATCATGGTCAATATTCCTAACTACTCGCTGGTCTATTACGTGAACGGTGATGAGCGGCTCAGTTCGCGGGTGATTGTGGGGCGTCCGGATCGTAAAACGCCGCTGATGCGCAGTGCGCTCAATAACGTGGTGCTCAATCCGCCGTGGAACGTACCGACCACGCTGGTGCGGCAGGACATTATTCCCAAGGTGAAGCGCGATCCGATGTACCTGTACAAACACGGCTATACCCTGCTGTCGGGCTGGAGCAGCGACGCGGAGGTGATTGATCCGTCGATGATCGACTGGGGCATGGTCTCCGCCGCCAGCTTCCCGTATCGGCTGCGTCAGGCGCCGGGTGATGGTAACTCGCTGGGACGCTATAAGTTTAATATGCCGAGCTCGGACGCGATTTACCTGCACGATACGCCCAATCACGCGCTGTTCCAGAAAGACATCCGCGCCCTGAGCTCCGGCTGCGTCCGGGTGAACAAAGCTTCCGACCTCGCCAACCTGCTGCTGCAGGACGCAGGCTGGAGCGGTCCGCGCATATCCAGCACGCTGAAAGAGGGAAATACCCGTTATGTGCCGATTCGTCAGCGAATCCCGGTAAATCTCTATTATCTGACGGCGTGGGTGGCCCGCGATGGTCAGCCGCAGTTCCGTACAGATATTTACAATTATGATGCCACCGCCCGCGCCGGCGCTCAGATGCTGCCGGTGGCGGGGCAGCTGATGTTGTAACCTGCCCAAAATCAAGCACTCCGGACGTTCGCGTCCGGCGCGCTTTGATGGCCATTCGCGTGCTGACTGTCCGGGGCCGGGGACGTGACGCGCGCAAACGGTTGACGCATCGCATTCACCGCGGGTATTGTTGCCCTGGACTCCCTTAAGGGTGATTTTTCGTCATTTCCAGGTACTACGTTCAATATGGATAAATGTGATCTTCAGCGCCGAAAATTGCTGGTCTGGAGCGGTGCGCTGGCCAGTGCCGCGCTGCTTCCGGGCCAGGCCCTCGCCACGCTCTCTACGCCGCGACCTCGCATTCTGACCCTGAATAATCTGCACACCGGAGAAACCCTTAAAACGGAGTTTTTCAACGGTAAAACCTATGATATGGATGAGCTCTCGCGCTTAAACCACTTTTTCCGCGACTACCGCGCAAATAAAAGTAAGCGCATCGATCCCTCTCTGTTTGATCAACTGTTCCGTCTGCAAACGCTGCTGGGTACCCGCAAGCCGGTGCAGCTGATCTCCGGGTACCGCTCGCTGGCGACCAACAATACGCTACGCGAGAAGGGCAGCGGGGTAGCAAAACACAGTTACCATACCCTGGGACGGGCGATGGATTTCCATATTGAAGGCGTTCAGCTAGGCTACATTCGCAAAGCGGCGTTAAAAATGCGCGCCGGTGGTGTAGGCTATTACCCCAGCAGTAACTTCGTACACATTGATACCGGCCCGGTGCGCCACTGGTAGCCCGGCTGGCCCAGGAGCGTTATGCGTTATCACACTATCCCGGTTACCCCCTTTGCACAGAACTGCACGCTGCTGGTCTGTTCGCAAACCCACACCGCCGCGCTGATCGATCCCGGCGGAGAAGCGGACCAGCTGATTGCCGCGGTCAGCGACGCCGGCGTTGAGATCAGCGCGATCCTGTTGACCCACGGCCACCTCGATCACGTGGGTGCCGCGCAGCAACTGGCCGCACACTATGGCGTCACCATCACCGGACCGCATCTGGCCGACCGCTTTTTGCTGGATAATCTGCCGGCGCAGAGCGAAATGTTTGGTTTTCCGCGCTGTGAGCCTTTTCATCCGCAGCGCTGGCTGGAGGAGGGAGATCGTGTACAGGTGGGACAGCGCCAACTGGAGGTGCTGCACTGTCCGGGGCACACGCCCGGCCACGTGGTCTTTTTTGATGCGCCGGCGCGCTTACTGATTTCCGGAGACGTGATTTTTCGCGGTGGTGTTGGGCGCACGGATTTCCCCCGGGGAAGCCATCAGCACCTGATTGCTTCTATCCGGCAAAAACTGTTGCCGCTGGGCGATGATGTCACCTTCTTGCCCGGTCACGGACCGATCTCGACGCTGGGAGCAGAGCGGTTAAGCAACCCGTTTCTGCGGGAGTAATGTCATCATGGGGCGGCGTTCTGGCCGCCCCGTTTGGTTACGCGTTCGCTTACAGGACCGCGACGATCGCCTCACACAGCGCTGGCATATTATCCGGCGTCATACCTGCTACGTTAACCCGTCCGGAATTTACGGCGTACACGCCAAACTCCTCGCGCAGGCGTACCACCTGATCTTTGGTCAGCCCGCTAAACGAGAACATCCCGTTCTGCGCAATGATAAAGCGGAAGTCGCGATTGGCGCCTTTGGCCGCCAGGGTGTCGACGAACAGCTGACGCATCAGCTGGATACGCTGGCGCATGGCGGTCAGCTCCTGCTCCCACTGCGTGCGCAGTGCGGGGGTGTTCAGGATGGTGGCGACCACGGCGGCACCGTGCGCCGGTGGGTTGGAGTAGTTGGCGCGGATGGTGGCTTTCACCTGACTGAAGGCGGTTGCGGCCGTTTCCGCAGCGGCGGCAACCAGCGTCAAGGCGCCGACGCGCTCATTATACAGACCGAAGTTTTTTGAATAGGAGCTGGCGACAATCAGCTCCTGATGCGAGGCGGCAAAAATGCGCAGGCCTTCGGCATCTTCTTCCAGACCGCGGGCAAAGCCCTGGTAGGCAAAGTCAAACAGCGGCAGCCAGCCCTTTTCCTGCGACAGCGCGGCCAGTTCCCGCCACTGCTCCGCGGTGGGGTCAATACCGGTTGGATTGTGGCAGCAGCCGTGGAACAACACGACGTCGCCGGCGGCAGCCTCGTTCAGGCTGGCTTTCAGACCGTCAAAATCCAGCGCGTGGCGTTCGGCATCGTAGTAGCGGTATTCACACACGGTCAGCCCGGCGGACTCAAAGACGTTCTTATGGTTTGGCCAGCTGGGGTTGCTGATCCACACGCGCTTAACGGCGGTTTGTGTCGCGAGAAAATCGGCGGCGATACGCAGGGCACCGGTACCGCCCGGCGTCTGCGCCGTGCGGGCGCGCTGTTCAGTGACGATGGGGCTGTGCTGTCCAAACAGCAGACGTTGGGTGGCGCTGGCAAAATCGGCGATGCCGTCAATGCTCAGGTAGTTTTTGGTGGTTTCGTTCTCCAGCAGAAACTGCTCGGCTTGCTTCACACTTGTCAGTACCGGCGTATGGCCGGTTTCGTCCTTATACACCCCGATGCCCAGATTAATTTTACTGGCGCGGTCATCGGCGCGGTAGAGATCGGCCAGGCCTAGAATGGGGTCGGCGGGTGCAGCTGAAATTTTCTCAAACATGTGCGGGTTCCGTAACTCAGATAATGGCGGTGAAACGTCAAGTTGCGCAAAACAGGGTACCCCCTGAGCGCGCGCTTGCCAACCGTTTGCGAGAAAAAGAAATACCGGTAACAGGTAGAAAAAAATGCAGAAAAAAGAGCGGGATAACGGAAAAAAAACGGAGCCTGGGGGCTCCGTTTAGTGGGGCGATAATTCGCAGGCGGGGATTAGAACTGGTAAACCAGACCCAGCGCGACGATATTATCAGTATTCAGACCCAGCGGGTTGTCGTTGTTCAGCTGGTTGATTTTGTAATCAACGTAGGTGGACATGTTTTTGTTGAAGTAGTAGGTGGCGCCCACGTCAATGTATTTATACAGGTCAGCGTCGCCGATGCCTTCGATATCTTTGCCTTTGGACTGCACGTAGGCCAGAGACGGACGCAGGCCGAAGTCGAACTGATACTGTGCGACCAGCTCAATGTTCTGCGCTTTGTTGGCAAAGCCAGATACCGCAGTGTTGATACCGTTAATGTTTGCGGTGCCGGAAGTCCAGGTGGCATTGCGGGTTTCACCGTACATAGCCGCCAGGTAGACGTTGTTGGCGTCATACTTCACCGCGGTGGCCCACTGCTCGGCTTTCTTACCGCCGCCCAACAGCGCAGGATTCTGCTGACGCTCGGTGCGGTCGCTGGACGCATAGGCACCGGCTACACCCAGGCCGATCGGCGAGGTGTAGGTGGTGGAGAGGCCCCAGCCGTCGCCGTTGGAGCGGCGTGCGTCTTCACGATCGTTCTTGCCCTGATACTGTACAGCGAAGTTCCAGCCGTCAACCAGACCGAAGAAGTTCGTGTTACGGTAGGTGGCGACACCGGTGGTGCGCCCCACCATGAAGTTATCGCTGTAGCCAGAGTCACCGCCGAATTCCGGCAGCATGTCGGTCCAGCCGATCGCGTCGTACACCACGCCGTAGTTACGGCCATAGTCGAACGAGCCGGCGTCGCCGAACTTCAGACCGGCAAAGCCCAGACGGGTTTTGTTACCGTTCTGGGAGTCGGTGCCGTTTTCAGTGTTGTTCGCCTGGAAGTTGTATTCCCACTGGCCGTAACCGGTCAGCTGGTCAGAAATCTGCGTTTCACCCTTGAAGCCAAAACGGACATAAGACTGATCGCCATCATTGCCAGCGTCGTCAGAAAAGTAGTGCAACCCTGCGGCCTTGCCATAAACGTCCAGTTTATTGCCGTCTTTATTGTAAACTTCTGCCGCGTTTGCTGCGCCGGCAGCTAACAGAGCAGGGATAACCACTGCCAGAATGTTGCGCTTCATCATTTTTTATTACCCTCATTGGAGTTATTTGGGACACCTGCCACTGCCGTAAAAATATCTTTACACTGTCAAAAAAGAACCTTCACGCAACTTTGGTGTCTCCTGTGTCTGCACGCATCTTTCCATCGCTACCGCGCTGAATCTAGCCCTAATATGCTACAAATATCGCAATAATGTTTCTTGAGGAAAATATATATTACAAAATGTAAAAAACAGGGAACTTTGTGACCGCCATCTCTCTTTACAAAAATAAAAAAGGCCGGCGAAGCCGGCCTTTATAGATATATGAAATTCTTATGATTATTGCCAAATATCAGAAACTGGCGTTGCGCGGGGTGCGCGGGAAGGGGATAACATCCCTTACATTTTGTACCCCGGTGACATAAGCGATTAATCTTTCGAAACCTAAACCAAACCCGGCGTGTGGCACGGTGCCGTAGCGGCGCAGGTCACGATACCAGCTGTAGTCTTCTTTGTTCAGCCCCATTTCGGCCAGACGGGCGTCCAGCACGTCCAGACGCTCTTCACGCTGTGAGCCACCAATGATCTCGCCGATGCCCGGCGCAAGGACGTCCATCGCCGCCACGGTTTTGCCATCGCGGTTGAGGCGCATATAAAATGCTTTGATATCCTTCGGATAGTTCTTGACGACCACCGGTGCTTTAAAATGCTGCTCGGCCAGGTAGCGCTCGTGCTCGGAGGAGAGGTCGATGCCCCACGCGACCGGATTTTCAAAGGTCCGGCCACACTGCTCCAGAATGGTGATCGCGTCGGTGTAGTCGACCTGGGCGAAGTCGGCGTGGATGAATTGCTCCAGGCGCGAAACGGCCTCTTTGTCCACGCGTTCGGCAAAGAATGCCATATCATCTGCGCGTTCGGCCAGCACCGCTTTGAAGACATACTTCAGCATCGCTTCGGCGAGGGCTGCAGCATCGTCAAGATCGGCAAAGGCCACTTCCGGCTCCAGCATCCAGAACTCGGCCAGGTGACGGCTGGTATTGGAGTTTTCTGCGCGGAAGGTGGGGCCGAAGGTATAAATTTTGGAGATGGCACTGGCGTACGTTTCGCCGTTCAGCTGGCCGGATACGGTGAGATAGGCCTCTTTACCAAAGAAATCTTTGTCAAAGTCAACCTTGCCCTCCGGCGTGCGCGGCAGATTTTCCAGATCCAGCGTAGAGACGCGGAACATCTCACCGGCGCCTTCCGTATCGGAAGCGGTGATCAGCGGCGTCGAGACCCAAAAATACCCCTGCTCGTCAAAGAAGCGGTGTAGCGCCTGGGCCAGGGTATGGCGCACGCGCGCCACGGCGCCAATCAGGTTGGTGCGCGGACGCAGATGTGCCACTTCGCGCAGGTATTCAATGCTGTGACGCTTGGCGGCCATCGGGTAGGTATCCGGATCATCCACCCAGCCCACTACCTCAATTGCGGTGGCCTGAATCTCGAAGCTCTGGCCCTGACCGGGGGACTCCACCACGGTGCCGGTCACGATAACCGAACAACCGGTGGTCAGGCGCAGCACCTCATTCTGGTAATTGGGCAGAGAGTTATTGACGACGGCCTGAACGGGATTAAAGCAGGAACCGTCATAAACGGCGATAAAAGAAATACCGGCTTTTGAATCTCTTCGGGTACGCACCCAGCCACGAACGGTCACTTCACTGTTCACCGCTGCGCGACCCTGCAGTACGTCCGCTACAGGCACTACGCTCATATTGTTCTCTCTATAGTCATCGTTAAAGTCAGCCCCACTTGGGGTAATGCTATGTTACTTGCCGCCTGACAGGACACAAGCATATTTCGCCGATTCACTGGCAATTTCCCACTGCCCGCGCAGGTCCGGCATTTCTAATCAATGCAACTGCTTAGCTTTTTTGCGCATTAACGCGGGTAAATTTGCCGGTGATAGAGTAAGCCTGGTAATGACCCGCTGTATTTTCAGCCCTACCGGAGCCGTATATGAACCCGTTCGTCAGTAAAGAAAATCCTGAACATCACGCCTCATTGCATCCGGAAACCCTGATGCTACATCATGGCTACGACCCGCGCCTTTCCGAAGGCGCGGTCAAGCCGCCGGTGTTTCTCACCTCAACCTTTGTGTTTGCCTCTGCAGAACAAGGGAAGGCGTTTTTTGATTACGCCGCCGGACGTCGACAGCCGGAAGCGGGACAGTCCGCTGGGCTGGTCTATTCTCGTTTTAACCATCCGAACAGTGAAATCGTTGAAGATCGGCTGGCGGCCTTTGAGCAGGCGGAATCGTCCCTGCTGTTCTCCTCCGGCATGGCCGCTATCTTCACCACGCTGCTGGCCTGGGTTCGCCCCGGGGATGTGGTGCTGCATTCTCAGCCGCTCTACGGCGGCACGGAGACCCTGCTGCGAAACACGTTTGCCCAGCTCAACGTTGCCAGCGAGGGATTGCTGGATGGCAGCGATCCGCAGGCGGTCCGCGCGGCCGCGAGGCGCGCGCAGCAGCAGGGGCGGGTTAGCGTGATCCTGGTGGAGTCACCGGCCAATCCGACCACCACGCTGGTGGACATCGCCCTGCTACACGAAGTCGCCGGGGAGATTGCCGCTGCGCAGGGCTATCGTCCGCTGCTGGTGTGCGATAATACGCTGCTGGGGCCGCTCTGGCAGCATCCGCTGCGCTGGGGCGCCGATCTCTCGGTATACTCGCTGACCAAGTATGTTGGCGGCCACTCCGATTTGATTGCCGGCGCGATCAGCGGTCGCGCCGCGGTGGTAAAGCCGGTCCGCGCGCTGCGCAGCGCCATTGGTACACAGCTGGATGCGCATACCAGCTGGATGCTGGGCCGATCGCTGGAGACGCTGACTCTGCGGATGGAGAAGGCGAATGCCAATGCGGCGCGGGTCGCGGAGCAGCTGGTGGCGCATCCGCAGGTGGCGCGGATCGGCTACTTGCCTTTCAGCGATCCCGCGTCCCCGCAGGGGGCGCTGTTTCGCCGGCAGTGTCTGGCGGCCGGCTCAACCTTTGCTTTTGATCTGCACGGCGGCGAGGCGGAGGCATTTCGCTTTCTCGACGCCCTGCGGCTGTTTAAACTGGCGGTCAGCCTCGGTGGAACCGAATCGCTGGCCTGCCACCCGGCGAGCACCACCCATTCCGGGGTCAACGCGACGGTACGCGAGCGGATAGGCATTCTGCCTTCGACGGTGCGGGTATCGATAGGTATCGAGCACCCTGATGACCTCTGTGCGGATGTGGCGCAGGCGCTGGCGCAGGTATAGCGGCAAAGCGCGGCGGGCGGCTATTTAGCCCCCGCCGACGCGTCTAGCTGGCCTTTTTAACCAGCGGCAAATCAAATGCCTTACGCAGGGCGCGCACAAACGCTTTATCCTGACAGATGGTTTTACCCGGACTGTCGGACAGCTTAGCCACCGGTTTACCGTTGCAGGCTACCAGTTTGATGACGATATTCAGCGGGGTGACGGTTGGAATGTCACAGGTCAGGCGGGTGCCGATGCCGAAAATCACGTTGATACGCTGGCCAAAATGGCGATACAGCGCCAGCGCTTTTTCCAGGTCGAGATTATCGGAAAAGACCAGCGTTTTACTGTGCGGATCGATCCCCAGCTTGTGATAATGGGCGATGGCTTTTTCCCCCCACTCCAGCGGATCGCCAGAATCGTGACGCAGTCCCTGGTAGCGGTGGGCGAACGTTTCACCAAAGTCGCGCAAAAACGCATCCATGGTAATACAATCGGTCAGCGCGATGCCTAACTGGTCGGGATACTCGTCAAGCCAGGCCTGCAGCGCGACGCGCTGACAATCCGCCAGCGTCGGACTGATTTGCTGGTGGGCCTGAAACCACTCGTGCGCCTGGGTGCCAACCGGGCTGATGCCCAGCTGACGCGCCACATCATAGTTGCTGCTGCCCAGCAACCACGGAAAATCCTGCTGCAGAGTGCTGACGATCGCCAACTGCACGTCGCGGGAAAACCGGCGTCGGGTGCCAAAATCCATCAGTTTGAAGCGCGACATATCCATGTCGGCGCTCAGCGTGCGAAACGCGGCCAGTTTGTGCTGCAGCTGCGCCACGGCCATCTCCGGTGTGATGTGCGGCGAGCGGTGACGATGCACCACTTCGCTAATCAGCGCCAGCAGCGGCACTTCCCACAAAATCACCTCACGCCAGGGGCCGTCAATACGAATACGCAGCTGTCCGGCGTCGTTGTGCACCTGAACCTGACGCGGGTTGAAGCGAAACGTCCGCAGCCAGTCGAGGTAATCCGCGTGGAAAAAGGGCAGGCTGGCCAGATAGTCGTACTCCGCGTCGCTGAGCGTCAGCGCGGCCAGCGTCTCGATCTGCGCGAGGATCGCCTCGGCATACGCGCCGAGGCGGTCGTCACCGCGGCAGCGAAACTCCGCCGATACCGTGATGTCAGGGTAGCGATGAAAGACCGCCTGCTGCATATGCAGCTTGTAGGCGTCCGTATCCAACAGGGTAGATATTATCGGGGGAACGTTTCTTGTCATGGTGCGTTTCAGCATCCTCGAGGAGCGCGTTACCTGGTGTAATAGAAAGAGTTCAAGACGGCGGAGTATAACCCGAATATCAGTTTATTGAACCCGATCACAACATAAATGGCATTCGTCGGCCATCGCAAGCGACAAACCGCGCCGGCTGCCCGTATTTACAGCCTGTTATCCATTCTCCGTGGCAACATCCCGGTAAGCAGAATAGACTAGGGATTTACTGATACTGCAAAGCTTAGCAAGAGGGACGTATGACGCACGCGCCGCAGGCAAAAAATCGCCACGACTATCGGGCACCGGATTACACCATCAGCGACATCGATCTGACTTTTGAACTCGATGCGGCCACCACCCGGGTAACGGCCATCAGTCAGGTGCAGCGACTCGGCGCTGCCGACGCCGCGTTGCGCCTTGACGGAGAGGATCTGACGTTGATTGCGCTGGAGGTGGATGGCCAACCCTGGCGTGACTATCGCGAGGAGGAGGGCGCGCTGATTCTGGAGCGGCTGCCCGAGCGCTTCACGCTGAAAATTATTAACGCGATTCACCCGGATAACAACACCGCGCTGGAAGGGCTATACCAGTCAGGCGAGGCGCTCTGCACGCAGTGCGAGGCCGAAGGATTCCGTCATATCACCTGGTATCTCGATCGCCCGGACGTGTTGGCGCGCTTCACGACCACTATCTTTGCCGATAAGGCGCGCTATCCGTGGCTGCTGTCGAACGGTAATCGCATCGACGGCGGCGATCTGGAGCAGGGGCGTCACTGGGTAAAATGGCAAGATCCGTTTCCCAAGCCTTGCTACCTGTTTGCGCTGGTCGCCGGAGATTTTGACGTCCTGCGCGACACCTTCCGTACCCGTTCCGGCCGCGACGTGGCGCTGGAAATCTTCGTCGATCGCGGTAATCTCGATCGCGCCGACTGGGCGATGACCTCGCTTAAGAACAGCATGAAGTGGGACGAGGCGCGTTTTAACCTCGAGTACGACCTCGATATCTTTATGATCGTTGCCGTCGACTTCTTCAATATGGGCGCGATGGAAAATAAAGGCCTTAACGTTTTTAACGCCAAGTATGTGCTGGCGAAGGCGGAAACGGCGACCGATAAAGATTACCTCGGTATTGAAGCGGTGATCGGCCATGAATATTTTCATAACTGGACCGGTAACCGGGTCACCTGCCGCGACTGGTTCCAGCTCAGCCTGAAAGAGGGGCTGACGGTATTCCGCGATCAGGAGTTCAGTTCCGATCTCGGCTCGCGCGCGGTCAATCGTATTGACAACGTGCGGGTGATGCGCGGCGCTCAGTTTGCCGAGGACGCCAGCCCGATGGCGCATCCGATTCGTCCGGAGCAGGTTATCGAGATGAACAACTTTTACACCCTGACGGTGTATGAGAAGGGATCGGAAGTGATCCGCATGCTGCACACGCTGCTCGGCGAAAGCCTTTTCCAGAAGGGTATGGCCCTCTATTTTGAGCGTCACGACGGCAGTGCGGCCACCTGCGACGACTTT
Organism: Pantoea sp. 1.19; assembly: GCF_001922585.1. Lineage (GTDB taxonomy): Bacteria > Pseudomonadota > Gammaproteobacteria > Enterobacterales > Enterobacteriaceae > 1-19. Next base: position 60,908 of record NZ_MRBS01000002.1, on the reverse strand, counting down.
GTGCAGGCGATGGAAGACGCATCCAACGTCGATCTCTCGCAGTTCCGCCGCTGGTATAGCCAGTCCGGAACCCCGGTGTTGACCGTCCGTGATGACTACAATCCGGAGCTGGAGCAGTATACGCTGCACGTCAGCCAGCATACGCCGGCCACCGCCGACCAAAAAGAGAAGCTGCCGCTGCATATTCCACTGGATATCGAACTTTACGATGACCGGGGTAATGCGATACCGCTACAGCATAACGGTCATCCGGTCCATCACGTGCTGAACGTCACGGAAGCCGTACAAACCTTTATTTTCGACAATGTCTATCATCAGCCGGTGCCTTCACTATTACGCGAATTTTCTGCGCCGGTGAAGCTGGAATACAACTGGAGCGACGCCCAGCTGACGTTCCTGATGCGCCACGCGCGCAACGATTTTGCCCGCTGGGATGCAGCACAGAGCCTGCTGGCGACTCACATCAGGCTGAACGTGGCGCGCCATCAGCAGCAGCAGCCGCTGTCGCTGCCGGCACACGTCGCCGAGGCGTTCCGCGCCGTACTGCGTGATGACGCCAGCGATCCGGCGCTGCGGGCGCAGATTCTGACTCTGCCGGGCGAAAATGAAATTGCAGAACTGTTTACCACCATCGATCCGGTAGCCATCGCGGAGGTGCGTGAAGCGCTGACCCGCCTGCTGGCCAGCGCGCTGGCTGCGGAGTGGCAGCGCGGCTATGAGGCTAATCAGAGCGCGGTTTACCGCGTAGAGCATGCCGATATCGGCCAGCGCGCGTTGAAAAACCTCTGCCTGAGTTACCTCGCGTTCGGTCCCGATGTGACCCACGCCGACGCGCGGGTGCGGCAGCAGTACCGGGTGGCTAACAATATGACCGACGCCCTGGCCGCGCTGGCGGCGGCCAACGCGGCGCAGCTGCCGTGCCGTGCCGAACTGATGCAGGACTTTGACGACCGCTGGCACCACGATGGTTTGGTGATGGATAAGTGGTTTGTGCTGCAGGCGACTAACCCGGCGGCGGATGTGCTGGAAAGGGTGCGTGAGCTGCTGACTCACCGCAGTTTCAGCCTGAGCAACCCGAACCGTACCCGCTCGCTGATTGGGGCGTTTGCCTCGGCAAATCCGGCGGCGTTTCACGCGGCGGACGGCAGCGGCTATTGCTTCCTGGTGGAGATCCTTACCGATCTGAATCGCCGCAACCCGCAGGTGGCAGCGCGGATGATTGAGCCGCTGATTCGTCTGCAGCGCTACGATGCCGGCCGTCAGACGCTGATGCGCCAGGCGCTGGAGCAGCTGAAAGGGCTGGATAAACTCTCCGGCGATCTGTTCGAAAAAATCAACAAGGCGCTGAGCGCCTGATGAAAAATCGCCCCGGGTCCCCGGGGCGTACATTATCTCGCCAGACGTCTGGTGTCCGCGACGCCAGCCTCCGGCGGATGCATTACCCGCTCCAGCACCTCCGCTTCCAGTTCCGCCAGTCTGGCTGATCCTTTGCGCCGCGGGCGCGGCAAATCAATGGTTAAGTCCAGCCCGATCTTCCCCTCTTCAATCAGTAGTACCCGATCGGCCATGGCTACCGCTTCACTGACGTCGTGGGTGACCAGCAGCACGGTGAACTGCTGTTCGCGCCACAGCCCTTCGATCAGCGCCTGCATCTCCAGCCGGGTGAGGGCATCCAGCGCCCCGAGCGGCTCATCGAGCAGCAGCAGGCCGGGCCGATGAATAAGCGCACGCGCTGTTTTTGTCCACCGGACAGGGCGGCCGGCCACTCCCCGGCGCGCTCGGCGAGCCCGACGGCCTCCAGTACCGCTCGCGCCTGCGTCCGCCAGTCGCTGCCGCGCAGACCGAGCCCCACGTTATCAATCACGCTTTTCCACGGCAGTAAGCGCGCGTCCTGAAACATCAGGCGCGTCTCGTCCCGCGCGTTGCAGAGCGGGGCGCGTCCGGCCAGCAGTTCGCCGCCGCTGGCCTGCTCCAGACCGGCCAGCAGGCGCAGCAGGGTACTCTTGCCGCAGCCGCTGCGGCCCACCACGGCCACAAACTGTCCGGCGGGGATATGCAGATCCAGCAGATCCAGAATCGTGCGCGGCCCGTAGCGCTTGCTCACCCCGCTCAGCGTGAGCGGCGTACCGGCATTCAGCCGGGCAGGAATAGCAGAAGAAAGTGTCATGGGGTCTGCTCCAGAGGTTGATAAGCCGGGTGCCAGCGTAACCACAGGCGCTCCAGCAGCAGGGCAGAGACGTCTGCCAGTTTGCCCAGCAGGGCATAAAGGATAATCGCCACCACCACGATATCGGTTTGTAAAAATTCGCGGGCGTTCATCGCCAGATAGCCGATGCCGGCGTTGGCCGAGATGGTTTCGGCCACAATCAGCGTCAGCCACATCAGCCCGAGGGCAAACCGAACGCCGACCATAATGCCGGGCAGCGCACCGGGCAGTACAACCTGAAAAAAGCGCTGCCAGCCCGAGAGGCCATAGCTGCGCGCCATCTCCAGCAGGCCGCGATCCACATTGCGAATACCGTGATAGGTATTGAGATAGACAGGGAACAGCGTGCCAAGCGCCACCAGAAAAATTTTGGCTGACTCATCAATGCCAAACCATAAAATCACCAGCGGGATCAGTGCCAGGTGCGGCACATTGCGCAGCATCTGCACCGAGGTATCCAGCAGGCGTTCACCCCAGCGCGACAGTCCGGTGATAAAGCCGAGCAGCAGGCCGATGGCGCCGCCGATGACAAAGCCGGTCAGCGCCCGTCCACCACTGATCGCCAGGTGATGCCACAGCTCGCCGCTGGCCGACAATCGCCAGAAGGCCAGCACCACGTTTTCCGGTGAGGGCAGAATTCGGGTCGAGAGCAGACCGGTCTGCGAAGCAGCTTGCCAGGCGACGATTAGCAGCACCGGTAGCGCCCAGGGCGCCAGACGATTTAGCGTTTTATTCATCATATCCTCAGCTCTGCGCCGCGTTGCGGGGAATGAAATCATTGGCTACGGCCTCCCCCTGCGCCTGATGCTGCCGGGGCGGTGGGATGTCCGGTACGCGCAAATCCAGATGCGGAAACAGCAGCTCGCCGACGCGGTACGCCTCTTCCAGATGCGGATAGCCGGAGAGGATAAAGGTATCGATGCCGAGATCGGCATACGCCTGCAGGCGGGCGGCGACGGTCGGACCATCGCCGACCAGCGCGGTGCCGGCACCGCCGCGTACCAGACCCACCCCGGCCCACAGATTGGGGCTGATCTCCAGCCGATCGCGTTGACCGCCGTGCAGCGCCGCCATGCGCTGCTGACCTACTGAATCGGTGCGCGCGAAGGCCGCCTGTGCCCGCGCAATGGTGTCATCATCCAGATGGGAAATCAGTTTTTCTGCTGCCTGCCAGGCTTCGGCGGTGGTCTCCCGGACGATGACGTGCAGGCGCAGGCCAAATTTGACCGTGCGTCCCCGCGCGGCAGCTTTGGCGCGGACCGCGTCCAGCTTCTCTTTCACCTGCGCCGGCGGTTCGCCCCAGGTGAGGTAGACATCGACTTGCTCAGCGGCCAAATCCTGGGCCACCTCAGACGATCCACCAAACCACAGCGGCGGACGCGGCTGCTGTACCGGCGCAAACAGTAGCCGCGCACCGCGCACCTTCACGTGTTGACCGTCGTAATCGACGGTGTCTCCCTCCAGCACCCGGCGCCAGACGCGGGTGAATTCGGCGGATTCGGCGTAGCGTTCGGTGTGATTGAGAAACACGCCATCGCCCGCCAGCTCTTCCGGATCGCCGCCGGTGACCAGATTGAACAGCGCGCGACCATTGGACAGGCGATCCAGCGTTGCGGCCTGGCGTGCCGCCTGGGTCGGTGAAATCACGCCGGGACGCAGTGCCACCAGAAAGCGTAGCCGCTGGGTCACCGGGATAAGCGAGGCGGCCACCAGCCAGGCGTCTTCGCAGGAGCGGCCGGTGGGGATCAGCACGCCACCGAAGCCGAGGCGATCGGCCGCCTGAGCGATCTGCTGCAGGTAAGCGTGATCCACCGGTCGGGCGCCTTCGCCGCTGCCGAGATAGTGGCCATCGCCGTGGGTAGGTAAAAACCAAAAAATAGAGAGGCTCATCAGAAATCTCCTGTTAATGGGCGGCCGGACCGGCCCAGATGCGCTGGCGAATATCGAGCTTCACCGGTAGCAGGTGTGAGGCAAAGAACAGATCGGCAGTGTGCTGCTGGGCGCTGGCCGTGCTATCGCTCACCAGGCCAATGGTCATCTCCGGACGATTGGCCAGATAGCGGGCGATCACCGGCACGGGCAGGCCAATCGCCTGAGAAATCAGCGCAATACTGGCGTCTTTTTGCGTGCGCGTCAGGGTCTCTGCTTCGGTAAAAGTGTCCAGCACTGCGCGCAGGAAGGGCGCGTTTTTCTCGGTGTAATCGCGGGTAGCCAGATAGAAGGATCCGGTCAGATTGAGCCGGCTGCCGTCGATCAGTACCCGCGCATCCCCCTGTAATACCGCTGCCGAGTAAAACGGATCCCAGATGGCCCAGGCGTCGACGCTGTGCTGCTGGAACGCCGCCCGGGCATCGGCTGGCGTCAGGTAAACCGGTTGAATGTCGCTGAAGCTCAGCCCGGCCTGCTGCAGCGCGCGCAGCACCAGATTGTGTGAACTGGAGCCTTTCTGAAAGGCGACTTTACGCCCCTTCAGATCCGCTACGTTGCGGATTGGGCTGGCTTCCGGGACCAAGATCACTTCGGCCTTCGGTTTAGCCGGCTCGGCGCCGACATACAGCAGATCCGCACCGGCCGCCTGGGCAAACAGCGGTGGAATATCGCCGGTGCCGCCGAGATCAACGCTGCCGACGTTCAGCGCCTCCAGTAGCTGCGGGCCGGCCGGAAACTCAATCCAGCTGATTTGGGTCTGCGGGTAGCGCTTTTCCAGCAGACGGTGCGCTTTGGTCAATAACATTGCCACTGACCCTTTTTGGTAACCGATGCGCAGCGAGTCCGGCGCCGGTTCGGCGGCCTTGACCAGCGATATGCTGGTCAGCAGCAGGGTGGCAAACAGCGCGGTGAAACGTAATGATGTCATCATTTCTCTCCTGGTTCAGACCGCGGCGGCCAGCGGAAGATGGCGGCGGGACAGTGCCTGCCAGAAGGTCTCCAGCGAAGCGTCAAGACGCTGGAGTAATCCGGGCTGCAGCTCCGGGGTGCGATCGTAATGTGTGATCTGGCTGTCATCGGCAAACACGCCGTGCAGCACCTCCTGTGCTTTCAGGGCGTTAAGCACTGGCTTCAGGGCATAATCGACCGCCAGCATATGGGCGACGGTGCCGCCGGTCGCCAGCGGTAACACCACCTTGTGCTCCAGTGCGCGCTCGGGGAGCAGGTCCAGCAGCGTTTTCAACCCGCCAGAAAAGGAGGCTTTATAGACCGGCGTCGCGACGATCACACCGTCGGCGGCGGCCAAATCCACCTTCAGCGCCTGCAGCGCCGGTGAATCAAAGCGGGCATAGAGGAGATCTTCCGGCTCAAAGTTATGCAGATTCCACGGCGTAACCTCGACGCCGCGCCGCTCCAGGCGCTGTTGGCAGGCATTCAGTAACGCCGTGGAGCGGGAGGGAAAGCGAGGGCTTCCGGCAAGCGTAATGACGCGCATGGTGACTCCTTATAACAATATGGAATAGATGTTAGGAATTTGATATCGCATGGAACTATCCTGACAGAGCGGGCGGCGAGGCTTAAATGCTTTTTATGGCTAATCAAAGTCAACCAGTGAAAATAGTGACCGCAGGCGGGCGAAAAGTAGTGCAGGCCATTTCCTTTTGCTCGCGTCTTGCCGGATAATACCGCCCCGACTCGCCTCGGGAACTCAGGAGTGGTTATGCTTTACCCCCTCGTCAGAAAAGCGCTGTTTCAACTCGATCCGGAACGCGCCCACGAACTTAGCTTTCAACAGATGAAATGGATCAGCGGCACGCCGCTGGAGGCCTGCCTGCGTCAAACCCTGCCGTCAAAGCCGGTGAAGTGCATGGGGCTGACCTTTCGTAATCCGCTGGGACTGGCCGCCGGCCTGGATAAAAATGCCGAATGCATGGATGCCTTTGCCGCAATGGGCTTTGGTTTTCTTGAGGTTGGCACCGTGACTCCCCGGCCGCAGGCCGGTAACGATAAGCCACGGCTGTTTCGCCTGCCGGCAGCGGAGGGCATCATCAACCGGATGGGGTTTAACAATCACGGCGTGGAGGCGCTGGTAGAAAACGTTAAGCGTGCGCGCTATAACGGCATCCTCGGGATTAACATCGGTAAAAACAAAGACACGCCGGTGGAGCGCGGTGAAGAGGACTATTTAGTTTGTATGGAAAAAGTCTATGCCCATGCCGGCTATATCGCGATCAATATCTCCTCGCCGAATACCCCCGGACTGCGCACCTTACAATATGGTGAGGCGCTGGATTCTCTGCTGGCGGCGATCAAAGCTAAGCAGCATCTTCTGCATAAACAGCAAGATAAATATGTTCCTGTGGCAGTGAAGATCGCGCCGGATCTGTCTGAAGAGGAATTGATCCAAATTGCTGACAGCCTGGTACGCCATAATATTGACGGTGTGATTGCAACCAATACCACGCTCGATCGTTCGCTGGTTAGCGGTTTGCAATATGGCGACGAGGCGGGCGGATTAAGCGGCCGTCCGGTACAGTCACGCAGCACCGAGGTGATTCGCCGGCTGGCGCAGGAGCTACAGGGACGACTGCCGATTATTGGCGTCGGTGGCATTGACTCATTAGTCGCAGCGAGAGAAAAAATGGCCGCCGGCGCAACGCTGGTGCAAATATATTCCGGCTTTATTTATAAAGGCCCGCCGCTGATTAAAGAAATTGTGACCCATCTCTGATACATTTTTCACCATGCCGGGCCGGGGGCTTTATTTATGCGCCCGGCTCGTTTATATTTTACCCACCCTGACAGGGAGAATGGCGACAGGGATTTAACCCGCCGTCAATAATCAGATCGAACCGATTGTCAGGGAGAGAGCCATTCATGACACTGTGTCTTCTTAGCAGGGCGAACCAATGAAAATAAAACCCGACGACAGCTGGCGCTGGTATTATGACGCCGACCACGATCGCATGATGCTGGACCTGGCCGATGGCATGCTGTTTCGTTCGCGTTTTTCCCGTAAAATGCTGACCCCCGATGCCTTTAACGATAACGGGTTTTGCGTCGACGATGCGGCGCTGTTCTTTACCTTTGATGAGCGCTGCCGGCAGATGCGCATGCACGGCCAGCACCGGGCAGAACTGGTGCTGAATGCGCTGGTGGCGCGGCGTTTCCTGAAGCCGCTGATGCCGAAAAGCTGGCACTTTACCGCCCACGGGCATCACCATTTACCCGATGAAGGGGACGCGGTTCAGGTGCAGCTTTGCGACAGTGGCGAGATCGCCACTCTGCTGGTGGTAGAGAGCAGTGACACCGCGGCCCTTTGCCTGCTGGCCCAGCCGCAGTTAACCCTGGCGGGGAAAAACATGACCCTCGGGGAGGCGATCAAAGTGATGAATGATCGCCTGCATCCGATTACCGATGCCGCCCGGCTGGATCAGGCGGTCTGATCCCGCCGGCGCATGCGCCGACTACGCCAGCGTCACGTCTCCGGCCGGTATACAGCTACAGCTGAGTAGGCTCTCGCCTTCCACCGCGCCTTGTTTAAGCGGCGTCACCTCACCGGCGAGTAACTGCAAGCGGCAGCTGCCGCAGATCCCCGCTCGGCAGGAGTAAGGGATGCGTAACCCCTGCATCTCCAGCTGATCCAGCAAAATCTGCTGATTGTTACCGTGAAAGGTCTTGCCCTGAAAGGTGATGCGCACCGTCGCCTCGCGCACGGCGTCAACCGCCAGCGTCTCTACCGGTTCGCTGCCGCCGTAGGGGCGCGGCGGACGGGTTTTGAGGACTTCCAGCCGGTCGCCCGCGTGAATGACACCGCTGCTGCGGGCGATCAGATTCATACCGAAATCAATGTCACCACTGCCGTCGAGGGCCTGGCGAAAGCGCTGCAGCGTCGTCATCGGCTCGGCTGTGGGATGTTTACGCCCGCGGGTCGGGCTGACGGTAGTCAGCACGCAGCGGCTACAGGGTTTAGCGACGTCGAAAATCAGCTCGCCAATGCGGATCACCGCCCAGCTATCTTCCTCCCAGGGCTGTGCGCCGCTGATGATCAAATTGGGACGGAACTGGCTCATCTGCACACCGGCGGGGCAGCGCTGCTGCAGATCGCGCAGCGAGGCTTCGTTCACCAGCAGATAGGGATAGCCATCGGCAAAGCTCAGCGGCACCTCCGGGACCTTTTTTACCCGCCTGGCAGAGTCGAATCCGGTCCAGCGCAGCTCAACCGGCCGGGGAAAAAATCCGCTCAGCCATTGGTTGACCGCCGTCGGGGCCACCCGCGAGGGGAAGTGATTACCCCATACCTCGCTGTCACGGGGTTCCGGCTGAAAATCGGCGTAGCGTACCCGGGTGCTGCTGCCGTCCGGGGCCACGAGCAGCAGCCCCTCCGGCGTCAATACCGGGGTGAAGCAGACCAGCTGCGGAAACTGGCGGGCGGTAATAAAAGTGCCGTCGGGCTCTGCCACCATAAAAGCCCGATCGCTGCTCAGCCCGCTCAGGGTGACCTGCGCGTAGGTGAGCTGCAGGCCTTTCATGGATTTGACCGGATACACAGCGAGGCGGGACAGGGTTTTCATCGGAGCTCCTTGCGTGACAGTGCGGGAAAAAGATCGGACAAATGCCGCTAACTTTATGACATGCGAGTGGGATTGGCTATAATGCGCGACAATTTTCCCTGAACGGTGTGTGATGTTATGAATTCTCTGTTTGCCAGTACGGCGCGTGGGCTCGAAGAGCTGTTGAAAACTGAGCTGGAAGCGTTGGGCGCAACTGCCTGTCAGGTGGTACAGGGAGGGGTACACTATCAGGGAGATAACCGTTTACTGTATCAAAGCCTGATGTGGAGCCGGCTGGCCTCGCGTATTTTGCTGCCGCTGACCGAGTGCGGCGTGTACAGCGATTTGGATCTCTATCTGGGCGTGCAGGCGATAGACTGGACGGAGATGTTCAGCCCGGAGCACACCTTCGCCGTGCATTTTAGCGGGACCAATGAGGTGATCCGCAACAGTCAGTACGGCGCCCTGAAGGTGAAAGATGCTATCGTTGACGCGTTCACCCGTAAAAATTTGCCGCGGCCGGATGTTGATCGTGAGCAGCCCGATATTCGCGTCAACGTCTGGCTGAATAAAGATACCGCCAGCATTGCGCTGGATCTGAGCGGCGAGGGCCTGCATCAGCGCGGCTATCGCCAGCAGACGGGCCAGGCGCCGCTGAAAGAGAATCTGGCCGCCGCCATCGTGCTGCGCTCCGGCTGGCAGCCGGGCACGCCGCTGGTGGATCCGATGTGCGGCTCCGGCACGCTGCTGATTGAGGCGGCGATGATCGCCAGCGATCGTGCGCCGGGCCTGTTTCGCGAGCATTGGGGCTTTCTGGCCTGGCAACAACACGATGCGGCGCTGTGGAACGAGGTGAAAACTGAAGCGCAGGTGCGCGCAAAGCGCGGGCGGCAGCAGACTACCTCCCGCTTCTACGGCTACGATAACGATTCACGGGTGATCGACCGCGCGCGCGCTAACCTGCGCCGCGCGGGGCTGGAGCCGCTGATTACCGTCACCCAGCAGGATGTACTGAAGCTGAGCAATCCGCTGCCGGAAGGCCCCTGCGGAACCGTGATCAGCAACCCGCCGTACGGCGAGCGTTTGGAGAGCGAACCGGCGCTGATTGCGCTGCACAGCCAGCTGGGCCGGCTGCTGAAGCAGCATTTTGGCGGCTGGTCGCTGTCGCTGTTTAGCGCCTCTGCGGATCTGCTCAACTGTCTGCAGCTGCGCGCCGAACGGCAGTTTAAAGCGAAAAATGGTCCGCTGGACTGCGTGCAAAAAAACTATCAGCTGGCGGCCCATCCCCAGGGCGGCAGCGCGCAGATCGCTGAAGATTACGCGAACCGCCTGCGTAAAAACAGGAAGAAGCTGGATAAATGGGCGCGTCAGTCCGGCATTGAGAGCTATCGCCTGTATGATGCCGATCTGCCGGAGTACAACGTGGCGGTTGACCGCTACGGGGAGTGTGTGGTGATCCAGGAGTACGCTCCGCCGAAAACCATCGACCCGCTAAAAGCGCGTCAGCGCCTGTTTGACGTGATTGCCGCCACGCTCGCCGTGCTGGAACTGCCCGCTAACCGACTGGTACTCAAAACCCGCGAGCGGCAAAAGGGCAAAAGCCAGTATCAAAAGCTGGGTGAAAAGGGCGAGTTTTTCCTGGTCAAAGAGTACGGCGCCGAGCTGTGGGTGAACCTGACGGATTACCTTGATACCGGCCTGTTTCTTGACCACCGCATCGCCCGACAGATGCTGGGCAGCATGAGTCGCGGGAAAGACTTCCTGAATCTGTTCGCCTACACCGGCAGCGCCAGCGTGCACGCCGGTCTCGGCGGGGCGCGCTCAACCACCACCGTCGATATGTCGCGCACCTATCTTGAGTGGGCGGAACGCAACCTGCGGCAGAATGGCCTGACCGGGCGGGCGCACCGGCTGATTCAGGCTGACTGCCTCAACTGGCTGACGGAGAGCGACGAACAGTTTGATCTGATCTTTATCGATCCGCCGACCTTCTCGAACTCCAAGCGGATGGAAGCCAGCTTTGACGTGCAGCGCGACCACCTGCAGCTGATGCGCGATCTCAAACGGCTGCTGCGTAAGGGGGGCACCATTATGTTTTCCAACAACAAACGCGGCTTTAAATTAGACAGCGCCGGACTGGCCGGGCTGGGCCTGCAGGCGCAGGAGATCACCGCCAATACGCTGTCGCCAGATTTTGCCCGCAACCGTCAAATTCACAATTGCTGGCTGATTACGCACGCCGGTAAGGAATAACAGAATGTCGTTAATCAGTATCCACGGAGCGTATCTCTCATTTAGCGATGCGCCACTGCTCGACCACACCGAGCTGCATATCGAAGAAAACGAGCGCGTCTGCCTGGTAGGCCGCAACGGCGCCGGCAAATCGACGCTAATGAAAATCATCAATGGCGAACAGCCACTGGATGATGGCCGCATCATTTACGAACAGGATCTGATTGTGGCGCGCCTGCAGCAGGATCCACCGCGCAACGTCGCCGGCAGCGTATATGACTTTGTTGCCGAAGGGGTGGCCGAGCAGGCGGAGATCCTGAAGGCTTACCACGCCATCTCCCACACGGTGATGGACGATCCCAGCGAAAAGAACCTGAACGAAATGGCGCGCCTGCAGGCGATCCTCGATCATCAGAACCTGTGGCAGCTCGACAGCCGCATCAGTGACGTACTGGAGAAAACCGGACTGAATGCCGATGCGGCGCTGTCATCGCTCTCCGGTGGCTGGCTGCGTAAAGCGGCGCTGGCGCGCGCGCTGGTCAGCAATCCGCGGGTGCTACTGCTCGATGAGCCGACTAACCACCTCGATATCGAAACCATTGACTGGCTGGAAGGGTTCCTCAAAACGTTCACCGGCAGCATTATTTTTATCTCTCACGATCGCGCATTTATACGCAATATGGCTACGCGCATCGTCGATCTCGATCGCGGAAAGCTGGTGTCCTGGCCGGGAGATTATGAACAGTACCTGCTGGGGAAAGAGGAAGCGCTGCGGGTAGAAGAGCTGCAGAACGCTGAATTTGACCGCAAACTGGCGCAAGAGGAAGTGTGGATCCGCCAGGGGATCAAAGCGCGACGAACCCGTAACGAAGGGCGGGTGCGGGCGCTGAAGGCCCTGCGTCGCGAGCGCGCCGAACGCCGTGAAGTGATGGGCAAAGCGAAAATGCAGGTGGAAGAGGCGAGCCGCTCCGGCAAAATCGTCTTTGAACTGGAGCAGGTGAATTACGCGATCGCAGACCGTACGCTGGTGCGCAACTTTAGCATTCAGGTTCAGCGCGGCGATAAGATTGCGCTGGTGGGTCCTAACGGCTGCGGCAAAACTACGCTACTTAAGTTGATGCTTGGGCAGCTACAGGCCGACAGCGGGCGCGTCCACTGCGGGACCAAACTGGAAGTCGCCTACTTCGATCAGCACCGCGCCGAACTGGATCCGGACCGCACGGTGATGGATAACCTGGCCGAAGGCAAACAGGAAGTTCTGGTCAACGGTAAGCCGCGGCACGTGCTGGGTTACCTGCAGGATTTTCTGTTCCATCCGAAGCGCGCAATGACGCCGGTGCGCGCCCTGTCCGGCGGTGAGCGTAACCGTCTGCTGCTGGCGCGCCTGTTCCTCAAGCCCAGTAACTTATTGATTCTGGATGAACCGACAAATGATTTGGATGTCGAAACGCTGGAGCTGCTCGAAGAGCTGATTGAGGATTACCAGGGGACGGTGATGCTGGTGAGCCACGATCGTCAGTTCGTCGATAATACCGTAACCGAATGTTGGATCTTCGATGGTGCAGGCAATATTGGTAATTTTGTCGGTGGCTATCACGATGCCCAACAGCAGCGTCAGGCCTGGAGTGCCCTGCGTCAGCCGACGAAAGCGACCCTGGGGGAAGCGGAGAAACCCGCCCCGACGCGCAGCGAGCCGGCCAAAAAGCCGGCGGCGAAGCTGAGCTATAATCTACAGCGCGAACTGGAACAGCTGCCGCAGCAGCTGGAGCAGCTGGAGGAGCAGATTGCTGCGCTGCAGGCGCAGATGTCCGATGCCGATTTCTTCAGCCAAAGCCATGACCTCACGCAGCCGGTGCTGGATGCGCTGAGTGAAGCCGAACAGGCGCTGGAGACGGCGTTTGAACGCTGGGAATACCTGGAGTCACTCAAACAGAGTCAGTAACCGGAGACGTTAAGACACTATGTGTTCATCACATCGAACAGAACACTGGATGCTCTGCCCGCAGTGCGATCTGATGACACAGTTGCCAGAGATTGCGCCGGGCAGCAAAGCCCGCTGCCCGCGCTGTCATACCACGCTGGTCAGTCGCTGGCACGCGCCGCGTACCCGTCCGACCGCCTATGCATTGGCGGCGCTGTTTATGCTGCTGCTGGCCAATCTGTTCCCGTTCGTTAATATGCGGGTGCGCGGCCTCAGCAGCGAAATTACACTGATGCAGATCCCGCAGGTGATGGTGGGCGACGATTACAGCAGCCTGGCGACGCTGTTTCTGCTGTTTGTGCAGGGAGTACCGGCGTTTTGCATGCTGGCGATCCTGCTGCTGGTGAATCGGATAACGCTGCCGGCAGCACTGCAGCGCCAGCTGGCGCGGGTGCTGTTCCAACTGAAAACCTGGGGCATGGCGGAGATTTTTCTCGCTGGCGTTCTGGTGAGCTTTGTCAAGCTGATGGCCTACGGCGATATTGGCGTGGGTAGCAGCTTTATTCCTTGGTGTCTGTTCTGCGTGCTGCAGCTGCGCGCCTTTCAGTGTATTGATCGACGCTCACTGTGGGCGCGGGTGGCGCCGCTGCCGGCGCTCAACCAGGCACCGCAGGCGGGGCGCAGCGGGCTTCGACAGGGGCTGCGTTCCTGTCGCTGCTGCACGGCGATCTTGCCGGCGCAGCAGACGGTATGTCCGCGCTGCGGCACGCGCGGCCACGCCCGACTGAAACACAGCCTGCAGTGGACGCTGGCGCTGCTGCTGACCTCGGTAATGCTCTACATACCGGCTAATCTGTTGCCTATCATGATAACCGAAGCGCTCGGTAACAGCATGGGATCGACAATCATGTCCGGCGTGGTGCTGCTCTGGAGCGACGGCTCCTGGCCGGTGGCGCTGGTTATCTTTATCGCCAGTATTATGGTGCCGTCCCTGAAAATGATTGCGATTGCCTGGCTATGCTGGAATGCCGACGGGCGAGGCCAGCGCGACGGTGAAAAAATGCACCTGCTGTATGAGGTCGTGGAATTTGTTGGCCGCTGGTCGATGATCGACGTATTTGTGATTGCCGTGCTGTCGGCACTGGTAAGAATTGGCCGATTAATGAGTATCTATCCGGCGCCCGGCGCGCTGCTGTTCGCGCTGGTGGTGATCCTCACGATGTTCGCCGCGATGACCTTCGATCCGCGGCTGACGTGGGATCGGGTAAGTGATGTAAAACATAAGGAGTCTGGCGTTGACGGACAATAACCAGGGCGTTGCTAAAGTTGAGACCATCAAACGGTGGTCACCGGTGTGGATTTTCCCCATCGTTACCGTGCTGATTGGCGCCTGGATCCTGTTTTGGCACTACAGCCACCAGGGACCAGAAGTCACGCTGATAACCACCAATGCCGAGGGCATTGAGGGGGGGAAAACCGCCATCAAAAGCCGCAGCGTAGACGTGGGCATCGTTGAAAGCGCTGAGCTGTCAGACGATTTGCACCATGTAAAAATTAAAGCGCGTTTGAACTCGGGCATGGAAAAACTGCTGCACGGTGACAGTGTGTTTTGGGTCGTCAAGCCCACCATTGGCCGGGAAGGGGTCACCGGGCTCGGCACGCTGCTGTCCGGGGCCTATATTGAACTGCAGCCCGGCGCAAAGGGTGAGGCGCCGGGGCACTACCAGCTGCTGGATTCTCCCCCGCTGGCGCCGCCGGATGCCAAAGGGATCCGTATTGTGCTCGACAGTGAGAAGGCCGGCCAGCTTAATCCGGGCGACCCGGTGCTGTTCCGCGGTTATCGCGTGGGCTCCGTGGAAACCAGCACCTTCGATCCTACCCGCCGCGCGATGCGCTATCAGCTGTTTATCGCCGCGCCTTACGACAGCCTGATCACCACCAACGTCCGCTTCTGGAAAGACAGTGGGATTGCTGTTGAAATGTCCTCTTCCGGAATGCGCGTTGAAATGGGCAGCCTGACTACGCTGTTTAGCGGTGGCGTCAGCTTTGATGTGCCGAAGGGCTTTGACCTCGGCAAGCCGGTGGAAAATAATGCCCAATATCGTCTGTTTGACGATCAGCGCAGTATTCAGGATTCACTCTATACCGCGCATCGCGACTATCTGCTGTTCTTTAGCGAATCGGTGCGCGGTCTGCAGGCGGGAGCGCCGGTAGAGTTTCGCGGTATTCGTCTGGGGACCGTAGCGCAGGTGCCGGTGCGGCTCGAGGGGATCTCGCAGAAGCTGGATAATGATTACCGTATCCCAGTGCTTATCCGTATCGAACCTGATCGCTTCAGAGCGTACCTCGGCAAGAATTTTGACTTCGAGCAGCATCTGAAAGAGGCAAAAGCGCGTGGCCTGCGGGCGTCGTTAAAAACCGGCAACTTGCTGACCGGCTCGCTCTATATTGACCTGGATTTCTACGAAAAGGCTAAACCTTATACTGGTCCGGGCGCGCTGGCGGGCTATGAGATCATCCCGACCGTGAGCGGTGGACTGAGCCAGATTCAGCAGAAACTGATGGATGCGCTGGATAAAATCAACGCGCTGCCGCTTAATCCGATGATCAATCAGGCGACGTCGACGCTGGCAGAAAGTCAGCGTACGCTGCGTGAGCTACAGAAAACTCTCGACAGCGTTAACCAAATCACCGCCAGCCCGGCGATGAAGGCGCTGCCGCAGGATATGCAGCAGACGCTGCACGAGCTGAACCGCAGTATGAAAGGCTTCCAGCCAGGCTCACCGGCTTACAGCAAGCTGGTTGGCGATATGCAGCGGCTGGATCAGGTCCTGCGCGAGCTGCAGCCGGTCCTGCGCACCCTGAATAACAAGAGTAATGCTCTGGTATTTGAAGCGCCGCAAGGCAAGGATCCGCAGCCGAAGAGGGCAAAACAATGATCAAATGGTGGCCTGTCGCAACCGTCATGCTGGTAGCGGCCTGTAGCAGCACGCCGGAAACGCGCTATTATCAGCTGCCGGCAGCCAGTGTCTCTATCGGGGTGAACCAGTCGCCGGCGGCGGCGCGCAGCCTGTGGATAGAGCAGGTAACGGTACCCGATTATCTGGCGGGGAACAGCGTGGCGTTTCAAACCAGCGAGGTTCGCTATACGCTGGCGCAAAACAACCAGTGGGCCAGCCCGCTGGACCAGATGCTGAAGCAGACCCTGATCAGCAACCTCAGTGCGATGCTCCCCGGCAGGCTGGTGACCGGCACGGTGCTCGGCGAGCACGATACGGTTAACGTTACCGTTACCGGCTTTCAGGGGCGCTATGATGGCTATGCGGTGATCAGCGGCGAGTGGCTATTGCAACAGCAGGGGCGCTGGATAAAACAGCCGTTCAGCCTGACGCTACCGCAGCAGGAAGATGGCTATGATGCCCTGGTGGCCACCCTGGGTCAGGGATGGCAGCAGATTGCGCGCGATATCGCGCGCGCATCGATCTCATCGCCGGTGGGGCCACCCTGATGGCGTAAAGTTTACGCAACAAATGTGCATAAATGTGTGAGTCGCCGGGCCACCGCGGTAGAGCAGTCTGCCGGGGGCTGGCGATTTTTTTATTGTTAATCATGCTGTTATAAAACAATGTGCCCTTTCAACCGGTTAGGAGAACGCTGTCTCCTGCCTCACATTTATGACATGCTTATGACGATTGCGCATTGATCTTTGTGTCCAGAGGAGGTAGATCTTAAGCGTGGTTGCTCAGGAAGTAATCACTGTTTTCTTTCCACCAGATTCACTCAGACCGAAGAAGAGGGAAAAGAGGCATGAAGAGACAGAAACGCGATCGCCTGGAACGGGCACATTCGAAAGGTTATCAGGCGGGTATCAGCGGACGCTCTAAAGAGATGTGTCCCTATCAGACCCTTGAGAGCCGCTCCCACTGGCTGGGAGGTTGGCGACAGGCCATGGAAGACAGGACGGTATTTGCCTGATCCACTGTGTTCATGTCAAAAAAACCTCCGCCGCGGCGGAGGTTTGCATTGTGCTTCCGGTTGCTTCCGGACATTAAAATGCGCTGGTGTCTTTAAACAGGCCCACTTTCAGGTCGGTTGCGTTGTAGATAACCTGACCATCCACCAGCACTTCACCATCGGCCACACCCATCACCAGCTTGCGGTTAATGACGCGTTTAAAGTGGATGCGATAAGTCACTTTTTTGGCGGTAGGCAGTACCTGGCCGGTGAACTTGACCTCGCCCACGCCCAGCGCGCGGCCTTTGCCCTCTGCTCCCAGCCAGCCTAAATAGAAACCAACCAGCTGCCACATGGCATCGAGGCCGAGGCAGCCGGGCATGACCGGATCGCCAATAAAGTGGCAGTCGAAGAACCACAGGTCAGGGCGAATATCCAGCTCGGCTTCCACGTAGCCTTTATCAAACAGACCGCCGGTCTCGGACATCTGAACGATGCGATCCATCATCAGCATATTGCCAGACGGCAGCGGCGGGCCGCCAGCGCCGAACAGCTCGCTGCGGCCGGAGGCGATAAGGTCTTCTTTCGCGTAAGACGATTTACGATCTTTCTCGGACATGTTTTCAAAGCCTTTTTTTAATGAACCCTGGAGATTAGCTAACAGCTGTACGCTGAACAACTCCGATCAGTTCTGGTTAAACCAGTTTAGCCAGCGCAGGGGCCACGGGCGCGGCCGCGGATCTTGCTGGCTGATTTGCGTAATACGCTCCTGAATGGTCGCCAGCAGCGAGGGCTGGCCCTCATCGGCGCGCCAGGGCTGATCCGTCAGCAGCGCGATGGCGTCATCCACCTGTTCCACGGCCCACAGATGAAAATGGCCTTCGCGTACGGCATCCACCACATCGTCGGCCAGACAGAGCTGGCGCACGTTGCTGGCCGGGAGAATAACGCCCTGTTGGCCGGTAAGCTCCCGCTGCTGGCAGATACGGAAAAATCCTTCAATCTTTTCATTCAGGCCGCCAACGGATTGCACGCGGCCAAACTGATCGACCGAGCCGGTAACCGCAATCGACTGGCGCAGCGGCTGCTGCGCCAGTGCGCTGATCAGCGCACAGAGCTCCGCCAGCGACGCGCTGTCGCCATCGATTTCGGCATAAGATTGCTCAAATACCAGCGAAGCGGAGAAGGGCAGCTGTTGTTCCAGCTCCAGTTCGGCCATCAGATAGGCCTGCATGATCATCATGCCCTTGGCGTGAATGTTTCCGCCCAGTTCGGCTTTGCGCTCGACGTCGTGAAACTCCCCGTCACCAACGTGCACCACGCAGCTCAGACGGCTGGGTTCACCAAACGGTCGGGGGTGACCCGGAAAATCGACCACCGACAGGCCGTTGACCTGGCCAATGGCGTCCCCCTCGGTCTCAATGCGGATCTGCTCCAGTAAGATATCGTCGCGGATACGTTCGCTCAGGTAGCTCTCCTGCCACTCCCGGGTGGCCAGTGCCAGCCGCAGCGCTTCACCGTTCAGGGCCTCACCGGCCTGAAGCGTATCGCGCAGCTGGCGCAGTATCCACGCCGGTGCCAGCGGCAAAATTGCCTGATCGCCGGTGTAGCGGACGCCTTCGCGCAGCAGTACCGGCCAGAAATCGGGGGCAATGGGCGGCAGCTGCTGCCAGTGTGCCAGAGTATGTATCCACTGGCACCAGGCGGACGCAGTATCCTCGTCCGCCAGTAGCAGGTCATCTTCGAATTCCGTGTAGATGGCCACTGCCGCCAGCTCCGGTTCTGACTCCTGAAAGTCGGCGAGCGCGTCGCGATCGCCGGTCAGGATCAGCCGGATGTGCAGCGGCATGGGGGCGATCTCTACCGGCAGCGGTCGCCGCTCGTCCGGGGACAGCCAGACGAACTGCTGTTGAGCAACCGCTTCGCGCAGGCGCAGCCACAGCCGTGGCTGCGCCATCAGCGCGCGAATCGAGAGGATCAAGGTGCCGCCGTTGGCGCGGTGTAACAGACCGGGCTGCAGGTGGTAGCCCTGCGGCGTAGGACGTGCGTAACCGAACAGCTGCGCCTCTTCAATCCAGTCAGCGTACTGAATCGTTCCACGGGGGGCGATAAACTCGCCGGCGCTACCGCGAGCGGCGGCGGTAAACCGGAAGGCGGCGCCGTCCCACTCGTAGGTACCGCCGCACGGTACGGAGCTGGCGGGCGCCGTGGCGGCCAGAATCGGCTTGAGCAGAGCGTGGGCATCACGGTGCTCTGCACATTTTATCAGCAGCAGCGGAAAGGGTGCCGCGGTGCGTTGTAGCTGGTTCAGGCTCTGTAACAGGCGAGGTTGTACCGCCGCCACGTTATCAATGTCTGCTCCGTTCCATGGCGGCTGGAAGCACGCATCAAGGACGTCGGTATCGGGTAACAGAGACTGCCATTCAAGTCTTTTATCGCGCAAAATAATCGTATTTTTCTGAATTAGTAAAGTCGTCGATTATACAGGATTTCAGGCAGGTACGCATCGTAGCACGGGTTTTGTTCAATCAGGACGCTTCAGCGGGGTCCAGGCCCCGATTTTTGGGGCGGCAGCAGACAAAAAAGCTGTTATTCTTAGCTGGTTACGGGGTCACGAAGGGATCAAGATGAAATATCAGCAACTTGAAAATCTTGAATGCGGCTGGAAGTGGAAGTATCTGGTAAAAAAGCATCGGGAAGGTGAGCGCATTACCCGCTATCTCGAACTGAGTGCTGCCCAGGATGCGGTAGAAGCACTGCTGGCGATGGAAAACCGCCCCACCGAGGTGACGCGCTGGATTGATCAACACATGAATCCGGCGCTGGTGAATCGGATGAAACAAACCATTCGCGCCCGACGTAAGCGGCATTTTAACGCAGAACATCAACACACGCGTAAAAAGTCGATCGATCTGGAGTATCTGGTTTGGCAGAGACTGGCCGGGCTGGCCCAGCGTCGCGACAGTACGCTATCGGAAACTATCGTCCAGCTTATTGAAGACGCGGAACGCAAAGAGCAGTACGCCAGCCAAATGTCGACGTTGAAGCAGGATTTAAAAGCCATTCTGGGTAAGCCGGGAACCGACGGCTAGCATTGACCGCCCTGCGCGCGGCATCGCGGTGCGCGAGAGCGACTGGCCTGTGGGCCAATAAAAAACCCCGCCTGAGCGGGGTTTTTTTATCATCACAACGTGATTACTTAAGCCGCCGGCTGAGTAACAACGTCTTTGATGCCTTTAACTTCGATCTCAACGCGACGATCCGGTGCCAGGCAGTCGATCAGAGCAGCACGGCCCTTCACGCTGTCACAGGTGTTGCCGGTGACCGGGTTAGATTCACCCATGCCACGTGCGGAGATTTTGTTAGCCGGGATACCTTTGGAGATCAGGTAATCCACCACGGACTGAGCACGTTTCTCAGACAGTTTCTGGTTGTAAGCTTCAGAACCGATGCGGTCGGTGTAGCCCAGAACCACGACAGAACCGTCTTTCGGATCCATGGAGCTCAGCTGAGAGTACAGCTGGTCCAGCGCCTGCTGGCCTTCCGGCTTCAGGGTCGCTTTGTTGAAGGTGAACAGGACGTCAGACTTCATGGTGAAGCGCTTGGTCTGTACAACCGGAGCCGGTGCCGGAGCCGGAGCCGGAGCCGGAGCTGCGTCGTCCTGACCGAAGCGGTAGGACAGGCCAACGCTCAGCATGCTGTTATCAGGACGCGCACCTACGGTACCAGCGTCACCGATGTTGTTCACCCACTGGTAGTCCAGACGGGTTGCCCAGTTTTTGTTCAGTGCGTACTCAACGCCCACGGCCGCCAGCGGAGAAACGCCGGTGTCGTGATCGCTGATGCGGTTACCGCCAACAACCTGCTGGGTAGCATCAGCACGCCAAACCATACCACCCAGACGGGTGTAGATATCCAGATCGTCAGTGATCGGATAGCCCAGTTTAGCGGCCAGCTGAATGCCCTGAGCCTTGAACGCGCCGTTTACGCGCTCGCCTTTGTTCGGCATACGGCCCAGCCAGTCGTAGCCCAGCTCGAAGCCCAGGTACGGGTTAGCCTGGTAACCCAGGAATGCGCCAGCGCCCAGCTGATTTTCGTGGCTCGGGCCGTCGTTGTCCTGATAACCGTTACCGTAGTAACCTTTGTCGTGGTACTGAGACCAGCCCAGTTTACCACCGGTATACCAGGTGTCGTCTTTCGGAGCGGCCTGCGCTACGGTAGCGAAGCCAGCCAGTGCCACTGCAACTGCGATAGCTGTCTTTTTCATTTTTTGCGCCTCGTTATCATCCAAAATAGGCAAGGAGCTCAATGTGAGCTCTTGGTTGTAATCCTTCGCCGGGTTGCACGCTCTGCATTGTGACTCTCTCAACATGATGAGGTTATAGAGCACCCTGGCGAACTAAAGTCTACAACGTAGTAGAAAACTTACAAGTGAGATGTCGTGAGGAGTGTCAAAAATTTAGCCGGGTAGACACATTTTATTACATCTTCGGCGGAACTTTCAGCGATACCGCGGAGTCTGTGCCAGGGCGAAAACCCTTATCCCACGCGCCAGTCGCGGGCGCGCTGCCTATTTTTTAATCAGCCCGCACGCGGGCTCAGAGCGTTCGAAATTTTTACTTAATGATACAAAACAGACTGAATTATTGCGGCATTGAGGGGTCTGTCATGCTCCGCATCCCCGGGATGGGGGCGCATAATCAACCCTAAACTCCCCCCTGTTGCGGCGGCATCGTCTAAATCCTGCCGCGCCTGAGGTGAAATATCCCCATCTATCCAGCACAGTACCACGCTGAAATTACCGGTTTTTAACGCTTTAATCATCGCATCAATGGAATTGATGCCTGCGGCACTCTCCTGCGGGAGCTGCATCACTTTGCCGACGTTAAGGCCCGCCTGCTCAAACCATTCGCGACGCAGTTTATGCGGAGGGGTAAGCCAGAGTTGCCAGCGTGACTGGTGGGCCAACTGCTGCAACAGCGGCAGTAGCAGCATCTGCGAGATACCCGGCCGCTGCGGATGATAAATCACTTCGCTGACTAAACCTCTGCCCGTGAGTGACGTGGCCGGCTTGCAGGATGGGGCTGCAGGCGTGGTTGGAGCAGGCTGACGGTGTGAGTGATGAGTATGCATAAGTGATCGCTCATAGTGTTAACTGTATGGATGTACAGTATAGGCTGTGTGCGCAAAGATCAATCTGTTTTTGAAAGTGCCTCGCAAATTATCAACACAATTGCCGTTTCCGGATGGATAGTGATTGATGCGTTTACCGAGATTCATTATGTTTTCGAGTTAGAGGGAACTGACGAACATTCATGCTCTTACATACAAAAGGAGAACGTAGTATGGAATCCAGGGATCGTATTGCACAGTCGCGTCGCTGTCTGGCCGCATTGGGTAAAGTGGAGACGCGCACGCAGTTTGGCGGTTACAGCCTGTCGGTAGAAAAGCGGGTTTTCGCCGTGGTATCAGAAGGCGAGCTGTACCTGCGAGCGTGTGAAGAGACCCAGCCGTGGTTTCGCGAGCGTAAAATGACGCCGCTCATTTTCCGCAAGCGGGGCGTGCCCGTACAGCTGAATTATTATCAGGTAGATGAGTATCTGTGGCAGCAGCCGGATACGCTGCTTGCCCTGTCCCGGCTATCGCTGAACGGGCTGAAAAAAGAGGCACTGCAGCGCCAGCGCAACCGACAAATCAAAGATCTGCCCAATATGGGGCTGAAAATGGCCCAGCGGCTCAGTGAGGTGGGCATCAACACCATCGACGCGCTGCGCGAGCTCGGCGCTAAACGCAGCTGGCTGCGACTGCATCAGTCAAATCCGCAGCTGGGTATCAATACGCTGCTCGCGCTGCAGGGGGCGATCAGCGGTCAGCACCGTGCGGCGCTGCCAGGTGAGGTGGTCAGTGAACTGACGCAGTGGTATCAGCAGGCGATCGCCGCCCCGCGGCGACCGGGCCTGCATGAATCTCCGCCTGGCCCCTAACGCTAGCGCCATTCAGGTGGGAGAGGGCAGATTTTTTCGCAGGGTAACAATCCGCGGCAGCAGCGCCACCAGCAGTCCAAGCTGCTGCAGCATCAGTGGCGCATCAGAAGCGCTGCTGCTGGCCAGGGCGCGCTGAATCTTGTCGCCCAGTTCGCTGACCAGCCTGTGTGCCTGTTCATCATCCACCTCTTCACCCAGCACACCATCAATGTAACAAACCGCCTCATCCAGTAAGGCCAGCAGCTCGGGCTGGTCTATCTGTTCGCGGTGGGCGCCCAGCGTGGAGACGTAGCTGAGCAGCGAGTGGTTCAGCGCCAGCAGGGCGAAGGCCCGCTCTTTAATGCTCTCTTCCACGCGCTTATCCGCTCCCAGACCGGCCACAACTGACGCAAATTCTGCGTTACTGTTGTGCGCATCGCGACGGGCTATGCGGTAGTCGAGACGATTATCCCGCCCCTGGTGGTACTGCACCAGAATCGCATCGAGATAGCGGCAGTTGGCGCTAAGCGCCCGATTGAGCACCGCCGGCAGCTGGCGAAACTTCCAATCGGGCCAGATCCAACTGACCGCCATCCAGGCGATAGCACAGCCAATCAGGGTATCAATCACCCGCGGCAGGGCCACTTCAAACCCCTCTCCGAGCAAATTGAAACAGAACAGCACCAGCAGCGTGATAAACAGCGTCGCGTGAGCGTACTGTACGGTGCGAAAAGCGAAAAACAGTACGCCGGTAACGATGATCAGGATCTGCTGTCCCTCAACCGACGGCACCAGCCACAGCAGCGGCAGGCCGAGTGCCACCCCGGCCAGCGTACCCAAAATGCGCAGGGCCAGTCGCCGCTGCGTGGCACTGTAGTTAGGCTGGCAGACAAACAGGCTGGTCAGCAGGATCCAGTAGCCGTGCTGCAGGCCGGTCAACTGTATCACTGCGTAGCCCACGCAGAGTACCAGTGACATCCGCGTCGCGTGGCGGAACAGCGGCGACTGCGGCGTCAGGTGGCGGCTCAGCCGCAGCCGAATATCGTGCCAGCCGGTGAGTCCCTCACTGGACAGGCGATGCTCTTCGCTCTCGGGAAGCGCCTCCAGCTGTTCGGTTTCGATGGTGGCCAGCTGGGCGTCGATTGCCTGCAGGTTGTGCAGCAGAAACTCCAGGGCTTGGATCCCGCTGCGGCTGGGATTGGCGGCTTTCAGCTGTGCCAGCGCGTCCTGTAAGTGGCTAAAACTGCGCTCAAAGCGCGGATTGTGTTGATAGGGTTCGCGGACCAGCAGCGCGTGCGCCAACTGGCGACACGCGGCAGCCTGCATATTCAGGATGCGCTGAAAGCGAAACAGGATATCGGTGAAGCGGAAATCAGCGCGCAGCTGCTGATAGCGCACGTGGGCGGAGCTGGCGCGCTCGTGGATATCCTGCGCGACGAAATAGTAGTGCAGCGTGCGGCGAGTGCCGCGCTGGCCGCGGTCGCCGCGCAGGCGGGACTGAATCGACGCTTTGGTTTGATTGAGCGTGCTGACCAGCTCGCGGTTGGCCATTGCGACGTCCACCAGTGCGCTATCATCCTCATCGGGCGCATCCGGATCAAACAGCGTAGCTTTGGCATCGAGATACAGCGCCAGCTGCTGCCAACAGCGGGCAAGATTTTCCTGCAGCGGTCGAATCGGAAACAGCAGGTGCCCGCAGAGCGTTAGCAGGTTATACCAGATGGCTCCGGTCAGTAGCAGCGCCGGCTGCAAATACCATTGGGCAAACAGATGAATACCCAGCATGGTATAGACAGCAATCAGTAGCGCGCCAAAGGCGATGGTGGCGTAGCGCTGTCCCAGTGCGCCGAGCAGGATAAATCCCCAGCTGGACAGCGCCAGACCGACGATAAACGCCAGCGGCCAGTTAAACAGCCACTCGACCGACACCGAGGCGATGCAAAAGCAGATCAGGGTAATGACCAGGTTGCGCAGGCGGCCGGTCAGGCGGTCGTCCAGATCGGCGAGCGCCGCGGCCACGACCCCGAGCGTCAGCGGGATGGTCCAGGCAATCTGACCCGAGAGCCAGGCACCGCCAACGCTACCCAGCAGGGCAAAGAAGATGCGTAAATAGTAAAGCACCGCACTATTCAGCGCAGCGCGGCGAAGTTGCCAGGATAATGTGGACATCTGCGTTTGGTGTCAGGTTAACGAAAACGGTCACGTGCGTTGCGTGCGCGCGCCGCCTGTGCCACTTCAACCGGTACCACCCGACGGCCGACCGGCCACAGGGCAATCGCCGCGATCTTAAAATTGGCGATGCCAACCGGGATGCCAATCAGGCTGATGCACTGAACAATACCGGCGCTGATGTGCACCAGACAGAGCCACCAGCCAAACAGCAAAAACCAAAAAATGTTCAGTACGGTGCCGCCGCCGCTGATCAGGGCATTTTTTCCCGCCGGGTTGAGTTCATCGACGTGAATGGCCTCGTTACCAAACGGCAGCAGCGACAGGCGGGTAATCTCCCAGCAGGAGCGAGTCAGGGGCAGTGTAAAAATGAGCACGATGCTCACCAGCGTGGCGAGCAGCCAGCCCAGCGTGGTCAAAAAACCACCTAACACGAAGTTCAGAATATTCAACACGGTGCGCATGCAGGCGGGCCCTCATTAATGGCTTATCATCTGAAGATTGTAACGTTTTTTTAGGCTGGAGCGCGAATCTTGTGAAGGTTACACTGAAGCGGTGATCCTTTTCCTTCAGACAGGCCGATATGGAACTCAACGCAACGTCACTGGGTAAACATCTGGCGCAACACCCCTACAATCGCGTGCGACTGCTCAGCGCCGGCGTTGAAGTCAGCGGCCCGCGACACGAATACCTGATTCCGTTTAATCAGTTGATCTCTGTCGCCTGCAAGCGCGGTATGGTATGGGGAGAGCTGGAGTTTACTCTCCCGGATGGCAAAGTGGTGCGTCTGCACGGCACCGAATGGCAGGAAACGCAGCGCTTTTATCACTATTTCCAGCGGGTCTGGCAGCAGTGGAGCGACGAGATGAGCGAGGTCAGCGCCGGCGTGCTGACGGCCCAGGGCGATAAGCTACGCGCACTGGACAGCCAGGGCGCGTGGCTCTCACGTCGCGATCTGCCGGCGTTACAGCAGCAGATTGAAGACACGCTGAGCGCGCTGCCGCTACCGCTGGCCAGGCTGGAGAGTTTTCCTGCCTGCGCCGCCGACTACGCTCTGTGCCGGGCATGGCTTCGCGAAGGTGAAGAGAAACGTCGGGCGCGCAACCACAACTGGACGGCGCGGATGCTCGAACAACACGCTGCGTTTTTTGCCACGGTGGAAAGCTCGCCGCTCAATCGCTCGCAGGCCGAGGCCGTGGTGAACGGCGAGTCCTCCGTGCTGGTACTGGCGGGCGCCGGTAGCGGTAAAACCTCGGTGCTGGTGGCGCGAGCTGGCTGGCTACTGCGTCACGGTGACGCCACCGCCGACCAAATCTTACTGCTGGCCTTTGGACGCGAGGCGGCGGCAGAAATGAACGAGCGAATTCAGTCTCGCCTGCAAACCCAGGCGATTACCGCCCGAACCTTTCATGCCCTCGCCCTGCACATCATCGAACAGGGCAGCAGTAAAAAACCGCGCGTTAGCGTGCTGGAGAGCGACGGCGCGCAGCGCCGCGCGCTGCTGATTGCCCACTGGCGCCAGCAGTGCAGCGAAAAGAAAGCGCAGGCTAACGGCTGGCGTCAGTGGCTGAGCGAAGAGTTGGGTTGGACGCTACCGGAAGGCGCGTTCTGGCAGGATGACGCGCTGGCCGCGCGGCTGGCCACGCGGCTGGAGCGCTGGCTAAGCCTGATACGCCTGCACGGTGGCGCGCAGGCGACGATGATTGAGCAGGCGCCTGAGGCGATTCGCGACGGCGTGGCCAGGCGACTGCGGCTGATGGCCCCGCTGGTCAAAGCGTGGAAAACGGCGTTAAAAGAGGAGGGGGCGATCGACTTCTCCGGGCTGATTCACCAGGCGGTCAATATCCTGGAGAAGGGGCGGTTTATTTCGCCGTGGAAGCATATTCTGGTTGACGAGTTTCAGGACATCTCGCCGCAGCGCGCGGCGCTGCTGCACGCGCTACGTCAACAAAATAAACGGGTGTCCCTGTTTGCCGTCGGTGATGACTGGCAGGCGATTTACCGCTTTAGCGGCGCAGAGGTTAGCCTGACCACCGATTTCCATCCCCATTTTGGGGAGGGCGATCGCTGCGTGCTGGATACCACCTACCGGTTTACGACGCGAATTGGCGAAATGGCCAATGCGTTTATTCAGCAAAATCCGCAGCAGCTGAAAAAACCGCTTAACAGCCTGAGCAGCGGTCATAAAAAATCTATCGTGCTGCTGCCCGAGGATCAGCTCGGCGCGCTGTTGGACAAGCTGAGCGGCTATGCCCGCGCAGACCAGCGTATCCTGCTGCTGGCGCGCTATCACCATCTGCGCCCGGCCCTGCTGGATAAAGCCGGCACCCGCTGGCCGCACCTCAATCTGGCGTTTATGACCATCCACGCCAGTAAGGGGCAACAGGCGGATTACGTGATTGTGCTTGGCTTGCATACGGGGCACGATGGCTTTCCGGCCCCGGCGCGCGAGTCACTGATTGAGCAGGGACTATTGCCGACGCCGGAGGCGTTTCCCGATGCCGAAGAGCGTCGGCTGGCGTACGTGGCGATGACGCGCGCCAAAGAGCAAGTGTGGCTGCTGTTCGATCCGACGCGGCCGTCGCCGTTTGTGGCGATTTTCAATCGGCTGGGTATCCCGCAGCTGCGCAAGCCCTGACGTTAGCGCAGCGGGGCGTCGTCCTGAAGGCGCGCCTGCAGATAGCGATCGTAATCGGGAATGGTCACCGGGACCGCAGCGGAAAAAAGCGGCGATCGAACGATGAAATCGGCGGTGGCGCGATTGGTTGCCACCGGAATATTCCATACCGTCGCCAGCCGCAGCAGCGCCTTCACGTCCGGGTCATGCGGCACCGCGTTCAGCGGATCCCAGAAAAAAATCAGCAGATCAATCTCACCCTCAGCGATCAGCGCGCCCACCTGCTGATCGCCGCCCATCGGTCCGCTCAGTAGCGCATTCACCGGCAGCCCGGTGGCCCGTTGGATTAGGTTGCCGGTAGTCCCGGTGGCGGACAGACGATGAGCGCTCAGCAGCGGCTGGTGAGTTTCTACCCAGTGCAGCAGTGACGACTTACAGTGGTCATGCGCCACCAGCGCAATGTGTTTTCGAATCGGGAGGGTACGGGTGGTCTGTTCCATGCAGGATCCCTGACGCCAGCAGGCGGTAAATGCACAATGTGCGCAGAATAGCCTGATCCGCGCGCGGGATTCAACCGGCGCGCAGCGAACGCTTTAGCCGCGACAGACGTTCGCGGGTAGCGCTGTCGATCTGTGCATACCAGCGGGGTAAACGCACACCAAACTCTTCCGACAGGTTGACCAGTCGAACCTCAGTTTTTCCGCTCTGCTGGCTCACGCTTTTCGGGTAGGCAAAGCGCGGCACCGAGGCCTTCTGGCCGGTGCGGTTATAACTGAGCATTGCCTGCTCGACATCGTCACTGTCGATGTGGCGCAGGGTATCGCGGCGGCTGGCAATCATGTCCCCGCGCTCGTCTACCAGCTGGAAGTTGGCGCTGCGGCTAAAGTCCTGGCCTTCACGCAGGGTGGTCAGGCGCGGCAGATGCAGGCTGACGGTTTTTGCCGTGGCGGTAAAGGTGACGATCAGCGGCGCAGAGCGGTATTTTACTGCTTGCCCATTACTGCGCAGCAGATTTTTTTCCACCCGGAATAAAAACTGATGTTCGCCCTTTTCCAGCTCCAGACCCTCTGCGCCCTTGAGCAGGGAGCCGGAAATTTTGCGCCCATCCAGCACCAGAATATCGATTTCCGGATTTAGCTTCAGGGTGCTGGACCAGGCATTGAGCGTCATCAGCAGGGCACACAGGCCTGTAATGAGCAAACGAACGATCATGGTGTCTCCAAAAGCACGCGGCGCATAAGGATGAGGAATGTATCAAAGTCTTTCAGTATGGCAGAACAGTAACATTTGAACATATTTATTTGTGCGATACGTCGGAAAAAACGCATCTTGCGCCCCCGGCGTGGCGACCACGGCGGCGGCTGGCATAGAATCAGTGCATCGCCCAGAGGAGAGCGCTATGAACGATAATGAACTGAAAGACATATTGACCAGCACCCGCACCATTGCGCTGGTCGGCGCCAGCGATAAACCTGACCGGGCCAGCTATCGCGTCATGGCGTATTTACTGACGCAGGGCTATCACGTGATTCCGGTCAGCCCGAAACTGGCGGGGAAAACCCTGCTGGGACAGCAGGGATATGCGACGCTCAGCGCCATCCCGGAACCGGTGGATATGGTGGATGTCTTTCGCCACGCTGACGCGGCGTGGGAGGTGGCGCAGGAGGCGATCGCCATCGGCGCGAAGAGCGTATGGTTTCAGCTGGGGGTCATTAATGAGGCGGCCGGCGTGCTGGCGCATGAGTCCGGACTGCGCGTGGTGATGGACCGCTGTCCAAAAATAGAGATCCCCCGCCTTGGGCTGGAAAAACACCCGACGGGGGTGAGGCTTAATGACGCAGACGCGGAGCGCTGAGCTGCTGGCGAACCCGTGCTGCCAGCTCGTCCAGCGAGGGCTGTTCAGGATGCTCCTCGCTGGCTTCTCCTGACAGCTGGGCCTCGGCCAGATAGGTGTGTACCTGCTGGCCGTCGTCGTCCTCGGTCACAACGTGATACCACGGCGCATCGCGGCGTATCGCGCTGTTTGCCAGCGCTTCCGGGTGAGGATCGTCGAGCGAATACTCCGCGTCCACGTCCACCACCACCCCCAAAA
Organism: Pantoea sp. 1.19; assembly: GCF_001922585.1. Taxonomy (GTDB): domain Bacteria; phylum Pseudomonadota; class Gammaproteobacteria; order Enterobacterales; family Enterobacteriaceae; genus 1-19. Next base: position 31,272 of record NZ_MRBS01000002.1, on the reverse strand, counting down.
AGCCCAACAGTTTATGCCTGACCTGCTGGCCAATACCAAATTTGCTGGCAATCATGGCGACCTCCTGAGAAACATAGCCTTTACCCCAATATGAGGGCTCAGGCAGCGTTTTCAAGTCACTCACAATACGCGGCAGGCAAACCCTTTCAAGTACAGGCCTTCGGGATAGCTGGCGATCACCGGGTGATCGGCGGCCTGCCGGAACTGTTCTATAAATTGTACATCACGTTGCGCATCCAGCGCGGCATCGGCGATGATTTTTTGGAACAGCTCAGTGCTCATCAACCCGGAACAGGAGAAAGTCAGCAGGGTGCCACCCGGATTAAGCAGCTGCATGGCCAGCATATTGATATCTTTATATCCCCGGCAAGCGCCGGCCAGCTGATTTTTGTTCTCTACAAACTTTGGTGGATCCATCACGATCAGATCAAACGTTTCCCCCTCATCGCGATAGCGGCGCAGCAGCTTAAAGACATCGTCACGCACAAAGCTGGCTTTGGTCAGATCGAGGCCGTTGAGCGCAATGTTCTGACGAGCCACATCGAGCGCCGCCTGCGAGGTGTCGACGCTCGTCACGTGCGCACAGTTGCCCATCAGCGCAGAGACGGCAAAGCCGCCGGTGTAAGAGAAGCAGTTAAGTACCCGCTGGCCGGCGGCATAGCGGCGAGTGGCCAGTCGGCTGTCGCGCTGGTCAAGGTAGTAGCCGGTTTTATGTCCGGTTTGAATGTCCACCAGCAGCCGCATGCCGTGCTCGGTGATCGGCTGCAGCGGCGGTGGGGCTTCGCCAAGCACTACGCCCTGGGTCAGCGGCAAGCCCTCTTTTTTGCGCACGCTCACGTCGGAGCGATCATAGATTGCGCAGGTCGGGTAGAGCTGCTGCAGCGCGGCAATCAGCGCTGCGCGCTGGTACTCGGCGCCGGCCGACAGCAGCTGTAACACCAGAATCTGACCAAAGCGGTCGATGGTCACGCCGGGCAGGCCGTCAGATTCGCCGGCGATCAGCCGGTAGCTGTCGAGGTTATCGCGGACGGCCAGCCACTCGCGCAGCGGCTGTGCGGCGCGCAGGCGGCGCACGAAAAACTCGATATCGATGCTTTCATCCTGCTGCCAGCTCCACACCCGCGCGCGGATCTGCGAATCCGGCGACCAGGCACCGCGCGCCAGCCACTGTCCGTGACTGTCAACGATATCGACGGTTTCACCGCGCTGGGCCTTACCGTCAAGACGGGCAACCGCCCCGGAAAACACCCACGGGTGGCGACGGATCAGGGATTTTTCACGCCCTTTGGCGAGAACTAAACGAACGCTCATATTTGCTATGCTTACCAGAGAAAATTTGGGCGCCATTGTCGGGTGCCCGCTGTCAAAATGCAATCAGCCAGCGGTAATAAGGAGAGCGGTATGAGCACGGTGGCCAAAAAAGCCTGGGTCTATGGTCAGGTACAGGGAGTCGGATTTCGCTACCATACCCAGCAGCAGGCAAAGCGGCTGGGCCTGACCGGGCACGCGTGGAATCTGGATGACGGCAGCGTCGAGGTGCTGATGGTCGGCGAGGCCGCGGCGGTGGCGGCGCTAATCTGCTGGCTTGAGGCCGGCGGACCGCGCAGCGCGCGCGTCGACAGCGTACGCGTTGAGCCCTGCGGCGGTGGCGAATTACTGGATCGGTTCAGTACCGGTTAGGCTACAGGCACTTGGCCGGCTTGGGCAATCCGGCAATTTTGGTTGCCTGCTTAGCGGGTCCCTTGGGAAACAGCCGAAACAGATAGCGGCTGTTGCCTTTCTCTTCGCCATGTTGTTGTGCCATCGCTTTAACCAGCATGCGCACGGCGGGGGAGGTATTAAATTGTTGGTAGAAATCGCGAACAAAGTGCACGACTTCCCAGTGCGCCTCGCTCAGCTCAATACCTTCTTCCTGCGCCAGCCAGGCGGCTAACGCCGGGTCCCAGTCATCCAGTCGTAGCAAATAACCCTGCGCGTCGCGCGCAATCTCTTTTCCGTTGATCAACACCCCAGTAACCTCTGTGACGGATTATGCCCGGCGCAGTGTAGCAAATTCGGCGCCGGCACAACATGCCGCCCCGGTAATCCGGGCTGGGGCATCAGGCGGATTCGGGACGGAATACTGCGCAGATTTTGTTGCCGTCAGGATCGCGGAAGTAGGCCAGGTATACCGCTCCGGTGCTGCTGTTGCGCAGGCCGGGGGCGTCTTCAATCGGCGTCGCACCGTGCTTAATGGCTACGTCATGCAGGGCGTTAACCTGCTCAGCAGACTCGCAGGCGAATCCCAGGGTTGCGCCGTTGGCGGCGCTCGCAGGCCGATCGTTGATCGGCTGGCTCACGCAGAATACGTTGCCATGGTGTCGCCAGAACAGGCGCACATGCCCAGTGTTGGCAACGTTGCGGTTGGCCGTGCCGGCACCCAGCACCCCCAGCACAGCGTTATAAAATGTCTCAGCGCGATCGATATCATTCGTACCCAACATTACGTGGCTAAACATCAGTTTGTCCTTTATCAGATTCCGGCGATGCGCACCGGCAGGGGGCAGAACCCACATTCTTAACAGCAACCTGTACGTCTGTCAGCGGCCGCGGTAGAAAAAAGGGTGCGATGGGCACGATTTGTAAAACCACACCGCATTCGGAATAAAAAACGCCCCTGACCGCAAGCGGACAGGGGCGTGGTGGGATCAGAACGCGGCTTAATCGTTGCGGGCGAAGCCCAGCAGACTCAGCAGGCTAATAAAGATATTGTACAGCGACACGTAGAGGCTCACGGTGGCGCGAATGTAGTTAGTCTCACCGCCGTGAATGATGTTGCTGGTTTCCCACAGAATGGCCGCTGAAGAAAACAGGATGAACAGCACGCTAATAGCCAGCTGCAGTGCCGGCAGCTGCAGAAACAGGTTGGCGATCACCGCCACCAGCAGCACCACGAATCCGGCCATCATCATCCCGCCAAGGAACGACATGTCTTTGCGCGTGGTGAGCACGTAGGCCGAGCAGCAGAAGAACACCAGCGCGGTGCCGCCCAGTGCCAGAGCAATCACATCCCCCATGCCGGCGGAGAGGAAGCTGTTCAGAATCGGGCCCAGGCAGTAGCCTAAAAAGCCGGTGAAGGCGAAGGCCGCCAGAATGCCCATCGGGCTGTTCGCGAGGCGATAGGTTAAAAACATCAGGCCATAAAAGCCAACCAACATCAGGATCAATCCGGGTGCCGGCAGCGCAAATACCGTGCTCAGGGTGGCGGTCAGCGCCGAGAAGGCCAGCGTCATGCCCAGCAAGAAATAGGTATTGCGTAACACGCGGTGGGTGCTGAGCAGCGATGCCCCGCGCGTGGAGGAGACAATGCGGTCCATATTCAGGCCCTTTAGGTGATGATTAACTGCGCTAAGCATACGAACTGAGCTGCTGACTTTAAAGGCGTTTTACCCTTCTTTACGCCCTGTGCCGCTGGTGAAATGCGCAATCTGGCGAAAGCGTCAGCAAATGCGCTGAAGTTGATGGTTTTTCAGACGAACGAATCACAACGGGCTTTACAAGCATCAGGGGGATGTTTATAGTTCGCCTCATTGCGGAGGGGTGGCCGAGCGGCTTAAGGCAGCGGTCTTGAAAACCGCCGATGGGAAACCATCCGAGAGTTCGAATCTCTCCTCCTCCGCCATCGCATTTAACGGGTCAGATAACGTCTGGCCCGTTTTCATTGCGGAGGGGTGGCCGAGTGGCTTAAGGCAGCGGTCTTGAAAACCGCCGATGGGCAACCATCCGAGAGTTCGAATCTCTCCTCCTCCGCCAGCATATACAACGGGTCAGCGTCACGCTGGCCCGTTTTCATTTCCGCCCGCGGAGGCATACCGCCCCGGTTTTCCGGGCCCGGGCAGAGTCCCTGCTCTGCGCCGCCGGGTAAGGGTTGAGAAACCCCAGTAGCCTGCATCCCGGATGCGCGCGACGATCAGGTTGATGTCGCTACGCCGCGCCTGCACGGGTTTTCCCTCTCTGTATCACAACGAGCGCGTGTTGGTGAACAATAGCGGTATTGGCGTCTTTTTCGTCTCTCACCTCGTGATATTCGCCCGTTGCCGGCGTGTGCTGATGCGAATCAACACGCCGATCTGATTTAGCGCCGGCTGAAGGGTATTGCATTATTGGCCGGTGGATTGCGGTGAGTGCTCGATTGGACCACGCCCGATAACCCTGCTAACGCACCGCGATATTGCTTGAGACAGGTGCCCGACAGGCACGCTTATCAATCTGGCTGGCGGTTTAATCAGGCTGCTGCAGACGCAGATTACGCATCATCCTATTCTGCCTTTCGCTCAGGAGGGAGGTACAGGAGAGAGCCCCACCGGTGACTAAACGTGTAACCCCTTTTCGCAGGAGATGACGATCTGCCGAAGATCTCGTCACGAAAGCGTAGGCCGGCGCGCCCGCCGCCCCCTGTGGGGCGCTGGAACCCAGTATGCGCGTCAGCGTTAAGCGCTCCGGATGGGCGCGTCTGCGCGCCGTGGGAGGATGTGTCAGCAGGACATCAGTCAGACAGGCTGTCGGTAGTAACGTGAAGGCGGGATCCGAGCCCACACGGGCGTTTGTACGTGCAAACGCTATCGCCCATGCCCCTTAGAGGCCGTCGGGTGATGCAACGTTTAATCCTGAGAAAAATTACCTGAACGGCACCGGCAACGTGGGGATACCCATTCCGCCGCTCTTCCTCATCGTCCGCAGGGGCGCGCGCCGCAACATCGGCATCCGATCTGCCCGGTCAGATCGTCATTGAACGCCGTCGAATACGCTTGGCGCTTATAGCCGGGGAGTGCATCGGGATCGGGTTAACAGGGCAGAGCCCTGGACATGATAACCATCAAACATCAGGCAATGATCCGTTCATCGCTTTCCGCCGGGTCCGCTGAGGGCCGGGGGTCGGCACCGAATTCAACAGGCTCCGGCGGTGGCGTCACTGCGCGTTAATCCTCACCAGGAGGCAGGCTGGCCTGGGGCCGCCGCAGCGTCTTTTCCCCGCGTGCCGCCGCCCACACGGTAAAACAAGGTGGCGTGTGCCCGCCGGGGACGTGCGAGCGGGAGGCCACAAGTTTTTTACCTGACTGCCGCGGATCGGCGCGTATTCTGTCGCCTGACTCTGCTATTATTCGCCGAATGTACACGTAGCTGAACGTCTTGCGCCGGGTTATCTTCAGGAATTCATGGCCGGGTGTCGCAAGATATGTCAATCCAATCAATGGAACAGGCGAATGAAAAATTTTACCGTTTGTGCGCTCTCTCTGTTAACGCTGCTGCCCGCGGGGGGGATTGCCTGGGCTGCACCGGCAGACTATCAGCTGGAGCAGGTGTTACTTTTTAGCCGTCATAATCTGCGCGCGCCGCTGGCGACCAACGGCAGCGTGCTGGAGCAGGCGACCCGCAAGCCCTGGCCACAGTGGCAGGTGGCCGGCGGTGAGCTGACCACCAAGGGCGGTATCCTTGAAGTGTACATGGGCAACTATACCCGCGCCTGGCTGGCGCAGCAGGGGCTGATAAAAGCTGACGCCTGCCCGGATGCGCATCGCGTTTTTGCCTACGCCAACAGTCTGCAGCGCACGGTCGCTACCGCACAATATTTCGTCACCGGTGCGTTTCCCGGCTGCGATATCGCCGTCACCCATCAGGATGCGATGGGCACCATGGATCCTATCTTCAATCCGGTGATCGCTAACGGCAGCGAGGCGTTTCAGAAAGCGGCGCTGACGGCCATGCAGGCTACCGCGAAACAGCAGGACTTAACGGCGGCGTGGCAGCAGCTGGATAAAATAGTCGACTACAAAAATTCCCCGGCCTGTAAGGGTAAAAAAGGCTGTAGCCTCGAGAGCACCGAAAACAGCTTCAGTGCTAAACCCGGCGCTGAGCCCGGCGTCAGCGGGGGGCTGCGTACCGGCAACGCGCTGGTGGACGCTTTCACGCTGCAGTATTACGAAGGCTTTCCCGCGGACCAGGTGGCCTGGGGCCAGATCAAAACACCGGAGCAGTGGCAGCAGCTTTCAGCGATTAAAAATGGCTATCAAGATGCGCTATTCACCTCCAGTGCGGTGGCGGCCGATGTCGTCGCGCCGCTGCTCGACTACCTCCGCAGCCAGCTGATGGACAACGGTGATGATGCGCCGCAGGTCACGCTGATGGTCGGTCACGACTCCAACATCGCTTCGCTGTTAAGCGCGCTGAAGGTCAAGCCGTGGACGCTGCCCGGACAGTATGAAAAAACGCCGATCGGCGGACAGGTGGTGTTTCAGCGCTGGCTGAATAAGAAAACGCAACAGCCGCTGCTGAAAGTAGAGTATGTCTATCAGACCGCCGATCAGCTGCGCAACGCTACGCCGCTGTCGCTGAAAACCCCGCCGCAGCGCGTGACGCTGCAGCTGGAAGGCTGCACCACCGATGCTAACGGCTTTTGCGACTGGCAGCAGTTCAGCGCCGTACTGAATGACGTGCTGAAAAATAAACAGATGCAAACCAGCGTTGCGCCGGAAGCCCGCGCGGCGGCGGACAGCGCGGCGCAGGACAAGGCGGCACAAAACACCACCGTCGCGGCACAGGCAAAAGCGGCGGCGGAAAAAGCCGAAGCCGATCGCATTGCGGCGGAAAAAGCCGCGAAAGCGCAGGCCGAGGCGGAACGCGTAGCGGCTGAGAAAGCGGCGGAGGCGAAAGCGTCGGCTGAAAAAGCGGAGAAAGAGCAGGCGGCGGCAGACAGAGAAGCCGCTGAGCAGGCTGCCAAACAGAAAGCCGCCGCGCAGCAGGAGCGGGCCGCAGGCGAAAAAGCGGCGGGTACCGCGCATGGCGCAGCGTCTAACTCACAGGGTGGTGCAGGGCAGGCGCAGTAACGCCCAGATCAAAACACGGCGGGGTATATCCCGCCGTGTTTTTGCTGCCGCGCTACTTGCTGATCACTATCAGCTTCTGGTTAGTGAACTCTTTGATGCCGAGGTCCGACAGCTCGCGACCGTAGCCGGAGCGTTTAACCCCGCCAAACGGCAGCTCAGCGGCGGTGTTGGTGGCGGAGTTGATATACACCATACCGGTCTCAATCCGCGAGGCCAGCCTGCGTGCCCGATCGGTATTGCGGGTGAAGATTGCGCCGCCGAGTCCGTAATTGGAGTCGTTAGCCAGCGCGACGATAGCCTCGTCATCTTTTACACTGTAGACCTGAGCCACCGGGCCAAAAAACTCTTCGTAGCGCGCCGGATTATCTTCGGCGATATCGGTCAGAATCGTCGGCGGATAGAAGTAGCCCTCTCCCCCGAGCGGCTTCCCGCCGATCACCAGCCGCGCGCCGTTAGCCACCGCATCGTCTACCTGCCTGGTCAGCCCCTTCAGAGCGTCCGCGGAAGAGAGTGGGCCAAGCGTTGTGCTACTGTCCAGCGGGTCGCCGGGTTTGGCCTGCTGCATTGCCGCAGTAAAGTGCTGCATAAAGCTGTCCATCACGCTCTCCTGCACCAGGAAGCGCTTGGCACCGGTACACACCTGGCCGCAGTTGCTCAGGCGCGCCTGTGCGGCCTGACGGGCGGTATCGGCAATGTCGGCATCGTCAAGTACCACAAACACATCGTTGCCGCCCAGTTCAAGGGTGGTCTTTTTCAGATGACTGGCGGCCTGACCGGCCACGGCGCTGCCGGCGCGCTCGGAGCCGGTCAGGGCGGCGCCCTGAATGCGTTTGTCGGCCAGCAAATCCGCTACCTGATCGGAGGTAATAAACAGATTGGTCCACACCCCCTCGGGCGCACCGGCTTTACTCACCGCTTCGGCAAACAGGGTGGCGCAGCGCGGCACGATTTGCGCATGTTTGCACAGCACCGGATTGCCTACCGCCAGGTTTGGAGCGAGTACGCGCATCAGCTGATAGTAAGGAAAGTTCCACGGCTCCACCGCCATAATGACGCCGATGGGATGGTGTTCGACCCAGGCTTCACCCAGGTCGGTAGGGTAGCTGACCGGGGCTAAAAAACGTTCGGCGTTATCGGCATAATAGCGGGCGATGTCCGCGCAAAATTTCACTTCGCCGCGGCTGGCCTCAATCAGTTTGCCCATCTCTTCCGTGGCCGCACGGGCCATCGGCTCGACGCTGGCATCCAGCACGTCGGCAATCTGGCGCAGCAGCGCCAGCCGCGGGGCGCGATCGCCTTTACACCAGTCGGATTGATACAGCGCGTGGGCGCGGGCCAGCGCCTGCTCGGCCTCGGCGTCGGTGTGGGTTTCCCAGTGCTGAATTTCTTTCCCCGTGGCCGGGTTATGACTAACGTATTTCATTGCGGGCTCCCATAGGCAGAGCGGCTTTGCCGCCCTGATTGATTAGACGTTTTTGCGCTCGATCACTTTGTTATCCCAGGTCAGAACGTCCTGGTCAGTTTTAGCAAAGGCCTTGACCAGCACATCGTTGTTGCCCTGATCCGCCCAGATGGCCTGGGCCAGCTTCTCGTCAAACTCCGCGACTTCAAAAATCGCTTCGGCAATTTCTGGCGAGGTGGCGCGGATCGCCGCCCACTCGCCGACGTGATGCGCTTTCGACTGCTCTGTTGCCATGATGGTTCTCCTGAATCACCGTCCTGTGAAAGTCGCCGCCAGTCTGGCCACGTGTTCCCCCTGAAAGCGAGCAATGGCCAGTTCGGCCTCGCTCGGCTGCCGGGAGCCGTCGCCGCCGGCGAGCGTTGTCGCGCCGTAGGGCGTGCCGCCGCGTACGTGTGACACGTCAAACAGCTCTTTACAGCCATAGCCAATCGGCACAATCACCATGCCGTGGTGCGCCAGGGTGGTCCAGGTCGAGGTAATCGTCTGCTCCTGGCCGCCTCCGGTGCCGGTTGAGGCAAACACGCTGGCCAGCTTGCCATACAGCGCGCCGCTGGCCCACAGGCTGCCGGTGCGGTCGAGAAACGTGCGCATCTGCCCGGCCATGTTGCCAAAGCGGGTGGGCGTGCCGAAGATAATGGCATCATACTCCGGCAGCTCCTCGACGCGAGCGACCTCCGCGGCCTGGTCCTCTTTACCGCCCGCGGCGGCAAAATGCCCGGCGTCCATGGTTTCCGGCACGCGTCGCAGCGTCACCTCCGCGCCGGAGACGCGACGTGCGCCCTCTGCGACCGCCTGCGCCAGCGTTTCCACGTGTCCATACATCGAATAGTAGAGCACCAGAATTTTTGCCATGAACCGTAACCTCCGAATGATGTGTGCCGGATGACCCGTAAAGTATAGAAGAGATGTCGACCTCTGGCGCTCAAGCATTGACCAGACGGTGTTCGCCACGCACAATACGCCTCTTTTATCGGGGGAGATGGGTATGTCGGGGTGGTGGTCACGCTATAAATTCAGCATCAAAAAGCAGGAAGGCATTTTGATGTTTATCACTATGGTGTGGGGTGGCACCTTCCTGGCGGTGCATCATGCGATGAGCGTCAGCGGCCCGTTCTTCTTTGTCGGACTGCGCTTTGCGACCGCGGCGGCACTGCTGCTACTGCTGACTGGCCGGCACCTGCGCGGCCTTACCCGCCAGGAGCTGGTGGCCGGGGCGCTGATAGGCGTGGCGATTGGCGCCGGTTACGGCTTGCAAACCTGGGGGCTGCAGACCATTTCCAGCAGCAAATCTGCCTTTATCACCGCCATGTATGTCCCGCTGGTACCACTGTTGCAGTGGCTGTTTCTTGGCCGTCCGCCGGGGCTAATGGCCTGGCTCGGCGTGGCGCTGGCGTTCAGCGGACTGCTGCTGATCGCCGGCCCCGATGGGGACAGTCTCGCGTTCAGCCCCGGTGAGATAGCCACGCTGCTGAGCACGCTGGCGATTGCGGGAGAAATTATTCTGATCAGCGCCTGCGCCGGCAAAGTGGATGTCCGCCGGGTTACGGTGGTACAGCTCGCGGTTGCCTCGCTGTTTGCCTTTGGCCTGATGGTGCCGAATGGCGAAAGCGTGCCGCCATTTTCCGGCTATCTGCTGGCCAGTGCACTGGGACTGGGGGCGGCCAGTGCGCTGATTCAGGTGACGATGAACTGGGCGCAGCGCAGCGTCTCGCCGACCCGGGCAACGGTTATTTACGCCGGGGAGCCGGTCTGGGCTGGTATCGTCGGCCGCCTGGCGGGCGAGCGCCTGCCGGCAATTGCCCTGTTGGGCGGCGTACTGATCGTGGCCGGCGTGCTGGTGAGTGAGCTGAAGCTGAAAAAAAAAGCGAAGCCCCCGGCTTCGCCATTGGAGAGTGAAGCAGGTTAGTGCGGTCTCGCGCTGGCAACGGCCGCGGCACCACCGCGGCGAGTCAACAGGGCGTTCAGCAGGATCGCACCAAAGGTCGCGGTGCCGATGCCCCCGAGGGTAAAGGCACCGAGACGGAGGGCAAAGTCACCGGCCCCTAACACCAGCGTGACGGCCACCGTAATCAGGTGGCCGTTTTGGCTAAGATCGACCCGGTGTTGCAGCCAAATCCGCGCGCCGGCCACTGCAATCAGCCCGAACACCACGATCGAGGCGCCGCCAATAACCGGACCGGGAAGGGCGTGGATCAGCGCACCAAACTTCGGGGAAAAGCCCAGCAGCAGCGCAATCAGCGCGGCGGCCACAAACACCAGCGTGGAATATACCCTCGTTACCGCCATCACCCCGATATTCTCTGCATAGGTGGTTACCCCGCTGCCGCCGACGCTGCCGGAGAGCAGGGTGGCCAGACCGTCACCCACAAACGCGCGCCCCATCCAGGGATCCAGAGTGCGGCCGGTCATGCCCGCCACGGCTTTCAGATGACCGAGGTTTTCGGCCACCAGGATCACTGCCACTGGCGCAATCACGGTCATCGCCGACAGGGAAAAGGTGGGCAGCGTGGTATGCGGCAGACCAAACCAGCCGGCCTGGGCCAGCGCGCTAAAGTCTACCGGTTTCCCCAAGCCGAGGCCGTTGGTCAGCAGCGCATAGAGTCCCCACGACAGGATCAGCCCGACGAGGATCAGCAGGCGCTGGACCATCCCGCGGGTAAACACCGCCACGCCGCCAATACAGAGTACCGTGATCACGGCCATCCAGCTGTCAAAGGTGGAACCGCTTACCCCGCGCACGGCGATCGGCGCCAGATTCAGGCCAATGGCCATCACCACCGCCCCGGTCACTACCGGCGGCATCAGCCGCTCAATCCAGCGGGTACCCATCTTCATCACCAGCAGGCCGATCAGCGTATAGATGGCGCCACAGGCGATAATGCCGCCCAGCGCCACGCTCAGCTGCGGATTGCTCCCCTGGCCGCTGTAGCCGGTCACCGCGATCACAACCCCGACGAAGGCGGCGCTGGAGCCAAGGTAGCTCGGCACCCGGCCGCCGGTGATGAAAAAAAACAGCAGCGTACCCACGCCGGACATCAGGATCGACAGATTGGGATCCAGCCCCATCAGCAGCGGCATCAGCACCGTTGCACCAAACATGGCTACCGCGTGCTGCAGTCCCATGACCAGCGTCTGGCCGGGGGGTAACGTCTCATCGGGGGCAATCACCCCTTGTTCACCGATCGCTGAACGGCGCTGCCAGTGGGGGAACCATGAACCAGCCATATCTTTCTCTCCGCAGTGAGGGGTCAGGAACGAGCATCCAGCCGGGGAACGTGGTGATAACCACGATTAAACCAGATCAGGCCGTGCCGGGGGACATCCCCGGTCAGGGCCAGCACCTGGCAAAACAAAATGTCATGTGTGCCAACGCTCACCACTTCGCTCACCCGGCAATCAAACGCGGCGACCGCGTCGCGCAAAATGGGCGCGCCGGTAGTGCCCTGCTGCCAGTCAGCGGCGGCAAAGCGATCCACCATGGGGGTTTTACCGCCAAACAGCGTGGACAGTGCTTCCTGGCCGGCGGCGAGGGTGTTCACGCACAGCACGCGGTTAGCCTCAAAGGTGGGCCACACTGAGGCCTGACGGTTCAGGCACACCAGCAGGGTTGGTGGCGCGTCGGTGACGCTGCACACCGCGGAGGCGGTAAAGCCGGCGCGCCCCGCCGGACCGTCGGTGGTAATGATGTTAACCGCGGCAGCCAGCCGCGCCATCGCATCGCGAAAAGCCTGTTTTTCTACCGGTACGGGGACCGGTCGCGGTGACGTATCGTGCATGGTTCTCTCCTCAGGCCGCGTGGGCCCGTTGTGCGTTGAGCCAGTGGAGCAGGGCGTGATTAAACGCCGTGCTGTTGGTGACGTTCACCGCGTGACCGCCCCAGGGCAGCGCCAGCCGTGAGGCATCGGGCAGCGCATCGGCCAGCTGCTCGCCACAGCGTGCCGGCACCAGCAGATCATCTTGTGCGGTCACCACCAGCGTCGGCTGGCTCAGGGCGCTGGCGCGCGAACGAAAGTCAGCGTGCATCAGCGCCGTCAGGCGCCGCAGCAGGTTCTCTGTGCCCTGAAAATGGGCGTACTGCAGCGCCGTTTCCGCTTCAATGCGTGATGCATTATCCTCCAGCCAGTTGGCGGGATAGAGAAACAGCGGCTGGGCGCGCACATACGCGTCAACGCCCACGTGACGCAGCAGATCGGTGCGAACCTGAAAGCAGCGGCGGGTATGCCCGCTGAGCGCCAGCCAGCCGTTAACGATGGCTAACCGCGTTACCTGCTGCGGCGTATCCAGCGCCAGCTGCATGGCAATCAGCCCACCCAGTGCGTGTCCGACCAGGGTACAGGGGCCGATATCCCGCGCGCGCAGTGCTGCGGCCAGTTCGGCCGCCATGTCGGCCAGGCGATAGTTTTCCGGCAGCGCGGCGGGGTTCGCGCCGGTGCCGCGCTGATCGTAACTCACCAGTCGGTAATGCTGGCCCAGCGCGGCCCGCTGCGGCAGCCAGTAGTTACTCAGACCGCCAAGGCCGGAAATCAGCACCAGCGTTGGCGCCCCTGGGGTCAGGTTGCCGGTAATATCCAGATGCATTGAGGCTCCTTAACGCGCCAGATGCGCAATGCTGGCAATTTCAATCAGCGCGTCCGGCTTGACCAGCCCGCACTGAATACAATACCGCGCCGGTTTTTCGCCGGGGAAGTACTCGGCATAGACCTGATTAACGGCGGCATAATTCGCCCAGTCAGTGATAAACAGCGAATTAAAGGTCACGTCCTCCAGCGTCCCGCCGGCGGTTTCCACCACGCGCTTGATAATCTCCAGCACGTGACGGGTCTGGGCCGCCGCATCGCCCACGTGAACCACATTGTTTTGCGCGTCAAATGGCAGGGTGCCTGACACATACAGCACGCCGTCGGCCAGCGTACCGGGAACAAATGGGGCCAGTGGCGCCCCGCTTCCGGGTGGAATAATCACTGTTTTTGGCATCGCATCTCTCCGGGTTAAAGCGGGGTTTTGTCGGCGCGCGGCGCCGTCGCGGCGGCGGGCGCGACGGCATCGCAAAATTGCGCCACGTCTGACACCCAGCCAAAAAAGGTTTCGATATTGAACAGGGCGGCCTGCTGCGCGAAGAGCGGCCCCGCCTGATGGGTGGCATCCGCCAGCACCACGCCGAAATACTCCAGAAAGAAGCCGTCGCGCAGGGTTGACTCGACGCACACGTTGGTGGCAATACCGGTGAACACCAGGTGACGGATATGGCGCGCGCGCAGCATGCTGTCCAGCGCAGTATTAAAGAAGCCGCTGTAGCGCGGTTTGGGCAGCACGATATCGCCCGGCTCCGGTACCAGCTCATCTACCAGTTGATAATCCCAACTGCCCCTCGCCAGCAGTGTGCCCTGCAGCGCGGGGCGGGCGCGCATGGTTTTCAGCGCGTTAGATTTATGATAATTGGGTGAGCCAGGACCACCCGCCTCCTGGTAATCGCTGTCCCAGCCGTTCTGGAACCAGATTATCTGAATGCCAGCGGCGCGGGCTGCCGCCACTGCGCGGCGAATATTGGCAATCACCGGGCGGGTGGTAGAGACATCAAAGCCGGCAAGATCGAGGTAGCCGCCGGGAGTGGCATACGCGTTTTGCATATCCACCACGATCAGGGCGGTTTGCGCCGGTGAAAAGCGTAGCGCTTCCGGCCGGGCGGAGAGGGTGATGGCGTCGGCGTCGGCCGGGGACGCCAGGGAGACGGTCTGGCTCATGCAACCTCCTGGTTAGCGGTGAATACGTGTGCGCGGCTGCGCATTAGCGGCTGGATATGCTGACCAAAGTCATCGATACCGCGGAGAAAATCATCAAACGTCAGCAAAATGCCCTCCGCGCCCTCCACGGTGGCGACGTCGTCCAGCATGCGCGCCACGCTGGCCCAGGAGCCCACCAGCGTGCCCATATTGATGTTCACCGCCGAGGTCGGATCGGCCATTTGGCGGACGTTGGTGTCGCTGCCGGAGCGGGTGTCCTGCTGGCTCTGTGTGGTGAGCCACGCCAGCGCTTCATCATCGGCACCGGCCTTGTAGTGCTCCCAACGGGCACGCGCCTCCTCATCACTCTCAGCGGCGATGATCATAAACAACACGTACGAACCTACCTCGCGGCCGGCGGTATCGGCGGCCTGTTTCATGCGCGCGGCGGTGGGGGCAAACGCCGTCGGCGTATTCACCCCCTTGCCAAAGCAGAAGTTATAATCGGCATGCTGAGCGGAGAAGGCCATCCCGGCGTCGCTCTGGCCGGCGCAAATCACCTTCATGGGCCGCTGCGGCTGCGGACTCAGCCGGCAGTCGTTCATGGTAAAGAACTCGCCCTTCAGGTTGGATACGCCGGTCCCCCACAGATCGCGCAGGACGCTCACGTATTCGGTCAGGTAGTCGTAGCGGCGGGAAAAATAGTCATCTCCCGGCCACAGGCCCATCTGCTCATACTCCGGTTTCTGCCAGCCGGTCACCAGATTGACCCCGAAGCGTCCGCCGGAGATGGAATCAATGGTCGACGCCATCCGTGCCACGATGGCCGGCGGCAGCGTCAGGGTGGCGGCGGTGGCATAAATCTCAATGCGTGAAGTGACCGCGGCCAGGCCGGCCATCAGGGTAAACGATTCGAGATTATGGTCCCAGAACTCGGTTTTGCCGCCGAAGCCGCGCAGTTTGATCATTGACAGGGCAAAGTCAAAGTGGTGCTGCTCGGCTTTCTGAACGATGGCTTTATTCAGCGCAAAGGTGGGTTTGTACTGCGGCGCGTGCGTGGAGATGAGCCAGCCATTGTTACCGATTGGAATAAATACGCCAATTTTCATTACGGTTACCTCGTCAATCAGAGTAAAGGGATCGCTGTCCGGCATGCGGCGCTGAACGGAAGAGTGCAACCGCCGTGCCAGAAAATAAAAATTGATGAATAACAGGTTGTTAAGTTTTCAAACGGCGCGCAGATGGAGTGGCTGGTCCAAAACAGACCGTTTGGTCAAACTTATCTGCACACAAATCAGGCGCGCTGACCCCTTTTCGTGCAGCCGGGCGGTTAGGCGTCGCCGGCGGGCTTTGCTATGATGCCCGCAGACTGACAGGAGACGGATACCCCGTGAAGACGACCCCTCAACCGAGCACCCGGCGCGCCCGCGCCGTCGCGGCCAAGCGCAGTGCAATTCTGGCCGCCGCGCTGGAATTTTTTTCCCACTATGGCTTTCATGGTACCCGCCTCGAGCAGGTGGCCGAAGGCGCCGACGTTTCAAAAACAAACCTGCTTTACTACTTTCCGTCGAAAGAGGTGTTATACATCGCGGTGCTGAAAAATATCCTCGATGTCTGGCTGGCGCCGCTGCGCGCGCTGCAGCACGATCAGCCGCCGCTGGAAGCAATCCGGCATTACATCCGGCTTAAGCTGGAGGTCTCGCGCGACCACCCGCGCGCCTCGCGGCTGTTCTGTCTGGAGATGCTGCAGGGGGCACCGCTGCTTAAGGGAGAGCTGGAGGGTAGCCTGAAACAGCTGGTCGACGAGAAAGCGGCGATCATTGCGCGCTGGGTAGAAGAAGAAAAACTGGCGCCGATCGACCCCTCGCATCTGATCTTTATGCTGTGGGCCACGACCCAACACTATGCGGACTTCGCCACTCAGGTTGAAGCGGTCAGCGGGCGCACGCTGGACGACCCGCTGTTTTTCGCCCAGACGGTGGAGAACGTGCAGCGGATGATCGTTGAGGGCATCCGCCTGCGCCAGCCGGGATAAAAGCAGGCGGCAGAAGTGAGATTTTGCGACCAGACTTAGGGCAAACCTTAATGAGGGCGCACGATGGATTCGGTTTCGCAGTTTTTGCTCGGCGCGGCGGTGAGTACCGCGGTAATGGGACATAAGGCACCGGTGTGGCAAGCCGTGCTGGTGGGCGGCGTAGCCGGCACGCTGCCCGATCTGGATGTGTTAATCGACCACGGTGATGCCCTGCGCAATATGACCCTGCACCGCGCGGCAAGTCACTCTCTGCTCTATCTCTCACTGCTGGCGCCGCTGCTGGCCTGGCCTCTCCACCGCGCACAGCCGGCGGGCGCCGGATATCGCCGCTGGTGGCTGGCGGTATGGCTGGCGCTGATCACCCATCCGCTGCTCGATCTGATGACGGTCTACGGTACCCAGCTGGCGCTGCCGTTTACGGTCAGACCCTGGGCCATCGGATCGATGTTCATCATTGATCCGCTCTACACGCTGCCGCTGCTGCTCGGAACGGTGATGGCGCTGTGGCGGCGCGGCGATCGCGGGCGCTGGTGGAATGCGCTGGGGCTGAGCCTCAGCACGCTTTATATACTGTGGAGCGTGGCGGCGCAGGGGTGGGTCACGGAGCGGGCTGAGGCATCGCTGACCCGGCAGGGGATACGCTGGGAGCGGCTGCTGGTGACGCCGACCGCGCTCAATACCCTAGTGTGGCGGGTGGTGGCGCTCGACGGCGACAGCTATCGCGAGGGCTATTTCTCACTGCTCTCTCCCGAACGCCCCCTGGCCACCCGACGCTGGCCGCGCGATGCGGCGCTGGCGGCGCAGCTGCGGCAGCATCCGGACGTCCAGCGGCTGGCGTCCTTTAGCCAGGGATTCTGGCAGGTGAAAGCGGTCAACGACGAGGCGTGGCTGATGGATTTGCGCATGGGCGAAGCACCGGACTATACCTTCACCTTCAATCTGGGGCCGCCCAACCGGACGGAGAGCGGCACCCCGGTGCAGCGGGTGCCGGTGGCGCGCCCCGGACTGGCAGCAATCGGGCAGCGTTTCTGGCAGCGTCTGTAGTCCCGCCCCCCGCTGCCGCGGGGGGCGAGGCATCAGGCGGTTTTGCGGCGACGCAGCCACCAGCCGAGAGCCAGCAGAACAAACCACACCGGCGTCACCATCAGTGCCTGGCGCGTGTCCTGCTCCAGCGTCAGCAGCACCAGCACAAAAGCGAAAAACGCCATGCAAATCCAGCACATCGCTTTGCCCAGCGGCATTTTATAGCGCGACGCCGCGTGCAGTTGCGGGCGCTGTTTCCGGTAGGCGAGGTAAGAACAGAGAATGATGGTCCAGACAAACATAAACAGGATTGCCGACACGGTGGTCACCAGAGTGAATACGGTCATCACATCGGGGATCAGGTAAATCAGAACCACGCCGCCCAGCAGGCAAATGCAGGAAAAAAACAGCCCGGTGGTCGGCACGGCCCGGCGCGAGAGGCGACCGAAGCTGCGGTGAGCCACGCCCTGCTCAGCGAGGCCATACAGCATGCGGCTGGTTGAAAAAATACCGCTGTTGGCCGATGAGGCGGCCGAGGTCAGGACCACAAAGTTCACGATGCTGGCCGCCGCTGGCAGGCCAATCAGGACGAACATCTCGACAAACGGGCTGCGATCGGCGAGTACCTGGGTCCAGGGGGTGACGGCCATGATCACCATCAGCGCCAGCACGTAAAACATGATAATGCGCAGCGGAATGGCGTTAATTGCCCGCGGCAGCACCTTTTCCGGATTCTCGGTTTCCGCCGCCGCGGTGCCCACCAGCTCAATGCCGACGAAAGCGAACACGGCAA
This sequence comes from Pantoea sp. 1.19, assembly GCF_001922585.1. Lineage (GTDB taxonomy): Bacteria > Pseudomonadota > Gammaproteobacteria > Enterobacterales > Enterobacteriaceae > 1-19. The sequence continues at coordinate 13,376 of NZ_MRBS01000002.1, read as the reverse complement.
TCTGGAAGCCGGCGAAAAAGCCGCTCAGCCCTTTGGGAAACAGGCCACCGTGATCCCAGATATTGGACAGCGATGCGGTGCCGCCGCCCGGTGACGGGTAGTGCATGGCCACCAGCACGATGCCGGTGACGATCAGCGCCACGATGGCGATAATTTTAATGATCGCAAACCAGAACTCGAGTTCGCCAAACAGCTTCACCGTCACCACGTTCAGGGTGAGAAACACCGCAATACAGAGCAGGGCGCTCATCCACACCGAAAAGTCGGGAAACCACAGCTGAAAATAGGCGCTGATAGCCACGACGTCGGCGATACCGGTCACGACCCAGCAAAACCAGTAGGTCCAGCCGGTAAAATAGCCGGCCCAGGGCCCGAGTAAATCGGCGGCAAAATCGCTGAACGACTTATACTCAAGATTGGAAAGCAGCAGCTCGCCCATGGCACGCATGACGAAAAACAGCATAAAGCCGATGATCATATAGACGAAAATGATCGAGGGTCCGGCCAGACTGATGGTTTTGCCCGAGCCCATAAAGAGGCCGGTACCGATGGCACCGCCGATAGCGATGAGCTGAATATGGCGGTTGTGCAGGCTGCGACGCAGCGTTTCCGGTGGTTCTGTCAGAAGGGCTTCTTTTGATTGATCGACCATAGCGTATCCTGTCTGTCGGTGATGTTGTGAAAGCTCTGCTGGCTTTTCATTGTGCTTTATTTCATCCGCTTACGCGTAGGTAAGCTGGCATAAGATAGTGTAAACAGCACGGCATCCGGTAATTGTTTTTTTACATATGTGAGTAACACCGCTATTCATCCCCTGGGGAGCTGCATGAAAGCACTGATCATCCTGTTACTTCTGGCGCTGCTCGGTTGGGCCGCCGCCCCTTGGCTCAGCAGCAGGGTGCCGCCCGGCTGGCATCCCTTCACGCCGCTGGCGCCGGGAGATCCGCCGACCTGGGTCACCCGCTATAAATTGTCGCGTCTTGCCGACGATCCGGCGTCCTGCCGCGCCATACTGCAGCGGCTTCAGCAGGCGGGAATGCTGCGCTACCGGCAGGTGGCAGACAGCGACGGACGCTGTCCGCTACGCGGTGCGGTGCGGGTTGAGCGATTCGGAACGGTCGCGCTCAGCGCGTCATTTCTTGCCAGCTGCCCGCTGGCGGTGCGCAGCGCATTCTGGGTGGCGACTCAGGCCGCACGGCCGCTGGAAGGCGGGGCCGTGCTCGCGCGCATCGATCACGTGGGGAGCTTTGCCTGCCGAAATATCTATCACCGCGCCGAGGGACGACGTAGCGAACACGCCAGCGCCGATGCATGGGATGTGACCGGATTTCGCTTCGCCGGTGGGCCCGCGATCGGCGTTAATGCGGACTGGCAGCAATCCTCCGCCGCTGGCCGCTGGCTGCGCCGCGCTTTCCGGCAGGCCTGCCCCTGGTATGGCAACGCGCTCGGTCCTGACTATAACGCTGCCCACGCCAGCCATTTTCACTTTGGCCTGCGAAGCTGGGGGACGTGCCGCTGATATCCCACTGATGGCCAATACACCGCCTCATCCGCGGGGCACAGAAATATGAAGTGAGACAACTTTATTCAACAAGAAAATTTTACTTAAAGGAAAGTGTTAAGATTTTTCTATGAGTTTGTGAAAGACAGCGAGGTAAAATCGTTGAAATAAACTAAGATAACTCTTATTCTCTGTACAGAACATACTGCGTGCGTAATGTGCCTATTCTTCGACAGATTGGGTGCGGCATGGCTATATCTCTACCCGAGAATATTTCTAAGATTATTATGCGGCAATGTAGAACATGACTGGCTTCATGTTTCTGTGAGGCATCTAATGAACACCGACAATTATTTCGTCTGGCAAAGATCGGTGCACCATGCCTATCAACAGCTCAGCAGTGTGCAACAGGTCACGGATTTGCTTTCTCAGCAGGTCAGAGAGTTGGGTTTTGATTATTACGGTTTGGTTATTCGGCATCCGGTGCCGTTTACCCGGCCAAAAACATTCATCTATAGCAATACCCCCACGGCCTGGCTCGATCATTACCACCAGCAGAAGTTTATGGATAATGATCCGGTCATCGCGCTGTCACGCCGCCCTGGCAGTCAGGCGGTGTGGGAAGACGCGCTGTTTGAGCATAACCCTCCTCTGTGGCAGGACGCCCGGGCATTTGGCCTGCGCGCCGGATTTTCCTGTTCGGTAATGGCGGCGAATCGCGCCTGCGGCATCTTTTCGGTGGCAAAAGGCGAGGAGGCGCCGCTCGCCTTGCAAAACGGCCTGCCTGAGCAGCTGCGCTATCTGGCGGAGCAGGTAATGGCTACGCTGATTCGCCTGAACGACAGTTCGATGTGCGCCCTGAATATCACCCTGACCCGACGCGAACGCGAAATATTGCTCTGGACGGCGGAGGGTAAAACGGCAGCAGAAATATCGCTGATTTTGTCGATATCTGAGCATACTGTTAATTATCATCAAAAAAATATGCAAAAACGCTTAAATGCACCGAATAAAACTCAAATAGCCTGCTATGCGGCTGCCGTTGGGCTGCTTTAACGTCTCAGATTGCAATGCGCGGAGGGATTGGCGCGAATTTTACCGGCAAAGGTAACAGACAACGCGCCCGATGTTGCACATGTTGCCGAACATTATCACGCAGGTGTGCACAGGATTTTTTATGATAAAAATTATTCAAACGCAATTTAAGGATATGCCATCGTCGCTGATTGCTGAATTAGGCAGCTATCGCTATAGCGTCTTCACCCGCGGAGAGGGGTGGTCGATTCCACAGCGGCTGTATACCCCAGGCCAGGAATATGATCGGTTCGACCGCTCCGACGTGCACTGGCTGATTGCCTGGCATCCTGAGCACGGTATCTGCGGCTGCGCCAGGCTGATGGCGTGGCGCGAACCGCCGGCGCAGGCCCTGCAGGGCGTCAGCCACACGCTGGTGGCGGGAAAAACCTTGGAGCTGTCGCGTTTCTCCGCGCAGCTCTCGGTCAGTCAGGAGCTGCCTATGCAGCTGCTGTGGCACGCGCTGCAGATCGCGGAAATTGACGGTAATACGGCGCTGATCACCGCTGCGACGCCGATGCTGGAGCAGATGTTTGACGCACATCAGGTCGTGTGGTCACCGCTGACGCCGGGGCTGTTGCAATCGGAAGAGACCCTGTTTGCGGTGCAAATACCGGTGATGCAGAGCGCGCTGGCGTCGCGCTACCGCGGCGCGCGGCGCTTTACCCCGGCCGAAGTGCTACCGAGCCTTGGGGTGATGACGCACTGGCGTACCCACGGCCGCTAGCCCGCTCAGTGATACCGCCCCCAGAGGGCGATCAGCGCCCAGGCCGCGGCGGCCCAGCACGCCACGGCGGCGAACAGGGCTACGCTCAGGCGAAAGCTGCCCGCGAAATACCACAGCGACAGCAGATAGATGAAATAGGGGATAATTGACCACATGCCAAACACGATGGTTTGCCGCAGCGCTTCAACGCCGCGCTCGCTGCCGACAATGGCGTGCGCAATCAGAGCAAAGGTAGGAAACAGCGGCACCAGCCCGGCGAGGGCATAGTGCCGCGTTTTCGCCAGTACGCCGAGCAGAATTACGATCCCGGCTCCCAGCAGGGCTTTTATCAACAGTGCCATCGTTACCGCATCCGTTAGTCAAAAGCCTACAATGACGCATGGCTAACGTTCAGGCAACGGCAATGCGACGCTAACGGCGAAAAGCCTGTTTAATCTGCGCGATAGTTTCATTGTATACCGCCGCTTCACGCGCATCATCCAGCTCGGCGATCTGTTTCTCCATCTTCAGAATGACTTTACCGGCATCGGCCTGACCGATGCTTTTAAGCATCAGCGTAACCAGCGCCTTCAGGCAGGAAATTTCACTGGCCAGGGCGGCGGGTTCCGGTTTAGTTACAAAATCGTTCTGCGTCATAAGTTCTCCAACGTCCAAAAACCTTTAGCGCGCGCGGGGCGACGCTACTCATCATTCATCCAGCTTAACACATCTGCGGCTTTGCAGCAGCGTGGCGCGGACAGCCTGATGCTGTCAGTGGTCACGGGGCTAATATTCGGTGCCATCGCGGCTTAAAAAAGAGTAAAATAGATGACTTTAGCTGCCCGCGTATTGGAGAGTGTCGCTGTGATTACCGTTCTTCTCGTCGATGACCATGAACTGGTGCGCGCTGGCATTCGTCGCATCCTGGAAGAGATAAAAGGCATCCAGGTCACTGGGGAAGCCAGCTGTGGCGAAGAGGCGGTCAAATGGTGCCGCGCCAACCCGGTGGACGTGGTGTTAATGGATATGAACATGCCCGGCATTGGCGGTCTGGAAGCGACGCGTAAAATCCTGCGCTACAGCCCCGATGTCAAAATCATCATGCTGACCATCCACACGGAAAATCCGCTGCCGGCGAAGGTGATGCAGGCCGGTGCCGCCGGCTACGTCAGTAAAGGTGCCGCACCGCAGGAGGTGATCAGTGCCATTCGCGCGGTCAACGCCGGTCAGCGCTATATTGCCTCGGATATTGCTCAGCAGATGGCCCTGAGTCAGATTGAACCGCAAAAGGCCGATTCGCCGTTCAGCTGTTTGTCGGAACGGGAATTGCAGATTATGCTGATGATCACCCGGGGCCAGAAGGTGACGGACATTTCCGAACAGCTGAATCTAAGCCCGAAGACCGTTAACAGCTATCGCTACCGCATGTTCAGCAAACTCAACATCAGCGGTGACGTCGAGTTAACGCACCTGGCCATTCGCCATGGCCTGCTCAATGCGGAGTCCCTGATTAGCAGTGAATGATGTTTTTGATCCTCAGACTTTCCTGAAAACGGTCACCAGTCAGCCCGGCGTATACCGCATGTATGATGCCGACGACACGGTGATATACGTTGGCAAAGCGAAAGACTTGAAAAAGCGGCTGACCAGCTATTTCCGTGCCCAGCTGGCCAGCCGTAAAACGGAAGCCCTCGTGGCGGCCATTCATCACATTGACGTCACCGTCACCCACACCGAAACCGAAGCGCTGCTGCTGGAGCATAATTACATCAAGCTCTATCAGCCGCGCTATAACGTGCTGCTGCGTGATGACAAATCCTATCCGTACATTTTTCTCAGTGCGGATGCGCATCCGCGTCTGGCGATGCACCGCGGTGCCAAACACGCCAAAGGGGAGTACTTTGGTCCGTTTCCGAACGGGTATGCCGTGCGGGAGACGCTGGCGCTACTGCAAAAAACGTTTCCGATTCGCCAGTGTGAAAACAGCGTCTATCGCAATCGCTCGCGCCCCTGTCTGCAGTACCAGATTGGCCGCTGCCTTGGCCCGTGCGTCAGCGGACTGGTGTCTGAAGAGGAGTACGCCCAGCAGACCGACTACGTGCGTCTGTTCCTCTCCGGTAAAGACGATCAGGTACTCAGTCAGCTGGTGACGCGCATGGAGCAGGCCAGCCAGGCGCTCGATTTTGAACAGGCCGCCAGCCTGCGCGACCAGATTCAGGCGGTGCGCCGCATCACCGAAAAACAGTTCGTTTCCGGGCAGGGGGAGGATCTGGACGTGATCGGCGTGGCTTTTGACGCGGGCATGGCCTGCGTGCACGTCCTGTTTATACGCCAGGGCAAAGTCCTGGGCAGCCGCAGCTATTTCCCGAAGGTGCCGGCGGGAACCGAGCTGGCGGAAGTCGTGCAGACCTTCGTCGGCCAGTTCTATTTGCAAGGCAGCGAAGCGCGCACGCTGCCCGCTGACATCCTGCTGGATTTCACGCTGCCGGAAAAAGATCTGCTGGCGCATTCGCTCTCCTCGCTGGCTGGCCGCCGCGTGGCAATCCAGAGCAAGCCGCGCGGCGATCGCGCCCGTTATCTGAAGCTGGCGCGCACCAACGCCGCCACGGCGCTGGTGACGAAGCTCTCGCAGCAATCGACCATTCATCAGCGGCTTAAGTCCCTTGCCGAGGTGCTTGGCCTGCCGGCCATTCGCCGCATGGAGTGTTTCGACATCAGCCACACGATGGGCGAGCAAACCATCGCTTCCTGCGTGGTGTTCGACAGTAACGGTCCGGTGCGCGCGGAGTATCGTCGCTACAATATCAGCGGTATCACTCCCGGCGATGACTATGCCGCGATGAATCAGGTGCTGCGCCGCCGCTATGGTAAAGCGTTAGAAGAGAGCAAAGTGCCCGATGTGATTTTGATTGATGGCGGTAAAGGCCAGCTGTCGCAGGCGAAGCAGGTGTTTGCCGGGCTGGAGGTCAGCTGGGACAAACAGCACCCGCTGCTGCTGGGCATTGCCAAGGGCAGCGATCGCAAAGCCGGACTGGAAACCCTGTTCCTGGAGCCGGAAGGGGAGGGGTTCGCCCTGCCGGCAGATTCGCCGGCGCTGCACGTTATCCAACACATTCGCGACGATTCACACAATCATGCGATTGCCGGGCACCGGGCGAAGCGAGCGAAGGTGAAAAACACCAGCGCGCTGGAGAGCATCGCCGGCATCGGTCCGAAACGCCGGCAAATGCTGTTGAAATACATGGGGGGGCTGCAACCCTTAATGAACGCCACGGTCGAAGAGATCGCGAAAGTCCCCGGCGTTTCGCATGCGTTAGCAGAAAAAATATTCTATGCCCTGAAGCACTAAACATTGAATCCCCTGAGGGTTTATAGGAACATACGGGTACAAACACACCTCCGTCAGCCAGTTAGCGTACCCTATGCGATTGAATATTCCGACGTGTCTCACCCTGTTCCGGGTTGTTCTTATCCCGTTCTTTGTGCTGGCGTTCTATTTGCCGTTCCACTGGGCACCGATGGCCTGTGCGCTGATTTTCGTTTTTGCCGCTATCACCGACTGGTTTGATGGCTTTCTGGCCCGCCGGCTGAAGCAAACCACCCGCTTTGGTGCCTTCCTCGATCCCGTTGCCGACAAGGTCATGGTGGCGATTGCGCTGGTGCTGGTGGCAGAGCACTTCCATGCCTGGTGGATAACCCTGCCGGCGGCCACAATGATCGCGCGTGAAATCATTATCTCGGCGCTGCGGGAGTGGATGGCGGAAATTGGCAAGCGCAGCAGCGTGGCGGTATCGTGGATCGGTAAAGTCAAAACGACGGCCCAAATGCTGGCGCTGGTCGCGCTGCTGTGGCGGCCCGATGCGCTGGTGGAGGGGGTTGGAATTGCGGCACTCTATTTCGCGGCGGTGCTCACCTTCTGGTCGATGTTCCAATATTTAAGCGCGGCGCGCCACGATTTGCTTGAACCGTGATCGATACGATTTAAAAAACAGCAAACGGAAGAAAAGTGAGGATAATTTTATTGACTCACTGCGCGATGTCAGTAGAATGCAACGCATCGAAAGGCGGCAGGGTTCGCCAGAAGATAATGTAAATCAGTAAGTTCGCTGTAGAAAGTGAATTTACCCCTGCGGGAATAGCTCAGTTGGTAGAGCACGACCTTGCCAAGGTCGGGGTCGCGAGTTCGAGTCTCGTTTCCCGCTCCAGTTTTTAGCACGATGAATCCTCATCGGCTTCAGGAATACGGCGCGTTGGCAGAGTGGCCATGCAGCGGATTGCAAATCCGTCCACCTCGGTTCGACTCCGGGACGCGCCTCCACATTTTGCCCAGATGGTGAAATCGGTAGACACAAGGGATTTAAAATCCCTCGGCCTTATGGCTGTGCGGGTTCAAGTCCCGCTCTGGGCACCATAGGTTTTACCGAAAAAAACAAGCAGTAAGCAATGTCGATACCGCCTCATCAGGGCGGTTTTTTTATGCCTGCCGCTTCTGGTTTGAATCTGTTACATACCGTTCAGTCTGCCCTGTAGAACGACCGCCATTCTGCCCCCCTGATCGCGCTGACTCGCCTTTTGTAACGGGGGATAGTGTAAATATCCAGCGCAGTGTAATGATGAAAAACGCCCCCTCATGACCGCGATGCTACCCGGCGCTGCACAAGCTATCCTCTTGGTCTGATAATCACTCTTAACGTCGAATCTGGGCTGCTAAACGCACGGCGATATCCGCAGATTACACAAATAGCCGACCGGACAGGTTGACTTTACTCCTCCTCCTACGAAGCCAGGCCGGGAAACAACGCGTTTTTTCCGGATAATACGCCATCAAATGAATCGGCGGTGTCAGCTGACACCGCCGCTGTCGGCCTGCTCGTGATAATGAAACACGTTTTATATCGTTAGCGATGCGGGGAGCCGCAAAACGACCAGCAGCCGGCCTTGAGTCACAATGACAGCCGAATCGCTTTTGAGCGTTAGGTTATGAGGAGAAGTGGCCTGGGGAATAAGTCGCAGAGCCTGAGCGCACGCTGATTGAGGTTATCCGGATAAGAGAGGGGGATTACGCGCCATGAGCGTCATATCTCATCGGCACGATTTTTCTGTGCATTACCCGGGCTGAGGCGGGTTTAACCAGATAGCGACTTCAGGTGCGAGGAAGGGTTTTCAGCTACTTCATCCGCAAAATTGGATTAAGTCATATTTTAAATAAAAATTTTGCGCTTTTTGTAGCCTTTAAGTTCGTTCATCGCGGTTTATTGGTTGCTAACGCTGTAGATCTGGTTTTAACCAGCTGGGAAGTGTTCATCAGATTTGTCAAAGCGAGCGCACTACAGTACGGTATTTACAGATGGCGTTACCTAGACAAAAAATACTTTATCAAAATATTTAAATATAACTACATGTATCATAAGTAAATTTTTTAAGGAATGGAGATCTTCTATTTTATGATTTATATCATAATTACTTTGGTTAATTGTTCCTCTTAGAGGTTGGCGTGAGGGAGTGTAAATTTATTTTTTAATTCGTGCTTAAATTATTTTTTGGAAACTTAATTCTTTGTTGTAATCCAGTTTTCCGCCAAAAGATTGGTTTAGAAATAGTGTTTCTACGCAATTCTTCCTCATTACTTACACCACTCTATCCTGTTTAAGATGATTAGATGTGCGGTCATTCACTTAACGAATGATCTTTTTTTATATTAAAATCAACTTGTTATGCTGTGTTGGTTAGCTGGTGAACCGCACGGAAAACAAGTAGGACGATGCTTTTTGTAGAGAAAACAGCAATTCATTGATATGGATCAAGATAAGTAAATATTGGGGGGTTAGGAATATTCGCATAATTTTAAGGTGTGACTATAATCCGCTGATCAGAATTATCTGTATCTATCGTCGGGGCAGGGTTGAATGAACAGAGTTTACAAAGTAATTTGGAACGCTTTACTGGGCGCGTGGATTGTTGCCAGTGAGTTAGCAAAAGGTAAGCAAAAATCCTCCAGTGCGGGCCAGGGGAGCCGCGCAGAAAGAAAACAGGCGAAAAGGTTGGCCAATACCTTTGTACTTGTCAGCCTGCTTTATGGTCAGCAGGCGCTGGCGGCCAGCGTATGCAGCGTCTCGACGGCTAAAGAGCTGGGCGCAGCCCTGAACAATAACGAATGTACAGATATCGCCCTGACTGCCGATATCAATCTCGGCGATTACCGTGACGGTGCGCTTTATCCGGGCTCCAGTAATGTACCGGGGGCAAGCGGATTAAACAATTATACCGTTAAACTTGACTTTGGCACACGCCAGGCTATCACGATCGACGGTGCGGGTAATTATGGAATCAATAATGGTAATAACGGCGCCTATCGTTTTGCGATTCGCGGCGGTGACGCGAATAATCCTGTAACATTTACTATCAAAAATGCCACTCTTACAACCACCGCGTCAGAAAAAATTGCTAATAACTTTTTTACCAGCGTCGGTGATAGTGCATCTAACATTAATGTTATTTTTGATAATATTAAAGATATACCTAACTCGACGTTGGGGTTGATGAGCTATGGCTCAGATGCGAATAATGGAGTCGCTTACCTGAGAGCCAATGGAAGCTATAGTACAAGCAGCTCAGGAAATACACTTAATGGTATAGATGCTAATTACAAAAAAGGGTATACGTATAATCAAAATATTTATAGCAAAGTAACTATCGGCAATTTTCTGAACAATAATGCCAGTAATCCTTTTTATAGCGTAGCCTACAAACAGTGGGTTAACGGCAGTAAAGTGGACTTCATCGGTAAGCTGGACTTTTATGGTACAGGAGATAATGGAACCTATGCTTATGTTTTCTGGAATAAAACTAACGATCTTGCGCAAAATCAGCTGACATTTAAAAACGGCTCAGATGTCAGTTTCAACCTGGATTCACGGACTAAGCTGACTACCGGTGATGGTAATAATGGCAGTAATGGCTACGGTTATTCTTACGTTTTTGAAGACGGAGCCAGTTTTAAACTGTGGAGTAAGCAGAATGTTCTTGGCGACGTGACGGGAAACAATGTCGGTTTAGCGATTGGTAGTTATAATAAAGACACGAAAGAATTTGGTGCTGGTGCAAAAATTATCACTGCAGGGGTAAATGGCGACAAGCTTACCGGGGATGGAGTTACCAATCTGGGTGGGCAAAACTACGCGGTTGGCGGGGCGCTATACTCACAAAGTATCGTAAATAATGGTCAATATAATCCGGGTGATGTGATATTTAACCTTGCGGGAGGGTCATCTTTTAATGTGACAGGTATTGGTATTAATGTGTTAAAAAGCCAGTATCTTAAAGATACATCAGACAAGATAACAACGAATCCCAATAATAGTGGGATTTATATTCGTTCGGCGACCGACATCAGCGCAGCGACCGGTATGAACATTGTTCATGATGGTACCGGTGAAGTTATTATTAAAAATACCGGAACACTGGACACCACCACCTCCGGCATCACGCTTAGCTCTGCATCTGCAAATAGTATGAATGTGGATATGCGTCAGGGCAAGGCGGACTCGCGTGCCGGAACGATCAATGCGTCGTCTGGCACAGGCATTACCGCCGGTAACACCACCTCGGATAACGTAGTATTGAATTTGACCGGTGGTACGATAAACACCTCTGGCACAGCAACCGGGATAACCCTGAGCAATCCCAATAACACTGCCACGCACAGTCTCAATGATCTTACCGTCAACCTTAATGGCAGCGGAGAGCTGCTGGCAAAAGCGGATGCGGTAAAAGTTGCACTCAGCAACGTAGTCTTAAATTTCAGCGATCGCGTAGGTCTGAGTAAGCTTGAGGGAATACGTTTTCTCAGCAGTAGTAACGGTAGTAACACCCTGAATGTGGGCGGAACCGGTACGGGCATTGCCACCACGAACACCGGGATCGCCAATCTGGACAGCCAGGCGTTACAAATTAATGTTAACGGCGCTGGAGTTGGCGTAGCAACAAGCGGGGGCGGCGTAGATTTAACACGCCCTGGGCTGGCTATTAAAGTCAATAGCAGCGACGGCACGGCGCTCAGTGTCGCCGATGGCAGCAGCAACACCACCACTATTGGCAGTCAGGTGGCGCTGGATGCGATGGGGGCAACGGCGATAAATTTTTCCGGCAATGCGGCTAAAACCTTAGTTAATCAGGGAACGGTTAAAGGCAACGTGGTCTTTACCGGAGATGTAGAGAATATCATCACGAATAATGGCATTCTGGATGGTACGCTGACGGCTGGCAACGGCAATAACACCCTATTATTGGGCGAGGGATCGCAGAGCCTTGGCGTCATTGCTTTTGGTAATGGGGATAACAACGTTACGATTAATAACGGTGCGCGGCTTGCATCTATCACTACCGGATCGGGTAATGATACGTTCACGCTAAATGATTTAAAAGGAAATAATACCTATCTCGGTACTCTTGATGCCGGTAGCGGCAACAATACGCTATCGCTGAATCGCTCGCAAAGTCAACTTCAGGCGGAAACAGCACTTCGCGGATTTTCGACAGTGAATCTGATCGATAATAGCGATCTGACGCTGGTGTCTGAGAATAATATTACCACAGGCACGCTATTACTTGATGGCGGCAGTCAGTTACAGTTTGGTAGTGATTACAACGGCAGTTTTAGCGCCAGTCTCGGCAACGTTACGGCCGGCGATGGCAACATCGTTGTAAATAGTGGCGCGAATGTTACGCTCGCAAGCGTGGGTACTAATGCTTTTAGTGGTAAATGGCAGATCAATGCGGGGGGATCCCTGACTACCTCACAGGAAGAGCAGATTGCCCGTAGCAGCAGTTTTGCCCTTACCGGTATTATGAACCTGAACGGAATGGCGACTTTCAATAATGTTTTAACCGGTTCGGGGACGTTGAATATTAATGGAGCCAATCAGCCATTTAGCTTTGGTAGTAATACGGGCAACGCCTTTTCCGGTGATGTAAATCTGACTAATACCCGTTTTGAACTGTCGGGCGTAAACAGCACGGCCTTAACGGGTGCAACGTTGAATAACGCCAGCGGCAGCGTAATTAACGTCGGAACAGACGACCAGACGCTGGGTAATCTCACTTTAAGCGGCGGAACAACCGCCTTTACTACCGGTAATATCATCACTGACACACTTTCTATTATTCAGCAAAGTGCTATCCGTATTACGCCTGATGCCCTCCTGAACGGCAATGTGCTGGATCAGGCTAAGGTTCAAACGCGTAAAGTAATTAATAGTAGCAACACGCTGAGCGCGCAGAGTCTGGCGCTGTTAACATTGCAAAATGGCCAGGGAGAGTCGTTGGGGAGTGGTTCGCAGACAGCAATTAACCAGAATGGTAATGAAGTAGCTGAGGGAACTTATAATTATTCTCTGGCCGGTCCTGACAGTGGACTGACCATCACCGCACAGCTCATTAAACTGGCGCTGGCCGCTAACCAAACGCTGGCATTAGATACGCAAAATGCGCAAAAAGATTTCAGTGCTCAAATTACCGGCAGCGGTAATCTTAATCTTAGCGCGGGTAGCGGGACACTGACACTGAGTGCACAGAATAACAACTACACCGGTTTGACGCAGATTACCGATGGCACGGTGGTGGCGGGCAGCGACAGCGCGCTGGGGAGCACCGCGCAGCTGACCACGGCGGCGGGCGCGGCGTTTAACCTCAGCGGCCGGACCCAGACGCTGGGGGCGCTGACCAACAACGGCGCGGTGACCCTCGGCGAGAACGGCGCGCTGACCAGCGGCGCGCTGGCCAATGGCGGCACGGTGGATATCGGCGGCGGCGCGCTGACGCTGACGGACGGCGGCAGTTCGACGGCGGCCGGCGGCCTGACCGGCGACGGGCGGCTGGTGCTGACGGGCGGCGAACTGCTGCTGTCGCAGGCCAACGCGGGCCTGTCGGGCAGCGCGGCGGTCGGTAAGGGGGCGAGCCTGACCCTGAGCGGTGCGGGCGCGCTGGGCGCGGCGGCGGTGGACGTGGCGGACGGCGGGACGCTGAACCTGCAGGCGGCGCAGACGTTGGGCAACGCGCTGAGCGGCGCGGGGACCGTCAACACCGACGCGGCGGTGA
>NZ_MRBS01000019.1 GCF_001922585.1 Pantoea sp. 1.19 | reverse complement strand
ACTCTGGCGCAGTGGGCAGAAGAGCATGGTGTGGTTCTCGAATTTATCAAACCGGGGAAACCGACACAGAACGCATTTATAGAAAGATTTAACCGAACATACCGGACAGAAATACTGGATTTTTATCTATTCAGAACACTGAATGAGGCACGGGAGATAACGGAGCGTTGGCTGAATGAATACAACAGCGAGCGACCTCATGAATCCCTGAATAACCTGACGCCGGAAGAATACCGGTTGATGGCTGAAAAACCGGGGATCTCAAAAAGTACGTGGAACTAACGTAGGGATACTTACAATTCCACTAGCGGGACATATAGAATGGCTAAAAGGGTATAACGACCAGCCCTCAATGAACATGAGTCCTCGTAAACATAGCTTCAAATTGCTGAGGATTGATACGTAGTGTGCGTATGCTAATAAGAACGTGATTCACGGAATCTTTAGTCACTTTCTATATCTACATGGCCCCAAGAAAATTGTGTGGTAGTATATGGATGAGATTAATGAGTTGGTCAACGGTGAGATTGCAGTAGGGGCAGTGCATAAATAAAAACCATCAAGGTATATTCAAGATTTGATGGTTTTATCACTTAATAACAAAATAATATCGGCTATATCAATCGTAATAATCGGGAGAGTTCATCCAATCTGGTCCAACCTCACCAAGGTCGATAGTTATACTTGAGCTAATAACTTCAATACTATCGATTTCAATATCATTACCATCTTTGTTAAAATTAATTATAATATCGATATCTATATCCTCTGAATTATTGAAGATTCCTCCCCCCATACCAATAAATTCTTTATCAATACCATCCCAGGTATTGAAGTCAAGAGTAGTCTCAATATCAACGTTACAGTTCACTGTATATTGTACCGAAAAAAGTTCTTCTTCAGTATCAATAATGCTTAGGGTTGAGAGGAATTTTTCTAAATCATTTATAGGTTGTTGTTGATCATCTACCATTGTTAACTCTGAAGATTCAACGTCGTAGTAGAACGATGAGCTTGCTTCTACATCAACTGTTAAGTTATAAAGTTGATGTGGTATTGATTCTATTATTTCTTTATTTAGCTCATCAATATTGATAGTTTTCAGAGCATTAATGATATTGACTGAAGCATTCGAGTTGAATGCAGTTAACGCATTAGACAGTTCATCAATAAAATATAATAAAGGTGATGTCTCACAAAATTCTTTCCAGTCATTGTCTTTTGAAACGGCTAAAATTTTGGTATTGTTAGATTCAGCCCAAACTTCAAGGGCTGAAAGAGCTAAAGCATCAGGAAACTCATTTTTTTTATCTTTTTTGATAGCAAATGGTGCTATTTTATTAAAGTATAAATCTATTACTTTACTTAAGCTTGATAGCTCTGCACATTTTATTTCTCTGGCGCCAGCCTTCTTTTTGAAGTCATCAAATCGAGCTTTAGATATTTCATCTTCATTACTCGTAAAAAGCTCATCCATTAACTCTTGTCTGCGTTGAGGTGTAACTCCCCACGAGTTACCTATAACTTTAAGGCTATTTTTCGTCTCAGCTTTGTTCTTTTTTGCCTCTTCAATAAGGTGTGATAATGTTTCATGCTGAATCATATCAACTACAATGAATTTTATTTCAGTATTTTTGAATTGTGAGAGTTTTGATAATATTCCGACTTCAAATCCATAGTGATGATGGATATAAATAGAGGTGTCTAGGGTTATTGCCCCTATTTCTCTATTTGAAATTAATCGTTTCAAGTCGTCAATGTTAATATTAGGCATTTTGATTACCTTATTTATTGGTCTTTTGAAAATAGTTTGTCTGTTAACCTGCTTAATAGATCATTATTACTCTGTATACGCATTATTGATTTTGTGTTGTTAATTTTTTGCACTATTGCTCTATAATTTTCTTGCAGGAAAAATGGCGGTAGCGATATTTCAAAGTTCAATAGCTCTTTCCTGTTTAATTTAGGGATGTTTGCCCTGTCAGGTAAGGTTTCGGTATATTTTGTGAAAAAATCAGATAGTAAGAGTTGCCATATAAATTCACGATTAGTTTTGTTTGCTATAGGTTTTACAGGATACATATCGGCCGAACATAATCCACTGAAATCAGGAATTGCACATTTTTTCAAGTAAGGTCGTATCTTTGAATACAACACGTAACTTTCATCAAAAAGGAATTTTTTACTGATTAAGTTTTCATCACGTGCAGTTAGTGCCGGTAAAAGCAATCCGGTGTTTTTTTCTATTCTATCTGGACCGATATGTATTAAATCAATATATTCTTCTTCTCTTGGGTCTACCATCGGGGCATCTAGAGCCACAATATCTCCAAGTTTTACTCTATTTCTACTATCTTCTAAATGGGGAAACATCTCTAAAAAAGTGGTATGCAAGAAAGCATCAGCTAATTTGATGGCTTGCTCACGATTTTGGCGGATGCTATCAGCTTTATCTAGGATAGCTGCAATACGCTTTTGTTCTTCAATCGATGGAAGAGGAATACGAATATCAGCAAGCTTCTTTTTGTTAAGAGTTGCTCCCATCACAGCATTATCTGTCATATCTGAAAATACTAATGTTTTCATGACATGGCTTAGGTAAATAGTATCTAATTGAGATTTGTTTTTTATTGGAAGGGCAGCAATTGCTTCATTTGTATAAATATCAGTCTCAGATAAACAAACTTTACCAATAGATAATTTAAAGCTAAATAACACAGTGTTCGCTGGAACTTTTTTTATTCCAGACTCTTTAATAGCGAGATCGGTAATCTGTTCTTTTGTATTTGAGATCCATTTTCCTTGGTTCATATCAGCTATAGACAACCATCTATGACCGTTCCCCCAATATTTGCTATTACTTCTACTGGGGGTTTTTCCAATATTTATTTCACAAACATCGATTAATTTTACCATCGGCCAACTCACAGCATCTCCTCCAGTTCATCCAGATCCGCCAGAATCTCTTTTTCTAGATTTTTTAATCGCTTTAAAATCACCTTCGGATCTTCATATTTTTTTTCCTGATACACCACTTCTTTATAACGATTAATAGAGAGATCGTATTTCTGCGCTGCAATATCCTCTTTCGACACCACAAATGCCGCCTGCGTTCGATCTTTAAAATCAACACCAGCATCAATCCCTTCCGGATATTGCTGCTTAAGCAACGAGGCTGATCTCTCGCCCATAAAATTATCAACCGGTAGCCCGCGTAAAGTACGGTAATGCTTCCAGCTTGCCAGTAGATGCGGCAGATCGTTGTTTTTTATCGGGTTGCGCTTGTCATCCAGGCTGTAGCCGTCATTTTGTAGATCGTAGAACCAGACCTCATCCGTCTGGCCGCCTTTGGTGAAGATTAGAATCGCTGTCGCCACACCCGCATAAGGCTTAAATACGCCGGAAGGCAGGTTGATCACTGCTTCTAGTTGGTTATCTTCCACCAGCGTTTTACGCAGCGACTGATGCGCCTTGCTGGAGCCAAACAGTACGCCCTGCGGCACGATAGTGGCACTGCGTCCGCCTACTTTCAGCATTTGCAGAATGCGCGCCAGGAAGAGCAGCTCAGTTTTCTTGGTTTTCACCATCGCCGACAGCGTGGCGTCGATATCTTCCTCATCCAGTGAACCGGTAAACGGTGGGTTCGCCAATATCAGGTTGAAAGCATTTTTGCTAGCCTGCGGGAAGTTGGTGCTGAAACTCTGGCTCATGGTGTCCTGATAGTGGATATCCGGCTCTTCCACGCCGTGCATAATCAGGTTCATAGCGGCGATACGCAGCATAGTAGTGTCAAAGTCGTAGCCGTGGAACATGTTGTTATCCACATGGTCACGCCACGGCGTCAGCAGATCACCGGTAAAGATTTTTTGCTCTTCCAGCTCACCGCGTTCGTTGCTGCCAATCTCGGTATGGATGGACTCCAGCGAGCTGTATTTCTCCAGCAGGTACTCATAGCTGGTCGCCAGAAAACCACCAGTGCCACAGGCTGGATCGCAAATCGTCTCACCACGCGCCGGGTTCGGCTCCATCATTTCAACCATTGTGCGGATAATGTGGCGCGGCGTGCGGAACTGACCGTTGATCCCGGCGGTGGTCAGCTTGCTTAACAGGTATTCGTAGAGATCGCCTTTGGTGTCGCCACGATCCAGCGGCAGGTTTTTGATCACTTCCACGGCTTTGGTCAGCAGAGAAGGTTTGACGATCTCCAGACGAGCATCTTTCATAAAGTTGCCCAGCAGTGTCACCTTCGACGCATCGGCCTGGCCGAGCTGGCGGAAATGCTGGAATACGCCGTCGCGCACTACTTCCATCATTTCATCTGAACCGAGGTTACTGTAGTGACTAAAACGGAACTCCTGCTGCTCAGGCGCAAAGCGCGGTTTAAAATCAATACCCGCGATTTGTTTACGTTTCTCGTCCCGCTGTTCCTGGGTATCCAGCATTCGGGAGTACATCAGGTAGGTGATTTGTTCGATTACGGTCAGCGGGTTAGTGATACCGCCCACCCAGAAATCTTCCCATAGTCCGTCGATTTTACTTTTTAAGTCACCGGTGATCATTGTTAACGTCTATACCCTGTTATAAATACAAAAGCCCCGCTGCCGGGGCTTGTCATGTGCGTATTATACCGTTGCTGCGTCAGTCACAACACCCAGCTCTTCGACTATCTTTTGCAACCGGGCGATCTGCTCTATATCCGAGAACACGCCAGTGACGCCTTCGTTGTGGATATGCGTAAATGGCTGCTCAAAGAGCTGCCGCATCTCAATGGTGCCATAATCACGAATATGGTTTTTCAGCAATGACAGGAAGCGTAGTTGCTGGCTGGTCAGGCTGTTGTCAGCGGCGAACTGCGCAAAACGTATTTCCACCGCGTCGTTGTCCATCCCAATGATGGTACGTAATAATTTATCCAGGCTGGCGGTTGCCTGCGGGTAGAACTCTTTTAGCGCCCGGATATCGACGTTCGGGTTCTGGATCAGCACCAGCTTAGCCAGTTCATCCAGCTCGCTTTGCGTCACTGGCTCGCCGTTGCGGATTTTTTTCAGTACCGGGTTTTGCTGGAATAGCGGCTCCAGCGCTCCCTGAACCTGCTGACGATACAGTTTGAAATCAATCGAGCGGATATTGGTTTTGCGGGTTTCCGTCTGGATTAGGTTCGCATCTTCGGTAATATCCACCTGTATCGAACCAAATTTTGGCGTCGCATCTTTCTCCATCAGGTGCATTATACCGCGCAGATGAATGCGGATATCCTCCAGCTCTTCCAGGCTGGCTTGCTTCCACCAGCCTAAATCACGAAGTTGATTAATCCGCTGTCCCTGTTGCTGCACCTGAGTCAGATGCGGCGGCAGACGTTCCACTTTCTCGATGATGACCGGCCAGAGCACATCAAGCTCTTCCGGGTTTGTATAACGGGCAGTTTGCGCCGCCAGAATATCCATATCAAAGCGCATGGCATCGCTTTGCCCGCGAACGTCCAGCCACTGCATCAGCGGGGCCAGGACAGATAGCAGATCCTGCTGTGTTTTCGGGGAAAGCTGGCGCAGCACTTTTTCATCGCTGTACTGCGCTTTTTGCTGCCACTTTTCCTGTACGGCAATCGACTTTTCATCCAGCGCGTTGATCTGCTCGCGGAGCTGGTGAGCGACTAAATCCACCGCCTGTTTGTCGAACTTACGCTGTGCAGCAGCCCCCAGCATAACCCACGCTTCGAAGCGTTTTTGCGCCAGCGATTTTGTCGCTGTGACTTCGGCCTCTTCGGTATGCAACTCGTGATACTCAAAGTTGCCCCAGTGATCGAAGATGCGGAATTTCTGTTTATCCAGCGGTTTGCCGTTTTCATCATTGCCGTATAGCCCCGAACAGAGGCGTGTACCACGGCCAATCATCTGCCAGAACTTCACTTTCGATTTGACCGGTTTGGCAAAGACCAGATTCACAATTTCCGGGACATCAATACCGGTATCGAGCATGTCAACGGAGATAGCGATGGTCAGCTCTTTGTTAGTGCTTTCATCCAGCCCTTTAAAATCGTCAATCAGTTGCTCGGCGCGGGGATCGTAGTTGTCGATGACCTGACAGAAGCGTCCGGCAAACTGCGGGTACATATCGTCGAACAATTCATTTAACAACAGCGCGTGTTTGTGGTTCCGGGCGAAAATGATGGTTTTACCTGGCAGCTGGCCGTCCCGATCTTTCAGGCCATTTTCCATCAGGTTACGCAGGATATAGCGGTTGGTGTCTTTGTTGTAGATCGCCTCATCCAGCGCCTTACCATCAAATTCCAGCGTATTGGGATCGATACCCTGTTCTTCCAGTTCGCGGATTTGTATGTCGCTTAACTTCTCCCGTTTGATGCCTTCGCGCAGGAATTCCGTGGTGTGCGTGACAACCTCATAGGGAACCAGATTGTTATCGGCGATGGCATCTTCCAGACTGTAGTTAGCGGTAGGGATACGTCCTTCACAACCAAAAAGGCCGAAAGTGGTTTTACTCACCATGTCAATCGGCGTGGCTGTCAGGCCAATCTGGAGGGCATCAAAATACTTAAACAGATCGCCGTAAACGTTATAGATCGAACGATGGGATTCATCGGCGATGATCAGATCGAAATAACCGACATCGAAATGGTCCATGATTTTCATCATGCCAGGATAGGTAGCGATGTAGATTCTGGCATTCTGCCTGTCTGCTTTTTTGGATTTACCGACCACATACAGCGGCTCATTGGTGAATTGATTGAAGGCATTCGCCGCCTGTTTGCGCAGCTCTTTACGGTCGCAAAGGAACAGAACGCGTTTTACCCAACGGGCATCAATCATCAGTTTGCTCAGTGCAATCGCTACACGGGTTTTACCAGTGCCGGTGGCCTGAACGATTAATGACTGACGATATTTATTGGTAAACCGTTCGCTGATGCGGGCAATGGTTTCAAGCTGATACAAACGTCCGGCAACGGCCTTACCTTCGTTGTCTTTTACGTGCGGCACACTGTTCAGTGGCAGACGGGTTTCTCGCTGCTGAATAAGATATTGCAGGCTTTCCTTGCTGTAGAAGCCAAATACCCGACGCGGAGGATAACCATGAGTTTTATGGTCGTCCCACAGCCAGATATCGTAGCCGTTGGTGTAGAAGATGACCGGACGCTGACCATATTCTTTTTCCAGCCAGTCTGCATACAGTCGGGCCTGAATTCGTCCTTGTTCGGCATTAACGCTGGTTTTTTTTGCTTCCACCACCGCCAGCGGTTTATGCGCTTCATCCCACAAGACATAATCCGCATAACCGTCGCCGGTTGCAGTAGGTTGTTCTTTAACAGGATGCTCCTGCGTAACCTGATCGGTATTTTTAAGTTCTTCGCCTACATTCCAGTCAGCAGCAAGCAGGCGGGAGTCAATCAGGCGGCGGCGGGTTTCCGCTTCATCAATAGAGAGGATGTCGGCAACATGCTGGTTGCGAGCTCTGGCTTCATTCAGGCGCTGGGTGAGGTGTTCGGCTTTTTCCTGCTCTTGCTGGAGTGCGCGTTGTAACGCCAGTTCGCGCTCACGGCTTTCATCCTGAGCCCTGATTGCATCCTCCAGACGTTTTTCATCTGCACGACCTAAAGATTGCGTTAACGGAGGGAGAGAAAATTTGGGGCAGTTATCAACATTACCGTGGGCGTAACGAACATATAGCCAGACACCTAATAAATACGCTTCCTTAAGCAGCCAGTAGGTATCTTTGGCTTTGATACGTCCACCGTGCGCGGCGCGGTTGCCATGGATACGCAGTGCATCCATTTTCATGATGATGGCTTCTGGCATCATGCTGGTAAACACATCGGCGTTCATTAAATCGTACAGATTCGCCTTGATACCTTCCGGCAACCGCTCCTGACGATACAACCAGCGCACCATCAATTCAGTGTAGTTACGCAGCTTAACCAGACTGCTTTCCGGGTCGGAATGAACATAGCGTTCCGCCATACACGCGAGTTCAGCCAGTTCCGGCCACTGGCTGCGCAACATTTCAAAATTGAGAGACTGCTCCATCAATCATCGCCTTATGTCGTGGATACAACAGCATTTCTGGAAAGAATATCACACTAATTTGGCAGACAAAGTGAGCTTGTACATCTTCAGGGTAATGATTCCAACTTACTGATAGTGTTTTATGTTCAGATAATGCCCGATGACTTTATCATGCAGCTCCACCGATTTTGAGAACGACGGTGACTTCCTTCTCAGCCTTGCCAGATGCTGCCTCAGATTCAGGTTATGCCGTTCAATGCGCTGCGTGTAACGTTTGCTGATAACGTGCAGCTCTCCCTTCAGGCGTGATTCATACAGCGGCCAGCCATCCGTCATCCATACCACAACATCAAAGGGCGACAGCAGGCTCAGAAGACGCTCCAGTGTGGCCATAGTGCGTTCACCGAAGACGTGCGCCACGACCGTCCTGCGTATCCTGTCATACGCGTAAAACAGCCAGCGCTGGCGTGATTTAGCCCCGACGTAGCCCCACTGTTCGTCCATTTCAGCGCGGACAATGACGTCACTGCCCGGTTGTATGCGCGAGGTTACCTGCTGCGGCCTGAGTTTTTTAAGTGCCGTAAAATCGTGTTGAGGCCAACGCTCATAATGCGGGCGGTTGCCCGGCATCCGACGCCATTCATGGCCATATCAATGATTTTCTGGTGTGTACCGGGCTGAGAGGCGGTGTAAGTGAACTGTAGTTGCCATGTTTTACGGCAGTGGGAGCAGAGATAGCGCTGATGTCCGGCAGTACTTTTACCGTTACGCACAACGCCTTCAGTCGCGGAGCAGGCGGGACAACAGACAGAGACGGAAGCCACAGGAGCACCTCAAAAACATCATCATACGCTAAATCAGTAAGTTGGCAGCATTACCAGTTTTCTCTTGTGTCGGTATAATTACAACTACTAATTTTTTTGGGTAAATTTCACTGGAGTGGTTTACTGAATTTGGCCACCTGAACAGAGGTGATATGCTCACCTCAGAACAACACAGGTGCTCCAGTGAAAAGAAGAAATTTTAGTCCTGAATTCAAACGCGAATCTGCTCAGCTGGTTGTCTGGACTGACCCTACCTCAGTAGACATTTCCTGTTCTCACGATGTGGCCTGTTCGAAGCCTCCGCACTGACGCCGCCGGACCCGGTTACAGAACACTTCAATGTCATCGAAGATATCGGCCCGGGCCAGATCCCGGTTTTTGCCGCTCCGTTTTCTGATGCGTGCTTTTTTCAGCGAATTGAAGAACGATTCGGCCACCGCATTATCCCGGCCGTTGCCACGCCGGCTGATGCCCGGGACCAGGTTGCTGGCCTGGCAAAACCGCTGCCCGCCGCCGCCGCCGCACTGGCTGACCTGGTCTGAATGCACGATGACCTGCTCCGTGGGTTTATGTCGCGACACGGTCATCATCAGCGCGTTGCGTGCCAGTTCGCGTGACCGCATGGGCTTCATTGACCAGCCGACCAGGTTACGGGCGAAGAGATCGATAACCACCGCCAGATACAGCCAGCCCTGCCAGGTGCGGATATCAGTCATAGCGGTGACCCAGACCTGACGGGCCCGGACAACGGTAAACTGCCGCTGCACATGATTCGGGGCAACAGAAGGCCTGCCGGCGATGCGGCGTGGTGCTTTATAGCCGCGCACCGCTGTGATCCGGTTCAGTGGCATAGCTGGGCCCACGCGGTTTTTACCGCTGGTTCCCCGATTTCGTTCAGATCGCCATGAACCCGCCGGTAGCCGTATACGCCTCCGTTCAGTGAACAGGAGTCACGGATAAGCGTCAGCAGACGCGGGTTATCTGTATCACGCGCCGGGACCGGATGATGCCGCCACGCACAGGATCCGGCCCGGGCCACCTTCAGTACCCGCCACATCGCCATCACACCCCATACAGTGCGGTGCTTATTGATAAAGCGGTACTTCAGTCGGGCTCCCTTGCAACGTACCGCGCGGCCTTTTTCAGGATATCCCGCTCTTCTGCGGTGCGTTTTCGCTGCGCGATGAGCTTCAGGATCGCCGTTTTGGCGGCTATCAGATTGCGGGCATGCTGCTCGCTGTTGTCGGGTTTGATGGCCCGCCGCCACCTGTAGAGATCGTGTGTGGAAACGCCTAAACGATCGTAAACGTCGGCAACAAAATAGCTGCGCGCCGTAATATGACGGACGGCTCTTCATTAAGTTCGGGTGTAAATCGCGCTGTGTCCATACGTTCTTCCTGTGCTCAAACTAGACGGCAGGATTGTCTACCGGCATAGGGTGGTACAAAAAATACGATTTATTCAATTACGCCCGCCGGAATATCACCGGGCGTTTGGGGGGGAAATCCACAATCCCGCCTCTGCCGGCTTATCGTATTATTTCACGGCGCGTCAGTCAGGCTGATAATAACCAGTTTAATTTACTGGTACGGGTAATTTGCCGCGCGGTGGCGGTGCGACAAGCCAGGCATCCGCGCGGTCCGCTGTAAGGATGCGTAGTCTGGCTCGGCGTGATGTGAATATTCCTGCGGCCGGGCCTGAGGCCGGCGAGTATAATCGGCAAGATGGCGAAGACAGGTAACTGTTCAGTTTTTCAAATACGCGCTGACGTCTGGCCCCGCACGGGGTGATTACCGGACAAAATCAGACCTTTCGGGTTGCTGTTGCTATTTTGTACGATTGTGATCGTGAGCAACGCTGCGCGCGGAGTGTGCGGCCCCATACCGCGGGGCCTGCGGGGTGTTCTAAGAAAATTCTTACAAATCAGTGGGATGATCGAAATACGTTAACGGAGCATCACTGTTAAGTTTTGTTACACTTTTTCATTTCCACACTATAGCTGAAGATTTCTACACTCCGGAATTGTGCTTTATCCGAAAAATGTCTTTTTCAGAAAAATGCTCAACCGTACCGTGTCGATATGCTGGTGAAGGGATCGCGCCCGCTTGTATTCCGACGTGTTGATTCTTGTTGGATGATAAGAACCGGAATGTTGTTCTGGCCGGGRTTGCTTTTCGTCATGATGACTCACTGGCATTGACCGTTTCTATTACTCCATAGAACAGGGACAGCCATGTCTAACTCTTCCTTTCAGTCCGAAATACCCAAAGCGCGTATTAACCTCAAACTTGATTTGCACACGGGGGGCGCCAGCAAGAAAACCGAGCTCCCGCTGAAATTACTGGTAACGGGCGATTTCAGTCACGGCCAGGCGTCTGCGCCACTGTCAGAGCGCAGCAAAGTGAATCTGAATAAAAATAACTTTGACTCCGTGCTTTCCGATTATTCTCCAAAAGTGAGTCTGACCGTTAAAAATA
Organism: Pantoea sp. 1.19; assembly: GCF_001922585.1. Taxonomy (GTDB): domain Bacteria; phylum Pseudomonadota; class Gammaproteobacteria; order Enterobacterales; family Enterobacteriaceae; genus 1-19. Next base: position 1,862 of record NZ_MRBS01000019.1, on the reverse strand, counting down.
CCCTGGCGGATGACGGCAGCGAAGACAACGTCCGCCTGACCTTCCGCAGCATGAAGGATTTCACCCCGGAGCAGGTCTCCCGACAAATTCCCCAGCTGAAGGCGATGCTGTCCATGCGCAATCTGCTGCGCGATTTAAAGGCGAACCTGCTGGATAACCAGGCGTTCCGAAAGGAGCTGGAAAAGATTCTGCTTGACCCGGCGCTGAGTGCGGCGCTCCGGGCCGAACTCTCCGCCCTGGCGCCGAAGCAGCCATAACGGTCACGATGATTTAACGGATTAACAAGGAAGATGCTGATGTCTGTACAAAATGAGAATGCAACCGGTGGCGAGCGCGCGGTGCTGGAGCGCCCTGCGGCAGGCGGGGTGTATGCGTCCCTGTTTGAAAAAATCAACCTCCACCCGGTCGCTGAGCTGAGCGCGCTGGATATCTGGCAGGACGCGCAGGCGATGTCGGATGCGACGGCGGATGAACGGCTCACGGCCGGCATGCAGGTGTTCCTGGAGTGCCTGACCAAATCGGGCTCAAAGGTTGAAAAACTCGACAAAAACCTGATTGACCAGCATATCGCGGAGCTGGACTGGCAGATCGGCCGCCAGCTGGATGCGGTCATGCACAGCGCAGAATTCCAGGCGGTGGAGGGCCTGTGGCGCGGCGTGAAATCGCTGGTCGATAAGACCGATTTTCGCCAGAACGTGAAGGTTGAGCTGCTGGACGTGTCGAAAGAGGACCTGCGTCAGGACTTTGAAGACAGCCCGGAAATCATCCAGAGCGGCCTGTATAAACACACCTATATCGATGAGTATGACACCCCGGGCGGTGAGCCGATCGCGGCGCTGATTTCCTCTTATGAATTTGACGCCTCGGCGCAGGACGTGGCGCTGCTGCGCAACATCTCAAAAGTCTCTGCCGCCGCGCATATGCCGTTTATCGGCTCTGCCGGCCCGAAATTCTTCCTGAAGGACAGCATGGAGGAGGTGGCGGCGATCAAGGATATCGGTAACTACTTTGACCGCGCGGAGTACATCAAGTGGAAATCCTTCCGCGGCACCGACGATGCCCGCTATATCGGCCTGGTGATGCCGCGCGTGCTGGGTCGCCTGCCGTATGGCCCGGACACGGTGCCGGTGCGCAGCTTCAACTACGTCGAAGAGGTGAAAGGCCCGGATCACGACAAATACCTGTGGACCAACGCGTCGTTTGCTTTTGCATCCAACATGGTGCGCAGCTTTATCAACAACGGCTGGTGCGTACAAATCCGCGGCCCGCAGGCCGGCGGCGCCGTGCAGGATCTGCCCATCCATCTCTACGATCTGGGCACCGGCAATCAGGTGAAAATCCCGAGTGAGGTGATGATCCCGGAAACCCGCGAGTTTGAGTTTGCCAATCTGGGCTTTATTCCCCTGTCCTATTACAAGAACCGCGACTACAGCTGCTTCTTCTCGGCCAACTCGACCCAGAAACCCGCCCTGTACGATACGGCCGATGCCACGGCCAACAGCCGTATCAATGCGCGGCTGCCCTACATCTTCCTGCTGTCGCGTATCGCCCACTACCTGAAGCTGATTCAGCGGGAAAACATCGGCACCACCAAAGACCGCCGGCTGCTGGAGCTGGAGCTCAACACCTGGGTGCGCGGCCTGGTCACGGAGATGACCGATCCGGGCGACGATCTGCAGGCCTCGCACCCGCTGCGCGATGCGAAAGTGGTGGTGGAAGACATCGAAGACAACCCGGGCTTCTTCCGCGTGAAGCTGTACGCGATCCCGCATTTCCAGGTCGAGGGGATGGACGTGAATCTGTCGCTGGTGTCTCAGATGCCAAAAGCCAAAGCGTAAGGCGGGAGCAGGGATGAAAATTTA
>NZ_MRBS01000018.1 GCF_001922585.1 Pantoea sp. 1.19 | reverse complement strand
CAGCCGCCGTCCGCCGCCACGCTGGCCGGATAGGTTTTGCCGTTGACCGTCACCGTCAGCGTGCCGCCCGCCGGCAGCCCGCTGCTGCTGCCGCTGACCACCAGCGCCTGCTGGTGCTCCAGCACGTTAACCACGTCGTCGCCCGCCACCGGATTAATCCGCACCCCGGGCAGGCCGGCGTCGATGGCGACCTCCCGCGATCCGCTGCCCGTGTTGCCCGCCGCGTTGGTCACCGTCGCCGTCACCGTCAGCGCGCCGTTGCCCAGCGCGGTCAGCGCCGCCTCCGGCACCGTCACCGACCAGCTCAGATCCGGCTGCACCTCGGCGGCGTAGCGATTGCCGCCCAGCGTGACCGTCACCGTGCTGCCCGCCTCCGCGCCGGTCACCCGGCCCGACAGCGTCTGCCCCGCCGCCACCTCGGCGGCGTTGATCACGTCGTCGCCCGCCACCGGGCTGATGATGACCCCGGGCAGCAGCGAGTCTACTGCCACCGGTCGACTCACCGTGGTGCTGTTGCCAATGGCATTACTGGCCGACACGGTCACCTCATAGCGGGCATCGCTTAGCGTTTTTACCTGGTCTGCGGGGATCTCGACTTGCCAGCTGCCGTCACTCTGGACGGTCGCCCCAGTGGTGAGGCCATTCAGCGTCACCGCTACCTGGCTGCCCGCTGGAACGCCGCTGGCGGTTCCGCTCACCGTCAGCGGAGCATTTTTATCGTCGCTGTTGATGATGTCATCGCCGGAAATCACATTGATAGAGAGAGCCGGAGCGGTAAAGTCAACGCTGAAGGGGTGTTCTCCGACACCGTTATTACCGGCTTTGTCGGTCAGCGCGGCGCTAAGGATAAAATTGCCGGCCGACAGCGCGGTGATGTCTGCTGCCGGAATGCCGATCAGCCAGTTACCCGCCTCATCCAGCACGGTGGTATAGGCTTTGCCGTTCAGTCTCAGGGTCAACACATCCCCCGGTTCCGCGTTGTTGACGCTGCCGGTAACAATCAGCGCCTGACCGTGCTCGGTCAGGTTGATCACGTCATCGCTGGCCACCGGATTGATGGTGATACCGGGCACGCTGACATCCACCAGCACCGTCTGTCCGCTGCTGGCCGGGTTGCCCGCTTTGTCGGTCACGCTGGCGGTAAAGGTATAGTTGCCGTCAGAAAGAGCGCCCAGCGTGTCCGCCGGCAGGGTGATGCTCCAGCTGCCGTTACTTTGCACCTGGCCACGAAATTGCTCACCGTTCAGCTCCACCGTCACGGTTTGCCCCGGCTCCGCGCTGCTGCTGCCGGTCAGTACCAGGTCGGTAAGCACTTCGCTGGCATTGAGCATATTGTTGCCGCTGATCGCATCGATGATCAGGGTCGGTGGCACCGTATCGACACGGTAATCACGCGAACTGCTGGCGACGTTGCCATTCTGATTACTGACGCTGACCGCGATGCTGCCTTGCCCCTCCGGTAACCCCGCCAGATCGGCGGCGGGAACGGTCAGCGACCATTCTCCGCTGTCATTGATCCGGGCGCTGTAGCGGTGGCCGGCAAAGCTGATGCTGACCGTCTGCCCGGCCTCCACGCCGTCGCTGCGGCCGCTGAGCAGCAGATCCTCCACCTTTTGCTGGCCATTAATCACATCCTGGGTGGCAATGGTATCCAGCGATACCGATACCGGCGTCAGATCTACCGTCACCGGCCGCGCTACCGTCACCGGGTTGCCCGCCGCGCTCTCGCCGCTGGCGCTCACCGTCAGCGGCCCCGCTGGCCACGCCGCCACGTCCGCTGCCGTTACGCCAATCTGCCAGCTGCCGTCAGCCAGTACGCTGGCCGGATAGGTTTTACCGTTTACCGTGACCGTGAGCGTGCTGCCGGGACTCAGCCCGCTGCTGGTGCCGCTAATCAGCTGGGCTTGCCCGTGCTCAGTGAGATTAATGACGTCGTCACCCGCGACGGTACTGATGCGGATCCCCGGCAGGTTAGCATCAATGGTCACCGGACGCTGGCCGCTGCCGGTATTCCCCACGGCGTTGGTCACTTCAGCGGTGACGGTCAGCGCGCCGTCACCCAGCGCGGTGAGCGCCGCCTCCGGCACCGCCACTGACCAGCTCAGGTCCGGCTGCACCTCGGCGGTGTAGCGGTTGCCGCCCAGCGTCACCGTTACCGTACTGCCGGGTTCAGCGCCCTGCACGGTACCGCGCAGCGTCTGACCGGCAGCGATTTCCGCCGCGTTGATCACATCGTCACCGGCAATGACCGCCAGCGTCACCTGCGGCAGTTGGGTATCGACACGCACCGGATGCCCGATCTGACCGCTGTTACCCGCCGCATCGGTGAGGCTGGCCACGATGGTCCAGCTGGCATCGCGCAGCAGCCCGACGTCTTTGGCCGGCACGGTGACGCTCCAGTCTCCTCCTTCGCCGGTGGTGGTGGTGTAGGTCAATCCGTTGAGGGTAACCGTAACCGGCGTGCCTGCCGGCTGGTTACTGCCGCCGGCGATCGCCAGATCGCGCCCGTGGGCCTGCGCGTTGATCACATCACCCTCGGCCACCGTGCCGATGGTGAGGGTGGGTACGCTAAGGGCCACATTGAAATCGCGACTGGCCTCCGCGCCGTTGCCGGCGCGATCGACAATCTGCGCCGTCAGGCTGGTTTCGCCGTCCGCCAGCGCCATCACGTCGCTGGCGGTCAGACCGATGCGCCAGTTGCCTTGCGCGTCCAGTATTCCGCTGTACGTTTTGCCGTTCAGCGTCAGCGTGACCACGTCGCCCGCCTCGGCGCCGGTGGCCCGACCGGTGACGATCAGCGCCTGACCGTGCTCGGCCAGATTGATGATGTCATCGCCGGCAATGGCATCAATGGTTATCTGCGGCACATCAATGTCGACCCGAACCGCACCGGCGGTTTGCGCCGGATTCCCGGCTTTATCACTGACCTCAACGCGCACCGCCAGCGTACCGCTGCTCAGGGTACCGACCTGCTCTGGCGTCAGGGTGATTGACCAGCGGCCATCGGACGAAACCTGGGTGGTAAAGCGATTGCCGTTCAGCGTCACGCTGACGGTTTGCCCGGTTTCCGCGGTCGAACTGCCGCTGAGGATCAGCGGCTGCTGCGCTTCGGTAGCATTGAGCTGATTATCACCGGCAATTGGATCCAGCAGGATCTCCGGCGGTAACGTATCGACGCGATAGTTCTGCACCGCACTGGCGCCGTTGCCATTTTGATTGCTGACGCTGACCGACAGGCTGCCGTTGCCTTCCGGCAGCGCGCTGAGGCTGGCGGCCGGTACGGTGACCGACCAGTTACCCTCAGCGTCAACCTCGGCATACCAGTTTCCGCCGGCAAACACCACGGTGACCCGCTGACCGGGCTCAACATTACTGGTGCTGCCGCTGAGGCGCAGATCCTCGCCCTTCTCCTGGGCGTTGATCACGTTGTCCTGCGCCAGCGGATCGAGGGTAATGGCCACCGGGGCCAAATCCACGGTAACAATCTGCCCGATGCTGACCGGATTACCCGCGGCGCTTTCGCCGCTTACGGTGAGGGTCAGCGGGCCGGCCGGCCAGTTGGCCACGTCCTGCGCCGGGATCCCCACCTGCCAGCTGCCGTCCGCCAGCACGCTGGTGGCGTAGGTTTTGCCATTTGCGGTAACCGTCAGCGCGGTGCCGGCCGCCAGCCCTTCGCTGCGGCCGCTGAGAACCTGACTCTGCTGATGTTCAATCAGGTTGATGACGTCATCGCCGGCCACCGTATCCATACGCAGGCCCGGCAGCGCGGCGTCAATCACCAGCGGCAGCGTGGCGCTGCCGGTGTTGCCGATCCCGTTGGTCACGCTGGCCGTCAGCGTCAGGCTGCCGTTACCCAGCGCGCTAAGCAGCTCGGTTGGCAGCAGCAGCTGCCAGCTGAGATCGTCCTGCACCTGCGCGGTCAGCCGGTTATCGCCAAGGATCACCGTCACCGTGTCGCCCGGCGCGGCGTTCAGCACCCGTCCGCTCAGCAGCTCACCAGCGGCCACCCCGGCGGCGTTAATCACGTTGTTATTGCCCAGCGGGGTCAGCACCACCGCCGGCAGCGTAGAGTCGACCCGCACTTCGTGATCTTGCGCAGCGCTGTTACCCACCGCATCGGTGACGCTGGCGGTGATCCGGTAGCTGGCCTCCCCGAGCGCCTGTACCGCCGACGCCGGTACCGTCACCTGCCAACTGCCATTATCGCCGGCCACGGTGGTGTAGTTGATGCCGTTGAGGGTGACGGTGATCGGCGTACCCGCCGGCTGATTGCTGTCACCGGTGAGGCGCAGATCGCCGCCTTTTTCGCGGGCGTTAATCACATCGTCGCCGGCGACGGTATTCACGCTGATTTCCGGTACGGCGGTGTTGACGGTTAACGTCTGCGTGCCGCTACCGCGGTTACCGGCGCGATCGGTCACCGTGACCACCAGCGACAGCGGCCCGTCCGGCAGCGCGCTGACCGCCGACGCCGGCAGCCCAAGGCTCCAGCGCCCGGCCGCGTCGATCACGCTGCTGTAGCTGACGCCGTTCAGTTCCACCGTGACGCGATCGCCGGCCGCCGCGCCGGTGACCGATCCACTGATCACCTGCGCCTGGCCGTGGGCGCTGGCGTTGATCGTATTGCTGCTGTTGACCACGTTATCAATGCTCACCTGCGGCAGCGTGGCATCCACCAGCCCGGTACGGCCGGCCTCCGTCACGTTCCCCGCCCGATCGCTGACGCTGGCGCTAATGCGCAGCGGCCCGTCCGGTAGCGTCACCAGCACGTCGGTGGGGATCGCCACCGACCAGCTGCCGTCGGCCAGCACCGTCGCCTGAAAGCGCGCGCCCCCCAGCAACACGGTCACCTGCTGGCCCGGCTCGGCGCTGGAAGTACCGCTGAGGGTGATCCCCTGCGCCACTTCCGCCGCGTTGAGAATGTTATCGTCGGTAAGGTTATCCAGCGTCAGCGTCGGCGGCAGGGTGTCCACGATCAGCTGGCGGCTGGTCTCACCGCTGTTGCCGCTCTGATTAGTGACGCTGACGAGGATGGAATTTCGCCCGTCGGTCAGATCCGCCAGCGCACTGGCCGGCACGGTCAGCTGCCAGCTGCCGTCCGCCTGCACGCGCGCAGTAAAGGTGGCGTCGGCAAAGCGGATCACCACCGTTTGCCCGGCCTCCACGCCCTCGGTGCGCCCGCTCAGGGTCAGATCGGCCTGTTTTTCCGCCGCGTTCAGGCGATCGTCCCCGCTCACCGGGTCAAGCGTGACGGCGACGCCGCTGACATCGAGCCGCAGCGGATGAGTTACGCTGACCGCATTGCCGGCGCCATCGGCCGCGCTGGCGCTCACCGCCACCGGCCCCGGCGACCAACCCTGCACATCCGCTGCCGGCACGCCAATTTGCCAGCGGCCTGCCGCGTCAGTCACGCCGCGGTAACTGACGCCGTTCAGCGTCAGGGTGACCGCCGTTCCGGTCGGCAATCCGCTGCTGCTGCCGCTGACAATCAGGTTCTGTTGCTGCTCCAGGGCGTTGATCACATCATCCCCGGCGATGGTATCGATACGCAGGCCCGGCAGGCCGGCGGCAATGACAATCGGCCGCTCACCGCTGCCGGTATTGCCACTGGCGTTGGTGACCGAGGCGGTCAGCAGCAGCGGACCGTCGCCCTGCGCCTGCAGCAGCGCCGGCGGTACGCTAACCTGCCAGCGTAAGTCGCTACCAACCACCGCGGTCAGCTGCGCGCCGCCGATTGTCACCGTGACGGTGTCCCCGGCCGCCGCGCCGATTACGCGCCCGCTCAGGGTCTGCGCAACGATCGATTCCGCCTGATTTACCTGGTCGTCGCCGGCGAAGGTGCTGATGATCACCTGCGGCAGCTGGGTATCGACCCGCAGGGTACTCGTGGCTTCCCCGCGATTCCCCGCACTGTCTTCACCGCTGATGCTGACGCTGTAGTTGCCGTTGCTCAGCTGGAGCACCTGTTCCACCGGCAGGGTCAGCTGCCAGACGCCATTATTGACGGTCGTGGTCCACTGCTGATTATTCAGGGTCACCACCGCGGCGCTGCCGTCCGGCAGCGTGCTGGTCCCGCTGAGGGTCAGCGGCTGCAGCGCTTCTTGCGCGTTGAGCAGGTTATCGCCGGCGATGGCATCCAGCGTAAAGGCCGGTGGCGCACCGCTCAACACAATAGGATGACTCAGACTACTACTGTTGCCGGCGGCGGTAGTCACCGTCACCTGCAGCGAATGCGTGCCCTCACCCACGGCGCTAAAGGCGGAGGCCGGCACGCCCACGCTCCAGCTGCCGTCCGCCTGCACAATGCCGGTAAAGGTTTGTTCGCCCAGGGTGACACTGACCACATCACCGGCGCGGGCACCGCTGGCCCGGCCGCTGACAATCTGCGCCTGCGCCTGCTCGCTCAGGTTGAGCACGTCATCGCCACTGACCGGATTCAGCACGATCTCCGGCCGCACCGTGTCCACCACGAACGCTCCGCGGGTGGCGGCGGTATTACCGGCGCGATCGCTGACGCTAATCTCTACTTGCTGCTCCCCCTCAGCCAGCGCGGCAACGCGATCCGCACTGAGGGTTACCGACCAGCTGCCGTCGGCGGCGACGATCGCGGTCCAGCTTTCGCCATTGAGGGTAACCGTTACCGTTTGCCCCGGCTCGGCGGAAGTGGAACCGCGCAGAGTCAGCGGCGCCTGATGTTCTGCGGCGTTGATCACATTATCCGCGCCAATCGTCGCCAGAGTTAACGTCGGTGCCGTGGTATCGACGCGGAAATTCTGCTCTGCACTGATCCGGTTGCCTGCCGCATCGGTGGCGATGACGCTGACGGTCCAGTTACCCTCGCTCAGCGCCTGCGCATCGGCGGCGGGAATGCTGAGCGACCAGCGGCCATCGGCGCCCACCTGACTGGTGTAAGACTTACCGTTTAATGTGATGCGTAGCGGCGTCCCCTCCGCCAGCTGCGTGGCGCTGCCAGTCAGGGTAAATCCGCTCGCCTGCTCGCTGGCATTCAGCAGGTTATCGCCGCTGAGCGGCGACACCGCCAGGCTGGCTGCCGCCGTGGAAACGGTCAGCGTCAGGCTGCCTGCCGCCGTTTCGGTATCGCCATTGATCTGCACCACCGTCCAGCGGTGTGCCCCATCGGCCTGCGTCGGCAGCGTCACCGACCACTGGCCGGCGCTGTTCACCTGCGCGCTGGCCACCGTACCGCCGCTGGCATCGCGAATCTGAATGGTCGAGCCAGGCTGGCCGGTGCCGCTGAAAGTGGGGGTGGCATCGTCGGTCAGCTCACCGTCGCGCAGCACGCCCTGCTTATCGCCCTGGTTATCCGTCGCCAGGAAAGTCGGCGCGATCACCGTTTCGGGTCGGGTATTATCAATAACCTCGGTTTTGCTTTCGCCCTTACCGCCGTGCGCCAGTAGCGCGCCCAGCGCGCCGCCACCGATCGCCGCACCGGCCAGCCAGCCCCAGCTGGCGCTATCGAGGGCGCCCTGCCCGGCCAGGAACGGCGCGATGCTGGTGACCGGAGTCAGCTCCGCCGCCAGCGGGACCGCCGCCACGCCGGCCACCTCGCCCGCGTCGGTAAACGTCACGTGGGTCAGCCCCTGCTGATCGACAAACACCAGCTCCGACCCCTCATCCGTTTGCGGATCATGTAGGAAGAAGAGACGACAGCGTACGGTGGTTCCGTCTTTCAGAGTGATGATCAGATCGTTGCCTTCGCGCACGTAGCGCACCACGTCCTGCGGCGACGCATACACCTGAATCACGCTGGGTGACGATGCCGAAACGGTCAGATTGCCGTCACCGTTTACCACCGTTTTTTCTGCCGTATTACGAGTAATTACTTCAACCTGTTTTGCTGAACGCATGGTCGTCTCCTGAATGGGCCGTGTGGTCACCAAAGGGGCAAATAAAAAAGGTTTCCCGCACGCGATGCGTAGAAAACCGTCAATTCATTATCTGAAAAAAGCATCGAGCCGTGCCGCAGGGCAGACGCCTCACGGACATTGTCCGGCAGTCTTCGCCCACGTGCGGGATCGCGGAAGTTAATGAGGCGCCGGCCGGTCGGGATCGTTGACCCCATGAAGATGGCCGCGGGCAGCCGCGCAAAACTCACCCGGCGCGACCTGATGCGCAGGCGTGCAGGGAAGAACAGCTGCGTGTCGGAGAGAGAAGAAAAATCTCATTGAAACATCCTTTATCACTGAGCGTTATTCTGAGGGTTATCCACGGTGTTGGCTGACTTCCAACCGCTCTGCCGGGCAATCCCCCGGCAAAAATAACCCGCGAGTATAATAAGAATATTCTTATCCGCAGTGTACAAGCGTAGTTAACGGATAACAAATTGCCAGTCACCGATTAAAAATTCGTATTTTTTGGGTTAGTCCGATGTTTACTCTGGTCATCAGAGGGGTACATCATCGTAAGGCAATTGAGTTTGCTGCGGAGTACCGGCTGCCACCGGCGTGCGGAGCGACAATCGACCGCGCTGCCTGCCGTGCCCCGGGGGCGGTTCTGGGCCGTGCAGCGTGGCGGAAGTCGCACAACCCGATCGCCATCGGCAGCGCCGGGCGGGGAGAGCGACACCGACCGCACGCGGAGTCAGCTGGAATACGGGTTAATCATCAGGAAAATGGCGATGGCAATTCAGAATCGCACTGAGGCCGTCCCCGTGAGGGAGGCATAGCCGTCTGGTACCAGCCGGAATGACTTTATCGTCCAGCCAGAAAGTGATGGCGCCACGGTAAATAAGGGCCTTGGCGTTATCAGATTGAGAAGCAGCAGCCAGGTGCCAGTCAGGCAATACGCACGCTTTCTGACATCCCCGCCTTAATCCTGCTGTTCAAGCACAGGCCCCCTGAGCAACGCCACAGCAATCCGGCTATCGCCATCACGCAGCGTCAGTGCCCCTCCGAACCACGGGTTTCCCCGCGATCCGGCCGTTTCCGCTTCGGATCGCCGGTTAACATCCGTTGTCCATTACCACCGGGTAGGGCTCCCTGTTAGCGGCTGATGCGTTACCGGCCGATAGCGATCTGCGTACTCAGCGGACCGGTGGCCCGCCCCGCTATGGGAAGGGATCGATTTCATCCCCCCAAAGGGGGACGCCACTGCAAACCATCACGCTCCCGCCCTGAAGGGGTGACGATTGCCAAACGCCGTCGGTCCAGCAATCGCGCGCCGCCGCGCCACTATCGTGGCCTCAGCGCGTGCTCGCGTCTCTGCAACATATCAGAAAGCCTTCTGTTCCTGACGCCGCCTTAACGGAAACTGCTGCACAAATCTTGCGATGATCCGCTGCGGCTGCCCCTCGCCCGCTCGCCGTCGGTTTTCCTGTCCGGCAGACTCCGTTATCATACGCACCGTAGCCAAATCGAGAGCGCCCGGTCCGCTGCCGGCTGCGGCACGCCTGTTTACACCGGTGCGTCAGCCGGCAGCGCGCCCTCCGCCAGGCCTTCGCAACGCGCGATAATCATAATGAAGCGTGCGAACGCCGCCACACTGATAAACAGGGACTCCCCGACAGACGAGCACACGCGATAGCCTCAGCGCTCACACCCCAATGATGCAGCAGTACCTTTTGCAAGCCGATAATCAATTGATAAATATGATTAAACATTTACAAGAATGAGATTTAGTATACATATAGGCTACAATATATCTAAGTGAAACAACAACATTCACACTAGCATGTGTAGGGAACGACCTAAACTCCTGAAAAAAACGAACATCTGAATATAAATCTGTTAAAATCATTCAATCCCAATCAATGGAAGGTGTATATTTATGTCAGCATTAAATATCCTGAGTGCCGTTGCCAATATTTGTGCAGTAGTTGCCAGTCTTATATCTGGTGCTTTTTGGCTACTGTCAACAAAAACAGCAATCCCTTCATTAATAACCAATTATAATAGCTGGGCTGCTTTTTTTTCAGTAGTAACATCTTTTTTATTAGTAACTGCGAATCTTTCACAGTTAAAATCAAAAGACTAACTATAAAAATATTACATAATTTATCTCAGTTAAATTGTGTAATGTTTTTGATTTAATTCAAAATTTGCGCTATATCCTGAATAGCTAAACTACAAAAAGGATATAACCATGAATAATAAAAATGATAAGTTAAAAATAGTCATTTTATCAACACTTCTTTTAATCGTAATAGTTGTTTCAGATTATGTAACATTAGAAGGAATAAGTTCAACATTAAATAATATAGAATCCTTTCATGACAAAATATTTACAGTAATTCTATGTGGAATACTTTTCTTGCTGGGGATTTTTCTTTCTTCTGTTCCATTCGTAGCAGTCTATAAATATAAGAAAGAAAACTAAACATTGTATATAAATCCCACAATTAGCTTACCCTCAAAGTTCACATGCAATAATGTAAATCATAACCAGAAGGTAAGCACCAAAATCCATTATCAAAGAAGTCACCCTGACAGACATCACAAAACACATTGACATATAGCATCTTTCCCCTGTAATTCTTATAAAATCTGTTTGATTTATCACCTTGATGAGGTTTATATTTAATCATCACTCATAAGGAGAAAGATGAGAATGTTAAACTTCGATAAAATTGGAATTGGTAATGTTGCCAATACTGCCCTGCCTCCAAGAGAAATATTTCAAGCATTGCCCAAGAAAGACAATTTCAAATTTCAATATCCAAGAGATGTGCAATCCGAAGTCTGGAGCAAATGGTTTGAGAAACGGAATGACAAAAACGTAGTTATAAAAATGAATACGGGTGGTGGAAAAACAATAGTTGGTCTAATTTTACTAAAAAGTTGCCTTAACGAAAAAAAAGGACCTGCGGTTTATGTTGTTCCAGACAATTATCTTGTTAAACAAGTAATGGCTGAAGGGGAAAAGTTAGGGATAGGAGTAACAAATGACGAAGACTCTATCGGTTTTTTAACAGGAAAAGATATTCTTGTCATAAATATTTATAAACTCATTAACGGGAAGAGTAAATTTGGTGTAGGAGATGAAGGAAAAAAAATCCCTATCGGAAGTATTATTATTGATGATGCTCATGCTTGTTTAAATACTGTTGAGTCTCAATTTACTATAAAGATAAAATTCAGTGATGACAAGAATGGTTTATTCAGAACTATATTTAACTTATTTGCAGAAGACATCGCAAGACAAAATTACATTAAATACAGTGAAATTTTAAATGGTGATTATACCGCCATGCAAGAAATTCCATTTTGGAATTGGCAAAGAAAAATAAAAGAAGTCACTGAGATATTAGTAAAAAACAGAACAGATGATGAACTCAAATTCACTCTACCATTATTAAAAAACCATCTTAGCCTGTGCAAGTGTGTAATAAGTTCGCAATCAATAGAGATTACACCTCATATTATTCCTATATCTGTATTCCCATCACTGGATACTGCTTTCAGGAAAATTTATATGACGGCTACTTTAGCTGATGATAGTATACTTTCTACACATTTTGGAGTTAACACCAATGAATTAAACAATGCTATTACTCCTGATAGTGCAGGAGATATAGGCGAAAGGATGATATTACTCCCACAAGTATTAAATCCTAAAATCACTGATAAAGATTTAATTGAAATTTGTTCTGAAGTCGCTAAAAACCATAATGTGGTTATAATATGCCCATCAGAATATAAAGCAAAAAAATGGTTTCCTATAGCCAATCAGATGCTGAAAACGGAAAATATAACAGAAGGTGTAGATAAATTAAAAAATAGTCATGTGGGTGTAACAATTCTATTAAACAGATATGATGGAATTGATCTTCCTAAGGAAGCATGTCGATTATTAGTAATAGATGGATTACCCGATGATAGTAGTAATATTGAAAAAATAAAGAATGGTATACTACTGGGTAGTAAAGAAGGAAGTATCAGAACTATACAAAAAATTGAACAAGGTATGGGTAGGGGCATAAGATCTAACGATGATTATTGTGTTGTAATGTTACTTGGACAGCAACTATCCAGCCTTCTATATGTAAATGATGCTGCATCTTATTTTTCTCCAGCAACTAAAGCACAATTAGACTTATCGAATCAAATAGCAGATCAACTAACCACTCCTTCTAATGAACAGATTTTAGAAGTGATGAACTACTGCCTAAGTAGAAATGATCAATGGATAGCTGCAAGTAGAGGTGGTTTGTCAGCTTTAAAATATGAAGGTAAAGAAAGCTCTGACAATTTGAATTCAGCTTTGTTTAATGCCTTTAAAGAGGCAACTCTTGGCGACTACAGAAAAGCATATAATATATTGTATGCCTACATTAATAAATGTGACGATAATAAAACTAAAGGTTATGCTAAACAGTTCCTTGCTGAATATACAAATTTCTATGACGAAGGGGAAGCTCAGAAAATATTAAAATCAGCTAAGACATTGAATCAACGAGTATTAAGACCTCTTGATGGCATTACCTATGACAGAATTAATCAAGATGAACATACTCAAGCACTCAAAGTCAGTGAATATATTCGTTCAAAATTTGATGAGCCAAATAAATCAATAATATATTTAAACAGTCTTTTAGATGATTTAAACTTTAAACCAGAGTCTCATAAGAGGTTTGAATCAGCTATTGACGAAACAGCAAAACTGCTTGGATTTTCGAGCGAACGACCAGAAGAAAAATATGACGAAGGTCCTGATAATTTATGGGCCATAAAAGCCAATGAATATTTGGTTATTGAATGTAAAAATGAAGCAATAAATGAAAAAATAACGAAGTATTATTGCAATCAATTAACTGGCTCGCTAACCTGGTTCAACAACAACTATGATCACTTTTGCAAGGCCACACCTATATTAATTCATCCATCAACAACGACTGAAAAATCAGCATCTTTAAGTGCTGGTACAAGAATCATTGACTCTGAATGTTTGGATAAATTAAAAAATAATCTCCTCTCATTTATAACTTGCATCTCCTATAATAATGAACTGGCTAACATTGATAAGATCAGAGAGAGATTATCAAGTTTTAAATTAAAAGCTGATGATTTAATTCCTGTTTATACAAAGGAATTTCGCTGATTATAAATAATTATGCAAGGTATGACTGAACGAAGCTCCGCTTCGTTCAGTCTCCTTGTTTTTCGCCCTTTGGTTGAAAAAATCAATCCATAAATGCTTTAATTATTTTTTGAGAAACTATAACTTTATCCTGTGGTAATACCGAAACCCATTTTTCAAATGCATCATCGATAGTATCATTATCGTTTAAATCCCATAAATTCCAATATGTCATAGCATTCCATAGTTCTGGATTTTGCTCGAAATATGGTAAAATTTTATAAGCAATTCTTTTGTAATCATCTCGATGTTCAGTATGCACATTATAATAATTATTATCCCACAATTTTCTTTTGTCTGAAATCCAAGAAGAAAAACTATCTTGTCCTGATTTCCCATATTTTTGCTTTATAATATTACTCTGAGAGTATAATAAAAGCCCCCTGGCATAATCTGTCCAGTTTTTATATGGTGGTTCTGTAAGTATCCCTACGTTAGTTCCACGTACTTTTTGAGATCCCCGGTTTTTCAGCCATCAACCGGTATTCTTCCGGCGTCAGGTTATTCAGGGATTCATGAGGTCGCTCGCTGTTGTATTCATTCAGCCAACGCTCCGTTATCTCCCGTGCCTCATTCAGTGTTCTGAATAGATAAAAATCCAGTATTTCTGTCCGGTATGTTCGGTTAAATCTTTCTATAAATGCGTTCTGTGTCGGTTTCCCCGGTTTGATAAATTCGAGAACCACACCATGCTCTTCTGCCCACTGCGCCAGAGT
>NZ_MRBS01000017.1 GCF_001922585.1 Pantoea sp. 1.19 | reverse complement strand
TCAGCAAACATCTGTTTAAGACGCCTATTTTCATCTTCCAGGTCTTTAATTTTCTTGATATCAGAAGCTTCCATTCCGCCATATTTCGCTTTCCAGTTGTAATAGCTGGCTTCTGAAATAGCTGCCTCACGGCAGACATCTTTCACCGTTCGACCGGCTTCAACAGACTTCAAAACGGCGATAATCTGGTGCTCAGTAAATCGGGCTTTACGCATAACGATCTCCTTCTGGGGACATATTCAGTATGTCGGAAGATCTCTAAAAGTGAATGGTTCTTTTTGCAGGGATACTTACAGTTGGAGCTGGCGGGGTTTGAGACCGGGGTGAAGATTAACGTGCGGGTGATGGCGGGCTGCCTGGTGATTACGGCCCGGCAGGCAGAGCCGGAACCGGAACCGGAACCGGAGATTATGCAGACGCTGAGGAAGGTCTGTAAGCTGTCGGCGCGCAAGCAGCGGCAGGTGACGGAGCTGATCGAGGTGATTAGTAAGCCGTAGCGATAAGGCAATAACTGACGGATGTGTAAAGTAAAATCCCGGCTCAATAGCCGGGATTGATGGGGTTATTCAGATCGGGGTTTGCTATCTTTTCGCTCTTGCAGTTTGGCTTTTATCCAGATGCCGATCCCAGCTAATGTACCCGCGGAAGCGCCTACTTTTAAAGAATAAAAAACATCCTTTTTCCAATCAAATAGTAAAAAATTGGCTTTAAAAAACACTATTAATCTGCCGAGAAGACAGCCCATCGTTGCTATAAAAAAAACACAAAAAACACAACGAACCACCAATTTAACAAGAGTATTTAAATTGACACTCTGATTACTTTTTAACGGGTTTATCGGCTTCATCAAGCGTTCCTTTTACTGTATTTCCAACAGCTTCACTAGTAACGGACCCACCGATATTGCTAATAATATCTGCCGTTCCCTGTTTTACAGAAGTTCCTAAAGATCCAGATATAACCTTTCCAGTACTGCCACCAATCACGGAACCTAATCCAGTACTGATAACTGAATTAGTCGGATCTTCCCCTTTAATCCCGCTGCCAACAGCAGCACCGCCCATATTAATTGCAGCCGATGCCCCAATACCTTTACCTGTCGTAGCAGCCGCTGTCACTCCAGCCATAATCGCATCAACATAGCTGAACGGATCTTTTCCAGACATCTGAGATACCGTATTAACACCTGCGCCTATCGCCGCATTTAGCGCCATGCCCTCTTTTATCGTGGTGCCCAACACATTACCGCCGAACAGCAGGGCCGGGTCGCCAATGCCGGCATTCGATTTATGGTAGCCCAAGTATTCATAATAGTCTGCGCTTTAGCCATTGCCGCTGAGTCAGGATTGCGCTTGATATAAGCCTGACCCGACAGCAGCCCTTTAACCAGTTCCTGCGACACCGCCTGACCGTACTCTTTTTCCATCTCGGCAGCATATATCCGCAGATAGCCCGCCAGCTCGGCGCGTTCCGTGCTGTTCATCTGCGAAGGGTCTTTGGTAAATTTCGACATCAGCGCATCGCTGCGCTTATCGGCATTTTCCAGCTTTATCAGATCATTGGCGGCAGCCAGGAATTTATCGCCGCTCTTAATTTTCTCAATGGCTTTATCCAGCCTGTCGGAGGATGTGGCCCCCAGGAAGTTATTCTCAACCGCATTCTTGCCGGCAAGGCCTCCGGTCACCGCTCCCGCAGTATCGCCCGTCGCCAGCCCGCCCGCAAGCCCCGCGGCCAGCTGGCTTAGTGCGCTGACCTGCCGCTTCTCGCTTTCGCTCAGCTGCTCTGCCGTCCTGCCCGGAAACAGCTCGCCGGCGATGTAGCGCGCCGCCAGCTCTCCGCCGCCGGCTCCCACTCCGCCAGCGACCCCAGACTGGTTGTTCAGCTCCGCCGTCAACGCTCCCAGCACCGCGTGCGCCATCGCGTTCGCCGCGGCGTTATCCTCGCCAACACGCCTCTTGATTTCCGTCGCCAGGTACGGCGACGCCCCGCTCGCCAGCGCTCCCGCCAGATTATTCCCCGCCAGCGCCGTCAGCGCACCCGTCACCGCCTGCGCCGCCTTCTGCAGGGCGCTGCCCGTCCCGTACTCCCGCATCGCGTTATCATACGCCCGCTGCATCACCGCCGCGTCGTTCGCCGGTTTGCCGCTCTTCTCAAGCTGCTCACGCGCCTGCGCCAGCGCCGCCGGGTCTTTCTGCGCCTTCAGCCCCGCCATGTCGCCCTGCGTGCGGATAATGTCCGACACCTGGCTGCCGACCTCCCCAATCACCTGCGCCTGCCGGAGACGGCTCTGCTCTTGCTCTTTGTTAAAGATCGGATTCAGGCCCGGGTTCGCGTTCGCCGCGTCCCGGCTCAGCCCGCTCACCGCCTGCTGCTGCTTCTCACGGTCTCGAATCACCAGGTCGCCGGCGCTGACCGCCGCCTGCGTCGTCGAGCTCGCGCTCCCCGCGTGGTTGACCCCCGCCAGCAGCCCGCCGGCCAGGTTGCCGAGGAACTGGCTGCCCGCCGCGCCCGCGCTCAGCGACCCGCCGCTGCTGAGGCCCGCGCCCTGGTGCTCCGCCCGGAAGTCCGCCTCGTTGTGGATGTCCGTCCAGCCCAGCGTCCCGGTCTCCAGCTTATTCCTCTCCGCCGCCGCCGTCGAGCCGATAACCGCCCCGTCCAGCTGCGTATGCCCGCCGACCGTCACGTCAAACCCGCCCTGACCGGCAAACAGCCCGGTCTGCTCACGCACCGAGTCGAAGCGGCTGTGCAGCTTGTCCCGGCTCGCGCTCAGCCCGCCGCCGCCGCCCGCCCCGATAATCGCCACGCTGCCGCCGGCGCTCGCGCTCTGCTGCTTCGCGTCGTAGCGCTCGCTGTCCTGCCGGCTCTGCAGCGTCAGGTGACGCCCGGCGTCGACGGTGACCGTCTCTCCCCCGGCCTGCGCGCCTTGCAGCGCCGTATCCCGGCCGCTGGTCAGACTGAGGCGGCTTCCCGCGTCCAGCGTGGTCTCCACCTGCGTCAGGCCGCTGCCGTTTTCATGCCCCCGGCCGGCGTTGACGCTGGCCGCGACGTTCAGCCCGCCCCCGCCCCCGCCGACGCCAACGCCGACCCCAAGGCTGCCGCCATGGCTGCTGTTCCTGCCATCGGTGCTGTCGCGGTTTTGCGCCGACTGCAGGCTGATGTCCCGCGCCGCGTCCAGCGACAGGTTCCCGCCCGCCTTCAGCTGGCCGCCGACAACGGCGATGTCGCCGCTGCCCGCTCCGCTCCCCCCGCCGGTGGCGGTGATTGACAGGTTCTGTCCCGCGGTAAGCGTGCTGCCCTGCGCCTGCAGGCTCTCGCTGCGGGTTTCACTTTTCGACGACTGGCTGCCGTAGGAGGCGCCGATCCCCACCGTATTGGTGCCGCCCTGCCCGCTGCCCGCCTCCGCGCGCGCGCTGTCCAGCGCCGCCGCCTGCCCGGCCTGCACGCCGCTCAGCGCCGCCTGCGCGCCCAGCAGCGCACCCAGCCGCCCGCCCCCCTCTTTTCTTGCCTGCTGCGCGGTGCTGACCGCCGCATTGAGCGCGCTGCCCGCCGTGCCGGAGAGCGCCAGCGTCAGGCCGCTGCTCTTCTGCTCAAACGTCTCCGTCCGGCGGCGCCAGTCGTAGCCGGGGTCGATACTCACACCGTCGCCGCTCAGGCTCAGGTCTTTGCCCGCCAGCAGATCGGCGCCGCCAATGTGCAACTGGCTGCCCGCCGTTATCGTGACGCTGCCCTGCTGGCTGCCCACCGTGCTGACGCTCTGGCTCTGCGTGGTGCCCTGCTCATCAATCTGATGGCGCGACGACTGGCTGCCGATGCTGAAGCCGAGGCCGCCGCTGCTCAGCAGCCCGCTCTTTTTCTTCTGCTCCAGCAGGAAGTGCGATTCGCTTTCGGTGGCCGCAACGATGTCGACGTTGTTGCCCGCCCGCAGCATCACGTCGCCGTCGCCAACGATCGCCGAGCCGCTCACCGTCAAATCGCGACCGGCGGTAACGCTGACGCTGTCGCCGCTCAGCAGGCTGCCCCGCTCAACGGTGGTGCGATCGTGCTGCACGCTGTGGCTGCTGCTTTTCGACAGGAACTTTTTCTTCGAAGCATGCTTTTCAATAAACTGCGAGGTGGTCTCACTGGCGGTATTCAGCGTGACGTCGTTTTTCGCCTGCAGGGCCACCGCGCCCTGCTCGCTGTGCAGCGTGCTGGCGGTGACGGTGAGGTTTCCATCGCGCGCCAGTACCGTGACGCCCTGCTCGCCGCTGAGGGTGCTGCCCACCACGCCGTCGCGCTGCGTCTCCATCTCGCGGCGACTGGACGATTTACGGCCGCGATGGCGTTCGCTGTCGCTGTCGCTTACCGCCTGGTGCGCCTCTTTCAGCATCACCTCGCCGGCGCTGATGCCCACCGCACCGGCCCGGCTGTCAACCTGGGCGCCCTCGGCCAGCAGCTGCTGGCCGGCCAGCAGCGTTACCCCCTGCTGACCGCTCAGGGTGGTGAGCTGCAGCTGCTCTTCGCGGCGGCTATTGCTTACCGACGTGGTGCGGCTGCCGGCCTCAAGGTGGCTGGTGTTGGTCGTTTTGTCCGCCGTCAGGCTGAGGTTGCCCCCGGCCTGCACGCCGAGCTGACCGCCCGCCGCCGCCTGGCTGCCCTGCAGGCGAATATCCTGCCCGGCGCGCAGGCTGAGGTTACCGCCGGCGTTCAGCAGGCTGCCCAGCGCCTGCTGCCACTCGCCGCTGATCTGCGCCATGCGCTGCCCCGGCTCTTCCAGCACCCGGGAATTGCGGTTGCCCATCGCCCCGGAAATCAGCGCCGTGCTGCCGCTAAACTGGCTCTTCGCCATGCCGATCTCCAGGTTGTGGCGGGCGCTGAGGCTGAGATCGTTGCCGGCGTCCAGCTTCGCCCCCTGCAGGCGCACATCGCCGCCGCTGAGGCTGATATCGCCGGCGCGCATCGTCGCCTGGCGCAGCGCCTCCTGCAGATGGGTGCTGATCGTCAGGCTGTCGGCCTGTACGCCGAGGGTGTCGGCCTGGATCACCCCGCCCTGCTGGCTGAAAGTACCGGCGTCAATGCGGAGCGCCTGGTCGGCAAACAGGTTGGCCGCGTTGCTGACGCTCTCCGCCGACAGGCTGAGCTGGCCGCCGGCGATCAGCGCGCCGTCGCCGCCGAGCCGCAGCGTCTGGCTGGCCAGATAGACCTTCGGCACCCAGACGGTTTGCGGGCCGCTGGCGGTATTGACCGTTTCGCTCACCATCCAGACGATGTCCTGCTGCAGCGCGGCAATCTGCGCCGGGCTGAGCGCCACGCCGGGCACCAGCTGAAAATCCTGCGCGACCTTCACGGCGTTGTTCATCAGCGCCTGGTACTGCGCCATGGCGTCTTCGCCGTGGATCGACGGCCGGCCGGTCAGCTGCAGAATCTGCTCGCGCACCCGCCGCTGCTCGTAGAAGCCATCGCCGAGCCGCTTGTGCACCTGCGCCGGATCGTAGCCCACCCGCTGCAGCAGATAGTCGCTGCTGATAAACTGGCTGCGTGAGGTAAAGCGCTCATCGGTGACCACCAGGAACGGGCTGCCCGGCGCGGTATGCTGCCGGAACAGGGCGTTATTGGGGATAGCGGTGGCGACGCCGGGCAGGTGCTGCTGTTCGGTCAGCGCCAGCTCCGCCGGCAGCAGCGGACGGCCGATCGGATCCTGCGGATCGATCGCCACCGCCCCCGGCTGCTTGCCGGGCGACAGCTGGGTGCTGCCCGGATCAACGGCGCCGCCGGCCACGCTGACCGCCAGCGGGTTACGCTGCCACTCAACGCGCTCGGCCTCCGCCGCGCTCAGCGCCGCTTCCGCGCGGCTGACTTGCGCCTGGTTAACGGTGGTGTTCTCGATGCGGGTGCCGCGCACGCTGACGTTGCCGTGCCCGCTGATGATGCCGTCCACGGTGGCCAGCGCCACGGTCTGCACGTTGTGCTGCGTGGGATACCAGTGCACGGTGTCTTGATCATAATGATCGACAAACGTTTCATCGCGCCGCTCATTGACTGAGTAGCCTTTGTTCTCCACCGTGCCGCGGCCGTCGAGGGTCAGATCGCCGTTGGCGCTGAGGGTGCTGGCGTCGTTGAGCAGCGATTCCCCGATGTGCATCACCAGGCTGCCGCCGGCCAGCAGCTGCGCGCCGACGCCGGCCGAGACCAGCTTATCGCGGGTCACGGTGCCGGAGGCGGTGCGTTCGCGCAGGTTACTGTAGTCTGTGACAAGGGGAGCCGAGGCAATATCAATATGCTTATCAGGGTTCCACTGTTCAATAATGCCCGTTCCAGCCTCGCGCCAGACCGTATTGTGATAGGGGGTCGGCACCGCATGCTGCCGGAAGCCGCGCGTTTCGTAGAAGGTCATCGCGTAGCTGCCGTTGGCGCCCGGCGTCAGCCCGAGATAGTTGACCCACAGATCCACCAGTTGGCCCTGATTATTTTTTACCCGCACCTGGGCGCGCTTGCCCGCGGCGTCGATGGCCAGCAGGGTACCGTAGCGGTTCTCCTGCGCCGCGGCGTCGTTCTGGAAGGTGAGCGTCTGGGTGGTCGGCGTCATGGTGCTGGGATCGGTATTGGTATCGTGTCCGTAGGATCGCCAGTAGTAGTTATAGCGGTGCCATTGATAGCTGCTGCTCTCCGCGTCGCGGGCGATCTCCAGCCCCTCGCGCAGGTTGTCGAAGCGTTTGGCCTGCAGGGTCACGTCGCCGTCCGCCTCGATGCTGCTGGCGCGGTTCTCTATCCGGTCGTCGCTGTGCAGTTGCAGTGCGCCGGCGCTGTAAATCAGTGCCCCCTGCAGATTGCTGAGCCGCTGCGCGGTGCGGATGTGCAGGGCGTCGCTGGCGGCAATCACCGCCTCGCTGCCCTGGTTATCCAGCTGGCGCAGCGTCAGGCGAAGATCGTCGCCCATGATGGCACCGCGATTGTCGAGGCTGTCGGCGCTCAGCGTCAGGGTGTCCCCCTCCAGCCGCCCGCGATTGTTCAGGCTGCCGGTGGTGAGGCGCAGCGTGTTCCCCACCAGGCGGCCGGCGTTGCTGAAGTGGCGGCTGGTAAAGCTGACGCTGCCCGGCAGCAGCCAGTCGGTAAGGTTGGTTAACACGCCGGCCACGCTGAGGGTCAGCGCGCGGTTGCTGCTGAGGGTGTCGCCGGCGCGGTGGGTGTAATCTTCTCCCAGGGTCAGGGTCATCGCCTGCTGGCTGAGCAGCGTTCCGCGCTGGTTATCAAGATGGCGGGCGCGCAGGGTCAGGGTGGATCCGCTCTGTACCGTACCGCCGGCGTTAAGCAGGCTGATGCCCGCCGCGGCGCGCACGGCGCTGTCGGGCGCGTCGAGCGAGAGCGCGCCGTTGGCCAGTACCTGGCCACCGCGATTATCCAGCGCATCGCCTAGCGACAGACTCAGCGTCCCGGCGCTCTGCAGGCGTCCGGCGCGGTTATCCAGCGTATCCGCGGCGATCGCCACGTCGCGGGTGCCGATCAGCCGGCCGCCGTCGCGGTTGTGCAGCTGGGTGGCGGTGACGGCCAGCGCCTGCTGGCTGCTGACGGTGCCCTCGCTGTTGTCCAGCGCCGCGGTGCGCAGGGTCAGATCGCCGGCGGCAACCAGCTGGCCGCCCTGATTGACGATCGCCTCGCTGTTCAGGAGCAGCGCGCCGCCGCTGTGGAGTTTGCCCTGCCGATTGTCCAGCTGCGCCACCGCGTAGCGGCTGTCGCCCTGGGCTACCAGCGTGCCGTCGCGGTTGTTCAGCGCCGCGGCGCTGAGGGTCAGGCCGCCCAGGCTGGCGACGGTTCCCTGCTGATTGCGGATCTGCGCGGCGGCGAGCTGCTGATCGCCATTGCTGCGCAGCGTCCCCCCCTCGTTATTCAGCACCGTCAGCAACTGCAGGGTCAGCAGCTGCTGCCCGGCAATCGCGCCGCCGCGGTTATCCAGCGAAGCGGCGCGGATCTCCGCCGCTTCGCCGCTCTGCAATTTGCCCGTGCGATTGTCCAGCACGCCGCTGAGCGCCAGCCGCAGCGCCTTCTGGCTGTAGATAAGCCCCTGCTGCTGATTATCGACGCCGGCCGCGTGGACGCTCAGCCCGGCACCGGCCAGCAGCTGCCCGCCGCGGTTATCCAGCGTGCCGGCGGCGTTATCTTCCGCCGCACCGCGCAGGCCCAGCGCGCCGGCGGCGCTGATTTTGCCCTGCGCGTTGTTGAGATTCGCCAGCACGTTCAGCTGCAGATCGGCCGCCGATTGCACGGCTCCCAGCGCGTTATTAAGCGTATTGACGGCAAAGGTCATCGCCTGCTCGCTCTGCACACTGCCGCCGGCATTATCAAAATGCCCGGCGCGCGCGCTCCAGCGCTGCTGGCTACCAAACCAGCCCTTCGCGTTGATGATGCTGGCCGCCTGCAGGGACTGAGCCAGCCCTTCGCGTTGATGATGCTGGCCGCCTGCAGGGACTGAGCCAGCCGGCTGAAAATCTGCCCGCCGCCGTTATCCAGCTTCTGCGCCACGCGGATGTCCAGCGCGTCCAGCGACTGAATCGTACCGCCGCGGTTATCAAGCGCGTCGGCCGCCAGCCGCGTGGCGCCGCTGGCGGCCAGCGTGCCGTCCTGATTATCCAGCCGCCCGCTGAGAGCCAGCGTCAGCGCCTGCCGGCTCTGCAGCAGCCCCTGCTGACCATTGCGCCACTGCGCCCCGCTCAGCGTGACGCCGTCGCCGCCAATCACCTTGCCGCCGCGGTTGTCGAACTGCCCCCCGCTTATCGCCCTGCCAGCTTAGCGCCTGCTGCGCGGTGAGGGTGCCGCCCTGATTGTTGACGCTGTCGGTACTGTCTAGCGTGAGCGCGCCGCCCGACTGCAGTCGGCCGCCGCGGTTATCCAGACGGTCCGTCGTGACGCCCACGCCGCTGCCGCCCTGCGCGGTGCCGCGCCGGTTATCGATTCCGCCCTGGCTCACCAGCGTTAGCGCGCCGCCGGCCTCCAGCCAGCCATCCTGGTTATTCAGCCCCTGCTGCGCCTGCAGGCTCAGCGCCCGCTCTGCCACTATCGTGCCCAGCGCGTTGTCCCAGAACCCGCCGCTCAGCGTGAGGGTGTTCGCGCTGATGCTCCCGCCGCGATTGCTCAGGCCGTCCGCCGCCTGCAGGCTGAGCCGATCCACCGCCAGCAGGCTGCCCGCGGCGTTGTCCACCCGCTGCGCGTCCAGCACCAGCGACTGCTGCGCCAGCACCTTGCCACCGGTGTTAGCCAGGGTCTGCACCGCGATATCAACCGTCTGCCCACCGAGGGTACCGCGCTGATTGTTCAGCCCCTCATCGGCGCTGAGCGTCAGCTGGCGATCGGCCAGCAGCTTGCCGCCGGCGTTGTTAACCTGCTGCGCCGCCACCGCGAGCTGCTGGCCGGCCTGGGCACTGCCGTCGCGGTTATCCAGCACGCCGGCGGAGAGGGTCAGCGTCCCCTGCGCGCCGATCTGTCCCTGCCGGTTATCCAGCGTCTGCGCTGCGGTCAGGGTAAGATCGTCGCTGCTGAACAGCGTGCCGCCGTGATTGTTCAGCTGCTGGCCGCTGAGC
Organism: Pantoea sp. 1.19; assembly: GCF_001922585.1. GTDB lineage: Bacteria > Pseudomonadota > Gammaproteobacteria > Enterobacterales > Enterobacteriaceae > 1-19. The sequence continues at coordinate 4,523 of NZ_MRBS01000017.1, read as the reverse complement.
TGCAGACTGGCGGCGCTGATTTGGCCCTCCAGATTATTCAGGACGCCGGCGGCATCCAGCGTTAACTGCTGTCCGGCCAGCAGACGGCCAGCGGTGTTCTCAATATCTCCGGCGGCGCTCAGGCTGAGCGAAGCCTGGCTGAGCAGGCTGCCGGAGGCGTTATTCAGGTCGCCGACCGCCAGGCTGAGATCGCCGTTCGCGCCTAACTCACCGTGCCGGTTATCCAGCAGTCCGCTTATCCGCCAGTGCTGCTGCGGCTGACCGAGCGCCACCAGCCGTCCGCCGCCGTTGTCCAGCGCCGCGGCGTCCAGCCCCAGCGCATTGGCTTCAATCGTACCGTCGCGGTTGTCCAGCAGGCCGGTAAGGTTAAAGCGGCTCTCGCCGCCGCCGACCTGGGTCCAGACCCCGTCGCGCGCGCGCAGATCGCGGGCGCTGACCGCCCACTCCCCGGCGCGCACCTGCGCCTGCCGGGCATCCACGTCCGCCGCGCTGTCAATGCGCAGGACGCCGCTGTCCAGAGTGGCCTGGCGCACCGCCACGTCGTGCTGACCGGCGCTGAGCGTCGCCGCTTTCGCCGCCAGCGTACTGTGGCTAAGATCCACGCCGGCGCCGCGCACCGAAACCCGCTGCTGACTGAGCAGGCTGCCGCTGGCCTGCACCTGCCCGCGCGCGCGGAGGCTGAGATCCGCCGGACGTACCAGGGTGCTGTTGGCGTCCGATCCGGCCAGCAGGTGGCCACTGCTTTCAATGTCGGTCGCCGCCTGCAGCGTGACGTCGCCCGCCGCCGCCAGCGTACCGGACTGACGCAGCGCGCCCTCCCGGCTCTCGACGCGCAGCGTGCCGCCGCTCCACAGCTTGCCGTGATGATCGATATCCTGGCGGGCGCTGAGTTGAATATCCCCGGCCGCTTCGGTTACCGGCTTCTCGCCGATCGACTGCCACACCAGCTGGCCTTCGCTGCTGACCGTTAACGTTTTACCGGCCTGCAGGTGTCCCCCCTGGTTGCGCACGCCGACGCCCGCCTCGGTCGCGATCATGCGGATCTGGCCGCTGTACATGCCGCCCATTTGCCCCATGTCGATCGCCAACGCGGGGCGCTCGCCGCCGTCACCCAGCGGGGTCACGGTGCTGGCGTCCGCGGCGATCTGATTGCGCCCGGCCACCACGTTCAGCGCCTGTTTTGCCCGGACGCCGCCGTTGATTTCCACCGCGCGGGCGAGAATATCCACATAGTCCGTATCCTGCCGCGCATCGCCGTTCAGTCCGCCGCGTCCAATGCGGATCTGGCCGCGTTCTACCTGCCAGCCGGCGAGGCTGCCGTCGGCGTTCAGCTGCGGCTTACCGGTGGTCAGCGTCATGCGGCCGGCGTTGAGAGTGCCGCAACCGTCGCAAAGGATGCCCGCCGGGTTAGCGATGATCACCTGCGCCCGCCCGCCGGCGACCTCAAGGTAGCCGCGCAGCTGGCTGGGATCGCTACTGTTGACCTCGTTGAGGATCACCCGCGCCGGCGCCGACCCCGGGTGGAGATTCGCATTGCCCTGAATCATCCCCGCCAGTTGGGTGGAAGTCATTACCGCCGAGTTATTCAGGATCGCGCCGTTGGCGCCAACGTCGAATTGCGTAAACTGGTTGTGCGATATCCCGGCCGGGTTCGGCGCGGTGATATTGACCTGCGGCAGACCGTTTTGCGTAGCGATCACCTCGGGCCGCTGCGCGGCGGGGGCCCGACCGTCGGCGACAATACCGTCGGCCAGCACCGGCGGGGCAAACAGCGCCAGCGCCAGCAGCCAGCCGGCGCGGCGCAGCGTGACCCACAGGCGCGGCGTGCCGCCGGCGCGGTAGCGCCCGGAGCCGCCACCGTTACTGCGGACCAGTTCAGAGACCACGCGGAGCTCGCCGTGGGTGCGGCTGTAGATCAGGCAATAGCACTGTTTATTCATTTGTCTCATCCATGACGGGGCATCCCCATTCGGTTAGTCGGCGTCGGTTACATTTCAACATTGATGCTGAAGCCGGCGCTGACGCCGGAGGTATGAAAATCGGCGGGTTTCCACAGCGGGACGCCGGCAAACAGGTCGTAGCTGACGCGCCGCCACAGCGCGCCGCGCACGCCGATGGCGCTGCCGGCCAGCTGATGCCCCACCAGATAGCGGGTTCCGGGGCCGTCTACGCGACCGTAGTCAACGGCGGCATACAGCTCCTGCCCGCTGGCCAGCAGGTGCCAGGCCAGCTCGTTTCGCCACAGCAGCCCCCGCTCGCCGGAGAGCATCTGCTCGCCGTCAAAACCGCGCACCGTGTAGCGACCGCCGATGGCCAGCCGATCCTGCGGCGTTAGCGGGTGGGCGCTCCACTGGCCGCGCAGGCTGCTGACCGCCCGCCACGGCTGCTGGCCAATCTGAAACGGCTGGTTCAGGCTGATGTCGCCGGTGGCGATGCCGGTGCGTGCGCTGCCGCTGTGGGTTTGCTCCTCCGGCGCCCGCAGCGCGCCGAACGCGCCGGTGCCGCGCCGCCAGTTGAGGCTGGCGTCCAGCGTCGCCTGACCGAGGTAACTGCGCTGATTAATGCCCGCTTCCCAGCCCGCCGTGCGGCGGCGCTGTTGCGAGATATCGATATCTTCGACGGCGTTGCTGGCATGTCGCCGCCAGACGCGCAGATTCAGGGTAGTTTTGTGCGCCTGATTGCGAAACAGCAGCCGCGACAGGGTCAGCTGGGCATTGTCACTCTTACCGCTGTAGTGCAGCACTTCATTGGCGTTGGGGATGCTCTGGTACCAGGTGTAATCGTTGTAATTGGCCGACAGCGCCCAGTTGCCGAACGGAAACAGATAATTCAGCGTGTGAGAGCGGTTGCCAAACGGGCCGTGCTGCAGGAGATCTTTGCCAATCGAGGCGTAGAACAGATCGTTTTGTGCGAACGGGGCATCCACCGCCAGAGTGGCGGTACCGAGGTAGCGGCCGGTGCTTTTTGAGCCGCTGTCGTCAAGTCCCAGATTCAGCCGCACCGGGCGGCTCTCCTGCCAGCTGACCTGCAGATCGCTGGTGCCATCGTGTGCGCCGGGGACGATATTGATTTCCGCCGTGGCGCTGGGTGGCCGCCGCAGGTTCTCCAGCCCCTGCTCAATGTCGCGCAGGTTGAGCAGGTCGCCCGGCGAGGCCGGAATGCTGTTCCACAGGCGCGCGCGCCAGGAGACCGGTCCGGCAAAGCCTATCTGGCCGATGCGACCCGGCAGCAGCGTCAGGGTCAGGGTGCCCCGGGTGAGATCCTGTTCACCGGCCATCACCCGGGTAGTGACATACCCGCGGGCGAGGATCGCATTTTGTACCCGGTTGATCGCCAGCATGATCCCCTGTCCACCGAGGCAGCGTCCGCGGGCGCCCTCCGCGGCGGCCAGCGCCCACTGAAAATCGGCGGCGTTTTCACCGATCAGGCGCAGCGTACGGATGGGAAAACAGGGGCGCTCATTGTGCGGGTAGTCGGCCAGCGCGATCGCCGGCCGCGCCAGGCGCACGTCGCGCTCCGGGCTATTTTGCTGCTGCAGCGCCCGCTCACGCGCCTGCTGGCGCTGCTGCTCTTCCGCATCGCGCGCCCGGGCGGCGGCCAGTGGCGAGTCCCCGCCCGGCGCCGCCCACAGCGGAGTCGACAGCAGCGCCAGGCTGAGCAGCGCGCCGCGCAGCGGATACGCACTAGACGATGGGCGATAGTCAGACATTCCTTTGCTCCTGATAAGGCTGAACACGGCAGGTTCAACGCGCCCACGTCCGGTCGACGCGCGACCAAACACATCCTGAGGGCAGAATTTATTACCTGATTAGCAGGCTTGAATTTTGGCGAATAATAGGTAAAGAGGCGGCCACAAAGCAAATGATTTAGGCGGTTTAGTTGAGTGAGAAATATCTTAGCAAGCTAAGGTAAAATTAATCACTCACACGCCGCCGCGCATTAGGCGAAATACCCTGCCTGCCTGGCAACAAAAAAGACAATTACACCAATTAGAGCTTAAAAATCGATATTTTCATAAATGAAAATTAAGAAAATAACGCATAGAATCACACCATGTTATTGATTTTAAACAAATAAAAACAATAAACGTTCAACACTATTCCGGACACCTCCAGCATATTACATTGCGTCCAGCGCGCCGCCCTGCAGGGTACGCTGTAGTGTATCCGGTTTAGCGAACGGATTTTTCCAGAATTTTCCAACAAGTGCTTAAAGTGTTATGGCGACGGCAATATCTGCCGCGGAGTAACGCAATCATTCACGCTACGCAAATCCGCGAAACAGAATGCCACTCTGCGGGTTTCGCGGGCTGACCGACCCGCCGCCCACGGCGGTGATGAAAAGAGGGGCCGTCCGGCCCGCGGATTTCGTACCGCTACAAGTGGCGCAGGCATCAGGCGGACGCCTGTTGGCGTGGCGCACGGCAATATCTGCCGCGGAGTAACGCAATCATTCGCGCTACGCAAATCCGCGAAACAGAATGCCACTCTGTGGCTTTCGCGGGCTGACCGACCCGCCGCCCA
>NZ_MRBS01000016.1 GCF_001922585.1 Pantoea sp. 1.19 | reverse complement strand
CATCGGCGCGCAGGCGGCGCGGTAGTTGTAATCCCGCGTGGCGACGGCGCCGGTGGCCGGGCCGTGCCAGGTCCGCACGTCCCAGACCGACTCCGCCGCCCCGTCGAACAGGCCCGAAGGCTCGCGGTACGGCAGGCGCACGTCAAAATGGTAGCTCAGCTGGCCGTCGGCAAAAATGTACGTATCCAGAGCGCGCACGTCGTCCATCTCCGTGCGCCAGTAAATGCCCACCTCAGACAGAATGCGCCGGATAAACTGCAGGTCCGTCTCCCGCCACTGGGTGATAATTTCACGCGGCGGGTACGTGCGCTCCAGCCTGAAGTCAAAATCCGCACCCTCCAGCCCGTGTTTGCGCAATACCTGCTCCACCACCTCCGGAACGGACTGGTTCTGAAACACGGCGCACTGGCGGGTATATCCCAGCAGCGCCAGGCGCGAACTGAGCGTCACCCGGTAGTGGGACTGGTCTTTTGATGTGGACAGCCATTCCAGGCGGGTCACTATGCCGTGAACGCTTTTGCCGCTACGCATCCGCAACGAGGCATATTTCATCAGCGCCCGTTCCGGGGAGATAGACGCCTGCCGGGTCGTGAACTCAATGTCCCACCTGAACGGCTCGCTCAGCGCTTCCCGGCCGCGAAAGCGCAGAACGTCCGGCGTCACCGGACCGTCATTGATCTCCAGAGCATAGCGGGTCTGTTCGTCAAACGGCGCTAACCAGTTATCCATTACGTCACTCCTTTACCGGCACGAGGCTGAGCCAGCCGTCGCCCAGCTCAATCGTGCGGGGGGCGTCCGGATCCAGGTCGTCGCGGGTCAGCACCAGGCGCCAGCGGTTGTCCTTCCGATCCGGGCGGTTAAACAGTCCCACCACCGCCACGAACTGCGCGTCTTCATCCATCGGCATATTGAGCGTTACGCTGCCGTTGGGCATCACCAGCAGCGATTTTGACGCCAGTACGTCGTCTTTAAGGACCGTATCGGCATTACGCAGCAGCGTCTGATAATCGGCGGCATCAATCGCTTTCCGATCCCTGAGCTGATAAACCCGCACCATCGTTGCCAGCGGCGTCTGCTCGCCGTCGGCGTTAATGGCCGCGCGCGGGGCAAAATCCAGATGCAGCGTTTTAATTTTCTTGTAGAAGAGGGATTTCGTGATGCTGACCGCTCCGTCAGAGACGGTCTGTGTCAGACCGCAGCCTGCGAGCAGACCGCAGGCAATAAGCGTCAGCGCCCACCAGCGGGTTACTGTTGCCATGCAAAAGTTCCTTTATTGATAGCTTGAATACGTGGTTAATCGAAGCGGTAATTCCCGTGTTCTGCGGCGTACAGTGCGGAGTATTGAAGTCCTTCATAGCAGCCCAGATTGACGGTCAGACTGTCCCGCGGCGTACTGAGTTTGCCTGCCTTCAGACCCAGCACACCTGTTCTGCCCAGTTGTATACGCCTGCCCTTGCCCAGGCGAGGCTCAGGGAGCAATCGCACAGGTACGGTCAGGCGCAAACGCACATCGCTGCGGTAGCCGAGATAAACACGCAGTAACACCAGCAGATCGGTATGCAAAACCCCACCGGGTAACCACCCTTCGGCCTCGTCCGGATCTTCCGTTTCCAGCGTCACCAGCACCCGGCTGCATGCCTCTTTGGCTGTTTTACCCAGCGTGGCGCGCTGCGAAAGACGGACGCGATTTCCCGCTTCCAGCCGGGTGCGATTTTCGATATGGACTTTAACCGGATCCGGTTCAGTGATGACTGCCCGCGTATTCGGCGCCAGCAGGCTCACCAGGGCCCGAATGCCTTCAGCATTGCGGGTGGGCAACCGCATCGTCCCGAGCAAGGCCAGAAAGCGGGACACCGGCGTGGCCACCTGTTCGGCGGTCCCCGGGATCCCAAGTCCAACCAGACCCAGCAGGCACTGCGATGTCGCATCACGGCCACCCGCCTCGAAGGTGGCGGGCCAGGCGTATTTCCGCCAGATCCGATAGTACTGCGTGGTGATGCGGTGACTGAAAATATCCAGAAACGAGGTGACGGCCTCATGCCCCTCACGACGCTGGGCAATGTCATCCAGGTACATCGTCGGCAGTGGCGAATCCACGCCGTACATCCCGAGGAACGTGGTGCGGACGGTCGGCGGCAATTCCGGATGGTCTTCATCGGTCTCCACCGCCTTCAGGGTGCTGACCGGAAAACCCATACCAGGCCAGGGCCTGAAACGCACCGGATCGTTGCCCGGGTGGCTGGTGGCACCCAGTTTCGGGGCGTCCGGGTTCTCTTGCTCCAGCAGCTGGCAGAAACGGTAGAAATTGGCCCGCCAGATGTCCTTTTTCAGGGCTAACGTCAGCCCGGTACGTGTTGGCTGTGATTCTCGCGCCATCTCAGTCGTTTCCCTGTTGGTTGCAGCACCAGCGTGAGCTGATTGAAAAGGTGAATATCGGCATAGAGCGCAAAGAAGCGATGCAACATCTCTCCGAAGAGATTTACATCCCCCTCACCGGCAAAATTATCCCTGTTGAGCGTGACCTCGATGTCCACGCCGCGGAGCATAAAACCTTTTTCAAAGCGGCGGATCAGGGTGTGCTTCACCGCCACAATCGCCTCAAGCCGGCGACGGTTCATTTCGTCGTCGGTCCAGTCGTACAGCGCCAGCGTCCCGCGCAGGACTTCAGGGTTATCCATCATGCTGAGGAAGTTTGATCCCAGATGACTCATGACACGCCAGTGAAAGCGGTCGTTTGCCGGGGGATACAGTGGCATGGTGGGTGCCGTGAGGTTCAGGATCCTGACGGGCACCTTGCCGGCTTTTACGGGCCGGTCCAGCAGGGTGCTGGCCAGCGCCTTACGCGGGAGTTGTCCGTTGGTGCCGGTAATGCGCATCGACAGCGACTCGGATTTCTCAGACAGCTGTTCCAGTTCGAATGATCGGCCTCCGAGTATGAGCCAGGTGTCATAGAGCCCTGACGGCCCCCGTTTCACGCGGGTATGGTAATAACGCTCAGGCGCATCGTGGCGCATCATGCCGCCCCGGTGGCGGAAGCTGGTAAACGGTACGTAAGGATGTTTGCCATTTTTTATGGCACCGTGGATGCTGTCGACGCTGTAAATCTCGGTGTGACCATCCTGAAGACGCAGCGGCCTGAGCAAGTATTCGTTCTCCAGCGGGTTAAGCGTCAGTGGATCGGCTTCCAGGGTAAAGAGATTAATGACCGGCGCACAGTGCAGCCGGAAGTTTTCTGTCTCAAAAGGCAGATCGGATGACCAGGCCTCACTGAGCACGATGTCGATTTCAAACCAGGTGCTGGCCTCAGTGAGCCCAAGGGCGTCGAGACCGCGCAGCTCAACAAACATAAACTTCGGACGGAAGCTGAAATACTCCAGCAGCAGTTTATAACCGCTGAAAGCGGTATCGGCTTTCTTCCAGAGACCGTCATGGTCATCAAAGCCCATGGGTTTGCACCAGCCATCAAACTGATGACGCTCGGTATGCGTCCCGGCGTGACGGGCATACATCGCGTGTACCCGTCGGGTCATCGCCAGATGCAGTGCTGAACTGATCGGACTCTCTGCGTTAAGGAAGATGGCGACCTTGTCGATCCCGGCTTTACTCCAGTCCACTTTTTCCGGGCATTCGAAGCGCAGACGGACAGCAGAGCGGCCATCGGTTTCCGTATGCAGGCGGACGTCCGCAAGATGCAGTGGTTGCAGGGGAACATCGCGGGTTGTCCGGTACTGGCATGCTGTCTTATGCGGCCCGACAGGGCGTGACAAAACGGAGAAGCCTTCTGGCAGCATCTCAGCCTGGCGCAGGCTACGCCAGTCAGGCGAAAACTCTACGATGGCCAGCGACGGGATGGTGCGCATGTAGTGCGGCCACAGCAGGCTCACCAGGCCTTCGGTCAGCTCCGGCAGGTCGTCGTCGAGCTTTTCACGCAAACGCCCCATCAGGAAGGCAAAGCCTTCGAACAGACGCTCCACGTAAGGATCACGCGCGCCGGGTTTATCCAGATTCAGCATTGCGGCCCGATCCGGATGAGCGCGGGCAAACTCTTTACCCGCCTCACGCAGGTAGCGCATCTCTGCTTCGTAATAGCGCAGGGTCAAATCATCCATGCACGACATTCCTGAAAGTTTTAAAAGAAAAAGTTAGCCACAGAGCACCGTGGCACGGGCCGGCTCGATGGCAATACGCCGCGCCGGCAAGTTGTCCATCTCGGGCATCAGACGGGTTTTATCGGATTCGCTGCGACCGGCTTTCCTGCGCAGTAATGTCAGACGATGGGCCTGGAGCGCAAACCACCGCGCGGGCTCCCAGTTAACCAGCGACAGCTGAGGGGCGCCGGCAGTCAGTTCGTCAGGCAGGTGGCGCGCCACGCCGTTACGGCCACCCTGCTCAGCCATCCGCGCCATCAGCAGGCGCATTAGCCAGCGATGGCGGGGCGTATCCATCCCCGGTTGGGACGGGTGGAGCCAGGCAAGCGCCGCCTCGGGCCCTTTCGTGTCTCCCTTCTTCATGGCCTTGGACTCAAGGAGTAACACACCATCAGCCTGGCCATTAACGACGGGAGCGGGTTCGGGCCGTACATCAGGCCTTCTGCATTCATTTTTTCAGCAATCCAGCTGGCGGTCACGTCGTCAGCAGACCGGGGGCCGCCATTCCATGCCAGCGTTTCGGGCCCCGGGAGGCGCTTAAGCCGCAGACGCCGAACGAAAAAGAGGGCGTCGGTCCAGGTATTCCAGAGGGGACCGGCATGGCTGAGCTCCTGCCAGAGGTACGGGGATCGCGGTATCTGCCCCAGTCCAGAGCCGGCCCGGACGCCTGCAACAATCAGCACAAGCCTCTCCGCCGGGATGAGGCGTTGATGTTTGCCCAGGCATCCGAAGGCGGAACGCACGGGCCTCCCCCGTTTTTCCCATTTGCTGTGCTCAGCACATAGCCAGAACAGCACCGGCAGCACGGCATGCCAGCCGTCCTGGCCTCCCTCATCCTGCTGGGTTATCACGGTGGATAACGGATCGCTCAGGGCGAGAGACGTCCCGCCCCGCGGTATGTTACGCCCGGAGGCCGGGCCCTGCGACAGCGTCAGCGAAAGCCGCGCATCCGTTTCGCGGTGATGATCAGCCAGCGTGAAAAGTGCGCCCAACAATGCGCCCTGAGGGTTGAAAAAGACGGTATCTGCCATAAAACCGAGCCAGCCGCCCCAGAAAGGCCGACGTCGAAACCTTTTTCCTGACAACGTATCGGTCTGACGGGTTTCTCCCAGCACGTTAATGCATGACTTGTCGCAGTGAAGAAGCGTCTTACCCGCACGCCAGGCCGCGAGCGTCATATAAACACTGTGCGGTGGAAAGCGCGTCATGATCACAAGAGAAAGAAACCCTTTTGCTGGCGCCGGATGATGCTTCAGCCAGTCCGTAAGCCATGCCTGACGCGAATAAAACGTCATAAAACGCCTGGGGGCCGCTGATTTGGCCTCCCGCCAGCGGTCCACTTTGCAGCCAATCCCCGAAGACCAGCCTTTTCCCTGCCTGGTGAAGGCCAGGATCGGGTGCAGCGCCTTGCCCATGATTACTGCTCCTCCTTTGCGCCAGCGCCGGCGTTGAAGATTGATCCGGGCAGCGTGAACCCCTGAAGTTTCAGCAATGCCAGGGGACCATTTGCGAGCTCGCTGCGCATCACAAACTTCAGCGGGTTGCCATCGGCGGTGATCCACACCAGCTGTGTACGGCTGGCGTCAAGCGGAGTGATGTGTGCCCGGGCCAGCAGGCGAATGAATCCCCAGTTGCCCTGGTTGTTGGCATACAGCTGCATGCCACTGCTCACACTGCGCCAGCTGAGTGATACGCCTGGATAATACGTGTTTCCGGGCCAGGTGAAGCTTTGCCAGCTTTCCATCTGATTGAAGTAATCCAGCTTCTGCTCATCAAGGCTCAGTTGCACCCTGGCAACATCCCGTGAGGGACGCGCCATCAGTTCGAAATGAACGCCCGCATCGCCTCGTGAGAAGACGATATCTGACAGTTCCGCCAGCTGGTTAATCGCCCGGAGAAAATCCTGGCTAACAATCATCCCCTGACTGGCAGAAGGGTCAACAATCCAGCGGTTCCCCTCCTGATGAAGGATCCCGCCAAGGTTGGTTTTCAGGAACGCGCTGATTCGGCCTGAGTCACTTCGCAGGAACTGCGCCAGCAGCGGCAGCGAGGCATCGCTGCCGGTGGCTTTAAACGGGTAGCGTCCCGCAAAGGCCGTATTCCACTGATCGACAATGGTTGTCTGCCAGCGGGCATTGAGACTTTCCGCCGCCGGGGCAAGCACCTGTCGCCAGGCCAGATCCAATGGCTGCACAAACAGCGACTGGCCGAATCCGCTCCACTCCTGCCCGAGACTCGCCGCAACCAGGCTGCCGTAGTCGCGGGTGTCGGTCAGATCGATGGCTTTGCCCTGGAAGACCGTCTGAGCCAGCATCTGCGACATCGCCTGCGGATCCGGGGCGCTGGTGACCTGCTGGAGCTTCAGGCGCACCTGCGTGACGCGAGCCAGCCAGGACTGGAAGCTGAGGTTCCCGTTGCTTCCCGTCCCCTCTTTACCTTGCATCAACCCCATCAGCGGGCCAAAGACACCGTCGAGCGGCCCTCTGGGCCCCTGAGTCTGTTCGATGAACTGTTTTACACGCTTTTCCTTACCGATCAGCTTCTTCGCCGAATCCACTATCGAATCGGCCAGTGCTTCGCCCTTCTGCCCGGTTTTGCCCTGCCAGGCCAGCGTGTTCATCAGGGCGACCAGTGGCGACTGGCGGACATCGCCGATCAGGTTGAGCTGGGCAATCGCTTCAGACAGTGAGCTCGCCTGCTGCCATTGAATACTGTTAACCATGTTCAGCCAGGCATTACCAAAATCGGTAAAATAGCGTTCTGTCAGACGGGCTTTCAGCGCCTCCGGGGAGATATCGCTCCCTGTCTGGTGGGTCTTATCCGTCAGTACCCAGTCAATCTCGTCGCGGCGAGTCTTGACCACCTGGTCAATCGCATCCTGTACCTGTTCATCCCAGGCCTGGCGGGTAAACATTCCCGGCACAACTTCGTCAGTGCTGAATACCGTTGAGGCATCGGTGTCGCCGGTCATATCGGCAAGCGTTAAATCAGGCCAGTTGCTGGCCACGCGCTTAAGCATGTCCTGATATAACCCGGACTCAGCGTTGCGCTGGCCAATCTGCTTGAGCAGGATCTGACGGATCGTGCTAATTAATTCAGCGTCAGGCTTAATTTTCCATTCCGGATGAGCCGGGAGGTTTTGCGCATAAAAGCCCAGCAGTTTCGGTGCCATTTCCTGCCAGGCACCATTCGGCACATTCTGGCGTGTCGGCCAGGCTTTCATCACGTTTTTTGCCAGCCAGCCTGCGTCTGCTTTGTCCGGACGGGCCATCATCAGGTAACTTTTGAGTACGCCCCAGATATACTGCGAGCTTTGCGTACGGGCATCACTGGCAGGAGGAAGTTGGACAAAGGCCGCCAGCTGCTGCCTGAGACTATCTGCTGTAGCCTCCCTCATCAGCTGTGCATTATTTTTCGCATACAGCGGCCAGAGCGCGGCCAGCGTGTCGCTGTCCTGATTCAGGCCAAATCGGGTGTACCATGGCGCGCCGGTCGCCTCACGATGCTGCAGACGGGCGATGGCCTGCTGGAGTACGAGCTGGTTACGCAGGCGTTCAGTCAGCGGTAATGCGGTATCCGCCGCCTGCCTCGCCGTTTCCTGTGCCTGATAAATCTGGGTACGGTTAACGGCGAGAGACAACAAGGTACCTGCGCCCCATAAGACAATCAGCGACAGCAGGACGAGTCGTCGCACTTTCCGCCCGTCATAGCCCCGTTTTTTGGCGCTGACGGCATCACAATCATCCGTCACCGCCGCCCAGCCAGGGGTATCAAGACGCGTGTTAGGTAGGGATCCCGCACCGGCCAGTTCCGGACTGAACATGATGCCACGCAGACGCCAGGCGGCAGTTCCCTGCATCACCCCACTGAGTAATGCGTTCAGGCTGGATTTCAGCCCGTTTTGCAGACGGGAAGAGAGCTGAAGCAGGCCGTCATGTGCCGGATGATTCACAACCTGCGCTATCCCGACCTCACGAAGTCGTGAGATAAGGATCTGAATAGCCTCATTCGCGGCCTTCGGCGTCCCTCCAGGCCCGAACATCGCCCCGATAGCCGGCGGCTGCGCGTCCGGCTGATCGGCGCTAGCTTTATCCGTCAGCCACAGCCAGACAGGCGCCTGCCAGCCCAGCTGATGGTCGGCTTTCTGGCGGCAACGCAAGAAGGCATCCCGTTCGCTATCCGTCGGGAGGGCTGAGCCACTCATCACCTGGACGATGCCATCAACCGGCGGGCCGGAACGCAGGCGCTTCAGTTTTGCAAAAAAGATCTCATCCGGAAGTGACTGCGCATCACCGCCATAAATCAGCACGCTGCCGTCGCCTTCCTGCCAGAGGTCATGAGACAAGCCCGGGGCCGCTTTCTCGACGTCGTCCGGATTACCCATCACCAGCAGGATTCGCACTTTACGCTGCCAGCGACGGCCATAGCGAAAGCGCAGGTGTTCGGACACCGCATCCTCACTGAAGACCGGCTCTTCTTCATCATCTTCGCTCGCAATGGTGCCTGTTGCCGGGGCGACCATCTGCGCCTTTTTCTGACCCCAGTGGAAATACAGCCCCGATTTACCGGCGACGTCGAAGGCCTTCTCAATCAGCCAGCCGAATAAAAGCATCGCGGCAACCAGGATGGCGCAGAATGTGAGGATCCGTTGCCCGTCATACGGCCCAAACCCCGTGGCAGAGGCGACATTTTCCGGAAAGGCATAAAACAGAAATGCCACGATGACCGTCAGAAAAAAGGCGACAGTCACCACCGAGCCGATGAGTGTTTTAACTTTTACTTTAGACATGCTTAGGCGATTCCTTGCGAACGTCTTCTTTGGTGATGACCGCTACCCAGATGTCGTCTTTGTCAGCGGCGGGTTGTGCGGCGATAACCTGCACCCCTCGTTGTTCAAAGGCTGCATCGGCAAGCGTGATGGCGACCCATGGAGCGGCATGGCCGGTGTAGCCCAGCACCGGATCGATGCTGAAGTTGTCTTCAGAAAGACTAAATGCCACACCGCTCGCCTCGCAGGCATTATTCCAGCCGCTCCCTGCTGTCAGACCTGGACCAGAAATCCAGCTGCCCCGGAGTACGTCGGGACCGATGTTGGCCCAAAGCAATGCACGTTTAAGCGTTTTAGCCAACGTGGCTTCAGGGCCCCTTTCCGGGCGATGAAGGCGAAGCGCATCCGGCCAGGCGTGGGCTTTGCGGTTGCTCAATACCACCATCGAGACAGCATCAGCGTCTTCTTCCCGGGGGGCCGCCGGTAACGACAGCGTGATGGCAACCAGAATGCCCGGATGGTCCCATCGCTTGTCCAGCCAGGCGTCAAACGCCCCCAGCCCTTTTCCGGCCATCAGGCGAAATATCCTGCCGGTTTTGAGTGAAAGCTCGGCTTTAAGCGGCTCTTCAACCAGGGGATACAGGTCACGGTCGCAGTCCAGCATCAGCCAGCATGGCAGCTCGGGCGGAAGTGGCTGAACAATTACATCCACACGCGTGGTCAGCTTAGTGACTGCTGCTTTGAGCGCTTTCGATAAATCCGCCTGATAGGCTGTTAAGGCCGCATATCTGACCGGTTTGTCACACCCTCTGGGGTGCGAGAAATCGATAGCGGGAGCGGCGAGTTTCATTACTTCCAGCAGATCGTCGGTTTTGTTTCCGGCCGGACTCTGGATATAAGTGCCGAGGATCCAGGCGCAGCGCTGACCGCGCCGAATTTCACTGTCGATGAGTCTTTCTCTTTCGACATTCCGCGACTCGGCCCCCACCTGCTCAGCTTTATAGGCAAACCGGCGTAAACCGAAAAGAAGCCCCCAGGTGCAAAACGGAAGCCCCAGCGCGGTGAACCAGAAGACAAATCCGCTTCGCTCTGACGTCCAGCACCCTAGCGTGAGCGCGATGCCCCCCAGCATGACAAACGCGAGGAAGAGCAGCCAACGGCCGGTGCCGGGACGCGCTGCCTTAGGAGCCTGTTCAGGGATGGCATCCAGCCAGACGGGCATAATCAGGCAACCTTTGCAGCGGCAAATGAACTGATCAATGTGCAACCACAGGCACATTTATGACCGTGAAAGGCAACCGGGATACCATGATCAAGATAATCAGGGTTGCCTTCTACGATGATTGTCGGGCCATGTCCCGGAACCGGGCAGGACACTTTGTCACCTTTACGGGCAACGCCAATACCGCCGAATTTCATCGTTTCTGAGGCGGTCAGGACCGAGCCGCCGTGAGTGGTTTTATCGCCTTTACGGATAATCTGGAGCATTAATAAGGACCTCTGCGAGTTAATAATTTTCATTAGGTTAAAGTAACTAGCCTCCAGACATATTAATCCTGAATCTGTCCCAGTAAGTCATTTAACTCATTCACTCTTGAAATGTTCATGTCCATACGGCATACGCTGTACATTGGCGAACCGATTAGAAATCCTTGAACATCACACCAATTTTCACGTGAAGCAATCCAGTTTTTTTGCGCCGTCTCGAATTTACTTGTAATGTCAGATATTCCACGCGCTTTAATGATTCTGTATATTTTCTGATAAACAATGTTCATGTCTTTCTTTGCGGCGTCTGATGCCTGGTCGGCACAACCCATTACAACAGCGTTATTTATATCTTGATTCATTTTGCGACAATCAGTTTCAATCTTGGAATAGTCGCTTAGCGCAGCATGTGAAATACAAGGGAGTATTAGAAGTAAAGTCAGTGTTTTGTTCTTAATCTTCATTTTTTGAACAATCCAGTGGAGGCACTAGTAATTTAACTTACCTCTAAGTGCCTGGTTCTACAATCAATCTAGCTTTAATTTTTCCACGGCACTTTTTAAGGTTCTGGGAATGATTTGGAAGCGCCCAGTAGCAAACATATCAAATCGAGATTGCGCACTCATGACTTGACTTATAGTCATCGACGTCAAGTTTGTTTTATAATGAGCCTCAATGTGAGTTGGGTTGGGATGAGGCCACGTTTTATTATATGCGGTATAATCATTTTTAGATTCAACATGCCCTAATAAATCAGCAAATGGACTATGCGCCCATCCAGTACTGCCCTTGAATTTTAACGTTGCCAAAAACTTAATTGGATGCATATGCCATAATGAAGGACCAAGTTTTTCAGATATAACATCCTGCATCCATGCCATTTTTTCAAGAAAATCTTCGCTATACTTCTTCCATTCTGGGGCTTCTTTTTTCAGCGCATTGAGGAAAGGTTGCCAAATAGCATCACCTTTTTTGAAGTACCAGTCGCTGGGATGTTTTACGATAGTTTTCTGAATAACGTCACGATAGTCAGGATTGTGAAGTGCTCTCCTTTTCCTTACCAAGCACGAAAATTTGCTTGCTGCAAATTGGTATGTCAAGTTTACCCTAATCACCTTTAAGCTTACTTACACTACAAAATGATTCGATACTGTATTGAACACCACCGCAAGATGATTTGAAAACATTTGCAGTACTTGCATAACAAAATGCTGGCAATAACAGAATGCCAATAAGATTTTTCATAAATTCACCGAGCGTTTTTTTAAAAGCACCACCTCAACTTTTGGAGGTTATTAATTGAACAACTGGGGCAATGCTGACAAAAAACAAAACACCGACCAGTGATTATAGGAAATGTAGCTATTTTAGCTTCTCTAGTTTGTTGTCTTTAAATATCCACACCTCAGATTTTTTAGAATCATTGATATCTTGAATATTAATTTTGACTTTATCGCCGTCATTATTAATCATAACAGACCCCATGCAATAATCTATCGGCTTATGCACCTGGATTTTATTTTCAGAATCCAAGGAAATGATTCTGATTGCTTCTGCCTCACAAGCATTTCCCATTGGAGAGTCTTGGAATATCCATACTCCAGTCCAAGAGTCAGCAAGGAGAGAGTAAGATTTCAAATAGGAAGGAGATTCATACTCACAGTCATGCTTCGAAACAATTTTATCATTAAAAGATATTTCACATTGGTTTCCATTTTTTATTGAATGGACTGTGGGCAAAA
Source organism: Pantoea sp. 1.19 (assembly GCF_001922585.1). Classification (GTDB taxonomy): domain Bacteria; phylum Pseudomonadota; class Gammaproteobacteria; order Enterobacterales; family Enterobacteriaceae; genus 1-19. The sequence continues at coordinate 5,653 of NZ_MRBS01000016.1, read as the reverse complement.
AGAAACTGTTTGCCATACTATACATAGGTAAAAGTGTAACTATCAAACACAGAATTTTTCGCATGTTAACCTCGATATTCTTCTTTCATTCCTAAGTTTAATTTCTCTCTTACTTTAAAGCCTGCTTCATATTTGGTTATTGCATTGTCTTTATTCAGATCTAAGCCTTTATTATCATTATAGCTTCTCCCTTCATCATACAGGATGTAACTGTTTGGTTTCCCTACAGCCCTGGGGCAAAATATAACCATATAAACATCTTCAATTGTTTTAATCTTTCCAGTGTACGGTTTTAAATATTTTTCCACATAATTCAAGTGTTCAACCGAGGTCATGCCAGCCAATTCATTAGTTGTCGTGCCTAAAGAGCGCGCAGTATTCGACATAAATTGTATCAGGCCAGTAGCACTTCCATTCGGATTTTTAACGCTTGGGGAAAAGGTTTCTCCTGTTTCAAATGCCATACATAACATCAAATAATCTGGATTTATTTCCAGTCGTTCACAAACCTCAATAACCTTAAGCTTAAATTCTTTTGAAACTTTAGCACCCCATGCGATCTTATCAAGATTTTGGTCCTTTAATGAGCCAAGGAATCTAAGCGGGTGCATATGCCATAACGAAGGCCCCAGTTTTTCAGTTGTCACATCCTGCATCCATGCCATTTTATCGATAAAATCTTCACTGTATTTCTTCCATTCTGGCGCATCTTTTTTCAGCGCATTGAGGATAGGTTGCCAGATAGCATCACCTTTTTTGAAATACCAGTCGCTGGGATGTTTTACGATTGCTTTCTGAATCACGTCCCGATAGTCGGGATTATGAAATGCTCTTCAGTATTCCATCGGAGAGTAACGGTCGCTTCCGCTGTCAATTTTATCCAGCAGGCGCTGATAATTATGCTTCACCAGGGCATGACTGGTTCGCGTATCACCGGTCGCGGCCTGATAGAGCGAATCGATAAGGCTACGGAAGAATCCAATGGGCTGGTTTTTCCCATCGAGGTAATCATGGCTGGTGGGCTTTGCGGTTTCAGTTCTGAAACCCAACTTTGCCGAATCAGGCTGTGATAAAAGATGCTATTAACCCTATCCTGATGTCAAATATATTATAATAACTTTTTGGGTATTATTTAAACTCACACTTATTCATTTCAACATTAAGTCGATCACCGGAAGCGACAACAAAATCCGGTTCTGATTTCCAGATGTAATTATTATGTTTTGTATCAAAGAAACCTTTCCATTTCATATGCATAGTGCCATTTTTGAATGTAACATCAGCAATAGGTTTGCTCTTAGAAATTACAGTCCAGTCAATTGTCTCATTCATTGTCTCAATCACATCCTTATAAAATAACTTTAATTGGCCATTGTAATCTTTTTGTATAAAACCGGAAACATAAAGATTGTTATCATTTATATTTATTTTGACCTCATTTGATGACTCGATTTCCACGGACCCACCGAATCCACCACACTTCACGGCCCAATAACCAACCCCCTCTCCGATATTTGCAAATACTAAAACTGGGAATAAGCATACTAGTGAAATAATTAATTTTCGCATTTTAGAAATCATTTAAAAACCCATTTTTTATATGTAAGTTTGATTTACCTTCCAATTCTTCTTTGAGGAAGTCATCGTAAAGCCTTAAACATTCGCTCAAAGACTTAATTGGTTGACCATGTCGACCGGGTGGTAGACTTGCCCATTCATAACTGCAACTATTCTCAATAGCTTCTTTGATATTACCTTGAGTAATCATATTTAATGCATTATCTCGTACTTTCTCCTTGAGTATTACAACACAAAGTAAATCTTGAGATTCAGGACTAAAATCGGCAATGCCATATTGACCTCTCCAAAAAGCAGTAGAGCGGTCTTCCCAAGTATATCCCATAACTTGATATGCCCCGGCTGCTGAAGATATATAAACCTTCCCAGTCTTCTTATTTGTCCTCGTAATTTTAATCTGGGGATGTGTTGCGAAAGTTTTATGATAATCCTTTATGAATGATTCTCCACCAAATAATCGTTCATAACCCTGCTCACCCGTAGTTCCTTCACATACCCTGATCATTCTCATGAAAGCCCTTACCCTTGCTTCTTCTATAGTTATAGCTTTTGAGAAAAAATAACTTAAGAAAACAATCGGATGCATATGCCACAATGAAGGCCCCAGTTTCTCAGTTGTCACATCCTGCATCCATGCCATTTTATCGAGAAAATCTTCACTGTATTTCTTCCATTCTGGCGCATCTTTTTTCAGCGCATTGAGGAAAGGTTGCCAGATAGCATCACCTTTTTTGAAGTACCAGTCGCTTGGATGCTTCACGATTGTTTTTTGAATGACATCACGATAGTCAGGGTTATGCAGTGCTCTCCAGTATTCCATTGGAGAATAACGATCACTTCCACTGTCAATTTTATCCAGCAGGCGCTGATAATTATCCTTCACGAGAGCATGACTGGTTCGCGGATCATTGGTAGCGGCCTGGTAAAGCGAATCGATGAGGTTACGGAAGAATCCAGTGGGCTGGTTTTTTCCATCCAGGTAATCAAAGCTGTCAGGCTCTGCGGTTTCCGTTCTGAAGCCCAGCTTTGCCAGATCATACTGCGACAAAAGTTGAGGTTCCGCCTGACCTTTGGGGGCGTAAGCATTTTCTGTTCGCAGCTGCCAGTATTCCTGTTTGGTCGACTTATCGACTTCCGTTTGCACCTGACTCAGTGGAAGGATCCCCGCCCTGGTTGTTGCCCTTGTATCTACTGTGAATGTTCCTGTTGCAACATCTTTTTTGTACAACGTAAGGCCCGGCGCGTACTTCAGCCAGAGTGGATTCTTTTCTCCCACCTGCTCAGGGTTGGTCAGGAACGTTTCCAGGTTATCATCCATACTCGTGCATTCGATATGCACCTGGTATCGCGCTTCATATCCGCCATCCTTAGGCGCCTGATAATATCCCATATGACCAACAGGATCACCTGCACTGATAGCAAAGGGAGTCGGGCATACTACCTGGTCAAATTTCATCGCTTCTTTTGCTGGCGGCATGAGTTTCTGCCACCAGGAAGGCTGTACCACCCCATCAGTGCCAGGAGACAGGTTGTTTTTGTCCACAAGCATCCAGTATTGCTGCCCTGGCTTCAGGGATGTTTTCTTGCCCTTTTTCAACGCCTGTTCTGAGAGGCTAACAAAGGTAACAAGGCCATACTCTCGCTGATTAAATGCAACGGTATGGAGGCTGCTGTCTGTTTTATCCCACTCAACAACAGATCCTTTTGGGATCGTACCCTTGCGATAGCTTTCACTGGTACTTTTATTGTTGGTACTGGCGGTCATGACCCATTCTGGATCGTAGGCCGTAAGCGTATCCTGGACTGTCCACTTTGTTTCCGCCGGATTGACACTATAGGCTGAATAGGGGGCCAGGTGCATATACAGGGTATAGAAATGCAGCCCGCTGGATTCCTTCTCCCCCGGTTGAATAACGTGTTTAACCAGAACAAACGAACCGGAAAAGCTAAGCGGACCAGATTCCCATGCAATCGTCAGATAATCCTTGCAGACACGATAGGCAACCACTTCCCCGTCAGCCATGCATCGCACGGCCTGCTCACCTTTAAAGGGGACCGGGAAATCCAGTGCTTCAAGAGGAGACTTTCCACCAAGAGCACACCACGGGGTCGTGGCTTCCGTGATATGGATCCCGCCATGCCACATGCCACTGCGGCCAATCATATACTGGCCGGTGGATTCCCCCCCGACATGAGAGAGGATCTCTTCCTGATTTTTGAACTCACTCCCCCTGCTATTGGAGGGGATCGGCCAGACAATTTTGATAAATTGCTTTTTCCCGTCAATATTACTAACAGAAGCCGTATCGTCAGTGTAACGATAAAGAATATATGCGGGCTTTATGTTTCGATATTGCTGTCCGGGATAAAATCCTCTAAGTTGAATGAAATCTGAAACCCAGTCAGTGCCATTAAACAAAGCTATGTGTCCATGAGGATGCCCATCAATAGGTTGAATTACAACAATATCACCTGCTTTTTGCCCGGGTATTATTGCTGTGTCCGTAGGGCCTGAACCTGTATAAGAATACACAGGTTTAAAACCTATGGCCTCGAAAGATGGGCCGTAATCACATGCTGATGCAGAGTTTCCAATCCTTGGTGGCGGAATCTTAATTTTTACACCACCAGCTTCCACTGCTCTTCTGACATATGCAGCACATTTCCCAAGACTTCTGGGCTCAACATGACTATTAATGTAACTAACTGATGCACTATTATTCCACATGGATTCAGCCTCACTATTCCGTTACGCCGACGATTTTCCAGTCAGTGTTGATTTTTCTAAGGGAGACTTTGAGTATGTTTTTAGGTTCAGAATCATTCCCCAAAACAACTTCAACCACAGACTTGCCTCCATTGTTCGTAATAGTGCTGGTCTTAATATTCAACTTCCAGGAAGGGTATACATCCTGAGATTTCGTAAAATAGTTAACGTCAGACTCAATCCAAACACCGCCCCACTCACAAATGTAATTTCCTTTATATTGTTTGCACTCATGTTTCTGTGAGCATTTTTTTTCTAATTCTGATGCTGATACCGAGTCATCAGAGTCATAATTACACATTGTGGAATCAGCAATGCTATTAATTAGTTGATCAGAAACGTTCTTTTTAACTAATGCGTCATTATTCCCTGCGTCATCCTTAAGATATTCTGAGTAAAAGTCATGTACAATATCTTCAGGGCTTGTTGATTCAGCAGCAAACGCTAAATACGAAAAAGAAAACAGGAATACACAAATAAAAGAATGAAATAAGTTATGAGTTAATGATTTCATTTTCGACCCTCAATCATTAGATGACTTACTGCTGATTTTGCTTTCCTGAGTGATATCCGTCAGGCTGAAACTGGGTGTTTCGTTGGGGAGATTTGCGCCTGAGCCTGGTACCAGATAGTCAGACGTCTTCATAATGAACTCACCTGATGAGCCGTGCTCAATCCCGTTTTTACTCAGCCTCAGATAAGATCCGCCACCGTTAAGCGTCAGCGTTTCCGGGGTGTTGATAATAATTTCGTCTTCACTGCTGGTCACCGTCAGCTGCTTTTCAGAAAACAGCGCCATCGCGTTGTGCTGAGCCTGAATCTCGATGTCTCCCTGGTTGGCAACCAGCTTCGCCCCCTCTTTATGCACAAACATCCCAAGCGCTTTTTCTACCGTTACAGAAAGATTTTTCATCGCACCGACATCAAGATGCTGACCGGCATTGATCATGGTGTTGCGGATGCTGCTGAGCTGAAGGTGCTCGCCTGAGGTCAGTGCCACCCCCTGCGGTGCGCTGCACAGCAGGACCGCTGACTGTAGGTCTTTGATTCTGTCGGTGACGAGGCTTATCTGCGTGTTGATATCGGATACCAGCGCGCCGGCCGCTTCGGCGGCGCCGTTCAGGGCCTGCATCTGGCGGTTGGCCTGGTTAATCTGGTTTATCGCAGGGGCCATTTCCAGCACCGGCCCCTGCGCTTTGGCCTGGGCATCCGCCGTCAGGAACAGCCCTTTTGCCGCGCGGACTGCGCCATGCTCATCCGTTCGCAGTTCAAAACCGGCCCCGCGCTTTTCACGCTGGCCGTTGACCA
>NZ_MRBS01000015.1 GCF_001922585.1 Pantoea sp. 1.19 | reverse complement strand
TAAGCCGGGCTCCATCAAGCCGCACACCAAGTTCGAATCCGAAGTGTACATCCTGTCCAAAGACGAAGGCGGCCGCCACACCCCGTTCTTCAAAGGCTACCGTCCGCAGTTCTACTTCCGTACAACTGACGTGACAGGCACCATCGAACTGCCGGAAGGCGTTGAGATGGTGATGCCGGGCGACAACATCAAAATGGTGGTTACCCTGATCCACCCGATCGCGATGGATGACGGCCTGCGCTTCGCTATCCGCGAAGGCGGACGTACCGTTGGTGCGGGCGTTGTGGCTAAAGTTATCTCCTAAGTGTGATAGCGACGGAGGTGGCCTCTGCCATCTCCGGGCAGAAAAAGAGCACTCCGGTGCTCTTTTTTTATGCGCGAAAGCAAAAGGGATAATTGTAATAACAACGATTCTCATTTACACTTTGCGCATAAAGCGATCGGGAGTGGTGAAATGTACGTCTGTTTGTGTAATGCCGTCAGTGATAAAACCCTGCGTGAAGTTGTTCGCCGCTACCAGCCCAAATCCCTCCAGCAACTGCGCCAACTGGTCCCGGTCGGCAATCAGTGTGGCAAATGCATTCGTGACGCCCGTGCGATCATGGATCAAGAGATGCAAAACCTGCCGCTGTACAAAGAAGCCGTGTAACGGTTCGCCCGCCGGGCTCCCATTCCGGGCGCAAGGATTTTGACTTCCCCCCAACCACATCTACGCTGAATGTATCAGCTGGCGGAGGAGTCAATATGAAAGGCGATGCAAAAATCATAGGTCATCTTAATAAACTGCTGGGAAATGAGCTGGTTGCTATCAACCAGTACTTTCTGCATGCGCGGATGTTCAAGAACTGGGGCTTCACGCGTCTGAACGACATTGAGTATCACGAGTCGATTGATGAGATGAAGCACGCGGACCAGTATATCGAGCGGATCCTGTTTCTTGAGGGGATCCCAAATTTGCAGGATTTGGGGCGGCTGCGCATTGGTGAAGACGTGCAGGAAATGCTGGAGTCCGATCTGAAGCTGGAGCTGGACGGGGCGAAGGACCTCCGCGAAGCGATCGCCTACGCCGATAAGGTTCACGATTACGTCAGTCGAGATATGATGATTGCGATTCTCGCCGATGAAGAACACCATATTGACTGGCTGGAGACCGAGCTGGAGCTTATCAACAAGCTGGGTATACAAAACTATCTGCAGGCGCAAATCAAAGAGCAGGGCTGAAGCGTCCGGCGTGATGCTGCGTCAACCACTCGCCGCCGGCGGGTGGTGATTTCCTTTCTGCCAGATTCCTTCCCTCAACGGGTTGCTTTCCGCTCAGATACGCGTATAATTCGCGGGCTTGTCAGATTTGACAGCGCGACATCCGTGTCGCCAGCAGGCGGAAACGCTCGCTAACAATACTCCCAATCGGGGAGTTATGTACTTGACGATTACACTCCCCCATCAATCGTAATGGGTGTGAGGAGTAATTCTTTTCGTTTATAAATAATTGGAGCTCTGGTCTCATGCAGAACCAAAGAATCCGTATCCGTCTTAAAGCGTTTGATCATCGTCTGATCGATCAATCAACCGCGGAAATCGTTGAGACTGCCAAGCGCACTGGTGCGCAGGTCCGTGGTCCGATCCCGCTGCCGACCCGCAAAGAGCGTTTCACCGTTCTGATCTCTCCGCACGTTAACAAAGACGCGCGCGATCAGTACGAGATTCGTACTCATAAGCGTCTGGTTGACATCGTTGAGCCAACTGAAAAAACCGTTGATGCTCTGATGCGTCTGGATCTGGCTGCCGGTGTAGACGTGCAGATCAGCCTGGGTTAATCAGGTCATCGAGCGATTGAGAGGTTGATACAATGATTGGTTTAGTCGGTAAAAAAGTGGGCATGACTCGCGTCTTCACTGAAGATGGCGTTTCTATCCCGGTAACCGTAATCGAAATTGAAGCAAACCGCGTGACTCAGGTGAAAGGCCTGGAAAACGACGGTTACACTGCTGTCCAGGTCACTGCAGGCGAGAAAAAAGCCAGCCGTGTATCCAAGCCGGAAGCAGGTCACTTTGCTAAAGCGGGCGTTGACGCCGGCCGTGGTCTGTGGGAATTCCGCACCGCTGAAGGTGAAGAGTTCACTGTTGGCCAGAGCATCAGCGTTGATATTTTCGCTGACGTGAAAAAAGTTGACGTGACGGGCACGTCCAAAGGTAAAGGTTTTGCCGGTACTGTTAAGCGCTGGAACTTCCGTACCCAGGATGCTACTCACGGTAACTCCTTGTCTCACCGCGTTCCGGGTTCTATCGGTCAGAACCAGACTCCGGGCAAAGTGTTCAAAGGCAAGAAAATGGCAGGCCAGCTGGGTAATGAGCGCGTAACCGTTCAAAGCCTGGACGTAGTACGTGTTGACGCTGAGCGCAACCTGCTGCTGGTGAAAGGTGCAGTTCCCGGTGCAACCGGTAGCGACCTGATCGTTAAACCAGCTGTGAAGGCGTAAGGGGATAGCAATGGAATTAGTATTGAAAGACGCGCAAAGCGCGCTGACTGTTTCCGAAACTACCTTCGGTCGTGATTTCAACGAAGCGCTGGTACACCAGGTTGTTGTTGCTTATGCAGCAGGTGCCCGTCAAGGTACCCGTGCTCAGAAGACCCGTGCTGAAGTGACTGGTTCCGGTAAAAAACCGTGGCGCCAGAAAGGTACCGGCCGTGCGCGTTCAGGTTCTATCAAGAGCCCGATCTGGCGTTCAGGTGGCGTGACCTTCGCTGCGCGTCCGCAGGACCACAGTCAAAAAGTAAACAAAAAGATGTACCGCGGCGCGCTGAAAAGCATCCTGTCCGAGCTGGTACGTCAAGATCGTCTGATCGTTGTCGAGCAGTTCTCTGTAGAAGCACCGAAAACCAAGCTGCTGGTGCAGAAGCTGAAAGACATGGCGCTGGAAGACGTGCTGATCATCACCGGTGAACTGGATGAGAATCTGTTCCTGGCTGCGCGTAACCTGTACAAGGTAGACGTGCGTGATGCAGCGGGTATCGACCCAGTTAGCCTGATCGCCTTCGACAAAGTCGTTATGACTGCTGACGCAGTTAAGCAAGTTGAGGAGATGCTGGCATGATCCGTGAAGAACGTCTGCTGAAAGTACTGCGCGCGCCGCACGTATCCGAAAAAGCGTCTACTGCGATGGAAAAGACTAACACCATCGTTCTCAAAGTTGCGAAAGACGCAACCAAAGCAGAAATCAAAGCCGCCGTGCAGAAACTGTTTGAGGTTGAAGTCAAAGACGTTAACACCCTGGTAATGAAGGGTAAAGTTAAGCGTCACGGTCAGCGTATTGGCCGTCGTAACGACTGGAAAAAAGCTTACGTGACCCTGAAAGAAGGCCAGAATCTGGACTTCGTTGGCGGCGCAGAGTAAGTCGGAGGAGAGTTACAATGGCAATTGTTAAGTGTAAACCGACATCTCCGGGTCGTCGCCACGTTGTTAAAGTGGTGAACCCAGAGCTGCACAAGGGCAAACCTTTTGCCCCGCTGCTGGAAAAAAACAGCAAATCCGGTGGTCGTAACAACAACGGTCGCATCACTACCCGCCATATCGGTGGTGGTCACAAGCAGGCTTACCGTATTGTTGACTTTAAACGCAACAAAGATGGTATCCCGGCAGTTGTTGAGCGTCTTGAGTACGATCCGAACCGTTCCGCGAACATCGCGCTGGTTCTGTACAAAGATGGCGAACGCCGTTACATCCTGGCCCCGAAAGGCCTGAAAGCCGGCGACCAGATTCAGTCTGGCGTTGATGCGGCGATCAAAGCAGGCAACACCCTGCCGATGCGCAACATCCCGGTCGGTTCTACTGTCCACAACGTAGAGATGAAACCCGGTAAAGGCGGCCAGATCGCTCGCTCCGCCGGTGCTTACGTGCAGATCGTTGCGCGTGAAGGTTCCTACGTTACCCTGCGTCTGCGTTCCGGTGAAATGCGTAAAGTCGAAGCTGACTGCCGCGCAACACTGGGCGAAGTCGGTAACGCTGAGCACATGCTGCGCGTTCTGGGTAAAGCGGGTGCTGCTCGCTGGCGTGGTGTTCGTCCTACCGTCCGCGGTACTGCTATGAACCCAGTAGATCACCCGCACGGTGGTGGTGAAGGTCGTAACTTTGGTAAGCACCCGGTTTCCCCGTGGGGCGTCCAGACCAAAGGTAAGAAGACCCGTAGCAACAAGCGTACTGATAAATTTATCGTACGTCGCCGTAGCAAATAATTTTAGAGGATAAGCCATGCCACGTTCTCTCAAGAAAGGTCCATTTATTGACCTGCACTTGCTGAAGAAGGTAGAGAAAGCGGTGGAAAGCGGAGACAAGAAGCCCCTGCGCACCTGGTCCCGTCGTTCAACGATCTTCCCTAACATGATCGGTTTGACCATCGCTGTCCATAATGGTCGTCAGCACGTTCCTGTGTTTGTTTCCGACGAGATGGTCGGTCACAAGCTGGGTGAATTTGCGCCGACTCGTACTTATCGCGGCCACGCGGCTGATAAGAAAGCCAAGAAACGCTAACAGAGGAGGAAGAGATGGAAACTATCGCTAAACATCGCCACGCTCGTTCTTCTGCTCAGAAGGTACGTCTGGTAGCGGATCTGGTACGCGGTAAGAAAGTGTCGCAGGCTCTGGACATTCTGACCTACACCAACAAGAAAGCGGCTGTTCTGGTCAAGAAAGTACTGGAATCTGCCATTGCTAACGCCGAACACAACGATGGCGCTGACATTGATGATCTGAAAGTCACGAAAATTTTCGTCGACGAAGGCCCGAGCATGAAGCGCATTATGCCGCGTGCAAAAGGTCGTGCAGATCGCATCCTGAAGCGCACCAGCCACATTACTGTGGTTGTGTCCGATCGCTGAGACTCTGGAGACTAGCAATGGGTCAGAAAGTACATCCTAATGGTATTCGCCTGGGTATTGTAAAACCATGGAACTCTACCTGGTTTGCGAACACCAAAGAATTCGCTGACAACCTGGACAGCGATTTTAAAGTGCGTCAGTTCCTGACTAAAGAACTGGCAAAAGCGTCCGTATCTCGTATCGTTATCGAGCGTCCGGCTAAGAGCATCCGTGTGACCATTCACACCGCTCGTCCTGGCATCGTGATCGGTAAGAAAGGCGAAGACGTTGAGAAACTGCGTAAGGTCGTCGCGGATATCGCTGGCGTGCCTGCTCAGATCAACATCGCTGAAGTTCGCAAACCTGAACTGGACGCGAAACTGGTTGCCGACAGCATCACTTCTCAGCTGGAGCGTCGTGTGATGTTCCGCCGCGCGATGAAGCGTGCTGTACAGAACGCAATGCGTCTGGGCGCGAAAGGGATTAAAGTTGAAGTTAGCGGCCGTCTGGGCGGCGCAGAAATCGCGCGTACCGAATGGTACCGTGAAGGTCGTGTGCCTCTGCACACCCTGCGTGCTGACATCGATTATAACACCTCTGAAGCGCACACCACTTATGGTGTAATCGGCGTTAAGGTATGGATCTTCAAAGGTGAGATCCTGGGTGGTATGGCTGCTGTTGAACAACCGGAACCGGCTGCTCAACCTAAAAAGCAGCAGCGTAAAGGCCGTAAGTAAGGAGAGTCGCTGATGTTACAACCAAAGCGTACAAAATTCCGTAAAGTGCACAAAGGCCGCAACCGCGGTCTGGCGCAGGGTACGGATGTTAGCTTCGGTACTTTCGGTCTGAAAGCTGTTGGCCGTGGTCGTCTGACTGCTCGTCAGATCGAAGCAGCACGTCGTGCTATGACCCGTGCAGTTAAGCGTCAAGGTAAAATCTGGATCCGTGTATTCCCGGACAAACCGATTACCGAGAAGCCGCTGGAAGTGCGTATGGGTAAAGGTAAAGGTAACGTGGAGTATTGGGTTGCCTTGATCCAGCCGGGTAAAGTCCTGTATGAAATGGACGGCGTATCCGAAGAGCTGGCCCGTGAAGCCTTCAAGCTGGCAGCAGCAAAACTGCCTATCAAAACCACCTTTGTAACTAAGACGGTGATGTAATGAAAGCAACTGAGCTGCGTGAAAAAAGCGTTGAAGAGCTGAACACTGAGCTGCTTAACCTGCTGCGTGAGCAGTTTAACCTGCGCATGCAGGCGGCATCTGGCCAGCTGCAGCAGACCCATCTGCTGAAGCAAGTGCGCCGTGATGTTGCGCGCGTTAAGACTTTACTGACTGAGAAGGCGGCGTAATGACCGATAAAATCCGTACTCTGCAGGGTCGTGTTGTTAGTGACAAAATGCAGAAATCTGCTGTTGTTGCTATCGAGCGTTTCGTGAAGCACCCGATCTACGGTAAATTCATTAAGCGTACGACTAAGCTGCACATCCATGACGAGAACAACGAATGCGGTATCGGTGACGTGGTTGAAATCCGCGAAACCCGTCCGCTGTCCAAGACCAAGTCCTGGGCACTGGTTCGCGTTGTAGAGAAAGCGGTTCTGTAATAGAATCTGCCTCTCTAAAAAATAAGATAGACGGCTCGCAAGGGCCGTCTATTTTTTCTACCCATAGGCGGGAGTCGGTGTTATAATGCCGCGCCCTCAATAATGGGGCTTTTATACGACCTGAATCAGGTCCCGAAGTAGTAGTTGACATTAGCGGAGCACTAAAATGATCCAAGAACAGACTATGCTGAACGTGGCCGACAACTCCGGCGCACGTCGCGTAATGTGTATCAAGGTTCTGGGTGGCTCGCACCGTCGCTACGCAGGCGTAGGCGACATCATCAAAATTACCATCAAGGAAGCCATTCCTCGCGGTAAAGTTAAGAAAGGTGATGTGCTGAAGGCGGTAGTGGTGCGCACCAGGAAGGGTGTTCGTCGCCCGGACGGTTCTGTCATTCGCTTCGATGGTAATGCGTGCGTTATTCTGAACAATAACAGCGAGCAGCCTATCGGAACGCGTATTTTTGGGCCGGTAACTCGTGAACTTCGTACTGAAAAGTTCATGAAAATTATCTCTCTGGCACCAGAAGTACTCTAAGGAGCGAAAAATGGCAGCTAAAATCCGTCGCGATGACGAAGTTATCGTGCTGACCGGTAAAGATAAAGGTAAGCGCGGTAAAGTTAAGAATGTCCTGTCTTCTGGTAAGGTCATTGTTGAAGGTATCAACCTGGTTAAGAAACATCAGAAGCCGGTTCCGGCCCTGAACCAACCGGGTGGCATCGTTGAAAAAGAAGCTGCAATTCAGGTTTCTAACGTTGCACTGTTCAACTCGGCAACCGGCAAGGCTGACCGTGTAGGCTTTAGATTCGAAGAGGGCAAAAAAGTCCGTTTCTTCAAATCTAATGGCGAAACTATCAAGTAATTTGGAGTAGTACGATGGCGAAACTGCATGATTACTACAAAGACGAAGTCGTCAAAAAACTCATGACTGAGTTTGGTTACGCTTCTGTCATGCAAGTCCCTCGGGTCGAGAAGATCACCCTGAACATGGGTGTTGGTGAAGCGATCGCTGACAAGAAACTGCTGGATAACGCAGCAGCAGACCTGACAGCAATCTCCGGTCAAAAACCGCTGATCACCAAAGCACGCAAATCAGTTGCAGGCTTCAAAATCCGTCAGGGCTATCCGATCGGCTGTAAAGTAACTCTGCGTGGCGAACGCATGTGGGAGTTCTTTGAGCGTCTGATCTCTATTGCTGTACCGCGTATCCGCGACTTCCGTGGCCTGTCCGCGAAGTCTTTCGACGGTCGTGGTAACTACAGCATGGGCGTACGCGAGCAGATCATCTTCCCAGAAATCGACTACGACAAAGTCGATCGCGTTCGTGGTTTGGATATCACCATTACCACTACTGCGAAATCTGATGATGAAGGCCGTGCTCTGCTGGCTGCCTTTGACTTCCCGTTCCGCAAGTAAGGTAGGGTTACTTAATGGCTAAGCAATCAATGAAAGCACGCGAAGTTAAGCGTGTGAAATTAGCAGACAAATTCTTCGCGAAACGCGCTGAACTGAAAGCGATCATTTCTGATGTGAACGCTTCTGACGAAGATCGTTGGAACGCTGTTCTCAAGCTGCAGACTCTGCCGCGTGATTCCAGCCCGTCCCGTCAGCGTAACCGCTGCCGCCAGACAGGTCGTCCGCACGCTTTCCTGCGGAAGTTCGGGTTGAGCCGTATCAAGGTCCGTGAAGCCGCTATGCGCGGTGAAATTCCGGGTCTGAAAAAGGCTAGCTGGTAATTGTCACCAATTGAATCACGGGAGTAAAGACAGATGAGCATGCAAGATCCGATCGCGGATATGCTGACCCGTATCCGTAACGGTCAAGCCGCGAACAAAGTTGCGGTCACCATGCCTTCCTCCAAGCTGAAAGTGGCAATCGCCAACGTGCTGAAGGAAGAAGGTTATATTGAAGATTTCAAAATCGAAGGCGACACCAAGCCTGAACTGGAACTGACTCTGCGTTACTTCCAGGGCAAGGCTGTGGTAGAGAGCATTCAACGTGTTAGCCGTCCTGGTCTGCGTATCTATAAGCGCAAAGACGAACTGCCAAAAGTTATGGCTGGACTGGGTATCGCCGTTGTTTCTACCTCTAAAGGTGTTATGACCGATCGTGCAGCGCGCCAGGCTGGTCTTGGTGGCGAAATTATCTGCTACGTAGCTTAATCGGAGGAAAAAATGTCTCGTGTTGCAAAAGCACCTGTCGTTGTTCCTGCCGGCGTAGAGGTAAAACTCAACGGTCAGGACATTTCGATCAAAGGTAAGAACGGCGAGCTGACTCGTACTATCAACAATGCCGTAGAAATCAAGCACGCTGACAACGCCCTGACTTTCGCTCCGCGCGAAGGTTATGCGGATGGTTGGGCACAGGCAGGTACTGCCCGTGCGCTGCTGAACGGTATGGTTATTGGTGTTACCGAAGGCTTCACCAAGAAGCTGCAGCTGGTTGGTGTAGGTTATCGTGCAGCGGTCAAAGGCGATGTAGTGAACCTGTCTCTGGGTTTCTCTCACCCGGTTGACCATCAGCTGCCGGCCGGAGTGACTGCTGAATGTCCGACGCAAACTGAGATCGTGCTGAAAGGCGCTGATAAGCAGATTGTTGGGCAGGTTGCAGCCGATCTGCGCGCCTACCGTCGTCCTGAGCCTTACAAAGGCAAGGGTGTTCGTTACGCCGACGAAGTCGTGCGTACCAAAGAGGCTAAGAAGAAGTAAGGTAACACTATGGATAAGAAATCTGCTCGTATCCGTCGTGCGACCCGTGCACGTCGCAAGCTCAAAGAGCTGGGTGCTACTCGCCTGGTGGTACATCGTACCCCGCGTCATATTTACGCACAGGTAATCGCCCCGAACGGTTCCGAAGTTCTGGTTGCTGCTTCTACTGTAGAAAAAGCTATCGCTGAACAACTGAAGTATACCGGTAACAAAGATGCCGCAGCGGCTGTAGGTAAAGCTATCGCTGAACGCGCTATCGAAAAAGGCATCACGGGTGTCTCTTTCGACCGCTCCGGTTTCCATTATCATGGTCGCGTCCAGGCACTGGCAGATGCTGCTCGTGAAGCTGGCCTTCAGTTCTAAGGTAGAGGTCTAAGATGGCACACATCGAGAAACAAGCTGGCGATCTGCAGGAAAAACTGATTGCGGTAAACCGTGTATCTAAGACTGTAAAAGGTGGTCGTATTTTCTCCTTCACCGCACTGACTGTAGTGGGTGACGGTAACGGCCGCGTTGGTTTTGGTTACGGCAAAGCGCGTGAAGTTCCAGCAGCGATCCAGAAAGCGATGGAGAAAGCCCGTCGCAACATGATTAACGTCGCGCTGAACCACGGCACCCTGCAGCACCCGGTTAAGGGTGTTCACACGGGTTCTCGTGTCTTCATGCAGCCAGCTTCCGAAGGTACCGGTATCATCGCCGGTGGTGCAATGCGCGCCGTTCTGGAAGTTGCTGGAGTTCATAACGTACTGGCTAAAGCCTATGGTTCTACTAACCCGATTAACGTGGTTCGTGCAACCATCGACGGCCTGTCCGCGATGAATTCTCCAGAAATGGTCGCTGCCAAGCGTGGTAAAACCGTTGAAGAAATTCTGGGGTAAATGACCATGGCAAAGACTATTAAAATTACTCAAACCCGCAGTGCAATCGGCCGTCTGCCTAAGCATAAGGCAACGCTGCTTGGCCTGGGTCTGCGTCGCATTGGCCACACCGTTGAGCGTGAAGACACGCCTGCAGTTCGCGGTATGGTCAACGCGGTTTCCTACATGGTTAAAGTGGAGGAGTAACAGATGCGTTTAAATACTCTGTCTCCGGCCGAAGGCGCTAAGCACGCTCCAAAACGTCTGGGTCGTGGTATTGGTTCCGGTCTCGGTAAAACCGGTGGTCGTGGTCACAAAGGTCAGAAGTCTCGTTCTGGCGGTGGCGTACGTCGCGGTTTCGAAGGCGGCCAGATGCCTCTGTACCGTCGTCTGCCGAAATTCGGCTTCACCTCTCGTAAGGCTGCAGTTACGGCGGAAGTTCGCCTGTCTGACCTCGCGAAAGTGGAAGGCGGTATCGTTGACCTGAACACGCTGAAAGCGGCTAACATCATCGGCATTCAGATTGAGTTCGCGAAAGTGATCCTGTCTGGCGAAGTGTCTGCACCGGTGACTGTACGCGGTCTGCGTGTAACCAAAGGCGCTCGTGCTGCAATCGAAGCTGCTGGCGGTAAAATTGAGGAATAAGTAGCAGATGGCTAAGCAACCAGGATTAGATTTTCAAAGTGCCCGAGGTGGTTTCGGCGAACTGAAACGCAGACTGTTGTTTGTAATTGGTGCGCTGATTGTTTTCCGCGTTGGCTCTTTCATTCCGATCCCTGGTATTGATGCCACTGTACTTGCCAAACTGCTTGAGCAACAGCGTGGCACCATCATTGAAATGTTCAACATGTTCTCTGGTGGTGCTCTCAGCCGTGCTTCTATTTTTGCTCTGGGGATCATGCCGTATATCTCGGCCTCGATCATTATCCAGCTGCTGACGGTGGTTCATCCCGCCCTGGCAGAGATCAAGAAAGAAGGGGAGGCTGGCCGTCGGAAGATTAGCCAGTACACCCGTTACGGTACGTTGGTATTGGCCATATTTCAGTCAATCGGTATTGCTACCGGTTTACCGAATATGCCTGGTATGCAGGGCCTGGTGTTAAACCCGGGCTTTGCATTCTACTTTACCGCTGTTGTCAGCCTGGTCACCGGGACAATGTTCCTGATGTGGCTGGGTGAACAGATTACTGAGCGCGGTATCGGTAACGGTATCTCAATCATTATCTTCGCGGGTATCGTTGCGGGTCTGCCGCCGGCCATTGGCCATACCATCGAGCAAGCGCGGCAAGGCGACCTGCACTTCCTCCTGTTGCTGTTGGTTGCAGTTCTCGTATTTGCAGTGACCTTCTTCGTTGTTTTCGTTGAGCGTGGTCAACGCCGCATTGTGGTGAACTATGCGAAACGTCAGCAAGGCCGTCGTGTCTATGCTGCGCAGAGTACACACTTACCGCTGAAAGTGAATATGGCTGGGGTTATCCCGGCGATCTTTGCCTCCAGCATTATTCTGTTCCCGGCGACCATCGCGTCATGGTTCGGGGGCGGTACCGGTTGGAACTGGCTGACGACGATTTCGATGTATTTGCAGCCAGGACAGCCGCTTTATGTGTTACTCTATGCGACTGCAATCATCTTCTTCTGTTTCTTCTACACGGCGTTGGTGTTCAACCCGCGTGAAACAGCAGATAACCTGAAGAAGTCTGGTGCATTTGTACCAGGAATTCGTCCGGGAGAACAAACGGCGAAGTACATCGATAAGGTAATGACCCGCCTGACTCTGGTTGGTGCGCTGTACATTACTTTTATCTGCCTGATCCCGGAGTTCATGCGTGATGCGATGAAAGTTCCATTCTACTTCGGTGGTACATCACTGCTGATTGTAGTCGTTGTCATCATGGACTTTATGGCTCAAGTGCAAACTCTGATGATGTCGAGTCAGTACGAGTCTGCATTGAAGAAAGCGAACCTGAAAGGCTACGGCCGTTAATCAGCCGCTTGAGAAGTTACGGAGAGTAAAAATGAAAGTTCGTGCTTCCGTCAAGAAATTATGCCGTAACTGCAAAATCATCCGCCGCGACGGTGTCGTGCGTGTGATCTGCAGTGCCGAGCCTAAGCACAAACAGCGCCAAGGCTGATTTAGTCGCATATTTTTCTTGCAAAGTTGGGTTGAGCTGGCTAGATTAGCCAGCCAATCTTTTGTATGTCTGTGCGTCTCCATTTGAGTATCCTGAAAACGGGCTTTTCAGCATGGGGCGTACACGTAATTAAATAGGAGTGCATAGTGGCCCGTATAGCAGGCATTAACATTCCTGATCACAAACACACCGTTATCGCATTAACTTCGATTTTCGGTATCGGCAAGACCCGTTCCAAAGCTATCTGTGCTGAAACGGGTATCGCTGAAGATGTTAAGATCAGTGAGCTGTCTGAAGAGCAAATTGACATCCTGCGTGATGCAGTTGGCAAATTCGTAGTAGAAGGTGATCTGCGCCGTGAAATCACCCTGAGCATCAAGCGTCTGATGGACCTTGGCTGCTACCGTGGTTTGCGTCATCGTCGTGGTCTCCCGGTTCGCGGTCAGCGCACCAAGACCAACGCACGTACCCGTAAGGGTCCGCGTAAACCGATCAAGAAATAATCGGGGTGAGTAAATAATGGCAAAGGCACCAGTTCGTGCACGTAAGCGTGTAAGAAAACAAGTCTCTGACGGCGTGGCTCATGTCCATGCTTCTTTTAACAACACCATCGTTACCATTACCGATCGTCAGGGTAACGCACTGGGTTGGGCAACTGCCGGTGGTTCCGGTTTCCGTGGTTCTCGTAAATCTACGCCGTTTGCTGCACAGGTTGCTGCTGAGCGCTGCGCAGAGGCCGTGAAAGATTACGGCATTAAGAACCTGGAAGTTATGGTTAAGGGTCCGGGTCCGGGCCGTGAATCCACGATTCGCGCTCTGAACGCCGCTGGTTTCCGCATCACGAACATTACTGATGTGACTCCGATCCCTCACAACGGTTGTCGTCCGCCGAAGAAACGTCGCGTTTAACGCCCGTTTTTAGGATAGTTGGAGAAAGAAAATGGCAAGATATTTGGGTCCTAAGCTCAAGCTGAGCCGTCGCGAAGGCACAGACCTGTTCCTGAAGTCTGGCGTTCGCGCGATTGATTCCAAGTGTAAGATTGAACAAGCTCCTGGCCAGCACGGTGCGCGTAAACCGCGTCTGTCTGACTACGGCGTTCAGTTACGTGAAAAGCAGAAAGTTCGTCGTATTTACGGCATCCTGGAGCGTCAGTTCCGTAACTATTATAAAGAAGCAGCACGTCTGAAAGGCAACACCGGTGAAAACCTGTTGGCTCTGCTGGAAGGTCGTCTGGACAACGTAGTTTATCGTATGGGCTTTGGTGCCACGCGTGCAGAAGCACGTCAGCTGGTTAGCCACAAATCTGTGCTGGTGAACGGTCGCGTTGTTAACATCGCTTCTTATCAGGTATCTCCGAATGATGTCGTAAGCATCCGTGAGAAAGCCAAAAAGCAATCTCGCGTGAAGGCCGCTCTGGAGCTGGCTGAGCAGCGTGAAAAGCCAACCTGGCTGGAAGTTGATGCGACCAAGATGGAAGGTGTGTTCAAGCGTATTCCTGAACGTACCGATCTGTCTGCGGACATTAACGAACACCTGATCGTCGAGCTTTACTCCAAGTAAAGCTTAGTACCAAAGAGAGGACACAATGCAGGGTTCTGTGACAGAGTTTCTAAAACCGCGCCTGGTAGATATCGAGCAAGTGAGTTCGACGCACGCCAAGGTGACCCTTGAGCCTTTAGAGCGTGGCTTTGGCCATACTCTGGGTAACGCACTGCGCCGTATTCTGCTTTCATCTATGCCGGGTTGCGCGGTGACCGAGGTCGAGATTGATGGTGTACTGCACGAGTACAGCACCAAAGAAGGTGTCCAGGAAGATATCCTGGAGATCCTACTCAACCTGAAAGGGCTGGCGGTGAAAGTTCAGGGTAAAGATGAAGTCATCCTTACGCTGAATAAATCTGGCATTGGCCCTGTGACCGCAGCCGACATCACCCATGATGGTGATGTTGAAATCGTCAAACCGCAGCATGTGATCTGCCACCTGACCGATGAGAACGCATCTATCAATATGCGCATCAAAATTCAGCGTGGTCGTGGTTACGTGCCGGCATCTGCCCGAATTCATTCGGAAGAAGATGAGCGCCCAATCGGCCGCCTGTTAGTCGATGCTTGCTACAGCCCAGTAGAGCGTATTGCCTACAACGTTGAAGCAGCGCGTGTTGAACAGCGTACCGACCTGGACAAGCTGGTCATCGAAATGGAAACCAACGGTACTCTGGATCCTGAAGAAGCGATCCGCCGTGCGGCAACCATCCTGGCAGAACAACTGGAAGCTTTCGTTGACTTACGTGATGTGCGTCAGCCGGAAGTGAAAGAAGAGAAACCAGAGTTCGATCCGATCCTGCTGCGCCCTGTTGACGATCTGGAATTGACTGTCCGCTCTGCTAACTGCCTCAAGGCAGAAGCTATCCACTACATCGGTGATCTGGTACAGCGTACCGAGGTTGAGCTGCTTAAAACGCCTAACCTGGGTAAAAAATCTCTTACCGAGATTAAAGATGTGCTGGCCTCCCGCGGTCTGTCTCTGGGCATGCGCCTGGAAAACTGGCCGCCGGCAAGCATTGCTGATGAATAACCCGATCACAGGTTAAGGTTTCACTGAGAAGGATAAGGTCATGCGCCATCGTAAGAGTGGTCGTCAACTGAACCGCAACAGCAGCCATCGCCAGGCCATGTTCCGCAACATGGCTGGTTCACTGGTCCGTCATGAGATCATCAAGACGACCCTGCCAAAAGCGAAAGAGCTGCGTCGCGTAGTTGAGCCGCTGATTACTCTTGCCAAGACCGACAGCGTAGCTAATCGTCGTCTGGCATTCGCCCGTACTCGTGATAACGAGATCGTGGCAAAACTGTTTAACGAGCTGGGCCCGCGTTTCGCGAGCCGTGCCGGTGGTTACACTCGTATTCTGAAGTGTGGCTTCCGCGCAGGTGACAATGCGCCGATGGCATACATCGAGCTGGTTGATCGCCCAGAGCCGCAAGCAGAAGCTGCTGCAGAGTAATCTGTTGCAACTTAGAAGAACCGGGCCTCGTGCCCGGTTTTTTTATGCCCTACTCTTCCCCACACTTTCGCGCTATGCTGTTTATTTCACTGCTGGAGTACTTGCTATGTGGTTAGTTGACCAGCTGGTCGAACAGCACATCGCCAGAGCCCGTGAGCAGGGTGAATTTGACAATCTCCCCGGCGCCGGCAAAAAACTGATGCTGGATGATGACAGTCACGTGCCGGAAAATCTGCGCGTAGGCTATCGCTTATTAAAAAATAGCGGCTACCTGCCGCCGGAGCTGGCGCTGCGGCGCGAAGCGCTGGCGCTGAATCAGCTGCTGCGCGAACTGCAACCGGACGATCCCGAGCGGCATGCTGGCGCGAGGCGACTCGCACTACTGGAACTGCGCCTGCAGCAGAGTGGAATGCGGACGGATTTTCTACACGGTGAGTGGCGGGATGCTGTCGCGGATAAGCTGACCGGAGCAGAATGATGTACCGCATCGGACAATTAGCCAGGCTGGCCCACGTCACCCCTGATACCGTGCGCTATTATGAAAAACGCGGTCTGATGGGGCATGATACGCGAACGGAGGGCGGGTTTCGGCTCTATAACCCGGCTGAGTTACAGCGGTTACGCTTTATTCGCCACGCCAGACAGGTCGGTTTCACGCTCGACGCGATCGCGGAATTACTGTCGATCCGTATTGACCCGCAGCACCACACTTGTGAAGAATCGAAAAAGATCGTCGAAAGACGACTGCAGGACGTTGATGACATGATAGCCGAGCTGCAAACTATGCAGCGATCGCTACGGCGATTAAGCGATGCGTGCTGTGGTGGCATGCATGACAGCCGGCACTGCTCAATTCTGGAGATACTGGAGCAGGGTAGCGACGTTCCATTAACCCACAGGAGGACTTAATGTCTGGTTATCAGCATAAAAAAGGAGCGATCGGAGAAAATGTGCTGGCCGCGTTGGTTACCGATCCGCTGTTCAAAATGCGAATTGAAGTGAACAAGAAAGGTAAAGGCAGCTATCGACGTAAAGATAAGCACACTGGCAAAGTGGAGCGGGAGACCAGCGGTAAGCAAAGGTGTTTACCGCTGGTCTTCTGATATTTATCCAGAAAAAAAACCGCCGGAGGCGGTTTTTTTTCTTTAGCTTTTGTCGTTTTGCGCTTTAAGCAAATCGCGAATTTCGGTTAGCAGGGCCTCCTGCGCGCTGGGTTTCGCCGGTGTCGCCTCTTTCTCTTTCTTCTTATACAAACGGTTCATCAGCTTAATCGCGATAAAAATGGCGAAGGCAATGATGACGAAGTCGAACACCGTTTGCAGAAACACGCCGTATTCCATCACCACGGCGGGGGTAGCCCCTTCAGCCGGTCGAAGTACCCAGCTAAACTGCTTAAAATCAACGCCGCCAATCAGTAAGCCCAGCGGCGGCATAATAATATTTGCCACCAGCGCAGAAACGATTTTACCGAACGCCGCACCGATAATGACACCCACTGCCAGGTCGACGACGTTGCCACGCATGGCAAAGTCACGAAACTCTTTGAAAAAACTCATGCTTATCTCCTTTCCAATGCCAACCTGACAAGTTTAACAAACAGCGCTACTTTTGCCATTCCAGCGGGAAATTTTGCTGCCTGCCGAACATTTGTTGGTGGAATTCCACGCAGCAGAGGCTCAGAGAAAGAAAGGGCTGGGCTGGAAAAGACGCTCAACGTCGGGAACAAACTTTTTGTCAGTCAGGAACATGATCACGTGATCGCCCTGTTCAATGCGCAGACCCTCATTAGCAATCATCACGTCATTGCCGCGCACGACTGCACCGATAATTGTGCCCGGTGGTAATTTAATGTCTTCAATTAACCTGCCGACCACGCGTGAAGTATTTTCTTCTCCATGTGCGACTGCTTCTATGGCCTCGGCGATTCCGCGGCGCAGCGAAGAGACACTGACGATATCGGCTTTACGCACGTGGCCCAGCAGCGCAGAGATGGTGGCCTGCTGTGGAGAAATCGCAATATCAATGACGCTGCCCTGTACCAGGTCGACATAGGCGCGACGCTGAATCAGCACCATCACCTTCTTTGCCCCCATCTTTTTTGCCAGCATCGCCGACATAATATTCGCTTCGTCATCGTTGGTAATGGCGATAAACAGATCGATCTGATCAACATGCTCTTCGGCTAGCAGCTCCTGATCGGATGCATCACCGAAAAAGACGATGGTATCTTGCAGCAGCTCAGCCAGCTCGGCGGCGCGCTGCGGATCCCGCTCAATCAGTTTGACGCTATACTGTTTTTCCAGCCGCTGAGCCAGCCCGCAGCCAATATTGCCGCCGCCGACGATCATAATGCGTTTATAAGGGCGCTCCAGCCGCTGCAGCTCGCTCATCACGGCGCGAATATGCTCGCTGGCAGCGATAAAAAACACCTCATCGCCCGCTTCAATGATGGTGGATCCCTGCGGGCGAATCGGGCGATCCTGCCGGAAGATGGCCGCGACCCGGGTGTCGATGTGTGGCATGTGGTCGCGCATGATAGAGAGCGGATTCCCTACCAGCGGGCCACCATAATAGGCCTTTACCGCCGCAAGGCTAACTTTGCCTTCCGCAAAATTCACCACCTGCAGCGCGCCGGGATATTCAATCAGCCGATAAATATTATCGATGACCAGCTGCTCAGGAGAGATCAGGTGGTCAATAGGCACGGCTTCGGGAATAAACAGCTTATCGGATTCACGGATGTATTCCGGCGCCCGAATGCGGGCAATCCGATTAGGGGTATTAAACAGCGAATAGGCAATCTGGCAGGCGATCATGTTGGTTTCGTCAGAATTCGTCACCGCGACCAGCATATCTGCATCTTCCGCCCCCGCCTCACGTAAAATGCGCGGGTGAGATCCATGCCCCTGAACGACGCGCAGGTCAAACTTATCCTGTAGCTGACGCAGGCGTTGGCCATCGGTATCAACAACCGTGATGTCGTTGTTTTCTCCCACCAGGTTTTCCGCCAGCGTACCGCCGACCTGGCCGGCACCAAGAATAATAATTTTCATGCTTCACTCTGCCAGTTAAGGGGGCGGCAGGCTGCCGCCGTTGATTAGCGTTTTACCAGCTTTGCATAATAGAAACCATCGCCGCCTTCGCTATCGGGAAAGACCTGCAGGCCCGGCTCGGCTGGCGTGCCCGTGTCGGTGAGTACCGCATCCGGATGGCGGGAGAGGAACGCGCTGATCTGCTGCTGATTCTCCTCCGGAAGAATAGAACAGGTGGCATAGAGCAGTGTGCCGCCACTTGACAGGCGCGGCCAGACGGCATCAAGGATCTGACGCTGTAGCGCCGCCAGTTCGGCAATATCACGGTCGCGACGCAGCCACTTGATATCCGGATGACGGCGAATCACTCCGGTGGCGGAGCAGGGCGCATCCAGCAGAATGCGATCGAAGTGCGCATCTCCGGCCCACTGTTCCGGATAGCGGCCGTCACCCTGTTTGACCTCGGCGGTCATCTCCAGACGCAGCAGGTTTTCTTTCACACGCTCCAGCCGTTGGGCGTCCACGTCCACGGCCATCACGCTGGCCCGCGGCGCGGCTTCCAGAATATGCGTAGTCTTTCCGCCGGGGGCCGCACAAAGATCCAGAATGTGCTCCCCGTTTTGCGGATCCAGCAGCGCAACGCAGCCCTGTGCGGAAGCATCCTGCACCGTTACCCAACCGGCGCTGAATCCCGGTAGCTGATTAACCGGGCAGGGCTCATCGAGGCGAAGCGCATCGGGGAGCTGCGGATGAGGCTGCGCCGCTTTGCCCGCGGCCTGAAGCAGTGCCAGCCACTGTTCGCGGCTATGATGCTGGCGATTGACCCGCAGCCACAGCGGCGGTAGTTGATTATTGGCGCTGACAATCTCCTGCCACCGCGCTGGCCAGGCCTGCTGCAGGCGCGTGAGCAGCCATTTGGGATGCAGGGTGGCAATCAGTGCCGGGGTGGCGCTCAGCAGCTCGGCCTGCTGACGCTGAAACTGGCGCAAAACACCGTTAATCAGCCCCTTCAGCTGCGGACGCCTCAGGACCACGGCCCCCTCAACGGTTTCGGCCAGTGCGGCGTGCGCCGGGATACGGGTGGCCATCAGCTGATAGAGGCCAACCATGATCAAAAAGTGCAGCGTACGCTGCTTTCCGGTCATCGGGCGTTGCATCAGTTGGCTAATGATCCATTCCAGCTGCGGTAGCTGGCGCAACACGCCGAAGCACAGCGCCTGCAGCAGAGCGGCATCTTTATCTGACAATCCGCGCTGAGCGCCGGGCAGGACAGTACTCAGCGATTGTCCTTGCTCAACAACACGCTCAATGGTTTGCGCCGCAAGACTGCGAAGGTTGATCTGTTTTTTCATTGGGGATCACTTACAGGCCTGGCCTCTGGCCAGGCAGTTATCAGGCGAGGCGGGTGCCGCGAGTAAACCATTCGCTGCGTGAGTTCAGCAAGTCCTGCGCAGACATGGCTTTCTTACCGGCAGGTTGCAGCAGGGTGATGTTCAGCACACCATCGGCGGTAGCAATCTGTATGCCCTGTTTATCCGCCCGGATGATTTCGCCCGGTTCCGCGCCGTTAGCGTGAGGCAGTACATCGGCACGCCATACTTTCACCGGCTGATCCTCCAGCATAAAGAAGCTGACGGGCCACGGGTTAAAGGCGCGAACGTTCCGCTCCAGCTGTGCGGCGGACAACGCCCAGTCGAGGCGGGCCTCTTCTTTGCTCAATTTATCGGCGTAGGTCGCCAGTGATGCATCCTGGCGTTCGGCCACCGCGTGTCCGGCGGCAAGCTGCGTCACCGTGGCAAGCATGCCCTGCGGCCCCAGCTCGGCTAAGGTAGCGTAAAGGGAGGCGCTGGTATCGGCCGCGGTGATCGGACAGGTGAGCTTATACAGCATATGGCCGGTATCAAGGCCGGCATCCATCTGCATGATGGTGATGCCGGTTTCGGCATCGCCCGCCCATAGCGCACGCTGAATCGGAGCCGCACCGCGCCAGCGCGGCAGCAGCGAACCGTGAACGTTGATACAGCCCAGCCGCGGCATATCCAGCACCGCCTGCGGTAAAATCAAGCCGTAAGCCACCACGACCATCAGGTCGGCGTTTAGCGCGGCAACCTGCTGCTGGGCCTCCACCGGCCGCAGCGAGGCGGGCTGAAAAATGGGCAAATCATGCTGAAGCGCCAGCTGTTTTACCGGACTGGCCGTCAGTTTGTTGCCGCGGCCTGCCGGGCGGTCTGGCTGGGTATACACCCCGACGACGCGGTGTTCGGAAGCGAGCAGCGCCTCGAGGTGACGTGCGGCAAAATCGGGCGTGCCGGCAAAAATAATGTTCAGTGGCTGAGACACGATGATTCCCTCTCAGAGTGGTCGGCTATCAGGCGCGGGCCTGTTCGCGATAGAGTTTTTCTAATTTTTTGCGAATGCGTTCACGTTTAAGCGGTGAGAGGTAATCAATAAACAGTTTACCAACGAGGTGATCCATCTCATGCTGAATACAGATGGCCAGCAGTCCATCAGCGTTCAGTTCGAAGGGCTGACCATCGCGATTAAGCGCGCGGACGGTGACCTTCTCCTTACGCGGCACCAGCGCACGCTGCTCGGGGATCGACAGACAGCCCTCTTCAATACCGGTCTCGCCGCTGGCGTCGATCAGCTCAGGGTTAATTAACACCAGGCGCTCATCGCGATTTTCCGAGACGTCAATTACGATAATGCGCTGATGGATATCCACCTGCGTCGCGGCCAGGCCGATACCCTCTTCGGCGTACATGGTGTCAAACATGTCATCCACAATACGCTGGATATCTGCATTCACTTCATTAACGGGCGCGGCAACGATGCGCAGGCGCTCGTCGGGATAATGTACTACCTGCAAAACTGACATAACTTTCCAGATCTGTGTTCAAGAGATTAACGAATGATAGGGCTTATTGTAGACATTTCGCCGGGGGATTGACAGCATCCATCGCAGGGGCTGACGGGGGATTGGGAGGAGGCATGACGCGCTGGGAGCTGTGGATGAGACTGGGCAGCATCAGAGGGCTGCGGCGCGATCGTTTACTGAGGATTGCCGCGAAACTGGATGACGCCGTGGTCTCCCGGGCGGACCTCCCTTCACTGGGCCTTGACGCGGAGCAGTGCAAACAATTCTGGTCAATCACGGCGCAGGCGGTGGCACAGACGGCCGCGTGGCTTGAACACTCCGACCACGCCCTGATCACTCCCGACGATCCCCGCTATCCCACGCTACTGCGAACCATCGGTGGGTTTCCTTTACAGCTATTTATTGCCGGCGATCCCCTGCTGTTAAATACGGTGCAAATCGCGGTGGTCGGCAGCCGGCAGTGTTCCCCCTATGGGCGTCAGTGGGGAGAGTTCTTCGCCCAACGGCTGGCGTTGAGCGGACTGACCATCACCAGTGGCCTTGCGCGTGGGGTCGACGGTATCGCCCACCGTGCCGCCCTGCGCGTGGGTGGGAAAACCCTGGCGGTATTGGGATGCGGTATCGATCGCTGTTATCCCCTGCAGCATCGCGCGCTGGCCGCTGAGATCATCGCCAACGGCGGTACGCTGGTATCTGAACTGCCGCTAGGCAGCCCGCCGCTGGCCGCACATTTTCCGCGGCGTAACCGCATAATTAGCGGCCTGTCCCGCGGTACGCTGGTCGTGGAGGCCACACTCAAAAGTGGATCGCTGGTCACCGCACGCTATGCGCTGGAACAAAACCGCGATGTCTATGCGCTACCCGGCGCGCTGGGGAATCCGGGCAGTGAGGGAACGCACTGGCTGATTCAGGAGGGAGCGCTGCTGGTGGCGCATCCTGATAATATTCTGGCGCAGCTGAACAGCGGACTGCAGTGGCTACCCCTGAGCGCGGATAATGAAAACATTTCTGTGTCTGACGAGGATGTTCCATTGCCATTTCTTGAGGTGTTGGCTAACGTAGGAGATGAGGTTACACCTGTTGACGTCGTCGCTGAACGTGCCGGCCAACCTGTGCCAGTCATCGTTGCAAAACTGCTCGAACTGGAGTTAGCAGGGTGGATCGCAGCTGTACCCGGCGGCTATGTCCGATTGAGGAGGGCATGCCATGTTCGACGTACTAATGTACTTATTTGAAACCTACATCCATAACGAAGCGGAAGTGCGCGTTGATCAGGATAAGCTGACGGATGACCTGACCGATGCCGGTTTTGATCGTGAAGATATCTATAATGCGTTGAACTGGTTAGAAAAACTGGCCGATTATCAGGAGGGGTTGGTTGAGCCTATCCTGCTCGCGGCAGATCCCCTCTCCATGCGTATCTACACCGAGGAAGAAAGCCTGCGTCTCGATGCCAGCTGCCGCGGATTTATTCTGTTCCTTGAACAGATCCAGGTGCTGAACCTGGAGACGCGCGAAATGGTTATTGAGCGTATCATGGCCCTGGATACGCAGGAGTTTGATCTGGAAGACCTGAAATGGGTGGTGCTGATGGTGTTATTCAACATCCCCGGTTGTGAAAATGCGTATCAGCAGATGGAAGAGCTGCTGTTCGAAGCAAATGAGGGCATGCTGCACTAGCAGCGCTCTGGTGTCTAAATCTATGAGTAGTAAAGCAGCACTTTTTACCGTGCGCCATTCAGAAAGCTGCCCCCAGTGTGGGGCAGCGCTGGTGATGCGATCTGGAAAACATGGCGCCTTTCTGGGCTGTGCCGACTATCCCCAGTGTGATTATATCCGGCCCTTGAAACCGCAGGCCGATGGCCATGTGGTGAAGGTGCTGGAGGGGCAACCCTGCCCGCTATGCCAAGCCGATTTAGTGCTGCGCCAGGGGCGGTTTGGTATGTTTATCGGCTGCAGTCAGTATCCGGTATGCGAGCATACGGAAGCTATCGATCGGCCCGATGCTACGGCGATTGCCTGCCCGCAATGCCATGAGGGGCGCCTGGTCGCCCGACGTTCGCGCTACGGTAAAACCTTTCACGCCTGCGATCGCTATCCGGAATGTCAGTTTGCCGTCAATTTTACGCCGGTTGCCGGTGAATGCGCCTGGTGCCATTTCCCACTCTTAATTGAAAAGAAAACCGCACAGGGCCTGCGCCGCTTTTGCGCCAGTAAAGCCTGCGGAAAACCCGTAACGACAGGACATGAAGAACGTGAATAATCAGCCCATGACAACCGCGCTTACGCGCTGCGTTGAGGTACTGCAGCAGCAGGGCGTGATCGCCTATCCGACGGAGGCCGTATTTGGCCTTGGCTGCGATCCTGACAGCGAGCAGGCCGTTCATCAATTGCTGGCACTGAAGCAGCGTCCGGTCGAGAAGGGACTGATCCTGATTGCGGGCGATTATCAGCAGCTGCTGCCATACGTAGCCGATGAGCAGTTAACCGATACGCAGCGGCAGCGCATGTTCTCCCGTTGGCCGGGGCCGGTCACCTGGGTACTGCCTGCTCGCGATCGCACGCCGCGCTGGCTTACCGGGCGGTTCCGTTCTCTGGCGGTGCGCGTCAGCGATCATCCGGATGTGCACCAGCTGTGTGCTGCCTTCGGCAGGCCGTTGGTATCAACCAGTGCCAATCTCTCTGGTCAGGCGCCGTGCAGGACACGGGAAGCGGTGTTGCAGCAGTTTGGTGATGACTTCCCCGTGTATCCGGGACAAACCGGTGGTCGGCAGAATCCCTCAGAGAT
This sequence comes from Pantoea sp. 1.19, assembly GCF_001922585.1. GTDB lineage: Bacteria > Pseudomonadota > Gammaproteobacteria > Enterobacterales > Enterobacteriaceae > 1-19. Next base: position 2,100 of record NZ_MRBS01000015.1, on the reverse strand, counting down.
TCGCGATGTGGTGACCGGTGAACTGTTTCGACAGGGGTGAGGCAGCGCTATGGATAATTTTGTCGTGTTTGGCAACCCCGTTAGTCACAGTAAGTCACCGCGTATTCATCAGCTGTTTGCCGAACAAACCGGGATTGATCACCGCTATGGATCGCGCTGCGCGCCGTTAGAGGGATTTGCCGCGGCATTTCACCACTTTGTCAGTGAAGGCGGCGCAGGAGCGAACGTCACTGTTCCCTTCAAACAGGACGCCTGGCAACTGGCGAACGTGCTGAGCGATCGTGCGGCGATCGCGGGCGCGGTGAATACGCTCAAGCGTCTGCCCGATGGTCGAATCCTCGGCGATAATACCGACGGGGTGGGGTTGTTAAGCGATCTACAGCGTTTGTCGATGATCTGTCACGGCGATCGGATCCTGCTGGTGGGCGCCGGCGGCGCGGCGCGCGGCGTAATCCAACCGCTGCTGGATGCCGGCGCGCAGATTACCGTGGTGAACCGTACGCGCGCGCGCGCCGAAGAACTGGCCGCGCTGTTCGCCGCCTCCGGGCGAGTGAAAGTCCGGGACATCGGACAGGTGGCGGACAGTCGCATCGATCTGATAATTAATGCCACCTCCAGCGGTATCCAGGGGGAGGTTCCCAGCCTTCCTGCCGGCCTGATCACCCCGGCGGTGCGCTGCTACGATATGTTCTACGGTCGGCAGTCGACGCCGTTTCTTGACTGGTGCCGGAAGCAGGGAGCCACGCAGTGTGCTGACGGACTGGGAATGCTGGTGGGGCAGGCGGCACATGCATTTCAGGTGTGGCATGGCATATTGCCCGAGACCGCGGTGGCGATCGCGACGCTGAAAGCGGAGATGTGCGAATGAATCAGGCGATCCAGTTCCCAGACCGGGAATATTGGGATGGTGAAGCGCAGGCGGTCTGCTTTCCTGCGCTGGTCAATGGCTTTCAGGTTACCTGTGCGATTGCGGCGAGTACGCTGAGAGCGCGGTACGGCGAGGAGCAGCCCGCTCTGACTCTGTTTACTCAGTACCGATGGGATCTGGAAGAAGAGGCCGAGCGCGCCATTCAGCAGGAGCAGTATGATCCTCACGGCTGGGTCTGGCTTTCCTGAGCCAGGTAGGCCTCCTTCCATTTAACGTAGTTATTTGACGAATAGAGTAAGCCAGCTATTTCCGCTTCTGTCAGCGCCCGCACCTGCTTTGCCGGGCTTCCCATATAGAGATAGCCGCTTGCCAGGCGTTTTCCCGGGGGGATCAGGCTGCCGGCGCCGATCATGACGTCGTCCTCCACGATCGCACCATCCAGCACAATGGAGCCCATGCCAACCAATACCCGATCGCCTATCCGGCAGCCGTGCAGCATCGCTTTATGACCGACCGTCACATCCTCACCAATCAATAGCGCATATCCCTCCGGCTGGCTGGCCGAACGGTGCGTAACGTGCAGCACGCTACCATCCTGAATATTGCTGCGTTTACCAATCTCAACCTTATTCACGTCACCGCGAATGACGACCAGGGGCCAGATGCTGACATCATCGGCCAGCGTGACGTCACCAATGACGACGCTGCTGGCGTCGACCATGACGCGATCGCCCAACCGTGGGCGATGTTGTTGAAACGGACGTAGGGCTTTCGACATTTTTATACTCCTGTTTATGTGTCTGCAGCGTAGTACCGCAGAGCGGCAGAAAGCAATTTGAGTGGCCGATCCTGACGTAAATTTGTGCGGATCGTCCGGGATCTCCGCAAAGTGAATAAAAACGCAGCGCTCAGTAAAAAAGATCCGAAAAAGGGATTGCGCTCTGAAATCGGATCCCTATAATGCGCCTCCACTGACACGGCACAACGGCCTCGCGGCGGGTGCGGTGCAGAGGCCCGGGATTCACCGGCGCCGCCGGAGAAAAACTTCTGAAAAAGAGGTTGACTCTGAAGGAGGAAAGCGTAATATACGCCACCTCGAGTTAGCAAGCGAAAGCGCCTAACTCACTGCTCTTTAACAATTTATCAGACAATCTGTGTGGGCACTCACAGGACAGATATCAAAAGCCTCCGGGCTCAAAAATATCAAGTCTCAAGAGTGAACACGTAATTCA
>NZ_MRBS01000014.1 GCF_001922585.1 Pantoea sp. 1.19 | reverse complement strand
TAAGCCGGGCTCCATCAAGCCGCACACCAAGTTCGAATCCGAAGTGTACATCCTGTCCAAAGACGAAGGCGGCCGCCACACCCCGTTCTTCAAAGGCTACCGTCCGCAGTTCTACTTCCGTACAACTGACGTGACAGGCACCATCGAACTGCCGGAAGGCGTTGAGATGGTGATGCCGGGCGACAACATCAAAATGGTGGTTACCCTGATCCACCCGATCGCGATGGATGACGGCCTGCGCTTCGCTATCCGCGAAGGCGGACGTACCGTTGGTGCGGGCGTTGTGGCTAAAGTTATCGCTTAATCCCGATAATATTTGACGCAACACCTACGAAGAGGGCATCATTTGATGCCCTTTTTGTACGCTGTGGGTCAGAACCTGGCTCATCAGTGATTGTGATACATAATCATTGCTGAGACAGGCTCTGTAAACGGCGTCACGGACTCTACCGGGTTTCGCCTGAAAAGCCTTATTCGGTTTGGTTGCCTCGCACGTTGACGCGGGGCAAAATAGTTTCTGATTTATTATCGCAGGTTGGTTTATGAGTGCTAATACCGAAGCTCAAGGGAGCGGGCGTGGCCTGGAAATCATCAAGTGGGTAGTGGTTTTTGCGCTGCTGATCGTGGCCATTGTTGGAAATTACTACTTCCGGGATGTCATGCTGCCGTTACGCGCGCTGGCCGTTGTGGTGTTAATCGCCGCGGCGGGTGGTATCGCGTTGTTAACGACCAAAGGTAAAGCGACTGTGGCATTTGCCCGCGAAGCGCGTACCGAAGTGCGTAAGGTTATCTGGCCAACCCGCCAGGAAACGCTGCACACCACCTTAATCGTTGCCGCGGTTACCGCCGTGATGTCACTGATTTTGTGGGGGCTGGATGGTATTCTGGTCCGTCTGGTATCGTTTATCACAGGCCTGAGGTTCTAAGATGTCTGAAGCTCCAAAGAAGCGCTGGTACGTCGTTCAGGCGTTTTCCGGTTTTGAAGCTCGCGTAGCCAAGTCGCTGCAAGAGCATATCAAGTTACATAACATGGAAGAGCTGTTTGGCGAAGTCATGGTGCCGACCGAAGAAGTGGTCGAAATCCGTGGCGGTCAGCGTCGCAAAAGCGAGCGCAAGTTTTTCCCGGGCTACGTGTTGGTACAGATGGTGATGAACGACGCCAGCTGGCACCTGGTACGCAGCGTTCCCCGCGTGATGGGCTTTATTGGCGGCACTTCTGACCGTCCGGCCCCGATTAGCGATAAAGAAGTGGATGCGATCATGAACCGCCTGCAGCAGGTTGGTGATAAGCCGCGTCCGAAGACGCTGTTCGAACCGGGTGAAACCGTGCGCGTCAACGACGGCCCGTTTGCCGACTTTAACGGTGTTGTGGAAGAGGTGGACTACGAGAAAAGCCGCCTGAAGGTTTCTGTTTCCATCTTCGGCCGTGCAACACCGGTTGAGCTGGACTTTAGTCAGGTCGAAAAAGGCTAGTTTTCGGCAGCAGCACTGTACAGTTTATGTCTTGTCATAGGCGCGAAATTACACTATAATTTCGCGCCTTTTGTATTTATGCGCCTCTGGCGTATGAGTGTTAATCACGGGGAGCTTCTGTCGAAGCGCTATAACCCAATAGAGGAATTATCATGGCTAAGAAAGTCCAGGCCTACGTGAAGCTGCAGGTTGCAGCTGGTATGGCAAACCCGAGCCCACCGGTTGGTCCGGCTCTGGGTCAGCAGGGTGTTAACATCATGGAATTCTGTAAAGCGTTTAACGCCAAAACAGAATCCCTGGAGAAGGGTCTGCCGACTCCGGTTGTTATCACTGTTTACTCTGACCGTTCTTTCACCTTCGTTACCAAAACGCCTCCGGCAGCCGTACTGCTGAAGAAAGCGGCGGGTATCAAGTCTGGTTCCGGCAAGCCGAACAAAGACAAAGTAGGTAAAGTGACCCGTGCTCAGGTACGTGAAATCGCAGAAACCAAAGCTGCGGACATGACCGGTTCCGATGTTGAAGCGATGACTCGCTCCATCGAAGGTACCGCTCGTTCCATGGGCCTGGTAGTAGAGGATTAAGAAATGGCTAAGCTGACCAAGCGCATGCGCGTGATCCGTGACAAAGTTGATGCAACTAAACAGTACGACATCAACGAAGCCGTTGCTCTGCTGAAAGAACTGGCAACTGCCAAGTTCGTAGAAAGCGTGGACGTAGCGGTAAACCTGGGCATCGATGCTCGTAAATCAGACCAGAACGTACGTGGTGCTACTGTACTGCCGCACGGTACTGGCCGTTCTGTTCGCGTCGCCGTCTTCACCCAGGGCGCCAACGCTGAAGCTGCAAAAGCAGCCGGCGCTGAACTGGTAGGTATGGAAGACCTGGCCGATCAGATCAAAAAAGGCGAAATGAACTTTGACGTTGTTATTGCTTCTCCGGATGCAATGCGCGTTGTTGGCCAGCTGGGCCAGGTTCTGGGTCCACGCGGCCTGATGCCAAACCCGAAAGTCGGTACTGTGACGCCGAACGTTGCTGAAGCGGTTAAAAACGCGAAAGCCGGTCAGATTCGTTACCGCAACGACAAAAACGGCATCATCCATACCACTATCGGTAAGGTTGATTTCGACGCTGACAAACTGAAAGAAAACCTGGAGTCTCTGCTGGTTGCGCTGAAAAAAGCGAAGCCGTCTCAGGCAAAAGGCGTTTTCATCAAGAAAGTCAGCCTGTCCACCACCATGGGCGCTGGCGTTGCCATCGACCAGGCTGGACTGAACGCGGCAGCGAACTAAGATTTGCTGCTTGAAATGGGCGAAATTTTCATCTAGAATCTGTCGCCCATTGTTCTGCTGAACGCGTTTAGCAGACACGCAATTTATTTCCCGGCGTCATGACGCTGTTCGCACCGAGTGACGACGGGGAATCAGGTTGGAGCCAGGCCTATCCTGGCCTCCGTCCAAGACCGCAGGCGTCCCGTCAGGGACTTAATGTTTACCTGCGTAGACGGTGACAGAACCTCAAGAATTTTTTCTTTGACTGGATTCTGCTCACCGTGAATAAGCGCCTGTGTCCTTTGGGATCAGGTGATGTGAGTTCGGGGAAATCCTTCCCCGGTCAAATCCAGGAGCACAAGCTAATGGCATTAAATCTTCAAGACAAACAAGCGATTGTTGCTGAAGTCAGCGAAGTAGCCAAAGGCGCGCTGTCTGCGGTAGTTGCGGATTCCCGTGGCGTCACCGTAGATAAAATGACCGAACTGCGTAAAGCAGGTCGTGAAGCTGGCGTGTACATGCGTGTTGTTCGTAACACCCTGCTGCGCCGCGTTGTTGAGGGTACTCAGTTTGAGTGCCTGAAAGACACGTTCGTCGGTCCAACCTTAATTGCATACTCTATGGAACACCCGGGCGCTGCTGCTCGTCTGTTCAAAGATTTCGCAAAAGCGAATGCAAAGTTTGAGGTTAAAGCTGCGGCCTTTGAAGGTGAGCTGATCCCGGCGGCTCAAATTGACCGTCTGGCAACGCTGCCGACCTACGATGAAGCAATTGCACGCCTGATGGCAACCATGAAAGAAGCCGCTGCCGGCAAACTGGTTCGCACTCTGGCTGCTGTACGCGACGCAAAAGAAGCGGCATAAGCCACCTTCTCTCGCGTACTTGCTAACGTATAAAACCTATTTACTGATTCTTAGGAACAATTTACATGTCTATCACTAAAGACCAGATCATCGAAGCAGTATCCGCTATGTCCGTAATGGACGTTGTTGAACTGATTTCTGCAATGGAAGAAAAATTCGGCGTTTCTGCTGCTGCTGCTGTCGCTGTTGCGGCTGGCCCGGCTGAAGCGGTTGAAGAGAAAACTGAATTTGACGTTATCCTGAAAGCTGCTGGCGCGAACAAAGTTGCTGTGATCAAAGCAGTACGTGGCGCGACTGGCCTGGGTCTGAAAGAAGCTAAAGACCTGGTAGAAGCGGCTCCGGCTGCAGTGAAAGAAGGCATCAGCAAAGATGACGCTGCTGCCCTGGAAGCGGCTCTGAAAGAAGCTGGCGCGGAAGTTGAAGTTAAGTAAGACAACCTTTCAGGTTGCAGTCTGAGTCACATCAGGCTGATGGCTGGTGACTATTTGGTCACCAGCCTTTTTGCGCTCAAGGACCTCAATGGGGTTTCGCACTGTTTAGCCATTGACGTTCTACAATATCTTTCTCTATCGACGACTTAATATACTGCTTTCCTGGACGGGTTCCCTGCCCGGACAAGGGCAATGAAATGATTTAAGAGTGATAGAAAGAGGTATTGCGGTGGGTTTTTATCTGCCGAATCAACAAAATAGTGTTGCATAAACTGTCCCTCCAGGACGGACAGCGTGGGTCGACATGTCAGCGAGCTGAGGAACCCTAATGGTTTACTCCTATACCGAGAAAAAACGCATTCGTAAGGATTTTGGTAAACGTCCGCAAGTTCTGGATGTTCCCTATCTCCTTTCTATCCAGCTTGACTCGTTCCAGAAGTTTATCGAGCAAGATCCGGAAGGTCAGTACGGTCTGGAAGCGGCATTCCGCTCCGTATTCCCTATTCAGAGCTACAGCGGCAACTCTGAGCTGCAGTATGTCAGCTATCGCCTGGGTGAGCCGGTGTTTGACGTTACCGAATGTCAAATCCGTGGCGTTACCTACTCTGCTCCTTTGCGCGTAAAACTGCGCCTGGTGATCTACGAGCGCGAAGCGCCGGAAGGCACCGTTAAAGACATTAAAGAGCAGGAAGTCTACATGGGCGAAATCCCGCTCATGACCGACAACGGTACCTTTGTCATCAACGGTACCGAGCGTGTTATCGTTTCTCAGCTGCACCGTAGCCCCGGTGTCTTCTTTGACAGTGATAAGGGTAAAACCCACTCGTCAGGGAAAGTCCTGTATAACGCACGCATCATCCCCTATCGCGGTTCCTGGCTGGATTTCGAGTTTGACCCGAAAGACAACCTGTTCGTGCGTATTGACCGTCGTCGTAAACTGCCGGCATCCATTATCCTGCGCGCGCTGGAGTACACCACAGAGCAGATTCTTGATCTGTTCTTTGAGAAAGTGGTGTATGAAATCCGTGATAACAAACTGCAGATGGAGCTGGTGCCCGAGCGCCTGCGCGGTGAGACCGCCTCTTTCGACATCGAGTCCAACGGGACCGTTTACGTTGAGAAAGGGCGTCGCATTACTGCCCGCCATATCCGCCAGTTGGAAAAAGACGGCATTCAGCACATCGAAGTGCCGGTCGAGTACATCGCCGGCAAAGTGGTCAGCAAAGACTACATTGATGAAAGTACCGGTGAGCTGATCGTAGCGGCGAACATGGAGCTGTCGCTGGATCTGCTGGCGAAACTGAGCCAGTCAGGCCACAAGCGCATCGAAACGCTGTTTACTAACGATCTCGACCACGGTCCTTACATCTCTGAAACCCTGCGCGTCGATCCGACTAACGATCGCCTGAGCGCGCTGGTTGAAATTTACCGCATGATGCGTCCCGGCGAGCCGCCGACGCGTGAAGCGGCAGAAAACCTGTTCGAGAACCTGTTCTTCTCTGAAGACCGTTATGATCTGTCGGCGGTTGGTCGCATGAAGTTCAACCGTTCTCTGGGTCGCGACGAGATCGAAGGCTCCGGTATTCTGAGCAAGCTCGACATCATTGAGGTGATGAAGAAGCTGATCGATATCCGTAACGGTATCGGTGAAGTGGATGACATCGATCACCTCGGCAACCGCCGCATTCGTTCCGTAGGCGAGATGGCGGAGAACCAGTTCCGCGTTGGTCTGGTGCGCGTAGAGCGCGCGGTTAAAGAGCGTCTGTCACTGGGCGATCTCGACACCCTGATGCCACAAGACATGATCAACGCCAAGCCGATTTCGGCAGCGGTGAAAGAGTTCTTTGGCTCCAGCCAGCTGTCCCAGTTTATGGACCAGAACAACCCACTGTCAGAGATCACGCACAAGCGTCGTATTTCTGCACTGGGCCCGGGCGGTCTGACCCGTGAGCGTGCGGGCTTCGAGGTGCGAGACGTTCACCCGACTCACTATGGTCGCGTGTGTCCGATCGAAACCCCGGAAGGTCCGAACATCGGTTTGATCAACTCACTCTCCGTTTACGCCCAGACGAACGAGTATGGTTTCCTTGAAACCCCGTACCGTCGCGTGGTGGACGGTAAAGTGTCCGATGAAATTCATTACCTGTCTGCGATTGAAGAAGGTAACTTCGTCATCGCTCAGGCGAACACCAACCTCGATGAGGAAGGCGCGTTCGTTGACGATCTGGTGACCTGCCGCAGCAAAGGCGAATCGAGCCTGTTCAGCCGCGATCAGGTGGACTACATGGACGTTTCCACCCAGCAGGTGGTTTCCGTCGGTGCGTCCCTGATCCCGTTCCTTGAACACGATGACGCCAACCGCGCATTGATGGGTGCCAACATGCAACGTCAGGCCGTGCCGACGCTGCGTGCGGATAAGCCGCTGGTCGGTACCGGTATGGAGCGCGCAGTCGCGGTGGACTCTGGCGTAACCGCCGTCGCTAAACGCGGCGGCACCGTCCAGTACGTAGATGCTTCTCGTATCGTGATTAAAGTTAACGAAGACGAGATGTACCCGGGTGAAGCGGGCATTGATATCTACAACCTGACCAAATACACCCGTTCCAACCAGAACACCTGTATCAACCAGATGCCGTGCGTGTCTCTGGGTGAGCCGGTTGAGCGCGGCGATGTGCTGGCTGACGGCCCGTCCACCGACCTCGGTGAGCTGGCGCTGGGTCAGAACATGCGCGTCGCGTTCATGCCGTGGAACGGCTACAACTTCGAAGACTCCATTCTGGTCTCTGAGCGTGTAGTGCAGGAAGATCGCTTTACGACCATTCACATCCAGGAACTGGCGTGTGTGTCGCGTGACACCAAGCTGGGGCCAGAAGAGATCACCGCCGATATCCCGAACGTGGGTGAAGCGGCTCTCTCCAAGCTCGATGAGTCCGGTATCGTCTATATCGGTGCCGAAGTGACCGGTGGCGACATTCTGGTGGGCAAGGTGACGCCGAAAGGTGAAACCCAGCTGACGCCGGAAGAGAAGCTGCTGCGTGCCATTTTCGGTGAGAAAGCGTCCGACGTAAAAGACTCTTCTCTGCGCGTGCCGAACGGCGTCTCCGGTACGGTGATTGACGTGCAGGTCTTCACCCGCGATGGCGTGGAAAAAGACAAGCGCGCGCTGGAAATCGAAGAGATGCAGCTGAAGCAGGCCAAAAAAGACCTGACTGAAGAGCTGAAGATCCTCGAAGCCGGCCTGTTCACCCGTATTCGCACCCTGCTGGTTGGCGGCGGTGTGGAAGCCGAGAAGCTCGACAAGCTGCCGCGCGAGCGCTGGCTGGAGCTGGGCCTGACTGACGAAGCCAAACAGAATGCGCTGGAGCAGCTGGCCGAGCAGTACGATGAGCTGAAGCACGAGTTTGAGAAGAAACTTGACGCTAAGCGCCGCAAAATCACCCAGGGTGATGACCTGGCACCGGGCGTGCTGAAGATCGTGAAGGTCTATCTGGCCGTTAAGCGTCAGATCCAGCCGGGCGACAAAATGGCTGGCCGTCACGGGAACAAAGGGGTTATCTCTAAGATCAACCCGATCGAAGATATGCCTTACGATGAGAACGGCACGCCGGTCGATATCGTACTGAACCCGCTGGGCGTACCGTCACGTATGAACATCGGACAGATCCTCGAGACTCACCTCGGGATGGCAGCAAAAGGCATCGGCGAGAAGATCAATGCCATGCTGAAAAAGCAGGAAGAAGTCGCGAAGCTGCGTGAGTTCATCCAGCGTGCTTACGATCTGGGTACCGACGTGCGTCAGAAAGTCGATCTGAACACCTTCAGCGATGATGAAGTGCTGCGTCTGGCGGAAAACCTGAAAAAAGGTATGCCGATTGCGACACCGGTATTTGATGGCGCGAAAGAGAGCGAAATCAAAGAGCTGCTGCAGCTGGGTGGCCTGCCGACATCCGGCCAGATCACCCTGTTCGACGGACGTACCGGTGAGCAGTTTGAGCGCCCGGTTACCGTAGGTTACATGTACATGCTGAAGCTCAACCACCTGGTGGATGACAAGATGCACGCGCGTTCTACCGGTTCTTACAGCCTGGTGACTCAGCAGCCGCTGGGTGGTAAGGCACAGTTCGGTGGTCAGCGCTTCGGTGAGATGGAAGTGTGGGCGCTGGAAGCTTACGGCGCCGCGTATACCCTGCAGGAAATGCTGACCGTGAAGTCTGATGACGTAAACGGCCGTACGAAGATGTATAAAAACATCGTCGACGGCAACCATCAGATGGAGCCGGGCATGCCGGAATCCTTCAACGTACTGTTGAAAGAGATCCGCTCGCTGGGTATCAACATCGAGCTGGAAGACGAGTAAGCACTCGCAATTGTACTGGTTACGGGATGCGCCGCTGCGGTGGCGCATCCCTGAGAGTCTCACTCCGACGGGAGCTAATCCGTGAAAGACTTACTTAAGTTTCTGAAAGCGCAAACTAAGACCGAAGAGTTTGATGCGATCAAAATTGCGCTGGCTTCGCCAGACATGATCCGTTCCTGGTCATTCGGTGAAGTGAAAAAGCCGGAAACCATCAACTACCGTACGTTCAAACCGGAGCGTGACGGTCTTTTCTGCGCCCGAATTTTCGGACCGGTAAAAGATTACGAGTGCCTGTGCGGTAAGTACAAGCGCCTGAAACACCGCGGTGTGATCTGTGAGAAGTGCGGCGTTGAAGTGACCCAGACCAAAGTGCGCCGTGAGCGCATGGGCCACATCGAACTGGCTTCCCCGACCGCGCACATCTGGTTTCTGAAATCGCTGCCGTCCCGTATCGGCCTGCTGCTGGATATGCCGCTGCGTGACATCGAGCGCGTGCTGTACTTCGAATCCTACGTGGTGATTGAAGGCGGCATGACGAACCTGGAAAAACGTCAAATTCTGACGGAAGAGCAGTACCTTGACGCGCTGGAGGAGTTCGGTGACGAATTCGATGCGAAGATGGGTGCGGAAGCTATCCAGGCACTGCTGAAAAACATGGATCTGGAGCAGGAATGCGATCAGCTGCGTGAGGAGCTGAACGAAACCAACTCTGAGACCAAGCGTAAAAAGCTGACCAAGCGCATCAAGCTGCTGGAAGCGTTCGTTCAGTCTGGCAACAAGCCGGAGTGGATGATCCTGACCGTGCTGCCGGTGCTGCCGCCGGATCTGCGTCCGCTGGTACCGCTGGACGGTGGCCGCTTCGCGACGTCGGATCTGAACGATCTGTATCGCCGCGTGATCAACCGTAACAACCGTCTGAAGCGCCTGCTGGATCTCGCTGCGCCGGATATCATCGTGCGCAACGAAAAGCGTATGCTGCAGGAAGCGGTTGATGCCCTGTTGGATAACGGGCGTCGCGGTCGTGCGATCACCGGTTCTAACAAGCGTCCGTTGAAATCACTGGCCGACATGATCAAAGGCAAACAGGGTCGTTTCCGTCAGAACCTGCTCGGTAAGCGCGTTGACTACTCCGGCCGTTCCGTGATCACCGTGGGTCCTTACCTGCGCCTGCATCAGTGCGGTCTGCCGAAGAAAATGGCGCTGGAGCTGTTCAAACCGTTCATCTACGGCAAGCTGGAACTGCGTGGCCTGGCCACCACCATCAAAGCCGCGAAGAAAATGGTTGAGCGCGAAGAAGCGGTTGTCTGGGATATCCTGGACGAAGTGATTCGTGAACACCCGGTACTGCTGAACCGCGCACCGACGCTGCACCGTCTGGGTATCCAGGCGTTTGAGCCGGTCCTTATCGAAGGTAAAGCCATCCAGCTGCACCCGCTGGTGTGTGCGGCGTATAACGCCGACTTCGATGGTGACCAGATGGCCGTACACGTGCCGCTGACGCTGGAAGCCCAGCTGGAAGCACGTGCGCTGATGATGTCAACCAACAACATCCTGTCTCCGGCGAACGGCGAGCCAATCATCGTTCCGTCTCAGGACGTGGTTCTGGGTCTGTACTACATGACCCGCGACAAAGTGAATGCCAAAGGCGAAGGCATGGTGCTGACCGGCCCGAAAGAAGCCGAGCGCGTTTATCGTGCGGGCCTGGCCGAGCTGCATGCGCGCGTAAAAGTGCGTATCACCGAATTTGAAAAGAATGAGCAGGGCGAGTTCATCGCCAAAACCAGCCTGATCGACACCACGATCGGCCGTGCCATTCTGTGGATGATTGTCCCTAAAGGTCTGCCGTACTCCATCGTCAACCAGGCGCTGGGTAAAAAGGCTATCTCCAAAATGCTGAACACCTGTTACCGCATTCTGGGTCTGAAGCCGACCGTTATCTTTGCTGACCAGACCATGTACACCGGTTTTGCCTATGCGGCGCGTTCCGGTGCGTCCGTCGGTATCGACGACATGGTGATCCCGGCGAAGAAAGTGGAAATCATCAGCGAAGCCGAAGCCGAAGTGGCCGAGATCCAGGAGCAGTTCCAGTCTGGTCTGGTGACAGCCGGTGAGCGTTACAACAAAGTTATCGATATCTGGGCCGCGGCGAACGAGCGCGTGGCGAAGGCGATGATGGAAAACCTCTCGACCGAAACCGTGATTAACCGCGACGGTGAAGAAGAGAAGCAGGTCTCCTTTAACAGCATCTTTATGATGGCTGACTCCGGTGCGCGTGGTTCTGCGGCACAGATTCGTCAGCTGGCAGGGATGCGTGGTCTGATGGCGAAGCCGGATGGCTCCATCATCGAGACGCCGATCACCGCGAACTTCCGTGAAGGTCTGAACGTACTCCAGTACTTCATCTCCACGCACGGTGCGCGTAAAGGTTTGGCGGATACCGCACTCAAAACCGCGAACTCCGGTTACCTGACCCGCCGTCTGGTTGACGTTGCACAGGATCTGGTCGTGACCGAAGATGACTGCGGCACGTTCGAAGGCATCATGATGACCCCGGTCATCGAAGGCGGCGATGTGAAAGAGCCGCTGCGCGAGCGCGTACTGGGCCGTGTGACGGCCGAAGACGTACTGAAGCCGGGTACGGCGGATATTCTGGTTCCGCGTAACACGCTGCTCCACGAGCACTGGTGTGATTTGCTGGAAGAGAACTCCGTTGACAGTGTGAAAGTGCGCTCGGTCGTAAGCTGCGAAACCGACTTTGGCGTCTGTGCTCACTGCTACGGTCGTGATCTGGCGCGTGGCCACATCATTAACAAAGGTGAAGCCATCGGCGTGATTGCTGCGCAGTCCATCGGTGAGCCGGGTACTCAGCTGACCATGCGTACGTTCCACATCGGTGGTGCGGCATCGCGTGCGGCGGCCGAATCCAGCATCCAGGTGAAAAACAAAGGCACCATTAAGCTCTCGAATGCCAAGTCAGTGACCAACTCGTCTGGCAAGCTGGTGGTTACCTCGCGTAACACCGAGCTGAAAATGATCGATGAGTTCGGTCGGACCAAAGAGAGCTATAAAGTGCCTTACGGTGCGGTGATGGCGAAAGGCGACGGTGAACTGGTCAACGCGGGCGAAACCGTGGCGAACTGGGATCCGCATACCATGCCGGTTATCACCGAAGTGAGTGGTTTCATTCGCTTCACGGACATGATTGACGGCCAGACCATTACGCGTCAGACCGACGAACTGACCGGTCTCTCGTCGCTGGTGGTACTGGATACCGCTGAGCGTACTGCGGGCGGTAAAGATCTGCGTCCGGCGCTGAAAATTGTGGATGCGCAGGGCAACGACGTGATGATCCCGGGATCTGATATGCCAGCGCAGTACTTCCTGCCGGGCAAAGCGATTGTTCAGCTGGAAGATGGCGTGCAGATCAGCTCGGGTGATACCCTGGCGCGTGTGCCGCAGGAATCTGGCGGTACCAAGGACATCACCGGTGGTCTGCCGCGCGTTGCGGATCTCTTCGAAGCCCGTCGTCCGAAAGAGCCGGCGATCCTCGCGGAAATCAGCGGGATTATCTCGTTCGGTAAAGAGACCAAAGGTAAACGTCGTCTGGTCATCACGCCGATCGACGGTAGCGATCCTTACGAAGAGATGATCCCGAAATGGCGTCAGCTCAACGTCTTTGAAGGTGAGCGCGTCGAACGTGGTGACGTGGTATCCGATGGTCCTGAGTCGCCGCACGACATTCTGCGTCTGCGTGGCGTTCATGCGGTGACCCGTTATATCACTAACGAAGTGCAGGACGTGTATCGTCTGCAGGGCGTGAAGATTAACGATAAGCACATTGAAGTCATCGTGCGTCAGATGCTGCGTAAAGCCACCATCGAGAACGCGGGCAGCTCCGAGTTCCTCGACGGCGAGCAGGCTGAATACTCCCGCATCAAGATCGCTAACCGCGATCTGGAAGGGAACGGCAAAGTCGGTGCGACCTTCTCACGTGACCTGCTGGGTATTACTAAAGCCTCTCTGGCGACCGAATCGTTCATCTCCGCTGCCTCGTTCCAGGAAACGACGCGCGTTCTGACCGAAGCGGCCGTTGCGGGTAAACGTGATGAACTGCGCGGCCTGAAAGAGAACGTCATCGTGGGCCGTCTGATCCCGGCCGGTACCGGTTATGCCTACCACCAGGATCGCATGCGCCGCCGTGCCGCCGGTGAAGCACCGGTGGTGCCGCAGGTGACCGCGGACGAAGCCTCTGCCAGCCTGGCGGAACTGCTTAACGCCGGTCTCGGCGGCGGCAGCGACGAGTAAATCGGCTTCTGCAGCATGAAAAACCGCGCTTCGGCGCGGTTTTTTTTTGCCAGCGCTCTCAGGAAAGCGTGAAGCAGGGCCGGTAGAGGGAATGAACAGCCCGGCCCTGGCTGCCGCGATGCGGTCAGCAACGCCATTCTGGGCCACGGCTGGGTTATCGGCGAGCGCAGCATCGCGCTCCTGCGGCGCAGATTCACACAAAATTTCGCCCGATGCGGTACTTTCATGGCATTTACGTCTCCCTTCCCAAAAAAAACTCCCAGTCCTTCCACACTGGCTGCAGTCCGGCTCCGCGCAGCGCCGCGGCCACCTGCTGCGGTGTGCGCCCGTCGTGGGGAGTAAACTGCTCCAGCTCCGGACGATTTTCCGCATAGCCGCCCGGCTGTGTTTTCGAGAAAGCACTCATTTGGGTGATCGCCAGCGGCACTACGCTGTCGCGAAACGCCGGCGACTCGCGGGTGGAGAGCGTCAGATCCACGGCTGGCGCAAACAGGCGAAACGCGCACAGAGTCTGCACCAGTTGCGATTCACTCATCAGTGATGCGGCGGGGATCCCGCCGGCGCAGGGGCGCAGGCGCGGAAACGCCAGCGAGTAGTGCGATTGCCACCAGCGACGCTGTAGCCATAGCAGATGTTCTGCCAGCATATAGCAGTCGGTACGCCAGTTATCCGCCAGCCCAATCAGCGCACCCAGTCCTATCTTATCGATCCCGGCGCGGCCCAGGCGGTCAGGCGTCTCCAGCCGATAAAAAAAGTCCTGCTTATTACCCTTCAGGTGATGACGGGCATAGTGACCCTGATGGTAAGTCTCCTGATAGACCAGCACGCCATCCAGTCCGAGGGGTTTCAGCGCCGCGTAATCAGACTGCGTCAGCGGCTGTACCTCCATCATCACCGAGCTGAAGCGCGCGCGGATGGCCGGCAGATGGCGACGAAAATAGTCCATTCCGACTTTACTCTGATGCTCGCCGGTGACCAGCAGCAGTTGATCAAAGCCGAGGGCGCGAAGGGCATCGCACTCGCGGGCAATCTCCTGCGCGTCCAGCGTTTTGCGCTTAATGCGGTTGCTCATCGAAAAGCCACAGTAAGTACAGTCATTGGCGCACAGGTTGGAGAGATACAGCGGGGCGTAAATGCCCACGGTATGACCAAAACGCTGGCGGGTTAGCTGCTGCGCACGACGCGCCAGCGGTTCAAGATAGGCCGCCGCCGCCGGTGAGAGCAGCGCCATCAGTCCACTGCGATCTATTTGCGTGGCATTCAGCGCCCGCTCGACGTCGCGGGAAGTTTGGCTGTGGATACGCAGGGTAATGTCATCCCAGTCCAGCTGTTGCCAGCGGGTAAGAAAATCAGCCATCCGCTACCCCCCGCTCTCTGACAGAAAGGCGGTCAGGGGGGACGACGCGACGGCCTCGCACTGCGCACCGCGCGCTCCGCTTTGGAAGCCCAGTCGCCCGGCCTCCACCGCCAGCCGAAAAGCGCGGGCCATGGTGATGGGATCTTGCGCAACCGCGATAGCCGTATTCACCAGCACGGCATCGGCGCCCATCTCCATTGCCTCGCTGGCGTGGCTGGGCGCGCCGATACCGGCATCCACCACCACGGGTACGCCTGCTTGTTCGATGATGATAGCCAGAAAGTCGCGGGTTTTCAGTCCCTGATTACTGCCAATGGGCGCACCGAGCGGCATCACCGCGGCGCAACCCACCTCTTCCAGTCGCCTGCACAGCACCGGATCGGCGCCGCAGTATGGCAATACCACAAAACCTTCCCGCACCAGCCGCCCGGCGGCGCGCAGCGTTTCAATCGGATCTGGCAGCAGCCAGCGCGGATCGGGATGGATCTCCAGTTTGATCCAGTGGGTACCCAGCGCCTCGCGCGCCAGGCGCGCGGCAAATACCGCTTCATCCGCGGTTTTGGCACCGGAGGTGTTCGGCAACAGTTGGACTCCCAATTGTTGCAGCGGTTGCAGAATATTATCTTCCCCGCCGCGGAGATCTACCCGCTTCATCGCCAGCGTCACCAGCTGACTGCCGCAGGCCCGCAGACTTTCCAGCATCAGGGCGGCACTGGCGAACTTGCCGGTACCGGTAAACAGGCGCGAATCGAAGCGCCGTTGCGCAATCTCAAGCATGGTTAACCTCCGGCAATGACGCGAAATAGCACCACGTCATCGCCCGCCTGAAGGGAATAATGCTGCCAACGCTCGCGGGGAACGATGGCACCGTTAACCGCGAGCGCGGTGCCGGTGAGCGGCTGAGCGAGCGCCGTCAGCAGCTGAAGCAGCGTTTGTCCGGGCGCCAGCGCCTGCGGTGCGTCATTTACGGTGATGTGCATCGGCCCCTCCACATACCGGGCAGGCCGGAGTACGCGCCAGCGTCAGGGTGCGCCAGGCCTGTTGCCGTCCGTCAAATAACCGCAGTTTGCCGTCCAGCGGCGAGCGCTGACCGGTCAGCAGCCGGATGGCCTCCAGCGCCTGCAGGGTACCCATGACGCCGACTACCGGACCGAGTATCCCGGCGGTGCGACAGTTACGTTCCGGTTCGTTATCCTCCGGCCACAGGCAGCGAAAGCAGCCGTGGTGATACGGTGGGGTCAGTACCATTAACTGGCCGCCGAAGCCCACCGCGCTGGCGCTGATCAGCGGAGTAGCGTGTATTACGCAGGCGGCGTTAATAGCGTGCCGGGTCTGCATGTTATCGCTGCAGTCCAGTACCAGATCTACCGCCGGCACGTGGTGGTGCAGCGCGGTGCTATCCATGTGCTGCACCAGCGTATGGCAGCGAATACGCGGATTCAGGGCCTGCAAGTGCTGCTGTGCCCGCGCGGCTTTATTGGCCCCGGCATCGGCGTCACGAAACAGAATTTGCCGCTGCAGGTTGCTGATGTGCAGCGCGTCGTCATCGGCCAGCCACAGGGTGCCGACGCCGGCCGCCGCCAGGTAGAGCGCGGCCGGCGAGCCAAGGCCGCCCAGACCAACGACCAGCACCCGGCTCTGGCTCAGCATTTGCTGCGCCTCAAGTCCAAACTCCTCCAGCAGTAGCTGACGGCTGTAGCGCATAAAATCACGATCGTTAAGCATCCACGTCGCCCCCGCTGCCGGCCAGTGCCAGCAGCGTCGCGGTAGCGCGCTGCCAGTCGTCAGCGGCGGTAATGGCGCTGACGACCGCTATGCTGCCCACGCCGGTCGCCAGCACTTCGGGCGCTCGCGCCAGCGAAATCCCCCCGATAGCCACGGTAGGGATCTGCTGCAGTCGCGTCAGGTGGCGGCGTAGCTCCGCCAGGCCCTGTGGCGCAGAAGGCATGACTTTGGTTTGCGTAGGGAAAAGATGACCAAGCGCAATATAGGAGGGGCGACAGGCCAGCGCGCGATCCAGCTCGGCATCATCGTGGGTTGACAGCCCCAGGCGCAGCCCCGCGCTATGGATGGCGTGGAGATCGGCCACATCGAGATCGTCCTGACCGAGGTGCACGCCGTAAGCGCCGTGCTGTACGGCAAGCCGCCAGTGATCGTTGATAAATACCCGGGCGCGATAGCGGCGGCCGAGGGCGACGGCCGCGGCAATGTCTGCCCCGACCTGCCGATCGGCGCGATCTTTGATGCGCAACTGCAGGGTACGCACGCCGTGCGCCAGCAGGCGCTCTATCCATTTAGGGCTGTCGACCACCGGATAGAGACCGAGCCTGTGCGGCACGCTGGGAAAGGCTGGCCTCATGGCTGCTTCTCCGCGTCGGACGCCTGGGTGGGGTGATCACGTTCCCCAACGCGCTGGCGAAAGCGGGCTGACACGCTTGCCATTTCGATCTGAACCGGTTGCGCTTCCAACGCCGCCGCGTAATCGCGCACCTCCTGTGTCATTTTCATTGAGCAGAATTTGGGTCCGCACATCGAGCAGAAATGCGCGACTTTACCGGAGTCCTGCGGCAGCGTTTCATCGTGATAGGCGCGGGCGGTATGCGGATCCAGCGCCAGGTTAAACTGGTCTTCCCAGCGGAACTCAAAGCGGGCTTTCGACATGGCATTATCGCGGATTTGTGCCCCGGGATGCCCCTTGGCGAGATCGGCGGCGTGGGCGGCGATCTTATAGGTAATCAGCCCCTGCTTCACATCCTCTTTGTTTGGCAGGCCGAGGTGCTCCTTCGGCGTCACGTAGCAGAGCATCGCACAGCCGAACCAGCCGATCATCGCGGCACCAATCCCGGAGGTAAAGTGGTCGTAGCCCGGCGCGATATCCGTGGTCAGCGGCCCGAGAGTGTAGAACGGCGCTTCGTGGCAGTGCGCCAGCTGCTCAGTCATGTTGCGACGGATCATCTGCATCGGTACATGGCCTGGCCCTTCAATCATCACCTGGACGTCGTATTCCCAGGCGATATGGGTTAACGCTCCCAGCGTATGCAGCTCGGCGAACTGTGCTTCGTCGTTGGCGTCCTGAAGAGAGCCGGGGCGCAGTCCATCGCCCAGCGACAAGGACACGTCATAGGCGGCGCAGATTTCACAAATCTCACGGAAATGCTCGTAGAGGAAGTTTTCCTGATGATGTGACAGACACCATTTTGCCATGATGGACCCGCCGCGGGAGACGATACCGGTCAGACGCTTTGCGGTCATCGGCACGTAGCGCAGCAGCACGCCAGCGTGAATCGTGAAGTAGTCTACACCCTGTTCCGCCTGCTCCAGCAGCGTGTCGCGGAAGGCTTCCCAGGTGAGGTTTTCGGCGATGCCGTTCACTTTTTCCAGCGCCTGGTAAATCGGCACGGTGCCAATCGGTACCGGGCTGTTGCGCAGGATCCACTCGCGGGTTTCATGAATGTAGCGACCGGTCGAGAGATCCATCACCGTGTCGGCCCCCCAGCGTGTTGCCCAGACCAGTTTTTCGACTTCCTCTTCTATCGAGGAGCTGACCGCGGAGTTGCCGATATTGGCGTTCACCTTTACCAGAAAGTTGCGGCCAATGATCATCGGCTCAGCCTCCGGATGGTTAATGTTGGCCGGGATGATGGCCCGGCCGGCAGCGACCTCCTGGCGAACAAATTCCGGGGTGATATTTTCCGGCAGCCTGGCGCCAAAGGCCTGCCCTGGATGCTGCTGATTCAGTACGCTGCTGCGAATCCGTTCGCGGCCCATATTCTCCCGCAGCGCGATAAACTCCATCTCCGGGGTAATCCATCCCTGGCGGGCGTAGTACAGCTGGGTGACGCGATGCCCGGCGCGCGCGCGGCGCGGGGTTGGGTGCTGCTCAAAGCGCAGGTGATCCAGACCCTCATCCGCCAGGCGCTGCTGTGCGTAGGCGGAGCTGCGTGCCGGCAGCGTGTCGCTATCGTCGCGCGCTGCTATCCAGCGCGCGCGTAGTGGCATCAGTCCCTTACGCACGTCAATATCGGCCTGTGGATCGCCATAGGGGCCGGCGGTGTCGTATACCGGTATGGGCTCATTGGCTTCGAACTGTGGGGACTGGCCGCCACCAATCGGAGTTGGACTCAGCTGAATCTCACGCATCGGTACGCGAATGTCGGGGTGCGAACCGGTAATCCAAATGCGCGATGAGTTGGGAAAGGCGCTGCCGCGCAGTGAGTCAATAAACTGCTGGGCCCGGGCGCGTTGCTCGCGGCGTGAAAGGGTGGGTTCAGTTGCAGACATAGCTCATTCCAGTTTAAAGGGGGAGTGGGCTTGTCCGAAGTGCGGCAGGAGTAAAAAAACGGATGATGTGAGCCACAAAGGCAGCATGGCTGACGGTTTACTCTTGTTCCCTTCGCAGGTACTAACCTGATCAGGTTCCGCGGATCCCGAATGAACGGTCTCAGCCCCAAAGGGCACTCCGACAAGAAAACGTGTTACGTACAGCGGTGCAACACCCCTCCAGCATAAGAGGGGACAACCAAAAGCTCAAGCCATTTTCGGCAGGGCAGAATCAGGCGGGGCGATCGATTTGGCTATCGTTGGCGGCGCCATGAGGATGCTGATTCTGCTCATAAGCCAGCATGATCAGCGCATCTTCCAGCGTGAAGCGCGCTTCCAGCGTTTCGCCTACCTCCGACAGGGCCTGCTGAAACTCCAGACAGTTATCATCCGTAATCGCCTGCGCCAGGTGGGAATCGTACAACCGCATCAGCGTATCGGTGTTGCTCTCGAGGGGCTGGCAGATCTGGCCGGCGCTGCTGAGCGGATGGCTGTTCTGGATTTGATCAATCAGCCGTTGGTAGATACTGAAATGGCCAGTCGATAAATAATCGACCAGATTCTGGCAAAATGCATCCATGGCTTTGTCATCCAGGGTGGTCAGCGAACTTTTCGCCGGTTTCAGCCCCACGGCCTGATAATAGGCTACCAGCAGCTGACGCCGCGCGGTAAGCCAGCTATCGATCAGCGGGTTGTTTCCGCCTACGCGCGCGGTTAGACCATCTAAGTGGTTAAGCATGGTTGACTCCATGAGTTATAGTTTTAGCGCGACGGTAATAACAGCCCTAACGCTGAGGAACGGAATTTTTATGGAACGTGAACTGGTAAGCGTAGACGCTGGCTGGTGGATTGTCAGTAGCGAGCAGAAACTTTGGCTACCCGAGGGAGATTTACCACACGGCACGGCGGAATCCCTCTCATTGACCGGCCGCCGGGGGCGAAAAATCGGTGAGTGGCAGGGAGATCCGGTGTGGCTGATTCAGGGTGAGCAGCCGCAGCAGATGGGCTCGCTGCGTCAGCTACTGGATGTGGATAAAGGGTTATTCCAACTGGCCGGCCGCGGCGTACAGCTGGCGGAGTTTTTCCGTTCGCACCGCTGGTGTGGCTACTGCGGCCATGAAATGCGCCACAGCCGCAGCGAGTGGGCCTGCCTGTGCGATCGCTGCCGTCAACGCTACTATCCGCAAATTGCTCCCTGCATGATTGTGGCGATTCGCCGGGGTGACGCGATTCTACTGGCGGAGCACCAGCGCAGCCGCAATGGAATTCACACCGTACTGGCCGGCTTTGTTGAGGTCGGCGAAACGCTGGAGCAAACCGTCGCGCGCGAGGTGATGGAGGAGAGCGGACTGCAGATAAAGAACGTGCGCTACGTAGCATCACAGCCGTGGCCGTTTCCAATGTCGCTGATGATGGCGTTTATGGCCGACTACGACAGCGGTGATATTCGCATTGATGCCAAAGAGCTGAGCAGCGCCAACTGGTATCGTTACGATGCACTCCCACCGCTGCCACCGCCGGGTACCATTGCCCGGCGTCTGATCGAGGATACCGTCGCGCTGTGCCGCAGCGCGGGCTAACAGTGCTACACTAGGCCACATTTTGAGAGAGCCTGACCGATGACCGAATTAAAAAACGATCGCTATTTACGTGCCCTGCTACGCCAGCCGGTGGATGTGACGCCGGTATGGATGATGCGTCAGGCGGGGCGCTATTTGCCGGAATATAAAGCCACCCGGGCGGAAGCGGGCGATTTTATGTCGCTGTGCAAAAATGCCGAACTGGCCTGCGAAGTTACGCTGCAGCCGCTGCGGCGTTTCCCGCTGGATGCGGCGATCCTGTTCTCCGACATTCTGACCATTCCGGATGCGATGGGGCTGGGCCTGTGGTTTGAAGCCGGCGAAGGACCGCGCTTTGCCCGCCCGATCACCTGCCGTGCCGACGTGGACAAGCTGCCGGTCCCGGATCCAGAGCAGGAACTGGGCTACGTGATGAACGCCGTACGCACGATTCGCAAAAATCTGCAGGGCGCAGTGCCGCTGATCGGCTTTTCCGGCAGCCCGTGGACGCTGGCCACCTACATGGTGGAGGGTGGGGGCAGTAAGGCCTTCACTAAAGTGAAGAAAATGATGTATGCCGATCCTGACAGCCTGCATGCGATGCTGGACAAGCTGGCGCAAAGCGTCACGCTCTACCTGAATGCGCAGATTCGCGCCGGGGCACAGTCAGTGATGATTTTTGACACCTGGGGCGGGGTACTGACCGGTCGCGATTATCGTGCGTTTTCACTGCACTACATGCACCAGATTGTCGACGGGCTGCAGCGCGAGCATGACGGTCGCCGGGTACCGGTTACGCTGTTTACTAAAGGTGGCGGACAGTGGCTGGAAGCGATGGCGGCCACCGGCTGCGATGCGCTCGGCCTTGACTGGACCACGGATATGGCCGATGCCCGGCGCCGGGTGGGGGATAAAGTCGCGCTGCAGGGCAATATGGATCCGTCGATGCTGTATGCTTCGCCGGCGCGCATTGAGCAAGAGGTGGCCAGTATACTACAGGGCTTTGGCGCGGGTAACGGCCACGTCTTCAATCTTGGTCACGGTATTCACCTGGATGTGCCACCGGACCATGCCGGCGCCTTTGTTGAGGCGGTGCACCGACTGTCCAGACCGTATCATCAGGGCTAACGCTAAGCGGGAGGGAAAATGGATATCCAGGGATGGCGTGAAGAGCAGCGCGCGCGCGCCACGCAGGTGGTGCGGGAAGATGACGTCGGCCGCCCGCCGCCGACGCTGATTGGCGGAGCCGATGTGGGGTTCGAGCAGGGCGGTGAGATCACCCGCGCGGCGATGGTGCTGCTGGCGTGGCCGTCACTGCAACTGCTGGAGTATCAGGTGGCGCGCCAGCCAACTTCGCTGCCCTATATTCCGGGATTCCTCTCTTTTCGCGAAACGCCGGCGCTGATGCAGGCGTGGGGTCAACTCAGCCGCAAACCGGATCTGGTGCTGGTAGACGGGCAGGGCATTGCCCATCCGCGCCGGCTGGGAGTCGCCTCCCATTTCGGGCTGCTGGCCAATGTGCCGACCATCGGCGTCGCCAAGCGGCGCCTGTGCGGCGACTATGCCCCCCTGGATGCTGCCGTCGGTGCGCTACAGCCGCTGTATCAGCGCGATGAACAGCTTGGCTGGGTCTGGCGCAGCAAGCCGCGCTGCAATCCCCTGTTTATCTCCATTGGCCATCGCGTCAGTCAGCAGAGCGCACTGCAGTGGGTCATCAACTGCATGGCGGGTTACCGATTGCCCGAACCTACCCGCTGGGCGGACGCCGTCGCGTCGCGTCGCGCGGCCTTTCTACGCTGGCAGGCGCGGCAGGGATAAGCAGGTACCACTGCCCCTTTTCAGGTACAATGCCGCCAGAATCACCTTTAGAGAGCGTCACTATGTTACGTAACCCTATTCACCTGCGTCTGGAGAAGCTGGCCAGCTGGCAGCATCAGACCTTTATGGCTTGCCTGTGCGAGCGTATGTACCCTAACTATCAGGCCTTTTGCCAGGAAACGCAGTTCGGCGATGCGCAGCTCTACCGCCGCATACTGGATCTGGTATGGGAAACCCTGACGGTAAAAGACGCCAGAGTGAATTTTGATAGTCAGCTCGAAAAACTGGAAGCCGCCATTCCCTCGGCGGAGGATTACGATCTGTACGGCGTCTATCCGGCCATTGACGCCTGCGTGGCACTGAGCGATCTGATTCACGCGCTACTGAGCGGTGAAACCCTTGAGCAGGCGATTGAGGTGAGCGAGACCTCCATCACCACGGTGGCGATGCTGGAGATGACCCAGGCAGGACGCGAAATGACCGACGAAGAGCTGAAAGAGAATCCTGCGGTTGCTGATGAGTGGGATATCCAGTGGGAGATTTTCCGCCTGCTGGCCGCGTGTGAAGAACGGGACATCGAATTGATTAAAGGCCTGCGCGCAGACCTGCGGGAAGCGGCGATCAGTAACATCGGTATAACTTTTAACCAATAACGCAAGAAAACGTGAATTCAGGCCCGATTTACCGCGCCTGGAGGCTTCACATCCGCCCCCTCTCTGGTCTACATTTGGGGGGCTGAAAAATGTGGCTATCGGTGCGTGTTATGCAGGAGAGTGCAAACACTTCCCCACAGGCTTTCAAACGGTAGTGAGACGCTGCGGTTTGAAAGACATTGGGCAAATGGCTTTTCCCTCGCACTCGAAGCTTAGCAAGCGATAAATACACTGTAAGGATAACTTATGAACAAGACTCAACTGATTGATGTAATTGCCGACAAAGCAGATCTGTCCAAGGCTCAGGCTAAGGCGGCTCTGGAATCTACTCTGGCTGCAATTACCGAGTCTCTGAAAGAAGGTGATGCTGTACAACTGGTTGGTTTTGGCACGTTTAAAGTTAACCACCGCGCTGAGCGCACTGGCCGCAACCCGCAGACGGGTAACGAGATTAAAATCGCCGCTGCTAACGTACCCGCTTTCGTATCGGGTAAAGCACTGAAAGACGCTGTTAAGTAAGCGTACCGGAAAGGCATTTTCAAGGGGCGAATATTCGCCCCTTTTGTTTTGAGGCCTGACAGGGGGATGAATGACAGACGCTCTGCGTTTGGCTGGCATCTTGCTGGCGTTATTGCTGCTGAACGGCTGTAGCAGTAAGCCTTCCGTGCCTGATTTTACCGCCAGCGGCTACCTTGCCGATCGCGGCACGGTACGTATCTGGCGCAAAAACAGCGAAGCGCATCACGTTCATATTCAGACGGTGTATACGCCTTTCGATGGCGATCGGGCTCCGACCGAACTCAGTGAATATCACTGGCAGGGGCACACCCTGACGGCCATCACTCGCGAAACGCGCGGTGCGCATCCGGAAACGGTGACGCTGCGGTTTGATACCGCGGGAGAACTTAATTATATGCAGCGCCAGCGGGACGGACAGCGACAGGCGGTCTCTGACGAGGCGGTGGCCCTGTATCAGTTTGATGCCCAGCGGATGCTGGCGCTGAGTGACGACTTGCTGGCAGGACGGGTATTCATGACCCAGGGGCGCTGGCAGGGTAAGGGCACCGTGATCAATTGTCAGGGGCAGCCGCAGCAGCCCGCTTTCGATCGGGCATCGCGCCAACTGATTCAACAGGTTCAGGCGCGCTCCGTGACGCCGGTTAGCGTGGCCTGGCTGGAAGCCCCGCAGGGCACTCAACTGATCCTCGCCGAAGCCGGCGACGTGTGTGCCAGCGAGCCCACGGCCGCTGACTTCTAAACGCCGCCCGCCACCGGCGGGCGGCGTGAGCGCACCGTCAGTTCGATGGGCGTCCAATGGCCCGATAGCCAATGTCTGTCCGACAGAAACTGCCTTCCCAGTGGATGGGCGCTGCCAGCGCATAGGCACGCTGCTGCGCCGCGGCCACGTCTTCGCCCAGCGCCGTGACGCACAGCACGCGGCCACCGTTGGTCACCACCCGATCGTCGTTTTGCAACGTGGTGCCGGCGTGAAACACCTTGCCATCCGCCGCGTTCGTCAGCGGTAAGCCGTGGATCACGTCACCGGTCGCATACTCCCCCGGATAACCGCCAGCGGCCAGAACGACGCCCAGCGCCGGACGCGGATCCCAGACGGAATCCTTCTGATCCAGCTGCCCGGCGCAGGCGGCAAGACAAAGATCCACCAGATCGGATTGCAGACGCATCATGATCGGCTGGGTTTCAGGATCGCCGAAGCGGCAGTTAAACTCGATCACTTTTGGCTGGCCGCTGGCATCGATCATCAGACCGGCGTACAGAAAGCCGGTGTAGACGTTACCTTCCGCCGCCATCCCGCGGACCGTTGGCCAAATGATTTCATCCATCACTCGCTGGTGGATGGCATCGCTGACGACCGGTGCCGGTGAATACGCGCCCATGCCGCCGGTGTTCAGGCCGGTATCGCCATCGCCTACGCGTTTGTGATCCTGACTGGTGGCCATCGGCAGGACGTGTTCACCATCCACCATGACGATAAAGCTGGCCTCTTCGCCGTCGAGGAACTCCTCCACCACGATGCGGTGTCCCGCATCGCCAAACGCATTGCCCGCCAGCATATCCTGAATGGCGTCCTCGGCTTCCCGCAGCGTCATGGCGACAATCACCCCTTTCCCGGCGGCAAGGCCATCGGCCTTAATCACAATGGGGGCGCCTTTCTCTCGTACCCAGGCCAGCGCGGGCTCGACCTCGGTAAAGTTTTGGTATTCCGCGGTTGGGATGCGGTGGCGGGCGAGAAAATCTTTGGTGAACGCCTTGGAGCCTTCCAGCTGCGCCGCTGCCTGCGTGGGGCCAAAGATGTTCAGACCGGCGGCGCGAAAGGTATCCACCACGCCTTTTACCAACGGCGCTTCCGGTCCGACGATAGTCAGATCAATCTGCTCCTGCTGTGCAAAGTGCAGCAGCGCCTCGATGTTGGTCGCGCTGATATTGACGTTTTGCAACGTCGGCTCCAGGGCGGTACCGGCGTTACCGGGGGCGACGAATACCGTCTCCGCTAACGGTGACTGCGCGGCTTTCCATGCCAGGGCATGTTCACGACCACCGTTACCAATGATTAAAATTTTCATCTGTGTTCTCCGATTAATGACGGAAGTGACGCATGTCGGTGAAGATCATCGCAATACCGTGTTCGTTGGCGGCGGCAATCACTTCGTCGTCGCGAATCGAGCCGCCCGGCTGGATAACGCAGGTAATGCCGACCTGCGCGGCGGCATCGATGCCATCGCGAAACGGGAAGAAAGCGTCAGAGGCCATCGCGCAGCCGGCAACGTCCAGGCCTTCATCCGCGGCTTTAATGCCGGCAATCTTTGCTGAGTAAACGCGGCTCATCTGACCGGCACCAATGCCGACGGTCATGTTGTCTTTGGCATAAACGATGGCATTCGACTTAACAAATTTCGCTACTTTCCAGCAAAACAGCGCATCCCGCAGCTCCTGTTCCGTCGGCTGGCGCTCGGTGACCACGCGGAGCTGGCCGGCCTCGACCATCCCCAGATCGCGATCCTGAACCAGCAGGCCACCGTTCACGCGCTTCACATCCAGTCCGGGAACGCGCTGCTGCCACTCGCCGCAGATCAGCACGCGCACGTTCTGTTTGGCGGCGGTCACTTTCAACGCAGCTTCAGTGGCCGCAGGCGCTATTATCACTTCCACGAACTGGCGGCTGATGATGGCCTGCGCGGTGGCTTCGTCCAGCTCGCGATTAAAGGCAATGATGCCGCCAAAGGCGGAAGTAGGATCCGTTTTATAAGCCCGTTCGTAGGCCGTCAGAATGTTATCGCCTACCGCCACGCCGCACGGGTTCGCATGCTTGACGATCACGCAGGCCGGCTCGCGAAACGCTTTTACACACTCAAGGGCGGCATCGGTATCGGCAATGTTGTTGTAGGAGAGCGCTTTACCCTGCAGCTGCTGCGCGGTGGCCACGGAGGCCTCCGTCAGATGCTCTTCTATATAGAAAGCGGCAGCCTGATGGCTGTTCTCGCCATAGCGCATATCCTGCTTCTTAATAAAGTTCAGGTTCAGCGTACGCGGAAAGCGGCCGGCGGGAGCATGGCGGTCGCCGTGATAAGCGGGCACCTGGCTCCCGAAGTAGTTGGCAATCATGCTGTCATAGGCAGCGGTATGCTCAAAGGCTTTAATCGCCAGATCGAAACGGGTCGCCAGCGTCAGGGCATTTCCATTGGCGTCCAGCTCAGCCACGATCGCATCGTAGTCGCTGCTCTTTACCACGATGGCGACGTCTTTATGGTTTTTGGCGGCGGAGCGCACCATGGTCGGGCCGCCAATATCGATGTTCTCAACCGCATCTTCTCGCGAGCAGCCTTCTCGTGCGACGGTCTGCGCAAAGGGATAGAGGTTGACGACCACCATATCAATCGGCGCAATCTCGTGCTGCGCCATGATGGCATCGTCCTGGCCACGACGACCGAGAATGCCGCCGTGCACTTTCGGATGCAGGGTTTTGACGCGTCCATCCATCATTTCCGGGAAGCCGGTGTAGTCGGACACTTCGGTCACGGATAAACCGGCCTCCGCCAGCAGACGTGCGGTGCCACCGGTAGAGAGCAGCTCAACGCCGCGAGCGGCCAGGGCCTGAGCGAATTCGAGGATGCCGGCTTTATCAGACACGCTGAGTAGCGCGCGGCGGACAGGACGTGGTTGTTGCATGGTGGTTGTATCCCTTGGCTTTGGTTCGCATAAAGAAGAGCGTGACATCAAGCTTAGCTACAGAAGAAGCGATAAGCTTCAGATTACGCCCCTGGGGTGGCCCACTTTTTCGCCGGGCATTGTAGCGAAAACGTTTGCGTGATGCTCGTCAAAATTGCATAACCGCTGATGGTGTGGATAAGGATGTGGGTAAGTGGGTATAACAGCGTCTTTTGCTGTGGAATGCAGCGAACGCGTTATTTATCGTAATTTAGTGGTTGCGGTCCGCGGCGAACGCCCTATAATGCGCAACCACTGACACGGCACAACGGCCTCGCGGCGGGTGCGGTGCAGAGGCCCGGGATTCACCGGCGCCGCCGGAGAAAAACTTCTGAAAAAGAGGTTGACTCTGAAGGAGGAAAGCGTAATATACGCCACCTCGAGTTAGCAAGCGAAAGCGCCTAACTCACTGCTCTTTAACAATTTATCAGACAATCTGTGTGGGCACTCACAGGACAGATATCAAAAGCCTYCGGGCTCAAAAATATCAAGTCTCAAGAGTGAACACGTAATTCATTACGAAGTTTAATTCTTTGAGCATCAAGCTTTTTAATTGAAGAGTTTGATCATGGCTCAGATTGAACGCTGGCGGCAGGCCTAACACATGCAAGTCGAACGGTAGCACAGAGAGCTTGCTCTCGGGTGACGAGTGGCGGACGGGTGAGTAATG
>NZ_MRBS01000013.1 GCF_001922585.1 Pantoea sp. 1.19 | reverse complement strand
AAACCTATCCGGCCAGCGTGGCGGCGGACGGCGGCTGGCAGGTGGGCGTGCCGGCGGCGGACGTGGCGGCGTGGCCGGCGGGCGCGCTGTCGGTGAGCGTCAGCGGCGAGAGCGCGGCGGGGAACCCGGTGACGGTGGCGCGGCCGGTGACGGTAGATCTGTCGCCGGTGGCGGTGACCATCAGCCCGGTGGCGGGCGACGACGTGATCAACGCGCAGGAGAAGGGGGAGGCGCTGACGCTGAGCGGCGGCACGGCGGGGGTGGAGGCCGGCCGGACGGTGACGGTGSTGTTCGCCGGCAAGGCGTAYCAGGCSGCGGTCGGCGAGGACGGCGGYTGGTCGCTGACGGTGCCGGCGACGGCGCTGGGSGGGCTGAAGGAGGGCGCGGGRAGCGTGCAGGCGAGCGTGAGCAGCGCCAGCGGCAACGCGGCGAGCGCCGCCCGGGCGTACAGCGTGGACAGCGTGGCGCCGTCGGTGACCATCGACACGCTGGCGGGGGACAACGTGATCAACGCCCGCGAGGCCGCTGACGGCGTTCTGCTGAGCGGCAGTACCACTGCCGGCACCGGACAGACGCTGACTATTCAGCTGGCGGAACGCACCTGGACAACCACGGTGGGCGCCGACGGGCGCTGGCAGCTGGCGCTGGGGCCAGATGCCTGGGCGGCGCTGGCTGACGATCGCTATACCTTGCAAGTCAGCGTCAGCGATCCGGCGGGCAACCGCGGCAGCGCCACCAGCACGCTGGTGCTGGATACGACGCCGCCTACGCTGCAGTTCAATCCGATTGCCAGTGATGATGTGATTAACAGCGCCGAACATGGACTGGCGCAGATTGTCAGCGGCACCGCCAGCGGCGTGCAGACCGGCGATACCCTGATCCTGACCGTTGCCGGTCAGCGTTACGTGACCACCGTCGATGCCGACGGTAACTGGTCGGTCGGCGTACCGGCGAGCGTGATCAGCAGCCTGCCGGACGGCACCGCGACCTTTACTGCCACGCTGACCGACAGCGCTGGCAACAGCAGCACCCTGAGCCACGATGTGCGGGTCAACACCAGCGCGCTGATGGTGACGCTGGATCCGCTGGCCGGGGATGACATTCTGAATGCCGCCGAGGCGAGCGCCGCGCTGGTGGTGACCGGATCCAGCGATCGCCTGGCCACCGGCTCCGTGGTGACGGTGACGCTGAATGGCAAAAGCTATCAGGCGAAGGTGCAGGCCGATGGCAGCTGGCAAGCAACCGTGCCGCCTGCCGATGTTGCGGCACTGGCGGACGGTAAGCAGTATCCTGTTAAGGTCTCGGCCGAGGACAGCGACGGCAACGCGACCTCTGCGGATCGCACGCTGAGCGTGGAAACCACGCCGCCGCTGATCAGCATCGGTACGCTGGCCGGCGACGATCGGTTAAACGCCGCCGAGCAGCAGCAGCCGCTGACGATCAGCGGTACCTCCAGCGCCGGCGAAGGGCAGACCGTTCGCGTTACGCTGGGGGAAAAAGTGTACACCACCGCGGTGGCCCGCGACGGCGGCTGGTCGCTCAGCGTACCCGCCAGCGATCTGGCTGCCCTGCGCGACGGCAGCCTGACGGTCACCGCCAGCGTCAGCGATAAGGCTGGCAACCCGGCTGAAGCGCAGCACACGCTGATCGTCGATACCGTACCGCCGACGCTGACCATCCTGACGGTGGCCAACGATGACGTGATCAACAGCAGCGAACAACAGGCCGGACAGACCGTCAGCGGCACCACCAGCGCCGAGGCCGGACGCACGGTAACCGTCACCTTTGCCGGTTATCGCTATCAGGCGACGGTGGCAGACGACGGCAGCTGGTCGGTGCAGATACCGCCGCGTGATTTCCTCGGCCTGAGCGACGGCCGCTATACCCTGACCGCGACGGTGAACGATCTGGCCGGGAACCCTGCCAGTGCCAACCACGATATCAGCCTGGTGGGCGATGTGCCGGTCATTACCATCAACGCGATTGCGGAGAATGACATTCTTAATGCCGCCGAGCACAGTGGCACGCTGGTCCTCTCCGGCACCACCACGGCGCCGGTCGGCCAGAACGTCACCCTGACGCTGAACGGCAAAGAGTACGTGGCGGTGGTGAAGAGCGGCGGGCTGTGGAGCTACACCCTCAGCGCCAGCGACGTGGCGGCACTGGCCGACGGCACCACCTACGTGATTGGCGCGTCGGTGAGTAACGCCGTGGGCAACGTCGGCAGCGACGATCGCAGCCTGGTGGTGGACTTGACGCCGCCGGCGATGGGCATTCGCATTGACTCGCTACAAAACGATACTGGCCTGAATCCCAGTGACTTTATCACCCGCGATCCCAACGTTGTGCTGAACGGCTCGCTGACCGCCCCGCTGGCCAGCAATGAGAAAGCGCAGATCAGCACCGATGGCGGTGTCAGCTGGCAGGATCTCAGCGTGACCGGTCTGCAGTGGCGCTATACCGACGGCCGCACGCTGGGAGAAGGAAGCTGGGCCTATCAGGTACGGCTGATCGACAGCGCCGGGAACGTCGGCGCCACCGCCTCGCGCGACGTCATCATCGATACGACGCCGCCGGCGGCCCAAATCACCGTCGATGCGGTGATTCAGGACACCGGTCTTTCTGACAGCGACTTTATCACCCGCGATAACCAGATCTCGCTGAAGGGCTCACTTAGCGCGCCGCTCGGCAGCAGCGATCGCGCGCAGATTAGCATTGACGGCGGGGTCAGTTGGGTGGACGTCAGCGTCAGCGGTTTGAGCTGGAGCTGGATAGATACGCGTGCACTGGCTGACGGGAAATACAACTATCAGCTGCGGGTGATTGACGAAGCGGGCAACCTCGGCGGGGAAACCAGCCAGCTGGTGGTGATCGATACCGTGGCGCCGGAGGCCAGCAAAACCGTCGTCATCGACAGCATTACTGAAGATACCGGGCTGAATCCGGGGGATTTCATTACCCGTGATACCTCGCTGACGCTGAACGGTTCACTCGGCGCGCCGCTCTCTCCCGGTGAATATGTGCAGATAACGGTGGACGGCGGTCAGAGCTGGCAAATCGTCAACGTGGTTGGCACCGGTTGGCGCTATACCGATGCGCGTACGCTGACCGATGGCGTCTGGGAATACGGCGTGCGGGTGATCGATACCGCGGGGAATATTGGTGCCTCCGCCCGTCAGCAGGTGACGGTCGATACCACGCCACCGGCGGTGAGCACGGTGACGGTGGACAATATCGTCACCGATACCGGCTTTGATGATCACGACTTCCTGACCAGCGCCACCAGCTATACGCTGAACGGGTCACTCAGCGCACCGCTCGGCAGCGGCGAGTTTGTTCAGCTGAGCCTTGATGGCGGCAGCAGTTGGGTGTACGCCACGGTGAACGGTACCGCGTGGCGCTACAGTGACACCCGCACGCTGACCGATGGCGACTACCGTTACCTGGTCCGGGTGGTTGATCTGGCCGGCAACGTCGGCGCGACCACCGAACAGGAAGTCAGGGTCGATACCCTCGCTCCCGAGTACGGCATCACCATTGATGCGATTCAGGAGGATACCGGGCAGTCCGACAGCGACTTTATCACCCGCGATACCTCGCTGACGGTGACGGGTTCGCTGGGGCGCGCGCTGTCCAGCGATGAGCGGGTACAAATCAGTCTCGACGGCGGTAACAGTTGGCAGGAAACCACCGTCACCAATCTGCGCTGGCGCTACGAGGATCCGCGCCAGCTCAGCGACGGCAATTACACCTATCAGGTGCGGATTATCGATCAGGCCGGTAACGTCGGCTCTACTGCCAGCCAGCAAGTGGTGATCGATACCGTGGCGCCGGACACGCTGGGTACGGTGACCAGTTACACCGACGATGCCGGGGAGCGTCGCGGTACCTTTGGCTCATCGGTCGCCACTGACGACACCTCACCGGTGATCAACGGCACGCTGAACCGCGCGCCGCAGAGCGGAGAGATTGTTCAACTGTATCGTGATGGCCTGCTGCTGGGGCTGGTGACGATGACCGGTGCCGCCACCTGGACCTATGCCGATAACGGGCTGCGCGACGGAGCGCACGTCTACCGGGTGCGGGTCACCGATCTCGCCGGTAACTATACCGATTCAGCGCCCTTTACCCTGACGCTGGATACCAGCCTGCCGACGACCGTCGCGACCATTGCCGCGATCACGACCGCGGATACCACGCCGATCCTGCGCGGTACCGTTTCCGATGCGTTGGTCAACGGTGAATACCTGACGGTGAAGGTCAACGATCAGGTTTATACCTCGCAGCCGGGCGGCGCGGTGGTGGTCGATCCGCTGAACAACACCTGGTATCTGCAGATCCCCACGGCCAACGCGCTGACGATCAAAAGCTACAGCGTGGAAGCTCAGGTGAAAAGCAGCGCCGGCAACGGTAACACCACCGGCACTACCACGGGCAGCCTGGTTATCAACAGCGATACCCTGAACACGGACTGGACCACCGGTAGCGGCAGTAACAGCAACGCGGCGCTGGCGGTCGGGCTGAATAAGGGCGGCCTGTGGAACCTGTACGGCAATAACCAGGCGTACGCCAGTAATGACATCTCCAGCTATAACGACAGCCCGCTAACCAATACCCGAGGCGGTGGAGTGGTGAGTATGACCAGCGCCGACGTGCGGCGCAGCGGCTATGCCGACGTGTTTGGCACCGAAATTGTCTATTCCGGCGGCACCCAGGTGATGTGGACCTATAACGGCAGCAGCTATACCGCCAGCCAGTTGGCGGTGGGCACCCTGATTTATTACGGCGGGGTGATCGCTTATGACAAAACCGGCGATGGCTGGCTGGATATGGCCTACGGCGATGCCGGGCTGGATTCCATCACCTTCCTGGTGAACAACCAGGGTACGCTGACGGCGGACGGCAGAAACGGCGCCGCCGGCCTGTCAATCCGCTCCGCGCGCGAGGTGTCCGGCGTCGATTTAAATAACGACGGCGCGGTGGATATCGTTGAGCACACCACGGCCTCCGGCAACAACGCCCTGTCGGTCATCAGCAATGACGGTAAAGGTAATCTGAGCGTTACCCAGAACATTGCCAATGTCTTTGTCAATAACGCCGCCAACACCACTACCGCGGCCTCAATGACCTGGGCTGACTTTAACGGCGATGGCTATATGGATCTCTACCTGAGCACCAGTAAGAACAGCAACGGAGGTGTTATCTATTACAACGATGGCCAAGGCAAGCTGAGTGGCAGCAGCAGCGCGGTCGAAGGGGCGTCGGCGGCCGCCGGCTACTTCTCGGTCGCCGCCGACTGGAACGGCGATGGTCAGATGGACATCATCAAGCTTTCCAGCTGGAGCGCGTCGCAGACCCTGACCCTGTCCACCAACCGCGGTAACGGCAGCAACTGGAGCAGCACGACGTTAGCCACCGGGCTGGCCTACGTGACCGGCCTGACCAGCATTGATTACAACTGGGACGGCATGAAAGATCTGCTGGTGGCGCAGCAGAACGGCAAGGTGACGCTGATCAAAAACGGCAACACCGTGGCCGATGGCACCGCGATGCATCTGCACATCCTCGACAGCGAGGGGATCAACGTTTACTTCGGCAACACGGTGAACCTCTACAACGCCGCGGGGCAGCGGGTGGCGTCGCAGATCATTAACCCGCAGTCGGGGCTTGGCACCAACGACAGCAGCGGGCTGGTGAGCTTCTACGGGCTGGATCCCAGCGAGACCTACCGCGCAGAGATCGTTAAGATCACGAACGGCGCGGCGGATAACGTCTCCTGGCAGGGACTGACGGCCGGTGACGGTAAAGAGAGCTACGTGCTGACTGCCGACGCGGCCACCGGCGTCAGCGGCGGCACGCTGGTAGGAACCGGCTACAATGATACGTTCATTGCCCAGCAGGGTAACTTTACGTTTAACGGCTCCGGCGGCTGGAATCGTGCGTCTGACTATGACACCTGGAGCGCCAACGGTGGGCTGGACGTGGTTGATTATCGCAACGCCACCGGTGGCATCACCGTTGATTTGCGGATCACCACCGCGCAGAACACCGGTTTTGGTACCTCCAGCTTCATCAATATCGAGGGCATTGCCGGCTCACGTTTCAACGATGTGATCACCGGCAACAGCGCTGACAACCTGTTTATTGGCAGCGGCGGTAACGACACCTTCAATATCGCCAGCGGCGGCCATGATACCCTGCTTTATCGCCTGATTGACGCCGGTGATGCCACCGGCGGCAACGGCAGCGACGTGGTTAACGGCTTTAAGGTCGGAACCTGGGAGGGGACCTCCGATACCGATCGCGTCGATCTGCGCGAGCTGCTTTCCGGCAGCGGCTACAGCGGCAGCGGCAGCGCCAGTTACGTCAACGGCGTAGCAACGCTGGACAGCAAGGTCGGTAATCTGAGTGACTTTATCCGCGTGGAGCAGAACGGGGGCAATACCGAGATTAAAGTGGACCTGGATGGGAGCGGATCGACCTTTGATCCCACCACTATCGTTACCCTTAACGGGGTGCAGACCGACCTGGCCACGCTGTTGGCCAACCATCAGCTGCTGGTGGTATAGCCGGTCGGCGACGGGTCGTCGATCCGTCGCCGGCTGACGCCTGACCGCGCCTGCCGCGGTCAGTTCACAGAGAATAGAGAGTGGCATGATGGAAACACTACCGTGGTATGAGCCCTGGCTGCAGGCGATGTTGCTGGTGGCCGGTCACTACCGGCTGGACTATTCACCGGAGCATATCCGGGTGACCGCCAGCCACGCCGGGGGCTCAACCCGTCAGCAAATACTGGAGGATATGGCCCGCCAGTGCGGCCTGGGGCTGCATCGGGCGCCGCCGGAAGCCTCCCTGATCGATCCCTGGCGGCTGCCGCTGCTGGCGGAGCTGGATAACGGTCAGGTGGCGGTGATCGCCCGCATGGATAGCGACGGCCAGCTGGCGCTGCAGTTTAGCGGCGACGGCGGCCTGGAAACGCCTATCGATCGCGACAAGCTGGCCAGCCGGCTCACCGGCCTGCTGGTCCTGCGCCCGCTGGAGTCTACCCCGGATGCGCGGGTGGATGATTACATTAAACCCTACGAGAAAAACTGGTTCTGGCAGCTGGCGCTGAAAGACTGGCGGCGCTACGGCGACATTATGCTGGTGGCGATGGTGGCCAATGTGCTGGCGCTGTCGGGAATGATTTTTTCGATGCAGGTTTACGATCGCGTGGTGCCATCGCAGTCGGTAACGACGCTGTGGGTGCTGTTTGCCGGCGTGATGATGGCTATCCTGTTTGAGTTCATTATGCGCATGCTGCGGGTACACATTGCCGATGTGGTGGGCAAACGCGCCGATCTGCGCATTTCCGAGCGGGTGTTTGCCCATGCGCTGCGGATCAAAAACGGTGCGCGATCGAAATCGACCGGATCGTTTATTGCGCAGATCCGCGAGCTGGAGTCGGTGCGTGAGCTGATCACCTCGACCACCATTGCGGCAGTGACCGATCTGCCTTTTTTCTTACTGTTTGTGGCGATCCTCTGGCTGGTCGGTGGTCCGCTGGTGCTGGTGGTGCTGCTGGCGGTGCCGCTGCTGCTGATCCCGGGGCTGCTGATACAGCGGCCGCTGGCAGCGCTGTCGAGCGAGGGCATGCGCGAATCGGCGATCCGCAACGCCACGCTGGTCGAGGCGGTGCAGGGCATTGACGACATCAAGCTGCTGCGCGCCGAACAGCGCTTTCAGAATCAGTGGAATCACACCAACGCCGTGGCGGCCAACGTCAGCATGAAGCAGCGCTGGCTAACCGGCCTGCTGATGACCTGGACTCAGGAAGTGCAATCGATCGTCTACGCAACGGTGCTGCTGATCGGCTGTTATCTGGTGATGGCCGGTGACATGACCACCGGCGCGCTGGTGGGTACGTCGATCCTGGCCTCGCGCACCATTGCCCCGCTGGCGCAAATCTCCGGCGTGCTGTCACGCTGGCAGTCGGCAAAAGTGGCGCGTAAGGGACTGGACGATTTGATGCAGCGGCCGATCGACGCGCCGCAGCAGGAGAAGCGGGTGCACAAGGCCCATCTGCGTGGTGATTTTCAGCTGCGTCACGTGGCTTTTTATTATGATGAAGAAGAGCAGCGTAACGTCGTGACGCTGCCACAGCTGAGTCTGCGCGCCGGCGAGCGGGTGGCGGTACTGGGCCGCAACGGCTCAGGAAAAAGTACGCTGCTGCAGCTGCTGGCCGGTATGCAGTCTCCGCAGCAGGGCAGCGTCCAGCTGGATGATATTGCTTTGCCCATGCTCGACCCGGCGGATCTGCGGCGCGACGTGCAGCTGCTTGGGCAGCAGGCGCGGCTGTTTTATGGATCGATTCGCGACAACATCACGCTGGGCAATCCGCAGGCCAGCGATGCGGCAATTCAGCAGGCGCTGCAGATAGCCGGGGCGCTGCCGTTTGTTCGCCAGGCCCGACAGGGGCTGAATGAGGTGATTCTGGAGGGCGGTAACGGCCTCTCCGGCGGCCAGCGGCAGGCGCTGCTGCTGGCGCGTACGCTGTTGACTTCGCCCACCGTACTGCTGCTGGATGAGCCCACCGCCAGCCTGGATGAAATCGCCGAGCAGCAGTTTATTCAGCAGCTGCGCGGCTGGCTGACGCCGCACCGGACGCTGGTGGTCGCCACCCATCGCCTGCCGATTCTGGCGCTGGTGGATCGCATTATCGTGCTCGATGGCGGGAAGATTGTGCGCGACGGCCCGCGCGAGGCCATGCTCAATGAGCAAGGCATCACGCCGCCAACGCGCACCGTGACCCTGAAGCGCAGTGCCCCGCAGGCGCAGGGAGAGACCGCATGAGCGACTATACCCGCTTTAACAGTCGGCTTCACTCCTCGCACCTGCCGCGATCCAGCTGGGTGGCCTGGAGCCTGTTTGCCGTTCTGGCCGCCTTTCTGACCTGGGCAAGCCTGTTTCATCTGGATGAGGTGACGACCGGCAGCGGCACGGTCATTCCCTCCTCCCATGAGCAGACCATCCAGTCGCTGGAGGGGGGGATTATTCACAAGCTGTTTGTCCAGGAAGGCGAAGTGGTCACCCGGGGCCAGCCGCTGGCGCAGCTGGAGCGCACCAAGGTG
Source organism: Pantoea sp. 1.19 (assembly GCF_001922585.1). Classification (GTDB taxonomy): domain Bacteria; phylum Pseudomonadota; class Gammaproteobacteria; order Enterobacterales; family Enterobacteriaceae; genus 1-19. Next base: position 29,666 of record NZ_MRBS01000013.1, on the reverse strand, counting down.
GAGGCCGGCGTGCTGGAGAGCGCTTCGCGGCTGAAGGCGGCACTGGCTACCGCCGCGAGGCTCAACGCCGAAGTCACCGGGCAGCCGCTGCGCTTTCCGCCAGAGCTGGCGGAGGAGAGCGAGCTGGTGCGCCAGGAGACCGCGCTGTATCACTCCCGGCGCGCCGGCCTGACCGAAGGCCTGGCGGGATTCCAGCAGGGCATGGCGCTGGTGCAGCGCGAACTGGCGATGACCGAGCCGCTGGTAAAACGCGGCGCGGCCAGCGACGTGGAGGTGCTGCGGCTGCAGCGGCAAAAAAACGAGCTGCAAAACAAAATCACCGAAATGACCAACCAGTATATGGTGCGGGCGCGGGAAGAGCTGGCGAAGGCCAATGCCGACATTGCTACCGAACGGTCGGTCATGAAGGGGCGAGAGGATTCGCTGACCCGCCTGACCTTTACCGCGCCGGTGCGCGGCATTGTCAAAGACATTGACGTGACCACCGTCGGCGGCGTGGTGCCGCCCAACGGCAAACTGATGAGCCTCGTACCGTTAGATGATCAGATGCTCATCGAAGCAAAAATCTCGCCGCGCGACGTGGCTTTTTTGCACCCGGGACAGCGGGCACTGGTGAAAATTACCGCCTACGACTACTCAATCTACGGCGGACTGGCGGGCGAAGTGGCCGTGATCTCGCCCGGGACGCTGCAGGATGAGGTTAAGCGCGATCTCTACTACTACCGGGTATATATCCGCACCGACAGCAACCATTTAACGGCGAAGAACGGCAAAACGTTTCCGATCTTTCCCGGCATGATCGCTACGGTTGACATCAAGACCGGCAGTAAAACGGTGCTCGATTATTTGCTGAAGCCGCTGAATAAAACGCGCGAGGCGCTGCGCGAGCGCTAATGGCGGTGGGGCGTCGATCCGCGCCCCGATTTTTCCCGCCCGGTTGAGCGATCATTGATGTCCGGATCTTTACGCTACGGCTCTTTATCCAACAGGAGTCCCCCATGAACATGTCCCGGATTGCCGTGCTGTCTGCCGCGATACTGCTGGCAGGCTGCGCCGTGCAAAATGATACGACCCGCTTCCACGGTCTTGGCCTGACGTATCAATCCGACGTCAAAGCGCTGGGCGATGGCCAGTATCAGGTTGAGGTGGAGGCCGCGCCGGCCGCCGGCCGCGTCTCCGGCGCGACCGGTAGCGCGAATCAGCGCGCCGCAAACTTTTGCTACCGGCAGAATAAAAGCATGCAGCCGCTGCAGACCACCACGGATACTCATCTGCTGGTGAACGGCGTGGCTCGCCTGACCTTCCGCTGCGTCTGACGGCTTAACGCGGTCATCGCAAGATTTTTGCCGGTAAGTGCGGTACACTTTGTCCTTTCAGATTATAGGGAAATAGAGGACCACTATGCACGATTTACCCCCCTGCCCGCAGTGCCAGGCGAGGTTTACCTGGCAGGATGGCGAGATGCTGAACTGCCCCTCCTGCGGCCACGTCTGGTCGGCGTCTGCGGCAGAGAGCGCCGATGCCATGCCGCTGGCGCGCGACGCTAACGGCAACCCGCTGGCAGATGGCGACACGGTAACGGTTATCAAGGATTTGAAAGTGAAGGGGAGTTCGACCCCACTGAAAATGGGCACCCGGGTGAAAAATATTCGCCTTGTTGAGGGCGATCACAACATCGATTGTAAGATCGAGGGTTTTGGTCCGATGAAGCTGAAGTCAGAGTTTGTCAAAAAAGGCTGATCAATCGCCGGGAGCGCGGCGTCGCCCGCTCCCGCTCGCGCCACCATAAAAATTTCTTTTTCCCGCCCCGTTGCTGTTTTTTCCCTCCCCCCTATGCTTTACCATGTTTTTGGTCTTTTTCGCTTATGGGATGTCTGATGCGCTATCTGGCTGCTGTTTTTCCTGCAATCCTGCTGCTCGCTGCCTGCAGCAGTGAGCCAAAACCGGCTCACTCTTCCGCATCCGCGGCGGCGGTCCCGCCGCCGCCGGGCGGTTTTCCCCTGACGCCGGAACACGCGGTACGCCCGCTGTGGGGCGATTTTGCCGATAACCCACAGGCGGCCCAGTTCATTGATAACATGGTGCAAAAGCACGGTTTTGATCGTCAGCAGCTGCATGACATTTTGGCTCAGGCAAAACGGCTGGATTATGTGCTGCGACTGATGGATCGCCAGGCGCCGACCACCGCCGCGCCCAGCGGGCCAAACGGGGCCTGGCTGCGCTATCGCGATAAGTTTATTACCCCGGACAATGTGCAGAACGGCGTGGCGTTCTGGAATCAATACCAGACGACCCTGCAGCGTGCATCGCAAACCTATGGCGTGCCCCCGGAAATCATTGTTGGCATTATCGGCGTGGAAACGCGCTGGGGCAGGGTGATGGGAAAAACCCGCATTATTGATGCGCTGGCCACCCTGTCATTTGCTTATCCGCGCCGCGCCGACTATTTTTCCGGCGAGCTGGAAACCTTCCTGCTGATGGCGCGCAGCGAACAGGATGATCCGCTGGCGCTTCGCGGATCGTTTGCCGGTGCGATGGGCTATGGCCAGTTTATGCCTTCATCGTTTAAGTCTTTCGCGGTGGATTTTAACGGCGACGGACACATCAATCTGTGGGATCCGGAAGATGCCATTGGCAGCGTGGCGCACTACTTCCAGCAGCACGGCTGGCAGCCTGGACAGCCGGTGGCGGTGCCGGCGCAGGGCCAGGCTCCGCGGCTGGAGAACGGCTTTAAAACCCGCTATACCGCTGCACAGCTGAACGCCGCTGGCCTGCGTCCACAGCAGCCGCTGCTGGATGAGCAGCAGGTCAGCCTGCTGCGGCTGGACGTGGGTACCGACTATCAATACTGGTACGGCCTGCCTAACTTCTATGCGATTACCCGCTACAACCACAGTACGCATTACGCCATGGCGGTGTGGCAGCTGGGTGAGGCGGTGGCGCGCGCGCGGCAGGGGGATGTTCTGATTAACTGAGTGGCGCCGCCGCAGGCCTGGCGATCGCGTGGAAGCGCCGTCGCAAAGCGCTGTGCGGGCGCTGACCGGCGCGGCCAGTGGGCGTATGCTGATCGCAACACCGTATGACAAGGAGAGAGAGATGGACGACAGGCAACTGCTGGCGCTCAGCGAGCAAACCGGCGCGGCGCTGCGGGCCGCGGGGGCGACGCTCACCACGGCGGAATCCTGCACCGGCGGCTGGATCGCCAAAATAGTGACCGACGTGGCGGGCAGTTCGGCGTGGTTCCAGCGCGGCTTTGTGACCTACAGCAATGCGGCAAAGTCGGCGATGGTCGGTGTTCAGCCCGCCACGCTGGCGCAGCACGGGGCGGTCAGCGAAGCGGTGGTCAGAGAGATGGCGCAGGGCGCCCGCGACGCGGCCGACGCTGACTATGCGGTGTCGGTGAGCGGCATTGCCGGGCCCGACGGCGGCAGCGCGGATAAGCCGGTGGGCACCGTCTGGTTTGCCTTTGCCCACCGTGCAGGCGCGACCCTGGCGCTGTGCCAGCATTTTTCCGGCGATCGGGAGGCCGTGCGTCGCCAGGCTACTGCGTTTGCGCTGCAGAGCCTGGTCGATCACTTTCTCAAAAAATCCACTTGATACTGTATGATTGTACAGTATAATTAGTGACATCTTCAGATACAGCGTGACGGCCCGCGATGCCGCCCGACCAGGAGTGAACATGAGTATTGATGAAAACAAGCAGAAAGCACTGGCTGCTGCACTGGGACAGATTGAGAAGCAGTTTGGTAAAGGTTCCATCATGCGCCTCGGTGAAGATCGTTCCATGGATGTGGAAACCATCTCTACCGGTTCGCTCTCTCTGGACATTGCGCTGGGCGCCGGTGGCCTGCCGATGGGCCGCATCGTTGAGATCTATGGCCCGGAATCCTCCGGTAAAACCACGCTGACCCTGCAGGTGATTGCGGCCGCGCAGCGCAAAGGCAAAACCTGTGCGTTTATCGACGCCGAGCACGCGCTGGATCCGGTCTATGCCAAGAAGCTGGGCGTGGATATTGATAACCTGCTCTGCTCGCAGCCGGATACCGGTGAACAGGCGCTGGAGATCTGTGACGCGCTGGCCCGCTCTGGCGCGGTGGACGTGATTATCGTCGACTCCGTGGCGGCCCTGACGCCAAAGGCCGAGATTGAAGGCGAAATCGGTGATTCACACATGGGACTGGCGGCGCGCATGATGAGCCAGGCAATGCGTAAGCTGGCCGGTAACCTGAAGCAGTCAAATACGCTGCTGATTTTCATTAACCAGATTCGTATGAAAATCGGGGTGATGTTCGGTAATCCGGAAACCACCACCGGCGGTAACGCCCTGAAGTTCTATGCCTCCGTCCGTCTGGATATTCGCCGCATCGGCGCGATCAAAGAGGGCGACGAAGTGGTGGGCAGCGAAACCCGGGTCAAAGTGGTGAAAAACAAAGTGGCGGCGCCGTTTAAACAGGCGGAATTCCAGATCATGTATGGCGAAGGCATTAACATTTACGGTGAGCTGGTTGACCTGGGTGTGAAGCACAAGCTGATCGAAAAAGCCGGTGCCTGGTACAGCTACAACGGCGATAAGATTGGTCAGGGCAAGGCCAACGCCTGCAACTTCCTCAAGGAAAACAGCGCCATTGCCGCCGAGCTGGAGCAAAAGCTGCGCGAGATGCTGCTGAACAATCCGGACGATAAACCGGACTTCGCCGTCAGCGAACAGGAAAAAATGGCCAGTGAGGCCGAAGACGACTTCTGATACCGTATCAGGCGCGGGAATCCCTCCCGCGCTTTTTTGTGGTAAAGGCCCCGCCGATGACCGACTCCCCTGATGCACGCACACGTTTCTCCCGTCAGCTTGATAAAGCCACCCGCATTCTTGCCCTGCGGGACCACAGCGAAGCCGAACTGCGGCGTAAGCTGCTGCAGTCCAGCGAACGCGCCGCGCGCCGTGACGCCGCGGGGGACAACGGGGAACCGGCGATCGATGAAGAAACGCTGGAGCGGGTGATCCGCTGGTGTCAGCAGCAGGGCTGGCAGGATGATACGCGCTTTACCGAACGTTTTATTGCCAGCCGCAGCCGCAAAGGTTTCGGCCCGCAGCGTATCCGCATGGAGCTGTCACAGCGTGGTGTGGATCGCAATCTCGCCGACGCGGCGATGGCGGAGTGCGGGATTGACTGGCAGGCCTGTACCGCGGCCGCCGCAGAGAAGAAGTTTGGCTTCCCGCTGCCGACCAGCTGGCCGGAAAAAGCGAAAATTCAGCGCTTTCTGCTCAGCAAAGGCTTTCTGAACGAAGATATCCGCGAGATTTACAGAAATTTTGCAGATTGACCCGCCAGGTGTTTTACTTCCCTCCGAAGAAAATTTATCTTATTCCCACTTTTTACCGCCAGGCTGCGCGCTCCGACGGGCAGGCGCAGCCAACGGCCGGTAAACCCTCTTCAAGCGTGATTCAGGATACATATGAGCAAGAGCACTGCTGAGATCCGCCAGACGTTTCTCGACTTTTTCCACAGTAAGGGCCACCAGGTTGTAGCCAGTAGCTCCCTGGTGCCGCACAACGACCCGACGCTGCTGTTTACCAACGCCGGAATGAACCAGTTTAAAGATGTGTTTCTGGGGCAGGACAAGCGCAGCTATACCCGGGCGACCACCTCGCAGCGCTGCGTGCGCGCCGGCGGTAAGCATAACGATCTGGAAAACGTCGGTTACACCGCGCGTCACCACACCTTCTTTGAAATGCTGGGCAACTTCAGCTTCGGCGACTATTTCAAGCACGATGCCATTGCCTTTGCCTGGGAGCTGCTGACCGGGGAGCAGTGGTTTGCCCTGCCAAAAGAGCGCCTGTGGGTCACCGTGTATGAGACCGATGACGAAGCGTTCGATATCTGGGAAAACACCATTGGCGTGCCGCGCGAGCGCATTATCCGCATCGGCGATAACAAGGGGGCGCCTTACGCCTCAGATAACTTCTGGCAGATGGGCGACACCGGCCCGTGCGGCCCGTGCAGTGAAATTTTCTACGATCACGGCGACCATATTTGGGGAGGCCCGCCGGGCAGCCCGGACGAAGATGGCGATCGCTATATTGAGATTTGGAATATCGTCTTTATGCAGTTTAACCGTCAGCCTGACGGAACCATGCTGCCGCTGCCGAAGCCGTCGGTGGATACCGGCATGGGGCTGGAGCGCATATCGGCGGTGCTGCAGCACGTGAACTCTAACTATGATATCGATCTGTTCCAAACGCTGATCAAAGCGGTCGCGGAAGTGACCGGCACCCGCGACATGAGCAACAAGTCGCTGCGCGTGATTGCCGACCACATTCGCTCCTGTGCGTTTCTGATCGCCGACGGGGTGATTCCGTCCAATGAGAATCGTGGCTACGTGCTGCGTCGCATCATTCGTCGCGCGGTGCGCCACGGCAATATGCTGGGCGCAAAAGGCAGCTTCTTCCACAAGCTGGTGGCGCCGCTGATCGCCGTGATGGGCGATGCCGGTGAGGATCTGAAGCGCCAACAGGCGCAGGTCGAGCAGGTACTGAAAACCGAAGAGGAGCAGTTTGCCAAGACCCTCGAGCGCGGTCTGGCGCTGCTGGATGACGAGCTGGCAAACCTGCAGGGCGATACGCTGGACGGTGAGACCGTTTTCCGCCTGTATGACACCTTCGGTTTCCCGGCAGATTTGACCGCCGATGTTTGCCGCGAGCGCCAGCTGAAAATCGATGAAGCCGGCTTTGAGCGTGCGATGGAGCAGCAGCGCCAGCGCGCACGCCAGGCCAGCGGCTTCGGCGCTGATTACAGCACGGTGATTCAGACCGACGCCGCGTCGCAGTTTAAAGGGTATGAATCGCTGGACCTGCACGCTACCGTCACCGCCCTGTACGTGAACGGCGAAGCCGCCGGGGTGATTCGCGCCGGCGAAGAGGGCGTGATTGTGCTGGACGAGACGCCGTTCTACGGTGAATCGGGCGGTCAGGTCGGGGATACCGGCCAGCTGCTGGGGCACGGCGCCATCTTTAGCGTCAGCGATACCCAGAAATATGGTCAGGCCATTGGTCACAGCGGTCGCCTGAGTGAGGGACAGATCGCGCTGGGCGATCGTCTGGAAGCCCGTGTGGATGAACATCGTCGCGCGCGTATTCGCCGTAACCACTCGGCCACTCACCTGCTGCACGCCGCTCTGCGTCAGGTGCTCGGTGAGCATGTGGCGCAGAAAGGATCGCTGGTGAATGACCAGTATCTGCGCTTTGATTTCTCGCACGCCGAAGCGATGAAGCCGGACGAAGTGCGTCAGGTTGAGGACATCGTCAACGCCCAAATCCGCCGTAATCTCGCGGTAGAGACCGAGGTGATGGATATCGAAGTCGCCAAAGCCAAAGGGGCGATGGCGCTGTTTGGCGAGAAGTACGACGCCCGCGTGCGCGTGCTGACCATGGGCGATTTTTCCACCGAGCTGTGCGGCGGTACCCACGCCAGCCGCACCGGGGATATTGGCCTGTTCCGCATTGTCGCGGAGTCCGGGACCGCGGCCGGCGTTCGCCGCATTGAAGCGGTAACCGGCGAGGCGGCAATTACCGCCATGCATCAGCAGAGCGATCAGCTGCAGGCGATTACTCAGCTGCTGAAAGCCAACAGCAGCAATCTGAACGAAAAGGTTCGCGCCGTTGTCGAACAGACACGCCAGCTGGAGCGTGAGCTGCAGCAGCTGAAAGATCAGCAGGCGGCGCAGCAAAGCGCCTCGCTCGCCAGTCGGGCGATTGACGTGAAGGGCGCGCGGCTGCTGGTGAGCGAACTGAACAATGTGGAGCCGAAAATGCTGCGTACGATGGTCGACGATCTGAAGAATCAGCTCGGTTCGGCGATTATTGTGCTGGCAACGGCCGCGGAAGGAAAAGTTTCCCTGATCGCGGGCGTGACTAAAGATCTCACCGACAAAGTGAAGGCAGGCGAGCTGATTGGCGCGTTGGCTCAGCAGGTCGGGGGCAAAGGGGGTGGTCGCCCCGATATGGCGCAGGCGGGCGGTACCGACGTCGCCGCGCTGAAAGCCGCGCTGGCCGGGGTTGAATCCTGGGTTAGCAGCAAACTGTAACGAGAGCATAAACGCTTCGCACCGGACGCCGGCAGACGTGCTGCTGGCGAACTGTGCGATGCGCAGCCTGTCATCATAAAGTCGGGTTGATGTAACGGTTTTCGGCTAGACTCACTATTAGCAGAATGTATTGGTGTGACGCGTGAATTGTCATAGTCTACGTTTAGCGATGTATGATGGAGAACGCCGGGGACAGAGACCTCCCCCGACTCTTTTAATCTTTCAAGGAGCAAAGAATGCTTATTCTAACTCGTCGAGTTGGTGAGACCCTCATGATTGGCGATGAGGTGACGGTAACGGTACTGGGCGTAAAGGGTAATCAGGTGCGTATCGGAGTGAACGCCCCCAAAGAAGTGTCGGTCCATCGCGAAGAAATTTACCAGCGTATTCAGGCTGAGAAGACGCCGCAGACGCCAAACTACTGATCTTCGAATTCAGCGCCTCGCTCTGCACAGCGAGGCGCTACCCTTTTGTCATTTTCTTCTTCGTCTGCTCTTCCCGTTTCTGCGCACTATTCCTGAGTTGCATGTTGATATTTCACTCTTTTTGTTGGTTAATCGCCCGGATTGCGTGGCTTTTGTGCAATCAGGCGCGCAGCGGGAAAAATTGTTTGACTTATAAGACCGGGAAAGTAATATGTGCGCCACGCAGTGCCGATGAGCAGATACAACGTTCAGCGGCGCAGTTCACAAGAACGCGTAAGGTGAGGTGGCCGAGAGGCTGAAGGCGCTCCCCTGCTAAGGGAGTATGCGGTCAAAAGCTGCATCCGGGGTTCGAATCCCCGCCTCACCGCCATTTTCCGATGCATCCGTAGCTCAGCTGGATAGAGTACTCGGCTACGAACCGAGCGGTCGGAGGTTCGAATCCTCCCGGATGCACCATTTTTGCGGAAAAGGGATTGCGCGGCGTAACGATGTTGGAGTTGTTCTCTTCATCATGGTGAGTTGTTAGCACCCTGCAGTATACAAGATTTACCGATGCATCCGTAGCTCAGCTGGATAGAGTACTCGGCTACGAACCGAGCGGTCGGAGGTTCGAATCCTCCCGGATGCACCATGCCTCTTTGTATTTCAGGTCGTCACAGTTCCCACCGTTTTTTCCGATGCATCCGTAGCTCAGCTGGATAGAGTACTCGGCTACGAACCGAGCGGTCGGAGGTTCGAATCCTCCCGGATGCACCATCGCGAAAGCGTATTGTATGCAGTACCGTTGTCCCCGATGCATCCGTAGCTCAGCTGGATAGAGTACTCGGCTACGAACCGAGCGGTCGGAGGTTCGAATCCTCCCGGATGCACCATCTCATCTCAGGTTTATCGCCGCCACACACTCTTCAACTGCCTCACAGTAACTTAAGCGCGTCACGGGCCTTATCCTGCTCTCCATCTGTCTATTCTGATTCATAAAATCATCTGTTATTTCAAGGCATTTGCTGTTCACCGCTGACGGCGACAATGGCGCCACTTTACGCTACAGTAAGGATCCCGCTGTTGACGTCCGGAGAGACCATGTACGACCGCTATCTGGGACTCATTTTTGATATGGACGGTACGCTGCTCGATACCGAGCCCACGCATCGCTATGCGTGGCGTGAAGTCATGCGTCCCCATGGGATTGCGGTTGATGACCGCGCCATGGCCGAACTCAATGGGGCGCCCGCCTGGCGTATTGCCGGGATGCTGCTGAGCGGCGCACAGCGGGACGATCTCGATCCTCATGCGCTGGCGGCGGAAAAAACTGCGCTGACGCGCCGCCTGCTGTTAGAGGGCGGTGACCGGACGCTGCGGGTAAGGGCGCTGCCGCTGGTGGCGGTGGTCAAACAGTGGTACGGGCGACGCCCAATGGCGGTGGGCACCGGCAGCGAGCGCGGGATGGCGGAGGCCTTGCTGCGGCAATGCGATCTGCTGCACTATTTTAAGGCTGTGGTCGGTGCCGATGATGTACAGCGGCACAAACCCGAACCGGACACTTTTCTCCGCTGCGCCGCGCTGATGGGCGTCGACCCGTCGCGCTGCGTGGTGTTTGAGGACGCGGAGTGGGGCCTGCAGGCGGCCAAAGCGGCGGGCATGGCCGCGATAGATGTTCGCCGGCAGTGAGTGAGCTGACCGCGCTGGCCGCCCTGTTTGCCAGCAGTTTACTGAGTGCGACGCTGCTGCCCGGCGGCTCAGAGGTGGTACTGGCGGGGTTGCTGATGGCCCACCCGGACTGGCTGGTGAGGCTGCTGCTGATCGCCTCGCTCGGTAACACGCTGGGAGGGGTGACCAACCTGCTGATTGGGCGGCTGTTACCGGAACGGGCCGCAGGGCGTCATGCGCACACCGCGCGACGCTGGCTGCGGCGCTGGGGAGCGCCGGCCCTGCTGCTAAGCTGGGTGCCGGTGATCGGTGACGTACTGTGCGTTGCCGCCGGCTGGTTACGATTATCATGGCTGCCGTGCCTGGCGTATTTAGCCATCGGCAAGGCGGCGCGTTATGCCGCGGTTGCGGCCGCAACTTTACAGGGCGTTGCGTGGTGGCACTGAGTTTTTCAGCGCCGCAGCACAATACACATTATGCTAAACAATAAAAATCTTACACAGCGGGAGGTCAACGTGATCCCTGACGTATCTCAGGCGCTTTCGTGGCTGGAAGCCCATCCTGATGCGCTGAACGGCATTGGACGCGGCATTGAGCGTGAAACGCTGCGCGTCGAGCCTGACGGTAAACTGGCGCAGACGCCGCACCCGGCAGCGCTCGGTTCGGCACTGACCCACAGCTGGGTAACCACCGATTTTGCTGAAACGCTGCTGGAGTTTATCACTCCGGTTGAGCGCGAGATTGCTCCGCTGCTCGACACGCTGCGCGATATTCACCGTGAGGTGGCCCGCGAACTGAGCGACGAGCGTATGTGGCCGTTCAGCATGCCGTGTTTTATTGGCGAGAATACCCCGATTGAGCTGGCCCAGTACGGCACTTCTAATATTGGCCGGATGAAGACCCTGTACCGTGAAGGGCTGAAAAACCGCTACGGCGCCCTGATGCAAACCATCTCCGGCGTGCATTATAATTTCTCTCTGCCGCTGAGCTTCTGGCAGCAGCGGGCCGGCGTCAGCGATGAGGAGGGCGGCAAAGATAAGATTTCGGACGGCTATTTGCGGCTGATCCGCAACTATTACCGCTTTGGCTGGGTAATTCCGTTTTTGTTCGGCGCCTCCCCGGCGATCTGTCGCTCTTTCCTGCAGGGTAAAACCAGCTCGCTGCCGTTTGAAACGCATCACGGGATGCTCTATCTGCCGTATGCCACCTCGCTGCGCATGAGCGATCTTGGCTACACCAATAAGTCGCAGAATACCTTAGGCATTACCTTCAATACGCTGGACGCCTACGTCACCGCGCTGAAGCGGGCGATCAAAACGCCATCGGAGGAGTTTGCCCGCATTGGTTTGAAAGATGCGCACGGGGACTATTTGCAGCTCAATACCAATGTGCTGCAGATCGAAAATGAGCTGTATGCGCCGATCCGCCCCAAACGCGTCACCCGCGACGGAGAAGCGCCGTCGGATGCGCTGCTGCGCGGCGGCATTGAGTATATCGAAGTGCGCTCTCTGGATATCAACCCGTTCTCGCCGGTCGGGGTTGATGAGCAGCAGGTGCGTTTTCTCGACCTGTTCCTGATTTGGTGTGCGCTGGCGGATGCGCCCGAGATGAGCAGCGATGAACTGATCTGCGCACGACAGAACTGGAACCGGGTGATTCTGGAAGGACGCAAGCCCGGACAGACAATCGGTATCGGCTGCGGCGATGCCCGTGAACCACTGGCCGACGTGGGTAAGGCGCTGTTCCACGATCTTGCCCGCGTTGCCGATGTACTGGATCGCAATCAGGGTGAGCATCATTATCAGACGGTCTGCGAACGGTTGGCCGCCTGCTTTGACGATCCGGAACTGACCTTTTCCGCGCGTATTTTGCAGGCGATGAAAGCGGACGGCATCAGCGGTACCGGTCTGATGCTGGCGGAGGAGTACCGCCAGATGCTGCTAGCGGAACCGATGCGGGTGATGAGCACCGGGCAGTTCCGGGACGAAGCCCTGCGCTCGCAGGCGCGGCAGAAAGAGATTGAAGCGGCGGATACGCTTAGCTTTGAGGCGTTTCTGGCCCAGCGCGCCGGCTAGGGCGGCAGAAAAGAAAAAGGCCACATCAATGTGGCCAAATGTCCATCTCTGTTGTCAGGATTGAGATGATGATAACAAATGCGCGTCTTGCATATAGTCAGACGAGCACAAGCCGGAAAAGTTTCACTTTTTCGTAAATAAATTTATTTTGAGGTGACCTTATGCCGTTGCTGGATAGCTTTACCGTCGATCACACCATTATGGCCGCCCCCGCCGTGCGCGTGGCCAAAACCATGAAAACCCCGCACGGGGATACCATCACCGTTTTTGATCTGCGCTTTTGCAAGCCAAATCAGGAAGTGATGCCGGAGCGCGGTATTCACACCCTTGAGCACCTGTTTGCCGGTTTTATGCGTGACCACCTGAACGGTGATGGCGTGGAGATCATTGATATTTCGCCGATGGGCTGCCGCACCGGTTTCTACATGAGCTTGATTGGTACGCCGGACGAAGTGCGCGTGGCCAACGCGTGGAAGGCCGCGATGGCCGACGTGCTGAAGGTGACCGACCAGCGCAAGATCCCGGAGCTGAATGAATACCAGTGCGGCACCTATGAGATGCACTCGCTGGAAGAGGCTCAGGAGATTGCCCGTCATATTCTCGATCGGGATGTCGGAGTGAACCAGAACGATGCGCTGGCTCTGCCGGAAGAGAAGCTGAAGTCGCTGCACCTGTAAGTGGCCAGCGGTCGTCTGCCGGGCGGGAGAGGTTCCCGCCCTTTTTTATGGTTAGCGCTGACGTTTGCCGAGGGTAGCGCTAAGCGCCTGCGCCGGTGTGATCCGCACTTGCTTCACCATGTTTTCTTCCACTTCAAGAATATCAATGGTGTAGTGGGCAATCGTCACCTGACTGCCGGCCAGCGGGATCTCCTGCAGCGCTTCCAGCAGCATCCCGTTGATGGTGCGCGCCTCCGCTTCCGGCAGGGTCCAGTTAAAGGCCTTATTGATTTCGCGCACGTTGGCGCTGCCGTCTATCAGCACGGAACCGTCCGTTTGCGGCTGTGCCTCTTCGGCGAGGGTTGGGGACATCGAGGTGGTGTAATCACCGACGATCTCCTCGAGGATATCCTCGATGGTGATAAGCCCCTCGATGTCGCCATACTCATCCACCACCAGGCCCACTTTCTTTTTATTTCGCTGGAACTTCACCAGCTGCTGATTCAGTGCGGTGCCTTCCGGAATAAAGTAGATCTCATCGGCGGCGCGCAGCATGGTTTCTTTGGTGAACTCCTTTTTCTCGTTCATCATTCGCCAGGCTTCGCGCACGCGCAGGATGCTGATGGCATCATCAAGCGAATCGCGGTAGAGCACGATGCGGCCGTGCGGCGAGTGGCTGAGCTGACGCAAGATGGCTTTCCAGTCATCGTTGATGTTGATACCGACAATTTCGTTACGCGGCACCATCACGTCGTTTACCGTGACCTTTTCCAGATCCAGTACCGACAGCAGCATGTCCTGGTTGCGGCGCGACATCATGCTGTGCGACTCATGTACCAGCGTGCGCAACTCTTCCTTACTCAGCGCGCCGCTGGCGGCGTGATCGGTCTTGATGCCAACCAGGCGCAACAGTACGCGGGTAATCACGTTAAACAGCCACACCAGCGGCTGTAGCAGAATCAGCAGCGGCCCCAGCAAAAAGCTGCTGGGGTAGGCCACCTTTTCCGGATAAAGCGCGGCAAAGGTTTTTGGCATGACCTCGGCAAAAATCAGCACCGCAAAGGTGAGAATACCGGTTGCAATGGCCACCCCGGCATCGCCATATAGCCGCATGCCGACGATAGTGGCGATGGAGGAGGCGAGAATGTTGACCAGATTATTGCCAATCAGCACCAGGCTTATCAGTCGGTCCGGCCGCCGCAGTAGCTTTTCCACCCGGCGGGCGGCGCGGTTGCCGCTCTTGGCTTTATGGCGCAGGCGGTAACGGTTCAACGTCATCATGCCGGTTTCAGACCCGGAGAAGTAAGCGGAGATGAGGACCATCACCACCAGGGTGATGATCAGCGCGGTGGTGGATATGTGTTCCAACGTAAATTCCCTGTATCTGTCGGTTAGCCGCTAATGGCCTGCTGTAACAGGCGACTGCCGAAGTAAGCCATGGTCAGCAGGAGTGCCCCGCCGCAGTTGAACCAGACGACGCGACGTCCGCGCCAGCCTTCATGATAGTGTCCCCACAGCAGCACGATATACACAAACCATGCGGCAATAGAGAGCACCGCCTTGTCGGCGTTTTCGCGGCTGAAGAAATCATCCATGTAAAACAGCCCCGAGCAGAGCGTCAGGGTGAGTAGCACCACGCCGACCTGAGTGATGTGAAACATTTTGCGTTCAATCATCATCAGCGGCGGCATCTCGCTGCTGAAGGCCAGCTTCTTATGCTTGAGCAGATAATCAATCCACGCCAGCTGCAGGGCATAGAGCGCGGCAATGATCAGCGTGGCGTAGGCAAACAGCGCCAGCCCAATGTGAATCATCACCCCGGGCGTGCTCTCCAGGTGCGTAATAAACGCGTTGGGCACAAAGGTGGCGAAGGCCAGGTTGATCAGGGCAAAGGTATAAACGATGGGCAGCAGCAGCCAGCCGCGATCGCGTGAGGCGACCAGCGTCATGATGCCGCAGATCAGCAGGCTGACCAGCGAGCCCACATTCAGCAGGCTCAGGTTCTGCCCGTGGTCCATACCAAAAATGCGCTGCTGCAGCGTAATCGCATGACAGGCGATAGCCAGCGTGGCCGATAACAGCGCTGCGCGCCGCCAGCTGCCGCTTTTACGCAGCAGTCCGGGGATGATCAGCGCAAGACTGAGAGACCAGGCGAGCAGCGCCACAATTGCAAAAACAGACATAGAACGTCTCAGACACCGATCGAAGAAAAGAAAAACAGCAGTATAACGCCCGCATCCTTCGCCGCCAAACGATCTCCGCCGCAAGTGCAGAGATTGGCCGCGGTTCATGTTATACTCGCCGCCAAATAGTGTCGCCCGGGCGACCTCTCTGTGACCTTGAGTGAGAGACGATGTTTGATAATTTAACCGATCGCTTGTCGCGCTCGCTGCGCAATATCAGTGGCCGCGGCCGACTGACCGAAGACAACATTAAAGATACCCTGCGCGAAGTGCGCATGGCGCTACTGGAAGCGGACGTTGCGCTGCCGGTGGTGCGCGAATTCATCAACCGCGTGAAAGAGCGCGCGGTGGGGCAGGAAGTCAATAAGAGCCTGACGCCCGGTCAGGAGTTCGTCAAAATTGTGCGCAACGAGCTGGTCAGCGCCATGGGTGACGAGAACAATGCGCTGAACCTGAACGCTCAGCCGCCGGCCGTCGTGCTGATGGCCGGTTTGCAGGGGGCGGGTAAAACGACCAGCGTCGGCAAGCTCGGTAAGTTCCTGCGCGAAAAGCACAAGAAAAAAGTGCTGGTGGTCTCCGCGGACGTTTACCGCCCGGCGGCGATCAAGCAGTTGGAAACGCTGGCAGAACAGGTAGGCGTCGATTTCTGCCCCTCCGATCTCAGTCAGAAACCGGTGGACATCGTGACCAGCGCGCTGAAAGAAGCGAAGCTGAAGTTCTATGACGTCCTGCTGGTGGATACCGCCGGCCGACTCCACGTCGACGAAGCGATGATGGATGAGATCAAGCAGGTACACGCGGCAATTAATCCGGTGGAAACCCTGTTTGTCGTCGATGCGATGACCGGCCAGGATGCGGCCAATACCGCAAAAGCGTTTAACGAAGCGCTGCCGCTGACCGGGGTGATCCTGACCAAAGTGGACGGTGATGCCCGCGGCGGTGCCGCACTGTCGATTCGCAATATCACCGGTAAGCCGATCAAATTTATGGGCGTCGGTGAGAAGACCGAAGCGCTGGAACCCTTTTACCCGGACCGTATTGCCTCGCGCATCCTCGGCATGGGCGACGTGCTGTCGCTGATTGAAGATATCGAGAGCAAAGTGGACCGCGATCAGGCGGAGAAGCTGGCGAAAAAGCTGAAGAAGGGCGACGGCTTCGATCTTAACGACTTTCTCGACCAGCTTAAGCAGATGCGCAATATGGGCGGCATGGCCAGCCTGATGGGCAAGCTGCCGGGCATGGGGCAGATTCCGGATAACGTCAAATCCCAGATGGACGACAAAGTGCTGGTGCGGATGGAGGCGATGATCAACTCGATGACGCTGAAAGAGCGTGCCTCGCCAGAGATCATCAAAGGCTCGCGCAAGCGTCGTATCGCCACCGGCTCCGGGATGCAGGTACAGGACGTGAACCGCCTGCTGAAGCAATTTGATGACATGCAGCGCATGATGAAAAAGATGAAAAAGGGCGGCATGGCGAAAATGATGCGGGGCATGAAGGGCATGATGCCGCCCGGATTCCCGGGCCGCTGAGCCGTTCTGCCCGCAGACGGGCGTATCAGCGGTCATTTTCGATTGCTTTTTACGCCAAAATGAGTAAAATTTTCGGGCTTTATATTAGGCAGCCGGGCCCCGTTCCTCGATGGGGCCCGGTTGTTTTATTAACTGAAGAGGATGTTATGGTAACAATTCGTTTGGCACGTCACGGCGCGAAAAAGCGTCCGTTCTACCAGGTCGTCGTCACTGACAGCCGCAATGCTCGCAACGGTCGCTTCATCGAGCGCGTAGGTTTCTTCAACCCGATCGCTTCTGGTCAGGCTGAAGGTCTGCGTCTGGATCTGGACCGCATTGAGCACTGGGTTGGCCAGGGCGCTACCCTGTCTGATCGCGTTAATGCGCTGATCAAACAAGCTAAAAAAGCAGCTTAATCTGTTACGGTGGTCACCATGAGCAAACAACTACCCGCCCAGGCTCCTGCTAACCCGCTGATTCTCGGGAAAATGGGAGCACCCTACGGCATTCGGGGTTGGCTCAAAGTGTTTTCTTCCACCGAAGATGCCGAAAGCATTTTTGATTACCAGCCGTGGTTTATTCAGCGCGCCGGACACTGGCAGCAGATTGAGCTGGAAGGCTGGAAACACCACAATCAGGACATGATCATCAAAGTCAACGGCATTGACGATCGTGATGCGGCGGCGCGACTGACTAACGCGGAAATCGTGGTCGACAGCACGCAGCTGCCTGAGCTGAACGACGGTAACTACTACTGGAAAGACCTGATGGGCTGCCAGGTGGTGACCGTACAAGGCTACGCGCTGGGTAAAGTCATTGATTTGATGGAAACCGGCTCAAACGACGTACTGGTCGTTAAGGCAAACCTGAAAGACGCTTTCGGTGCAAAGGAACGGTTAATTCCGTTTCTGGAACAACAGGTTATCAAGAATGTCGATCTCGCTACTGGCACGATTGAAGTAGACTGGGATCCTGGTTTTTGACCCCCGACGATCACGGTAAAACCACGGGACACTCTATGTGGATAGGTGTTATCAGCCTCTTTCCGGAGATGTTTCATGCGATTACTGCGTATGGGGTAACGGGCCGGGCAGTAAAAAATGGCCTGCTCAGCATTCACAGCTGGAGTCCGCGTGACTTCACGCACGACCGCCATCGTACCGTGGACGATCGTCCCTACGGCGGTGGACCGGGAATGCTGATGATGGTGCAGCCCTTACGGGATGCAATCCACGCAGCGAAAGCGGCGGCAGGAGAGGGTGCTAAGGTGATTTATCTGTCACCTCAGGGGCGCAAACTGGACCAACAGGGCGTTTGCGAGCTGGCGACCCATCAGAAGCTGATTCTGGTATGTGGCCGCTATGAAGGGATCGATGAGCGTGTGATCCAAACCGAGATCGACGAAGAGTGGTCTGTCGGCGATTACGTGCTCAGCGGTGGTGAGTTACCGGCAATGACGCTGATTGACTCGGTTTCCCGGCTGGTGCCGGGGGTACTGGGAAAACAGGCGTCAGCCGACGAGGATTCGTTCTCGGATGGCCTGCTGGATTGTCCTCACTATACCCGCCCTGAAGTGTTAGAAGGGATGGAGGTGCCGCCAGTTCTGCTGTCGGGCAACCATGCCGAGATTCGTCGCTGGCGCCTGAAACAGTCGCTGGGCCGTACCTGGCTGAGAAGACCTGAACTTCTGGAAAACCTGGCTCTGACTGAAGAGCAAGCAAAGCTGCTTCGCACATTCCAGCAGGAGTGGCGTCAGCAGCACAACGATGAGGGACTGGCTACGCCGTCCGAATATCAGTTTACCCAGGATTAGAGAGTAAATTATGAGCAACATTATCAAGCAACTTGAACAAGAGCAGATGAAGCAGGACGTACCGTCCTTCCGCCCGGGTGACTCCGTGGAAGTGAAAGTATGGGTTGTTGAAGGTTCCAAAAAACGTCTGCAGGCATTCGAGGGCGTGGTTATCGCTATTCGTAACCGCGGTCTGCATTCTGCATTCACTGTTCGCAAAATTTCCAACGGCGAAGGCGTTGAGCGTGTGTTCCAGACTCACTCTCCAGTGATCGACAGCATCACGGTGAAACGTCGCGGTGCCGTACGTCAGGCCAAACTGTACTACCTGCGTGAGCGTACTGGTAAGTCTGCTCGTATCAAAGAGCGTCTTAACTAAGATACAGCTTACGCTGCATCCAAAAGTTAATAGCAAACAAGGGGTTGGCCAATGGCCAGCCCCTTTTTTGTCTGCCTGGGCGCGCGGCTATGCCGGGCGCGGACGCGCGGTGCGGCTCAGGTGATAAACGGCAGTATTGACCGGGCCGCTATCAAGGACGATCAGGCCAAAACGCATGCCGACCAGACGCGCGCCGGATTTTTCCGCTACCCGACGGCTGGCAAGGTTCTGCTCGGCTACAAGGATCTCCAGCTGGCCGCTGGCGCCCGCGGGGATTGCCAGCCGCGCGAGATAGTTGACCGCCTGCGTGGCGATGCCCTGATTCTGCGCCGCGCTGCGTACCCAGTAACCGATGGCAGTGAGCCCCTGCGGATCGCTACTAAAGCGTAAGCCTGCTCCTCCGAGGAGCTGACCATCCTCGCTAAAGATCCCCAGCTCATCGGCTTCACCCAGCCTGCGCTGCACCTGGGTCAGGGTAATCCACGCCGTGGCGTCGGCTTCGGTGTAACCCGCATGAGCCCAACACATCCAGGGCAGCAGGGTATCCAGTGATGCATTGACCGCCTGAGCAAACGCCGGCGCGTCGCCGTGCTCCAGCGGGCGAAAATGGAGAGGGTGCATATAACCTCCTGCTATCAGCACATGAATTCAGCTTACTGGCTAAATACACGCAGCACAAAATTAATGTATCGCAAGAAGTGTAAATTATAATTTACAGTATAAGGCTCACTCTTTTTATATAACTATATGTTTTACATGAAATAAATAACTAAATCTGCGTTAATTTTTATTGGTGGAATAAATTCGGTACATATGTGGATTGATTTGATTACGTCGTGTGATACAGTGATGGCTCCTCGCTGAGGATCGATGAACACGCCAACGGGAGCAAAAGGATCGCATTATGCAAAAAGACACTGTCAATAACGTCCATATCGCCGGTGAACAGGTATTAATCACGCCGGATGAACTGAAAGCGAAGTTTCCGCTGAGCGCGGCGCTAGAGGCGCAGATCGCGGCATCACGGCAGACAATCGCGGACATTACGGCAGGTCGCGATCCCCGACTGCTGGTCGTGTGTGGCCCCTGCTCTATTCACGATCCTGAGGCCGCGCTGGAGTATGCCCGGCGGTTAAACGATCTTTCCGTACAGCTGAAGGATCGGCTGTATATCGTGATGCGTGTCTATTTTGAAAAACCCCGTACAACTGTCGGTTGGAAAGGGCTGATCAACGATCCCTACATGGATAACTCGTTTGATATGGAAGCCGGCCTGCATATGGCCCGCCAGCTATTGCTGTCGCTGGTCGAAATGGGGCTGCCGCTGGCTACTGAAGCGCTGGATCCTAACAGTCCGCAGTACCTTGGCGATCTGTTCAGCTGGTCAGCCATCGGTGCGCGCACCACCGAATCGCAAACCCACCGCGAAATGGCCTCCGGGCTGTCAATGCCGGTAGGCTTTAAGAACGGGACCGACGGCAGCCTTGCCACGGCGATCAATGCGATGAAGGCTGCCGCCATGCCCCATCGCTTTGTCGGCATTAATCAGGCCGGGCAGGTATGCTTGCTGCAAACCCAGGGCAATCCCGATGGCCACGTGATCCTGCGCGGCGGTAAGCAGCCAAACTACGGCCCGGAAGATGTGGCTCAGTGTGAAAAAGAGATGATTCAGGCGGGACTCCGTCCGGCCTTGATGATAGATTGCAGTCACGGTAATTCGAATAAAGATTTCCGCCGTCAGTCCGGCGTGGCCGAGTCTGCGATTGCGCAAATTCGCGATGGTAACCGTTCGATTATGGGGCTGATGCTGGAAAGCCATCTCCATGAAGGTAACCAGTCCTCTGAACAGCCGCGCAGCGAGATGCGCTACGGCGTCTCAGTCACGGATGCCTGCATCAACTGGGAAACCACCGATCGCCTGCTGCGCGACCTTCACCGGGATTTGCAGGATGTACTGACGGCGCGACTGGCCTGAGAGGATAAACACACGATGGTGGCTGAACTGACCGCGCTACGCGATCAAATCGATGAGGTGGACAAAACATTACTCGACCTGCTGGCCAGACGGCTGGCGCTGGTGGCCGAAGTGGGCGAAGTAAAAAGCCGCTACGGTTTGCCCATCTATGTGCCCGAGCGCGAAGCCAGCATGCTGGCTTCGCGGCGTGACGAAGCGGCGGCCCTCGGTGTCCCGCCCGATCTTATCGAGGACGTGCTGCGCCGCATCATGCGCGAATCCTACTCCAGCGAGAACGACAAGGGGTTTAAAACCCTTAACCCGGCGCTGCGGCCGGTGGTTATCGTCGGCGGACACGGGCAGATGGGCCGCCTGTTTGCAAAGATGCTGACCCTCTCCGGTTATCAGGTGCGCGTGCTGGATAAAGAAGACTGGGCAGCGGCGGACACGCTGCTGGCCGATGCCGGCATGGTGATCGTCAGCGTGCCTATTCATCTGACCGAGAGCGTGATTGCCCGCCTGCCCAGGCTGCCGGATGACTGCATCCTGGTGGACCTCGCGTCGGTCAAAAACCGCCCGCTGCAGGCAATGCTGGCAGCGCACCGCGGACCGGTGCTGGGTCTGCATCCGATGTTCGGCCCGGATATCGGCAGCCTGGCCAAACAGGTGGTGGTATGGTGCGACGGCCGTCAGCCGGAGGCGTATCAGTGGTTGCTGGAGCAGATTCAGGTTTGGGGCGCGCGCCTGCATCGTACCAGCGCTGTGGAACACGACCAGAATATGGCGTTTATTCAGGCGCTACGCCACTTTACGACCTTTGCTTACGGCCTGCACCTCGCCGAAGAAAATGCCCAGCTTGCCCAGCTGCTGGCGCTCTCCTCGCCCATTTACCGGCTGGAGCTGGCCATGGTAGGACGGCTATTTGCCCAGGATCCGCAGCTATACGCCGATATTATCATGTCGTCAGAGAGCAACCTGGCGCTCATTAAGCGTTACCATCAGCGCTTTGGTGAGGCGATCGCTCTGCTGGAGCAGGGGGATAAGCAGGCGTTTATCAGCAGCTTTCGCCGCATTGCCCACTGGTTTGGCGATTATGCGCCGCGCTTCCAGGCCGAGAGCCGGACGCTACTGCGCCAGGCTAACGACAGCCGGCCGTAAAGCTATCGGCGCACGCACCAGAAAGGCATCCAGCTGGATGCCTTTTTTTATACCGCTCAGGTGGGATCGACCGGCACCACGTTTTCACTGGGGTAACAACCAAGCACCTTAAGCGAGCGGGTAATCTCGCCCAGTTCACGCAGCGCCTGCTGCATCGGCGCCGAATGCAGGTTGCCCTGCACATCGAGGTAGAACATCTCTTCCCACGGGTTACCGTTGATCGGGCGCGACTCCAGCTTGCTCATGATGAGGCCGTGGTTGCGCAATACCAGCAGCGCTTCCACCAGCGCACCGGCCTGCTGGCCGGTAGCCATAATCAGCGTGGTTTTGGCCGGCACCTGCGATGATACGGTCACCGGCTTGCGCGCCAGAATGATAAAGCGGGTAATGTTCTGGCTCTGATTGGCCAGGTTGCGTTCCAACACCTGCAGGCCATACAGCGCCCCCCCGGCCTCGCTGCCCAGCGCGGCGACGCGCGGTGAACCCAGTGCAGCAACTTTTTCCATTGCGGCCGCGGTGCTCTCGGTGTAGTCGATTTTCCAGTGCGGGAAGCGCTGCAGAAACTGGCTACACTGCTGGAAAGGCTGCGGATGGCTGTAGACGGTCTCGATGTGCTGCAGATCGGTGCTGCCGGAGACCAGCACGCAGTGGTCAATCGGGATGGTCATTTCGCCAACGATCGACAGGCGGGTTTGCTGAAGCAAATCGTAAACGTCATTGATGGCGCCGGAGCTGGTATTTTCAATCGGCAGAACCGCATAGTCAGCCTGACCGCTTTCGACCTGAGCCAAAATCTCGTGAAACTTCAGGCAGCCGCACTCAATCACCTGAGCAAAGTGACGAGCCGCGTAGTTACGCGCCGCGAGGTGGGAGTAGGAGCCTTTCGGGCCGAGAAAGGCTATGCGGGCCGACTGCTGCTGCGGGGTATTCAGCTGTTTTTGCAGCAGGGCCTGCTGAGTCAGCACCGAGTCTTCAATGATCAGCTGAAACAGGCGGGTAATAAAGTGTGCGTCAAGCTGATGATCTTTGCCCTGCGTAATCAGCTGTTCCAGCAGGTCACGCTCGCGATCGATGTCGCGTACCGGCCGCTGAGTGGCCATCTTGGCGCGGGCGACGTCGAGGGCCAAACGGCGGCGTTCGGCCAGCAGGCCCAGCAGCTGCTGATCCACCGCGCTGATTTTATCGCGCAGCGCCAGCAGCGGATTGTTCGTGCTCATAGTAGTCCCTGTTGTTTAGCAGAAATAAAAAAGCCTCCCGGTTGGGGAGGCTTTGCTGTTCGTCTTCGCTTGCTTTCTGATGCGACGAAAGGCCTCCCGGATCAGGGGAAGGTAAAAAAGAAAGCGAAGAAAAACGGAGTCGTATGCATTGGGCTGTCCGCGACGGATTAAAGGGCTAACTTAACCGCTGACAAAACGGACTGTCAATAAAAAACGCGCCCTGGGGCGCGTTAACGCGAGCCGGATAAGGCTCACTCGGTGGGGACGTCGACGCTCAGGTCCTTGACGCTGGCGGAGGCGCGGCGCGCTTCCCCCTTATGCTGCACTTTATTGAGCTGGCGCTCCAGCTTGTTGATCAGGTCATTGATGGCGACATACATGTCTTCATGTTTGGCGCTGGCGACAAGCTGACCGTTAGGGGTATTGATGCTGGCATCGGCGACGAATTCTTTCGGTTCTTTCGACAGAACGATGTGCGGGTTTATCAGGTCAGTTTGCCATTTTTCAAGTTTGGCGAGACGGTCTTCGACATGCTGGCGGATGGCCGGAGTAATATCCATTTGCTTGCTGGTAATGTTCAGAATCATAGTCTTACCTCTCTGTCATTTCCGTCTTGGTGAATCCAGCATACCGCGAATACGGTGAAAAAGTATGATCTAAATCACTTATTTTTGTCACTTTTTGTCAAGCTGGCATTTCTGCGAGACGCGCGGCTAAAACCGGCAAAAAAGGTTGTCGCCAACGGCAGAACAGGTCACTATAGTCAGGATATGTCGCCAGCGCGCGATAAAAAAAGCAGCCCGTCGGCTGCTTTTTTCCTGCCAGAGGGCGTGCCGTCAGGCCGGATCGTTAGCGGCGATCAGCTTCGCGACTTTATCCGCTTCGGCGTTCAGCTGCATCTGACGATAGGCATTCTCCATCAGCGGCAGCGCCTCGCGGGTGGCCGCGGTATCCGGATAATCCCGCAGCATCTGCTCAACGCGGTTAACGACGGCGACGTAAGCCCCGCGTTTAGTGTAGAACTGCGCCACGGCGAGCTCGTGTTTAGCCAGGCGATCTTTTAGGAAGATCATGCGCTTGCGGGCATCGGCTGCGTACTGACTGTTCGGATACCCGCGCAGCAGCTGGCCGAAGTCTTTAAAGGCGTTGCGCGCATGCTCCGGATCGCGATCGGAACGATCGACGCCGAAGAAGCCCTGCAGGGTGCTGTCATCCAACGCCATATCGGTCAATCCGCGCATGTACAGCACGTAATCGATGTTGGGATGCGTAGGGTTGAGACGCATGAAGCGGTCTATTGACGCCTGAGCCAACGGCAAATCGGCATTCTTGTAATAGGCGTAAATCAAATCCAGCTGCACTTGTTGGGAGTAGGGACCAAAAGGATAGCGGTTATCCAGCGCTTCCAGTTGCGTTATTGCTCCTTTAAAGTTACCGTCCTGCAGTTTTTGCTGAGCCGTGGCATACAGCTCGGATGGCGGGCTGTCAGGCACCGTATCCTTTGAGCTGGAGCAGCCCGCCAGCGCCAGGCTCAACGTGGCTGCAGCCACCAGATATTTCATACGCGTCATGACGATTTGATTATCCTCAGAGTGTTATTCGGGAAGCTGTCCGTTAAGCTTCCGCAAGTGACCAGGTACAATAGCACATTATCTTAAACGGCATTGCCGTAAAACCCAACGTTAACGAAGAAGCTGTCTATGGCACAACAAGTACAACTCACCGCAACGGTGTCCGAATCGCAACTCGGACAACGCTTAGATCAGGCTTTGGCGGAAATGTTCCCTGATTATTCACGCTCGCGCATAAAAGAGTGGATCCTGAGCGGGCAAGTACACGTCAACGGCCAGCCGGCCACCACCCCAAAAGAGAAAGTGCTGGGGGGAGAACACGTTGAAATAATTGCCGAAATTGAAGAGGAAGCCCGCTGGGAACCGCAGAATATCGCGCTCGATATCGTTTACGAGGATGACGATATCCTGGTTATCAATAAGCCGCGCGGGCTGGTTGTCCATCCCGGAGCCGGTAATCCCGATGGCACGGTACTGAACGCACTGCTGCATCATTACCCGCAGATTGCTGATGTGCCGCGCGCCGGAATCGTTCACCGGCTGGATAAAGACACCACCGGCCTGATGGTGGTGGCGAAAACCGTTCCGGCACAAACGCACCTGGTTGAATCACTGCAGCTGCGTGAAATCACCCGCGAATATGAAGCGGTCGCCATGGGTACGATGACCGCAGGCGGCACGGTGGATCAGCCGATCAGTCGTCACTCAACCAAGCGTACCCACATGGCCGTCCATCCCATGGGGAAACCGGCGACGACCCACTACCGCATCATGGAGCACTTTCGCGCGCACACCCGCCTGCGTCTGCGGCTGGAGACCGGCCGTACGCACCAAATTCGCGTCCATATGGCGCACATCAACCATCCGCTGGTGGGCGATCCGCTGTACGGTGGCCGCCCGCGTCCGCCGAAGGGAGCCTCCGAAGCCTTTATTTCCGCGCTGCGCGGCTTCGATCGCCAGGCGCTGCACGCGACCATGCTACGCCTGTATCATCCCATCAGCGGCATTGAGATGGAGTGGCACGCGCCCCTGCCGCAGGACATGATTGAGCTGATTGCGGCGCTGAAGGCGGATACGGAACAGTTTAAAGATCAGCTGGACTGGCTGTGATTGCGCCGCTTCTGCCCGCCTGGCCGGCTCCGACGAACGTGCGCGCGTGGTCAACCCGGCGCGACGGTGGGGTCAGTCAGGGAAACTGGCACAGCCTGAATGTGGGCGGGCACGTCGGCGATGATCCGGCGGCGGTGGCGGAAAACCGGCAGCGTCTGGTCGATGCGCTGGCGCTGCCGGGGCCGCCGGTATGGCTGGAGCAGGTACACGGTACCGACGTGCTGACGCTGACGCACCAGCCGCCGGCGCAGCGCCGTGCTGATGCCGTTTATACCGCGACGCCCGGCGTGGTCTGTGCGGTTATGACGGCTGACTGTCTGCCGGTGCTGTTCTGCTCCGCTGATGGTCGCGAAGTCGCGGCGGCTCACGCCGGCTGGCGCGGGCTGCAGGCGGGGATACTGGAGGCGACGCTGCGCCGATTTCGCGCGCCGGCCGGCGAGATCCACGCCTGGCTGGGGCCGGCAATCGGGCCGCTGGCTTTTGAGGTCGGTGCCGAAGTGCGCGCGGCATTTTGCGCCGGCGATCCGTACGCCGCGGAGGCATTTCGGCCGCGCGGTGAAAAATTTTTGGCGGATATTTTTCAGCTGGCGCGGCGGCGTCTTTCCGCGGCGGGCGTGGCTTCAGTGAGCGGTGGTGACCACTGTACGCTGACGGAGTCCGCTCACTTTTTCTCCTACAGACGCGATGGCGTTACCGGCCGTATGGCAAGTTTGCTCTGGCTGAGTTAATCTTGCGCCTCAAGACGGTCCAGGGTGTGTGTTTTTTCACCTTTTTGCAGGTCAATAACCTTGAATATTTGAGGGATGACCTCATTTAATCTCCAGTAGCAATTTGACCTGTAGGGGGAAAGAATGCGTCTGGATCGTCTTACCAACAAATTTCAGTTAGCCCTTGCCGACGCCCAGTCACTGGCGCTGGGGCGCGACAACCAGTTTATCGAACCGCTGCATCTGATGAGTGCGTTACTGACGCAGGAAGGCGGATCGGTACGTCCATTATTAACCACCGCCGGCGTCGATGCCGCCGCGCTGCGCACCAGCCTTGAGCAAGCCATCAGCCGCTTACCGCAAGTGGAGGGGACCGAGGGCGACGTGCAACCCTCTTCTGACTTAGTCCGTCTGCTTAACCTCTGCGACAAACTGGCGCAGAAGCGCGGTGACAACTTTATCTCATCCGAACTGTTTGTACTCGCCGCAATGGAGTCCCGCGGTTCGCTGAGTGATTTAATGAAAGCGGCAGGGGCCAGCAGTGAAAAAATCAGCGCGGCGATTGAGCAGCTGCGTGGAGGAGAGAGCGTGAACGATCAGGGCGCTGAAGATCAGCGGCAGGCATTAAAAAAATACACCATCGATCTCACCGAGCGCGCTGAGGCCGGCAAACTTGATCCGGTAATAGGCCGCGATGAAGAGATTCGCCGGACTATTCAGGTGCTCCAGCGTCGTACCAAAAATAACCCGGTGCTGATTGGTGAGCCCGGCGTCGGTAAAACGGCGATCGTAGAAGGACTGGCGCAGCGCATTATCAATGGTGAAGTGCCGGAGGGCCTGAAGGGCCGCCGGGTGCTGGCGCTGGATATGGGCGCGCTGGTGGCGGGAGCTAAGTACCGTGGTGAATTTGAAGAGCGGTTAAAAGGGGTGCTTAACGATCTCGCCAAACAGGAAGGCAACGTCATTCTGTTTATCGATGAACTGCATACCATGGTCGGAGCCGGTAAGGCCGACGGCGCGATGGATGCCGGGAATATGCTAAAGCCCGCATTAGCGCGCGGTGAGCTGCACTGCGTAGGCGCGACCACGCTCGATGAATATCGTCAATATATTGAAAAAGACGCGGCCCTCGAGCGCCGTTTCCAGAAAGTGTACGTGGCGGAGCCGACGGTGGAAGATACCATCGCGATCCTGCGCGGATTAAAAGAGCGCTACGAGCTGCACCACCACGTGCAAATCACCGACCCGGCGATCGTCGCCGCGGCGACGCTGTCGCACCGCTACATTGCCGACCGCCAGCTGCCGGATAAAGCCATTGACCTGATCGACGAAGCGGCATCCAGCATTCGCATGCAGATCGATTCGAAGCCCGAGGCGCTCGATAGGCTGGAGCGTCGCATCATCCAGCTGAAGCTGGAGCAGCAGGCGCTGAAGAAAGAGTCGGATGAAGCCAGCGTTAAGCGTCTGACGATGTTGGAAGATGAGCTGGGGCACAAAGAGCGTGAGTATGCCGAGCTGGAAGAAGAGTGGAAAGCGGAAAAAGCCGAGCTCTCCGGTACTCAACATATCAAGGCCGCACTGGAGCAGGCGAAGTTAGAAATGGAGCAGGCGCGACGTACCGGCGATCTGGCACAAATGTCAGAACTGCAGTACGGCAAAATTCCCGAGCTGGAAAAACAGCTGGCGGCCGCTACCCAGTCGGAAGGTAAAACCATGCGTCTGTTGCGCAATCGCGTAACCGACGTGGAAATTGCCGATGTGCTGGCGCGCTGGACCGGTATCCCGGTCTCCCGGATGATGGAAGGGGAGCGGGATAAGCTGCTGCGGATGGAGAAAGAGCTGCACCAGCGGGTGATTGGTCAGGATGAAGCGGTTGAAGCCGTCTCCAATGCTATCCGCCGCAGTCGCGCCGGGCTGGCGGATCCGAACCGTCCGATTGGCTCTTTCCTGTTCCTCGGTCCTACCGGGGTGGGCAAAACCGAGCTGTGCAAGGCGCTGGCTAACTTTATGTTCGACAGCGACGACGCTATGGTGCGTATCGACATGTCCGAGTTTATGGAGAAGCATTCGGTTTCGCGCCTGGTCGGGGCGCCTCCGGGGTATGTCGGTTATGAAGAGGGGGGCTATCTGACCGAAGCGGTGCGCCGCCGTCCCTATTCAGTGATTTTGCTGGACGAAGTGGAAAAAGCACATCCGGACGTATTCAATATCCTGCTGCAGGTGCTGGACGACGGACGCCTGACCGATGGCCAGGGCAGAACGGTCGATTTTCGCAACACGGTCGTGATCATGACCTCGAACCTCGGCTCGGATCTGATTCAGGAACGGTTTGGCCACCTGGATTACGCCGATATGAAAGCGTTGGTGATGAGCGTGGTTGGTCAGCACTTCCGCCCCGAGTTCATTAACCGTATCGATGAGCTGGTGGTCTTCCATCCGCTTGGCGAGCAGCACATTGCCTCGATTGCCCGGATTCAGCTGCAGCGGCTGTACGATCGCCTCGCCGAGCGCGGCTTCGCGCTGCACATCTCGGGTGAGGCCCTGCAGCTGCTGGGTAAAAATGGCTACGATCCGGTCTACGGTGCGCGGCCATTAAAGCGGGCCATTCAGCAGGAGATCGAAAACCCGCTGGCGCAGCAAATCCTCTCCGGAGCGCTGTTACCGGGCAAAACCATCAATATGGACGTCGAGGATGGACATATCGTGGCCAGGCAGTAGCGTGTCTGACCTCAAAATGGGCCTGCGGGCCCATTTTTGTGGGTAAAAGCAGCGTGAACAGGTGTTTTTATGATATTGGTGCGTGGAAAGTGAGCGGTTGGTGTTTTTTCTGAAATTAGCCCTTGCGCTCTGAAATCGGATCCCTATAATGCGCCTCCACTGACACGGCACAACGGCCTCGCGGCAGGTGCGGTGCAGAGGCCCGGGATTCACCGGCGCCGCCGGAGAAAAACTTCTGAAAAAGAGGTTGACTCTGAAGGAGGAAAGCGTAATATACGCCACCTCGAGTTAGCAAGCGAAAGCGCCTAACTCACTGCTCTTTAACAATTTATCAGACAATCTGTGTGGGCACTCACAGGACAGATATCAAAAGCCTCCGGGCTCAAAAATATCAAGTCTCAAGAGTGAACACGTAATTCATTACGAAGTTTAATTCTTTGAGCATCAAGCTTTTTAATTGAAGAGTTTGATCATGGCTCAGATT
>NZ_MRBS01000012.1 GCF_001922585.1 Pantoea sp. 1.19 | reverse complement strand
CGCTGAACGCCGCCGGCGGGACGCTGACGCTGAGCAATGCGGAAAATAACTACACCGGCGCGACGTCAATTGACGCCGGCACGGTGGTGGCGGGCAGCGACAGCGCGCTGGGGAACACCGCGCAGCTGACCACGGCGGCGGGCGCGGCGTTTAACCTCAGCGGCCGGGCCCAGACGCTGGGGGCGCTGACCAACAACGGCGCGGTGACCCTCGGCGAGAACGGCGCGCTGACCAGCGGCGCGCTGGCCAATGGCGGCACGGTGGACATCGGCGGCGGCGCGCTGACGCTGACGGACGGCGGCAGTTCGACGGCGGCCGGCGGCCTGACCGGCGACGGGCGGCTGGTGCTGACGGGCGGCGARCTGCTGCTGTYGCAGGCCAACGCGGGCCTGTCGGGCAGCGCGGCGGTCGGTAAGGGGGCGAGCCTGACCCTGAGCGGTGCGGGCGCGCTGGGCGCGGCGGCGGTGGACGTGGCGGACGGCGGGACGCTGAACCTGCAGGCGGCGCAGACGTTGGGCAACGCGCTGAGCGGCGCGGGGACCGTCAACACCGACGCGGCGGTGACGCTGAGCGGCAGCAACGGCGGGTTCAGCGGGGCGCACGCGGTGGGCGCGGACGGCGCGCTGACGGTAGCGTCCCCGGCGAGCCTGGGCGGCGACGGTGCGACGGTGAACCTGAGCGCGGACGGCGCGCGGCTGGAGCTGAGCGCGCTGAGCGGGGCGATAAACAACGCGCTGTCGGGGACGRCGGGGAGCACGGTGAGCCTGACGGGCGGGAGCCTGGCGTCGGTGGGCGGAAATAACGCGGGCTTCCTGGGCGCCTGGGCGGTGGAGGCGGGCAGCGTGCTGCGCGCGCAGGGCGCGGACAATCTGGGAGGGCAGTCCGGCGTGACGCTGGGCGGGCCGGACAGCGCGCTGAGCCTGGCGGGCTGGCGCGGCGCGTTTGGCAACCGGGTAGCCGGGAGCGGTCAGCTGCGGCTGAGCGACGGGTCGGCGGTGACGCTGAGCGGCACGGAGGGGCTGGGGTCGGAGGTTGGGGTGAATGTAGGCGCGGACAGCGCGCTGACGCTGGCGGGGCTGAGCGGCTTTAACCAGGCGCTGACCGGCGGCGGGGCGCTGAACGTGAGTGCCGGCAATCAGGCCTTCAATTTTGGTTCAAATACCGGCGATGCCTTTGTCGGTCAGGTTACGCTGACCGATACACTGTTCGCTCTGAATGCGGACAACCTCAGTGCGCTGACCAATGCAACGCTGCAGCTGAATCAGGGCAGCGTAACCCAGGTCGGTAGCACGGATAGCACGCTGAATAATCTGAACGTTAGCGGCGGTAAGCTGGTATTTGAGGTTGATGCACCGCAGTCAAAAGCGAATGGCATTGTTAACGTTGACCCGCTGACGTTAAACGGCGGAGAGATTGCGGTAAACGGTAACGCGGAGTGGGAAAATGTCGGCGTGCCGGCAGCACCCGGGGTTTCGATCCTCGATCAGGATCGAGGCGATGTGCTGATGACCCTGGTGAATGCTAAGCAAGTCAGCGGTAACGTTAATGATATGCGGCTCAGTATTAACGGCACACCTGTGAGTGCCGATGAGCAGACGGTCTCTACTGCCATCACGCAGGGCGATGAGATTGTTGCTAATGCCACATACAGTTACGGCTTAACCACCAATAAAGGTAACGACAACGGACTGTACGTCAAATACGGGCTGACAGCGCTGACGTTAATGTCGGACGGCGCGAACGCGCTGCTGCTGGAGAGCGGCGATGCTGCATCCAATCACACGCTAAACGCGTCATTATCGGGTGATGGTGGTTTGAACATTGACGCATCACGTGGGGCTATCACGATCGCG
The DNA here is from genome assembly GCF_001922585.1 of Pantoea sp. 1.19. Classification (GTDB taxonomy): domain Bacteria; phylum Pseudomonadota; class Gammaproteobacteria; order Enterobacterales; family Enterobacteriaceae; genus 1-19. The sequence goes on along the minus strand of NZ_MRBS01000012.1, from coordinate 41,454 downwards.
AATGGTCATAACCGTTATACAGGCAGCACGACGGTCACCGGGGGAGAGTTGCTGTTGGGCGCTAACGGCGCATTGGGTCAAACATCGACACTGAACATTAATGAGGGAGCAACTACGCGTCTGAATGGCTTTAAACAGACTATCGGTGAGCTGAACAACAGCGGTAGCGTGTCGCTGGATAGCGGTGAGCTGATCATCAACAGTGGTGGTCGAATCCGCGCCGAAGACGGACTGAAAGGCGAAGGTACGCTCACCATCGTCGGTGGCGAGCTTTCCGTATCGGGTACTAATGACAATTTGAGCGGTAATATCGCCATCACCGACGGCGCTGCCATTTCACTGAGCGATAGCGGCAGTCTCGGTAGCAGCAATATTGACGTGGAGGGAGCACTGAATCTGAACGTCGATGGGTTGATGCTGCAAAATGCACTGGCCGGTGCCGGGCGCGTGAACGTCAATGCGGCGACAACGCTGGCGGGCAACAGCACATTTACCGGTGTGCATCACGTCAGTGATGAGGCTTCCTTAACCATTCGTCAGGCCAGTAATCTGGGGGCCGATGCCGCCAGCGTGTCTCTGGATGGCAGCGCGGCCGCGTTGGTTATGCGTGGCGTGAATGGCGCGATTAACCACGCGCTGACAGGCGTTCGGGACAGTGTTGTTGCCCTGAGAGATCGGGCCAGCGTGCAATTAACCGCTAAAAACGACGGCTTCGCCGGACAGTATGATCTGAGTGGAAGCAGTACGTTGCGGGTCGGTTCGCAGAGTCAGTTGGGTAAAGACGCACGCGTGTCACTGGCGGGAGCGCTTGATACGCTTATCCTGTCAGGCTATCAGGGAACATTGACTAATGATGTCGTTGGCAATGGTCGTCTGAGCCTTGCCAACAAGGCGGCGGCCACTCTGGCTGCTGACTACCGGGTGGATAAGACAATCAGCGTCAGCATCAGCGATCAAAGCGCACTAACGCTTGCTGGACTGCAGGGCTTCAATCATGCGCTGACGGGCAATGGCACGCTGAACGTAGAGTCAGGCGGCGATGCATTCACATTCGGTGATAATACCGGTTCGGCATTTGCCGGTAAGGTCAATTTGCTCGATACCGGGATGACATTAAACGACGAAAATGCCGCGGCCCTCAGCCTGGCAAATTTGACGCTGTCCAAAAATAGCGAGCTGAATGTTGCTGACGGCGTACAGAACATCGCCGGGCTGACGATGAACGGCGGCACCATTAAGTTTAACAATATCATTGACCAGTCCGGTGAGTTTGTGTCTTCGGGCACCGTTGAGACAAATCGCATTGACGTTACCGGCGGTGGCACCGTACAGATCAATCTGCCGACCAATGTTACGCCAGGGATCGAGGGGAAAACCCTGTCAGAGCTTGATGAAGGGCTGGTTCTGATTGATTTGGTTCACGGCAGCGCGACGGGAACTGGCCAGGAGTTAACCCTGACGGATAGCAACGGCCAGTTAATTACTCAGCCTGTTCAGTCTGCGTTATCTAACGAAGGCGCCAGTGCGCCATCGGCCATGGGCCTGTTTGATTACGGCCTGACGACGGGTAATGGTCAGGACGGCCTGTATGTGAATTACGGGCTCAAGGCGATCAATCTGCTGGCTCGGGGGGAGGATGCGCTGAACTTACAGGCGACAGAATCCCTTAACGGTCAACCGTCAAACGGCCTGTCGGCAAAAATATCCGGCAGTGGCGATCTGGCGATTGCCGGACTGACTGATGGCGCAATATTCGCTTTGGCCAACGCGAATAATGACTACACTGGCGCAACCTGGGTCAGTAAAGGAGGATTACGGCTGGAGGCCAGTCACGCGCTTGGACAGACCTCGGCGCTGGAAATGTCTGCCGGTACGCTAGTCGATATCAATGCAACACGCCAGACCGTAGGTCAGCTTAATACGCAGGCCGCTAGCCGCTTTAATCTTAACGGGGGTAACGTTACGATCGTAAACGGCGGACAACTTGAGGGTGATCTGGCCGGTAGCGGTCAGCTTAATCTCTCAGCGGGGACGCTCAAGGTTAGCCAGGCGAACAGCGCGTTTACCGCGAGCACGGCGATTAGCCGCGCCGCCAGTGTGCTTCTGAATCAGGCCTCCGGACTGGGTAGCGGAAATATCGCGAATCAGGGGACGCTAATCCTGAACGGTGCCCGGGGCCTGTTTGCTAATAGTCTGAGTGGAACGGGGGACGTGCAGTTGCAAAATAAGGCGGCGATTGAGCTGAGTGGTATGAACAGCCAGTATTCCGGCGTATTTTCTCTGGCTGAAAACACGTCACTGACTGCCCGCCGGGCCGGGCAGTTGGGGGGCGCTGAGGTGAAAAACAATGGCCAGTTAATTCTGGATGTTACCAGTGACTGGGACTTCAACAATCAGCTGAGCGGCAGTGGTGATTTGATCAAGCAGGGCAGTGGAACGCTGACGTTTGCCGACAATGCGGTAACGGTGGGGAATACCCTGATTAAAAATGGTCTCATTCAGCTGGGCGCCGGAACGGTAAAAACTACCGCTTCGCAAACCTCTGTCTCCGGTGACAGCAAGCTCACCGCCCGGAATATCTCCGCGCCGGTCGTCCTGACCAGCCATGTCACCATAGAAAAAGCGGGGGCACTCGGTGGATTTGGCGTAGTGAATGGCAATATCGATAACGCCGGGCGAGTGATTATGCCGCATGCGCTAACGGGAGATCGCTACGCTGATTTAACGATCCAGGGTAATTACGTTGGTCAGCAGGGTAGCCGGGTGTTGTTCGATACGGTCCTTGCCGGCGATGACAGTGAAACGGATCGTCTGGTTATTAAAGGGGACGCCAGCGGTGCCAGCAGCATCAAGGTGAACAATATTGGCGGCCGCGGCGCTTACACGAGTAATGGTATCAAGATCGTGGATATCGCAGGCAAGTCGGAGGCCAATTTCACCCTTGACGGGCGCGTGGTCGCGGGTGCGTATGAGTACAAACTTTATCAGGGAAGCGTAATTAATCCGGCCGACGGCGACTGGTATTTGCGGACAGATAATCCGGATCGGCCGGAGGCGGGAAGTTACATTGCCAACCTGGCGGCGGCGAATACGCTGTTTAATACCAGTCTCGAGAATCGTTCCGGTGAGACCGGGTATACCGACGCCATCACCGGTGAGAAAAAAACCACCTCGATGTGGCTACGCAGCACCGGCAGCCATAATCGCTCTCGTGATGCCGGCGGCAGTTTTAAAACGCAGGATAATCGTTTTGTGATGCAGCTGGGGGGAGATGTGCTCCGCTTTAGCCGCAGCGAAAGCGATCTGTGGCGTCTGGGGCTGATGGCCGGCTATGCCAACAGCAGCAATCACACCGTAACCTCGGCTTCTGGCAGCCGTTCAAAAGGGTCGGCGCACGGCTATAGCATCGGGACTTATGGTACCTGGTTTGCCGATGAGCAGGCGCATACCGGGGCATACGTGGATACCTGGCTTCAATACAGCTGGTTTAAAAACGAAGTGAATGGTGAAGGCCTGGCGTCAGAAAAATACGATGCCAAAGGCTTTACAGCCTCGCTGGAGAGTGGCTATACCTTCTCTGTGGGTGCAAGCCAGGATTATCACTTCTATCTCCAGCCTAAAGCACAGGCAATCTGGATGGGGGTAAAAGCAGATGACCACCGGGAAGCCTCAAATACGCTGATTTCAGGTCAGGGCGAGGGCAATCTGCAAACCCGTCTGGGGCTGAAAGCATTTATGATTCAGCCCTCCCAGACCTTAGATCCGCACTCGCAGGTATTTAAACCTTACGTGGAAGCCACATGGATTCACAATAGCAAAGACTTTGCGGTGAAAATGTCGCATGAAACGACCGGTAGCCATACCTTCAAACAGGGTGGTACTGGTAACGTGGCTGAACTGAAACTGGGTGTGGAGGGAGATCTCTCTGACCAGTTGAATATGTGGGGTAACGTTGGCCAGCAGGTGGGAGGGAAAGGCTACAGCGATACGACCGTGACTTTTGGCGTGAAGTATCATTTTTAACCGCAATGAGTTTCTGACGGCTACAATGGCGGGGATCACCCCGCCATTTTTTTTGCTGAAATACCCGACCCATCCCGGTAGGCAAGATTCCGCCCGTTAATTTGCGTGGGGAGCTGAGTCAATAAACACGCATCCGCAAGTGCGTGTTTATCTGTGCTCGATTCAGGCGTCGGCGTCGGGGCGTCGGCGGCGATCGCTGACCAGCGCGTTCATCAGAATCACACCGCTGGCGCCCAGCAGGCCCGCCAGACCAAACAGCACGGCAATCAGCGCGCGCTTGGGTTTGTCTTTTTTCACTGGCTGGTAGGGCTCGCGCAGATATTTAAACGGCTCCACATCCATTTTGTCGATTTTCAGCGCGTTCAGCTTTTCAAGGTACAGCTTACGATTTTGTAAATCGGCGTTCAGCAGATTGACATCGGCAATGGATTTCTCAATTTCCAGCTTGCGCTGTAAACCGTCAGCCCCCAGCGTGACCGAGAAGTCCGGATCGTCGGCAATCACCGTACCGTTTGACCACGACGGCTTTTTCAGGCCGGCAGAGTTGGCAATCTGTAACGCATAGCCAAGGCGCTGCAGCTTGACGTCGCGCGCATTCTCCGCCCGCTGGCGATCGAGATTATACTGACCGGTAGCGCGGTTTTTCACCTGGTCGATCTGATAGGTAACTTTCTGCTGCAGCTCTTTCTCCACCACTTCGGTGACATAATTAATATAGCCCTGCAGCAGATCTCTGGCTGCGGTCGGGGTCTCCGCGCTGTACTTCAGCTCGTAGTAGCGATACTCCTTAACGTCCGCCCCTTTATCCTGCGTCGAACTGTGCGACATAATATTGCCGTCAAGAATCGAATCAATAAGTCGATAGCGCTGGGCGTCATCCAGATGCTTATCCTGCACCAGGTCTTTAAAATAGGTGGTATTGACCAGATATTTCTCACGCAGGTCGCGCGAGTCAAAATAGCGCATAAAGTCGGACAGCAGCGTGTCCGGGGTAATATCCACCTTAATATCCAGCACCGCGAGTTCTGTCAGCGTCTGCTCAATGCTGCGCATCTGCTGTGACTCCGGAGCAACCAGCACGGCGGCGCTGGTCCAGCGCTGCGGCAGCAGCATGCTAACGGCAACGCCCAGCGCCAGCGCGCCGGCGGTGGCCGCAATCAGCGTTTTTTTACGGCGCAGCAGCAGGGCGACAATTTCCAGCAGGTCGAGTTCGTCACGCTGTTCGGGAAATAGGGGCAGATTCTGCGGGTGGGGGCGGTTGGCTGTTGAAAAGCGCTCATCCTGAGTAAAGCTACTCATTTCAAGTCCTGTTAAGCAAAAACGGCGTGACGCCAGTGCACATTAGTAGAGAAAATACACGACGCGACGGATGTCAGAAAGTGTAAAGATATCATCATGAATGCTCATAAATTGCAATAAAAATCAGAACTATCTGGATTTCAGGGGGCGGCGCCCGGTAGCGATACATTCCGTCGAGGGCGGGCGGCACGGCCGTTCAGGAAAAAACGCGCGGTGACGTTGCGAGAGGCCGCGGCGGCGATGCAATCCGGACGGCGATACGCTATGCTTGCGGAAGATTTAGTTAGATATCTAAGAATAAGGCGTAAGTTTTACTATGCATCCTGAAACCCCGTTTTCCCACTTGCTGCACTTGACGGCCCATGCCTGGCGGCAGGCGATTGCCCGTCGGTTAAAAGAGACCGGACTGGGTATGAGTAGCTGGCTGGCCGTGTCCACGCTCGCCGCCAGCGACGCGCCGCTGACGCAGAAAGCGCTGGCGGAGCGGCTGGGTCTGGAAGGGCCCAGCGTCGTTTCGCTGGTGAACCGGCTGGTCAGCCAGGGCTGGCTGCAGCGCGTGCAGCCGGCCGAGGATCGGCGCAAGCGGTTACTGGTGGTGACGCCGGCCGGAATGGCGCTCTGGCAGCGCGTCAAATGCGAAGCGGACGATCTGCGCGGTGAATGGTTGGGCAACATCGATCGGCACGAACTGGCGGTGACGCACCGGGTGCTGGTACAGCTGCTTGAGCGCGCCGAGGCGCTGTAATTCGATGCCACGCCGCAAAACGAGTCCCTATGTCCCCCGCGACTGGCAGCCGCATGAAAAACCGATGCTGCCTGGCTCGCCCTCCACGCCCCTGCATCCGGGGCATAAACGTATTGCCTTTGGCCTGATCGGCCTGCTGATCTCCCTGACGGGCGCGCTGAGTAATGCGCTGGTCACCGCTAACCTGAGCAATTTGCAAGGAACCTTTGGGGCCTGGTCAACCGAAATAGCCTGGTTACCGGCGGTCTACGTGATGGGCAATATCTCCATCAACCTGCTGCTGGTGAAATTTCGCCAGCAGTTCGGGCTGCGTATTTTTACCGAAGCGTTTCTGGTGCTGTATGTGCTGGTGGCCTTTTTCCACTTATTGGTGAATGACCTGAGCTCGGCGATTATCGTGCGCGCCGCGCACGGCATGGTCGGCGCGGCGCTTAGCTCGCTGGGCATTTACTATCAAATTCAGGCCTGGCCGGCCAGGCACCGGCTTAAGGCGCTGACTATCGGCATCAGCGCCTCGCAGCTGGCGATCCCGCTGGCGCGGCTCTTTTCGACCGAGCTGCTGGCGGTGGACGAATGGCGCGGGCTGTATCTGTTTGAGCTGGGGCTGGCCATGGTGGCACTCGGCGGCGTGCTGGTACTGAAGCTGCCGCCGGGCGATCGCAGCAAAGTGTTTGAAAAAATGGATTTTGTTACCTTTATGCTGCTGGCGCCGGGTATGGCGCTGCTCTGCGGCGTATTGTCGTTGGGGCGCCTTGAGTGGTGGACCAGTACGCCCTGGCTGGGCTACTGCCTGGCGCTGGCGCTGGTGCTGATTGTCACCGCCATCGTGGTGGAGCACAATCGCCTTAATCCGCTGATCAATACCCGCTGGCTCAGCAACGGGGCCATATTGCGTCTCGGGCTGGTGATGATTCTGCTGCGTATTCTGCTGGCGGAACAGAACACCGGTGCGATCGGGTATTTGCAGCAAATTGGCCTGCTGAACGATCAGCTTCAGGGGCTGGCTCTGGCGATCCTCGCCGGTGTCGTTTGTGGCATCGTGGCCTGTGCGCTGACCATCAACCCGAAACACCTGAACTGGCCAATTGTCGTGTCGCTGATCATCATGCTGGTCGCCTCGCTCATGGATGCGCAGTCGTCGCCGCTGACCCGTCCGCAAAATATGTACCTGAGCCAGTTTTTACTTGGCTTTAGCAGCGCTTTTTTTCTGGCCCCGGCGATGCTGCTGGGGATTGGCGGGGTGGTCACCCAGCCGCAAAACCTGGTCAGCTTTGTCGTGCTGTTTGGCATGAGTCAGAATTTGGGGGGGCTGCTGGGAGCCGCCCTGCTGGGCACGTTTCAGACCTGGCGAGAAAAGTACCACTCCAGTCTGCTGGGCGATCAGCTGTCGCAGCTGAATCCCTGGGTGACCGAGCGCCTGAACCAATACCGCGGCCTGTTTAGCGGACAGATAACCGATTCGGCGCTGCTGAATGCGCAGGCGACGGCGCAATTGCACAGCGTGGCCACGCTGCAGGCTAACGTGCTCGCCTGGAACGATGTCTATTATTTGACGGCTTCTCTCGCTTTCGTGACGCTGCTTTGGGTCCTATGGCGACTAAGTCGTTTACGTTACTTGAAATGGCGGGAAGCGCCGCAGAGCGCAGAGTCTCTGCCCGCTACCCCAGAAAAACCGGCGACGACGGAGAACGCATGAGTCAGCAGGAACATACCCCTAACGCAGAGCGCGAGCGTAATAATAAACTGCGAATTCTCTCCATCGCCGTTGGGGCGGGCATTGCCGTGCTTGGCGTGCTGATCATTCTTTACGCCTGGCAGATCTGGCCGTTTACCCGCCAGTTACAGTCTACCGACAACGCCTACGTGCGTGGCCAGGTGACGTTTATCAGCCCGCAGGTAAGCGGCTATATCACCGCCGTGGAGGTCACGGATTATCAACCGGTGCGCAAAGGGCAATCGCTGATGACCATTGACGATCGCATTTACCGGCAGCGGGTCGAACAGGCGGAAGCACAATTGGCAATGAAAGAAGCCGCGCTGGCCAACAACGCGCAGCAGCAAAACAGCGCCGCAGCGATTATCACCCGCAATCAGGCCGCGCTGGAAAACGCGCAGGCCCAGGCGCGCAAAAGTACGCTGGATTTAACCCGCGTGGAGAACCTGGCGGCAGACGGATCGCTGTCGGTGCGGGAGCGCGACGCGGCCCGCGCCAGCGATGCGCAGGCGCGGGCCGCGGTGGCGCAGGCCAAAGCCACCCTTGCGGTGTCGAAACAGGATTTGCAGACGGCGCGGGTTAATCGGGCGTCTTTGCAGGCCGATGTCGCCAATGCGCAGGCGGCGTTAACGCTGGCCAGCCTCGATTTAGCCAATACCCGGATTGTGGCGCCGCAGGACGGCCAGCTGGGACAGATCGCCGTGCGGCAGGGCGCCTGGGTGAATGCCGGTACGCGGCTGACGTCACTCGTCCCGGCTGAAAACTGGATTGTGGCGAATTTTAAGGAGACTCAGATGGCGCATATTCGACCCGGAATGCCGGTCACCTTCACCGTCGATGCGCTGGACAATGCCCGCTTTCACGGCGAGGTAGCGTTCATTTCTCCCGCGGCCGGTTCCGAATTCAGCGCAATTTCACCCGACAACGCCACCGGCAATTTCGTCAAAGTCGCCCAGCGCATACCGGTACGCATCAGCATCAGTCCGCAAACGCAGCGGCGGCTGCGTCCGGGCATGTCGGTGGTAGTCAATATCGATACGGCGTCTGCTCCTGCGCAGGAGCCGCGGTCGTGATCCCTGTATTGCGACGCGCGGCGCTGCTGCTGCCGCTGCTGCTCAGCGCCTGCGCCACCGAGGTGGCGCAGGCGCCCGCATCGCTGCTGATTCCCGATGCCTGGCGGCAGCAGGTGGGACCACAGTCGCCGGTGGAAGCCGAGTGGTGGCGGGCCTTCCACGATCCACACCTGAACCGACTGGTCAGTCAGGCGCTGCGCCGCAACGATGACGTGCTGATCGCCCGGGCGCGGGTCGACGAATACCGCGCCCGACTGCGGGCGGCGCGGGGCGCCAATGTTCCGCAAGTCGACGCCGGTATTAATGTCAGCCGCACGCGCGCGCTGTCGGCGATCACTGGCTTACCCGGTGAGCGGGATCTGTTTCAGGGCGTGCTACAGGCCGACTATGACGTGGATCTGTGGGGAGCCCGGCGCAATACCGTCTCCGCGGCCGGCGCGAGTCTGGCAGCACAGCGCGCCGCGGCGGACGCCGCGTCGCTCACCGTTGCCAGTTCGGTTGCGGCTGGCTATTTTAGCCTGCTGTCGCTGGATGCGCAGCTGCGCGTCACGCGCGACACTCTGCAGGTGCGTGAGCAGTCGCTACGGCTCGCCAGGCGGCAGTATGAGGCGGGCTACAGTTCACGACTGGAGTGGATGCAGGCCGCGTCGGAGTTGCAGACCGCCAGGGCGCAGATCCCGCCGCTGCAGCAGCAAATTGCCCGACAGGAGAATGCCCTTAGCCTGCTTACCGGGATGAATCCCCGACAGATTGGCCGCGCGGACGAGTTTGCGGTGGTGACGCCGCACACCCTGCCGGCGCTGCTGCCGTCCTCACTGCTGCAGCGCCGGCCGGATATTGCTCAGGCTGAGCGCTTGCTGTTAGCGGCGGACGCCAGCCTTGCCGCCTCGCGGGCGCGACTGCTGCCATCACTCACATTAACCGCGTCGGGCACCCTGCAGGGCAGCACGCTCAACCAGTTACTCAGCGACCCGTTCCGCCTGTGGAGCATCGGCGGTAGCGTGCTGGCGCCGCTGCTTAATCGCGAAGCCCTGACTGCGCAGGTCGATGTTGATCAGGCGTTGCGCAATCAGGCGCTATATGGCTACGAGCAGGTGGTACGTCAGGCATTTAGCGAAGTGAACAACGATCTGGAGGCGATTGCGCGCGGCCGTGAGCAGGTGGCGGAGCTGGATACGCAGCAGCGGATTGCCGCCGAAACGCTGCGAATCGCGCGCAATCGCTATCAGAACGGCTACAGCGCCTATCTGGACGAGCTGGATGCGCAGCGGACCCTATTTAGCGCACAGCTCAGCCTGGTGCAGGCAAAGAGTAACCTGCTACTGGCGCAGGTGGATCTCTATCGCGCGCTCGGCGGCGGCTGGCAGCCGCCGCGCTGAGCGCTGTCATCCTGCTGTCATGCCTGCTGGGCATAGTGGCGTAGACACCGCTTGCCGACAGAGAGGATTACCCATGATGCCATGCCGGTCCCCGATTGCCACGCCGCGCCATTCGCGCGCTACCGGTTGTCATTTGCGCAACGCCAGCGGCAAGCCCGGCGCCATCGTCTGGGTGGCATCGGTGGCCGCGTCGCCGGGCAATCCGGTGGGTATGATCACCGCGCTGACGGAGCTGCTGCAGCCGGACACGCCGGTGTGGATTGATCCGACACTGCCGCTGGCGGCGCGCTACGCCGGCCAGTGTGCGTCACTGGGCGCGCGCCCGGTGGCCTTGACGGAGGCGCGCGTGGCGATCCTCAGCCCGGCGTCGGTCAGTACGCTATCTGATCTGGTCGCGCGTGCGATCACCGTCGTGATGGAAGTGCCGGCCCTGACCGGTGGCCTGACGCTGCGCCTGCGCGATGCCAGCGGGGGGGCGGTGCGCGATATCACGCCGCAGCTGCCGCCGGCGCTGCTGAGCTGGCTGCGTGCCGATCCGGCTCCGCGGCAGCTTGACTGGATCCTGACCAGCGGTGACGCGCTGCTGTCGCTGCCGCCGCGGGTTGGCCTGCAGGTTTGCTAGCCGCGGCGCTGAAACACACGAACGGTTAACTGATTTTGCTGCCCAGAGCACAGCACGCCTGGCGCCTTTCTTCAAAATCATCGGCTGATTTGTTATATTACCTCGGCATTTCCGGGGATACTGGGTATATCCGTGATTCCCGGACAGGCCCTTTTTCGTTTTGTGTATCAGGAATTACGATGATTGATTATCGCTTCCCCACTGCTTTGCAAATTGTGTTAGGCGTTGCATCGGCGGAGCAGGCGGGCAAACGCGCCACCAGCGCGATGCTGGCTGAAAGTCTGGATGCTAACCCCAGCTTTGTGCGTAAGCTGATGGTCCCGCTGACCCGCGACGGCATCATCGTGTCGACGCTGGGGCGAAACGGCTCCATTCATCTTGGACGTGCCGCCGGTGAGATAACCTTGCGCGATATCTACAGTTCAGTTATCGAGGACAAACCGCTGTGGGCAGCCCGTCCGGAGTCGGAGGGGCGCTGTCTGGTGAGCGCAAACGCCTGCTGGTATTTTAAATCCATCGTCTGCGAAGCCGAACAGGCCTCGCTCGACGTGCTGGCGCGCCACACGCTGGCCGATGCCCTGCGCGACATTGAGCGTAAAGACTGCCGCCCGCGCCATCCGGCCTGCGATAGCGAAACCCTTGCCGGCCACAACGACTGATCGTTGCCGTCCGGCAGACGGGCGGCGTCAACCTTTTTGATTTTGTTATTCAGATTTTTTGACCCTCTACTGGCTATCAACCCCCTGCCTTTTTGTCGCAATCTGCAACACGTTTCTCAGCGCCTTGATTTTGCGTATTTTTTAGCATGACTTTTTTCTTTTACCGGCAGTGGATCTGAAATTCCTTTCTGGCCAGTGGATTAGCCGACCACCGGCGGGCGAAATAAATGTACTCATAAAACTTGCATTATAGTCGGGGTTCCTCTAGGATTTTCTGTATCTTAAAAAGTTGCTTTTAATGTTCCCCTCGCGGGAGCTCACAGGAACAGGAAAAAGCCATGAGTCATACCGATTTTATTGAAGATCTGATTGCCTGGATTGATAACAATCTCGAAGGAAAACTGGATTTAGATACCGTCGCCCGGCGTGCCGGTTACTCCAAGTGGTATCTACAGCGGATGTTTAAACACCACACCGGTATTTCACTGGGTGAATATATCCGCAACGCCCGATTAAAAGATGCCGCCACCCGTCTGGCTAACAGCCAGGCGCCCATCATGGACGTGGCGATGTCGCTGGGCTTTGATTCGCAGCAGTCGTTTAATCGCAGCTTTAAGCGTCAGTTTGGTGAATCTCCCGGGGCATGGCGGCGCCATGTTTCTCAGGGGCACAGCGGTGCCGCTGGCCATCTCTGATCCCCAGCCGACCACCGGTCGGCTTTTTTGTGCTTTTTTTCATCCTAAGGCGACGCAGCAGCGTGGAAACTGTCGCAATGGTCCTAATCATCAGGGCAAGTAGTACTTCAAACACCGCTTCTGGCCAGTGCATAGCTGATGCCCCGTAAATTCGCGACATGAACGTCTACTCTGCTGCGATGGGGCCTTTTGTGATCCGCATCGGTATCGTCCCTTATCATCTGCAATACCCTCGCCTTTTAACCATCAGAAAGGGAAAGTGATGAAATCATGGCGAGTAGCAATCGTGTTGATGGGAGGGCTGTGCGGCGGTGCACAAGCGCATCCGCAGGGGGGGCCGCGGGGGGACGTTGAGATTCTGTGGGTACGTCACGATGAAACTGTATTCAATCACTATGATCGCGTCCAGGGCTGGTCGGATACGCCGCTCACGCCGGCGGGAGAGGCGGTGGCCCACGCCGTGGGCGTGGGAGCTGGCGACATCAGGATTGACCGCTACTACAGCGGCGATCTCGGACGCCAGCGAGAAACCCTGGCGGCAATCATGCGGGCGCAGGGGATAAACGCGCCGCCGGTGGTCTGGCCGGCCCTGCGCGAGGTGTTTTTTGGCAACTTTGAGGGACTGCCCAATGAGACGATGAACGCGGCGGTAGGGCGGCAGCTGGGGCTGGGTGACGGGCAGCAGGTGGCGCGCCTGCGGCAGCAGGGGAAGGTATCGCTGGTGGAATTCGTCGACGCTGTCCATCGTGCCGATCCGCGCGGAGAAGCGGAAACGGCGCAGCAGGTGCGCGATCGGCTGCAGCAGGCGCTGGAAAACATGGTCAATGAGGCGCTGCAGCACGGCAGGCAGCGTCTGCTGGTGGTCTCTTCCGGGCTGGCCATTGGCGTCATGATAGCCGATATGACCGACAATCCGCGGCGAAACGCACCGCTGGGCAACGGTGCGCTGGTGCGTATTCGTTACCATGACGGTCACTATCAGGTGCTGGAGGTAGGGGACCTGCACTACGCGCGGGCAGGCGGTCGTGCAGGGCAGTAAAGGCACATCCGGCGGATGATACATCGGTCCGCTCAGGTTTCCCTGAGTGGATCGGGTACAACAGGGCTTGTGCGGGCATCGCTTAAATCGACTCCCTGCCGCGGTGGCGCCCCCTTCTTCGCCTGCCGTCGGCCTGTGACGTGGCGCTGGGGATAACGAAAGGATGGCCGCGGGAGACATCACGCCTGACGGGAAGCCGCTCGTTATCAGCAAGCGGTAGCGCAGCGAATCGGGCGGCGTGAGTGTAACCTTAAGTCGCATCTGGTCAGCTGGGCAGGACGTTGCTGTCGTTTCTCAACCTGGGTATTACTGCATAACAACGTCACCGGGCATTATCTCAACATACATCATTGGCGATAAATTGGCGTCACTGTTCCTGCACGCGACCACCGATGATTTGCGCTGGGCGCGCATGGCAAACGGCGGCAAAAAATAGCTTTCCGAACGCTGTCAGGCCACTAAAGAAACAGTGAAATCATCAATGCCCTCGCCAGCATACGCCATCAATGTACCGGTCCGGTTCCGTCGCCGGACGATACACCTCGCTTTTAAGCCAGATGACCCGGCGGTTAGTATTGCATCCATTTATTCCTGAAAATGGCAAGGACAAGGGCAGGAAGCGTCAATACCACAATCAACTGGCTCCGCAACGGCTGGCAACCGGGGATCAATATCTGACTACGGCGGAACAACTGGACAGAATGAATAAAGCGAGAGCGCTCATCGCTAATCAGCAGGCGGATTGCCGCCAGCATCCCGTTAATGCCCTATACCGTATTCTCGTGCAGGGCCGTCTCACCAGGGCGGGTGGAAGAGGGCGGATTGCCTGTAGCGGAAATCAAATTGAACGGTCAGACGGCAGAAAGGTTAACGTTGCGCTGGTTGGTGAAGGCGGTGTTTACCCTGATGGAAGAACGGCTAAAATTTTAACGGATGCGGATAAGTTAGTGAGGTAAACGGCCGTGGCGTAGCGCTGGTCAACAGGCGTCTGGATAACGGAGATAAGATTATCAGCACGCTGTGCGCCAGCCCGATGATTGTTGGTCATGAAGGAGAAGACATACCGGAGGATTTCCTGTCATCTGGTGAGGTGGCGTAATGGGGGAAATCGATCTGACGGTTATGGGCGGAGAACCGCACTGGAGGGAGATAAAACAACCACGGGTGCGGAATCTCAATGCCCAATGATTCTGAACGTGGACGGAGGGAGAGCGCGTTGGGGATAAAACAAAAAACCAGACGTCAGCAGACGTCTGGTTTCTTTAAATTGGCTCCTCTGACTGGACTCGAACCAGTGACATACGGATTAACAGTCCGCCGTTCTACCGACTGAACTACAGAGGAATCGCGTTGCGATGGAGCGCATATTAGCGAGAGCCGATCCCGGTGTCAACGCTAAAAATCACATTAGCTTTCAACTGGCTGCGTTTGCAGCAATGCGTTGCATTACTGCACAGCCGGTGAGGCGGCGAGGGCTCCCTCGTTCAGCCGCGCCAGCGGCGACTGCTGATAGAACCGGCTGAAGTACGCATAGAGTGCGGGAAAGCGCCCGTGCAGCAGATCGGGGGCACTGAAAAAATACTCCGACAGCACCGCAAAACATTCGGCCGGATCGGTTGCGGCGTAGGGATCGAGGCTGGCGGCGGATTCACCGACCAGATCAACCTCCTCCTGGATAGCCGCCATCGCCGCCAGCAGCGCCTGCTCCCAGCCGGCAATCTCGCGCAGTGGAATCGGCGGAACACCGTTAGCCGTCCCGCCGCCGCGGGCATCCAGCTTGTGCGCCACTTCATGGATCACCAGATTAAAGCCGGAAAGATCAAACGAGTCCTGAATATCCAGCCAGTTGAGAACGACGGGGCCTTGCTGCCAGCTCTGGCCCGACTGTACGTTACGGTCGCGATGCACCAGCCCGTCTTCATCTTCCCACTCATCCTCAACGACGAAGGGCGCCGGGTAGATCAGTACCTCGTAAAAACCGTCCAGCCACTCCAGGCCCAGCTTCAGTACCGGCAGGCAAAACAGCAGCGCAATCCGCCCGCGGGCGAGGGCGTCCAGCCTGACTCCTTGCAGACAAACCAGCCGCTTCTGCTGCAAAAAGCGGCTTGCCAGCTGCACCAGCTGCTGCTGCTCTTCCGCCGTAAGCGAAGAAAACAGCGGCACCGCCAGCGCCTCCGCCCAGGGAAGCGTCTGCTCAACGTTGTCACGGGATTGCCACGGCCATTTAAACATTACAGCGCGATTCCTCTTCAGTGATATCTGCTTTGTCAGCGGACCCGAGCTTAGCGTAACGGCCGCTTGTTGTCTGCGATCGGCGCCGCACTGGCGCACCGGGATTATGCCGCAGCAGGCAGGATATGAAAGTCGATCACCCACACCCAGGGATTCACATTCCAGCTATTGGGACCGTAATGCTTCTCCCAGTACTGTTTGTACCGCGTTCTGGCGGACGGCGCGCTGCCGGGCTCGGCAAAAAACTGGTTAAGGAAATGGTGACCCGGCCCGATCCCTTCGGCGACAACGTCGGCCTCACTGATATCGTGTAACCGCTCGACGCGCACGGCGTCAATCTGCAGATGCAGTCGGCTGGCCCAGCGGGGCATGTGCACTGCCGTCTGCCAGCCGGCGGCGTCCCTGTCGGTCTCGGCCGCGATCGCGCTGCCGCGATCGGCCAGGTATTGGCACCAGCGCGCCTGCCTGAATGTGTCCGGCGCCCTGGCGTACTCCTCCAGCCTCTCCGGCGGGACAACCGGGCCGCGCCAGGTTTCGCGTACCCACAGTCGGTCGCCTGGCTGACCGAACGGGCAGTGGCGGTTAACGTCTTCCATCCCCAGCGCATAAAACCCCTGCTGATGATGACTGGTGACGTCAAAGCCGTAGCAGCCCTCATGATTATCCTGCCCGCGGGAAAAGGCAAAGGACTTCATGATCCTGCGCGTTTGGGTCTGTTGACCGCTGAGCAGGGCGGCTACCCGCTGAGTCGAGAACAGTATTGGGCGCTCTTTCATCGCGTTACCTCATCAAAACGGCACCGCCGGCATGACCGGCTATGCTTGAATCCTACCACTCACTTCAGTTATAGCGTAGCCACTGACTGAGACGGAACTTTTACTTATGCTTGACGCTGTGGTGCGCTGGCGCTTTATTGTCGGCAGCGCCGCGCCATTCGTTAGCCATTAACGGTGTAACCCGCTACCCGAGAGGGAGAACCCGCCGGCGGCTGGCCTGATGCCCCGACCGGATGGAGATAAAAAGGAGGTGCCGATGTCGCTCACGTTCTGGCAGAACCGCTTTGAAAAGTGGTTACAGGAGGCCTGGCCGCAGGCGGATAAGGCTCATGATGTGGCTCACCTGGCGCGGGTATGGCAAACCGCGCAGCACATCATGCAGCACACCGAGGCTAATGCGCTGCTGGTGCTGGCGGGGTGTTACTTTCATGATGTGGTTAATCTGCCCAAAGATCATCCCCAGCGTCACCTCGCGTCCCGCCTCAGCGCCGAGGAAACCCGGCGGATACTGCAGCAGGTGTTCCCCGATTTCCCCCCGGAACTGCGTGAACCGGTGGCCCATGCGGTACACGCGCACAGTTTCAGCGCCGCCGTGCCGCCCCTGACCCCCGAAGCGAAGATCGTGCAGGATGCCGATCGCCTTGAATCGCTGGGGGCGATTGGGCTGGCGCGGGTCTTTTATGTGTCAGGAGCGCTTGGCCAGGCGCTGTTTCACCCCCAGGATCCGCTGGGGCACCAGCGCGAGCTGGACGACAGCCGTTGGGCGCTCGATCATTTCCAGACCAAGCTGCTGCGCCTGCCGGATACCATGCAGACGGAGGAGGGACGGCGGCTGGCCCAGCATAACGCGGATTTTCTGGTCACCTTTATGGCAAAGCTCAGTGCGGAGTTGAAAGGGGATTTTTTTGCCGTGGATGAGGCGGTACTCAGCGCCTTTTCATCCCGCCGGCTGGCATATTAAATTTTTGTGACATATAGATTAATGGGTAACGGTTTCGCTAACGTAATGACATCATTCTCAGGAGAAAAATAGCATGACAGGTAATGTAAACCTCACCCTGAAAGTGAGTCCGGAGTTAAAAGAGATGCTGAAAGCGCTCGCGCTGGAAAATAACACATCCGTCAGCCAGGAGGTGGTTAAGCGGCTGGAGCAGAGCCTGCAGGCGCCGGCGCATGACGTAGATAGTCAGGCGGTTGAAGAAGAGGACGTTACGCCACTGAGCGCGGCGGAGCTGCGGCAAATTCGCAGCCTGCTGAAGAAAAAGAAGAAAAAATAGCAAAACGGGGGGAGCTAAGCCCCCGCTGTGCTCCTCTCGTGCGGCGGTTGGATTGCGTCTGACGCCGCGCTCGATTATCCTGGTAGCCATTTTAAGCCGGCCCGTGACGCGCTGCATCACGCTGCCCCAGGACCTTACAGTGAGCGCATGAAAACCCCAAACTCCTCCGATTCCGGCCAGCCCCGGGAGTCCTCGCTGACGGCCGATCGTCAGTTAGTTCGTCAACTGTTCAGCATTTACGATGCGAAAACGCTGGCGGCAGCGCTCAGTGCCGTCGGTCATCAGCCGTGGCGGCCGGAGGGACTGAAACGCTGGCTAACCGCCCGCCGCGCGCAGCCGCTGATGGCCGCCGAGCTTGAGCGACTGCGGGCATTACTGCCGGTGCCGCCGGCGCATCACCCTAATTACGCTTTTCGCTTTATTGACCTGTTCGCCGGTATTGGCGGGATCCGCAGCGGCTTTGAGGCGATTGGCGGCGAGTGCATCTTTACCAGCGAGTGGAATAACCAGGCGGTGCGTACCTACAAGGCTAACTGGTATTGCGATTCCGAACGGCACCGCTTTAACAGCGATATCCGCGAGATAACCCTGAGCAACCGGTCGGATATCGACGAAGCGCAGGCGCGGGCGCACATTGCGGCGCACATCCCTGAGCACCACGTGCTGCTGGCGGGGTTTCCATGCCAGCCCTTTTCGCTGGCCGGCGTGTCGAAGAAAAATGCGCTCGGACGGGCTCACGGCTTTGCCTGCGAGGCGCAGGGCACGCTGTTTTTCGATGTGGCGCGGATCATCGCGGCCAGGCGCCCGGCGATTTTTGTGCTGGAGAACGTGAAAAATCTCAAAAGCCATGACGGCGGCAACACGTTCCGCATCATCATGGCCACGCTGGACGAGCTGGGCTACGACGTCGCGGATGCCGATGCCCAGGGCAGCCCCGATCCAAAAATTATTGATGGCAAACACTTTCTGCCGCAGCACCGCGAACGTATCGTGCTGGTAGGCATGCGGCGCGATCTGGCGCTGCCGCCCTTCAGCCTGCGCGCGCTGCCGACGCACTATCCACCGCAGCGCCTGCCGCTGCGGGCGCTGCTGGATGCGTCAGTGGAGGAGAAATACATTCTCACTCCGGTGCTCTGGAAGTATCTTTATCAGTACGCGAAAAAGCATCAGGCGCGCGGTAACGGTTTCGGTTTTGGGCTGGTGGATCCGGCGCATGTCGACGGGGTGGTGCGCACCCTGTCGGCGCGCTACTACAAAGACGGCTCCGAAATTTTGATCGATCGCGGCTGGGATCGCGCCCTGGGCGAGGCGGATTTCGACCATCCGGACAATCAGGCTCGCCGCCCGCGCCGGCTGACGCCGCGCGAATGTGCGCGACTGATGGGCTTTGAACAGCCCGGTGAGCAGCGTTGGCGCATTCCGGTCTCCGATACCCAGGCCTATCGTCAGTTTGGTAATTCGGTGGTGGTGCCCGCGTTTGCCGCCGTCGCCCGCCTGCTGCGCCCGTGGATTGCCGAAGCCGTCGCACGGCAGGCGGAATTTACTTTGCCGCCGCGTCCGGCAGGAGTAGGCTAAGTCAGGCTCTCACTGCTGAAGAGGGAAGCGGCATGGCTGACGTTCACTCCCGGAATGTGCGCAGCAAAAATATGCGTGCGATCCGCACCCGCGACACGGCAATTGAATCACACCTCGCCCAACTGCTGCGGCAGGGGGGCTTTGACTATCGCTCACAGGATAAGATGCTGGCGGGGCGGCCCGACTTTATCCTTGACGACTACCGGGTGATCATCTTTGTTCACGGCTGTTTCTGGCATCGTCACCACTGCCATCTGTTTAAGGTACCGGAAACCCGCACCGCGTTCTGGATGGGGAAAATCAACAGTAATGTGCTGCGCGATGAGCGCCACATCGCCACCCTGACGGCAGCGGGCTGGCGGGTCCTGCTGGTTTGGGAGTGCGCGCTGCGCGGTAAGACCCGGCTCTCTGATGCCGCGCTGACCCCGCGCCTTGAAGAGTGGATCTGCGCCGGCAGCGGCAATGCGGAAATTGATGGCCAGGGGATTCAGGCGCGAACCTAGCCGCCCCCGGAGCGGCGTCGGCCGGCTGACGTGCTGCCAGCGTAAGCGACTCACCGACCGGGGGCTTATCCTGCATGCCAGGCGGCGGGCGCGGCGGCCTTTCCTTCGGAACCCCTCGCTGGCACCGACACAGCGCTGGCCGCGCTTCGGGCGTCCCACGGCGGTATCGCCCGGCGGCCGCCGCGAACGGCTTCACTCCGCGGCCGTGGCGGCAGAAGATAATGGCGCCAGGCGTGGCACGGTGACCGTGCATATTAGCGCAACATTATCCATACTCTACAGCGGAACCGGGCGTACTGATGAGTCATCATCCACGCGCAGCCAGTGCTGGGTAAGCGGCGATCCGGGCGGCTGGAGGGAGGTCTCCCGTCATGGCGCGCCGTCAGCAGGCTGGCGCGCTACTCTTTTTTCACAGGTGACGCGATGGCACGCATAAAATTAACGGTTCGTCGGCTCTGGAAGCTGGACGGCGGACGCATGGTGCGCACGTGCGCAACGGCGCAAATCTACCTCGGCGATACGCTGATCGCCAGCGAAAACATTGAAGGCATGACCGAGAGTCCGGTGAGTAAAATTGTGCACCATCCCGGCCCGCTCGAGGGGCCGCTGCGGGTCGAATGGCAGAGCGACGGGGTCGCCGATATGGTAGTGCATGATATGCAGGGCTGTACCTGCTGTCAGGATGAACATTAACGCAAGGATAAACGATTTTGGCTGGAACAAGTTTACTCACGCTGCTGGACGATATTGCTACGCTGCTGGACGATATTTCGGTGATGGGCAAAGTCGCCGCCAAAAAAACCGCCGGGGTGCTCGGTGATGATCTTTCG
This sequence comes from Pantoea sp. 1.19, assembly GCF_001922585.1. Classification (GTDB taxonomy): domain Bacteria; phylum Pseudomonadota; class Gammaproteobacteria; order Enterobacterales; family Enterobacteriaceae; genus 1-19. Next base: position 21,013 of record NZ_MRBS01000012.1, on the reverse strand, counting down.
CTGAATGCGCAGCAGGTCAGCGGCGTGCGCGCCAATCGCGAACTGCCGGTTGTCTGGGGCGTGGCGAAGGGATCGTTTATCAATAAGCTGATTCTGGTACCGCTGGCGCTGCTGATCAGCGCGTTGGCGCCCTGGCTGGTGACGCCGCTGCTGATGATCGGTGGCGCTTACCTGTGCTACGAAGGCGCGGAAAAGGTGCTGCACAGCCTGCAGCGGGACCCGCAGTCGACGTCGCCAGAAGCGCGCGAAGCGCGGCTGGCGCAGGCCGGACAGCAGGAGGCGCGCGAGTATGAAAAACAAAAAATTAAGGGGGCGATTCGGACGGATTTTATCCTGTCGGCGGAGATCATTGCCATCACTCTCGGCGTGGTGGCCGAAGCCCCGCGGCTCAATCAGGTGCTGATCCTGTCGGGCATTGCCATCCTGGTCACGATCGGGGTCTACGGCATCGTGGCGGGCATTGTAAAAATCGACGATCTTGGCCTGTGGTTGACCCGGCGCGGGGCAGCACTGAACCGCTGGATCGGGCGCGGCCTGCTGGCGGCGGCTCCGTGGCTGATGAAGGTGCTGTCGGTGGTCGGCACACTGGCCATGTTTCTGGTGGGGGGCGGCATCATCGTTCACGGTCTGGCGCCGCTGCATCACTGGCTGGCGGAATTCAGCGGAGCGCTACAGGGAGTATTCGCCACTATCGTCAGTAACGTCGCTAACCTGATTGTCGGTCTCATCTGTGGATCCATCGTGCTGCTGGTGGTAAATATGATTGCAAAACTGCGGGGAAAATCGGTATAACGCAGCCTGATTGGCCACGAAGTAATTGACGGGAGTCCCGATGAAAGACGATATTTTTGAATTCGACATTGATGCTGAGCTGGAGCAGGCGCAAGCCAGAGCGGCTGAAAAAGCGGACGAAGTGCCGGCTGACGTCGGCGATGAGGCGGACTGCGAAGGCTGCAAAATTTAAGTGGCAGTCAGGGGAAGACCAGCGTCTTTCCCTTTTTTTACCCCAGGCCGCGGTAAGTTAAACCGATAATCCCTACCTCACGCGCCAGTCAGGCGCTGGAGCGCGTAACAAGAATCGCGCATCGCCTGCCGGCGGCACGGGCCGGACGCGAGCGCGTGATGGTGCTGAGACTGGCAGGAGCGTACAACGGATGAAAGCGGTCTGGCTGGCGGAAACCGCACGGGGAAAACGGCATCCCAGGGTGCGGGTCCATGTCTGTTTTATCGTGGTATTTCTCTTTTCTTCTCTGCTCACCTGGCGCGAAGCGCTGGTGTTGAAAAACGCCTATCAGGAGAGCCAGCGGCAGCAGCTTGAGGCGGTCGGCGCCACCCTCGATCGCCAGTGGCAATACAGCCTCGACAGCCTGCTGTTCTATCGGGCGATGCTGCGCTATGCTCTGAGCAGCCCCATTGCCTCCGATATCAACCAGCAGGCGCTGGCGGCGTTTGCCGACGTGCGCCAGCGGGCGTTCTGGCAGCTCAGCGCGGATAACCACCGCGGCCTGCCGATTAACGGCGTCGGCGATCGCGCCGTGGCGGCGAGTCCGCTGCTGGATCGGCGCGATCCGCGGCGGCTGCGCGACGAATTTATCGCCGCGCTGGAGTTCAGCGCGATCCTGCGCCTCAACGATCCGGCCCACGATCTGCAATCGCGTACCTGGTATCTGTCTCGCGCGGGTTTCTTTGTCAGCGCCACGCCGCCCGGCAGCCTGCAGGAGGCGGAAAAAAGCTTTCGCGCGATGATCAGCCGACCCTATTTTCAGGCAATGAACTACGCAGGCAATCCCCGGCGCGACAGGCTGTGGAGCGGGCTCTATTGCGGAGCGCTGGATGAGGGACCGACCCTGACCGTCAGCATCCCGGTTGATTATGCCGGCTATTGGTATGGCGTGCTGGCGATGGATTTTTCGCGTCAGCGGCTGCACCAGCTATTGCAGAGCGCCGTTAACGGCGACAGCGAAAGTCAGCTGGCACTGCTGGATAGCCAGCTGAACACCGTGGCGGTTTCAGGCCAGCAGCCGCGCCGCCGGGATGGCTACCTGAGTTCGCCCGAGCTGCAGCAGCTGCGGCAGGCGATCGGCGCGCAATCCGCTGGCCAGCTGCGCCTCGGCTCCCGCTATCTGAGCTGGACCCGGCTGCACAACTTCGACGGCGTGCTGATCAGCATTCAGTCACTGCGCCAGGGGCTGCTGGGCAGCTATGGCCGGTTAACGCTGGTGCTGTTTGGCATGTGGATACTGTTCAGCCTGGTGCTGCTGCTTTCGCACCAAACGATAGTCCGGATGGTGAATCGCATGGTGCAGCTGCAGAGTGACCTCCATCATCGGGCCTGGTATGACGGACTCACCCGGCTCTATAACCGCACGGCCTTTTTTGACGTCGCCCGCCGCGCCGCCGCGCAGGCAGAGCGCTTACAACAGCCGGTGGCGCTACTGCAAATTGATCTCGACCACTTTAAATCGATCAATGATCGGTTTGGACACCCGGCCGGCGACCTCGCCCTGGCGCAGGCTGCCGGGCTGCTGAATCAGGCACTGCGTGAGGGAGATATTGCCGGCCGGGTAGGCGGCGAGGAGTTTTGTATTTTTCTGCCCAACACGACGCTGGCGGAGGCGGCGCAGATAGCTGAGCGACTCCGCGCAAGGCTGGCGCGTAAGGAGGTCCTGATCGCCAGCGACCGCAGTCTGAAAGTGACCGCCTCGTTTGGCGCTGCCGCCAGCGATGAATGCGGGGCGTATTTGCCGGCCACCCTGCAGTCGATCGCCGATAAACGCCTCTATCTGGCTAAGCAGCAGGGACGCAATCGGGTGTGCAGTGCGGATTAGCCCCGCCCGCGATTGTCCTCTTCGACGGCCTGAACGAGGCGCGCCGCCGCGCGGGCAGCGCCGAGGCTCCGCGTGACCCGCTGGAAATAAGGGGCCGTTCGTTGGGCGGCCATAAACGAACGGCCAGCCTCAGGGGTGGTTTATCCCCACGGCCGCCTCTTCGCCATGCTCAGTAAGCGCCAGCCGGTTCATGGGCGCCTCGTGGCTGTGACCCTCAATCCGATCCAGCGCATAGCGCAGTGGGTTGCCTTGAGCTCGCGGAATCAATCGCTGCTCAGCGGCACGCCGAGGGGGCAGTTTGCCCGGCAGCGACGGCACGATATCACCGCTCATGCGGCGCAGACCGCCGCCATCGGCCATGTTGGCCTGGCCTGTCTGACGGGGCGGTAGGGGGCTGACGGTACGCCAATCCCCAGCCTCAGTCGCCGGGGAACTTCATGACCTTCACCCCCGGGGTTGCCGGGCAAGCTTGCCGGAGAGGGGGTTGCGAAAGCCGCTCAGATAATCCAGCCAGTCGCTATGGCCGCATACTTTATGGAGCGCGCCTGCGGCAGCGGACCGGGCAGCAGGCGGTCAACCCGGCCGTTCAGCCGGTCACTGGCCACCCGCGCGCAGCTGCCTTTGGCAACGGCGGCATTCAGTGTCGGGCAGGCGACCGGATAGATCAGCCGGTCCAGCAGCTCACGTCGCCAGGTGCGAGTGTCGCCATCGTGCAGCGCGACGCGGTCAACGCGGAGGGAGGCCAGCGTGTATCAGTACCGTACCAGACGCTGCGGCCTTTACCGGGCTGACGTGGCGCGAGGCCGGCCCCGGCCAGCTCGGCATCCAGCGCGCGCAGAGGCGAGCCGTCCTGTCACAGCGGGCGGGAGAGCACGACCGGGCAAACAGGGAGCGATCGCGCTCGGCGCGATCGAGGCCGGTAACCCTTTCGCTCAGCCCCGGGATCTGCCCCAGCCCGTTAACCCTGTGGTCCAGCGCATCGCCTTCCCGTTCAGAAAACTGGCGGAGCAGCAGCCAATGCGGTGACATTGCGCCCGGCACCCGTGCCCGCCTGGTATCTCTGCGGAGATCCAGCGAAGGGAAAGTGGTCATGAGTCCGTGCCGCTGAAATCACACAGGGCGTACTCCCCGGGGGCGGCCCCTGCGCCGGCGGCCCTAAAGGAGGAAGTGCGACAGTCCCTCACTCCATCCGGTCGGCCCCGGAGCCGTTGCGTAGTAGACGCGCGAACTGGCGTCGCGCATCAGGGTTACCGGAGTTTTGCTGTGACCTTTGATCACTACCGCGTAGTCTACCAGCTCCAGCATCGGCGCATCATTGGGGCCATCGCCGAGCCCGAGCGTAGTGAAGGTCTGCCCCGCCATGGCGAACTCCCGCAACATCCATGCCAGCGCAAGGCCTTTTCCCGCCTCCTGCGGCATGACGTGCCAAAATCGTCCGCCTTCGGTCAGCTGCAGCCCGGCCTGCTGCAGCCGCTGGCGAAACGCCGCAAAGTGCGCCTCGCTGTCGCGCCAGATCAGCGATTCGGCGGCCTCGCGCTGCATGGCCAGCCGCGCGTTAGCCAGCGACAGGCCGGTCCAGTCCGCCACCTGCTGCGCGGTCGCGTCAGCAAAGCCGGTAAAGCGAAAGCCGCTGTCGGCCCGCAGCTGCCGTAAAAAAGCGCACAGCGCGCCATAGTTCGGCTGTCCGAATTCGCGGCGTTCACCGTCGAGCAGGCACGAGGCCCGGGCGCCATTTTCGGCGATAAAGGGGGCGTCCTCCAGTCCCATCTCCGCCTGCAGAGGGCGGATTTCTGCGGCGGTCTTGCTGCTGCAAAACACCAGCGGCACCTCACGCGCGCGCAGGCGATCCAGCCAGCTCAGCGCGTTATCCCAGCGGTAGGTGTGATGGTCCAACAGCGATCCGTCCAGATCGGTGACCACCATCAGGGGATGTGATAACGTCATTACCATTACGGCCTCACTTTACCGATCGATCGGTGAATGCGATAGGGCAAGTATAACCTAACCGTTCACCGGTGAAGCCCGGACTGGCGAAACGTTTCTCATGAAAATTCTGGCGGTTAGCACGGCGCAGGTGGAGAAAAAAAACCAGGATTATTCCTAAAAAACGGCGAGCCGCGCGCGACTAACCCGGCCGGTATGCCGGTATCAGGCGCGCCGCTAACGGCCCGCCGCTACAAGCGGGAAGACGACGGAAAAACCGACTTGTCTTAGTAAGTAGTCATAGTAATCTGAACGGGCTGTAAAATTTCCTGAAGTAACGAATTCCCTGCTCAATTTCGATCCCGCGCCGCAACCGGCCGGGATTTTTTTTGCTTAGCGCCGCAGCTCCGCCGCGCTGGCATCTGCCACATCCCATTCAAACTCAAGGCAAAATTCCCGACAGCTGTCGCAGGAGGAGCCATCGGCCCGTCGGCGGGTCGATGCGCACTCCTCACCGTCAGGCCGCTGGCGCTCCACCTGCGGCGCGGCAGGCCCGGTATCTGATTCGGGTACAGTACGTGGTGTCATCATCGCGCCCTCAGCGCAGCGGTCATGGTCTTTCCAGTATAGTCGCTGCCCGCGCGGTGAGGAGCCGCGCCTGCAGAAGGGGCGTGCCATCGCCCGGGCGAGGGGGGCGTCCCGGACCGGAGGTCGGCGGCAGGCGATAAGCGCAGGCCCGCTTCGCGAAGCATCGTGGGATAAGCCAGGTAGCATGCGAAGCTTCAGCGCGACGCGGTCGCTGCCGGGCCGCCAGGTAAGTGTGTAATTAACGTCTATGCTTATTCGTGTTCAACTGACTACCACACGGAGTGGATATGGATATTATACGTATTATCATCGCTATCTTATTACCGCCGCTGGGCGTGTTCATGCAGGTTGGGTTTGGCGGCGCGTTCTGGCTGAATATTCTGCTGACCCTGTTGGGCTACATTCCCGGCATCATTCATGCCGTGTGGGTGATCGCGCGTCGCTAAGCGGCTGCGCCGGGCCGCACGGGGGTTCACGAGGGAGAACAGATGCAAATTCACGATCGGGTCACCGTGAAAACGGATGGTGGGCCGCGTCGGCGAGGCACGCTGCTGGCCATCGAACCGTTTCAGGAAGGCACCATGTATCTGGTAGCGCTGGAGGACTATCCGCTGGGGATCTGGTTTTTCAATGAGGCGGACCAGCCCGACGGCGTCTTTGTCGAGCCGGACCCGGCCTGAAGCGCGCCAGAGCCAAACGCGGCGCGGCGGGGTTAAAACGTTTCCCAATGTTCCTGAGCTGGCGCCTGCGCCAGCTCAGGATGCGTTGGCGGCAGCGGGACGCTGGCCGGCGTCGGACGCAGGCGGGGTTCGCCGAGATGAAAAGCCGCAACGGCCTCACTCAGCCGCGCCGCCTGCGCCTCCAGCGCCGCCGCGGCTGAAGCGGCTTGCTGCACCAGCGTGGCATTCTGTTGCGTCACATTATCCATCTCGCTCACCGCCTGGCTCACCTGCTGAATGCCCCGGCTCTGTTCATCAGAGGCGGCGGCAATCTCGCCCATGATATCGGTCACCCGCCGCACCGCATCAACAATCTCACCCATGGTGCTGCCGGCCTGGCTAACCTGGCCCGAGCCGGTGCTGATTAACGTCACGGACTCGCCGATCAGGCCCTCAATCTCTTTGGCCGCCTGAGCGCTGCGCTGCGCCAGGCTACGCACCTCGCTGGCCACCACCGCAAAGCCGCGTCCCTGCTCCCCGGCCCGTGCGGCCTCCACCGCGGCGTTCAGCGCCAGAATATTGGTCTGGAAGGCGATACTATTGATCACGTTAGTAATTTCGGCGATTTTCTTCGAGCTGGCGGAGATATTGCTCATGGTGCTGACCACGCCGGCGACGATCTCGCCGCCGCGGCTGGCTTTGCCGGAGGCGTCGGCCGCCAGCTGGCTGGCATGGTGGGCGTTTTCCGCATTCTGCTTCACCGTCGCGGTCAGCTGTTCCATGCTGGCGGCGGTCTGCTCCAGCGCGGCGGCCTGCTGCTCCGTTCGGGAGGAGAGATGGCTATTGCCGGCGGTGATGTCGCCGGTACCCTGATAAATGGCCACCGCACCGTCGCGCACGGTGCGCACCGTTTGCGCCAGCGCCTGCTGCATGCGCTGCACATTGTCCCCCAGTACGCCAATCTCGCTGCGCCCCCAGCGGATAGGGGACGCGGTAAGATCTCCTTGCGCGATGTGCTCAATGCGCGTCACGGTATCGCGCAGCGGATGAATGACCACCCGCCGTAAAAACAGGAAGGTGAGGGCGGTCAGCAGCGCGGCGGCCAAAAACGCGGCCGCCATCATGATATAGCCCAGGCGGGCTTCGGCGTGCGCCCTGGCGTTAATGGTCCTGGCGCGATCGTCGCGGATCGCCACCGCCTTGTGCATCAGGGCCGTGAAGGCATCATCGAGCGTGTTGGTCTGCGCCGTTTCCTGCGAGATAACCCCCTCAAAGCTGCCCTGCCTGGCCGCCGCGATCATCGGCGCCAGCCCTTGCTGAACGTAAGCATCAAATGCGTTGCGTAACGGCGTATCCAGCGCAATACCCGCCGGGGTTTTACCGGTACGATGCAGGTAGTGGCCAATGCTGCTCGCCGCCTCGTTGATAAGGGCATCGCCGGCCGCCAGGTTAGCACGGAAGCTATCCATATCGCCGATGCGCGCCGCCGCCGCGGCGCGAATAATGGTCAGGCGCGCGCTGCGTAAGCGATTGGCACTGTCGGTCAGGTTCGCGTGGATACCGATCTCGACGGTGGCATCCTTTAGCGCCTGCTGGCTGTGCAGCAAAAAATAGCTGGCGCAGCCAATGCTCAGAGCAAACAGCAGCAAAATGGCGGCAAAAATAGTGCCAAACAGCGGCACCAAACGTACATGCTGCCAAAAACGCAGCGGGGCAGAGGTTTCTGGCGTAACGGAGCGAAGGATCATGGTACACAGTCCCGGTCAGTGAAAAGGATCAATCCCTGACCTGATCATCGGCAGCGGAGGGCAAAGGCTGAGGGGAGTATTTGGGATCGCGATCGCAAATCAGCCAGGAAGGCCGTTGAAAGCGGACAGCGATTTGTCAGGCGCGCGGCCCGGGCTCGTGACGAACGCGCACCGGGCCGCGGCGGCCGCGCGTCAAGGCGAGGGGTTAAGCCTGACGCACATTCACATAGATACCGCTGGTGACGTTGTCGGTCAAACGGACCACATGATAAATGACCTGCTTATTATGCGTTTTGATTTTGCGTTTAATATTGCCTTTGTGCGATGACACGGTTTTCGCTTTAATTTTCATCTCTTCCGAGATGCGAATGGTGTCATGTCCGGACATCCACATTTTTAGCATGTTTGATTCCGTCTGGCTCAGGGTAAGCGGATGCACGTCGTGAGCAGCCGATGCCAGCCGGGGCGTGGCCACGTTACGTTTCTGAAAATAACTGTGTAGCAGGGTATCCAGCGTTGAAGATTTAATCGACTTTGACGTAATAATTAAATTCTTGCGGACATATAAGTATTCCTCAAAATGGATATTCGTGATCGCCATAAAAATAAAGAACAGGGTCTCGGGATGCTGCATGATAACGTGCCTGATACGCTCGCTAGCATCAGGCTCATGAATAAAACAGTCCTCGTTGAGGAAAACCACTCCGGGTTTGATCTGATGACACTTAAGTTGCAGTTGCTCGATGTCGGTAACGGAAAAAATATTTTTCTTTTTCATACCCTTGAGCGACATGTAGTCTGTCAGGCCCATCCGTGTATAACTGCATGAATCCATAATAATCGTTGGCATGATAGCGGCCCTCACCAAATATGTTATCCGTTTGAATCAACGATGATTTACGCGTTCCCGGTGTAAGACACTCCCCTGTCAAAAACGTGAGCTAACGGGCATTAAAACTGAACGATTATGACATTCAGGTGACACCAGGCTGTCCATGCTCTTTATATATAAGATTTCAGGGCGACAAAGCACAGCGCTTTGAGCCAGCCACCATCCGTGCGGTATCGCGGGTCAAAAAGTGACGCAGATCACATCCGTTTAGCCGAAATGAGATTGTCACTCTGTCGCATCGTCAGAGGGATGCTGATAAGACAATTCTCAAAATTATTCACATGATGAATAATCACTCTGCGTGAGTCAGTTGACAATGACGCAAAATTCGTATTCTGACAAGAAAAAAAATACATATTGAAACATGTTAAAAAACAGTATCTTATGATTTCAGTCTCGACTGGTCCTGTTGGCTAACCCACCGGCATTTCAAAACTAAAATACGTCAAAGACCGTTTAATAAGAATCATTTTTGCAGGTATTTCCCATTTATCAGAAAATCCTTACGAATTTTCTGATAAAAATGGTTCGAAAAATGCACACACTGTTTTACTGGCTTAACGTATTAGTCTCTTCACTTAGTGAAATGGCTAATCTTTATCCGGCGGGCAGCTCGGCGAGCAGTCGCGATAACAAATCAAAGACTTCGCCAAACAGGTGTTCACAAAAAGGCGCCAGTAGCGGGATTAGCATGCCCATTGCCAGCATGCCTATTGATAAGGTCAGCGGAAAGCCAATCACGAAGACGGAGAGCTGAGGTGAAATACGGTTTAATAAACCCAGGGCCAGATTCAGCCCCAGTAGCAGCGTAATGATCGGCAGGGCCAGCATCATACCATTAATAAAAATTAATCCTGCGGCGCGGGTCAGCGCCATGAAAGCCTGCCCGTTGAGGGGCTCACCGCCGATGGGTAGCGTATAAAAACTGTCCGCCAATAAACTGAGTAACCATAAATGACCGTTAAAGGTAAGAAACAGCAGCATCGCCAGCATATCTAAAAAGCGTGCCAATACGGGCATATTGAGACGGCTGGCGGGATCAAAGAACGTCGCAAACGACAGGCCCATTTGCAGACCGATCACTTCGCCGGCCATGCGTACGGCGGCAAACGCCAGCTGCATGGTAAAGCCCAGCGCCACCCCGATCAGAATTTGCTGGATCAACAGCCAGAAGCCCGCCGGCGAAAACAGGGTCACCGGCACCACCGGCAGGCCGGGGGCCAGCAGCCAGGTGATCATCGCCGCGAGGCCAATCTTCACTTTGTGGCTCACCTGACGCTCACTGAAGATCGGTGCGGTACTGACCAGCGCCAGTACCCTGACCAGCGGCCAGAAGAGCTGGGCCAGCCACATCATCAGCTGGCTGCTATCGAACGTTATCATCGCGACGCACGGGCGGGCAGCATGGCAAGGGGCCTTAACCGATCATGGCCGGCAGGTTGCTGAACAGACTGCGCATATAGTCGAGGATCAGATTCAGCATCCACGGGCCGGCGACCACCACGGTCGCGGCCACGGCGAGGATTTTGGGGATAAACGACAGGGTTTGCTCGTTGATTTGGGTCGCCGCCTGCAGGATGCTGATGATCAGGCCGCTCAACAGCGCAACCAGCAGCAGGGGCGCGGCCAGCGCCAGCGCCACTTTCATCGCCTCGTGTCCCAGTACCATTACCGCTTCGGGGGTCATTGTTCTCTCCGGGTTGCTCAGGCGCGCTAGCTGTAAAAGCTTTGCGCAAGGGAGCTGACCAGCAGCTGCCAGCCATCCACCAGTACAAACAGCATCAGTTTAAACGGCAGGGCGATGGTAGCGGGGGGGACCATCATCATCCCCAGCGCCATCAGCACGCTGGCCACCACCAGATCAATAATCAGAAACGGAATAAACACCGTAAAGCCAATTTGGAAGGCGGTTTTCAGCTCGCTGGTAACATAGGCCGGCAGCAAAATGCGCATTGGCACCGCTTCCGGTCCGGCCAGCGGTGGCTGATTAGCCAGGCGGGCAAACAGCGCCAGATCCGCCTCCCGCGTTTGGCGCAGCATAAAGTCGCGCAGTGGCTGGGCGCCTTTATCCATCGCGACTTCCATGCTTATCTTATCCTGACTAAAGGGCAGGTAGGCATCCTGATAAATCTTGTCGAACACCGGTGCCATAATAAAGAAGGTCAGAAACAGCGCCAGACCTAGCAGCACCTGGTTCGGGGGCGCCGAGGGCGTCCCCAGCGCATTGCGCAGCAGGCCAAAGACGATAATGATGCGCGTAAAGCTGGTCATCATCAGCAGAATCGCCGGTAAAAAGGTCAGTGAGGTGATAAACACCAGCGTTTGTACTGGCAGGCTCCAGCTCTGGCCGCCGTTCGCCAGCGGCGTGCTGATCACTCCGGGCAACTGGGCCTGGGCGGCGGGTACCAGCAGCAGCAGCAGCAGCGCGATGCAACGCCCCATCATGAACGTCCTCGTTTCAGTGCGCTGAGCAGCTGGCGAAAGTCCGGTTTTGCCTCCGGCCCGGTGACCGGGGAGGGCGGACTGGCCGCGGGCAGCGTGTGCAGATGCGTAATGTGCTGCGGCGTGACGCCCAGCACCAGGCGCGCGCCCTCCACGTCCACTACCACCACCCGCTCGCGAGCGCCCAGCTGGCAGCTGGCGCTGATGTTCAACGCCTGGCGTCCGGCGCGTTTACCGGCAAAGCCCAGCCGTTTCACCAGCCAGCCGGCAAACAGAATCAGCAGGATAATGCCGGCCAGTACGCTGCTGACCTGGGTCAGCATGGCGCCGGAGGTGGGCGCGTGGCCGGCGACGGGAAGGGAGGTGCTGGGGGTTGGCGCAGTGTTCATGTTAGCGGCTCAACCGGCGCATGCGTTCAGACGGCGTAATGATGTCGGTGATGCGCACGCCATACTTGTCGGCGACCACCACCACTTCGCCCTGGGCGATCAGATAGCCGTTGATCAGGATATCCAGTGGCTCTCCGGCGAGGCCATCCAGCGCCACCACCGATCCCTGCGTCAGACGTAGCAGCTCTTTAATGGTCATCTTGGTACGGCCCAGCTCGACGGTCAGCTTAACCGGGATATCCATAATCAGGTCGATATCCTGCGGCGATCCGCTGGTGGCAGAGGATTCAAAGTGCTTAAACACGGCGTCGCCCGCGGGCGCGGCGCTTTCTGACTGCTCTTTCATCGCTTCAGCCCACAGATCGTCCGCAGCGGTGTTGTCATCGGAAGATTTACTGGTTTCACTCATCGGGCTGTTCCTCATTCAGCGAATTCAACATCGGGTTAATCAACTGTTCTACGCGCAGCGCGTACTGACCGTTTACCGTGCCGTACTGACTGGTCAGCACCGGTACGCCGTCCACGTGGGCGATCACCCGATCGGGCTTCTCTATCGGCAGCACATCGCCCGGCTTCAGCGCTAAAATGTGCGACAGACGGAGTGACACATCGGCAAAATTGGCCACCAGCTCCAGCTCCGAATGTTGCACCTGCTGCACCAGGTTATCGCGCCAGCTTTCATCCTCCTGGCGGGAGTTTTCCAGCGGTGGATTCACCAGCAGTTCACGCAGCGGCTCGATCATGGAAAAGGGGATACAGATATTGAACTCCCCCATTAAATTACCAATCTCCACCTGAAACGGCGTGGTGACCACGATGTCATTGGGCGAGGTGGTAATGTTGGTAAATTTTACCTGCATCTCAGAGCGCACATACTCCACCTCCAGCGGATAGATCGCCCGCCAGGCATCGCTGTAGGCATCCAGCGCCAGCTTCAGCATGCGCCGAATCACCCGCTGTTCGGTATGGGTAAACTCGCGGCCTTCCACTTTGGTGGGAAACCGTCCGTCACCGCCGAACAGGTTATCCACGGCGATAAATACCAGGCTGGGAGAAAACACCAGCAGCGCCGTGCCGCGCAGCGGCTTCAAATGAATCAGGTTCAGGTTGGTGGGCACCGGTAAATTGCGGGCGAACTCGTGATAGGGCTGAATCTTGACCGCGCCGACCGAGATATCCGGACTGCGGCGCAGCAGGTTAAACAGCCCCATGCGGAAATGGCGCGCAAAGCGCTCATTAATGATCTCCAGCGCCTGCAGCCGCTCGCGGACTACGCGGCGCTGGGTGTTGGGATCGTAGGGGCGAATCTCATTGTCGCCCGGTTGTAACGGACTCTCATCTGCCGCGGCGTCACTGTCACCGTTCAGCAGCGCGTCGATTTCCGCCTGTGAAAGAATGTTATCGCCCATAGCTGTCCATCATCGCAAGATAAACGCCGTAAACAGCACGTCGTTTACGATCTGTTCGGGTTGACCTTTAACCAGCGGCGGCGCCAGCACCTGTTTAATCTCGGTCACCAGCTGCTGTTTTCCCGTCTCTTTGGCCAGCGCGACGGCGTTCTGTCGTGACAGCAGCAGCAGCAGGCGGCTGCGGATCTCCGGCAGGTAATCGTTCATCCGACGACGGGTCTCCTCATCCGGCAGGCGCAGCGTGAAGCCGGCATACAGCACCCGGTCCATGTCGTTCTCCTCATTGACCAGGTTGACGGTGAAGGTATCCAGGGCAAAAAAGACCGGCGGCGCGGGCGATTCCGTCCGGGCCGGCTCCGTGGGATGAGCGGGGGCGTAAAACATCCGCCACCCGGCGTATCCCGCCCCGGCTAATGCGGCAACGGAGATAATCAGCACCAGCGGTACCAGCAGGCGGCGCTTGCCGCCTTTGGCTTTTGCGTTATCAGACATAGTCGCGGTAACTTCCTGTGTGTTTAAAGGTTACGGATATCGCCTGACGCCATTCCGGAATCCCTGCTTGCCCGGGTATTATCCGGCGCCAGGCCCCGTTCAATACGGAGAACAGGCAGGCGTTTTGCCATCACCTTGGGCGTTTGCCCCGATCAGGCGAAAATATCCACGCCGCCGCGGCCTGAGACCTGCGCCTGCAAGGAGGCGGGCACCGTCAGCGTGGCCTCTGGCTCATCAGCGGCCGCTATCGGGGCGGCGGCCGGTGAGGGCGGATGATCCTGCTGCCGCTCTCCGGAGGCCGCGTGCTGGAAGGCGCCGTCACCGCTGACGCTGCTCTGCCCCAGCTGAATGCCGCTCTCCGCCAGCGCGGTGCGCAGGTGGGGCAGCGCCGCCTCCAGTGCGGCGCGGACCTGGCCGTGACCGCTGACCAGGCTCAGCTGCGCCTGATCATTGTCCAGCGTCAGACTGACCTGAATCGCACCTAGCTCCTGCGGATGCAGCTTCAACTCGGCGCTCTGCTGTCCCTGGCGGCTAAACAGCATAATGTGCTGGCTTAATCCCTGCTGCCACGCCTGACTGCCCAGTTGGGCACTCAGCTGGGCCGTGACCGGCGGTGGCACCGGGCCGGCGGGCTGGGCCACCGCGCCCATACTGCCAGCGGCGGGCAGCGCTGGCGTTGACTGCGCGGCCGCTACCGGAGCCGCCGGCGTCGCCTCTTCACGGATGCGCGGGGCCAGCGCGGCCAATGGCGGGCTGGCCCCGCGCGCGCTATCTGCCGCTGCGTCGGCCGCCGGTGCGCCGCCGGTCTCGCTGCGTGCGGCCAGCGGGGCGGCCTTCGTCAGCAGGTCGCCTGCGCGGCGGGTCGCCGTGCCTGCGTCGGCGACGGGCGCAGTCGCACCGGCGGCTACCGCCGGTGGCGCTACCGCAGGCGGGGCCACCGGCAGCATGGCAAACAGCGCCTGCAGCGCTTGCTGATCTACCGCGCCGCGCCGCGCGGCGTCGGCCCGATCGTTATCATCGGCGGCGTGCGGCCGGGCTTTAATACTTTGCGGCGGCAGCCGTGCCTGCAGACTGGCGGGATCGCCCAGCGTGCTCAACAGCGTCTGCCACTCCGCCGGCAGCGCGGACGTGTCGGCCGGGTCGGCGGCGGACAACCGCGGCTCGGCAGAGGCGGCGATCGTCGCCGACGGCGGTGCGGCGCGCAGGCGATCGCCCAGCAGCGCCAGAAAGGCGTCAGGCAGCGCGGTGGACTGGCGGTCGGCTTCTCCTCCGCTGGTAACGGGTTGCCCCGCCGGTCCGGACGTCGCGGTCAGCATCGGCAGATTGATCATTCACGGTTCCTCTGGCTGGCGCGCTGGGCAAATTCATCCATGCGCTTCTGATCGAGACGGTTCTCCGCCAGCAGGGCGGCGCTGGCGGCGCGGGTATGCAGGGTATCGAAGGCACTCAGCCGTTTCTGCTTGTCGCGCCAGTGCTGCAGCGCCAGCTCCAGACGCTGATTCCACTGGTTCAGCAGCTGGCGGTGCTGCTCAATAGCCTGCTCCAGCGTGGTCAAAAACTGGTGGTAGTTGTTCCAGCAGTGGCTGGTAATGCCGCCGCTCAGGGTCAGGTCGAGCTGATGACGGTACTCATTCTGGTAAGAGAGCAGCGTCGTCAGCTGTTCATCAGCCTGCTCTCGGGCGCGGCGGACTTCACCCAGGCGCAGAGCCGCGTCATCGACGTCTTTCTGCGCCAGCGATCGGAGAGTGTCCAGCGGTGAACGTGGTGGCATGCGCATGACTCCAGACAAGTTCAGGTAAACAGCGCGTCGAGCGCGGCACAGGCCTCGTCCCAACTGCTGCGCTCAAAAATTCCCTGCTGTAAAAAGGCTTCCAGCTGCGGCCGGAGCTGGATGGCGCGATCGAGGGTCGGATCGCTGCCGGCGGCGTAGGCGCCCACGCTTATCAGATCGCGATTGCGCTGCCAGCTGGAGAGCCACTGTTTACACTGGCGGACGCGCTGGTAATGGGCGTCGTCGACCAGGTGGGTCATCGCGCGGCTGATTGACGCTTCAATATCGATAGCCGGGTAGTGACCGGCTTCCGCCAGCCGGCGTGAGAGAACCACATGGCCATCCAGAATCGCGCGGGCGGCATCGGCGATGGGATCCTGCAGATCGTCGCCCTCGGTGAGCACGGTATAAAACGCGGTAACCGAGCCGCCGCCGTCAATACCGTTACCGGCACGCTCAACCAGTGCCGGCAATTTGGCGAACACCGACGGCGGATAGCCTTTGGTGGCCGGAGGCTCGCCGATGGCCAGCGCAATTTCGCGCTGCGCCATGGCGTAGCGGGTCAGCGAATCCATGATCAGCAGCACATGGTGTCCGCGGTCGCGAAAGTCTTCCGCAATGCGGGTGGCATAGGCGGCGCCCTGCATCCGCAGCAGCGGTGAAACGTCCGCCGGGGCGGCAATCACCACGGAGCGGGCGCGTCCGTCGACGCCGAGGATATTTTCGATAAAATCTTTCACTTCGCGGCCGCGCTCCCCAATCAGCCCGACCACGATCACATCGGCGCGGGTATAGCGCGCCATCATCCCCAGCAGGACGCTTTTACCGACGCCGGAACCGGCAAACAGTCCCATTCGCTGGCCGCGACCCACGGTCAGCAGGGCGTTGATCGCCCGCACGCCGGTATCCAGTACGTCGACAATCGGCGTGCGCTGCAGCGGGTTAAACGGCGGAGTGATCAACGCGGCACGGTAGCCGGTATCCGGTGGCGGCAGCCCATCCAGCGGGCGGCCACTGCCGTCCAGCACGCGCCCCAGCAGGGCCGGGCCGAGCGGCAGCTGTTTACCACTCTGGGGACTCTCGCCGTCGCTGCGGGCAAATACCCGCGCACCGGGCAGGATGCCCTCCACGTCCTCCAGCGGCATCAGCATCAGCTTCTGGCCGTTAAATCCCACCACTTCGCTGTCAACTTCGCTGACTGCCGTACCGTCCAGCCGTTCGATCACGCAGGTTGCACCCAGCGGCAGCTGAAGTCCGGTGGCCTCCAGCACCAGGCCGGTGGCGCGGGTCAGGCGTCCGTAGCGGCGCACGTCCGCTACCCGACTGACCCGCGCTTCAAACTGATCGAGCGCCCCCAGCCAGCGCGAGAGACGGGCGGTCATGATCGTTCACCGGGCGCGGCCAGTCGGCAGAGCTCGTGCCAGCGGGTAGCGACGCTGGCATCCAGATCGCCATCTTCCGCGCTCACCTTGCAGCCGCCGGGATGCAGCGTGCTATCGGCGAGTAACCGCCAGCCGTGCAGGCTGAGGGTGGCGCCGAGGCTTTGCTCAATGCGCGGCAGATCGTCAGGGTGCACCCGCAGCTGCGGCCGGCCGCTGAACAGCGGCTCCTGCTGTAACAGCTGCTGGATGTGGCGCAGCAGGGCGCTGCCGTCGCACACCGCCGGCTGTCCCAGCACCTGACGGGCAGCGGCCAGCGCCAGCTGCATCAGTCGCGAGGGGATCACGCTGTCGAGGGCGTCCAGCGAGTGCTGAAACTCCGCGACCAGCTGCTGCAGGCGCGCCTGATGCGGAGCCTGCTGCTGCAGCGCCTCGGCCAGTCCCTGCTGATAGCCCGCCTCGTAGCCGGCTTTTTGACCGTCGCTGAACCCCTGCTGCTGCCCCTCCTGATAGCCAAGCCGCTGTCCATCCTGCTGCGCCTGCTGGCGCAGCTCGCCCAGCGCCAGCTGTTGGAGGTCAGCCTCGACGTGCAGCGGTAGCGGTGCGGTGTCGCGGGGAGGAGCGGGGTCCGCCGCCTGCGAACGGGTGCCCAGCAGATCGTCAGGCTGCCAGCGCTGCCAGGCCAGGGGTGACTCAGACATAGGTTTCCTCGCTGCCGCCAATCACCATCTCGCCGCTCTCCGCCAGGCGGCGGACAATCAGCAGGATCGCTTTCTGTTCGTTTTCTACCTGCGACATGCGCACCGGCCCGCGGGTGGCGAGATCGTCGCGCAGGATATCCGCCGCGCGCTGCGACATATTGCGCAGGAATTTTTCGCGCAGCGGTTGATCGGCGCCCTTCAGCGCAATCAGCAGCGCTTCCGACTCCACTTCCTGCAGCAGGCGCTGGATACTGCGATCGTCAACGTCGACCAGGTTTTCGAACAGGAACATTTCGTCGATGATCTTCTGCGCCAGTTCGCCGTCAAATTCGCGCACCGCATCGATGACCGCCTCTTCCTGCTGGGTTTTCATCAGGTTGATAATTTCGGCGGCGGTACGGATGCCGCCCATCTTCGCGCGCTTGAGGTTCTGACCGTCCAGCAGGTTATTCAGCACCTCGGTCAGTTCGGCCAGCGCGGCCGGCTGCACGCCGCCAAAGGTCGCGATACGCAGCATCACATCGTGGCGCAGACGCTCGTCGAAGAGGGCAATGATATCCGCCGCCTGACCGCGCTTCAGGTGCACCAGAATGGTGGCGATGATCTGCGGATGCTCGTCGCGGATCAGGTCGGCCGCCGCCTGCGGCTCCATGAAGTTGAGGGTCTCCATACCGCTGGTGGTTTCGCGGGTTTCGAGGATATCCTCCAGCAGGCTGGCGGCCCGCTCTTCACCCAGCGCCTTCACCAGCACGCTGCGCAGGTACTCATTGGCATTGACGCTTAGCGCGGCGTACTGCTCCGCCTCGGTCTCAAACTCCCCCAGCACGTCGGTCAGCTGCTTGTGGGAGACCTGGCGCATATTGGCCATCGCCGCGCCGAGGTGCTGAACCTCGCGGGTGCTGAGGTGTTTAAAGACTTCGGCGGCGCGATCCTCACCAACGGTCATCAGCAAAATGGCGCTCTTTTCCGTTCCGCTCAGGCTCATAGTTCGTCCTTCATCCACTGGCGAATGACCAGCGCCACGACGCGCGGATCGTTTTCTGACATCTCGCGAATGCGCTGGGTCATCATTTCGGCGCTCATCCGGTGCTGCGACTTACGCTGGCTATTCAGTTCATCTTTACTCAGCGTGACGCTGACTCCCGCATCCTCCCGCTGCTCGCGGCGGCGAGCGTGAGCTTCCGCCACCGTGCTCGCCTCCTCGCTGCGGCGCTGCAGCTGCGGACGCACCAGTTTGCGCCACAGCAGCCAGGCCGCCAGCGCGACCAGCAGCCAGCGTCCGATATCCAGCAGGCGATCGACGGTCTGCTCTTGCTGCCAGAACGGCAGTTCGCCGCCGGCCGGCTCGCTCTGCGTAAACGGTGAGTTGACCACGTTCAGGCTATCGCCTCGCTGGCTGGAGAACCCCATCGCTTCGCGCGCCAGCGCCTCTACCTGCTTCAGCTGTTGGGCGTTCAGCGCCAGCGCTTTCCCCGCGTCATCGGTGCGGTAGTTCACCACCACCGCCACCGAGAGGCGTTGAACGGCGCCCACATTCATTTTGGTGTGGCGAATGGTGCGATCCACTTCGTAGTTAGTGGTGTTATCGCTGCGGCTGGTCGTCGGCACGCTGCCGGCGCGGGTGCTGGCCGAGGTTGCTGCGTTACCGGCGGCGGTCGCCGCGCGGCCGTTTGCCGCGCCGCTCGCCGGCGCGCTGTTCGCCGCCGGCGAGGCGATCGGCGCGCTGTTGGCCGGCGCCGGCTGGTTCGAGAGCGCGCCGGGCACGCCGCCGGGCAGGCCACTGCCAATCTGCTCGCTGCTGCTGGTCTGGCGCGAGCGGATTGCCGCCTGGGCCGGGTCGCTGTTTGGCTTATATTGCTCTTCGGTCTGCTCGCGGCGGTCAAAGTCGATCTGCGCGGTAACCTGCGCATGGACGTTACCGCTGCCAACAATCGGCGCCAGAATCGCTTCAATACGCTGCTGATAGCGGCTCTCAACCTCGGTTGCATACTTCAGCTGCGCATCGTTCAGATCGCGACCGGCGCTATCGCTGCGGGTCAGCAGGCGCCCGCTCTGGTCCACTACCGTCACGTTTCCCGGCGGCAGGCCGGCGACGCTGCTGGAGACCATGTGCACGATAGCGCTGATCTGCCCCTCGTCGAGCGCGCGCCCCGGCTGTAGCGCCAGGGTCACCGATGCGGACGGTGCTTTCTGTTCGCGAACAAACAGCGACGGCTTCGGCATCGCCAGGTGTACCCGCACGCTCTTAACCGGCCCCAGGGTGGCAATAGTGCGGGCCAGTTCCCCCTCCAGCGCGCGCTGATAATTCACCTGCTCGCTAAACTGGCTGATGCCGAACTGCTCCTTATCCAGTAGCTCAAACCCTACCGCGCCGCCTTTCGGCAGCCCCTGCTGCGCCAGACGCAGGCGCAGCTCATGCACCTTGTCCGCCGGTACCAGCAGTGCGCCGCCGCGGTCGTCAAACCGGTAAGGGATATTCATCTGCGTCAGCTGGGTGACAATCGCGCCACCGTCTTCATCGGAAAGGTTGTTATACAGCACGCGATAATCGGGTTGTTTGGCCCACAGTACCAGGGCGATGATCACCGCAATGGCGGCGGCGGCGGCAACGATGCCGCTCAGGCGCGGGTTGGCGCGCAGGCGCGCAACAAGGTCACTGAAGCCTTTCTTCTCGTTAGGTGCGTGTGGCGTAACGGTAGCATTCATGACCTTGTCCTGCCTGAACGGTGTACGGTCCCGGTGGTATGGTTAAGTCGAAGCAAAACGGACTCCCTGCAGCGGCCCTGGATAAAAAATTCCACTTTAATCACCTGCCATTATTTGCCCGGTGCCAAAATTCGATGGCTGAATAAGGTGGCTTTTTTGCAGTTAATTACCGCCTTTGTCCGCTACGCGCTGTGGTAATTTTGCAGCCGTTAATCGGTTATTCCGTGGGGAGTCAGCATGGCCATTCAGGGCATTGAGGGTGTGGTACAGCAGCTGGCGTTGGGCGCCCGTCAGGCGTCGGGCGTTAGCGCGGAGGGTGGGGCGCAGCTGGACTTTGCCGCCGCGCTAAAATCGGCGCTGGGGCAGATCAGTGACGTACAGCAAAGCGCGCGGCAGCAGGCGCAGGATTTCTCGCTGGGCAAATCCGGCGTGGCGCTGAACGATGTGATGATCGATCTGCAAAAATCCTCGGTATCGATGCAGATGGGCATTCAGGTCCGTAACAAGCTGGTGCAGGCGTATACCGATATCATGAATATGCAGGTTTAGGCAGATAACTATCTGAACCTGTTGATGTTTATAATACTACCACCTTTAGTGGAGCACGTATGTAGCACAGGATCGCTCATTCTCGTGTTGATGAGCGAGAGCTGGTCAGTGTTGTTCTCTGACATCCAGGCGCCATAAACCTGATATACCCTCTGCGCATCTGAGTGAGCCCTTTGCGATGCAGCGTAGTTCAGGTTTGCGCCTGCGAAGAGAGCCCAGCAGACGAACGTATGACGTGACTGATATGCTGTCCGGTGACGCCGGCCTGCACGCCTCAGGGCGCCGGTCCATATCTGACCGAGTGACTCAGTTGAGTCAGTTGCGCCCGACCTCCCGTTGACTGCGTTCACGCATTACAATGCAACTCCCCGCGCACAGCGCGCCGGGATATTACTTCCCGAGAGAATGCCGACGGCAGCGGGCATCGTTACGACAGCTGTCCGGAGATGGCGGGTCAGGAGCAGCCACTAAGCCAAATCTTTGGCTGAGCAAACAGCACCATTTTCACCAGGGCGTTCATCACAGGACGCATTGGCG
>NZ_MRBS01000011.1 GCF_001922585.1 Pantoea sp. 1.19 | reverse complement strand
TGCCTGGCGGCTGTAGCGCGGTGGTCCCACCTGACCCCATGCCGAACTCAGAAGTGAAACGCCGTAGCGCCGATGGTAGTGTGGGGCCTCCCCATGCGAGAGTAGGGAACTGCCAGGCATCAAATTACGACCAGACGCTGGTCATGACCGTTTCGGTGACGCGAATCGGGCGAGTTACCTGAAGCACGCACGCAATAGCGGGCATCAGTACAGAATCGGTGGAGCGGTAGTTCAGTTGGTTAGAATACCTGCCTGTCACGCAGGGGGTCGCGGGTTCGAGCCCCGTCCGTTCCGCCACTTTATACAGACCCTGACGTCATCGTCAGGGTCTTTTTTTTTGTCCCGTGTTTTTCTGTTTATCTCCCGGTATCCCGATCCCGCTCGCTTCCTGACAGTAAAAAGGCTGCGTACGCACATATTCAATCAGGCAATCGATAAACACCCGGATGCGGCTGCTTACTGATCGATCGCTGTAATACACCGCGTTAAAAGGCATCTTCACCGGCAGGATCTGCTCGCTAAACAGCGCGACCAGGCTTCCGTCTGCGATCTCGGCATCAATCATGTAATCCGACAGGCAGGCAATGCCGTTACCGGTTAAACAGAGCTGTTTAACGGTTTCTCCGCTATTTGACGAGGAAGCGGGCGTAATCGTGACCGGCTCCCCGCCCGAGCGCATCAGCGGCCAGCGATTCAGCCCGGGCGCATCAACAAAACCGATACATGCATGTGTGGCCAGGTCATCAGCCACCTGCGGTGTTCCCCACCGGGTGAGATAGTCCGGGGAGGCAACGATGCGTCGGTAACTGGTAAACAGCGGTCGGGCACGCAGCGTCGAATCGTTCAGATTACCGGCGCGAATGGCCACATCCACATTGCGCTCAATCAGGTTAATCAAATTTTCTGAAGAGATGAGCGACAGCTGGATCTGAGGGTATCGCGAGCGAAAACCATGAATCATTGGCATCAGCAGATGCAGGATTACCGGCGTCGCGGCGTCGACGCGCAGCACGCCTGACGGCGATTGTCGGCTGGCGATCAGATCGTTCTCCGCGGCGGCCAGCTCCCGCAACAGGTGCTGAACGCGACGAAAATAGTGTTCTCCCTCCTGCGTCAGGCTGAGTTGGCGGGTGGTGCGGGCCAGTAGCGTCACCCCCAGCCGGGCCTCCAGTTTCTTGACCGCCCGACTGACGGCGGAATTAGCCATATCCAGCCGCTGTGCCGCGCGGCTAAAGCTGCCGCTTTCCACCACGGCGACAAAAATGCGCAGTTCGTCAGAGTGGGCTTTCATTATTGCTCCTGTCGCAAAACGTTGCCGGGATGTTGCCCTATTTTGCGATTAAAGCACGGCGTAACACTGCACGCCATCCGGCCCTTACCTTCAGCAGAGAAGGCAACGCACACCGCTGCGATCGCTCCCGGCTATTCGCGCGTCGGGCGGCGGCTTACTGAGCACAGTGAAGCCGCCGCTGGCGGAATATACGCCATTCGCGGTGAGCGACATTCTGCCCGGCTACGGTGTGACGATAGCGGCAGATACACCCGGGGGAGGACGTCCGGCCGAGCGTTGGGGAGCTCCCCAGGCAATGACGCTACCTTTTGCTGACCGGACGGCGTCGCTGCCGCCGTTCCCATGCCTCCGTAGCACGGTCGGCTGCTGCGGTAACCGCGCCGGCAACGGAGATTATGGCCGTTGGCAACCGTTCCCGGCAGCAGGCCGGCGAGCGGCCACAGGCGGAGCGCTAGATGACAGAGTCGGCATCCGGTTTTATTGTGCCGGTATTACGGCGGGGCCGGCCATCGGTAGACCACCTCTCAGACGCCCCGGGCCGGCGGGCCGGCGTGGCCACTCTAACGGCGCCGCATCCTGTTAACCGCCCGCGAAGGCGCTGGCGGCGGAGTCCTGCGGTGCGGATACGCGCCGTTTCATTTCCTTACGTAACGGTGCGCAGAATGGGACGAGGTTGATTGCATCACTTCGCGCGGATCTATACCTTAAACAGGATAGAGTGATCAGAGGATGGCGTCAGACGTGCGTAAAAAGACCTATGCAATGCGGTATACAGCAGGACAGCCTGCCGAGCGGATCTTTCCGCCCGCCGC
Source organism: Pantoea sp. 1.19 (assembly GCF_001922585.1). GTDB lineage: Bacteria > Pseudomonadota > Gammaproteobacteria > Enterobacterales > Enterobacteriaceae > 1-19. Next base: position 52,777 of record NZ_MRBS01000011.1, on the reverse strand, counting down.
GATGCTTCACGTGGGTCAGGCGCTTCCTCCCGGAGAACCCCTGCCAATGCAGGAGCGCCTGCGCGTGCTGGTTTGGAATATCTTCAAGCAGCAGCGCGCCGAGTGGCTGTCGGTACTGCAGAATTTTGGCAAAGATGCGCATCTGGTTCTGCTGCAGGAGGCGCAAACCACCCCCGAACTGATCCAGTTTGCCACTACCCACTATCTGGCAGCCGATCAGGTTCCGGCATTTGTACTGCCTCAGCACCCCTCCGGAGTGATGACGCTGGCGGCGGCCCATCCGGTCTACTGCTGCCCCCTGCGCGAGCGCGAGCCGCTGCTGCGGCTGTCGAAATCAGCGCTGGTCACCGCCTATCCCTTACCGAATCAGCAGACGCTGATGGTGGTCAATATCCACGCGGTGAATTTCAGTCTCGGCATTGACGTCTACAGCAAGCAGCTGGGACCGATTGGCGAGCAGATCGCCCATCATCAGGGGCCGGTGATCATGGCCGGTGACTTTAACGCCTGGAGCCGCCAGCGGATGAATGCGCTCTATCGCTTCGCCCGCGAGATGGGGCTACGCGAGGTACGCTTTACCGACGATCATCGCCGTACGGCCTTTGGTCGGCCGCTCGATTTTGTTTTTTATCGCGGTATGCTGGTCAGTGCGGCTTCGGTGCTGGTCACGCGCGCCTCCGATCACAACCCTCTGCTGGTGGAGTTTTTCCCCGCGCCGGCGTGACGCTGGACGCAATAAGCGGCGCGCAGCACGGGGGCGGGTCGGGGAGGGGAGGATGAGGCGACAGGTGACCTCACCGGACTGTGCTCGACAGCGGCTGAAGTACGCGAGAGGCATAAAAAAAGAGCCGCAGTGCGGCTCTTGTTGTTGTTAGCTGTCTGGCCTGTCATCTTTGCTGATGTAGAGCGTCAGCTCATCGCCTGGACGCAGGCTTTTCACGCTGGAAATGGAACTGTTCCAGCGCATCACATCTTTGATGTCAACACCATGACGTTTCGCGATGCTGGAGATGGAGTCTCCCTTGCGGACGCGATAAGTAATGTTGCTGTTGTCGGCTAACGCGCCGCCCGCGTGCAACACCTGACCCGGCTTGATGGCCACGCCGCGCAGGTTATTGGCGCTTTGCAGCGTCTTCACCGATACGCCCATCCGCGCCGCCACGCCCGACAGGGTATCCCCCCGGCGCACCACGTAGCGCTGAGACTGGCGATCGCTGTTGGCCGCCAGCTGCTGTGCGGGCTGTACGGCAGCGATATCGCCACTGGCCAGCGAGTTACGCAGTTTAGCGACGTTCGACTTGGGCACCATGATGTAGTGCGGTCCGTTTGGCGCCGTTTTACCTTTGGTATAGCCGGTATTGAAGCTCTTCAGCCGGTTCAGCGACATGCCGGCCATGTCGGCGGCTTGCGTCAGCTCAATCTGCTGTCCCACTTCAACCCGCGCCAGCGCGCGACTCTCATTGGTCGTCGGCAGGCGGATACCGTAACGCCGGTTATGCTTAAGCAGTTCTCCCAGCGCCAGCATTTTGGGCACGTAAACGGTGGTCTCACGCGGCAGCGACAGGCTCCAGAAATCCGTGGCTTTCCCTCGCGCCCGATTGGCCTTGATGGCGTTTAACACGCGCCCTTCACCGCCGTTGTACGCGGCCACGGTCAATAACCAGTCGCCGTCAAACATGCGGTTTAATCGCTGCATCATATCCAGGGCGACTTTCGTTGACGCCACTACGTCGCGACGTCCGTCATACCACTGATTATGTTTCAAACCATAGTTGCGCCCCGTGGCCGGAACAATCTGCCAAATGCCGGCGGCATTTGCGCTCGATGTTGCGTGGGGGTCAAAAGCGCTCTCCACTATGGGTAGTAGTACCAGTTCCATCGGCATATTACGTTTCTTAATCTGCTCGACTATCCAGTACATATACGGCTCTGCCCGTAATGTTACATCGTGGAGATAGCTCTTATTTCTCAGGTACTTCTGTTTTTGCTCACGGATCCGGGCATTTTCCGGAACCTTCATCTTCAGCTCGTCACCAATGAAACGCCACAGATCGCGATCTTTTGCGAGTCCGGTTCCGTCATCCTGCCATCGCGGGGAGAGGAAACGATCGGTGGCATCGTCCGTTTCAGTTTGACCAGCCGAAGACAAACTCTGTGCATGCTGATCGGGAATACGGGCATCGTGTTGCGATGCCTGACAGCCGACCAGCAAGACCGAGGCGAATAAGATCGCTTTAGCCTTCATGTGTGTGTCAACAGTTGCTTAAAAGACGAGCAATGATACTGGCTCGGGGACGGCAACACAACCCTTTTTAAAATCGATCCTTCTTTTGGCGCAGGGTGGCAAATACCTCCCACGGCCGTTCAGGTGGCGAAGTAAAGCCAATCTTTCTTTGTAATTCATGGTCTTGTGTTCTGAGAAAAAGATTAACTTTACGCTCTTTTTCCAGCCTTGAAGGTAAGGTAATGTCCTGGTTCTTCCGGCGTTGTACAATTTCCGCGTAATAAGCCGCAATTTCCGCCTCTTCTGGCCAGATTGCATTAGCGAATTTCATGTTCGATTCGGTGTACTCGTGACCGCAGCACACCAGCGTGTTGTCGGGCAGCTGGTCAATTTGCTGAAAAACACCATACATTTGCTCTGCGGAGCCTTCAAACAGGCGTCCACAGCCGCCGGAAAACAGCGTATCACCGCTAAACAGATAAGGCGCGCTGTAAAACAGTACGTGTCCCAGCGTGTGGCCCGGTGCGGCGAATACCTGAAACGTCCGACCCAGCAGCGTGATGGTGTCTCCCGGTACCACCACTTGGGTCGCCCCCTTATCTGCGGTTTCCTGTGGGCCATACACCGCCAGAGTGGGGTAGTGCGCCAGCAGGTCCGCCACGCCGCCGACGTGATCGTGGTGATGATGCGTCAGCAGAATCGCCACCGGGTTACTGCCGCGCGCATCCATATCGGCCAGCACCGGACTGGCTTCACCGGGATCGACAATCACGCACTGTCCGGCGTCGTCGGTCAGCGTCCAGATGTAATTATCGGTTAATGCAGGAATACTGTTAAGATTCATACTGACCTCCAGTGCGGATGAAACAGAGAGGGTAAAGCATGAGGCCGGCGAAAACACGCCAAATTCTTACCGCACCCTTAACATGGCGTGCCATGAGCGGCGGCGAGCGCTTTCGGGAGACGCTGACCCAGCAGCTGCAGCCCATGCTGGGGAAAATGTACGGTTGCCATCTGCTTAAGTTGGGCGCACTCAGCGCGCAAATCAACACTGAGGCCTGTGCCATCTCGCATCAGGTGAACGTTGCGCCGGCCGGAGAGGGGCTGCAGGTGCAGGCGGACCTGACGCAGCTGCCGTTCGCTTCAAAATCCGTTGATGCCTGCCTGCTGGCGCACACGCTGGCGTGGAGCCCTGACCCGCACGCGGTTCTGCGTGAAGTGGATCGGATTTTGATTGACGACGGCTGGCTCATGCTCAGCGGTTTTCATCCGGCCAGCCTGCTGGGCCTCGGCAAGCTGCTGCCCTGGGTGCGGCAGCGTGCGCCATGGAACAGCCGCCTGTTCAGTCAGGTGCGGCTAATCGACTGGCTGCATCTGCTTAATTACGAGGTGGTGTGGTGCAGCCGTTTTCAGGTGTTGCCCGGCAACGGGCGCGGCGGGCGGTTGATCAGCACCCATTTGCCGGCGCTCGGATGTCAGCAGCTGTTAGTGGCCCGCAAACGCACCTTTCCGCTGATTAAAACGCCGGCGCGGCGTGCGGCGGGGCAGGCCAGCATCCGTACGGTGGTGGGGGCCGCGCGGCATCTGCGCTCAAAGCGTTAGGCTTTCTCGGCCAGATAGCCATGATCTTCCTGCGTCGGCGCGCCGGCGGCGCGGCGCGCCAGCTCATCGCAGCGCTCGTTCTCCGGATGGCCGGCGTGCCCTTTTACCCACTGCCACTCAATCTGATGCGATGCCAGCGCGCGATCGAGCCGCTGCCAGAGATCGACGTTTTTTACCGGTTTTTTATCGGCGGTTTTCCAGCCGCGCTTTTTCCAGTTATGGATCCAGCTGGTAATGCCCTGGCGTACATACTGACTGTCGGTGCTGAGCACCACCTGACACGGCTCATTCAGTGCTTCCAGCGCCACAATCGCCGCCATCAGCTCCATGCGGTTATTGGTTGTCAGCCGGTAACCGGCGCTGAAGGTTTTCTCGTGCTGACGCCAGCGCATGATCGCGCCGTAACCGCCGGGCCCCGGATTGCCCAGGCAGGAGCCGTCGGTGAAAATTTCTACCTGCTTCATCATCTCTGGTAGACTTCCCTCTGATAAAACGGCAAGTCTGACATAAACGAGAGCCATGAGCACAGGAATAACGCGCCAAATCGTCCTTGATACGGAAACCACCGGCATGAACATGGTGGGAGCCCACTATGAGGGGCATCGCATCATCGAAATCGGCGCCGTCGAGGTGGTGAACCGCCGCCTGACCGGCAACAACTTCCATATGTACCTGAAACCGGACCGCCTGGTCGATCCGGAAGCCTTCGGTGTCCACGGTATTGCCGACGAGTTCCTCGTCGATAAGCCTGCGTTTGGCGAGATCGTCGATGAGTTTCTCGACTATATTCGCGGGGCGGAGCTGGTCATTCATAACGCCAGCTTTGATATCGGCTTTATGGACTACGAGTTTTCCCTGCTTAAGCGCGATCTGCCGAAGACGGAAACGTTCTGTCAAATCACCGACAGCCTGGCAATGGCGCGGCGGATGTTCCCGGGCAAGCGCAACAGCCTTGACGCGCTCTGCTCCCGTTATGAAATCGACAACAGCAAGCGTACGCTGCACGGGGCGCTGCTGGATGCCGAAATTTTGGCAGAAGTGTATCTGACGATGACCGGGGGCCAGACGTCGCTGGCCTTCTCCGCCGAGGGTGAACGGCAGCAGTCCCGGGAAGGTGAGGGAATTCAGCGCATCACCCGTCCGGCCTCCGGGCTGCGGGTCATTGCCGCCAGCGAGGCCGAAGTGCTGGCGCACGAGTCGCGGCTGGATCTGGTGATGAAAAAGGGCGGAAGCTGCCTCTGGCGCGGATAAGCGGTTGAAAAAAAGCCAAAACCGGTAGGGTGAGATGAAAAAAGCGCCAGTCGCCAGCGCGATGTAAAAAAAGCATTGACGGCGCCGAACGCGAACCGTAATATTCGCCTCGTTCCCGACGGGGGACAAGCGCGGAGCGGTAGTTCAGTTGGTTAGAATACCTGCCTGTCACGCAGGGGGTCGCGGGTTCGAGCCCCGTCCGTTCCGCCAAAATTCAAAAAGGCCGATTCTCCGGAATCGGCCTTTTGTCGTTGCTGCTGCGGATAATGCCGCCCGCAGTCGACGCGCTGGCCGCAGGGCGGAAGTTAATCACGCCCGTTACAACCTTCGCTAATCCCCCTCTGACACGCTCAGCCGGCGCCTGCTGGGCAAATTGCCTTTCATCATGACGCCCTTTTTTCGCCTGCATCCGTGAGAGGGCCTGCGCACGTCCGCGCGGTACATCTGCTGCGCCCATCGCGCATCCGCCCCCGTCAGATCAGCGCGGGGAGTGGCTGATTCTGCCGGCGGTCAATATTGTCACCAGGGGGCAGCACAGCGGCAACGCACGGTGGGTCAACACGCCACGCGGGTGCCTGGCCATCCGCCGGGGGGCGTACTGGCACGCTGGGCTGGCGCTTAGCGGCGGCGCGCCTGACAGGACGGCGCGGCGTGATGGGGCGGCCTGACGTACGGGAAGCTGGCAGAAGACCCGACGGGAATAAGAGGCGGCGGCGTCAGCAGGAACGGCCTGCGCCTGGCGCCTCCCGGGCTGGAACCGTCGGGCGATCGGCCGGCCCTCGTGAGAGGGCCGCTGCCCGGATCACTCTTTCTGCATCGTCAGCGGTGCGGCATAGTCAGCGGCCTGCGGCAGACGCTCGGCGCGGGCCAGCCAGCGGTAGGTTGCACCGCCGAGAAAGGCACCAATAAACCAGCTAAAGTTCGCCACCGCGTGCAGGGCGGGAATAAAACTGATCGTCAGCCCAATCGCCACCGCCGGCAGCAGGGCGGCAATCGCTTTCGGGTTAACGCCGCCGCGATACCAGTAGCGGCCGGTGGGGGTGTCATTGAACAGATCGTCGACGTGCACGGTGCCGCGTTTAATCAGATAAAAATCCGCCAGCAGAATGCCAAACAGCGGGCCGATAAACGCGCCGAGCACGTCCAGCGTATAATGGATAAGCTCCGGTGACTGGAACAGGTTCCACGGCGTCAGCAGTACCGAGCCCACTGCCGCAATCATGCCGCCGGTGCGAAAGCTGATTTTTTGCGGCGAGCAGTTAGAAAAATCAAATGCCGGTGAGACAAAGTTAGCGACAATGTTAATGCCGATAGTGGCAGTAATCATGGTCAGCAGGCCGATCGCCACGGCCAGGTCGTTGCCCACCATGCTCACGGTCTCAATCGGGTCGGTGATCATCCGGCCAAACAGCGACTGGGTACCGGACACAATCACCACCGTCACCACCGAGAACAGCAGGAAGTTAAACGGCAGCCCCCAGCGGTTACCGCGGCGGATCTCGCCCATGCTTTTACCGTAGCGCGAAAAGTCACCGAAGTTCAGCAGTGGGCCGGAGAAGTAGGAGACCACCAGGGCAATGGCGGTAATCATCTGCCAGCTCTGCTCCCCGACGCTCAGGGATTGACTGGCGAGGGTAAACGAAATGCCGTCAAACCCAGTTTTGTATACAATCCAGCCAGCCAGTGCGACCATCACCACATACACCGCCGGACCCGCCACATCAATAAAGCGCTTGATCGCATTCATCCCGTGCCAGAACACCATCGCCTGCAGCAGCCACATGATGCCAAAACAGATCCAGCCGAGGGTCGACAGTCCCAGCCAGCTGTGGGTGGTCAGGCTGGCCAGCGACGGCCAGAATTTCAGAGCAATCAGCAGCATCGCGTTTGAGGCCAGCCAGGTTTGAATACCGTACCAGGCGAAGGCAATCAGACCGCGGATCACCGCCGGAATATTGGCACCGAACACGCCGAAGGCCTGACGGCAAATTACCGCGTAGGGCACGCCGGCCATCTGACTCGGTTTGGCCACCAGGTTAGCGCACAGCTGGACAATGCCGATCCCTATCAGCAAGCAGAGCAGCACCTGCCAGCTGGCGAGGCCGAGCGTAAAGAAGCTGGCGGCCACCACGTAGCCCCCCATGCTGTGCACGTCGGACATCCAGAAGGAGAAGATGTTATACCAGCTCCAGTTTTGGTCGCGAGTCGGGGCAAGGTCCTCGTTACACAGGCGGGGACTGTAAGCTCCGTGAGCGTCATGCGCTGGCGCCGGGCGTTGATGTTCACTGTTTGGCATGAAACCTGCTCCTGTTAATGATATCGGTGGTGATACATCGGCGTTGCAGGAATCAGGCCAGGCCAGCATTCTTGTATACAAAAAAAAGAAAAGCTGTGTACATTGAGGCGGTGTAACGCTGTGACGTGGAGTATGAAATGAAGCAAGTAACCCCGCTGCGGGCGGCATCAGACCTGCAAGATAAGGATGAACCCATCTTTCAGGCGTTGCTGACCGCCATTGTGGAGCACCGGCTGCCGCCGGGCAGTAAATTACCGGAAGAAGCGCTTTCGGCGACCTTCGGCGTCAGCCGCACCGGCATTCGAAAAGTGCTGCAGCGCCTCGCCGCGGTGCAAATGGTCACGCTGCTGCCCCGCCGCGGTGCGCAGGTGGCGACCCCGGGCGCCGTCGAGTCGCGCGATATCTTTCGCACCCGCGCGCTGCTCGAATGCGCCAACCTTGATGCGGTCGTGGCGCACTCCCGGCCGGCGGACCTGGCGGCGCTGCGTGCGCTCTCGGCACAGGAAGCCCGGGCGCACCAGCAGCAGGACGGGACGGCGGCGATTCGCCTGTCGGCGCAGTTTCATCTCCGGCTTCAGGCCATTGCCGGTAACCGGGTATTAAACGATCTGGTGACCCGGCTGACCCAGCGCTCCTCGCTGGCGATTGCCGCCTGGGGCGCTCCCTGGCAGCAGGGCTGCCGCTGCGACGATCACGATCGACTGATTGCGCTGCTGGATCAGCGGGATCTGCCGGCTCTGCAGTCGGCGATGCGCCACCATTTTGATCATATTGTTGCCAGCCTGCGCTTTGGCGAGGTAGGTGACAGCGTGCCGGACTTTGCCCGGCTCTTTCCCCGACAGTGAGTGGAGTCATCATGTCCGTAGTGATTCAGGTTATCAATCCCAACACCAGCGCCGCGATGACGGCGAGCATCGGCCGCGCAGCGCAGGCGGTGGCCGCACCGGGCACCGAGATCCTCGCGGTCTGCCCCAGCCAGGGCGTACCGTCAATCGAAGGCCATTTTGATGAAGCGGTGGCGGCGGTCGGCGTTCTGGAGCAGGTGCGGCAGGGACGTCAGCAGGGCGTGCAGGGTCATATTATCGCCTGCTTTGGCGATCCGGGGCTGCTGGCGGCGCGCGAACTGGCGCAGGCGCCGGTGATTGGCATTGCCGAGGCGGCGTTCCATTTTGCCACGCTGGTCGCGACCCGCTTTTCGGTCGTCACCACCCTGCCGCGCACGCTGACCATTGCCCGTCACCTGCTACAGCAGTACGGCTTCAGCCATCACTGCGCGGCGCTGCACGCGATCGATCTGCCGGTATTGGCGCTGGAAGACGGTAGCGGCCTTGCGCAGGAAAGCGTGCGCGAGCGCTGCCTGCAAGCGAAGCGCGAAGATGGCTGCGGTGCCATCGTACTGGGCTGCGGCGGCATGGCTGATCTGGCGCAGACGCTCACCGCCGAGCTCAATATGCCGGTGATTGACGGGGTCACCGCCGCCGTCAAGCTGGTGGAGTCGCTGGCCGCGCTGCGTCTTACTACCAGCAAGCACGGCGATCTGGACTACCCGATTACCAAACCCCTGAGCGGCCTGTTCCGCAATCTTAACTGAGGCCCCGCCATGACCGATCTGCAAGCGTTACTGAATCAGCCTTACCCGCGCGATCTGCGCGGCTATGCCGGCCGGCCGCCGCACGCGGCCTGGCCTGACGGCGCGCGCATTGCCGTACAGTTTGTGCTGAACTACGAAGAGGGTGCGGAAAATCACGTGCTGCACGGCGACGCCGGATCGGAGCAGTTTCTGTCAGACATTATCGGCGCGGCCAGTTATCCCGATCGCCATATGTCGATGGATTCCCTGTACGAATATGGCTCGCGCGCCGGATTCTGGCGCATTCACCACGAATTTGTTCGCCGCGGCCTGCCGCTCACCGTGTTTGGCGTGGCGATGGCGCTGGCGCGCCACCCGGAGGTGGTGGCGGCGATCCGTGACGCCCACTACGACGTGGTCAGCCACGGCTGGCGCTGGATCCACTATCAGCACATGGACGCAGAGCAGGAGCGTCAGCATATGCGGCAGGCGGTTGCGATACTGCGCGAACTGTTTGGTCAGGCGCCGACCGGCTGGTATACCGGCCGCGACAGTCCGAACACCCGGCGGCTGCTGGTGGAGGAGGGTGGTTTCACCTGGGACAGTGACTACTACGGCGACGATCTGCCGTTCTGGACCCGGGTGAGCTGCAGCGATGGCCGCGTGAAGCCGCATCTGATAATCCCCTACACGTTGGAATGCAACGACATGCGCTTTGCCACGCCGCAGGGCTTCAATACCGCCGAGCAGTTCTATACCTACCTGAAAGACAGCTTTGATGTGCTGTACGCCGAGGGGGAAACCGCGCCGAAGATGATGTCGGTGGGGATGCACTGCCGGCTGCTGGGGCGGCCCGGTAAGTTCCGCGCCCTGCAGCGTTTTCTGGATCATATCCAGCAGCATGAAAAAGTCTGGATTTGCACCCGCCAGCAGATTGCCGACCACTGGCAGGCCACGCATCCCTGTCGCGACTAAGCGACGACGCGCCCCGCAGGGGGCGCAGACGCCATCAGCTCATCAGACTGACCTGCGCGGCAACAATCCGCCAGCCGACGGGCAGCCTCACCCACGTTTGCTGTTGCCGCCCCACTTTATTGCTGCCCTCGCGGGTAAATTCCGTGCTGCACACCGCCACATCCTCACCAAACGTGGTGATCACCGTATTTCGCAGCTGGCGCATCAGCCCGGCGGCGGAACGGGCGGCGCGAAATTCGCGGATCTGGCTGATACCGTACAGGTTCTCTCCGGCCCCCAGGCGTACGGTGCGTTCATCGTGCCAAAACAGGTCGTCGAGAACGGCGGTGTCGTTACCGATCAGCGCCTGCTCATAGCGGTAAAAGGCCGCGGTGACCGCGGCCAGCGTTTCAGGATGATTAATGATCATGCATCGGCTCCAGCGTCGCCGGAGTGGCGACGGTTAATCCCTGTTGTTCCAGCCGCTGCGCGGCGCGCAGGCAGTGATCCTCGCGAAACGGCGCGGCGATCAGCTGTACGCCGATCGGCAGGCCGGATGCGCTGCGCAGCGGAGCGGTGGTGACCGGCAGGCCGAGAAAGGAGATCGGCTGCGTCAGCATCCCCATACTGGCCTTGATGTTCACTTCGCTGCCGTTCAGGCGCAGCGTTTGCTGGCCCACCGGCGTGGCGCAGCAGGGAGTAGCGGGAGCCAGCAGGACGTCGACCTTGTCAAAAGCCGCCAGTGCCTCCTGCTGAAACGCACGGCGAAACCGCTGCGCCTGAAGCGCCCAGGCGGCGGGCATCATTGCGCCGGCCAGCAGGCGTTCGCGCGAGTTGGGCTCAATGCGATCCGCCGCCGTGCGCAGCGCCGGCAAATAGTGGTTCCCCGCCTCGGCGGCGGTCAGCAAAAAGGCGGCGTTGCGCGCCAGCCCGGCCTGCGGCCAAACGATCTCCGTCCGGGCATCCAGCGCGTCCGCCGCGCGCTGCACGGCCTGAAGCGCATCAGCATCGGCCCAGTGGTGAAACCAGCCGCCCAGTACCCCGATCCGCAGCGGTGACTCATCGGCATTCAGGCGCGCGCTGAGCGGTTCAGCGGCGCGCGGCGCCTGAAACGGATCCGCCGGATCCGCGCCCTGCAGCACATCATACACCAGCACCAGATCCGCCACGCTGCGGGCGAACGGGCCGATATGATCGAGGCTGGCCACGAACGGCTGACTGCCGCTGCGCGACAGGCGGCCAAAGGTCGGTTTCAATCCAAAAATACCGCACAGCGACGCCGGCACGCGGATCGACCCGTTGGTGTCACTGCCGAGGGAGAAAGGCACCACCCCGGCGGCCACGGCCGCCGCCGAACCGCCGGATGAACCGCCAGCGATGCGGGTCAGATCGTGGGGGTTACGGGTCGCGCCGTAGTGGCTGTTTTCGGTGGTAAAGCCATAGGCGTAGGCATCCATGTTCAGCATGCCGCTGAGCAGAGCCCCGGCTTCACTTAGCCGACGCACGGCAAAAGCGTCCTCGCGGGCGGCGGGGCGATCGGCAAACAGCTGCGCGCCGGCCAGCGTGGTGTGGCCGCGAACGTCAAACAGGTTTTTCACCGCATACGGAATGCCGGCCAGCGGTGGCAGCGCTTCGCCGCGCGCGCGGCGGGCATCGATGCGATCCGCTTCGGCGCGCATTCGGGCGCCGGTTACCGTGGTCCAGGCGTTAATTTGCGGATTGACTGCGCTGAGGCGCGCCAGCGTGGCCTCGGCCAGTTCGCGGGCGCTCAGTTCACCGCACCGGATACGCTGCTGCATCTCTCGCAGAGAGAGGGTGAGGATGCTCATGGATGAAATACCCCCGCAACTTCCAGCCGCTCATCCAGCGGGCAGGCCATCAGCGGCGCGGCCATCGCGGCAATGCGGGCAAACTGCACCCGCAGCTCGGCGCGGCGGGCGTCGTCCAGCGGCACGCCCAGCGCCCGCTCCATCTGTAACAAATAGTCCGCCCAGTCGGGCTCTGCCTGATGTTGCATATTCGCTCCTGTTAATATCCGGCCGCGCTGCCGTTGCTGCGCGGATCCCATGCCCCTTCCAGCATGCCGTCGGGGTGACGTACGATGGCGCCGGCGTGGCCAACGGTTTCGCTGAACGGCGTCAGCCACTCGACGTCATGCCCGCGCGCGCGCAGCGCCGCCGCCGTTTCCGCTGAAAAACGCTGCTCCAGCTTCAGGCTGTCGGAGGTTTGCCCCCAGGTGCGGCCCAGCAGCCAGCGCGGTGCGGACACTGCCTCTTGCAGCCCCAGTCCCTGCACCACGTGGCGGGTAAAAATCGCCGCCTGAGTTTGCGGCTGACCGTCACCGCCCATTGAGCCCCAAACCATCACCCGGCCGTCGCGCAGGCGCGCCGCGGCGGGATTCAGGGTATGAAACGGCTGTTTGCCCGGGGCCAGCGCCAGCAGGTGCGTCGGATCGAGGCTGAAAGAGGCGCCGCGGTTTTGCCAGACGATGCCGGTTCCCGGCAGTACCACGCCGCTGCCAAACTCGTGGTACAGGCTCTGAATAAACGACACCGCCAGGCCGCTGCGATCGACCACCCCCATCCACACGGTATCGCCGGGGCCTTTACCGGCTCCCCAGGGCAGGGCCTGACGGTCGCAGACCTGCGCGGCCAGCCGATCGAGATGTTCGCCGTGCAGCAGCGCGGCGATGTCGGTGCGCAGCTGGCGTGGATCGGTGATGTGCGCATCGCGCAGGCCAAAGGCCAGCTTGGTGGCTTCAACCACGCGGTGGACGGTATCGGCATCATTGGCGTTCGCCATCGCCAGCCGATCGGTGATGCCGAGGATTGCCAGCGACACCAGTCCCTGGGTCGGCGGCGCAAGGTTAAACACCTCGCCTTGACGGTGTGCCAGGCGCAGTGGCATGGTCCGAACTGCCCGCTGCTGCTGCAGATCCCCGGCGACGATCGGCATGCCCAGGGTCGCCATTCCCGCCGCCAGGCGCTCGGCCAGCGCGCCGCGGTAAAAGCTTTCCAGTCCGGCTTCACTCAGGTGGCGCAGCGTGGCGGCCAGCGCCGGCTGGGTAAAGCGCTGGCCGGCGCGCGGCAGCTCGCCGCTCATCAGGTAGGTATCGCGAAAGCCCGGCTGCGCGTGCAGTTCGGCGTATTTACCGGCGGTGGCCGCCGCCTGGGATGCGGTGACCGGGATCCCGTCGCTGGCGTAGCGTATCGCATCGCTCAGCAGGCGCGGCAGCGGCAGCGGGGTACCGCCCAGATCGCGGGACACCGTCAGGGCCTCCTGCCAGCCGCTGACGGTACCGGCCACGGTCAGCGCCGCCTGCGGCCCGCGGATCGGGATCTGCTGCTGCCCGGCATAGCGGCTCAGATCGGCCAGCGCGCCGGCGCGACCGCTGGCGTCAATCGCCACCGGCTCTCCCTGCGGCGGCACAATCAGCCAGAAGCCGTCGCCGCCGAGGCCGTTCATATGGGGATAGACCACCGCGATGCTGGCGGCGGCGGCGACCATCGCTTCAATGGCATTGCCGCCGTCGCGCAGCACCGCCAGCGCGCTCTGGCTGGCCAGGTGGTGCGGCGTCACCGCCATTCCCTGTGGAGAAAAGTTACTGTGCAACATACGTGAGGCTCCGGGTCGGGTTACCGAGGTGAAACGAAAGTTTGCAAAAGCTGTACCAGCTTTTTCTGCGGCGGGGGAACCCGGCGGTATAGTGCTTATTGGCACTCTATTTGTATGGCGGTAGACTCACTGAAACAAACGTTACAGGAACGCCTATGCAACAGCTTGATGAACGTCTGAAAAGCCACTATGCCCGGCTGTCGCCGCAGGAGCAGCGGGTGGCGGACTTTGTCTTCGACCACTTTGACGATCTGATCGGCTATAACAGCGCCGAGCTGGCGCGGCTCAGCGGCGTCTCAAAAGCCACCGTCAGCCGACTGTTTAAGCGGCTGGGTTATGAAAAATACAAAGAGATGCGCGATGAGCTGCGCACTCTGCGCCAGAGCGGTATGCCGCTCACCGATCACCGTGACGCCGTGCAGGGTAATACCCTGCTGGCGCGCCACTATAAGCAGGAGATGGCCAACCTGACCGCATGGGTCAATCAGCTGGATGCCGCGCAGTTTGCTGACGTGGCGGCGGCGCTGGCTGACGGCCGGCGCCTGTACATTATTGGCATGCGTAACTCGTGGCCGCTGGCGCTGCATCTGCGGCAGCAGCTGCTGCAGAGCCGTGCGCAGGTGCATATTTTGCCGCAGCCGGGGCAGACGCTGGCGGAGGAGCTGGTGGATATCGGCCCGGAAGACTGCGTCGTGGTGCTGGCTTTTCGCCGGCGTTCGCGGCTGATCAAGCCGCTGCTGACGCAGCTGCAGAGCCGACACATTCCGGTGGTGGTGCTGTGTGAACCGCAGGCGCAGGCGATTCGCGCGCTGGCGCGCTGGCCGCTCTGCGTTCCGCTGGACAGCGTCTCCGCCTTTGACAGCTATGCCGCCGCCAACAGCCTGATTAACCTGCTGGCCAATGCGGTACTGCACGCGCGGCTGGCCGCCGGCCGCCAGCGTATCCACCACATCGCCGCGCTTTATCAGCAGTTGGATGAGCTAGAGCAGCGATAACGGGGCACCCCTTTGGTGCTTTGCGCCGGAACGGTGCAGACCATCGGCGCAGCGGAGGCCCAAAAGCGGCGCGGCAAAACCGGGCTAACCCGCCCGCACTCACTGTTTTAACGCGGCGACGATCCCTGGCACATTAGTTGCAGAAAGTATTATCAAGAATCTTTTGTTTCATGTTCTGATAACCGGGGAGAGTAACGATGAAAAAGCTGTTATTGGCCGCCATGAGCGCGGCAGTGCTGTTGACCCAGATAGCGCCGGCGCAGGCTGACCAACTGGCGGATATCGAAAAGCGCGGCGTGATCCGCATCGCCGTGCCGCAGGATTTTCCGCCCTTCGGGTCGGTTGGCACCGATCTCCAGCCGCAAGGCTATGACATCGATATGGCGAAATATCTCGCCAACCAGCTGAAGGTCAAACTGCAGCTGGTGCCGGTCACCAGCGCGAACCGCGTGCCGTATTTGCAAACCAATAAAGTGGACCTGGTGATCTCCAGCCTCGGCAAAAACCCGGAGCGTGAAAAAGTGATCGATTTCAGCCGCGCCTATGCGCCGTTCTTCCTTGGCGTGTTTGGTCCGCAGGCGACAGCGCTGAAAACGGCGGCGGCGCTGAGCGGGAAATCGATCGGCGTCACCCGCGGCGCGGTGGAAGACATGGTGTTGAGCGAGGTGGCGCCGAAAGACGCACAGCTTAAGCGCTACGAAGATAACAACACCACGCTGTCGGCGTACCTTTCCGGGCAGGTGCAGTACGTGGCGACCGGTAATCTCGTGGTGGCCGCCCTTACCCGGCAGAACGCCGCCAAAGCGCCGGTGGCGAAGTTTATGCTGAAGGATTCGCCGTGCTTTATTGGCCTGCGGAAAAATGAACCGGCGCTGAAGGCCAGGGTGGATGCGCTGATTGCGCAGGCGATGCGCGATAACACGCTGAATACGCTGTCGGAAAGTTGGCTGAAAGCGCCACTGCCGGCCGGCTTCGGCGCATAAGGGCGGGCGGATGATCGGACAACTCAACTTTGCCGCGCTCTGGCCAATGTGGCCGGAGCTGCTAGCCGGGCTGTGGGTTACCGTGCAACTGACGGTGATGGCGACGCTGGGTGGGGTGACGCTCGGCATCCTCGGCGCGTGGCTGCGCAGCGGCCGCGCCAACTGGGCCAGCCGACTGTGGGGCGTTTACGTCGAGCTGATCCGCAATACGCCGTTCGTGGTACAGCTGTTTTTCATTGTCTTCGGCTTGCCTAACCTGGGGCTAAAGCTGACCGCCGGTGAGGCGGCGCTGCTGGCCATGATCATCAACCTTGGCGCCTACAGCACCGAAATCATTCGCGCCGGTATTCAGGTGACGCCGAAAGGGCAGTGGGAGGCGGGGCGGGTGCTGGGCCTGAGCCGCACGCAGACCTTTCTGCGCGTGGTGCTGCCGCCGTCACTGGCGCGGATTTACCCGGCGCTGGTCAGCCAGTGCATCATCGTGATGCTCGGTTCGTCGGTGGTCTCGCAGGTGTCGTATGAAGAGCTGACCTTCGCCGCCAACCTGATTCAGTCGCGGACTTTTTTAAGCTTTGAAGTCTACCTGGTCGCCACGCTTATCTATCTCGGATTATCGATCGCCATGCGTCAGCTGCTGCTGGCCATTGGTCGCAAATGGCTGGGGGTGACCGCATGATGACGACCTTTACCGACTGGGACATTATTCGTAATTTGCTGCTGGCGGCCCGCTGGACGGTGGCGCTGTCGCTGGTGGCGTTCTTCGGCGGCACGCTGGTCACGCTGCCGCTGCTGCTGATCCGCCTGCTGCGCCGCCGATGGCCCAACCGGCTGATCCGCGCTTACATCGAACTGTTCCAGGGGACGCCGCTACTGATGCAGCTGTTTCTGGCTTTTTTTGGCGTGGCGCTGTTTGGCATCGACGTCTCGCCGTGGACCGCCGCCTCGCTGGCGCTGACGTTCTACACCAGCGCCTTCCTGCTGGATATCTGGTACGGCAGCGTACTGGCGCTGCCGAAAGGGCAGTGGGAGGCCTCGCGCTGCCTTGGCCTTAGCTTCAGTCAAACCCTGTGCCGGGTAGTTGCGCCGCAGGCGCTGCGCATCGCCATTGCGCCCACCGTCGGTTTTGCCGTGCAGGTGATCAAAGGTACCGCACTGGCGTCGATCATCGGCTTTGTCGAGCTGACTAAGGCCGGCACGATGCTGAACAACGTGACCTACCAGCCGTTCAAGGTTTTTGGCCTGGTGGCGCTGGGCTACTTCCTACTGTGCTGGCCGCTGTCCCGCTACAGCCAACATCTGGAGAAAAAATTCAATGCCGCTCATCACCATTAATCAGGTGCAGAAATTCTACGGCAGCAATCACGTGCTGAAAGGGGTTGATCTGGATGTTGACGCCGGCGAGGTGATCTCGATCATCGGCCGCAGCGGATCCGGTAAAAGTACGCTGCTGCGCTGCATGAACGGGCTGGAAAGTTATCAGGACGGCAGCATCAAGCTGGGCGGGATGACCATCACCAGCCGCGACGCGCAGGCGCGGGAGATCAGCCGCTCGGTGGGGATGGTGTTTCAAAACTTCAATCTGTTCCCGCACATGACCGCCCTCGAAAACGTAATGCTGGCGCCGCGGCGGGTGCTGAAAAAACCGGCCGCCGCGTGCCGGGCGCTGGCGCAGCAGATGCTGGAAAAAGTCGGCCTGGGCGAGCGCCTCGACTACTATCCCGCCAGCCTCTCCGGCGGCCAGCAGCAGCGGGTGGCGATCGCCCGCGCGCTGGCGATGTCACCGAAGGTGCTGCTGTGCGACGAGATCACCTCAGCGCTGGATCCCGAGCTGGTCGGCGAAGTGTTAAAAGTGCTTGAGCAGTTAGCCAAAGAGGGGATGACGCTGATTCTGGTCACCCACGAAATGAATTTTGCCCGCGAAGTGGGCGACCGCGTGGTGTTTATGCATCAGGGACGGGTCTGGGAGCAAGGCGACAGCAAAACGCTGTTTGCCGCGCCGCAAACCACCGAGCTGAAGCAATTTATCTCCTCCGTACGCGGCCTGAACTAACGATAAGGAACCTCAGATGGATATCACGCAGTTCTCGCAAATCAATCCGCCGTCGCGTCTGCTGATGGGGCCGGGGCCGATCAACGCCGATCCGCGCATGCTGCGCGCGATGTCGGCGCAGCTGGTCGGGCAGTACGATCCGGCGATGACCGGCATGATGAACGAAGTGATGGCGCTGTATCGCGGCGTTTTTCGCACGCAAAACCGCTGGACGATGCTGGTTGATGGCACCTCGCGCGCCGGGATCGAAGCGGTACTGGTCTCGGCAATCCGCCCCGGCGATCGGGTACTGGTACCGGTATTCGGCCGTTTCGGCCACCTGCTGTGCGAAATCGCTCGCCGCTGTCGCGCCGAGGTGCACACCATCGAGGTGCCGTGGGGCGAAGTCTTTACGCCCGACGCGGTAGAAGAGGCTATCAAAAAAGTGCGGCCGCGGCTGCTGCTTACCGTGCAGGGCGACACCTCGACCACGATGCTGCAGCCGCTGGCCGAGCTGGGGGAGATCTGCCGCCGACACGACGTGCTGTTCTACTGCGACGCGACCGCCTCGCTGGCGGGTAACGTGCTGGAAACCGACGCCTGGGGGCTGGATGCGGTCTCCGCCGGGCTGCAAAAGTGCCTCGGCGGGCCGTCGGGCACTGCCCCCGTGACCCTCAGCGACAAGCTGGCGGAAACCATTCGCCAGCGTAAACGCGTCGAGGCGGGGATCCGCACCGCGGCCCACCGCGACGGCGATGACGAGATGATTTGGTCGAACTATTTCGATCTCGGGATGATCATGGATTACTGGGGGCCGGAGCGCCTGAACCACCACACCGAGGCCACCTCCGCGCTGTACGGCGCGCGCGAATGCGCCCGGCTTATCCTGCAGGAGGGGCTGGACGCCGGCATCGCCCGCCACAAGCTGCACGGTGAGGCAATGCTCACCGGCATCCAGCATATGGGGCTGGAGACCTTCGGCGATCTGCGACACAAAATGAACAACGTGCTGGGCGTCGTGATCCCATCCGGGATCCACGGCGATCGGGTGCGCCAGCTGATGCTGGACGACTTTGGCATCGAAATTGGCACCTCGTTCGGTCCGCTACACGGCAAGGTGTGGCGCATCGGCACGATGGGCTACAACGCGCGAAAAGATTGCGTAATGCAAACGCTGAGCGCGCTGGAAGCGGTGCTTAACCATCTCGGCTTCCGCACCGTACAGGGCGCGGCGCTGCAGGCGGCGTGGGACCATTACCGCCGTGAGGCGCACTGATGGCGGCCGTGTCGTTTAGCGCCGACGAGGCCGCGGCGGCGGCGGCGCGGGTCATGGCGCGCTGCGATGCGCTGGCGGAGATCAGCGAAACGCCGGGGGCGCTTACCCGCGTGTATCTGTCTCCGGAGCATCTGCGCGCTAATCAGCGGGTCGGTGAGTGGATGCAGGCCGCCGGGATGCGCGTCTGGCAGGACAGCGTCGGTAACATCTGCGGTCGCTATGAGGGGCTGACCGT
The DNA here is from genome assembly GCF_001922585.1 of Pantoea sp. 1.19. Classification (GTDB taxonomy): domain Bacteria; phylum Pseudomonadota; class Gammaproteobacteria; order Enterobacterales; family Enterobacteriaceae; genus 1-19. The sequence continues at coordinate 33,747 of NZ_MRBS01000011.1, read as the reverse complement.
GGACGCGCCGGCGCTGCTGCTCGGTTCGCACCTGGATACCGTACGCAACGCCGGCCGCTATGACGGCATGCTCGGTGTGCTCACCGCGATTGAGACCGTCGCCTGGCTGCATCGGCAGCAGCGACGGCTGCCGCAGGCGATCGAAATTGTCGGCTTTGCCGATGAAGAGGGCACCCGTTTTGGCATCACCCTGCTCGGCAGCCGCGGGCTGACCGGCCGCTGGCCGGCGGCGTGGAGCACCCAGCCGGATGGCAACCGCATTACCGTCGCCGAGGCGATGGCCGATGCCGGCCTGGATGCCGCCCGCATCGGCGAGGCGGCGCGTGAGGTCAGCCATATCAGCGCCTACCTTGAGCTGCACATTGAGCAGGGGCCGGTGCTGGAGCAGTCAGGGCTGGCGCTCGGCGTGGTCACCGCCATCAACGGCGCCCGCCGGCTTAACTGCGGCTTTGTTGGCCACGCCGGCCACGCCGGAACGGTGCCGATGAGTCACCGTCAGGATGCGCTGGCGGCGGCGGCGGAGTGGATGGTCGCCATTGAGCAGCTGGCCCCGCGCCGCGGCCGCGACCTGGTGGCGACGGTGGGTGCCCTGCAGTGTCTGCCGGGGGCGGTGAACGTCATTCCCGGCGAGGTCAACCTGACGCTGGATGTGCGCGGACCGGAAGAGGCGCCGCTGGCGGCGCTGCTGGCCGATCTGCTGCGCACGGGAGAGACGATCGCTCAGCGTCGCGGCGTGCGCTTCCACGCTGAGGAGTATTATGCGATCCCGGCGACGCCGTGCGATCCCGCCCTGCAGGCGGCGATTAGCACCGCGGTGGCGCAGGTGCAGGGGCGTTCGCTGGCGCTGCCGAGCGGTGCCGGTCACGACGCGATTGCCATCGCCGAACGCTGGCCGGTGGGGATGCTGTTTGTGCGCTGTCGCGGCGGCGTCAGCCACCATCCGGCGGAGGCGGTTCAGGCAGAAGATGTGGCGCTGGCCATTCAGGCGTACAGCCTGGTGGTACAGCGCGTGGCCGGCGGTCACGTTAGCGGGGAGGCCGCATGATCACCCTTGAGGACTTCAACCGGCTCGAGGCCGAACAGGCGCGGGCCGCCATAGCGCACTGCGTGGCTCTTCCGGCCTGGCAGCAGGCGCTGGTGGCCGCGCGGCCCTTTGCCAGCCGGAGCGAACTGTTTGCCCAGGCGCAGCGACTGATGGTCAGCTGGCAGGCGGCGGATCTGGACCGTGCGCTCGGCGGCCATCCGCGCATTGGCGAACGCGCCGTCGGCAGCAGTCGCGCGGCGGCACTGTCGCGCGGGGAGCAGGCGTCGCTCAGCGACAGCGACGCCGCCACGCAGGCGGCGCTGCGGCAGGGCAACGCCGACTATGAGGCGCGCTTTGGCCGCGTTTTTCTGATCCGCGCGAAGGGGCGCAGCGCGCAGGCGATGCTCACCGCCCTGCGGCAGCGCCTGACGCTTTCTCCGCAGCAGGAGCTGGCCGAAGCGCTGGCGCAGCTGCGCGACATCACCCAATTACGCCTTGAGGAGACCATCGCATGAGCACCCTCAGTACCCACGTTCTTGACACCGCGCTGGGCCGCCCGGCGGAAGGGATTAGCATCGTGCTGGAACAGTGGCTGCCCGACGGCTGGGTTCATCTGCACGCCGGCATCACCGACGGAGATGGCCGCATCCGCCAGCTATCACCGGCGCCGCTGGCGGCGGGGCGCTACCGGCTGGTGGCCGCGCTGAGCGACTATTTTCAGCGCAGTGGACGCCCGTCGCTCTGGCCGCAGGCGCAGATTGATGTGCAGCTGCCCGGAGATGAGGCGCACTACCATCTGCCTTTTTTGATAACCCCCTGGTCATGGTCCACCTACCGGGGTAGCTAATCCGCTAAACGGGCGCGGCGCGCCCGATGACCAACAGGACTCCCACTTATGAGCGTCAGGCCAGAAGATACGCGTTATCCGGCAGGGACCACCTTTGCCTGGGGATTACAGCACGTGCTCACCATGTACGGCGGCATCATTGCCCCTCCGCTGATTATCGGCACGGCGGCCGGCCTGGACAGCGCGCAGATTGGCCTGCTGGTCACCGCCGCGCTGTTCGTCAGCGGCTGTGCCACGCTGCTGCAGGCGCTGGGGTTGCCCGGTCTGGGCGCCCGGCTGCCGCTGGTGCAGGGGGTCTCCTTTGCCAGCGTCGCGACGCTGGTCTCGATTGCCAGCAGCGGCGGTGGGTTACCCACGGTGTACGGAGCGATCATCGTCTCGGCGCTGGCGGGGTTGCTGATCGCGCCGTTTTTTGCCCATGTCATCCGTTTCTTTCCGCCGGTGGTCACCGGCACGGTGATCGCGGTAATTGGCCTGTCGCTCATGCCGGTGGCGGCGCGCTGGGCAATGGGGGGGCACCCCTCATCCCCGGACTGGGGAGCACCGCACAATATCGGCCTCGCAGGGCTGGTGCTGGCGGCAATCCTGCTGCTTAACAAGGTCGGCGGCGCGGCGCTGAAGCGGCTGTCGGTGCTGCTGGCTATGGTGCTGGGTACCCTGTGGGCCGCCCTGCAGGGAGACGCCGATTTTGCCGCGGTTGGCGACGGCGCCTGGCTGGCACTGCCGGGCGTACTGACTTTCGGCGAGCCGAGCTTTGATCTGGCCGCCAGCGTCTCGATGTTGCTGATTGTGCTGGTGCTGCTCACCGAAACCACCGCCGGGCTGATTGCCATCGGCGAGATTGTTGAAACCGGAGTGGACAGTAAGCGCATTGCCGCCGGGCTGCGTGCCGATATGCTCACCAGCGCGCTGGCTCCGCTGTTTAACTCGTTCCCACAGAGCGCCTTTGCACAAAATATCGGTCTGGTGGCGATGACCGGCATTAAAAGCCGCTTTGTGGTGGCCGCCGGCGGCGGAATTTTGATCGTGCTGGGGCTGCTGCCGGTGCTGGGGCGTCTGGTGGCGGCTATCCCGCTACCGGTGCTGGGGGGAGCGGGGGTGGTGCTGTTTGGTACCGTAGCGGCCAGCGGGATCCGCACGCTGGCAAAAGTGAACTACAAAGACAACATGAACCTGGTGATTGTCGCCACCGCGATGGCCTTCGGCATGATCCCGATCGTGATGCCAACCTTTTACGATCGCTTTCCCGGCTGGGTGCAGACGCTGTTTCACTCCGGCATCAGCGCCACCTGCCTGGTCTCCGTGGCGCTTAACCTGCTGTTTAACGCGCGTCGCCGTCGACTCGCGCCGCGCCGCGCGGATCGCTAAGCGCTGCATTAGCGGTCAGGGAAGGGGCTGGGCCAGCCTCACAGCACGGTACTGCCGCGGGTGACCGCGCCCTGCCCGGTCACGTATGACCAGTTCACCCGATCGCCCGCGACCGGTGCACCGGCCTTCAGCGTAAACCGCACTGCAGCATAGGGGGCCACCCAGGTTTCGCGGAAGTCGGTGCGTTGGCCAGCATGCAGTAGCGAGACGGAACCCAGCGCAATCATCGCCGCGCCGTGATTGCGGGCAACCAGAGCGTCGCCGTCAACGCTCCAGCTGAGCGGGGCGTCGGCCGGGTCACTCGCTCTGCGCGGCGTATCGATGCGATAAAATACCGGGGAGGCATCGCGCAAGGTCGCCGGTTGACGCACCGCTGTCGCCGGACGCACTGAAACGATCGGCCGCTCCGTCAGTACCGGCGTGAACGCCAGTGCAGGGAGGCCTGCGCCGACCACCGGCGGGCTCCCCCCCAGTAGCAGGAATAACCCGATAACGTACTGTGCTGAAGCATCTGACATGAGCGTGACCCGTTCGTTAAAAGAGGCGGCGGCGTTGTTGACCGCCGGCCCGGCAATGTGCAGGGGTCAGCTTAACGATCGTCGGTGAAAACGTCCGCTGAGGTTTTATCGCGTTTTCTTATTTTCCGTTGTTTTTTAATTCCCGTGCCGCCGTGGGGAGTCGGGGCGTCGATAATTCCGCCCGGGGAAGCGGCCCCGCCGCCGGGCGGCGGGGGCACAATCAGAGGCCGTCGCGCTGCAGGGTAAACGCATCGGCATCGCGCCAGGCCGGGAAGCGCTCGCGCAAAGCCTGCAGTTCGCTCAGCGACAGTTCGGCTTCCAGACGGGCAGGCTGAAACGGCTCGCTGCTGGCCAGCGTCTCGCCCTGCGGAGCGAAAATGCGGCTATCGCCGCTGTAGCGCAGGCCATTTTCATCCTCGCCAACCCGGTTGCAGCCTACCACATAGCTTTGGTTTTCGATCGCGCGCGCCAGCAGCAGCGATTGCCAGGCCAGCGTGCGCGCGGCCGGCCAGTTGGCGACCCATATTGCCAGATCGTAATCGTTGCGGTTGCGGGCGAACACGGGAAAGCGCAGGTCATAACAGATTTGCGGCAGGATGCGCCAGCCGCGCCAGTGGATCACCACGCGCTGCTGGCCGGCCCGGTAATGGTGGTGCTCTTCACCCATGCGGAACAGATGGCGCTTATCATAGCGATGCACCACCCCGTCGGGCTGCACCAGTAAAAAGCGGTTCACCGCGCCGCCGTCGATTTGCAGCGCCACGCTGCCGCCGATCAGCGCCCGGGTGCGCGCCGCGTGACCGTGCAGCCAGGCAATCACGTCGGTCTCCGGCAGCGACTGGGTGGCCGCCTGCATGGCAAAGCCGGTGGTGAACATTTCCGGCAGGATAATCAGATCGCGCTGGTCAATTGCCGCCAGCAGGTGGTCAAAATGGCGCAGATTGGCCTCGCCGTCCATCCACGCCAGCGGCGCCTGTAATACGGTTACCGTTAAAGTTGACATAGTCGCTCCGCGGCAGCATCCAGCGTCGCATCACGTTTAGCAAAGCACAGCCGGATCAGCTTATGGGGGAAAGGGCCGGCGCAAAATACCGACAGCGGAATCGCCGCCACGCCGATCTTGGTGGTCAGCCAGCGGCAAAACGCCACGTCGTCCAGATCGGACACGGCGCTGTAGTCGGCCAGCAGAAAATAGGTGCCGTCGCACGGCAGCAGCCGCAGGCGACTGGCCGACAGCGCGCGCACAAAGCGATCGCGCCGGGCACGATAAAATGCCGGCAGTTCGCGATAGTGCGCCGGCTCGTCGCGCAGCATGTCGGCCATGGCCAGCTGCGCTGGCGTATTAACTGAGAACGTCAGGTACTGATGCACTTTGCGCACCTCGGCGCTAAGCGCCGGCGGCGCTATGCAGTAGCCCACTTTCCAGCCGGTCATATGAAAGGTTTTGCCAAACGACGACACGGCCATGGCGCGCGCGCGCAGGCCGGGGTGGGCCAGCACGCTCTGGTGCCCCTGTGGGGTAAAGCAGATGTGTTCATACACCTCGTCGCTCAGCACCCAAATCGGCCGCGCGGCGATCGCCTGCCACAGCGCCTGGAAATCCTCTGCCTGCCAGACGGTAGCCGTGGGGTTGTGCGGAGTGTTGACGATAACCAGCCGGGTTTGCGCGTTGAGCAGCGCGGCAAACGCCGCCCAGTCCGGGCGAAACGCCGGCGGCTGCAGGGCGATGCGCCGCAGCGTCCCGCCGGCCAGCGTCACCGCCGGGGCATAGCTGTCATAGCTGGGATCAAAACAGATAACCTCATCTCCCGGCCGCACCAGTGCGGTGATGGCGGCGTAGAGGGCTTCGGTGGCGCCGGCGGTCACCGTTATCTCCGTCTCCGCGTCGGGACGCCAGCCGATTAGCCCGGCCGTTTTATCGGCAATCGCCGCGCGCAGCGGCGCAACGCCGGTCATCGGCGCATACTGATTGGCTCCCTGGCTGACGTGATACGCCAGCCGCGCCTGCAGATGGGCGGGGCCATCAAAATCCGGGAATCCCTGTGACAGATTGATGGCCTGATGCTGCTGAGCCAGCGCGCTCATCTGGCTAAAAATGGTGGTGCCCAGCGCGGGCAGCTTGCTGTCGGGCAGCAGCGGGGTCTCGCTCATGCGAAGTGATCCTTGCGGCAAAACGTGAAGAGCTCGCGGCTCGTGTTGCTGCCACTATAACGGCGATGCTAGACTCTGGCAATCAAGACGCTTAGACGTCTATATCCGTATTCCGCATAACCTTATCGCAAGGGGCAAGATGAGCGCACAACGTGAACAGCTGGTGGCGGCCTGCCACTGGATTGGGGCCAAAGGCTGGGCGCCGGCAACCGGCGGCAACATGTCGCTGCGGCAGGATGCGGAAAGCTGTCTGCTGACCGCCTCCGGTCTCGATAAAGGGACGCTGACGATCGATGATTTTGTCGAAGTCCGCCTGGCAGACAACCGCGTCACCGGCGGGCGGCGACCGTCGGCCGAAACCGGTTTGCATACCCTCATCTACCGTCGCTATCCTGAGGTAGGGGCGATTTTGCATACCCATTCGGTGAACGCCACCGTACTGTCGCGCCTCTGTCGCGACGAAGCGCTGGTGCTGCAGGGCTATGAGATGCAAAAAAGCCTCAGCGGTCAGCAAAGCCATCTTGATCCAGTGGCAATCCCGCTGTTTGATAACGACCAGGATATTGACGCGCTGGCCGCGCGTATCGCCCGGCGCGCCGACAGCGAACCGCTACGCTACGGTTTTCTGCTGCGCGGCCACGGCCTCACCTGCTGGGGCCGCGACGTACAGGAAGCCCGCCGCCATCTGGAAGGGCTGGAGTTTTTGTTTCAGTGTGAAGTACAACTGCGCCTGCTGGAGGGCCAATGATACGCGCTATCGTGACCGATATTGAAGGAACCACCAGCGATATTCGCTTTGTGCACGACGTGCTGTTCCCCTTCGCCCGTGAGCACCTTGCCGATTTTATTCAGCAGCAGCACGCCGAGCCGGCCGTGCGTCAGGCACTGGACGATCTGCGCGCCGAACTGGGCGAGCCGCAGGCCGACAGCCAGCGGCTGATCGCTGCCCTCAGGCAATTTATGGATGAAGATCGCAAATCGACCGCGCTCAAGGCCCTGCAGGGGATGATCTGGCGCGATGGCTACCTGAGCGGCCAGTTTACCGGTCACCTCTATGCCGACGTGCTGCCGGCACTGCAGGCGTGGCGCGGGCAGGGAATCGATCTCTACGTCTACTCATCCGGTTCGGTGGCGGCGCAGAAGCTGCTGTTTGGCTACAGCGACGCAGGGGATATTACGCCGCTGTTCACCGGCTATTTTGATACCCACGTCGGCGCCAAGCGCGAGGTGAGCGCCTACCGCACCATTGCCGACCGGCTGGCGCTGTCGCCGGCCTCGCTACTGTTTTTATCGGATATTCATCAGGAGCTGGACGCAGCGCGGGAAGCCGGCTGGCACACACTCCAGCTGATTCGCGGCGAGGCGGACGCGCGCAGTACGCATCGCCAGGTCAGCGGGTTCGATCAGATACAACCGGAGGACGTCACCCCATGAGTGCACTGACCATTTTTTCCGATACGGATGCCACCGTCCCGACGTTTCACGCCACCGATCCAGAGGCCATCCGGGCGCAGCTGAACGCCAAAGGCGTGCGCTTCGAGCGCTGGCAGGCCGACCGCGATCTGGGAGAGGATCCGCAGCCGGAGGCGGTGCTGCGCGCCTATCAGCACGCCATCGACCGCCTGGTGGCGGAGCAGGGTTATCAGAGCTGGGACGTGATCAGCATGCGCGCCGATCATCCGCAAAAGACCGCGCTACGCAGCAAATTTTTATCTGAACATACCCACGGTGAAGATGAGGTGCGTTTCTTTGTGGAAGGGGCCGGGCTATTCTGCCTGCACCTTGACGGCCACGTCTGGCAGATCCTGTGTGAAAAAAATGATCTGATCTCCGTACCGGCCGGCACCCCGCACTGGTTTGATATGGGATCGCAGCCGCACTTTACCGCGATTCGCATCTTTGATAATCCGGAAGGGTGGGTGGCCCGCTTCACCGGCGATAGCATCGCCGATGCCTATCCGCGCCTGCCGTGATCGGCAGCCCCCTCCCGCTGCCGGGAGGGGGGAGGATCAGTGACTGTCGCTGAGCAACTCACCCAGCTCCTGCCAGACCGCATCCCCCAGGATGCGGTGCGTGGCGGTCGTGGGATGCATCTTATCCCAGAACATAAAGCGCGCATTATCCCGGACGCAGGCCGGCGATGGCGTTTGCGGTGCGATGTACGGCAGACTGCTGTTGCCGACGTTGAGGCAGGCGTTCTGGACATCTGTTAAGCCGAAGCGGGCGCTGTCGTGCAGTACCTCATCGAGGATGCGATCGGTATGCAGCGTCAGGAAAGTGCTGGCGGGATAGCGTTGACGCAGATCCTCCAGTAGCCGGTCCAGCAGCAGATTAAAACGAACCGATCGGTCAGCAAGCTGACTTTTCTCCTGCGTCGTCCTGTTTGCCACCGCCGGCACGATGGAAAAATCAGGCAGTCGGAAAATCGCCACCGTTTTGGCACCGCCGTCCGCCAGGCGAATCAGCGCCTGTTGATAATTTTCCAACACCTGTTCCGGGCTTTTTCCGCCGGTGACAAAATCGTTACCGCCAACGAAGACAAAAAATAAGCTGTTATCGATATTGTAATGGTTGGCATAGGCTCGATAGCTGAAAAAATTATCTACCTGGCTCACCAGAGACGGAAAAAACGACTTATCACCGCTCTCTGAATTCGCCGAGGCCCAGATATAGCTGGGAATGTGGCTCAGGTTATTAGCGATATACTCATGCCAGACCGGCCCGTTGCTGAAGTGACCCAGATACCAGCTCTTGTTTTGTGGCATCGCGCCGAACGTGGCGTTATACAGATTAATCGTATCGGAGAGGCTGTCACCGAAGACGATCATACGGTCAAACACCGATTTCCCCAGTTTAACCGTCGGCGGCTTGGGATTTTCATTCCAGAAGGTGTAATACCAGGACTGGGAGCCATTCCCGGCATAGGGGATCACATCAGTGGCCTGAATATGCTTTTGCTGAAGGCTAAACTGACATATTTCTTGCAGGCGCTGATAATTGACCTGGGTATAAAACATATTCGTGATGGGCAGCGAGCCGGCCCAGTGCCCCTTTACGATAGCCCAGGCGCTGGGCGTTTCGGTATGCACGGCCCAAATCCAGTCTGAGGCCGGATCGGTGCCGGCCGCCTGCGTTGTTTTTAACCGGTAAGCGCAGCGAATGTAGCTATAGTTAGGGCTCAGCATTCGCTGGCCGGTTCCCTTGTCCTCCATGGCCGGGGCGACCCGGGTCATCCCAATCCCGTCATCGGCGAAGGTAGCGTTGTCCTGCGACGGGCGCGTTGCCAGCGAAGGGACGGCAAAAGTGAGCAATAAAAGTGTAACAAGCGCGTGTTTCATGGTTTCCTGCCTCTCAGTGTTATGCCTGAGAGACCATCCTACGATTCAACGTGCGCTACGCATGAACGCCCGGTCAGGAGAAAAATCGGACGTGGCGCACGGCTGGCCGCGAAAACCGGCCGCGCCGACGGAGGTGTGCCTTGCGGTCAGGAGGCGATGCTGTCCCGACAGTGCTGACGAAACAGCTGCGCCAGGTACGCGCCCATCGGCGTCAGCGCGGTGTCGCGGCGCTGAATCAGATAAAAAGTGGCCTTGGGTAGCGGTTCATCCATCTCCAGCGCCACCAGGTTGCGGCCCATCACCGGATCGCTGATCACATCGCGCGATAAAATACTGACAAAATCACTCTGCGCAATCAGGCTGGTACAGGCCATAAAGGTTTCGCAGGTCACCACAATGGTTGGCCGAATCCCCTGCTGGGCGAAGCGGTCACCCAGCAGGCGATAATAGTTGCCTTTCGGCGTCGGCATGGTCCAGTCGCAGTGCAGCAGCTCGCGCAGCGCGCGCGCGCCCTGGCAGGGGTGGCCCTGCCGCACCACCACGCAGTATTCGCGCTGCATCAGCGGCTCAAAGGTCAGCTCCCGATCGTAATCGGTGCGGTCATGGGTGTTGAGAGTGAAATCCAGCGCGCCCTGCCGCAGTTCGGGGATCATCGATACCAGCTGGCCCTCAACAATTCGCACCCGCACATTGGGATAGGTCTGGTGAAAGCGCGTGATAACGTTTGGCATGATGGTGCGGGCAATACTGCCGCCGACGCCAATATTCACCTGGCCACCCGCCAGCCCCAGCCGCTGCTGGATCTCTTCCTGTGCCACCCGCAGTTCTTCCAACACCAGGCTGGCGTGACGATGAAAATGCTGGCCAATATCGGTCAGCTCTACGCCCTGCTGTCGGCGTAAAAACAGCCGGGCGCCCAGCACTGACTCCAGTTCCTGAATCGCTTTGGTCAGCGCCGGCTGCGACAGCCCCGACAGGCGGCTGGCGGCGCGAATGCTCCCGTGCTGGCTGACGGCGGTAAATGCGCGCAGCTGATGCAGTTTAATGCTGCCTGGCATAAGACCTCGTTGATAACTGCTGTTTATCGTAAAAAAGATATTGGCATCTTATGCAAATAAAAGACAGCGTGTAGCGTCGGCAGAAGATAATGTAGCGGCTCTCGCACAGGACGTATTCATTCAGCCCGTTGCCGCTGCGGAGGATTATTATTTTTCACCGCAGGCAATATTTTTTAATTATGGCTGTGAGCAGGGTCATAAAAGCTAACTATTTGTGATTTCTATCACGCTGTGCGGCGATGGCTGACGCAGATGACCAAACCGAGTCAGGAGAATTCCCTATGAAAACCCTCTCTTCACGCGTCGAGGCTTTATTTCCTCAGCTACAAAGCTGGCGACGAGATTTCCATTTTTATGCCGAACCGGGTTGGCAGGAATATCGCACGGCTACCCTCGTTGCCGATTATTTGCATCGTTTAGGTTATCAGCTGGCGCTGGGCCGCGCGGTAATCGATGCCTACGCGCGGATGGGGTTGCCGGATGCCGCCGCGCGGGCGGCACAGGAGACGCGGGCCCGTGAACAGGGGGCGCTGGCTGACTGGTTACCCCACTTCAGCGACGGCTTTTGCGGCGTGGTGGCCACGCTGGACACCGGCCGCCCGGGGCCGGTGCTGGCGTTTCGCGTCGATATGGACGCGCTGGATCTCTGCGAGCAGCAAAGCGACGATCACCGCCCCTGGCGAGAGGGATTTGCCTCCTGTAACCCGGAGGCGATGCACGCCTGCGCCCACGATGGACATACCGCAATAGGGCTTGGACTGGCCACGCTGCTGAAAGCCGCCGAGACGCAGCTGACCGGTACCATCAAGCTGATTTTTCAACCGGCAGAGGAGGGCACGCGCGGGGCGAAGGCAATGGTCGCCGCGGGAGTGGTGGATGACGTCGATCTGTTTGTTGCCCTGCATATTGGTACCGGCGTGCCGGCCGGTGAACTGGTGTGCGGTGCCAGCCATTTTCTGGCAACGGAGAAATTGGATGTGACGTTTCACGGCGTGGCGGCGCACGCCGGCGCGCGGCCGGAAGAGGGACGCAATGCGCTGCTGGCGGCGGCGCAGGCGGCGCTGGCGCTGCATACTCTGCCGCAGCACGGCGCTGGCAGCGCGCGCGTTAACGTTGGCGTCCTGCAGGCCGGCAGCGGGCGCAACGTGGTCGCCGATCGCGCCACCCTGAAGCTGGAAACCCGCGGCGCCAGCAACGCCATTAATCAGGCGCTGGGGACGCGCGCGCGCGCGGTTATTGCCGCCGCCGCCGCGATGTATGGCGTCCGGCACGAAATACGGGAGATGGGCGCCGCCGAGTGTAGCCAGCCGTCGTCCGACTGGGTGGCGTTTATTGCCGGACTGGCCGGTGAGGTGGAGGCGAACGTCTCGGTCGTGGCCGACAGCGCACGCGGCGCGGGATCGGAAGATGCCACCTGCTTTATGGCGCGGGTGATGCAGCGCGGCGGCCGTGCCACCTACCTGATTTTTGGCTGCGGGCTGGCGGCCGGTCACCATCACCCACGGTTTGATTTTGACGAGCGGGTCATGGCGACCGCGGTCGAGACCCTCACCCTGCTGGCGCATCGCGCCGGTGATTTTGCTCCGGAGGGCGCATGAACTTCGCCCCCGAAACGCTGATTCCGGCCTTTTTACAGCAGCATCAGGCGCGCTTCAGCGCCCTCAGTGACGCCATCTGGGCCACGCCGGAGACGCGCTTTTGCGAAACCCGCTCATCTGCGCGGCTGGCGGATACGCTGGAACAGGCCGGTTTTGCCGTGACGCGCGGCGTGGGCGGAATGGCAACGGCGTTTATCGCCAGCGTCGGCAGCGGTAGCCCGATCCTCGCTATCCTGGGAGAGTTTGACACGCTGGCCGGCATGAGCCAGCAGGCCGGGGGTGCGGAACCGCTGGCGCATAAAGGGTAGATGCTGGCCGCCGGCGTGATGGCGCTGACCGCGGCGGCGCGGCTGGCGGCCTGCCGCGCGGAGTTTGAGGTCTGGCGTCAGCAACATCCCTATGAGAACCCGATCCCGGCCGCGGTGATGCCGTCGCCGCTCGCGCCCTGATATCACCGCTATCCACGAGGAGAATCCCCATGAGTGACGCCGCAACGCCGCGGGCCACCCCGCCGGGCAAAGTGTTCAGCTGGATCGAGCGGGTGGGAAATACCATCCCCAATCCGTTTTTACTGTTTGTGTATCTGATCGTCGCGCTAATGGTGGCCACGGCAATCATCAGCGGCCTGGGGCTGGCGGTAAAAAATCCCGCCAGCGGTGAGTTGGTCACGGTTAACAATTTGCTCAGCGTGGCCGGGCTGCAGTGGATGCTGCCTAATATCATCAAGAACTTCAGCGGGTTTGCTCCGCTGGGAGCGATCCTGGCGCTGGTGATTGGGGCCGGGCTGGCGGAGAAGGTCGGGCTGCTGCAGGCGCTGATGGTGAAAATGGCCTCGCGGGTTAATCGCCGCTATGCCAGCTACATGGTGCTGTTTATCGCCTTCTTCAGCCACATCTCCTCGGACGCGGCGCTGGTGGTGATGCCGCCGCTCGGGGCGCTGATTTTTCTCGCCGTGGGTCGCCATCCGGTGGCCGGGCTGCTGGCGGCGATAGCCGGCGTGGCTTCCGGCTTTACCGCCAACCTGCTTATCGTGACCACCGATGTGCTGCTGTCGGGGATCAGCAGCGAGGCGGCGAAAGCGGTAAGCCATACGCTGCACGTGAGCGTGATCGACAACTGGTACTTTATGGCCAGCTCGGTGATTGTGCTGACGCTAGCGGGCGCGATCCTGACCGATCGCTATGTGGAGCCGCGCCTGCCGGCGTGGCAGGGCGGCGACGGCGAGCCGCTGCCGCCGCTGACGCCGCTGGAGCAGCGCGGCCTGAAGGTCGCCGGTGCGGCGGGGGCGCTGTTTATTGCGCTGGTGGCGCTGCTGGTAGTGCCCTCGGGGGCTCCGCTGCGCGATCCGCTGACCGATACGGTGATCCCGTCGCCGTTTATCCAAGGCATCGTACCGCTGATTATTCTGTTCTTTTTTGTGGTCGCCATCGCCTGGGGCGTCGCCACGCGGCAGATCCGGCGCGCGGACGACGTGCCGGCGCTGCTGGTCGATCCGATGAAAAGCATGGCCGGTTTTATCGTCATGGTATTTCCGCTGTCGCAGTTCGTGGCGTTCTTTAACTGGAGCAACATGGGCAAATTCATGGCCATCGGCCTGACCGATCTGTTGGAGTCGGCGGGGGTCAGCGGCGCGCCGGCGTTTATCGGCCTGATGTTTTTGTCGGCGTTTCTGTGCATGTTTATCGCCAGCGGTTCGGCGATTTGGTCGATTCTGGCACCGGTGTTTGTGCCGATGTTCGTGCTGCTGGGCTTTCATCCCGCCTTTGCGCAGATGATCTTCCGCATCGCCGACTCGGCGGTGCTGCCGCTGTCGCCGCTGTCGCCGTTTTTACCGCTGTTTCTCGGCTATTTGCAGCGCTACCAGCGCGATGCGCAGCTCGGCACCTACTACCGGCTGATCTTCCCCTATCCGCTGGTGTTTTTTAGCGTCTGGCTGGTGTTGCTGCTGGCCTGGTATGCGTCCGGACTGCCGATTGGGCCGGGGGTGTATCCCCGGCTGTAGGGCGCCTGGCGTGAGGTCATGGCCGGAACGCGCCGGCCTGCACCTGCGCCGGCGTCACCACGCCGCTGTCCAGCACCCAGCCGCTGATCAGCGCGGCGGGGGTGACGTCAAACGCCGGGTTATACACTGGGGTGCTCGCAGGGGCCCACTGCACGTGGCCAAAGCTGCCGGCCACGCCGGTAACTTCGCTGGCGGCGCGCTGCTCAATTGGAATGGCGTTGCCATCCGGACAGGCGCGATCGAGCGTGGTTTGCGGCGCCGCGACGTAGAATGGCACGCCGTGATAATGCGCCAGCACCGCCAGGCTGTAGGTACCGATCTTATTGGCCACATCGCCATTGGCGGCAATGCGGTCGGCGCCCACCCACACCGCATCCACCTCACCGCGCGCCATCAGGCTGGCGGCCATTGAGTCGGTAATGAGCCGCAGCGGTACGCCCAGTTCGCCCAGCTCCCACGCGGTCAGCCGTCCGCCCTGCAGCAGCGGCCGGGTCTCCCCCACCCACACCTGCGCGATGCGTCCCTGCTGATGCGCGCGCGCAATCACCCCGAGCGCGGTGCCAACGCCGGCGGTTGCCAGGCCACCGGTATTGCAGTGGGTCAGCAGGCGGCTACCGGGCGGCACCAGCGGCAGGCCGGCGTCAGCGATGCGTTCGCACAGCGCATTATCCTCCGCCACCAGCCGCAGCGCCTCGTTAACCAGCGCACTGACGTGATCCGCTGCCGCCAGCGCGGCCTTCATCCGATCGAGGTTATTCATCAAATTGACGGCGGTGGGGCGCGCCGCGCGCAGCACCGTCAGCGCCTCGCTCAGGGCCGGTTTGGGCATTCCGCCTTCCGCCAGCAGCGCCAGCAGCAGGCTGGCGGAGAGGCCGATCAGCGGAGCGCCGCGCACCCGCAGGGTTTGGATGTGATCCACCAGGGTGGCGACGTCGGGGGTAGGGCACCAGATTTTTTGCTGTGGTAGCGCCTGCTGATCGAGGATCCACAGCTGGTTATCGCGGATCTGCAGGCTGGTGGTGGTCAGTGTTTGCATCGGGTGAAATCCTGGTTGCGTTGTGGCGAGGTATTGTGCCAACATGCAGAGCGGAAGTATAGACGTCTGAACGGCTTTTGTACCTGCGGGCATAACAAGAACAGAAGGGGTTGGCAATGTTGCAATACCGGACTTTTACCGCGGCGGACGCGGTTGACTGGGCCCGTCAGCACGGCGGTCTCAGCGATCCGTCCGTGCTGGTCGACGCGCGGGAGGTGGGAGATGGCAATTTAAACCTGGTGTTTAAAATTTTTGACGCCGCCGGCGTAAGCCGGATCATTGTTAAGCAGGCGCTGCCCTACGTACGCTGCGTCGGAGAGTCCTGGCCACTGACGCTGGATCGCGCCAGGCTGGAAGCGGAAACGCTGCGGGAACACGGCAAACATTGTCCGCAGCATACGGTTAACATCCTGCATTACGATCCCGCTCTGGCGGTGATGGTGATGGAAGATCTCAGCGATCATCAGATTTGGCGACGCGAGCTGGTCAAGGGCGTACATCATCCGCAGGCGGCGACGCAGCTGGGAGAGTATCTGGCGCAAGTGCTGTTTCACACCTCGGATTTTGTTCTGCCCCCGCATCAGAAAAAAGCGCAGGTCGCGCGCTTTCTTAACCCGGAGCTGTGCGAAATCACCGAAGACCTGTTCTTCAATGACCCCTATTGCGACCATCCGCGCAATGCCTGGCCGGCGGCGCTGGAGGCCGACGTGGGTGCGCTGCAACGCGATCTCTCCCTGAAGCAGGCGGTCGCCGGGTTGAAGCACCACTTCTTTGCCCACGCTGAAGCGCTGCTGCACGGTGATATTCACAGCGGCTCGATTTTTGTTAAACAGGGCAGTCTGAAGGCGATCGACGCCGAGTTCGGGTTTTTCGGCCCGATGGGTTTTGATATCGGCACCGCGTTGGGCAATCTGCTGCTCAACTACTGCGCGCTGCCGGGGCTGCTGGCCCCGCGCGAAGCGGCTGCGGCCCGGGAACAGCGCCTGCAGGACGTGCGCGATCTGTGGCTGACCTTTGCCAGCCGCTTCCTCGCGCTGGCCGAACAGCACACCCGCGACGCGGCGCTGGCCTGTCCCGGCTACGCGGCGCAGTTCCTGCAGAAGGTGTGGACTGATGCGCTGGGCTACTGCGGCACCGAACTGATCCGCCGCACCGTTGGCATGTCGCACGTGGCGGATATGCTCGACATTACCGACCCGGCGATGCGCACCGCCTGCATCGCGCACGCTATTCGCCTCGGCAAAACCCTAATCCTCGCCGCACCGCACGTGGCGGACTGCGACGCGCTGCTGGCCCGTATCCGTCAAAACGGCTAGGCCGCACGATAAAAAAAGCCCCCGCCCGTCAGGGCAGGGGCCGGCGTTGGCGCCGTGCAACCGGGGGTCAGGCCGCTTCGGTTTTACGTACCGCCGGGCTGAGCGCCGCGTCGTCCTGCGGCGTCGGCTGACGCTGCTGCGGCTGGGTGGCCAGCGCGTCGGGATCAAACTCATCCACATTAATGGTCCGCAGGCGGCTGGCTTCGGCTTTTTGCAGCACCGCGGCCTCGTCCTCGTTAATCCATCCCTCTTTCAGCGCGCGGGTAGCCAGTGCGTCCAGCCGGGTAAAGCTGAGGTTTTTCTTCAGCTGTTTGCACAGGCGGGTATGAATATCCTCCGCCGCCATGACGTCGCGCAGCGCCGCCTCCAGCTGGCCCATTGGGTTGTGCTCGCTGGGGGCCAGATACTGGCCGCGCCCCAGACGTGAGCGGGTCGCCGACGGGATCTGCAGGATCTTCGCCAGCTGGTGATCGAGACGATCCGACGGAGCCCGGCACAGCCGACCGCGCGGGAAGACGGCAAGACGCAGGGCGCCGGCTACCAGACGGTTGGGGAAGTTGCGCAGCAGATCGTCCATGGCGTTTTCCGCCTGCAGCAGCGCATCCTGCACGCCCCAGTGCACCAGCGGCAGATCCGCTTCATGGCGACCTTCGTCCTCATAGCGTTTCAGCGTTGCCGACGCCAGATAGAGCTGGCTCAGCACATCGCCAAGGCGGGCGGAGATGCGCTCGCGACGCTTCAGGCTGCCGCCCAGTACCGCCATCGACATGTCGGACAGCAGCGCCAGGTTGGCGCTCACGCGGTTCAGCTGCTGATAGTAGCGGCGGGTGTTGTCCCGCGTGGGGGAGGCGCTGGTGTAGCCGCCGGTCAGGCCCAGCCACAGGCTGCGCACCGCGCTGCTGCCGACGTAACCTATATGGCTGAACAACGCGCGGTCAAAAGCAGACAGGTTATTGCTCTGCGCGGCGGCCATCTCTTCTAGCACGTAAGGATGGCAGCGGATCGCGCCCTGGCCGAAGATGATCATGCTGCGGGTCAGGATATTGGCGCCTTCCACGGTGATGGCGATCGGCGCGCCCTGGTAGGCGCGGGCGAGGAAGTTGCTGTCGCCGAGCATAATGCCTTTACCGCCGGCGATATCCATAGCGTCAATGATCGCCCGCTGACCGCGGTGGGTGCAGTGATATTTGACGATGGCGGAGAGCACCGCCGGTTTTTCTCCCTGCATGATGCCGTAGGTGATCAGCGAGGCGGCAGCGTCCATTACGTAGGCGTTCCCGGCAATGCGCGCCAGCGGCTCTTCAATGCCTTCCATCTTGCCGATGGAGAGCTTGAACTGGCGGCGGATGTGCGCATAGGCGCCGGTAGCCAGCGCAATGCTTTTCAGGCTGCCGGTCGAATTGGAGGGCAGGGTAATACCGCGGCCTACCGACAGACACTCCACCAGCATCCGCCAGCCCTGACCGGCCATTTTCGGCCCGCCAATGATGTAGTCCAGAGGCACAAAAATGTCTTTGCCGCGGGTTGGGCCGTTCTGAAACGGCACGTTCAGCGGGAAGTGGCGCTGGCCAATCTCGACGCCCGGGGTATGAGTCGGGATCAGCGCACAGGTGATGCCCAGCTCCTCGGTATCGCCCAGCAGGCGATCCGGATCGGAGAGTTTAAACGCCAGCCCGAGCACGGTCGCCACCGGCGCCAGCGTAATGTAGCGTTTGTTCCAGGTGAGGCGCATACCCAGCACTTGCTCACCCTGCCACTCGCCCATGCATACCACGCCGGTATCCGGGATGGCGCCGGCGTCAGAGCCCGCCTCCGGGCTGGTCAGTGCAAAACAGGGGATCTCCTCCCCGCGCGCCAACCGTGGCAGGTAGTGATCTTTCTGCGCATCAGTACCGTAGTGCTGTAACAGTTCGCCCGGGCCGAGGGAGTTCGGCACGCCAACGGTAATGGCGAGGATCCCGGAGACGCCGGCCAGTTTTTGCAATACCTGCGCCTGCGCGTAGGCGGAAAATTCCAGCCCGCCGTACTCTTTCTTAATGATCATGGCGAAGAAGCGATGCTCTTTTAACCAGGCCCACAGCTCCGGCGGCATATCCGCCAGTTCATGGGTTATCTGAAAATCGTTTGCCATCCGGCAGGCTTCTTCCACCGGGCCGTCGAGGAATGCCCGCTCGGCTTCGGTCAGGCGCGGCTGCGGATAGTTGTGCAGCTTCTGCCAGTCCGGCTTGCCGCGAAACAGATCGCCTTCCCACCAGGTGGTACCGGCATCAATCGCCTCCTTCTCGGTACGCGACATCGGTGGCATCACCTTCTGGAAAGTGTGCAGTACCGGCGCAGAAAACATCGCGCGGCGCATGCGGGTAACATTGAACGGCAACAGAATAATCGCCAGCGGCAGCAGCACCCAGCCGGTCCACAGGCCGGCCGCCGCCAGCAGGGCGGTCCAGACAAGCAGGATCCCGCTGCTCAGCGCCAGGCTGACGCGGTGGTAAAAGAGGGCGGCAACCAGCGCGATCGTCGCAAGTAAACTGAGAACCAACATCATATCCGCTCCTGAAAAGTAGTAAGAGGTCTGACCTGTTGTAAGGTTTAGATCAGAAGGCTGACGTTAGCAATTGGCTAACATTATAATTACAACCTGGCTCACAAACTGCGCGTTGGCCGGCGCCATCCCGCGGCGCGCTTTGCGGGCGTAAGCCATTCCGGTACACTCGAAGGCGACTCTGACACTCCGCTAAAGGACCTACCCTATGTACCAGGACATTATTCGTGCCGAGCTCAACGAAGCGGCCGACGTACTTAACGCGTTCCTCCGTGAGGACGCCAATATCGATGCGATTCAGCGCGCCGCGGTGCTGTTAGCCGACGCGTTTAAAGCCGGCGGCAAAGTGCTCTCCTGCGGCAACGGCGGCTCGCACTGTGATGCGATGCACTTTGCCGAGGAGCTGACCGGCCGCTACCGTGAGAACCGCCCGGGCTATCCGGCGATTGCCATTTCCGACGTCAGCCACCTCTCCTGCGTCAGTAACGATTTCGGTTATGAATATGTCTTTTCCCGCTATGTCGAAGCGGTAGGGCGCGAAGGCGACGTGCTGCTCGGCTTGTCCACCTCGGGCAACTCCGCCAATATCCTGAAGGCGATCGACGCGGCGAAAGCGACAGGCATGAAAGTGATCGCCCTGACCGGTAAAGACGGCGGAAAGATGGACGGACTGGCCGACATCGAAATCCGCGTGCCGCACTTTGGCTACGCCGATCGCATTCAGGAGATTCACATCAAGGTTATTCACATCCTGATGCTGCTGGTAGAAAAAGAGATGGTTAAATAAGCGCGGGCGGCCGCCAGGCCGCCCCGATTGCGTTGAGATGAGGCGTAGACGATGTGTGAACTGCTCGGGATGAGCGCCAATGTGCCAACCGATATCTGCTTTAGCTTTACCGGCCTGGTGCAGCGCGGCGGCGGCACCGGGCCGCACAAAGATGGCTGGGGCATCACCTTTTATGAAGATAAAGGCTGCCGGACCTTCAAGGATCCGCAGCCCAGCATTCATTCACCGATTGCCCGGCTGGTGCAGGAGTACCCGATCAAATCCCGCTCGGTGGTGGCGCATATTCGCCAGGCTAACCGCGGCCAGGTTTCGCTGGAAAACACCCATCCGTTTACCCGCGAGCTGTGGGGGCGCAACTGGACCTATGCGCATAACGGGCAGCTGAAGGGCTATCGCCGGCTGGATACCGGACACTTCCGGCCCATCGGCGAAACGGACAGCGAGCACGCCTTCTGCTGGATCCTGCATCAGCTGGCCAGCCGCTATCCGCGCACGCCGGGCAATATGCCCGCGGTGTTCCGCTATGTTGCCGAGTTGGCGGGGGCGCTGCGCGAGAAAGGGGTGTTTAATATGCTACTGTCCGACGGGCGCTATCTGATGGCGTTCTGCTCGACTAACCTGTTCTGGATCACCCGCCGCGCGCCCTTTGGCAAAGCGACGCTGTTAGATCAGGATGTGGAGATCGATTTTCAGCAGGAGACCACGCCCAATGATGTGGTGACGGTGATTGCCACCCAGCCGCTGACCGGCAATGAGGCCTGGCACAAAATTGCGCCAGGCGCCTGGCAGCTATTTTTCCTGGGCGAACGCCAGTAGCGCCTGATTAACGTGGCCGCCGGGCTCAAACGTGCCGGCGTCATGCATCACGTATTTTCCACTCATCACCGCCATGGACGGCGGCACCTGGTGCTCGGCAAAGTACTGGTAGCCCGGCTGCAGCTCTTTCCAAAAGCTGTTGTACACCGAGTATTTATGCCGCTGCATATTGGCGTCGGTCATGCGGAACGGATAGATATTCACCGGCACGCTCGGCTGGCCGTTACGCAGCGCGGCCTCCACATAGCGATAAATCTCGTCCATCTGGCCGTCGGTCATTGCATAGCAACCGACTGATACGCAGGCACCGTGAATCATCAGGTATTTACCGTCATAGCCCATCTCGCGATCGTATTGGTTTGGAAAGCCAATATTAATCGCGCGATAAAAACGGCTATCCGGCTTTAGCTGACTGAGGGTAACGGAATAGAAGCCTTCCGGGCTTTTAAAATCACCCTGACGGCGCTTCGGCCCGAGACCGCCGGAATAGTTGCAAATACGGTAGCTGTCGAGCAGGCGATAGGCATCGCCAATTTTGCCGTACAGCTCCAGCGTGCGTTCTTCTTTAAAGATTTGCACGTAGACCGGGGTGCCTAATAGCTGTTTTTTTAACGCTTTGCTGACCGGCTCCAGCGGCGCTACCGAGGGCGTAACGCTGGCGAAGCTGATGGCTGGCATAAAAATCATCGCAAACAGGAGTGCGATTTTGCCCATGCTGCTGACCTTGAAATAATAGGGAGTGCGACGCTGCGCCGGAACGGCTCAGGATACATACAAATTCAGATAACGCTTATTCTGCAGCGCCACATTATCACTGTCGAAGGTTTTATCAAGACGTACACGGCGAAAAACGGCGCCGGTGCAGCAGATTTTGCCGCAGCGGTCCGGGCGGGCGTTGAATTTAGTGGATGAGACTGTATACTTATACAGTGTTAAGGGGGCGTGATGCGCAAGATCATTCATGTGGATATGGACTGTTTTTTCGCCGCCGTGGAGATGCGGGATAACCCGGCGCTGCGCGAGATCCCCATCGCGATCGGCGGCAGTCGCCTGCAGCGCGGCGTGATCAGCACCGCCAACTATCCGGCGCGCAAATATGGCGTGCGCAGCGCCATGCCCACTGCCACCGCCCTGAAGCTTTGCCCGCACCTGACCCTGCTGCCCGGCCGCTATGAGGAGTACAAAACCGCTTCGCGGCACATTCGTGAGATCTTTTCCCGCTACACCCCGCTGATAGAGCCGCTGTCGCTGGACGAAGCCTATCTGGACGTGACCGACAGCCCGCACTGCCACGGCTCCGCCACCCTGATGGCGCAGGCCATCCGGCGCACTATCGAACAGGAGCTGAATCTGACCGCCTCCGCCGGCGTGGCGCCGGTCAAATTTCTCGCCAAGATCGCTTCCGATCGCAACAAGCCCAACGGTCAGTTCGTGATAACCCCGGAGCAGATGCCGGCATTTATTCGCACCCTGTCGCTGGCGGAGATCCCCGGGGTGGGCAAAGTGACCGCGAAAAAGCTCGAAGCGCTGGGGCTGCGCAGCTGTGCTGATGTGCAAAACACCGATCTCGCCGCGCTGCTGCGCCGCTTGGGTAAATTTGGCCGCGTGCTCTGGGAGCGCTGTAACGGCATCGATACCCGGGAGGTTATCACTGAACGGGAGCGCAAATCGCTGGGGGTGGAGCGGACCCTGATGGAGGATATTCATCACTGGTCAGACTGCCTGCCAATCCTCGATTTTCTCTATGAGGAGCTGGAGCGGCGGCTTAAACAGCTGCGTCCCGATTGCCAGATCGCTCGTCAGGGGGTCAAGCTGAAGTTTAACGACTTTCAGCAGACCACGCAGGAGCACGTCTGGCCGGTACTGAATAAAGCCGATTTGGTGGCGGTGGCGAAGCAGAGCTGGGACGCGCGCCGCGAGGGGCGGGGGGTCAGGCTGGTGGGGCTGCACGTGACGCTGCTCGATCCACAGCTGGAGCGGCAGCTGGTGCTGGGGCTGTAGTCAGACGGGCATCTAACGATGCCCGTCTGCAGGGCTTACTTCGCCGGAATGGCCTTCAGCAGCGCGGTCAGCAGCTGCCAGTAGAGGCCGACGCTGGCAATGTGCACGCGCTCATCCGGTGAGTGTGGACCGGTAATGGTAGGGCCAATGGACACCATGTCCATGTCCGGATACGGCTTTTTAAACAGGCCACACTCCAGACCGGCGTGAATCACCTGGATATTTGGCGTGCGGTCAAACAGCTGCTGGTAGGTCTCCCGTACCAGCGCCATCACCGGCGAGCTGGCGTCCGGCTGCCAGCCCGGGTAGCTGCCTTTGGCGGCGGTTTTCGCTCCGGCCAGCTGGCCCAGCGCGGTCAGCATCTCCACCACGTACGCTTTGCCGCTGTCCAGCAGCGAGCGAATCAGGCTGTTAATGGTGGCCTGATCGCCCTCGGTACGCACCACGCCGACGTTCAGCGAGGTTTCCACGACGCCCTTCATCACGTCTGACTGGCGGATCACGCCGTTTGGCGTACTGTTCAGCAGCGCAACGAAGCGGTCGCGGCTGGCGGGGGTCAGCGCCTGCAGGCTGCTCTCTGCCGCTTCCGCGCGCAGCGTCAGGTTCTTCTCCTTCAGCGCCAGCTCGTTTTGCAGGGTCGACAGATAGTCCTGCACGGCGGCGTCAAAGGCCTCACGTCCGGCGGCCGGAACCGCGAGGAGTGCGGTCGCTTCGCGCGGGATGGCGTTACGCAGCGTGCCGCCGGTGAAGTCCAGCAGCTGCAGGTTCAGCGCCTCTGCGTGGCGGAACAGAAAGCGCGCCAGCAGCTTATTGGCGTTGCCGAGGCCAACGTGAATATCGCAGCCGGAGTGGCCGCCCTTCAAGCCCTTCAGGGTCAGAGAGACGATCTGGCTGTCGGCCGCGGGCGCCTCGCGCTCCAGCGGCAGGGTGGCGGTAAAGTCGATACCGCCGGCGCAGCCCATATAAATCTCACCTTCCTCTTCCGAGTCGGTGTTGATCAGGATCTCGGCCTGCAGCCAGCGAGGTTGTAGCCCAAACGCGCCGTCCATGCCGGCCTCTTCGGTCATGGTCAGCAGCACTTCCAGCGGGCCGTGCTCGACCTGCTTATCGGCCAGCACCGCCAGCGCCGAGGCCATGCCGATGCCGTTATCGGCGCCCAGCGTGGTGCCGCGCGCGGTCACCCACTCGCCGTCGACGTAGGGCTGGATCGGATCCTGCGTGAAGTCATGCACGGTATCGTTATTTTTCTGCGGCACCATATCCAGGTGCGCCTGCAGGGCCACCGGCTTGCGGTTTTCCAGGCCCGGGGTGGCCGGCTTACGGATCAGGATATTGCCCACCTGATCGCGGTCGGTCCACAGCCCCTGCTCGTCAGCCCAGCGTAAAATATGCTGCGCCAGCTGCTCTTCATGATACGAAGGGTGCGGAATGGAACAGATTTTGGCAAAGATATCCCACAGCGGCTGCGGGGAGAGTTGAGACAATTCAGACACCACTGGTCTCCTGTTTCCTGGCGTAAAATCAGGTTTTTATCCTGACCTGCGCTAATTATCTGGTGGATGGCTCGCGTCAGCGTCAGCGACGTGATACGCAAAGAATACCACTGTTTACCGCAGAGATGTGTAACCGACTGCACACCCTGACGGACGCTGGCCCCGTCAGCAACCACAGCCAAAAGCGGCCTCGGGTCTGGTTTTTACAGGGGCGAATCTCTATAATCTCGCGCAACCTTTTCCCCACTGAACACAATTTAAGCCAATTCCTTTGGCCGGGATCCCTTTTATGAGTGAAAAATACGTCGTTACCTGGGACATGTTGCAGATCCATGCCCGTAAACTGGCTCAACGCCTGTTACCTGTTGAACAGTGGACCGGCATTATCGCCGTCAGCCGCGGCGGCCTGGTGCCGGCAGCCCTGCTGGCGCGCGAACTCGGTATTCGCTACGTCGATACCGTCTGCATCTCCAGCTACGACCACGACAGCCAGCGCGATTTGCACGTGCTGAAGCGCGCCGAGGGAGAAGGCGAAGGATTTATCGTGATTGACGACCTGGTGGATACCGGCGGCACGGCAAAAGCCATCCGCGACATGTATCCAAAGGCACACTTTGTCACCATTTTTGCCAAGCCGGCCGGACGTCCGCTGGTGGATGACTATGTGGTCGATATTCCGCAGGACACCTGGATTGAGCAGCCCTGGGATATGGGCGTGATGTTTGTCCCGCCGATTGTCAAAAACTGATCCCCTACAGCGCCCGGTTAACCGGGCGCTGTGCTTTTTATCGCGCGGAATTGACCGGAGCAGGTGTGGGCGACGGCAGGCCAGGTTACACTTTGCCGGTGGTCGACCTCTGCAGGAGCCTGTTGCATGACGCCGAAAAATCTCAGTGAAGAGCTGTTTAAACCCCGCTTCAAACATCCGGAAACCTCTACCCTGGTGCGTCGCGTACACCATCAGGTGCCACAGGGCGGCACCACGCCGCTGGAGGGCGCACCGCGCGCCGGCTGGTATCGCATGATCAATAAGGTGCTGTGGAGCTGGCGCGGCCTGTCGCCGCTGGAGATCGACGCGGTGCTGGCCCGCATCGCCATGGGGCCGGACGAGCGCACCGATCCGCAGCAGCTGGATACGGTGGTCGGCTATCGTAATGGCAACTGGCAATACGAGTGGGTCCGCGAAGGCGGCAGCTGGCAGGCGCGCGCGCTGCGCACCGCCGGGGATGCCGCCGCCGGCGAACAGTGGCTGCACGCTTCGCGGCTTTACAGCATCGCGGCGTATCCGCACATCAAGGGCGATCCGCTGGCCGAACAGGCGCAGACGCTGGCCAATCGCGCCTACGAAGAGGCCACCGCGCGCCTGACCGGCGAGCTGAAAGAATTAACCTTCACCATGCCCGGCGGTCCGCCGGTACAGGGTTTTTTGCATATGCCGCCGGGAGTCAAGGCACCGTATCCCACCGTGCTGGTCTGCGGTTCGCTCGACAGCCTGCAAAGCGACTACTATCGCCTGTTCCATGACTATCTCGCTCCGCTGGGGCTGGCGATGCTGACGCTGGATATGCCGTCGGTGGGGTTTTCGGTGAAGTGGACGCTGAATCAGGACTCCAGCTTTCTGCATCAGCAGGTGCTGCGGGAGCTGGCGCAGGTGCCGTGGATTGACCATACCCGGGTGGCGGCATTTGGCCTGCGCTTTGGCGCTAACATCGCGGTGCGGCTGGCGTGGCTGGAGGCCTCGCGGCTGAAAGCGGTGGCCTGCCTCGGCCCCGTGGTGCACGCGCTGCTGAGCGACGCCGCGCTGCAAGATCGCGTCCCGGATATGTATATGGACGTGCTGGCCAGTCGCTTGGGCATGGCCAATACCAGCGACAGCGCCCTGCGCACCGAGCTGGGACGCTATTCGCTGAAGACCCAGGGGCTGCTGGGACGCCGCTGCCCGACGCCGCTGCTCTCCGCGTTCTGGCAAGAGGACCTGTTCAGCCCGGAGAGCGAGTCGCGGCTGATTGTCAGCGGCGCTGCGCAGGGCAAACTGCTGGCGATCCCGCGCACGCCGCTCAGGCAGGGATTTGACCACGCGCTGCACGACATTGCGCGCTGGATAGCGAAACGTCTGAGATAGGGGTTGGCGCTTTTTCGGGAGTTTGTTACAACTAACAGCTGACTAACGGAGGTTAAAACATGACGTTACCGAGTGGGCACCCAAAAAGCCGCCTGATGAAAAAATTCAACGCGCTTGGCCCGTATATTCGTGAAAAGAAGTGTGAGAATAATCGTTTCTTTTTTGACTGCCTGGCGGTATGCGTCAATGTGAAGCCGGCACCGGAAAGCCGCGAATTCTGGGGATGGTGGATGGAGCTGGAAGCACACAGCGATCGCTTCACCTACGAGTATTACATTGGGCTGTTTGATAAAGACGGAAACTGGACAGCGCAGGGGGTGAAGGGTAAAGAGAACAATCAGCGCATCGAAGAGACGCTGCGTAACTTTCACCGCAATCTGACCGCGCTGCTTGCCGAGCAGTCGCTGACGCTGGAACCGGCGCCGCATTTCAACGATGCGCCCATCGCGCTCAGCGCCTGAGCCGCGGCGAATATCCGACCCAACCTGCACTGCCGTGCAGGTTTTTTTTTGGTCAGTCGCGGCGAAAGCGCTCACTGCCGCATGCCGATGGCCAGCCGGTTAAACGCGCTCATCAGCGCCACGGCGAGGGTGATATCGCTAATTTCGCGATCGGAAAAGTGCCGCTGCAAGGTTGCAAAATCGCCGTCGGGCGCGTGGGTGTACGCGATGTGCACCAGCGACTCCGCCCACTGCAGGGCGGCGCGCTCGCGCGCGCTAAAGCGTGGGCTCACCCGCCAGCCGGCCAGCGCGTCCAGTTTGTGCTGACTGACGCCGTCAGCGCGCAGCGTTCGCGCGTGCCGCTCCAGACAATACGCACAACCGTTAATCTGCGACACCCGCAGATAGAGTAGCGCAACCAGCGTGGTGCCCAGCGGGCTGTTGTGCAGGGCGTTATCGGCGAGAAGCAGGCCCTGATACGCGTCGGGGGAAAGATCGGCATAGGGGAGGCGTGGCAGCATATGGATAATCCTTCATCAACGGAAACGAAGTGGGTGGGGATAGCGATCAGGGTAGCGGCCTCAGTCGCGTCGGGCAGTGCCTAACGTGCGGGAAGCCAGCCGGCAGCACGCCGCGCGCCGCGCGGGGACTGCCGCGCCGCGTACCACGCGGCGGCGTTGGCGGGGGCTCACTTCGATCCGCAACCAAGTCGCCTGCTAACGGCAGCCAGCGGGGCGTCACCGGAGCCCTTCGCACTGCGCCCGCCGTATCGCGCCCTCTTTCACCACCGCCTGCTGCGGCGTGCTGGCAGCCCACCGCGATCTGCACGGCCGACATCCGCCCCACGCCGGCAGCGCGGCTGAGTCTGCGCCCGCCGTGTCGCGCCCTCTTTCGCCACCGCCTGCCGCGGCGCGCTGGCGGCCCACCGCGATCTGCACGGCCGACATCCGCCCCACGCCGGCAGCGCGGCTGAGTCTGCGCCCGACGTATCGCGCCCTCTTTCGCCACCGCCTGCTGCGGCGTGCTGGCGGCCCACCGCGATCTGCACGGCCGACATCCGCCCCACGCCGGCAGCGCGGCTGAGTCTGCGCCCGACAATTCCCCTGATGGAGAGGCTACGGTCTGGGGCACACAGGCTGTGCGCTGGGGCGCAAATTCAGTATCGGGCTCTGCAGGGTAGACGCATTCAGGCGGAGATCGACGGCGCCAGCGTGCTGGGGCGGATCATGATGAGGGGCGCGCTTTGCCCGCTACGTCAGCATCACCACGCCGCGCGTTCTCAGCGGACGACCGGGATCCGCGGGGGGCATACAGCCGGTGTTGGCTAGCATGGCCCCGGTCTGCTGCCGGCGAGGTTCGCCACCTGTTCCTGTCGGGTAAAAAGAGGGCCGCTCGACGCCTGCATACCGCTGGCGCGCTCGCAGTCAGCGTGCGCTGCTCGCGGCCCGGAATTCGGCAGGGCGGGGGCCCCGGTTCTGTGGGGCGTATTCCGTGCCTCAACCCGCAGCACGAAGGGGATCAGGCTGTGTCCGGACGCGGTGAGCGGGGTGGCACTGAACGCACAGCGAATTCAGCGCATGCCGTCAGGGGTCGGCGCGCCCGCAGCGGTCGCGCCGACCGACAGGATCAGAACTGATACACCAGGCCGACGGCGACCACGTCATCGTTGGCCAGCGCCAGCCGATTATCGTCGCGTAGCTGATTCAGTTTGTAATCAACAAACGCCGACATGTTTTTATTGAAATACCAGGTGGCGGCGATATCGATAAACTTCGCCAAAACGGCGTCGCCGACGCCGTTTTCAATGTCCTTCGCCCGCGTTTTCACCCACGCCAGCGACGGGCGCAGGCCGCCTTCAAACTGGTACTGCGCCACCAGCTCAAGGTTGGTGACCTGATTGGCCACGCCGCTGACCGGCGTGCTGATGCCGTTAACGTTGGCAGTGCCGGCGATCGGGTTCATATTGCGGGTTTCGGCCCAGGTGGCGGCGAGATACAGCCCGTCATTATCGTACTTCACCCCGGTAGCCCAGGCGTCGGCTTTATTCCCTTTGCCGTAGACCGCTTGCTTCTGTGCCAGCGTACGGTTCGCGCTGCTGTAGGCGCCGACCACGCTCAGGCCGTCGACCACCTCATACGCCAGCGAGACGCCGGCGCCGTCGCCGTTGGAGACGCCGCCGGGGCGCGCCGCGTTCTCATTTTTGCCCTGATACTGCACCGCCACCTTCAGGCCGTCGACCAGGCCGAAGAAGTTATTGTTGCGCCAGGTCGCGACGCCGTTGGCGCGGGTCAGCATATAGGTATCGGTTTTGGTATACCCGGTAGCGCCGAACTCCGGCAGCATATCGGTAAAGGCTTCCACATCGTAAATGATGCCGTAGTTACGGCCGTAGTCGAAGGATCCGAGATCGCCGGCCTTCAGTCCGGCAAAGCCGAGGCGGGTCTTGCTGCCGGTGCTGCCCTGACTTTCGGCGACGTTGGCGGCGACCTGATACTCCCACTGACCGTAACCAGTCAACACCTCATTTATCTGGGTCTGGCCTTTAAAGCCCAGCCGGATATAGGACGTATCGCCATCCAGCTTCGGATCATCGCTCAGGTAGTGCATGGCCTTAACGCGGCCGTAGAGATCGAGTTTGTTACCGTTCTTGTTATAGATTTCTGCCGCCGGCGCCGCGGTGGAAAACGCCAGGGGGATCAGAATAGCCAGTACGCGCTGTTGCATGTTGTTTTCCCAAAAAGCATAAAAGGTTTATCAGAACTGTCTGAAAGCACGAACGTTTTACCGGTCGCAGATGACGTATTCATGACAACTTCGCGTCAGCGGCGTGAAGGCCGACATCCACCGCGGCGAATTGCCCCGTCCGGCTTTTTTGCCTTCTCTTCCGCCGGTGACAGTTGGCATCGCTCTTCACACCTGATTTAATGTCTTTTTTGCACTTTTACGGAAACGGCAGAACATCATGAGCGGTAGCCAAACCCTGGTTGTAAAACTGGGAACCAGTGTGTTAACCGGCGGTTCACGGCGGTTAAATCGGGCACACATTGTGGAACTGGTTCGTCAGTGCGCGCAGCTGCACGCGGCGGGCCATCGGATGGTGATTGTCACCTCGGGGGCGATGGCCGCCGGACGTGAGCACCTCGGCTACCCGGAACTGCCACCGACTATCGCCTCCAAGCAGCTGCTGGCGGCGGTGGGGCAGAGCCGCCTGATCCAGCTGTGGGAGCAGCTGTTTTCAATTTACGGCATCCACATCGGGCAGATGCTGCTGACCCGCGCCGATATGGAAGATCGCGAGCGTTTTCTCAACGCCCGCGACACGCTGCGCGCGCTGCTGGATAATCAGATAGTCCCGGTCATCAACGAAAACGACGCGGTCGCTACCGCCGAAATCAAAGTTGGCGACAACGACAACTTGTCGGCGCTGGCGGCAATCCTCGCCGGTGCCGATAAGCTGCTGCTGCTGACCGACCAGCCCGGCCTGTACACCGCCGATCCGCGCAGCAATCCCGACGCCGAGCTGATCAGCGACGTGCACGCGGTGGATGATGCGCTGCGCGCGCTGGCCGGCGACAGCGTCTCCGGCCTCGGCACCGGCGGCATGGCCACCAAGCTGCAGGCCGCCGACGTTGCCTGCCGCGCCGGGATCGAAACCATCATCGCCGCCGGCAGCCGTCCGGGGGTCATTGGCGACGCGATCGCTAACGCCGCGGTCGGCACCCGCTTTCACGCGCAGCAAAGCCCGCTGGAAAACCGCAAGCGCTGGATTTTTGGCGCCCCACCGGCCGGTGAAATCACCGTGGATGACGGCGCTCTGGCCGCCATTCAGGCGCGCGGCAGCTCGCTGCTGCCAAAAGGCATCCGGCGGGTTGAGGGCAACTTCTCCCGCGGCGAGGTGATCCGCATTCTTGGCCTCAATGGCCGACCGGTGGCGCAGGGCGTCTCGCGCTACAACAGCGATGCGCTGCGGCGCATTGCCGGACATCACTCTCAGCAGATCGGCGAGATGCTGGGATACGAATACGGCCCGGTCGCCGTCCACCGCGACGACATGATTGTCAGCAGCTAAGGGAAACACGATGTCATTAGAATCCATGGGCCAGGCGGCCAAAGCGGCCTCGCATCAGCTGGCCACCCTCTCTAGCGCGCAGAAAAACGCCGTGCTGCTCACCATTGCTGAACGGCTGGAAGCGGAGAGCGAGGCGATCCTCGCGGCCAATCAGCAGGATCTGGATGACGCCCGCCGCCTGGCGCTCAGCGACGCGCTGCTGGATCGACTGGCGCTGACTCCGGCGCGGCTGAAAGGTATCGCCAACGACGTTCGCCAGGTTTGCCGGCTGCGCGATCCGGTCGGCGAAGTGATTGACGGCGGGCGGCTGGACAGCGGCCTGCGCATCGAGCGCCGCCGCGTGCCGCTCGGGGTGATTGGCGTGATCTACGAGGCGCGCCCGAACGTCACCCTCGACATCGCCGCGCTGTGCCTGAAAACCGGCAACGCGGCGATCCTGCGCGGCGGGAAAGAGACCTGGCGCACCAACGCCGCCACGGTCAGGGTCATTCAGCAGGCGCTGCAGGCGCACGGTCTGCCGGCCGCCGCCATCCAGGCCATTGACAACCCGGACCGCGCGCTGGTCACCGCGCTGCTAAAGCTGGATCGCTACGTGGATATGCTGATCCCGCGCGGCGGCGCGGCGCTGCACAAGCTGTGTCGTGAGCAGTCCACCATTCCGGTGATCACCGGCGGCATTGGGGTCTGCCACATGCTGGTGGACGACAGCGCGGAGATCCCGGCGGCGCTGACGGTGATCGTCAACGCCAAAAAGCAGCGCCCCAGCGCCTGCAACTCGGTCGAAACGCTGCTGGTACACCAGGCTATCGCGCCGGCCTTTTTGCCCGCGCTCAGTGCGCAGATGGCGGAGGAGGGCATTCGCCTGCACGCCTGCCCGCGCGCGCTGCCGCTGCTGGCGGGCGGACCGGCAACCGTCACGCCGGTGCTGGCGGCCGAATACAACGATGAGTGGCTATCGCTGGACCTGAACGTCAAGGTCGTTGACGGCCTGGACGAGGCCATCGCGCACATTCGCGAACACGGCACCCAGCACTCGGACGCGATCCTCACCCGCACCTCGCGTCATGCCGATCGCTTTGTCAATGAAGTGGACTCGGCGGCGGTCTACGTCAACGCCAGCACCCGCTTCACCGACGGGGGGCAGTTTGGCCTCGGCGCGGAGGTGGCGGTCAGCACCCAGAAGCTACACGCGCGCGGCCCGATGGGGCTGGAGGCGCTCACCTCCTACAAATGGATCGGCTACGGCGACGACACTCTGCGGGCCTGACTCCCCACGCCCTCAGCCGGACGCAAACGGGGCCCGCCCCGTTTTCAGATCCGTCTGAGGGCCATTCTTTCCCGTTTGCACCTTCGCCGCGCCGCGTTGTCTGCTCTGCGGCAGTCGCAATTTCGCCCCTGCCACACCGACCGTTTTTTATCGATGCCGCATCCGCGGGCGCGGGATCCCCGCGCCGCGCGCGGTTTGCCAGGAGAATCTGCACTTTCAGAACTTCCGCAGTCGATCCAGCTTTACCTGAAGCCGCGCGGCAGCTTATAACAACAGAAGACGTCGCCCGCACGTCGCGCACCGGTGAGGGCCATTGCCACTCCCCGCCGGTTGATGGGACATCACGCGCTGATCTATCGCGTAATCAACAGGAGAATGCCGTGTCTGACGCCGCTGCCCGGGAACTATCCCAGTCCGCCCGCCTGGAAGAAGCCAAAAATATCGCCCTCGGCTGGCGCATCGTTGGCCAGATAGAACCGCAGGATCTGGAGGAAGCAAAAGCGATGCTGCGCGCCAGCGCGGAGCATGCCGCCCGCCTCTGCGATCTGCTGTACGACGAAATTCACGCCCGCGGCTGAGCCCGCTCCGCAGCCGGCTGGTGACAAAAACGGCGCTTGCACCGCTGGCCTCTTGACGATCCGCCGCGTTTTTCCTAAGGTGAACCCGCTTGTCCGTTTCCCCCGCCGATATAGCTCAGTTGGTAGAGCAGCGCATTCGTAATGCGAAGGTCGTAGGTTCGACTCCTATTATCGGCACCATCTTTTCCAATGAAATCATATAATTACTGTTGCATTGTTTTGCTTTTCTTAACACGAATGTGCATTTTTGCGCGTTGTGAGTGTGGCAAAATTGTGGCAGGTACAGTGAGATTGTTTGTGGCCCAATGCAAGGGTATGCTAACAGCATGTCTTACCTTGAAGCTCCCCTCTATCTTGTCTTTTGAGCAATATTATTACTTTGATGGCTTCTGGTTACGGATGTTGACAATCCAGTGCTTGCCTGCACGGATGGGTCGAAAAGATGTCACTACAAAAGCATACATTCAAACACTTTTAGTAGTCCATTTCGGTATTTGCATTCTTGACTAACCACTTGCATTTTACTTATCCATGTCTGACAAAAAAGCATCCAATACCCTGCTAAATTGACAGTTAGCTTTGAGCGCGGAGCGAAAGCTGGTCCAGTATGCCAACTAGAAAAGGTGACAGAAGTGCTAGCGATTCAAGCCGGCTTGATGTGAGTTATGAATCGCCACGGATAATCTAGACACTTCTGAGCCGTTGATAATATAGGTTTTCATATTCAGCCGGTGGCATCTGCTCGCTCGAACCATGCCGACGCTTACTGTTATAAAACATTTCGATGTAATCAAAAATATCGCTACGGGCTTCTTCTCGTGTTCTGTAGATCTTTTTCTTTATCCGCTCACGTTTCAGCAGCTGAAAAAAGCTTTCTGCAACCGCATTATCGTGACAGTTACCGCGACGGCTCATGCTGCCCTCCAGGCCGTGTGATTTCAGAAACGACTGCCACTCATAGCTTGTGTACTGACTACCCTGATCAGAATGAACCAGCACCTGTTTTTGAGGATTACGTCGCCACACCGCCATCAGAAGTGCATTCAGGACAATATTTTTTGTCATCCGGGGCTGCATTTGTAAGTATCCCTGCAAAAAGAACCATTCACTTTTAGAGATCTTCCGACATACTGAATATGTCCCCAGAAGGAGATCGTTATGCGTAAAGCCCGATTTACTGAGCACCAGATTATCGCCGTTTTGAAGTCTGTTGAAGCCGGTCGAACGGTGAAAGATGTCTGCCGTGAGGCAGCTATTTCAGAAGCCAGCTATTACAACTGGAAAGCGAAATATGGCGGAATGGAAGCTTCTGATATCAAGAAAATTAAAGACCTGGAAGATGAAAATAGGCGTCTTAAACAGATGTTTGCTGACCT
>NZ_MRBS01000010.1 GCF_001922585.1 Pantoea sp. 1.19 | reverse complement strand
CATTACTCACCCGTCCGCCACTCGTCACCCGAGAGCAAGCTCTCTGTGCTACCGTTCGACTTGCATGTGTTAGGCCTGCCGCCAGCGTTCAATCTGAGCCATGATCAAACTCTTCAATTAAAAAGCTTGATGCTCAAAGAATTAAACTTCGTAATGAATTACGTGTTCACTCTTGAGACTTGATATTTTTGAGCCCGAAGGCTTTTGATATCTGTCCTGTGAGTGCCCACACAGATTGTCTGATAAATTGTTAAAGAGCAGTGAGTTAGGCGCTTTCGCTTGCTAACTCGAGGTGGCGCATATTACGCTTTCCTCCTTCAGAGTCAACCTCTTTTTCAGAAGTTTTTCTCCGGCGGCGCCGGTGAATCCCGGGCCTCTGCACCGCACCCGCCGCGAGGCCGTTGTGCCGTGTCAGTGGTTGCGCATTATAGGGCGTTCGCCGCGGGCCGCAACCCCTTAATTGCAAAAAAACGCCCAACCGCTCTCTTTTTCCACAAACCGCCTCTTTTTAGGACGTTTTGCTGGTTAACTGGGCAAATTCCTGCGCAAAGCGGCTGACCTGGCTCCAGTCGGTGTATTCCACTTCTTTGGTTGTGTCAGTCTCACCGCCGGTCATACGCATGATCAGCTGGATCATAAAGCGGTCAAACCAGCCATAGCGCGGATAGCGCAACGCACCGGCGAAGACCGCACAGGCGTCAGGCTGCCAGGGCGAGTTCAGTAAAAACTTGCGCGTGTAGGCATTGGTCTGCGGCGTGCGCTTCTCCGGCTTGCGCGCAGTAAGATTGACCGAGAAGAATCCACTGTGTCGCGCCTGCAGCGCTGCAAGATGCTGTTTGACAAATTTCAACAGCGCCGGGTCAAAGTGCCCGTAGCGGATCGACGCGCCGATCAATACGCGATCATAACCGGGCCAGCTCATCGCCTCACCGCGCGCAAGATTGATGACATCGCTGTCGATACCGTGCTCTTCGCGTAAAGCGTTAGCAATAAAGGCGGCGATCTCCCGCGTTTGTCCGTCGCGGCTGGAAAAAAGGATTAATGTTTTCACGAAACTCCTGATTGATTATTCGCGCCAGAATGTGGGCGTAAACAGTACTAACAGCGTGAACACCTCGAGACGACCAAACAGCATGGTAACAATCAGTACCCATTTCGCCACATCATTCATCGAAGTGAAGTTATCGGCCACCAGACC
The DNA here is from genome assembly GCF_001922585.1 of Pantoea sp. 1.19. Classification (GTDB taxonomy): domain Bacteria; phylum Pseudomonadota; class Gammaproteobacteria; order Enterobacterales; family Enterobacteriaceae; genus 1-19. The sequence goes on along the minus strand of NZ_MRBS01000010.1, from coordinate 86,211 downwards.
CAGCCCCGGCCCGAGATTATTCAGCGTAGCCACCACAGCGGCAAACGCGGAGAAGTCATCAACGCCGGTCGCAATGATCGCCAGCATGCTAATTAAAAACACCAGCGCGTAGGCCGAAAAGAATCCCCACACGGCTTCAAGGATACGCTCATTGAGCGCGCGATGACCCAACTTAATGGTATACACCGCATTCGGATGCACTAACCGCTTAAGTTCGCGGTTCCCCTGCTTAAACAGCAGCAGGATACGAATCACTTTTAATCCCCCTCCGGTCGAACCGGCGCAGCCACCAATAAACGCGGAGCAGAGCAGTAAAATCGGTAAGAACAGCGGCCAGTGGGCAAAACTGTCGGAGGTGAATCCGGCGGTCGTCGCCATGGAGACCACCTGGAAAAAGGTTTGGTCCAGCGTTTGCCAGAAGCTGTCATAGGTATGGTGATACAGTAGAACCAGCATACAAATCAGCACCAGCGCAAACTGCACGCCGATAAACATGCGAAACTCCGGATCGCGCGTGTACACCCGCAGGCTTCGGCCGGTTAACAGCGAAAAGTGCAGCCCGTAGTTACAACCGGAGATCAATAAAAAGATCGCCACAATAGTGTTAATCGCCGGGCTATCGAAAAAACCAAGGCTGGCATCATGCGTTGAAAAGCCGCCGATAGCGATAGTGGAGAAGCTGTGGCCGATGGCATCAAAAAGTGACATGCCTGCCCCCCAGAGCGCGGCCGCGCAGGCAACGGTCAGCAGCACGTAAATCAACCAGAGCGTTTTTGCCGTCTCGGCGATGCGGGGGCGCATCTTATTGTCTTTCAGCGGCCCCGGCATCTCTGCGCGGTACAGCTGCATCCCACCGACGCCAAGAATGGGCAGAATAGCCACCGCCAGTACGATGATTCCCATACCGCCGAACCACTGCAGCATCTGACGATAGAATAGAATCGCTTTCGGCAGTGAGTCGAGTCCGGTCAATACCGTGGCACCGGTGGTGGTCAACCCCGAGAAGGATTCAAAGAATGCATCGGTCACTGACAGATTAGGCTGCTCTGAGAAAATAAAGGGCATTGCCCCCACGCTGCCCAGCACGACCCAGAATAGCACCACAATCAGAAAGCCTTCTCGCGGCTTCAGCTCTCCTTTCTGTTTACGATTGGGCCACCACAGCAAGGCACCGATCAGCAACGCCATCAAAAACGTCTGGCTGAATGCCCGTCCGGCGCCATCACGGTAAATGAGCGCCACCAAACCGGGCACCATCATCGTGCCCGAAAAGAGAATAATTAGCAGACCGACAATACGGGTAATGGGACGCAGCCGCAGCATCTTCCGGTTCCTTATTAATTACACGACATCCAGAGGCTGCAGCTGCAATCCCCCACGACTGCCATCGGCTAACTGGCGGGAAAAGGCCGCAATTTCCGCGTACGGCAGCGCCAGTGTCAGGGTGATTTGCGACTGAAAGTCACTCTCCATTACCTTACCGGCACAGCGCGCGACCAGCCCTTCAACCAGGCTTAACTGCGCATAATCGCAGCACAGCCGAAAATAGCGCATGGGCACCCGCTGAGCGCGAGTGAGCTGCCTCAGCGCCTGCTGTACCCCCCCGCCGTAGGCTTTCACCAGCCCGCCGGTGCCCAGTTGGATACCGCCATAATAGCGAACCACTACCGCGCTGATTTCACCGATTTCGGCACCCTGCAGCTGCGCCAGAATCGGCTTACCGGCGGTGCCTGCCGGCTCACCGTCATCGGAAAATCCCAACTGCTGGGAATCATCGGGCGCACCGGCGACAAAAGCCCAACAGTGATGACGAGCCTGCGGATGCGCCGCTTTGATCGACTGAATCCAGCTGCGCGCCGCATCAACCCCATCGGTATGGGCTAACAGGGTGATAAAGCGACTCTTTTTAATTTCCTCGCTGACGCTCACCGCCGCAGCTGGAATGTCCCAACCGTCACTCATGCCAGATGCAGATCGCGGGTCATATTCTCCACCCGGCCGGCGTGAATCACGACATTATCTTCAATGCGTATGCCGCCAAACGGCTTCAGGCTGTCAATTTTCTGCCAGTTAAAGTGTCGCGCAAAAGCGCCCTCACGCCAGGGCGCCAGCAGCGACTCAATAAAATAGAGCCCGGGCTCAATCGTCATCACCATCCGCGGTGCCATTACCCGGGTGCAGCGCAGCCAGGGATACTGCGCGGGCGCAGCGAGGTGGGTTCCGCTATCATCCTGCATGAATCCACCCACATCGTGCACTTGCAGCCCCAGCGGATGCCCCAGACCATGTGGCATAAACGGCCCGGTCAGGTTCTCTTTCACCATGGCCTCTTCGCTCATGTCCCGCAGCAGATCGTGTTTTTTCAGGATCTTTGCCAGCCGATGATGCATCTGCTCATGGTACTCGGTATAGCGAACCCCGGCTTTTATCGTACCAATCAGCGCCTGCTCCTCAGCCTGCATCGCCTTCACCAGGCTGGCAAACTCACCGTCGCTGTGTGCGGCATACGTTCGGGTAAGATCCGCCGCATAGCCATGGTATTCCGCCCCCGCGTCCAGCAGAAAGCTGCGCTTATCCGCCGGCGGCTGCTGCTCCAGCTCTGTATAATGCAGGATAGCCGCGTGCTCATTGAGCGCGACAATATTGCTGTAGGGCACATCGGTGTCGCGATGACCGGTTGCGGTGAGATAAGCAAGATTGATATCAAACTCGCTCATTCCGGAGCGAAATGCCTCTTTCGCCGCACGGTGCCCGGCGACGGCGATTTTTTGCGCCTCCCGCATGCAAAACAACTCATAATCCGTTTTAAACGCACGGTGATAATCGAGGTAGTTGATCAGGGCCTGAGGATTTACATTACCTGCGGGGATATCCAGCTGCGCGGCACGCGATGCGGATGGGCCAATGTAGGCCACACGCTGACGCTGGGCCGGCAGTTGTGCCATCAAATCGGCCACATCGCGCAGTGCGACCACCTCTACCGCTTCGGTCCAAAAACTTTTCGGCAGCGGCGTCACTTTGTGCCAGTAATCATTCGGCGACCAAAACCACAGCTTCGGCTTGTTAATGCCGTCAATCCACAGCCAGCAGTTCGGTACCTGCGTGACCGGTACCCACGCTTTAAATTGCGGATTAACCTTAAAGGGATAGTGGTGGTCATCCATAAATACCGTCATCAGCTCGCCGGAATGAATCAGCATCGCATCAAGCTGTGCTCGCCCCAGCGCCTGCTGTGCCCGTTGTTGCAGCGTAGCAAGGTGAGACTGAAATAACGAAACCAGCGAATCCATAACTCCACTCCTCAGTCGAAATCGATTTAGCGCATCTTAGCACAGGCGCAGGCGGGCTGCCGATCCGCCTCCGCTGTGATCCCGTTTGCATTTCAGTAACGTCTCATTTGCAAATAGATCACATTGCTCCCACACTCCTGATTATCTGGTAAGACCAGTTACCCCCGCATCTCAGGAGACAGACATGCTCTACCAAGGCGATAACCTTTCTCTGGACTGGCTAAGCGACGGTATCGCTGAGCTCACTTTCAACGCCGCAGGTTCGGTCAACAAGCTTGATACCGCCACTGTTGCCGCACTCGGCGAAGCCGTTGCGGTGCTGGAACGTCAGACCGATCTGCGCGGCGTGCTGCTGAGCTCGCGCAAACCCGCCTTTATTGTGGGCGCAGACATTACCGAGTTTTTATCCCTGTTTGCGGCACCGCAAGCACAGCTGACGGCGTGGCTGCAGTTTGCTAACCGGATCTTCAATCGCCTTGAGGACCTGCCGGTGCCGACGGTGTCCGCCGTGAACGGCTACGCGCTTGGCGGCGGTTGCGAATGCATACTGGCCACGGATTACCGTATCGCCTCGCCGGACGCGCGAATGGGGCTGCCTGAAACCAAACTTGGCATTATGCCGGGGTTTGGCGGCTCTGTTCGCTTGCCGCGCCTGCTGGGCTGTGACAGCGCGCTGGAAATTATTGCGGCGGGGAAGGATATCGATGCCGCACGCGCACTGGCGATCGGCCTGGTGGATGCCGTGGTGGAGAACGATGGGCTGCGCACTGGCGCGCTGCGCCTGCTGCAACAGGCGATAGATGGCAAACTCGACTGGCGCGCCAAACGTCAACGTAAGCTGCAGCCGCTAAAGCTGAATAAAATTGAAGCGGCGATGAGCTTCACCACCGCCAAAGCGATGGTGATGCAAACGGCAGGGAAACATTATCCTGCTCCCGTTACCGCAGTAAACGCCATTGAGGCCGCCGCCGGTCTGGGCCGCGATGATGCTCTGGCGCTGGAAACGGCCGCGTTTGTGCCACTGGCCCACTCTGATGTGGCCCGCGCGCTGGTTGGCATTTTCCTCAATGATCAGGCGGTGAAAAGCAAAGCGAAAAAAGTCGCTCAGACGGTCGATGCGCCTAAGCAGGCGGCGGTGCTGGGTGCCGGTATCATGGGGGGAGGGATCGCCTATCAGTCTGCGGTGAAAGGGGTGCCAGTACTGATGAAAGACATCAGTGAGAAAGCCCTGATGCTAGGCGTACAGGAGGCGGCCGGGCTGTTAAATAAGCAAGTTACGCGCGGCAAACTGGATACCCTGAAGATGGCTACGGTGTTAAGCGCCATTCAGCCCACGTTGGACTACGCCGGATTCGAGCGGGCCGATGTGGTGGTCGAAGCCGTAGTGGAAAATCCGAAAGTTAAAAGCAGCGTTCTGGCCGAAACCGAAGGTTACCTGCGCTCCGATGCCATCCTCGCCTCCAATACCTCCACCATTCCGATTAGCTGGCTGGCGCAATCGCTGACGCGACCGGAGAACTTTTGCGGCATGCACTTCTTTAATCCGGTGCCGCGTATGCCACTGGTAGAAGTGATCCGCGGCGAGAAGACTGCAGACGCGACCATTGCCAAAGTGGTGGCATGGGCCAGTCAGATGGGGAAAACACCGATCGTGGTGCGCGACTGTCCGGGCTTTTTCGTCAATCGCGTACTGTTTCCCTATTTTGCCGCCTTCAGCCAGCTGCTGCACGATGGGGCGGATTTCCGCCAGATCGATAAGGTGATGGAGAAACAGTTTGGCTGGCCGATGGGACCGGCTCAGCTGCTGGACGTGGTGGGTATTGATACGGCTCACCATGCACAAAGCGTCATGGCCGACGGCTATCCCGAGCGCATGAAAAAAACGTTCCGCGACGCCATTGATGTGCTGTACGACGCCGGGCGCTACGGTCAAAAAAATCAGCGTGGCTTCTGGCGTTGGGAAAAAGACCGCAAAGGCAAAGCCAGTAAAACTGCCGACGGCGAGATCGATGGCCTGCTGGCCGCGGTCAGCGCTCCCCGCAGGGTATTTACCGACCAGGAAATTATCGATCGCATGATGATCCCAATGGTCAACGAGGTGATCCGCTGCCTGGAAGAGCAGATCATTGATACCCCGGCCGAAGCCGATATGGCACTGGTGTATGGACTCGGTTTCCCACCGTTCCGCGGCGGCGTGTTCCGCTGGCTGGATACGCAGGGTAGCACCGCATTTGCCGCCCGCGCCGCCGGTTATCGCGATCTGGGTCCGCTGTATACGCTGCCAGCGTCACTGCATACCCGCGCAGAAAGCGGTGAAAGCTGGTATCCCGCCGTTGCGGCGATTGCTGAACATAAATTGAAAACGGCGTAAGGAGCCATTATGGAAAACGTAGTGATTGTTGATGCCATCCGTACGCCTATGGGCCGTTCTAAAGGCGGTGCGTTCCGTCATGTCCGTGCGGAAGATCTCTCTGCACACGTGATGCGTACTCTGCTGAATCGTAATCCGTCGCTGCAAGAATCAGCGCTGGATGATATTTACTGGGGCTGCGTGCAGCAGACGCTGGAGCAGGGATTTAATATCGCCCGCAATGCGGCACTGCTGGCCGAGATCCCCCATACCGTCCCGGCGACTACCGTAAACCGCCTGTGTGGTTCGTCAATGCAGGCGCTGCACGATGCCGCCCGCACCATTATGACCGGTGACGCCCATGCCTGCCTGATTGGCGGCGTTGAGCATATGGGACACGTGCCGATGAGTCACGGCGTTGACTTTCATCCGGGGCTGGGCCGCACGGTGGCCAAAGCCGCCGGGATGATGGGGCTGACCGCCGAGATGCTGGCGCGGATGCACGGTATCAGCCGCGCGCAGCAGGATGCCTTTGCTGCCCGTTCTCACCAGCGCGCCTGGGCGGCCACTCAGGCCGGCCACTTCCGTGATGAAATCGCCCCGATTGCCGGTCACGATAGCGAGGGTGTACTGACCCGCATTGAGATTGATGAAGTTATCCGTCCGGAGACCACGGTGGAGAGTCTCGCCACGCTGCGCCCGGCATTTGATCCCGCTCAGGGGACGGTTACGGCGGGCAGTTCTTCGGCGCTGTCTGACGGAGCGGCGGCGATGCTGGTGATGAGCGAATCCCGCGCGCGCGCGCTGGGACTGACGCCGCTTGCACGCATTCGCGCGATGGCCGTTGCCGGTTGCGATCCGTCCATCATGGGATACGGTCCGGTCCCGGCAACCCGACTGGCCCTGCAGCGTGCGGGTTTAACGGTTAACGATATTCAGCTGTTCGAGCTGAATGAAGCCTTTGCCGCACAAACGTTGCCCTGCATTAAAGACCTTGGTCTGCTGGACCAGCTCGATGAGAAGGTCAATCTGAATGGCGGTGCAATCGCGCTGGGCCACCCGCTGGGATGCTCGGGGGCGCGCATCAGTACTACCCTGCTCAAGCTGATGGCGCGTCAGGATGCGCACTTTGGCGTGGCCACGATGTGCATAGGCCTCGGACAGGGGATCGCCACGGTCTTTGAGCGGGTGTAATCCATACATTGAAGTAGAAGACGACATGGTAAGTAACCCGCCCCCTTTGGGGCGGGCGTCAGCACGGAGCGAATCAGATAAAGGCAAACGCATCACCAAACATGCGGGATGCTTCTGCACCGCGCTCCGCCACAAAGCGCTCGCGGGCAATTTTTGCCATTTCAAAACGTCCGGCAATATAGATATCGTGGCCGGCAAGGGAAGCATAATCCTGTAATACGGCGGTTAACACCGTGCCGGTCCGCCCCTGCCACCCCTCTTCCGGCTGCTCGACCACCGGATGGATCTTCAGGTTGGGGTGCCGAACGGCCAGCGCCTCCAGCTCTTCCAGATCGTAAAGATGCTTCAGCTCGCGCCCACCCCAGTAAAGGGCGATGTCGCGATGCGGCTGCTGCGCCAGCGCGGTCAGCAGGATTGAGCGCACATAGGAGAAGCCGGTACCGCCGGCAATCAGCACCAGCGGCTCGCTGTTTTCTTCGCGAAACCAGGCATCACCGTGCGGAATATCGACGGTGATTTCGCGCTGCTGTTGAATCCGCTCCATGACCGCCATCGCATAGAGGTTAAGATCAGAGGCACCAATATGCAGCTCAATAATATCCGGTTCCATCGGCGTTGAAGCCAGTGAAAACGGCCGCTTATCGCGTTCATCCATTACCACCATCAGATACTGACCAGCGCGAAACTGAAAATCGGCTGCCGGCACCAGGCGTACGCGGTACACGGTATCAGTAATGGCCTCCACGGAGGTGACTTTACAGCTTAATGTTGTCATGCGTTCCCTCTGTCGGGTCGTCTTATGTCATCGCCCAGCTTAACTTCTGCGCGGCGTTTGGTCAGTAAAAATGGCCAGCTCATCCCACAGAGCATCAACGCGGGCGACCACATCCGGATCTTTCTTGATCGGCCGTCCCCATTCACGCTGCGTTTCACCCTGCCATTTATTGGTCGCATCCAGCCCCATTTTCGACCCCAGCCCGGAAACCGGGGAAGCAAAATCGAGGTAATCGATGGGGGTATTTTCAACCATCACCGTATCACGTGCCGGATCCATACGGGTGGTGATTGCCCAGATCACGTCATTCCAGTCCCGGGCATTCACATCGTCATCACAGACAATAACAAATTTGGTGTACATAAACTGCCGCAGAAATGACCAGACGCCCATCATCACGCGCTTGGCGTGGCCGGGATACTGTTTCTTAATGGTCACCACCGCCAGGCGATAAGAGCATCCCTCAGGCGGGAGATAGAAATCAACGATTTCCGGAAACTGCTTTTGCAGGATCGGCACGAACACTTCGTTCAGCGCGACGCCCAGCACCGCCGGCTCATCGGGTGGACGTCCGGTATAGGTCGAGTGATACAGCGCATCACGCCGCTGAGTCACGTGGGTGACAGTGAACACCGGGAAGTGGTCAATTTCATTATAGTAACCGGTATGATCGCCGTAGGGCCCCTCCGGTGCCAGCTCTCCGGGCTCGATATATCCCTCCAGCACGATTTCAGCGCTGGCCGGCACTTCCAGATCGCTCGCCAGACATTTTACCACTTCGGTTTTATGGCCGCGCAGCAATCCGGCAAAAGCATACTCTGACAGCGAGTCCGGCACCGGCGTCACCGCGCCGAGGATGGTCGCCGGATCGGCACCGAGCGCCACCGCCACCGGAAAACGCTCGCCCGGATGCTTCTGGCACCACTCCTGAAAATCCAGCGCGCCGCCGCGATGCGACAGCCAGCGCATGATCACCTTATTTTTGCCGATCACCTGCTGGCGATAGATCCCCAGGTTCTGCCGTTCTTTATCCGGCCCGCGGGTCACAGTGAGTCCCCAGGTTATCAGCGGTGCCGCATCTTCTGGCCAGCACTTCATTACCGGGATACGTGACAAATCCACTTCGTCACCCTGCCATACCTGCTCCTGACAAGGCGCTGAACGCAGCCGCTTCGTCGGCATGTTCAGTACCTGCTTAAACTGCGGCATCTTATCGAACAGATCGCGGAAACCGCGCGGTGGTTCCGGCTCTTTGAGGAAAGCCAGCAGCTTGCCAACGTCACGCAGTGCGCTGACTTCCTGTTGCCCCATGCCCAGCGCGACGCGCTTTGGGGTACCAAACAGGTTGCACAACACCGGCATTTGGTAGCCTTTGGGATTCTCGAACAGCAGTGCCGGACCGCCGGCCCGTAGCGTCCGGTCGGCAATCTCCGTCATCTCCAGGCAGGGATCAATGGGCTGAGTTATACGCTTGAGTTCACCGAGTGCCTCAAGTTGAGTGATAAAGTCACGTAAATCGCGGTATTTCATACGGATCATCAACACGGCCAGAAAGAGAAACATTATAGGGCGGTTTGACGGATGAGGATATGCCTGAGGATAAATCAGCCGAATGGCAGCGCGACTTGCCTGGCACTCCCTGCTTTTTACTCCCGTTCAGAAGATAATCCCCTCCTCCGCCGCCGAGACGGGCCTAACCTGTGAGAAAATCTGTTATATCCGGATTATTACCACATCTCTCCCTGCGTAACCCCCTGCAATGATCCAGCTTATCCCCGGACGGCGTAAAGAGTACGGCGGACGTTACGCGATAATCCGGCTCATAGCCTATCCCCAGCGGCCAGGCCGCCATCCTGCTCTCTGCGCCAGACCTTTTTACACGACCTGCTAACAGACCGCTCATCCCCGGTCGTTTCGCTATGCGCTGGGAATAAACATTTTTCGCCGCACGGCGTCAGACAGCATCAGCCCGGTCAAAGAGACCTTTTCATCTATTACCGCATCCCGGCAAAAAAATACAACGCCAGGGCGGCACGCCGCGTGTTTTCAGTACCTCCGGCGCACGATCCGGATCATTCCACTCACCGACAACCACAGGCAGATCAGGCGAACTGATCAGGAGATAAAGCGGTAGATTATCCCGTCCATGTTCTGCATCACGGCGAAGGTGACCAGCGGCTTTGGCGTAAAACGCTCACATATCACACCGCCGGTATCGCTTTATAAGCAGCGGCATCGGCCAACGATGTCTCGTGGCAGGCGGTCAGGATCGCTAACGCGAGTGAGATGTGAAATGGCGATGCCGCTATGTAGCAGAGATTTCGCCGCTTTGATATGCTGACTTTTTGCAAGGGCGAGTCGGTAAACGCCCACACTCCCGGAAATGATAAGAGATGGAAGCCTGGTATCTACTGTACTGCAAACGCGGTCAAATACAGCGCGCAAGCGAGCACCTCGAGCGTCAGGCGGTTGACTGCCTGAGCCCGACGATCGCGATAGAAAAAATGGTGCGCGGTAAACGCTTAACCGTCAGTGAGCCGCTGTTTCCCAATTATCTGTTTGTTCGGTTCGATCCGGAAGCGATCCACACCACGACCATCAGCGCGACCCGCGGCGTCAGCCACTTTGTTCGCTTTGGGCATTTGCCGGCCACGGTGCCCGAAGACGTCATCAGCGCGCTGCGCAGTGAGGTATTCGCCTCCCTGACCGACCCGGAGGTCCCGCAACCGGGTGATACCGTGATGATTACCGAGGGAACGTTTGAGGGCCTGCAGGCGATATTTACTGAACCCGATGGGGAAGCCCGCTCAATGCTGCTGCTCAACCTGTTGAATAAACCGGTGGTGCGCAGCATCGATAACCGCCAGTTTACCCGCCTGTAAAACGGCGCCGTTGTCCGACCGGGCGAAGCCGCGCGCACTTTCGCGCGTTCCGCCCTACCGGTTCGGTTAGCGGCTCATCTTCTCATCATGTAGCCACTGCGCAACCTGCTTGGAAAAATACGTCAGGATGCCATTCGCACCGGCGCGCTTGAAGCACAGCAGGGATTCCATGACCGCCGGTTTTTCTGCCAGCCAGCCGTTCTGAATGGCCGCCATGTGCATCGCATACTCGCCGGACACCTGGTAGGCAAACGTCGGCACGCCAAAGGTATCTTTCACCCGGCGAATAACGTCGAGATACGGCATTCCGGGCTTGACCATCACCATATCAGCCCCTTCCTGCAGATCCTGGGCAATTTCCTGCAGCGCTTCATCACTGTTGGCCGGGTCCATCTGATAGGTCATTTTGTTGCCGCTTTTTAAATTACCGGCTGAACCGATAGCATCGCGGAACGGGCCATAGTAGCAGGAGGCATATTTTGCCGAGTAGGCCATGATCTGCGTGTTGACCAGATTCTCCTGCTCGAGGCGATCGCGAATAGCGCCGATGCGTCCATCCATCATGTCGCTGGGCGCAATGATCTCCGCCCCGGCTTCAGCATGGGAGAGAGCCTGGCGGACCAGAATCTCTTTGGTGATATCGTTAATCACATAGCCATCCTGATCAATCACGCCGTCCTGACCGTGGGTGGTATAGGGATCCAGCGCAACGTCGGTCAGCAGCCCCAGTTCTGGCACGGCGTCTTTCAGCGCCCGCACCGCGCGCTGCACCAGACCGTCCGGATTCCAGGCCTCTTCGGCATGCAGCGATTTTTTATCGCTTTCGATCACCGGAAACAGTGACAGTACCGGCACGCCGAGCTTAGCCAGCGCTTCCGCCTCTTTGAGCAGTACATCAATCGTCATACGATTAACGCCCGGCATGGAGGGCACCGCCTGCTGCTGCTGACTCCCCTCCATCACGAAAACCGGATAGATCAGATCATTCACCGTCAGCTGATGCTCTGCGACCAGACGGCGGCTGAAATCATGACGGCGCACGCGGCGCAGACGACGGCCGGGAAATGCGCCCGGGAATGTATAGCTCATGGTCAATCTCCTGGTTAGGGTGCCAGGTCGCAGTGCTCCGCGCCTGGCGCGCTCAGCCGAAACAGACGGCGAGCATTGTCATCCGTTTTCTGCGCCAGCCAGTGCGGGTCCTCGCCTCGCCAGAGGGCGACCTGCTGCACGATGTGCGGCAGAAAACAGGGTTCGTTACGACGGGAAGGCGGTCGTGGCCGCATATCCCGGGGCAACAGATAAGGGGCATCGGTTTCCAGCAATAGCCGATCGGCAGGGATCAGCGGCAGTAACTCACGCAGCGCAAATCCGCGCCGCTCATCGCACACCCAGCCGGTAATGCCGATCGACAGCCCCGCGGCCAGGCAGGCTTCCAGCTCTTCGCGAGTACCGGTAAAACAGTGCAGCACGGCGCCCGACAGAGCCTCCAGCCACGGCGTCAGAAGGGCCATAAACCGATCGTGGGCGTCGCGGCAATGCAAAAATACCGGCGCACCGCACTCGGCCGCCAGCTTCAACTGCGCGTTAAAAGCCCACGCCTGCTGCTCAGGCGGCGAAATATTGCGATTAAAATCCAGGCCGCATTCGCCAATTGCCACCACTTCCGGACGGGCAATCAGCCGGCGTAGCGTGGCTTCGGTGTCCGCTGACCATTCACTGGCATAGTGCGGATGGACTCCGGCCGTTGACCAGCAGTATCCCGCCTGCTCCTCGGCCAGACTGCGGGCCTGCTGGCTCTCCAGTGCGCTGGTGCCGGTTATTAACAGGCCGCTCAGTCCGGCATCTTTTGCCCGCCGGACGACCTGTTTTCGGTCTTTAGCAAATTGGGTACTTGTCAGGTTTACGCCGATATCAAACATGCTTCTTTCCAAACGATAACCGCCCCTGCGGGCGGTTTATGGTGGTGTCTCGCGAGAAATCGCGAGCAGGGAACGGTTTAGTGAGCGTTGCGCAGTATCGCCCGCACCTGACTACCTAATACCATAACCCGTTACCACTTTGCTTCCGTTGGCATACAGATTCAGAGCATTCCCGACCCTCTCCTACTCTTCCTGCCGATCGGGATCCGGCGATGCACGTCGCTGGCCTACGTAGAAGCGCGAGAAGAAGATCCCCACTTCGAACAGGCAGTACATGGGGATCGCCAGCAGGGTTTGCGAGAAGACATCGGGCGGAGTTAACAGCATCCCCACCACGAAGGCACCGACCAGCACGTAGGGACGTTTCTTACGCAGATCGTCCGGGTTGGTAATCCCAGTCCAGCAGAGCAGCACTATCGCGACCGGGACTTCAAAGGAGACGCCAAAGGCCATAAACAGCGCCATGACGAAGTCGAGATAGTTATTAATATCGGTGGCAATCAACACACCCTGCGGCGCCGTTTTAGCAAAAAAACCAAACGCCAGCGGAAAGACGATGAAATAGGCAAACGCCATGCCGATATAAAACAGCAGCGAACTGGAGATCAACAGCGGCACCACTAACCGACGCTCATGGCGATACAGCGCCGGCGCAACAAAAGCCCACACCTGATACAAAATCACTGGCACGGCAACAAACACCGAGACAATCATCGTCAGCTTGATCGGCGTGAAGAACGGCGAAGCCACGTCGGTGGCGATCATACTCGCCCCAACCGGCAGCTGCTTAATCAGCGGTGCGGAAATCAGTTGATAGATGTCGTTAGCGAAATACACCAGACAGGCGAATATTGCGACCACGGCAATGATGCAATGCAGCAGGCGCTTGCGCAGCTCAATCAGATGGCTGATGAGCGGTTGGGTATCTTCAACAGCCATGATTAGGTCTTATCACTGGTAGAGGAGGGAACGGGAACCACGTCTGTCGCCGCACTATCCCGCGGCGGGAGCGGGGAGGTCGGCGCGGCATCCACGCGAGATTCTGCTGGCTGAGTACGCACCTGCACCGCATCCGGCACCTGAGCGGAGGCAGAGGACTGCCGATCGGCCCTGGCCGGCGTCACACTGGTCTGAGCCGCGGATGACGCCTCCGGCTGCGGGTGATGTAGGGTGTGAGCCTCATCATCCGCTTTTTCATCGTCGCTACGGTAGCCGCGCTTCAGTTCATCCGCTGCACTTTTCAGCTCATCCATCGACGCCTTCAGCTCAGGCGAGAGCGACGCTTTGCTCGCCTGCTCCACTTTGCGCAGGCTGTCCTGCAACTCTTGCAGCTTAAGCTCTTGCGACAGCTCGTGCTGCACCGACGACGCCAGAGAACGCATCGCACGGATCCAGCCCATGACGGTTTTGACCGCGACGGGCAGACGCTGCGGCCCCAACACCACCAAACCAATGATAAACACCAGCAGCAGTTCACTAAATCCAATATCGAACACGGTTTACACCTGCTCTTTGTTGCTCTTTGCGTCGTCTTTTTTCACGTCGCTGTGCTGCGTATCCGCCAGCGTTTTCGTTTGAAAATCAGCGTCATCCTGCGCAGATTTCTCTTTTGTCTCATCGTCGCTCATCGCTTTTTTAAAGCCCTTGATGGATGAACCGAGATCCGATCCGAGCGTGCGCAGCTTATTGGTACCAAACAGGAGAACAACGATCACGGCAATGATTAACAGTTGCCAAATACTGATACCGCCCATGGTTTCGCCTCTAAAATAGTCAATCTGTGAGAGATCGGTGCCGCCCCTGCCATCGGCAAAGGCTACGGCCCGCACCGTCATTTAACCCTGTTAACCCGGGGCTGACAATCAGTTTGTCCTGCGCCAGCCAATAATCCAGCTGACCACACCGGCCGCCATCATGCCAGCAGATAACCACTCGCTGGCGGCATGCGTAATGAGCAACAGCGTGGCGCTAACCAGCAAGGTTGCCCCAACGCCAAAAAGATAGCGCGACTGTCCCTGCTGTTGGCGATGGTGCCGCATGTCCTGCACCAGGCGATCGACGCTGTGCTGAAGCTGACGATGCTGCCTGAGGCTATCGTAAAACAACTCCGGCAGCTCCGGCAGCTTCTCTGCCCAGTAGGGGGCTTTCTCTTTCAGCGCCCGGACAATGGCCGGTATGCCGACCTGATCTTTGATCCAACTTTCAAGGAAAGGTTTCGCGGTTTTCCATAAATCGAGCTGCGGATAGAGCTGCCGCCCTACGCCCTCCACATACAGCAGCGTCTTCTGCAGCAGAACCAGCTGCGGCTGGACTTCCATATTGAAGCGCCGCGCAGTATTGAACAGGTTCAGTAGCACGTGACCAAACGAAATTTCCGCCAGTGGCTTTTCAAAAATAGGTTCACAAACCGTGCGGATGGCAAACTCAAAGTCTTCTACGTTCGTGTCGGGCGGCACCCAGCCGGAGTCGACGTGCAGCTCAGCCACCTTGCGGTAATCGCGATTGAAAAAGGCGATAAAGTTTTCGGCCAGATAGCGCTTATCCTCTTTGTTTAGCGAACCGACGATGCCGCAATCAATGCCGATATACTGCGGATCTTCCGGGTGCTCGTAGCTCACAAAGATATTGCCAGGGTGCATATCGGCATGGAAGAAGCTATCGCGAAACACTTGGGTAAAGAACACCTGCACCCCTCGCTCCGCCAGCACCTTCATGTTGACGCCGTGCTGCTCAAGCGTTGCGACGTCGGCAATCGGAATACCGTAAATGCGCTCCATCACCAGCAGCGACTCGCTGCCGTAATCGGAATAGACCTCGGGCACATACAGCATGTTGCTGTTTTCAAAGTTGCGGCGCAGCTGAATCGCATTAGCTGCTTCGCGCAGCAAATTGAGCTCGTCCAGCAAAGTTTTTTCATAATCCGCAACCACTTCCACCGGCCGCAGGCGACGACCGTCCGGCATCCAGCGCGCCATCCAGCGTGCCAGGCGAAAAATCAGCCGCATGTCCGCTTTGATAACCGGCAGGATATCCGGGCGGATCACCTTTAGCACCACTTCCTTGCCGTTCTCTTTCAGCGTGGCGGTATGCACCTGAGCAATCGACGCCGACGCCAGCGGTTTAATATTAAAATCATCAAACCACTCTTCCAGTGGGCCACCCAGTGACAGCTCAATCTGCTGGCGGGCTTTCTGGCCGTCAAAGGGCGCGACGCGGTCCTGCAACATCGCCAGCTGATCGGCAATCACGGGAGGAAACAGATCGCGACGGGTCGACATCATCTGACCAAACTTGATCCATACCGGCCCGAGCTGCTCCAGAGCCAGACGAATCCGTTCGCCAAGCGGCTGCGACTTATGCCGGTTCGGCATCCAAAAGACGCACTTGCGCCACAGTCGGAGCGGCAGGGTAATGCGCATTTTGGGGATCAGCTCGTCCAGCCCGTAGCTGAGAAAAACGTGAATAATAAAGTACAGGCGCCGTAATTCTCCGAGTGTCATGATGACTCCATCTTGTCCAGTCGCGCTTCCAACTGACGCAGCGTACTGGCGGCCGCATCAACTTCGTCATGGAACCAGGCCAGCTCCAGTGAACCGGGTGCCAGCCGCCACTCTTCGGTTAATGCCTCGCTAAGATCATGCTGCTTATGTTGCAGCTGCCGCCGTACCCAGCCAACGGCGCGGCGCGCGCCCTGGCTGAGGCTTTCGGCCAGCACGTCGCCGGTCCATGGAGCCAGGTACTCTGCAGGATCGCACTCAGCCTGATCGATCAGCGCACTGAACTGCTGTACCACCTGCAAATCACCGCTGACGTCCAGATCGCCGCTGCGGATCAGGGCGGTCAGCTGCTGCCGATCCCGCAGCTGCGGCAGCACGGAGAGACGGGTTGTTACCGTACAGTCCGGCATGTCGGCCCAGTGGGTAAGCACATCGAGCTGCCGTTCGCTGAACACCAGCACCAGCGGCTGTTCCAGCTCCCGCAGCGTCACGGCCAGTACTTTGCCGTTTAGCCGCTGACGCGCTGCTTTCAGGCTGCGATCGCGATACAGCACCGCATTCAGCGCGGTCTCCATCGCGGCCACAGCCAGCGGTGGTAGGGTCATAACCACTCCCGTTAGAATTTGAAACCGCGATGCAGCGCCACGATTCCGCCGGTCATGTTGGTGTAGGTGGTATTTTCAAAGCCCACGTTTTCCATCATGCCCTTCAGCGTCTCCTGGTCCGGATGCATTCGAATCGATTCGGCCAGATAGCGATAGCTATCAGCGTCCTTCGCCACCAGTTCGCCAATGCGCGGCAGAATATGAAATGAATAGGTATCGTAGGCTTTGCTCAACGGTTCCAGCAGGGGTTTTGAGAACTCCAGCACCAGCAAACGGCCACCCGGCTTCAGCACGCGGAACATCGAGGCCAGCGCCTTCTCTTTCTCGGTCACGTTGCGCAGGCCAAACGAGATGGTAATGCAGTCAAAATGATCGTCCGGGAAAGGCAGGGCCTCAGCGTTGGCCTGCACGTAGTTGACGTTGCCTACGATGCCCAGATTACGCAGCTTCTCACGCCCCATCTTCAGCATCGAGCTGTTGATGTCAGCCAGCACCACTTCACCGGTCTCGCCCACCAGCCGGGAGAATTTCGCCGTCAGATCGCCGGTCCCGCCGGCAAGATCGAGCACGCGCTGGCCGCGGCGGACGCCGCTGCAATCGATGGTGTAACGCTTCCAGACGCGATGGATGCCAAACGACATCAGATCGTTCATCAGGTCATACTTTGCTGCTACGGAGTGAAAAACATCTGCCACCATGTCGGCTTTCTCACTCTTCGCAACGGTGCGAAAGCCGAAGTGCGTGGTATCTTTGGATTCATCTGCCATGATTTCTGCCTGTTCTCGATTCAGTTCTGGCTCAAGTGTATCAGAGTCGGGTATCACAGACACCTTGAAGCCTGCGATCGCGCTGCCATCTCTGGCCGGGCGTATCCGGCCGCGGCCGTCGGTTCAGTCGCCTCCCCAGCGCGAGGGAGCCGGAGGGTAATCCTCCGCGGAGGTTTCCTCATCCAGTGCATTTTCCGGCATTGCCTTCCCGACCAGTTGGGGATTGATTGGCCGCTTAATCTCCACCCCCAAATGACGAAAGGCTTCAGTCTGTGCAATCAGGTTACCGCGTCCTTCAGCCAGCTTTTTCATTGCCTGACGATAGCTTTCCTGCGCCTTATCAAGCTGCTGGCCTACCCCGGACATGTCATCCACAAACAGGCGCATTTTGTCATAGAGCCTGGCCGCCCGGTCAGCAATGCGCTGCGCGTTTCGGCTTTGATGTTCATAGCGCCAGACGTTATTAATCGTGCGTAATGCCACCAGCAGCGTCGTTGGGCTGACCAGCATAATATTGTGTCGCAGAGCTTCGCTGATAAGCTCCGGCTGCCGATCGATAGCCAGCAGAAACGCCGGCTCAACAGGGATAAACATCAACACATAATCCAGCGACCGTAAGCCGGGCAACTGATGATAATCTTTCCGTCCCAGCTGGCGAATATGGCTGCGAATGGCGGCGATATGTTCATCCAGCGCCAGCTGGCGCATCGTCTCATCGCTGGCGTTAAAATAGCGCTCATACGCCACCAGCACCATTTTGGCATCCACCACCACGTCTTTTCCCTGCGGCAAGCGCACGATCACATCCGGTTGCATGCGCCCCTGACGTTCGCTGTGGATACTGACCTGAGTCTCATACTCATGCCCCTCTCGCAGCCCGGAGGCTTCCAGCACCCGGCTGAGTACCACCTCCCCCCAGTTGCCCTGCGTTTTATTGTCGCCTTTCAGCGCATTGGTCAGATTAAGCGCCTCCTGCGCCATGCGCGTATTCAGCTGCTGCAGCTGGCGGATTTCGTGTGCCAGGGTGTGACGCTCGCGCGCTTCCTGGCCAAAGCTGTCCTGGATATGTTTGCGAAAGCCATCGAGCTGATCGCGCAGGGGAGTCAGGAGGCCCTGCAGGCTCTGACGGTTTTGCTCATCAACGCGACGACCACTTTGTTCAAAAATGCGGTTCGCCAGATTTTCAAACTGCGCCTGCAGCCGCTGTTCACTGTTCATCAGCAAGCGCTGCTTCTCTTCCGCCGCCATGCGGGTCTCTTCCAGCCGGATGGTCACCTCACGCAGCTCCGCTTCCTGCGCGCTGTTGACGTCCAGCTGATTACGCAACTCGCGACTCAGCTGCTCGCTTTCATTCCGCCAGTGATCAAAGTGCAGCAACTTTTCACGCGCCGCCGCCAGCGAGGCGTGCAGCTCGCGCTGGGTCACTTCGGCACGCTGCCGGGCACGCAGATGAGCAATGATCCCACCCAGCATCGCGCCCACGACGCCACTGAGCAGGATTCCTGCCAGCATACTTTCCATCACCCTTTCCCCGTATCACCGTGATAATCAGGCAAAAGGTAAAACTGAACTGTATAAATGTCCAGAGATGCCCATCACCGCAGGGGGTTCCGCCAACGCGTCGCGCCGGGATGCGATCACCCTTCCAAAAAGCGATCGCGCAGGCGGGCGCAGGCCGCCGCATCCAGCTGATACTCCTCCGCCAGCCACGCCGCCGGGGTAGCGTAGCGGCGGATAATTTCATCGAGCGCCGCCCGCAGGCAGTCCGGCTGCACGGATAACACGACCAGCAGCTTTGCCCGCGCCTGTGCGTTCAGCCGATCGTGAAACCGGGTTAACAGCCGATCGCGGAACGGTGCCAACGCATTCTGGGTTAGCAGGTAGTCTTGCAGGACGGTGTCATACGTCGCGCCAAGGGCAAACAGCACCAGCGCCACGCCGATACCGGTACGATCTTTTCCCACCGCGCAGTGCTGAATAATCGTTGGCGTATGCGGGTCGCGCAGCAGCGCGGCCAGCTGTTGATAGGCGGGATTGTTGAACGGAAGCAACGTGTACAGCTCGCGCATAAAGGCGTCGGCATCAAAATTTTCCATCGCCTCGCCCACCAGGGTATCCAGGCTGGCGCTGACCTGCGCACCGTGCGGGTTAGCCGCGACAGGATAGTAGCGGGCCGTGGCCCAGAGACGATCCGGATGCAGGTCGCTTTCGCGGCGATCGCGATAATCGATTACGGCGGCGTCCGGTAGCGTCGCCAGCAGCGCAAGGTCCGCATCGCTCAGCTCATTCAGCGCACCGGAGCGAAACAGACAGTTGGGGCGAATGCGGCGACCATCCTGCATCACCAGCCCGCCTAAATCGCGGAAGTTAATCCCTTGTTGTAGCTGTGCGGCTAGCGAAGTCCTCATCAATGTCATCCCTTATTGCGTGTCGTCCGTCGAGTGAATCACTGTAGCAAGCCGGCAGGGCACTGGCAAAAACAGTAAACGGCTGCCCGCACGGACCGGCCGGGAAGCCGTCGCGCGCTACACCAAACGGCGAGCGGCCTCCACCACAATCGCCACGGCATCGCTTTCGGTTTGCTTCATGGTCGCCGCATCGGGGATCTCTTTCTGCGTCCGATTCACGATGACGCCGGCTACCATCCCGGCACGCAGCCCCTGGCTGGCACACATAGTCAGCAGTGTGGCCGATTCCATTTCATAATTCAGCACGCCCATTTGCTGCCACTCCTGCATAGAATTCTGGAAGTGACTGACCACGCGGCCGGAGAAGGTATCATAGCGTTCCTGGCCGGGATAAAAAGTGTCTGACGACGCCGTAATCCCCACGTGGGTGGTCGCACCGTGCGCCTTCGCGGCTTCAACCAGCGCCGTGGTACAGCTAAAATCCGCCACGGCCGGAAACGCCATCGGCGCAAAATGCAGGCTGGCACCGTCCAGTCGGACGGAACCGGTGGTCACCAGTACGTCGCCAACGTTGATATTTGGCTGAATGGCCCCGGTCGTTCCGACGCGCAGGAATGTGCGCACACCCAGCTGCGCGAGCTCTTCAACCGCAATGGACGTGGAAGGGCCGCCGATACCGGTAGAACATACTACCACCGCTTTACCGTTCAACTCTGCCCGCCAGGTGGTGAATTCCCGATGCGAGGCCAGATGCACCGGATTGTCCATCAGCGCGGCAATTTTCTTCACGCGCTCCGGATCCCCCGGCACAATCGCCAGCGTTGCGCCCTGCAGGTCCGCGCGCGTAATACCGAGGTGAAATACGTCAGATTGAGACATAACAGACTCCTGAAGTGAAACCGGGAAAGTCACTACTCTATCCTGGCGTGACGCCTTATTGAGTGACTGAAATCACTCATTAGGATGAAACTTACATTTCCAATGAGCGCTAATGAGATACAAATCACATATACAGGCATTTTTTAAGCGAATCGCTCAACCGCACAGCCTGTCGTCAGCCGGCAGTGGTATCAAGAAGCGCTGGCCGTATCGTTCTGCGCGGGGTAATCCTGGCTATAGTTAGCAGATTGCGCGAGTCCTCACAGGGAGAAAATCATGAAAAACGAACAGATTTTAGCGTCGTCCTCCGCGACGGCCTGGGCGACAGCGGTGACGCCGGTTGCCGCCACCGCCATCCATACCGACAGCAGCGCGATTCAGTCCGGCCCCACCTCCGTTGCCACCCAGGGAGAAAATATGCCCGCCTGGTATGCCCGGCCAAAAGCGGCAAACGGTCCGCTGCCGGTGGTATTGGTGGTGCAGGAGATATTCGGCGTGCATGCACACATTGAGGACATTTGCCGCCGTCTCGCCGTGGCAGGCTATCTGGCGGTCGCGCCCGAACTCTACTTTCGACAGGGCGATCCTAACGACTACGACGATATTCCCACGCTGCTCACTGGGCTGGTCAGTAAAGTGCCCGACAAGCAGGTGCTGGCCGATCTCGATCACGTCACCAACTGGGCGCTAAAGCACGGCGGTGATAAAAACAAGATTGGCATCACCGGCTTCTGCTGGGGCGGCCGTATCACCTGGCTGTATGCCGCGCACAACCCGCAGGTCAGCGCCGGCGTTGCCTGGTACGGTAAACTGGTCGGCGATAAAAGCCTGAATCAGCCAAAGCATCCGGTGGATGTGGCGGTGGATCTGAGCGCGCCGGTGCTCGGGTTGTACGGCGCGCTGGACGACAGCATTCCGCAGGACAGTATCGAATCGATGCGGCAGGCGCTCCGCGCGGCCAATGCCCAGGCAGAAATCGTGGTCTACCCGGAGGCCGGGCATGCCTTTAATGCCGACTACCGCGCCAGCTACCATGAAGCCTCGGCGAAGGATGGCTGGCAGCGGATGCTGGCATGGTTTGCCCAGGCCGGCGTTGCGCCCTGAGCGCTTACAGGAGGGGCGCGGATGCGCCCCGGGGGCAGAATCGTCACCGCGACGGGGCCTCTTTACGCTGCGCCGGCCCATTGATGTCGACAATGCTGAGATCTGCGCAATTCCTCTCCATCTCGTCATCTCCTTGGCCAGCGGTGAGTCAGTGAGGGCCGCTCTGCGGCATGCCATCCATCCGACATTTCCCCGCCCGGCCAGTCTGCCCTTCTCCGTTTATTTGACAGCAATTGCGGCCTTTCCGTAGACGGCGCTGCCACCGTGATCGGGGTTTTCCTCTGTGGGCGCTTAGCCCTTGTCCCGGCCATGTCGCTCTACCGGTTCCGCCAGAAACAGGCATCGCCACGCCTGGCCAGAGCTTACCTCCCCTTCGCTTTCTGAAACGCTTCAGCACCACCCATGCGCATGGAAGGTATCAGACGTGACCGCTCCGACCGGGCTTTAATGCCGCTTACAGTGCGTACCCACACCGACGTCAGGCTGACCTGATGGGAAGATCATGCGCATGTCGCCCCTCCTGTCGCTGATGAATCGCCGACGATCGCCGCACAATCAGTAAAGCGCGGACGCGTCTGCCGATTCATTTAGCCGTCCAGATGTTTACACATCTGCGCTGCCGTTGTACTGTAGTTATCTCAGCGCACTGTTTTCACCACGATGTGAAGGATTATCATGATCGAGCTTAAACACCTGCGAACGCTGCAGGCGTTGCGAAACACCGGCTCCCTGGCCGCCGCTGCCGCTCAGCTGCATCAAACCCAGTCGGCGCTATCCCACCAGTTCAGCGATCTGGAAGCGCGACTGGGATTTCGGTTGTTTGTACGCAAAAGCCAGCCGCTGCGTTTCACCCCCCAGGGTGACATTCTGTTACAGCTGGCCGAGCAAGTGCTGCCACAAATTCAGCAGGCGCTGCAGGCCTGCAATGAACCCCAACAGACCACCCTGCGCATCGCCATTGAATGCCACAGCTGTATTCAGTGGCTCACGCCGGCGCTGAACACCTTCCGTCAGGTCTGGCCGCAGGTGATGATGGATTTTAAATCGGGGGTCACTTTTGATCCGCAACCGGCTCTGCAGCAGGGCGAGCTCGATGTAGTTCTCACCTCGGACATTTTACCGCGCAGTGGATTGCATTATTCACCGCTGTTTGATTTTGAAGTGCGACTGGTGATGGCGCCGGATCACCCCCTTAGTCAGGTTGCGCAGATTGCGCCGGAGGATCTCGCCAACGAGCTGCTGATGATCTATCCCGTGCAGCGCCAGAGGCTGGATATCTGGCGGCAGTTCCTGCAACCCGCCGGTGTCAGTCCGGCACTGAAAAGCGTCGATAATACCCTGCTGCTGATTCAGATGGTGGCCGCGCACATGGGTATCGCCGCGCTCCCGCACTGGGTAGTCGAGAATGTTGAGCGTCAGGGGCTGGTGGTAACGCGCCCACTGGGAGAGGGTATCTGGAGTCGCCTGTATGCCGCCGTGCGCGAAGGAGAGCAGGGACAGCCGGTTACCGAAGCATTTATTCGCGCCGCCCGGCAGCATGCCTGCGCTCATCTGCCTTTTGTGCGCGACGCCGGACAGGATCCGAGGGAACGATCGCGCGCTGCAGGCGGCACAAATCTGCGCGAAACGGGGTAAAATCCCGTATACTGCGCGGTCTGTTGACTGACCCGAAGACCTGCTTTCCATGACCAACAACGATATCCTGCGCAGCGTGCGCTACATGCTTGACCTGAGCGATGCCAAAATGGTGGCGATTTTTGCGCTGGCCGGCTGCGACGTGCCGCAAACGGATGTGCATGCCTGGCTGAAGAAAGATGAGGATGCGGCGTTTCGCCTCTGCCCTGATGTACTGATGGGCTACTTTCTCAACGGATTAATTTATCATCGCCGCGGTAAAAGCGACGATGCGCCAACGCCTTCCGTCGAGCGCAAAATGAATAACACGGTCTTTCTGAAAAAGCTGCGCATCGCGTTTGACCTGAAAACCACTGACATCCCACAGATTCTGCAAAAAGCGAACTTTACGGTATCGCAGGCAGAAATTGGCGCAATATTCCGTAAACCGGACCATAAAAACTACCGTGAATGCGGCGATCAGATCCTGCGTAACTTCCTGAAAGGCTTAACCCTCACCCTGCGTCCGGGCGGGGCTAAAAACGCCTGACGGATGCGCCTCCGCACTGACGGAGGCGATCATTACGCTAGCGCGACGAGGATCGCGGCGCCGCTGGTGCAACAATCCAACGGCGATGAACCCAGAGCGAAGCCATAATCACCGCCGCACCGAGGATAAAGCTGCTCCAGTGCGGCTGCTGTTGCCAGATAGCGAGGTTCACCAGTAATCCGGCCGGGACGTGCATATTGTTCATGATCCCCAGCGTGCCGGCGTCTACCTGAGTGGCCCCGTAGTTCCACATAAAATAGCCCAGGCCAGAAGCTACCACGCCCAGCCAGATGAGGATGCCCCACTGCAATCCGGTGGTCGGCAGTTTTTGCGCGTTGCCCCATAGCAGCCAGGCGATTATTGCAACCGCAACCGCGCCAAGGTAGAACCAGGAAAATGCCTGATGCTGCGGCATTGGCCGCGTTTCCTGCAGACGCTTATAGCCGACCATGCCAATGGCAAAGCAAATATTAGCCAGCTGTACCAGCAACAGCCCCAGCCAAAAGTGTTCGCTAACGTGGTCATACCGGATAATCGCCGCGCCCAGTACCGCCAGTCCGGCGCTCAACGCATAGCTCCAGCGCAGCCGGCGCCGGCTGAGCAGATCATAGATAAGCGTGATATACAGCGGCGTCATCACCGTAAACAGCAAAAACTCCGAGACGCTGAGATACAGATAGGCTTCAAAACTCAGCAGGTACATGATCCCCAGCTGCAGTGCACCGACGCTCATATAAAGCAGTAGCGTCGAGGCGCGCTGCCCGCGCCAGCGCAGAAACGGCAAGAATACCGCCGCCGCCAGCAGCAGCCTGACCAGCACGGCAAAACCGCTGTCGACCTGTCCTGCCAGATACTCGCCAATCAAACTAAACGAAAACGCCCACAAAAGGGTGGTAATAATCAGTAACGCCACGACAGCCTATCTCTCGCAAAAAGGGGCGACAGTTTACCCAATTCACGTCGACAGTTCGCCCGCATTTTAGCACAGCGGCAAAACGAACAGAAAAGAACGAAAACACGCATAAAACGAAAGAATTTCGGCTGACAAAAAAAAATTTCGTGATTTTAATCACATTAATTAACTATTCCGTGCGCGAAATATCACAAAAATGACGCAAGCGGTGGCGCGAATGTAATAAAACTGTAACATTCTCGCCAACCGCCATTCCGGCGATACAACAACAACTGCACCGTGCCATTGGAGGCAACATGCTGAGTATCTTTAAACCTGCTGCCCATCAGCCGCGCGTTGCGGCGGATCGCGTTGATCCGCTGTATCGCCGTCTGCGCTGGCAGATCTTTCTGGGGATCTTCTTTGGTTACGCCGCCTATTATCTGGTGCGTAAGAACTTTGCGCTGGCGATGCCTTACCTGGTCGAACAAGGCTTCTCACGCGGCGATCTCGGCTTTGCCCTGTCAGGCATCTCCATCGCTTACGGCTTTTCTAAATTCATCATGGGATCGGTGTCAGACCGCTCGAACCCGCGCGTGTTTCTGCCGGCCGGACTGATACTCGCCGCCTGTGTGATGCTGTTTATGGGCTTTGTGCCTTGGGCAACATCCAGCATTATGGTGATGTTCGTGCTGCTGTTCCTGTGCGGTTGGTTCCAGGGCATGGGCTGGCCACCGTGTGGCCGCACCATGGTGCACTGGTGGTCGCAGAAAGAGCGCGGTGGCGTGGTGTCAGTGTGGAACTGCGCGCACAACGTAGGCGGCGGCATTCCTCCCTTGCTGTTCCTGCTGGGCATGGCGTGGTTTAACGACTGGAAAGCGGCGCTCTATATGCCGGCTTTCGGCGCAATAATTATCGCGATCATCGCCTTTGCTCTGATGCGAGATACGCCGCAGTCCTGCGGTTTGCCACCCATTGAAGAGTATAAAAACGATTATCCGGCCGACTATGACGCCAAACACGAAGAAGAACTGACCGCCAAACAGATCTTCATGCAGTACGTGTTGCCAAACAAACTGCTGTGGTATATCGCGCTGGCCAACGTGTTTGTCTACCTGCTGCGCTACGGCATCCTCGACTGGTCACCCACTTATCTGAAAGAAGTGAAGCACTTCACGCTGGATAAGTCCTCCTGGGCCTATTTCTTCTACGAGTATGCCGGTATCCCAGGCACGCTGTTGTGTGGCTGGATGTCTGACAAAGTGTTCAAAGGTAACCGCGGCGCCACCGGCGTATTCTTTATGACTCTGGTGACCATTGCCACCGTCGTCTACTGGATGAACCCGGCCGGTAATCCCGGCGTGGATATGGCCTGTATGATTGTGATTGGCTTCCTGATTTACGGTCCGGTGATGCTAATCGGCCTGCACGCGCTGGAGCTGGCACCGAAGAAAGCGGCCGGGACGGCAGCGGGCTTTACCGGCCTGTTCGGTTACCTGGGCGGGTCGGTCGCGGCCAGCGCCATCGTGGGTTATACCGTGGATTACTTTGGCTGGAACGGCGGCTTTATAGTAATGATTGCCGGCTGCGTACTGGCGGTAATCCTGTTGATCCTGACCATGCTCAACGAATCCAAACACAAACGTCAACTGAACCAGGCGTAACACCCAGGTGGAGGGAGAAGATGTTTAAACCCGTCATTGCTCTGACGTTGCTGGCCGCCTCAATGGCGGCCAGCGCCGACCCCCACGGCAAGGTGGTGATCGCCCACCGCGGAGCCAGCGGTTACTTACCGGAACACACGCTGCCGGCTAAGGCCATGGCCTATGCCCAGGGAGCCGACTTTCTCGAACAAGATTTGGTGATGACCAAAGACGATCGCCTGGTGGTGCT
Organism: Pantoea sp. 1.19; assembly: GCF_001922585.1. Classification (GTDB taxonomy): domain Bacteria; phylum Pseudomonadota; class Gammaproteobacteria; order Enterobacterales; family Enterobacteriaceae; genus 1-19. The sequence goes on along the minus strand of NZ_MRBS01000010.1, from coordinate 59,592 downwards.
CCACGACCATTATCTCGATCGGGTGACCGATGTTGCCGAACGTTTCCCCAATCGTGCGCGCAAAGATGGTCGCTATTATGCCATTGACTTCACACTGCCTGAGATCAAAAGCCTGAAGTTTACCGAAGGCTTTACCCTGGAAAACGGCAAACGGGTACAAACTTTTCCCGGTCGTTTTCCCATGGGTAAATCGGACTTCCGCGTGCATACGTTTGAAGAAGAGATTGAGTTCGTGCAAGGTCTGAACCACTCGACGGGTAAAAATATCGGACTCTATCCGGAGATAAAAGCGCCCTGGTTCCACCGCAAAGAGGGCAAAGATATCTCTGCCCAGGTATTGAAGGTACTCAAGCAGTACGGATATCAGGGGAAAGAGGATAACGTCTGGCTGCAGTGTTTCGACTTTAACGAACTTCAGCGCATCAAGCAGGAGCTGGAGCCGAAACTGGGCATGGATCTTAAGCTGGTGCAGCTGATTGCTTACACCGACTGGGAAGAAACGCAGGAGTTGAGGAACGGCCAGTGGGTCAATTACGACTATGACTGGATGTTCAAACCGGACGCAATGCCGAAACTCGCCCGGGTAGTGGACGGAATTGGCCCTGACTACCACATGCTGGTCGAAAAAGAGAGCACGCCCGGTCACCTGCGGATGACCCCGATGGCCGCCGCGGCGCACGCCAGCAAGCTGACGATCCATCCGTACACGGTACGTGCCGACCAGTTGCCGCCGTGGGCAACCGACGTTAATCAGCTGTACGACGCGCTCTACAATCAGGCCAACGTCGAAGGGCTGTTTACCGACTTCCCGGACAAAGCCGTGCAGTTCCTGCAGCAGCAACGCCCGTAACATCCCAGGCGCGGCGTCCCACAGGGATCCGCGCCTGACTATTTATACGGCAAACAGCTTTTGCAGATAGTGCGGTACTGCCTCATCGGCATTGCTACCAATCACTTCCAGCTCCGGTAGCGTATCCTTCAGCCGCTGATGCGCGTTATGCATAATGCAGCCCTTCCCCGCCATCGCCAGCATCTCTTTATCATTCAGGCCATCGCCGAAGGCAATACACTCCTGCAGGCCGTAGCCCAGCAGCTTCGCCACTTCCTCCAGCGCATGTCCTTTTGACACGCCGCCCGCCATCACCTCCAGACAGGTGGGAAATGAAAAGCTGGCGTTAACGCGATCGCCCCAGCGCGCGACAATCGCCTGCTCCACCGGCAGCAACCGTTCCGGATCATCACAAATGAAAAAGACCTTACTGATGCCATCCGTGGGCAGCGACGCCGGATCGAACAGCTGATAGTGAAACTCGGACTCCTGAAAGAAGTGTGCTTCCTCGGGACGATGGCGGCAGAGAAACCACTCATCGTCGCGGTACACATTGGTGTGAATCGCCGGATCGTGATAGAGCATGCCAAACAGATCCCGAGCGATCTCCGGTTCCAGGTTATGGCTGAAAATCAGTTCGCCGGCCATATTGTGTACCCGCGCGCCGTTAGAAGTGATCATATACGCGTCAATATCAAGGTTATCACGCATCTGGCTGACGTCGATGTGGTGACGGCCGGTGGCAAACACAAAGTGCACATCCTGCTGCGTCAGCCGCTGCAGCGTCTCTTTCGTAAAGGGCGTCAGGCGATGGTCGGGTGACAGCAGCGTGCCGTCGAGGTCAGAAGCAACAACGTGATACATGGAAAATTCACCCTCAGATATCGGTCATAAAATTAAACATTATGCGTGGAAGCGGGCATAAAACGTCGCGATGGCCGTCAGCGCTTCTGCACGCATGGCATCTTGTTCAAACAGGATTTCGTGGCGCGCGCCGCGGATAATCAGCGGTTTACCGCCTTCACAGGGGCCGCCGCCCGCCACCATCTGCTGACAAAAACGGTCCTGTGCCACATTGGCAACTACCCGTTCTTCTTCCGCCTGCAGCAGCAGCAGCGGGGTTTTAATGCGGCCAGCTTCCGCCAGTAATGCATCCCCGGCCTGCACGCTCTCCCGCACCCAGTGATAGGTCGGCCCGCCCACGCGCAGCGTCGGATCGTCGGCGTAGAAGCGCTGGCTACGCCGGTAGCGCTCCCAGCTATGGGTGAGGGTATTGATCGCAAAAGGGCGCGCCTGCCAGCGCCCGGTTCCCAGCGCGTAACCGTCACGCACCGCGGGACGCTGCTCGGCCCACTCCAGAACGCGATTGGCCATCCAGCGCGGCATTGGCAGGTTTATTCCCAGCATCGGCGAAGCGAGAACCACGGCGTCAAACGGCCGACGCTCCGCGATCAGCATGCTGGCCATGATCGCCCCGCCCATTGAATGCGCCAGCCCGAAGCGGCGGCGATAGCGCGGCAGATCGATCTCCCGTTGCCACAGCGTCCACAGATCGCTGACGTAGTCCCCGAAACGCAGTACGTGGCCCCGATGCGCATCAGCCAGCAGGCGGCCGGATCGGCCCTGTCCACGGTGATCGATGATCACCACATCGTAGCCAAGTTGAAACAAATCCCACGCCAGTTCCGGGTATTTGACATAGCTTTCAATTCGACCCGGACTCAGCAGGATCACTTTGTCATGCACCGGATTGCGCAGACAGACATAGTGAACGGGGACATCGTCCACGCCGGTAAAGTGTCGTTCCTCACGCTGCTGCCAGAAATCCAACAGGGGACCGGTCGCAAAGGCCGCAAAGGCTTTTTCGCGCGTTAGCCACGGCGGAGACGGTGTTTTCATGGTTTTTCTTTCAACCTGGTGCGTTGCCGAAATAACTGTCGTATTGTGTCACAGTTCAGTCTGTGCAGGGAGCGTTACCATGACACTCGAATGGTGGTTAACCTACTTACTTACCACCGCTATTCTTAGCCTGTCGCCGGGTTCCGGCGCCATTAATACCATGAGTACTGGCATCAGCCATGGCTACCGCGGCACAACCGCCTCGATTACCGGATTACAGGTGGGACTCGCCGCGCACATCGTGCTGGTCGGTATCGGCCTGGGCGCGCTGTTCTCGCAGTCGCTGCTGGCGTTTGAAATCTTAAAATGGGCCGGCGCAGCCTATCTGATTTGGCTGGGTATCCAGCAGTGGCGGGCGGCCGGCTCGATCGATCTGAACGCCGTTGCGACCTCGCTGCCGCGCCGTCGCCTGTTTCAACGGGCTGTGTTGGTCAATCTGACCAACCCGAAAAGCATTGTATTTCTGGCGGCGCTATTTCCGCAGTTTATTTCGCCCGATCGGCCACTGGCCGCGCAGTATCTGGTGCTTGGCGTCACCACCGTGGTGGTCGATGTGGTCGTAATGATAGGCTACGCCACGCTGGCAACGCGCATCGCTGGCTGGATAAGAGGCCCGCGGCAAATGAAACTGCTTAATCGCATTTTTGGTGGCCTGTTCATGACCATCGGTGCACTGCTGGCCACGGCGCGGCGCGTGGCCTGACGCGCGATTATCGAGACAGTATCAGGTGGATACCGAAGCCGGCGAACAGAACGCCGGCAACGCCATCTACCCATTTCGCCATTCGCTGATATCCGCGGCGCATCGCCGGCAGCGCAAATACCACCGCCACAATGCTAAACCACATGAACGTTTCGCCAATGATCAGCATAAACAGACCCCAGCGCTCCCCTGTGCCCACGCTGTCGCCCACAAACAGAGAAAAGACGCTGCCGAAGTAAATGACCGCTTTGGGGTTCGAGACATTGGTCAAAAACCCTTTAAGAAAGCTTCGGCCGCCCTGCGGCAGCACTCTTGCTGCCTCGTCCTGCGGTGGATGCCGATGCAGATGGCGCGCCGAGCGCAGTAACTGCCCCCCCATCCACAGCAAATAGAGCCCGCCCCCCACCATAATAATTTGATGCAGCCAGGCCATTTTTTGCAGGATCAAGTGCAGCCCCATCAGCGCCACGCCCGCCCAGACTACGATGCCCAAGGTTATCCCTACCACCCCCAGCATGGCCTCTTTTCGGGAGCGACTGGCGGCGATCTGGGAAACAAAAAAGAAGTCCGGCCCTGGGCTCATCAGTGCCAGCAGGTGGACGAATGCCACGGTCAGGAAAAGCATCAACATTGTTCATTGCCCTCAGGATATTGAACCGAAGAATCAGTCCTCATCGCCATCGACGTGCTCGCGAATCATCACCATAAAAGGTTTGCCAAAGCGCTCGAGTTTGCGGCTGCCGACGCCATTCACGCTCAGCATTTCAGCCGCGCTGAGCGGCATCTGCTCCGCCATTTCAATCAGCGTGGCGTCATTGAACACCACGTACGGCGGAATGTTCTCTTCGTCAGCAATGGCTTTGCGCAGCTTACGCAGCTTGGCAAACAGCTTACGATCGTAGTTACCGCCGAAGGATTTGGCCGAGCTGCCTTTGGTTTTCAGCGCCACCAGACGTGGCACGGCCAACATCAGCGGCATCTCGCCGCGTAATACCGGGCGTGCCGCTTCGGTCAGCTGCAGCGCCGAATGCATAGCGATATTCTGCGTCACCAGTCCGAGGTGTATCAGCTGGCGAATGACGCTGACCCAGTACTCGTGGGTCTGTTCCCGCCCGAGGCCATATACGGCCAGCTTATCGTGCTGTAACTCACGGATACGCTGATTGTTCGCCCCGCGCAGAACCTCAACGATGTAGCCCATGCCAAATCGCTGCCCCACGCGATAAATCGTTGACAGCGCCTTCTGCGCCTCAGCCAGGCCATCGTAGCGACGCGGCGGATCCAGACAGATGTCACAGTTACCGCACGGCTGTTGCCGGCCTTCACCAAAGTAGTTGAGCAGTACCAGGCGCCGACAGGTTTGCGCTTCGGCAAAAGCCCCCATCGCGTTAAGTTTATGCCGCTCAATGTCCAGCAGTTGTCCGGGCGGCTTCTCCTCCAGGCAACGGCGTAACCAGGCCATATCGGCCGGATCGTAAAACAGCAGCGCCTCCGCCGGCAGGCCATCACGTCCGGCGCGCCCCGTCTCCTGGTAATAAGATTCTATGTTACGTGGAATGTCAAAGTGGACCACGAAGCGCACGTTAGGCTTATTGATGCCCATACCAAACGCCACCGTGGCAACAACGATTTGTAGGTCATCACGCTGAAACGCCTCCTGCACTCGCGCCCGCACCGGCGCATCCAGCCCCGCATGGTAAGCACCCACGCTGATACCGCGGCTCTGCAAACGCGCGGCGGTGTCCTCCACCTTGGCCCGACTGTTGCAATAAATAATGCCGCACTTACCGCGCTGATCCTGTACGTATCGCATCAGCTGATCGGTCGGTTTGAATTTTTCCACCAGCGTATAGCGAATATTTGGGCGGTCAAAACTGCTAATCTGAACCAGCGGATCGCGCAGATCGAGCAGGCGGGCGATATCATGGCGGGTGGTTTCATCCGCAGTCGCGGTGAGCGCCATGATTGGCAGCTGAGGCAGGCGCTGCCGTAACTGTCCCAGCGCACCGTATTCTGGCCGGAAGTCATGTCCCCACTGCGAGATGCAGTGCGCTTCATCCACCGCCAGCATCGCCAGTTGCCAGGCCGATATGCGCTCGATGAAGTTATCCATCATCAGCCGCTCGGGCGCGATATAGAGCAATTTAATTTCGCCGCGGCGACAGCCGTCCATCACCGCCATCTGCGCTTCGCGAGTTTGCGTTGAGTTAAGACAGGCCGCGGCCACACCGTTAGCCAGCAGCTGATCGACCTGATCTTTCATCAGGGAGATGAGCGGTGAAACCACCAGCGTCAATCCTTCACGAACCAGCGCCGGTACCTGATAACAGAGCGACTTGCCGCCGCCGGTTGGCATGACGACCAGGCAATCCCTGCCCGCCAGCGCGGTCTCAATGATCGCCTGCTGCCCGGGACGAAATTGCTGATAGCCGAAGGTATCGCGCAGCACCTGGTGCGCGAGGGTATCCTGATTGAGTACTGACGCCGTTGACACTACATTGAATTCCATGTTTGCCTGCCCGGTATCGGGCAGGCGATGTGCGATCAAAAGAGATCGTTGAGGGTCACGCCGACACCGAAACGGGTCTGGTTATGGTTGTAATCGATCAGCGACTCACCGTAGCCGCTGAAGACTTGCGTATAGAAGCGAACGTGTTCGCTAATGGGATAGCTCCAGGCCAGTTCCGCGCCGCCGTAGCCGGTGTTCCAGTTATAGTTGCCCTGAACGCTGAAAATACTGTCGCCGACCATGTAGCCCAGCTTCAGTCGATAGTACCCCATATATTTTGTGATATCGGGATTATCGTCATTACTCTCGCTTTCCGGAATACGGTACCACGGCTTGACCTCCGCAAGGAAATTGCCGTTTTGCGCCATCAGACGTGCGTACACGCGGTTCCAGCTGCGCGAGGTGGGATCCGCACGGCCGTTTGACTGGTGATTCAGGCCCACCTCGACATCACGCAGCGTCCAGCCGGCCAGCTGATAATCCGTCGCCCAGCCCAGAAAAACCTGCGGTTCATAATCCGTTTCACGAAACGGTGAGGAAGCACCGCGGTTCGACAGCTGCCACCAGGATCGTTGAGTATACGAGGCGCCCAGCACCGAGTTATCACCCAAAATGCCGCGCCACAGTGGGAAGGCAAGGCTTAGCTGAAATTTCACCTCATCTTTTTTCGCATCATTAGACCAGTCATAAGACTCAATGGCGTCTTTATTCAGGTTGGTGGTATAGGTGTAAAGCAGGTAGTTATTTTCATAGGGATAGAGCACAAACGGGTTATCGTGCTTTTCCAACATATTGGCAATAATGCTGCCGCGCACTGCCGGGGCATCATGCACTGCTTTAATGGTCGCTTCCTGGGCCTGCGCCACTGCAGGCAGCAACGCTGCCAAAAGCCATCGATACTGCCTGAGCATACTGTTCTCCGTGTAACATTTTGAGTAACAAAACGTCGCCATTCTACACATAAAATCAGAGCAGATTGAGTACTGATTTCTGAAAGTAGCGAGCGCAGTGAGAGAAGCGTACAATGGCGTCTTAATTAACATATTGTTTACAATGACCCGCAACAGGATCGCCGTGCTATGTCAGCAATCCCCCTCTCGTCTCAGGCTGTCCGTCAGCTAGTTGGCGATATATTTGTATATCACATGCCCTTTAATCAGGCGCTTGGCCTTGAACTGTCACGCCTGGAAGAGGGTTACGCCGAACTGCGCTTTCGCAACCAAACAATGCTGGTGGGCAATGCCGCGCAGCAGATCCTGCACGGCGGGGTGATTGCATCGGTCCTGGACGTCGCCGCCGGCCTGGTCTGCGTGACCAGCAGCCTGACGCGGCATGCAGAAATGGATGAAGAGCAGCTGCGCCAGCGACTGGCCCGCATGGGAACTATCGACCTGCGCGTCGACTATTTACGCCCCGGTCGTGGCGATCATTTTACTGCCAGTAGCAGCCTGATCCGCGCCGGAAATAAAGTGTCAGTCGCCCGGGTGGAACTGCACAACGATGCCGGTGTACACATTGCCACCGCGATAGCCACCTATTTAATTGGATAGCGATAAGATGGAAAGTCAACAGACCCGTCAGGGCGTTTTGTGCGCGCTGGGCGCTTACTTTATCTGGGGAATTGCACCAGCTTACTTCAAATTGCTTCAGTCGGTGCCGCCTGATGAGATCATGACTCACCGGGTCATCTGGTCATTCTTTTTTATGCTACTGCTGATTAGCCTGAGCCGGCACTGGCCGGCGGTGCAGCAGATCCTAAAGCAGCCGCGTAAAGTGCTGCTTCTCGCCTGCTCAGGAATCGTGATCGCCAGTAACTGGCTGCTGTTTATCTGGGCGGTAAACAACCAGCATATTCTCGAAGCCAGCCTTGGTTACTTCATTAACCCGTTGCTTAATGTGCTGGTTGGCATGCTATTTTTAGGCGAACGTTTTCGCCCACTGCAGTGGCTGGCAGTCGCTTTGGCGGCCTGCGGCGTACTGGTGCAGCTCTGGCAATTTGGGTCGGTTCCGCTCATTGCACTGGGACTGGCGCTGAGCTTTTCTCTGTATGGACTGCTGCGAAAAAAAATCGCCGTTGATGCGCAAAGCGGCATGCTGATCGAAACCAGTTGGCTGCTGCCGATGGCGGCCATCTATCTGTTTTGCATTGCCGATACGCCCACCAGTCACCTGTCTCACAATCCGCTTTCGCTCAACATCCTGCTGATTGCTGCCGGTGTGGTCACTACTATCCCACTGATGCTGTTTACCGCCGCCGCCACCCGCCTGCGCCTCTCAACGGTCGGCTTTTTTCAGTACCTGGGACCGACGCTGATGTTTCTGCTGGCGGTTCTGTTTTACGGTGAGACCGTCACCGACGATAAGCTGATCACCTTTGGATTCATCTGGGTCGCTTTGGCGCTGTTTGTCAGCGATGCGCTGATGACGATCCAACGATTACGCCCGCGCATAGCGTGACAAAAAACGCGCCAGCCCGGGGCCAGTGATAATAATAGTAAACAGACGCAGCGTTTGCAGTGCCATGACAAATGCCACATCGACGCGGCTTCCTGCCGCGATAATGGCCACCGTATCCAGCCCCCCCGGGCTGGTCGCCAGCCAGGCGGTCATCAGATCCACCTCCAGCACCCGGGTCAGTCCCCACGCCATCGCACTGCACAACACCATCAGCCCGGTGATTGCCAGGATCATCTGCGGCAGCGTGCGCAGCGCCAGCAACAGCACCGGACGGGTAAAGCGCAACCCCACCGTCCAGCCAATCAGCGCGTATGCCACGGCTAACAGCCATTCGGGCACCTGCAGCGGCAGCGTCGTACCGCTGTGCAGCGTCGCGCCAATCAGCGCCGGCAGCAATAGCGCGCCGGAGGGAATACCCAGGCGCTGCCCAAGCCAGGCCCCCAGTACCATCACGCTCACGGTCACCGCAAAGCCGCCGGTGAGCGGCGGAAACCAGACGGCCCCGCTGGCGCTCTGTGCCGCATCTCCTAATCCAATACGCGCGACCACCGCGGCGGCGGCGGCCACCATCAATACCCGCAGATACTGCATAAAGGCGACCAGTCGAACGTCGGCGCCGAAATCTCCCGCCATTGCCACCATCGCCGATGCCCCTCCCGGTGACGACCCCCACGCGGCGGTCGATCCGGGCAGTGCGCTATAACGCATCAGTAACCAGCCGGACAGCGCGCTGGCGGCCAGCGTCATTACCAACACGCCCAGCACCACAGGCCAGTCAGTGAGCAGCGGCGTCAGTACCGCCGGCGACAGACTTTGCGCAATCATGCACCCCAGTACCACCTGGGCAAGGATAAAAAGGCGCTTATCAATGTGCAGCGTGGCGCCGCTCAGCCCCATCGCCACCCCGATAATCATCGGTCCGAGTAGCAGGGCTGCAGGCAGATGTATCCGGTTAAAAAGCCAGCCGGCAAGTGCCGAAAGCATTAGTAAAACTGACCATTGAAGCGACGTGGGTAGGCGTGCCATAGGGATACAATATATTAATAAATAAGAAGATATAGCGTATGCCTTTCAACCGGCCTTCGCCAGTCCAGCTCGGCTGATCTGCCACCTGGATCGGTTTCTTGTCGCGCAAGATCGGGATCCTTTAGCGCGAAAAGTCAGCCATCCGGACCTGTACAAACTTAGGTGAATGCGTAAAATAGAAAGTTAAAACCTTTGTTTAATAACAAGTTAAAAAAATCATCGCGAGGATGGCTCCGGCCTACGCTACCAGCACTCAGGGTGCCTAAGGGAGAAAGGATGTTAGAGATCATTGATGTAAACTATGCGTCGTTACCCGAGATAACGTCTGAAGAATTGTACACGCTCAGAAAAGAGACCTTTAAGGATCGTCTCGACTGGGCGGTCACCTGTACTAACGGTATGGAGTTCGATGAGTACGATAACGTTAATACGCACTATCTGCTTGGGATTTGCGACCATCAGCTGGTTTGTAGCGTGCGCTTTATCGAAACCCATCTGCCCAACATGATCACCCACACATTTCACACTTTCTTTGCCGACGCAACGCTGCCAGCGGGTAATTATGTTGAGTCCAGCCGCTTTTTTGTGGATAAAGCGCGGGCGAAAACCTTGCTTGGTGCGCAATTTCCCGTGAGCACGGTGCTGTTCCTTGCGATGGTGAATTACGCTCGTCAGCAGGGCTATGATGGGATCTACACCATCTGCAGCAAGCCAATGTGGACTATCCTGAAGCGCTCCGGATGGGAAATTCAGGTCGTTCAGGTGGGTACATCAGAAAAGGATAAGCCGGTCTATCTGCTGTTTCTGCCAGTTGACGAGCGCAATCAGTGCATCCTGGCGGAGCGCGTGCAGGCCTGGAGTCGCGACGAGCATAGCACCCTGAATCACTGGCCGATGGCGCTAAAAATCATGACAGAACAGGCTTAATCAGCTGGAGCTCAATGCCGAGGCGGATGGCGTGTTTGGCATTGAGCACGCCCAGCTTCTTGACCACATTTTTAATATGGAATTTCACCGTACTGGTAGTGATCCCCATAATAAGAGAGATTTCCTGATAGGTCTTACCCATACTCGCCCAGTACAGTATTTCGTTCTCTCGCGCGGAAAAGATCTCCTTTTCACCGGGATGGCGGATGTTCTGGTTTTCCATCATCTCTTTGTACAGTGAGTGCATCTTGTCATGCGCGGTGATCAGCAGCATCTGCAGCTTGTCACGGTTGCGCTCAATCGTCTCTTCCAGATCATCGATGGTTTTATCATCCATCATTAACGACAACATGGCCAGATTGTTGGCCTGATCGTGCAGTACAAAAGTGAAGCCGTTCACGATGTTATACTTACGGGACAGGGTAAAGATCTTTGACATTTTCAGGTTGGAGCTGATGACGATGTTCTCGTCCCACGAGAAAGGCGCGATCTTGTTGAAAGCGGTGAGCACAACCGGATCGATGTGCTGATAGTTATTGGCCTTATAAATTTCAACCCACTCATCCGGATAATTAGAGATGATCATCATCTCAGCGGGGTTTTTCTTATTGAGGATCATGTAAGCGTACTTCGGATCGCCGTATCTTTTTAGTTTACGATCGAAATAGTTACTTATCGTACTGGTTATGATTTCATTATCGGAGAACAATAAAGGCATCATCCATCCTCAATAACTTGAGCGTTTAACTTCCAACTATGCACCTGAAAGTATAGCACCAAACTATACTTTAGTCTAACTACCATCATTAAACAAAACCCGTATACTCGCTTCTATAAAAACAAGCAGTACCGATTCAAATAAAAAAAAACCTGACCACGTTGGGTCAGGTTGCCACATTGGCCAACACCAGGGAAAATTTTCCAGCTATTATGCTGGGGAGAGACGCCTTCAGTCAAGCACACACCGACCTTTACGGCGGTGTTTGGCTGCGGCGTGCCCGCTTTTTGACTGCGACGGGCGTCTCACTCCGCCCGATGCCTGCCCGCCGCTTTACAATTGCTCAAACTACGCTCAACCCCATCGATCCCGAACGCTGGTCCGTCCCTGCATAACAGCGGATTAATAGTCAGCGAGGAATATGACATTTTTATGACAGCGTTCTACGGAGAGGGTGTACCAATATATTATCACACCAAATCTTGCTCAAATGATGATGGAACCGGTTCACGCACTATATTTCATCCCCGCCGACTATAGTAAACAAGGTTATTAATCTTTATCGCGTTACTCACTTTTATCAAACCGTCTCAATGTTATAAAACCGTCCCATTTTGAGACTGCAGTATACATATCGATAAATAGTTACGGATCAAAAAAAATACAGAAAGAATTAACGATAAATGCTTTTTATCGGAAACCCGTTTTTACGGTTCGGGTGCATTGCGGTTTTAACCGCCAGATCGGTTTTTTTTTAATCAACCTTTCGAACCAGTTCGCAAATATGCATGCCATTTCCTCCATAAATAGCTAGATGCTGTATAAATAAACAGTTATTTTATCAGGAGGAAAAGTATGACCTTATCGACCTATCATGGCGCCGATGCCGGTGGACTGGAATGCGGAGAGATAATCGCGGTGTCTCCCCAACTCACTCTGACGTCGTCGGCGGATGCTATCGATTATGCTCGCGTCTGCGTATCACTGGTCTGTCAGCTGACAGCTTCCCCCCCAACCACCGGCTGGCGTCACGCGCGCTATTATCCCCTGTCAACCACACTTGCTGACATGCAACAGGCACTGGATCGCCCACTGGCCTCTGGGCACCAACGGCATGCCATGCGGCATCCCTCACCCGGGGTTCACGACACACTGGCGCTGGATTCACGTACCTTGTTGGAGTACTGTCAGGCGATTACCCAATTACTGATGAGTGGTATGCTCACGACGCAGGGCGAGGCGGTCTTTGACGGGCTGCTTTTTGACCTGATTTGGCGGCAGGCCTTGGAACTGGGCGCGCACGACAGTGTGCACCAGCCTGTAACGGATAGGGAGCAGCGATGACTTCTAACACTCACGCGGAGCACTCCTCATGGGGAAATGAGGGTGACGGATGGCATCTGGTAAAGCGTCAGGATATGAGCATTATCCACGAAAACAAGTCTGCCGGCAGAGAGGAGACGCGGCACTTACATCATCTTTCGCGGCAGTTTTTCTTTGTACTGAGCGGCGAGCTGAAGATGGACGTCGCCGACAAAACGCACCGCCTGACGGCCCATCGGCGCATTGAGATTGCCCCCCAGCACCGTACACCAGGCGCGAAACCTGTCAGCAGACGCCATAGCGTTTTTAGCTTACTCACAGCCGGGACGCGCGGAGATCGCCAACTCATCCCTGCCTGCGTTCTTTTTGGCGGACGGGGCTCCTGTCCGCCGACGGCGGCCAGGAGCCCCGTTACAACCAGTTTTTCCGCTTGAAGTAAGCGTAGGGGGCCAATCCGGCCAGGATCATCAGCCCGATGGCCCCGGGGTAGCCAAAGCTCCAGTGCAGCTCCGGCATAAACTCAAAATTCATACCGTAGCTGGAGGCTACCAGCGTCGGCGGCAGAAACACCACGGACACAACCGAGAAGATCTTAATGATGCGGTTCTGTTCGATGCTGATAAAACCCATGGCTGCCTGCATCAAAAAGTTGACCTTCTGAAACAGCGATTCATTGTGCGGCAGCAGGGATTCAATATCGCGTAGCACTTCACGCGCCTGTTCCAGCTGGTTGGCCGGCAGGCGCGCCTTGCGCACCAGAAAATTCAGTGCGCGCTGCGTATCCATCAGACAGAGACGAACCTTCCAGCCAATATCCTCCAATTCAGCTAACCGCGAAAGCGCCTCATCAAATTCCGAGCCTTGCTGGCCTTCCATGATAACCCGGCTGAGTTTTTCGAGGGCGCTGTAGATGTTCTCGATCTCATCGGCCAGCTGTTCAATTTTGGTTTCAAACAGATCCAGCAGCAGCTCCCAGGCGTTACCGTCAATCATCATTTGACTGCGGGCGCGCATGCGGTACAAACGAAATGCCGGTAACTCACGTTCGCGCAGGGTAAACAGACGCCCCTCGCGCACGGTGAATGCCACGGTGGAGTTGCCGGCGTGATCGTCAGCATCTTCGTAGAAGAAAAACGAGTGGATGTGCAGGCCATCTTCGTCTTCAAAGAATCGCGCCGAGGCCTCAATGTCCTCCAGTTCGGGGCGGGTAGCCAGGTTTTGCCCCAGTTCCGCCTGCACGCGCTGACGTTCTTCCTCTTCGGGCTCAACAAGATCAACCCAGACGGATTCCACGAGGGTATCTGAATCATCGAGTTCCATGCGTGACAGGCGGCTGTGATCCAGTTTGAATGCGCTCAGCATAACGGTGCTCCCAAATTCGCGTTGCTTTCGGGACATGGCGTCTGAACACCACCCTGACGGGCGTCAGTGGCAGAATGACTCAATGCGACGGGTGAGAGGTGGGTCGCTGACAAGCACTAAGGCTGCCAGCAGAGGAGGGCCTTAGTGGTTGTCCCTGGATAACAGGGTCTTGAGCCAGTCTCGACTGGGTGTGTCCAAGGCGAATGTCCTCTTAGGGTAATCGTGGGCGCATGTTACGCAAAGACGCAAAAAGCGTCAAGTTACCGTAAACAGAACTCACCGCAGCAACGGCGGGCTGCCTGACGCCCCGATCCCCCCTGCACTGGGCGCCGGATTACAGTGCTTCAAGTCTGGCGTAAGCGGCGACCAGCCACTTGATACCCTGTCCCTGAAATGCCACCTGTAGCCGGCTATGCTCACCGCTGCCCTCAAGATTAACGATAGTTCCTTCACCGAATTTCGCATGGCGCACGCGTTGCCCGAGACGGAAGCCGCTATCATTTTCCGCCACCGGTGTTCCCATGCGCTGATGACTGACCGGACGACTCACGCTGGCGCGCAGGCGCACCTCTTCCACGCACTCCTCCGGAAGCTCTCCGATAAAGCGGGAAGGACGGTGATACACTTCCTTGCCGTACAGGCGACGAGTTTCGGCAAATGTCAGGGTGAGCTTTTTCATTGCGCGCGTCAGACCAACGTAGGCAAGCCGGCGCTCCTCTTCCAGTCGCCCCCCTTCTTCCAGCGACATCTGGCTGGGGAACATCCCCTCTTCCATTCCGACAATAAACACCTGCGGGAATTCCAGTCCTTTTGCGGCGTGCAAGGTCATCAGCTGCACCGCATCCTGCCACTTATCGGCCTGTCCCTCTCCGGCTTCCAGCGCCGCATGTGAGAGAAAGGCCTGCAGCGGCATCAGATCTTCATCCTCATCCTGATAGCTGAATTGTCGGGTGGCCGTTACCAGTTCTTCCAGGTTCTCAATCCGCGCCTGGCCCTTCTCACCTTTCTCTTGCTCATACATCAGCCAGAGACCGGAATCCTTGATCACCCGATCGGTTTGGACATGCAGCGGCAGCTCTGCCGTTTCGTGCGCCAGCGAATCCACCAGCTCCACAAAGCGCTGCAGCGCCGAGGCGGTGCGGCCCGCCAGCGCTTTTTCCTGGAGCAGTTTGCGGGTGGATTGCCAGAGCGTAAGCTGTCCCTCACGGGCGGTTTGCCGCACCACATCCAGCGTGCGATCGCCAATGCCGCGGGTCGGGGTATTCACCACCCGCTCAAAGGCCGCATCATCATTGCGATTGGAAATCAGACGCAGATAAGCCAGCGCATCTTTGATTTCCTGCCGTTCAAAAAAGCGCATGCCGCCGTAAATACGGTAGGGCATGCTGGCCTGAATCAGCGCCTCTTCCAGCACGCGCGACTGAGCATTACTGCGATAGAGGATCGCGCATTCGGCCAGCGCTCCGCCGTTGTCCTGCCAGACTTTAATACGGTTAACGACATAGCGCGCCTCATCGAGTTCGTTAAAGGCGCAGTACAGAGAGATCGGATCCCCCTCCCCCCCTTCGGTCCACAGCTCTTTTCCCAGTCGGCCGTTATTGTTGGCGATCAGGGTGTTCGCCGCGCGCAGGATATTGCTGGTAGAACGGTAGTTTTGCTCCAGGCGAATGGTGTGGGCGCCCTGAAAATCGGTCAGAAAGCGCTGAATATTTTCAACCTGCGCACCACGCCAGCCGTAGATGGACTGATCGTCATCGCCGACAATCATCACCTTGCCACTGTCCCCCGCCAGCAGCCGAATCCATGCATATTGAATGCTATTGGTATCCTGAAACTCGTCCACCAAAATATTACTGAAGCGTTCACGATAGTGCTGCAGAATCGCTGGCTTGTTCAGCCAGAGTTCGTGCGCACGCAGCAGCAGCTCGGCAAAATCCACCAGCCCCGCGCGATCGCAGGCTTCCTGATACGCCTGGTAGATACGCAGCCAGGTTTGCTCAATCGGGTTACCATAGCTTTCAATGTGCTTAGGCCGCAGTCCATCGTCCTTTTTGCCATTGATGTACCACATGGCCTGGCGCGCCGGCCACTGCTTCTCATCCAGATTCATCGCCTTGATCAGCCGCTTGAGCAATCGCAGCTGATCTTCGCTATCGAGAATTTGAAAATCCTGCGGCAGACCCGCATCGAGGTGGTGCGCACGTAACAGGCGATGCGCGAGACCGTGGAAAGTGCCAATCCACATTCCTCCCTGACTGGTGCCAATCAGCTGCTCAATGCGGTGCCGCATCTCCGCGGCCGCTTTGTTGGTAAAAGTCACCGCCATGATCGAGTAAGGGGAGCTGTTTTCCACCGCCATCAGCCAGGCAATCCGATGCACCAGTACCCGGGTCTTACCGCTGCCCGCTCCGGCCAGCACCAGCAGATTGCGGCGAGGGGCGGCCACCGCCTCACGTTGATTATCGTTGAGTCCGTCGAGCAGGTCTGAAACGTCCATAAGCACCATTGGTCTGACTGGGAGGAAGCGCACAGGCGCTTCACTGGATATTTATCCAGACGATTATATCAGCGCGGTCAGCGATGCCAACCGGGTTATTTCGAGATGAGGCACCAATCGGCCATCAGGCTCGCGCATCAGGTTGCCTGCACGCAGATTGATCCAGCACGCCTGCGCGCCGCTGCGCAGCGCACCGGCCACATCGGTGGTCAAATCATCGCCAACGTGCAGGATCCCGGCGGGATCGATACCCAAGCGCCGCGCTGCCCGATAAAACATATCGCCAGCGGGTTTAGCTCGCCCATCCGGGCCGGCGCGCAGCACGAACTGAAAAGTATCGCCGAGGCCAAAGCGGTGCGGTTCCGCATTACCGTTGGTGATCGCCACCAGCGGCCAGCGCTGGGCCAGCGCGGCCAGCGTCGTAAAAGTCTCCGGCGGGACAGTAATCTGGCTGCGCCAGTGGGCAAACACCGTCATCACTTCGCGGGCGCCGACCTGCGCAGCGCGGTCACCCAAGCCCGCTTGCTGCATGATCCGCTCCACGGTACGACGCCGCCACTCGGTCACATCGTGGACAATCTCCGGCTCGGCGTCCGCCAGCGCCTCGCGCTGCTGCTGATACGCCGCCGGAGTGACCGAACGTAAATCGGGATGATAACCCTGTAAGAACGCATGAGAAGCCAACGTCGTCTGGCGGATGACCTCGCGATTGTCGTACAGCGTATCATCCAGATCGAAGGTGAGCGCCTGGATGGTCTGCAACGGTCGGTAAAACTTCATCAGCGTTTGCCTCGCTTCGCCCGGGGGTGAGCGGCATCGTACACCGATGCCAGATGTTGAAAATCAAGATGCGTATAGATCTGGGTGGTCGACAGATTGGCATGTCCCAACAGCTCCTGCACCGCGCGCAAGTCCCCGCTTGATTCCAGCATGTGGGTAGCAAAAGAGTGACGCAGCTTGTGCGGGTGAATATGACTGCTCATCCCCTGCTTAACGCCCCACTCCGCAAAACGCTTCTGTACATTACGTACGGAAATGCGCCGTCCCTGGCTGGACAGGAACACCGCCTCATCGCCCGGGGCGTAAAAGTCGCGCAGAGCCAGCCACTTATTCAGCCAGCTAAGCGCAGTACTGCCGATCGGCAGCCGCCGCTCTTTGCTCCCTTTCCCCACCACCCACACTTCACCGCTCTCCAGGTTCAGGTGGGTGGTGTCGATTCCTACCAGCTCCGACAGACGCAGCCCGGCGCCGTACATCACTTCCAGCATCGCACGATCGCGTATTGCCAGCGGATCGCCGTCGTCGATCTCCAGCAGTTGACTGACATCATCCACGTCCAGATTTTTTGGCAGGTGCCGCGCCGCTCGCGGGGTGGCGACGCCTCTGGCCGGATTGGCGGTCAGTTTGCCCTGACTCACCTGCCAGTCAAGAAAACTACGCAGCGTCGAGAGCCGCAAAGCGAGGCTGGCCGGCTTCAGGCCGGCCCGCCGGCTGCGGGCCGCCAGGCTTCGCACTGCGCGATCGTCAAGCTGCGTCCACGCGGTGATTCCCATGGCCTCGGCCTGGGCGCACAACGCTGACAGCTGCTGGGCGTAATTCTTTTGCGTCAGCGGGCTGAGCTGGCGTTCTACCCGCAGATAACGCAGGAAGGCGTCGACGTCGGCCAGCAGTATGGCGTCACTCATGCACGTTCGATCCAACGTGCCAGCAGGGGGGGCAGCAGTCGGGAAAGGTGGTCGAGCAGATCGGTGCCCATTCCCAGCTGATAATGCTGGGCATCGCGGCTGCTGAAAATCAGCAGGCCGTCATCTCCCATCATCGACATCGCCACCGAGCCGACATGTTTTGCCTGCGGCAGCAGTAGCAAGAGCTCCGGACCATTCAGTCCACCCAGAAAGTGTGGCTGTGCGCCCAAACGCTGAATGCGCAGCGGCTCGAAGGCGTGGCGCGACAGCGCCAGCTGCGTGAAGTCGGATGGAGCGCCCAGCCGCCAGCGATCGTTAAACAGCCGAACGTTAGCGCCGGCCAGGCCCAGCTCACGTGCCCAGCGGTGCAGCCGATTCAGCATATCATGCAGGCTGTCGGCCGTGGCCAGCCGCCCCTGCAGCGTCAGCAACTGCTCAAACAGACGCTGGTTAGCCGCAGAGTGCGCCATCAGCAGGGTAATTTCCTCTTCCAGCTGGCTAATCTGATGCCGCTGGCGGGCCAGTTGCCACTCCACCAGCGAGACGCTGCCGCGTACCGGATGCGGAATACGCATTTGCTCCACCTGGCGCGCATGGCGAATAAAGAAATCCGGATGTTGCTGCAGCCAAAGGCTGACGGCGTCGTCGTCCAGCAGCCGTTCGCTGGCGCTCGGTTCACCGATCTGTTTCATAGATGAAGCGTCCCGTCGTAAACGTGGGTGGCTGGACCGGTCATGTACAGCGGATATCCCGGTCCCCGCCAGGCGATGTGCAGCGTACCGCCCGGCAAATCTACGCGTACTTTTTCTGCCAGCAGCCCCTGCTGGATGCCGCTGGCCACCGCGGCACAGGCACCGCTGCCGCAGGCCTGGGTCTCCCCGGCACCGCGCTCGTACACGCGCAGCCGAATGTGCTCCGCGCTAACCACCTCCATAAAGCCGACGTTCACCCGCTCTGGAAAACGTTCGTGGCTCTCCAGCACCGGGCCGAGGGTCTCTACCAGCGCGGTTTTGACGCTTTCAACCTGAATGACGCAGTGTGGATTGCCCATCGACACCACGCCAAACATCAGCGTCTGCTCCTGTACGCGCAGTAAATAGAGGTTTTCCGCCTTATTGGCGCGGAACGGCACCTGAGCGGGCTCAAAGTTCGGCTCGCCCATGTTGACACACACCCGCTCATCCGGAGTCACGCTCAGCACCATGCGGCCATTTTGCGTACTGACCCGAATGTCGCTTTTGTTGGTCAGTCCCTTTAGCCGCACAAAGCGGGCAAAACAGCGCGCACCATTGCCGCACTGCGCCACTTCGCTGCCGTCGGCATTGTAAATCCGGTAATGAAAATCGAGATCGGGATCGTAAGGCGGCTCCACGATCAGCAACTGATCGAAGCCGACGCCGAGGTGACGATCGGAGAGCCGACGGATAAGCTCCGGCGAAAAATAGACGTTTTGCGTCACGGCATCAACGACCATAAAGTCATTGCCAAGGCCGTGCATTTTCGAGAACTGCATTTTCTGCTCCGCCGAGTGCGTCATGGTTTAGGGTGCGGTTTGCATCCCAGGCTGCGCGGTTTTCGGCGTCTTGCTGGCGTCGTCCGGCTGCGCGGTACTGGCGTCAGCGCGCGGCTGAACCTGCGGTTTTGGCGTCTCTTCCGGCGGGAAGTAGAGTGGGCCCTTTAGTCCACATCCGGCCAGGCTCAACGCGGCCAGCATCAGTGCCAGAAGGCCAGTTTTTTTGCTCATGTTTTGCGTGCTCATCCTGTTTAGCTGATGACCTATCATCGCAGGTGACTTCTGAAAATCAACTGGAATTGCAGCAATGTCGGCGTCGGGACAAAGATTCGCCTCCCCAGCCACTTCGATCCGCGGCGGTTTCTTCGTATACTGCCTGCAAAACCCATTAAGGAAGCAATGATGACCGACAGCGAATTTCACCAACTGGCCGATGAGATCATGGAAACCGTTGAGGCGCGACTGGAGCGTCACAACACCGCCAATGAGGAGGCGCGCTTCGACGTGGATTACGAAGTTAACGGCGGTACCATGAATCTGGAGTTTGATAATGGCAGCGCCATCGTTATCAGCCGCCAGGAGCCGCTGCATGAAGTGTGGCTGGCCACTAAAAAAGGCGGATATCACTTTGAGAAGCGCGGTGACCGCTGGATTTGTAACCGCAGCGGATTTGACTTCTGGCAACTGCTGGAAGAGGCCTGCAGTCAGCAGGCGGGAATCAAGGTCGAATTAACCGACGCCTGAACCGCAGCGCGTATCACGGGCCTCAGGCGATGCGAGAGGTCCGTCAGGCGTTACACATTGTGGTAGCGCTGAGCCAGATCCGACATTGCCGGCTGAGCATCAGACACCGCACACAGCTGCACCAACGCCTGACTGCGGAAGGGGATCACTTTCACCTGCCCCTCTTCAGCGTCAACAAGCTGATAAAACTGCGGCAGGTTAAAGTTGACGAAGCTGGTCCCAAAGGTAAAGCGGTCGTGGGAGGAAGAGTAAAAACGACTGACGTCACGCACCAGTTCCTCTTTGCTGCCCTCGCAGTGGTGGTAAACCTCTACGCGGTTACTCTCGTCAAGAATATAGATATTAAATCCGCGGTCATCCAACGTATCCTCAAAAAAGAACTGAATGATCCCCTCGCTGGCGTAGCCGTTAACCACCGACGGCAGGCGGGTCTGGTTCGCCTCCACCTTGATCGACAGCCCGTGCAGTTTATTATTGGAAATGGCGCCATAAAACTCGACCGCATTTTCCAGCTTTTGCACTGACACGCTGAGGCGCTCAAAGAATAATCCCCAAGTCTGGCCGGCAACCCGTACCGCTTTAAAACGTCCCGGCTCCTGTCGCGTGCTGGAGAGTCGCAGATCGATACACTCGCCCACTAATTGCTGTACGCGGGTGCGGATCAAACCGCGCAGATGCTGGCTGTAGCAGAACACTTCCACCGCATCCGGCGGCGCCGCGTCCTGATGCATTTTGCCCAGAATGGTTTTCAGTGCTTCGATCATCGCCTGTTCGCCATTGAAATGCAGGGTACGAACTTCATTCCATGAGTTGCGGTACAGAAGATCAACGCTGCCAACCAGGCACTGCTGCTGCTGACCAAAGCTGAACACGTCCAGTTTGCGGAAATCGAAGTGCACCACCTGATTGCGGAAGGCTACCGTCGGGTCGTACTCCAGATTGACAATGATAGCCAGATGACGGATTTCGCACGGGCTGTAAAGGGCCTTTGGCGTCGGCGCCGGCAGACGCACCGGGAAATGGTGCGAAACGTCGCTCACCAGCTCCTCCAGACGCGGCAGATCCACTACGCTGCTGCCCTTAATATGTAAGTGCGTGTTGGCCGTGAGCAGGCCGTTAAACCAAGCCCAGGCCACCAGCTTATTCAGGTAGCGATTATACTCAAGGGGCTGATGGCTGATGATCGAAGCCATATCCGGCGCCTGATTATATAAATACCAGCCGGCGCGGTTGGCCCGCCCGCCCGGTACGTGAATAAAGGTCAGGTGCGGTTCAGACAGATCGGGGGTGATCTGCGGATTAACCAGCGTCACTTTACCCGGCAGCGCTTCAAAGGCCGCATACAACTTGCGGGTCAGCACTCCGATATCCTGCGGACTGGCACTGACGCTCAAATTGTTGCGACGGGCGAAGCGAATCAGGTTGCGATAGCTTTGCATCATCGCGTCCAGCAGCTCGTTATGCGCCTCGCGCACCCGCTCAATTTTCCACTCGGGGCGGCTGTCAAGAATGGCCAGTTTTTCCGCACTCCAGCCCCACTCCTGCACCAGCTGATGCAGAATTTCCGCACGCCAGCCGCGCGGCTCTCCAGGCAGCGACAGTTTCTCGCGCACCTTCATGTAAAAGCAGCGGCGGACCAGATCGAGACGGGCCTCATCGCCGGAGTTGGTAAGATAGGCCGTCACCCGCTCCAGCATCATACAGTATGGATCCAGTCCGTAAGAGACGATCTCCCCATCGTGGAGACACTGCTTGATCTCCATCGCCAGCAACTGCGCATTGGGGTACTCCCAGGAATATGCCTCCAGCAGCAGGGTTTTCAACACCGCCTTGTAAGGGGAGTCGATGCTTTTATACAGCTGCCATAAGCTGGCGCCAAAGTACTCTTCCGCCGACAGCGTGCCCAGACCGCCGAGATCCAGCCATTCGTTAGGCGTCAGCACCCCCTGGGCATACAGTGACATCACGTAATCGTCGTAATTCTCTTCTTCTTCGCCCGGCACCATGCTCCACAGCAGGCGTTTGCCCGCCATGCGCACGGCGGTACGATAGAATTCATCTAACAGCAGCATATGCTGCGTGGAGCCACAGTCCTCTCCCCCAAGGCTGCCGCTTTCATTGTGACGGAAACGGTTCTCATCAATCAGAAAAAAGCTTACTTCAACCCCCTGCGACGCGCACCAGCGGGTCAGCAGATGGCATTTTTTTTGCAGAGCCAGCCGCTCATCGTTATCCAGCCATGAGTGGTGGCACACCCAGATATCGAGATCGGAGGTAGAATTTTGTCCAACGGAGGAGGTGCTCCCCATAGAGTACACGCCGGTAATCGGGGGTTCGCCAAAGGTGGCCGCGGAAGAGTAAGCGAACGGTTTCTCCGGCAGGCTGGCCAGATACTCGCGCTGGATATCATCAGACGTGAAGAAGCTGATGCCGTGAGGAACGTTACCGTCAAGGTAGCCTGGCATCAGCGGATGGTGATGATGTAAAAAGAGAGGCAGCAGGTGATAGACCTGCTGTGCTGTGGGCCCCATAACCGCCAGCGCGCGATCCACGCGCAGCTGATTAATGGCATCCAGTCTCTGTTTTAAAGTCTCAATATAGAGGTACAAGACGTTTCGCCTGATTGTCCCGGTATTTTCTCACTACCCGATACCCGCGCGCGCGGCGCTCAAGCCTGACGTGGCGCAAATAGGGGCTGAAAACGTGATCAATCTAACACCTGCCAGGTTGACCGTAAAGAAAGATGCGCTGTGTGATTCTAGCACAAAAATACGCCAGTCTTGCCCCATCGTTCGCCCGGTGAGCGCTGATGGCGGGGCGGCTGTATGCAATTCCGTATCAATGATAGGATAATCATTAAACGATAAAAACGGTTATCAGTATGTTAAATCAAATTTTAAGAATTGCTACACGGCAAAGCCCGCTGGCGCTGTGGCAAGCACACTATGTTCAACAGCGCTTGCAAGCCACGCATCCCGGGCTGACCGTCGAGCTGGTGCCGCTGGTCACCAAAGGCGATGTCATCCTCGATACGCCGTTAGCCAAGGTCGGTGGCAAGGGCCTGTTCGTCAAAGAGCTGGAAACCGCACTGCTGGAGAATCGCGCAGATATTGCGGTGCACTCAATGAAAGATGTCCCCGTCGCCTTTCCGGCAGGCCTTGGGCTGGTTACCATTTGCGAACGTGAAGATCCGCGCGACGCCTTTGTCAGCCATCACTACGACTCCGTTGATGCGCTGCCTGCCGGAGCCGTAGTCGGCACGTCGAGCCTGCGTCGCCAGTGTCAAATCAGCGAGCGGCGACCTGACCTGGTTATCCGCACGCTGCGCGGCAACGTTGGCACGCGTCTCGCGAAGCTGGATGCCGGCGAGTATGACGCCATCATACTCGCCGCCGCGGGACTGATTCGCCTGGGGTTGACCGATCGCATCCGCCACGCGCTGCCGCCGGAAGTCTCTTTGCCCGCCGTCGGTCAGGGCGCGGTAGGCATTGAATGCCGGCTGGACGACAAGGCCACTATCGCGCTGCTGGCGGCGTTAAATGATGCCGATACCGCCGTTCGGGTCAGCGCTGAGCGGGCGATGAACACCCGTCTGGAGGGCGGCTGTCAGGTGCCGATTGGCAGCTATGCTGAATTGGATGGCGATCAACTGTGGCTACGCGGTCTGGTCGGCAGCCCCGACGGCAGCGTGATGGTGCGCGGTGAACGCCGGGGACCGCGCGATCAGGCGGTGCAAATGGGCATCTCACTCGCCGATGAGCTACTGGCCGGTGGCGCCCGCGAAATCCTAAACGCGGTCTATCAGGGAGCCCCTCCCGTATGACGATTCTGGTCACCCGTCCGGCCCCTGCCGGCGATGCGCTGGTCAGCCGACTGCATGCGCTGGGCAGGCGCGGCTGGTCACTGCCGCTGATCGAATTTGCTCCTGGTCGCGAGCTGGCGATGCTGCCTGCGCACGTGCGGGAACTGCGCAGGGGTGACCTGATTTTTGTTCTCTCGCAGCAGGTCATTGGCTGGGCCAACCATACGCTGCAGCAGCAGGGCGGGCACTGGCCGACCGACGTCGACTATTATGCTATTGGACGCACCACCGCGATGGCCCTGCACAGCGCCTGTGGCCAACGGGTGACCTGGCCGCACGAGCGGGAAACCAGCGACGTGCTGATTCAGCTTCCGGCCCTGCAGCAGCTGAGCGGTAAACGGGCGCTGATCCTGCGCGGTAACGGCGGCCGCGAGCTGCTGGGCGAAACGCTGCGCGTTCGCGGCGCGGACGTCCATTTTTGCGAATGTTATCAGCGCTGTGATAAAACCTATAACGGTTATGAAGAGGCGCGGCGCTGGCGGGAACGCCAGGTAGATACGCTGGTTGTAACCAGCGGCGAGATGCTGCATCAGCTTTTTGCGCTCATTCCGCCCGGCGATCGGACAGAATGGCTGCTACGCTGTCGACTGGTTGTCGTCAGTGAACGTCTGGCTACGCGTGCCCGGGAACTGGGCTGGCAAACTATCGTCGTAGCCGACAGTGCCGATAACGATGCGCTACTGCGCGCGTTACTACAAACTTAATGACGGGAATGCCCAATGACGGAACAAAAAGAGACCTCCGCCAAGGTTGATGAGACCCCAGCCGAGGTGAATACCACCGCGGCATCGACGCCGAATGAGCGCGCCACGGCGACGCCATCGCCTGACCGACGCGGTATGGCACTGAGCGCAGTGGCGATTGTCATCGCGCTGGCGGTGGGAGCCGGCTTGTGGCTGCATGCCCAGCAGCAGTCTGCACGGCAGGAGGCGGCACGCGACGCCCTTGCCCAGCAGGTGAACACGCTGCAACAGCAGGCCAGTAGCGAAAAACAGCAGCTCACCGAACGGCTGGTCGCGCAGCAAAAAGCGCTGGAGAGCGCCGAGTCACAACAGCAGGCGCTGGTGCGTCAGCTCGATGAGTTAAATCAGAAAGTGACCACCCTCTCCGGCAACGATACCCGCACCTGGCTGCTGGCGCAGGCCGATTACCTGGTCAAACTGGCGGGGCGTAAGCTGTGGAGCGATCAGGATGTGACCACCGCTGCCGCGCTGTTAAAAAGCGCCGACAGCAGCCTCGCCGAGATGAACGACCCCAGTCTGATTGACGTACGCCGCGCGCTCACCCAGGACATCAGCGATCTCTCTGCGGTCAGTCAGGTGGACTACGACGGCATCATTCTGAAGCTGAACCAGTTGGCCAACGGCGTCGATAATCTGCGACTGGCGGACAATAACAGTGATGATACGCCAATGGATGAAGACGGCGGTGAACTGAGCACCTCGCTACGCGAATGGCGGCAAAATCTGGTAAAAAGCTGGCACGCTTTTATGGATGATTTTATTACTGTCCGTCGCCGCGACAGCACCGCCGAACCGCTGTTGGCCCCCAATCAGGATGTCTATTTGCGTGAGAACATTCGCTCGCGCCTGCTGATCGCGGCGCAGGCGGTCCCGCGTCATCAGAATGAAATTTACTCGCAGTCAGTGGATACCGTTTCTGCCTGGGTACGCGCCTGGTTCGACACCAATGATCCAGCGACCAAAGCTTTTCTGGCTCAACTGGATGCGCTAAGCGAGCAGAACATCTCGATGGACGTTCCCGACTCACTGAGCAGTCAGCCGCTGCTGGACAAACTGATGCAAACCCGGGTGCGTAACCTGCTGGCACAGCCGTCCGCCGCGGCCACACCGCAGACTCAGCAGCAGCAGGGAGAGTAGACATGTTAAAAGTCTTTCTGCTTTTTCTCCTGCTGATCGCCGGGGTGGTCATCGGTCCGATGATCGCCGGCCACCAGGGCTACGTGCTGATTCAGACCGATAACTGGAACATTGAAACCAGCGTGACCGGTCTGGCAATCATGCTGGTATTAACGCTTATCGTGATTCTGGCCGTCGAGTGGCTGATACGCCGTGTGCTGCGCACCGGTGCCCACACCCGCGGCTGGTTCCTCGGTCGCAAACGCAACCGCGCGCGTAAGCACACTCAGGCCGCACTGCTCAAGCTGGCCGAGGGAGATTACTCCCAGGTTGAAAAGCTGCTGTCGCGCCACGCCGACCACGCAGAGCAACCGGTGGTCAACTATCTGCTGGCGGCCGAAGCGGCCCAGCAGCGCAACGATGAGCTACGCGCCAATCAGCACCTTGAGCGGGCGGCCGAGCTGGCCGGTAGCGATCAGCTTCCGGTAGAGATCACCCGCGTGCGGCTGCAGCTGGCCCGTAATGAAGATCACGCCGCGCGTCACGGTGTCGATCGCCTGCTGGAAGTGGCCCCTCGCCACCCTGAAGTTCTGCGCCTTGCTGAACAGGCCTATCTGCGTACCGGCGCCTGGAGTTCGCTGCTCGATATTCTGCCGGCGATGGAAAAAATCCAGATCAACGATGCCGATCAGCGTGCAGCGCTGCAGCAGCAGGCCTGGCTGGGCCTGATGAATCAGGCCATGGCCGACCAGGGTAGCGAAGGGCTGAAACTGTGGTGGCAAAACCAGAGCCGTAAAACCCGTCAGGAGACTACCCTGCAGGTTGCCATGGCCGAGCACCTGATTGAGTGCGACGATCATGACACTGCCCAGCAGATCGTACTGGACGGACTCAAGCGCCAGTATGATGAGCGGTTGATTTTACTGATGCCGCGCCTGAAGGCGGGCAATCCGGAACAGCTGGAAAAAGCCCTGCGTCAGCAGATGAAGCAGCACGGTGCCACACCGCTCCTGCACAGCACGCTGGGGCAGTTACTGATGAAGCGCGGTGAGTGGGCTCAGGCCAGTGAAGCCTTCCGCGACGCGCTGAAACAGCGTCCTGACGCATTTGATTATGCCTGGCTGGCCGATGCGCTGGACCGTCAGCATCAGCCGGAGGATGCGGCGCAGATGCGTCGTGAAGGCCTGCTGTTAACGTTGAAAAATACGCCATAGCGTTCCGCGGCTCTGCGGCCCTCCCCTGGCCAGGGGGAGGGCTTTTTTTTGTCTGCGCGACCAGCGAGGCAAAAAAAAACCTGCCGCAAGCGGCAGGCAGAAGATCGGATCGGTTAGACAACCGGGTGATGCCCGACTCAACGGTTTGTCCGGTTTCCATTATGCCAGCGGCAATAGCGGAGATGTGGACAGCAGGCATCGTAAATGGGCTCTGCGTCATTCCCGGGTTTATGAGGCCGGAGCGAACATAAGAGTGGAATGAGCATCTACACGTTAATTATTGCAGATCCCATGCCAGTTTGTCACTTCCTCTGCGTTAATAGTTTATTTGTATGATAATTAACGGATTTATTTATCTGCTTCTGCCATTTCCCTGCACGATACGTCGGGCGGCAATCGCCCACGCCATCAGGGTGTCGTCAATCCACCACGCCCTGCGAGGTATTTCAGCAACCTGATATATTTCAGTAGGATAGTTGTCGCCGGACGGCGACAATGCCCGCACTCTCTCTGCGGTGACCACCGTGCAGACAAGGGGAAATACGACATCGACACAAGGCGATGGCCACGCGTCACCGGCCGATATCCGTCGAAAAGGTCAGGTCAAAGGGGAGAATGGTTCGCCCGGCTCAACACGCCTTCAATGGCGTTTGTCCTCTGGGGAGAAAGCGAATGCAAAAAACCCCGCTTAAAAAGCGGGGTTTCGAAAGTGGTCGGCGAGAGAGGATTCGAACCTCCGACCCACTGGTCCCAAACCAGTTGCGCTACCAAGCTGCGCTACTCGCCGAGGTACTGCTTGTCGATTTTGTTGGTGCGAGGGGGGGGACTTGAACCCCCACGTCCGTAAGAACACTAACACCTGAAGCTAGCGCGTCTACCAATTCCGCCACCTTCGCATGCCACAAAATCTGGGGTGGCTAATGGGACTCGAACCCACGACAACTGGAATCACAATCCAGGGCTCTACCAACTGAGCTATAGCCACCATAGTACTGCTTTACTTTTTCTAACGCGGTAAAACTACCACCGCAGCTCTTGCGCCTGAAAAACTTGGCGCGCCCGACAGGATTCGAACCTGAGACCTCTGCCTCCGGAGGGCAGCGCTCTATCCAGCTGAGCTACGGGCGCTTAGCGCCGTTGCGGATGCGAATAGTACGGACTTGAGGGGGGGCTGTCCAGTTCTTTTTTTGAAAAAAGATCGCACCTGCTTATAGTTTATGCATCTTGTGCGTTTTACCGACGTTTTCAACCGGTAAACGCCGGTTCTCGCTGATTTTTTCGTGCCCTGCAGCCAATTACAGATCGCCACGCCAGTAATATTTCACCCAGGTCAGCAGGCGCAGCTGGCGGCGCAGACGGCTGGGCTGAGACAGCAAACGATAGAGCCACTCCAGCCCCAGCTGCTGCCACAGCTTCGGCGCGCGGCGAACGTGGCCGGTAAACACGTCATAGGTGCCGCCCACGCCCATATAGAGCGCCTCCGGGTAGTTTACCTTACAATCGCGCATCAGCAGCTCCTGACGCGGGCTGCCCATCGCAACGGTAACTATTTTCGCGCCGCTGGCGGCGATGCGCGCAAACAGCGCTTCACGCTGATCCGCGTCGAAATAGCCGTCCTGCGTGCCGACCAGGTTAACCTGCCACTGCCGGCGCAGCTTAGCCGCGGTTTGCTGCAGCACGTCCGGTCGGCCTCCCAGCAAAAAGACCGGCGTACCCTCGGCGCCCGCTTTCGCCATCAGCGCTTCCCACAGGTCCGCTCCCGGCAGCCGGGTAACCTGCGCCCCCGGATACTTTTTACGGATCGCCCGCACGATGCTGATGCCGTCAGGATACTTGTACTCCGCCTCCGCAATCAGCGAACGCAGCGCCGGAGATTGCTCCGCAGTGAGCACTTTTTCCGCATTGATCGCGACCAGCGTTCCGGTTTTCCACTGACCGTCAGCGCAGAGAAAGTCGATAAACCGCGGCATACTGGCAAAACCGTACAGCGCAATACCGCGAATGACGTATTGGGGCGATGACTCAACTTGTCGCATCCCGGTCTCCTTTATAATTGCAGCGGCGTGCGCGCGGCGCGGGGGCGAATCACTCCGGCGCGGTCAAGCATCAGGAACAGCAGCTTCGCCACCAGTACGCACAGCCCGTAAATAACGCAGAAAAACACCACCCGCGAAGCGAACGCATCCAGCCCCTCGCGGGCCAGCACAATCATGTTAAATACCGCGCCGAAGCAGAAAGCCTGCAACAGCGCCGATTTATAGCGATTGCTCTCCTGCTGCCCGAGCACATAGAGCCAGTCAAACCATTTAATGATCATCGCCACGGCAACCGCGCCCAGCGGGATAAACCAGATGCCACCCATCACCACCAGTGACCCGATCAGGGTAGGAGAGATAGCCAAACCGGAGTGGTTATTCAGCACCTCCCAGGTGAAGTAGTTGGCGCTGTTAAGGATCGTCCCAGGCTTGTCCGGCCACATCCAACCGGGGATAAACACGTAAAAATCGCGCACAATCGGCGCCAGCCCCTGAAAAACGATCTGATCATAATGTTGCAGCAGCAGCGCCAGATTTTCCCACGGCGAAAACGTATCACGAGTCAGATACAGGAACGTGTAAAACGCTTCAGCCCCGCTGACGTCCAGGTTGTAGCGTCGCAGAGCCAGCCAGAACATGCCCACAACGCCCAGAACGCCGGCGCTACCCAGCATCCACAGCGTGATCCAGCCGCGGCGGATGCCGATAAACAGAAACAGGGCAAACGCGATAATGATATTGGCCCGCGTGCCGCCGACAATCATGTAGGTGAGCAGACCAAAGCCAACGCAGCACACCAGAAAAAAGATCCAGCGACGCACGCTCTCATGCAGAAAGTAGATGATCAGCATGGCCGGAATAAAGAAGTAAAAAAAGCGCTTCAGCGCCACGCCAGAGACTTCACTGGAAAAAATCTGGTTATATGCCGTCAGGCGAAACAGCAGAAAGCCGTTATGCGCGAAGAACACCGCGACGGTAAACAGCGCCACGCCCATTAGCAGCATCCAGCTCAGGTGGGTTTCAATCCGATTCATACTGAACAGCGCACGCGGCGGCCCGGCCTGAGGGGGACGCAGCCGCGTACGATAGCTAACGTAATAGATGCCATAAAAGGCCGTGGCCGCCAGCATCGCCTGCAGCAACCAGGCGCTGGGCACCACCGTCACGTTAAAGTTAAACACCAGCAGGCTGGTTAGCGGAAACCCAAAGAAAAAGGTCAGCAGGTACAGCAGAGAAAAAAACAGATGAAAGCTAAAGCGCACGCGGCGAAATTCACGCCAGGTCAGGGTCAGGATAAAACCAACCGACAGCAGCCACAGCAGCAGCAAGCCCGTAAAGTCCGTCAGACTCATGGTGTCCCCTCCTCCAGTTCAGCCAGCGCCTGCTGCCACCCCTGAATAAAGCCGGGATCGAAGAAGGCGATGCGTGACTTATCCACCTGCGTCAGCTGACGCCGCGCTTCGCCAATCGCTCCAGCATCAAGGGCATCTCCGCTAAACAGCACCGGCAGCCCCTGATCGGCCAGGTCTTGCCAGAACGGATTGCGGCGGCTGAGAACAAACGGCACGTTAGCCTGAATCAGCAGGCAGAGCGTCCCGATACCCTGCTGACGTTCAAAACCGAACCAGCCCAGATCGCAGCCGGCGATCAGCTGAAGATAGTCATTAAATGCGCACTGTTCCGTGATGATCGTCAGCTGTTCTGGCGCAAACCAGCGCGC
Source organism: Pantoea sp. 1.19 (assembly GCF_001922585.1). Lineage (GTDB taxonomy): Bacteria > Pseudomonadota > Gammaproteobacteria > Enterobacterales > Enterobacteriaceae > 1-19. Next base: position 28,709 of record NZ_MRBS01000010.1, on the reverse strand, counting down.
GGCGGCGTGACGGACCTCAGCGATGTAGCGCGCGTTATTGGCCGGATACCCCATCGGCACGATGACCCGCACCGCCTGACCGAACTGCCGATGAATGGCTTCAAGCGCGGCAATGTGCCGGTTGCTGCGATCGCCGGAGTTGCCCACCAGCACGGTAAGCGTTGTTGTCGGCGCTGCAGAAGCGATCTGCAGATCGGGCTGCATACGCGTTGGAAAATAGAGCCGTGAGGTTGCCACCTGCGGATGACGCTGACGATACCCGGCCAAATCCCCCAGGGTGGCAAAGACGTGGGCAAAACGCCCCTGCGCACGGCGGCGCAGCAGATAGAAGAGCCGAAAGCGCAGGCGACGCGAGTCTTCGTACAGATCGGCACCCCAAATATGCCAGCAGGCTTGTGACGGATGGATCTTTCCGCTAAGCAGCGCCAGCCAGATCGGCGCATTGAACTGGCCATGAAAAAAGAAACGCTGCCGGCGGTCGCGGGCGCGGGCAATCAGCGCCTGCGCCAGCGCCTGCTTACTGGCGTAGACCGCTATCTCGAGGCGGCTGTAGGCCGAAAAGCCGGATGCATCGGCGGCCACCACCATAAAGCGGCGCGGCTGTGCGCGCGGTGCCGCCTCCGCCAGAACGCGGTCAAAAAAGTGCAAAAGGGTATGATTGTGGTGCGGGATATCAGATCCCAAAACATGCATCACGGGATTACGCTCGTCGACAATAAATTAGAAAACCCAGAGAGCACACGGCAAACCAGACGATATAGGTGGCCATATAGGCCTGTGCCGCACCGGTTACGCCGTAAGCCGGGATCAGCCAGCGCGAGAAACCGGTCAGCAGGGCAAATTGCGTCAGCTCCGCCAGCAGATAGTAGCGCAGTGCGGCCCTGGCGATAATCAGGTAGCCAAACACATAGCTGCCCACTTTCAGAACGTCCCCAACCAGCTGCCAGACAAACAGATCGCGCATGGCGGCAAACTGCGGCGTAAACAGCAGCCAAATGGCCACATCGCGCAGCAGCCAGACGCCTAACGCCACCAGTGACACCGCCGGCAGCACAAAGCGCAGCGACCTGAGAACCTCCCGACGGATGGCCGTTTTTTCCTGCAGCCGCGCCAACGTCGGCAGTAGCCAGACGCTGAAGGTGGCGGTAATAAACTGTAGCCAGGCATCAGAAAGCGTCGTCACTCCTTGCCACAGTCCGACCGCCTGCCAGCCCTCCTGAGCGGCCAGCAGGTTACGCATCATCATCCACGCCACCGGCAGCGTCACGGCGGTCATCGCCGCCATCAGGGTAAATTTACTCAGATGCCGCGCAATGTCCGGCTGCCAGCATGGCCGCAGATACCGCAGCGGCAGCGATCCGCGCCGCGCCAGCAGCGCGCCCGCCGGCACCACCAGCAGCGCCGGCACCAGCGCCAGCCCGACCAGCGCACCGGCATAGCCACCCAGCCAGTAACAAACCGCGTAGCCAGCCACGCCGGTCACGCTACCCGCCATGATGGCCAGCGCGTTGCCTTGTGCATCGCGGTAGCCTTTGATTATCGCCAATAGCAGGTTCGCCCAGCCGATGCCCAGCTGCAGCAGAGCCACCGCGCGAATTACCTGCTGATAGCGCTCATCGCCAAACAGCGCGGTACTGATCGGCGCGGCGGCCAACAGAAAGACGCCGGCCAGCAGGATTGAAAAGCCCAGTACCATCGCCGCGGCGGTGCCGGTCACCTGACGTAGGCGATCCGGCTGCTGCTGATACTCGGCGACATACTTCGTCACGCCGTTGAAAATACCAGCACCGGCCAGTACGCCGAGCACGGTAATCAGCTGCCGAAAGTTCCCCGCCAGGCCAAGGCCCTGTGGGCCAAAACTCAGCGCCAGCAGTTTGACCACCACCAGTCCGGCCGCAATTTTGACCAGCGTCGAGCTGGCCGTCCACAGCGAGGCCTTAGCCAGCGACATCAGGCCATCTCCGTACTGCGCCCGTCATCCTGCCTGACCAAAAAAGCTGTGCAGGGAACTGATCACCGTTTTCTGATTGTTATCAGAGAGGTTATAGAACAGCGGCAGCCGCAGCAGCCGCTCACTGTCGGCGGTTGTGACGCGATCGTCACCGTCAAATCGACCAAAGCGCTCGCCGGCCGGCGCGCTGTGCAGCGGAATGTAGTGGAAAACAGCCAGGATCTCCGCTTCCTTCAGCCAGGCAATCAGCGCCGCCCGGGTCGCTTCATCCTGCAGCTTCAGATAAAACATGTGGGCGTTGTGTTCGCACCCTTCAGGAAGGGTGGGCAGGGTCAGCAGGCCGCGGGCCGCCAGCGGAGCCAGCGCGTCATAGTAGCGCTGCCACAGCGTCAGTCGCCGCTGGTTAATGGTCTCCGCCGCCTCCAGCTGCGCCCACAGGTAGGCCGCCTGCAGATCGGCCATCAGATAGCTGGAGCCAATATCACGCCAGGTGTACTTGTCCACCTGCCCGCGAAAGAACTGGCTGCGATTGGTGCCTTTTTCACGAATAATTTCCGCCCGCTCAATCAGCGCGGGATCGTTAATCAGCGTTGCGCCGCCCTCGCCGCCAGCGGTGTAATTCTTGGTTTCGTGAAAGCTGAAGCAGCCAATATGGCCTATGCTGCCCAGCGCCCGTCCTTTCCAGGTGGACATCACGCCCTGTGCGGCGTCTTCGATCACATACAGCTGATATTGCTTCGCCAGCGCCATGATGGCGTCCATATCGCAGGCCACGCCGGCGTAGTGTACCGGCACGATAGCGCGGGTCTTCGCGGTGATTGCCGCTTCAATCCGCGTTTCATCCAGATTCATGGTATCGGGGCGCACGTCAACAAACACGATGGTCGCGCCGCGCAGTACAAAGGCGTTGGCGGTCGACACAAAGGTGTAGCTCGGCATGATCACTTCATCACCCGGCTGGATATCAATCAGGATCGCCGCCATTTCCAGCGAAGCCGTACAGGAGGGAGTAAGCAGCACTTTCTTACTGACAAAGCGCTGCTCCATCCACTGCTGGCAGCGGCGGGTGAAGCCACCGTCGCCGCACAGCTTGCCGCTGCTCATGGCAGATTGCATATACTCGACTTCGGTGCCGACCACCGGCGGGGCGTTAAATGGGATCATCTGATTACCTGTAAAACCAGTAAGCGGTGCGTTCAAGGGTAGCGCCGCAGCGCAGATAAAGCCGCAGCGCCGGCAGATTAGCCAGCTGGGTAGCCACGCGCAGCTGATCAATGCCGCGGGTCAGGCACCAGTCCTGCGCCGCCGTCAGCAAACGGGTCGCCACGCCTTTTCCCTGATGGCCCTCAAGCGTAGCCAGCAGACCGATGCGCCCAGCCTGCGGGCCGGTTTCCCGCAGGGAGACAAACCCCTGTAGGTCGCCGTGTGCATCTATCGCCAACAGGCAAAGATGGTCAAACGTGCCGTGCACGGCATTGTCGATCCACTGGGCGTAAAAGCGGGCGCTGGCATCCGCGGCAAACCAGGGCGCGCGGAAGCGGCTGTGGGAGAATGCCGCTGCCGCAGCCTCGCGCAGCGCCGGAATCTGCGCGGTCCGCGCCACGCGGATCCCCGCTGGGCGCTCAGCGACCGACGGCCTGAGCAGCAGCTCGGCCTCGCCCTCTACCAGCCGAAAGCCCAGCGCGCTCAGGGCATCAATGTCAGCGGTCTGGCTCGCGTCCCGTTTCGCCTGCACCAGCGGCCAGGCGTCCAGCGCCGCCACGCTAAGCGTCTGCGTAGGATCGCTATCCAACCGGGCGGTGCGCCGTTGAAAAAACTCACTCTCCCACGCCAGCGGCGTCAGGGTTCCGGTCAGCGCCATCTCAACACTCCTGCCTCATCGCCACACCCCTTTGGTGTCGACGATCCACGACTGCGTGACAGCGGCCGGCGATACCGCGCGAAACTCACGGTGATCCACCAGCATTACCAGCACGTCCGCCTGCGCCAGCGCCTGTTGCAGACTGACCAGCGTCGCCGTGCTCGCCAGCGCGTCAGGAAGTCGGGTGACATTCGGTTCAACCACCAGCGTGGTACCGGCGTGCCAGTCGGCGATCAGCTGCGTCACCTGCATCGCCGGACTCTCCCGCAAATCGTCAATATTGGGTTTGAATGCCAGGCCAAAGCAGGCCACGGTGAGTTCGCTGGCTCGCTTATTACTGCGGGTCAGGCTCTCCGCTACGCTGGCTTTCACCTGCTCCAGTACCCAGTGCGGCTTGGCGTCATTCACTTCCCGAGCCGTGCGGATCAGCCGCGCCTGCTGCGGGTTCTGCGCCACAATAAACCACGGATCGACCGCGATGCAGTGGCCGCCAACGCCCGGCCCCGGCTGCAGGATGTTGACGCGCGGATGGCGATTGGCCAGCGCAATCAGCTCCCACACGTTGATCTGCTGATCCGCGCAAATCAGCGACAGCTCATTAGCAAAAGCGATATTGACGTCGCGAAAGCTGTTCTCAGTCAGCTTGCACAGTTCGGCGGTGCGCGCGTTGGTTTCCACGCACTCGCCTTCCAGAAACAGATTATACAGCGCGCTGGCGCGTGCCGAGCATCCCGGCGTCATGCCACCGATTACCCGATCATTTTTCACCAGCTCATCCATCACCTGACCGGGCAACACCCGCTCAGGGCAGTAAGCGATGGCAACATCCGCCTCGTCGCCCGCCTGCTGCGGAAAACGCAGATCGGGCCGGGCCGCAGCCAGCCAGGCTGCCAGCTGTTCGGTAGTGCCCACCGGCGACGTTGACTCCAGCACCACCAGATTGCCTGGCTGCAGCACCGGCGCAATCGCCAGTGCCGCCGCCTGCACATAGCGCAGATCCGGCTGGTGATCGTCCTGAAACGGCGTCGGTACGGCAATCAGGAAGGCGTCCGCCGCCTCCGGCTGGGTGGTCGCGCGCAGATAGCCGTCGGCGACCGCGGTCTTCACCACCCCGGCCAGACCGGGTTCAACAATATGAATTTCACCGCGGTTGATGGTCTCCACCGCGCGTTCATTGATATCCACGCCGATCACCGTCTTCTGACGGGAGGCAAAAATTGCGGCGGTGGGCAGGCCAATGTAGCCCAAACCCACCACGGACAGGGTATTAAAAGTCATAGCGTGATCCGATTATTTTTCAGCGCCTGCACAATGCGTTCACAGGAGCGCCCGTCGCCGTAGGGATTGTGCGCCCGGCTCATGGTTTCCCAGGCATCGTCGTCGGTAAGTAGCGTCGTCACCGCCGCCACGATCCTGTTGACATCGGTACCGACCAGCTGAACTGTCCCGGCCTCAACCGCTTCCGGCCGCTCGGTGGTTTCGCGCATCACCAGCACCGGTTTGCCGAGCGACGGAGCTTCTTCCTGAATGCCGCCCGAGTCAGTGAGGATAAGCCAGGCATGATGCATTAAATAGACGAACGGCAGGTACTCCTGCGGCTCAATCAGAATGATATTTTCGATACCCTGCAGTATGCGGTTGACCGGTTCGCTCACGTTAGGATTGAGGTGCACCGGATAGACAATCTGCACCTCCGGATGCTGGCGCGCAATGTCAGCCAGCGCGCTGCAGATGCGTTCGAACCCCTCGCCAAAACTTTCCCGACGGTGGCCGGTGACCAGAATCATCTTTTTGCTTTCGCACAGGAATGGATAACGACCAGCCAGCGACTGACGCAGTGCCGCATCGGTCAGCACCCGATCCCGCACCCAAAACAGCGCATCTATCACCGTATTACCGGTGACAAACAGGCGATCTGCGGGCAGATTTTCCCGCAGCAGATTCTGTCTGGCGCGTTCGGTGGGTGGGAAGTGCCAGGAGGCAAGGCGCCCGGTCAGCGTGCGGTTGGCTTCTTCCGGCCAGGGCGAGTAGAGATCGCCCGTACGCAGGCCCGCCTCGACGTGCCCAACGGGAATGCGATGATAAAAAGCCGCCAGACTGGCGGCAAACGTGGTTGTGGTATCGCCATGCACCAGCACCACATCGGGTCGAAACGCGTCAAAAACGCCTTTCAGTCCCTCGAGGATCCGGGCAGTAATCTCCGTCAGCCCCTGCCCGGGACGCATAATGTTCAGGTCATAATCCGGTACGATCGCAAACAAACGCAGCACCTGATCGAGCATTTCGCGATGCTGCGCCGTGACGCACAGCCGCGCGTCGATGTCCGGGTCGTTTGACAGCGCATGCACCAACGGGGCCATCTTGATGGCCTCCGGGCGCGTGCCAAACACTGTTAATACTTTCACTCTTGCTCTCTTTTGTTGGTAGCGTCAGTAACATCGTCAGCCGCGTGAACGACGAAGCAACGCCACGCCCGCACCGACCAGTGCGCCCATGGCTCCCCAGAGAACCATCAAGAACGCGCGGCGGGGGCTATCGCGTTTTACCGGCTCTTCAGGCGTTCTTAAATAGCGATAGCTCTGAAATTTTTCATCCAGCGTTGGGCCATGACGTAATGTGCTGAGCATCGCGCGATTTTGATAGTAATCCAGGCCGTAATCCGGACCGCTGGCGCGCAGATTTTCCAGCCGCGCCTGCAGTAGCGGACGACCTAACTGAAACATTTCCGATTCCGGCAGCTGCTCGGTCGGCGTTGCCGTTCTGGCCTGCTCGATCCCCTGCTGCTGAGCGATCTTCAGCGCTTCCTGCACGCTATTAATCTGACGATCGTAAATCGCTTTGGCCACCGCCTCCTGCCGCTCAACCTGAGCCTGCAGCTGTGCAGTGCGTGCACGCCAGGCGCCCTGCAGCTCGTCGTTGAGGTGGCGTGCCGCTCGCTCACTGGCAAAGGCGACGTACTGACGCAGCAAATTATTGGCGTCCGCCGCCGTTTCCGCGGTCAACCGCACGTTATCACTCAGATTGCGCGCGGTGTCCGCCGGGGTGTACTGGATGTTATTGATCATATCATCCAGCAAAGCGGCATCATTGCGCGCATTGCCGCTGCGGCGGGCCTTAAAGTAATCGGTCTGCTGCCAAAACTCGCGGCGAGTGTCCCATGAGGAGAGCTGCATGACAAATTCTTGCCATGCCTCCTCCATCGCTGAGGGCTCGGGCGTAGCGGCCAGCGCCGGCGCATTTCGCGCATCCAGATTGCGCAGGAACTGCTGCTGAGCATAAAAATGCCCCAGTTGGTTGACCGTGGGCTTATCGGTAATAGCGGTCGCACTCCACTCCTGCTTTACCAGCAGCGACCAGACAAATACCACCAGTGCAAACAGCAGCGCGGTCGCAATTATCCACAGTTTACCACGCCAGAGGGCGCAGCAGAGTGAACGCACATCCAGTTCATTTTCAACATTGCCCGATGGGCTTAATGGGGCTGACTCATTTTTCATCACGTGGCATCCTGATTAATCACTCTGCATTCCTGGCGCTGCTGTTGCGCATCCGGCGCTTAAGGCGCTTGATAAAACGCGCCACGCGCCAGGCGCGCTTGATGCAGTAGCCGTAGAGCATAAAGGCCAATAAAAACAGTACCAGCATCACCCATTCGGGGATAAAGGAGAGGTATTCGCCCAATACCCCGACACCAGCCAGCAGCGCGGCGGCAAGGGTAATCAGGACAAAAGCCTGACCGGAGGTGAATCCGGCGCGCATAATCAAATGGTGAATGTGCTGGCGATCGGCGGAAAACGGGCTCATCCCTTTGCGCAGGCGCCGGTACATGATGGCCACCATGTCCATGAGCGGAATGGCGATCAGCCACAGCGCGGATACCGGGGTGATCGGATGGCGAACCCCTTGGGTGGTTTCCAGCAGGATCCAGATGATGGTGAAGCCAATCAGGGTGCTACCGGCATCGCCCATAAACACCTTGTAACGACGGCCAAAGACGCCGAGGTTGAGCAGAATGTAGGGGATAATCGCCACGATCATGGCGAAACACCACATGGCCAGGCTCTCCTGCCCGTCGAAATAGAGAATGATCCCCATCGCCGCAAAGGTGACGCAGGAGAGTCCCCCCAGCAGGCCATCAATGCCGTCAACCATATTAAACGCGTTGATTGCCGCCCAGACGGCAAACAGCGTCAGCACATAACCAAACGGGCCTACCACCAGTTCCCAGGAGCCAAAGATATGCCCCAGGCTCAGCAGATACAGCTTACCGTACACCATCATCGCAATGGCAATCAGTGCCTGCACGGTAGCGCGAATTTTCACGCTGATATCAAAGCGATCGTCCAATGCACCGACCAACACCAGTACGCCAGCGCAGGCCAGATACAGCAGGGCATGAGGAATATAGTAATTGGTGATGAGAAAGGTAAAGCAGATCCCGGCATAGACCGAAATTCCGCCAACCAGCGGGATCACGCCCTGATGGCGTTTGCGGTAGTTAGGTTTATCCACCAGGCCAATTTTCTTCGCCACTTTGCGGGCGAAAAACAGGAACACCAGCGAAAAAAGAAAAATCGACGCCAGCTCGGTACTCATTGTGAGTAAGTTCACATTAACAGCTCTCAACAAAGAAACTCTGGAGAATTAAGCAATTGTCATGCCTGCGATGGCCCGGGCCTGGTACAACTGTTCCATTCCCATCGTGCGATATAATTCGCTTTTCCTGTCATATCGTATAGGGCGATAACAAAAAACGCCACGTTTCAACGTGGCGTTAATTGAGTTTTTCTTTGATTTCTGCGCGGTCTGACAGAGCAGCAAGCGCTCAAACCGCGACGGGCGGCCCGCGTTACGAGCGCTTCATCATGTCAAAGAATTCGTCGTTGGTTTTGGTCATCGCCAGCTTGTTGATGAGGAACTCCATCGCATCGATCTCGCCCATTGGATGGATGATTTTGCGCAGGATCCACATCTTCTGCAGCTCTTCCTGAGAGGTAAGCAGCTCTTCTTTACGCGTACCGGAGCGGTTGTAATCGATCGCCGGGAACACGCGCTTCTCAGCGATTTTACGCGACAGGTGCAGCTCCATGTTGCCTGTACCTTTAAACTCTTCGTAAATCACTTCGTCCATCTTCGACCCGGTATCGACCAGCGCCGTCGCGATGATGGTCAGGCTGCCGCCTTCTTCCACGTTACGCGCCGCACCAAAGAAGCGCTTCGGGCGGTGCAGGGCGTTTGCATCCACACCCCCGGTCAGCACCTTGCCGGACGCCGGGACGACGGTGTTGTAGGCGCGCGCCAGACGAGTAATGGAGTCCAGCAGGATGATCACGTCTTTTTTATGCTCAACCAGGCGTTTGGCCTTCTCGATCACCATTTCGGCGACCTGAACGTGGCGGGATGCAGGTTCGTCAAAGGTTGAAGCAATGACTTCACCCTTCACCAGGCGCTGCATCTCGGTCACTTCTTCCGGACGCTCATCGATCAGCAGTACCATCAGTACGCAGTCAGGATGGTTGTAAGCGATGCTCTGCGCGATATTCTGCAGCAGCATGGTCTTACCGGCTTTCGGCGGTGCCACAATCAGACCGCGCTGACCGCGACCGATCGGTGATGCCAGATCCAGCACGCGCGCGGTCAGATCTTCGGTTGAACCGTTGCCGCGCTCCATGCGCAGGCGGGAATTGGCGTGCAGCGGCGTTAAGTTTTCAAACAGAATTTTGCTGCGGGCGTTTTCCGGCTTGTCATAGTTAACTTCGTTAACTTTCAGCAGCGCGAAATAACGCTCACCCTCTTTCGGTGGGCGAATTTTGCCTGAAATGGTGTCACCGGTGCGGAGGTTAAAGCGTCGAATCTGGCTGGGGGAAACGTAGATGTCATCGGGGCCGGCGAGGTAGGAGCTGTCTCCTGAGCGGAGGAATCCAAATCCATCCTGCAATATCTCAAGCACGCCGTCGCCGAAAATATCTTCGCCACTTTTCGCGTGTTGCTTGAGGATGGCAAAGATAATGTCCTGTTTGCGCATGCGCGCCAGGTTTTCCAGCCCCATATTCTCGCCGAGAGTAATCAGATCAGAAACCGGCGTATTCTTTAGTTCGGTAAGATTCATAGTGGTGGGTTCTTAAACTCGGGGTAAATCTCGAAGTTTGTCGTGAATGGTATGGCAGGAACTTCCATGCCTGTTAATGGCCTTGTCAACCCTTGTCCATGCCATAAGCTCCGGGGAAGACATGGAGATCTGACACGAGAGGACGCCTGGAACAAGATGCCTGAAAACGTTGACGTTAACCGTCAGGTTGCTAAAACCGCGCGTACCGTAGACAGATACAGGCTCAGAATTAACAAGAGATGCTTAGATGCTAATACCAGATAAGTTCATATTGCAGTAAACGTAAACTAGCACGCCTGAAGCAGGGCGTCCAGCGGTCTGCAGAAAAATTCGGCCGCCGGCGCCCAAACGAGCTTAATCGAGGTTAGCCGTCAGGAAGTCTTTCAGCTGCCCCTTCGACAACGCGCCCACTTTCGTGGCAACCACTTCACCGTTTTTGAACAGCAGCAGCGTCGGGATACCGCGAATGCCGTACTTCGGTGCGGTGGCCGGGTTTTCATCAATGTTCAGCTTCGCAATGGTCAGCTTACCGTCAAACTCTTCGGCGATTTCGTCGAGGATCGGCGCGATCATTTTGCACGGCCCACACCACTCAGCCCAGAAGTCTACCAGCGTAACACCGTCCGCCTTCAGGACGTCGTTTTCGAAGCTGCCATCGGTCAGATGAACAATTTTTTCGCTGCTCATGTCTTACTCCACAAGATTATGCTGGTCAGATTGGCGTAAATTTTACCAACCATGGTTGACTTTATTTCAACGGATACGCTTTCGTAAAGCAATACTATGCTGATATTCTACCACCACTATGAGCAAAACACACTTAACCGAACAGAAGTTTTCCGACTTCGCCCTGCACCCAAAAGTAGTAGAAGCCCTTGAAAAGAAAGGGTTTCATAACTGCACGCCAATTCAGGCACTGGCATTGCCGTTGACCCTTGCGGGTCGCGATGTCGCGGGGCAGGCGCAAACCGGTACCGGCAAAACGATGGCGTTTTTAACGTCAACGTTTCATCATCTTCTTTCTCATCCTGCGGCAGAAGGCCGTCAGGTGAACCAGCCCCGCGCCGTCATCCTGGCGCCAACGCGCGAACTGGCGGTGCAGATCCACGCTGATGCCGAACCGCTGGCGGACGCTACCGGCCTGAAAATTGGGTTGGCCTACGGCGGCGACGGCTACGACAAACAGCTCAAAGTGCTGGAGAGCGGCGTGGATATCCTGATCGGGACCACCGGCCGTACAATCGATTACACCAAACAGAACCATATTAACCTGGGCGCGATCCAGGTCGTGGTGCTGGATGAAGCTGACCGCATGTTTGACCTCGGCTTCATCAAAGACATTCGCTGGCTGTTCCGCCGCATGCCTGCGGCGACGCAGCGCCTGAATATGCTGTTCTCCGCGACGCTCTCCTGGCGCGTGCGTGAACTGGCGTTTGAAAACATGAACAATGCGGAATACGTTGAAGTTGAGCCGGAGCAGCGCACCGGACACCGCATCAAAGAAGAGCTGTTTTATCCTTCCAATGAAGAGAAAATGCGCCTGCTGCAGACGCTGATCGAGGAAGAGTGGCCGGATCGCGCGATCATTTTCGCTAATACTAAGCACCGCTGCGAGGACATCTGGGGCCATCTGGCTGCCGATGGGCATCGCGTGGGCCTGCTAACCGGTGACGTACCGCAAAAGAAACGCCTGCGTATTCTGGATGACTTTACCAAAGGCGATCTGGATATCCTGGTGGCCACCGATGTGGCGGCACGCGGACTGCATATCCCCGCGGTGACCCACGTCTTTAACTATGATCTGCCTGACGATCGGGAAGACTACGTACACCGTATCGGGCGTACCGGTCGCGCCGGAGCCAATGGACACTCTATCAGCCTCGCTTGTGAAGAGTATGCGCTGAACCTGCCGGCGATCGAGGAGTACATCGGCCACAGCATTCCGGTGAGCAAATACAACAGCGACGCGCTGATGACCGACTTACCGCCACCGAAGCGCCTGAGCCGTCCGCGCAGCGGAAATGGACCGCGCCGCAGTGGTAACGCACCGCGCCGCAGTGGCGCTCCGCGTAATAACCATCGTAAACGTTCGAGTTAAATAGCCATGCTAAGCGCGTCGTCCCTTTACGCTGCCATCGATTTGGGGTCTAACAGTTTTCACATGTTGGTGGTGCGTGAAGTGGCCGGCTCCATTCAGACCGTGACGCGTATCAAGCGCAAAGTTCGCCTGGCGGCCGGTCTGGATAGCCAGCATCGGCTGTCAGACGAGGCAATGGCGCGCGGCTGGCAGTGTCTGCGCCTGTTTTCCGAGCAGCTGCGCGATATCCCTGCCGATCACATCAGCGTGGTGGCGACGGCCACCCTGCGGCTGGCCACCAACGCCGATCGCTTTTTACAGCAGGCCGGCGACATTCTCGGCTGTCCGGTCAACGTGATCAGCGGCGAAGAGGAAGCGCGCCTGATTTATCAGGGCGTGGCGCACACTACCGGTGGCTCGGATCGGCGTCTGGTGGTCGACATCGGCGGCGGATCGACAGAACTGGTGACCGGCAATGGCGCCCACGCCACCGCCCTGTTCAGCCTGTCGATGGGCTGCGTCACCTGGCTGGAGCGCTACTTCACCGACCGCCACCTCGGCGAAGAGAATTTTGCTCACGCCGAGCAGGCCGCGCGCGACATCATTCGCCCGGTAGCCGAACGCCTGCGCGAGCAGGGTTGGGAAGTCTGTGTCGGTGCCTCAGGCACCGTGCAGGCGCTGCAGGAAATCATGATGGCGCAGGGAATGGATGAGCGGATCACCCTGAGCAAACTGCAGCAGCTGCGTCAGCGGGCGATTCAGTGTGGCAAACTGGAAGAGCTGGAAATTGAAGGCCTGACGCTTGAACGAGCGCTGGTCTTCCCCAGTGGCCTGTCGATTCTGATCGCCATTTTCACCGAACTGCACATCGACAGTATGACGCTGGCCGGCGGCGCGCTGCGCGAAGGGCTGGTCTATGGCATGCTGCATCTGCCCATCGACCGCGATATCCGCACCCGCACCCTGCACAATATTCAGCGCCGTTTTACGCTGGATAGGCAGCAGGCAGAGCGGGTGCGCGAATTAGCCTGCAGCTTTTTTCGTCAGGTCAGCAGCAGCTGGCAGCTTGACGCGCACTGCCGCGAGCTGCTGGAAAGCGCCTGTCTGATTCATGAAATTGGCCTGAGCGTCGATTTCCGCCGCGCGCCCCAGCACGCAGCTTATCTGGTCCACCATCTCGATCTGCCCGGGTTTACCCCGGCGCAAAAAACGCTGCTGGCCGCGCTGTTGCACAACCAGAGCCAGGCCATCGATCTGGCGTTACTGAGTCAGCAAAACGCGCTGCCGCCGCGGCTGGCCGAACGCCTCTGCCGACTGCTGCGCTTGGCCATCATCTTTGCCAGCCGCCGGGTCGATGACGCCCTGCCCGCCGTTCGTATTCAGGCGCAGGATGACGCCCTGACCCTGAGGCTTCCGGAAAACTGGCTGGCGGCGCATCCGCTGCGCGCCGAGCTGCTTGAGCAGGAGTGCCACTGGCAGAGCTATGCGCACTGGACGCTAACCCTGCACTGAGTTCACGGCCGCGATCCGCGGCCATCATCCCCCTTTCGATTTATCCAGCATCGCCCGCAGCCCGGCAATCCGGCTCTGGCCGGTTTTCATACGCTCTTCAGCACTGACCACTTTTCGCTGGGTTTCCCACTGTACATCATCCTGCGGCAGTTCCAGCAGAAAGCGGCTGGGCTCCGGACGCACCAGTTCGCCGTACTGCCGCCGCTCGCGACAGAGGGTAAACGTCAGTTCGCGCTGCGCGCGCGTGATGCCCACGTAGGCCAGCCGGCGCTCCTCCTCAACGTTATCTTCGTCAATGCTGCTTTGATGCGGCAGCAGCCCCTCTTCCATTCCGACCAGATAGACATACGGAAACTCGAGGCCTTTAGAAGCGTGGAGGGTCATCAGCTGGACCTGATCCAACTCATCATCACTCTCACCTCGCTCCATCATGTCGCGCAGCGTAAAGCGCGTGACCACTTGGGTCAGCGTCATGGCTTCATCAATGTCGCTGCCCTCAAGCATCTCCGTCATCCACTGAAACAGGGTATTGACGTTCTTCATGCGCATTTCGGCGGCTTTCGGACTGGCGGAGGTTTCAAACAGCCAGCTCTCATAATCGATACCGCGAATCAGATCGCGCACCGCCACGATCGGTTCACGCTCCGCTGCGCTGGCAATCTCCCGCAGCCAGTGGGTGAATTGCTGTAGCGAAGTCAGTCCCCGGCCGGTCAGCGTCTGTTCCAGTCCCATATCGAAGCTGGCGGAGAACAGACTCTTATCGCGCTGGTTAGCCCACTCCCCCAGCTTCTGCAGCGTGGCCGGGCCAATTTCCCGGCGTGGGGTATTCACAATACGTAAAAACGCGCTGTCGTCATCGGGGTTAGTCAACACCCGCAGATAAGCCAGCAAATCCTTAATTTCCGGTCGCGAAAAGAACGACGTCCCGCCCGAAATACGATAGGGAATGCGGTTCTGCATCAACAACTTTTCAAAGACCCGCGACTGGTGGTTGCCGCGATAAAGAATGGCGTAATCTTTGTACTGGGTTTTGTGGATAAAGTGGTGCGCGATCAGCTCACCGGCGACGCGCTCCGCTTCATGGTCCTCGTTATTGGCGGTAATCACTTTGAGCTCGGCGCCGTAGCCCAGTTCGGAAAACAGCCGTTTCTCAAACACGTGCGGATTATTGGCGATCAGGATATTGGCCGCTTTCAGGATCCGCTCAGTCGAACGGTAATTCTGCTCAAGCTTGACCACCTGCAGCGCCGGGAAGTCCTCTTTCAACAGCACCAGGTTTTGCGGCCGCGCTCCGCGCCAGGAGTAAATCGACTGGTCGTCGTCACCCACTACGGTGAACCGCGCTCGCGATCCGACCAGCAGCTTGACCAGTTCGTACTGGCTGGTATTGGTATCCTGGTATTCGTCCACCAGCAGATAACGGATGCGCTGCTGCCAGCGCTCCCGCACTTCTTCGTTGCGCTGCAGTAGCAGGGTAGGCAGCAGGATCAAATCGTCAAAATCCAGCACGTTGCAGGATTTCAGATGCGTATCATAGAGCCCGTAACAGTGGGCAAAAAGACGATCGCGCTCCGACGTCGCCCGCGCTTCGGCGCCGTGCGGATCGATCAGATCGTTCTTCCAGTTAGAGATCGTCGCGATCAGCTGCTGCAGCAGGGCTTTGTCGTTTTCTAACCACCGTTCGGTCAAATCTTTCAGCAGCGCCAGCTGATCCTGATCGTCAAACAGTGAAAAGTTCGCTTTCATCCCCAACGCCTTGTATTCGCGCTTAATGATCTCCAACCCCAGCGTATGAAAAGTCGAGATCATCAGCCCGCGGGCCTCTTTTCGCCCGAGAGTCTGCGCCACGCGCTCCTTCATTTCGCGGGAGGCCTTGTTGGTGAAGGTTACAGCCGCAATATGCCGTACCTGGTAACCACATTCGCGGATCAGGTGCGCAATTTTATTGGTGATTACGCGGGTTTTGCCCGAACCGGCTCCGGCCAGAACCAGGCAGGGCCCGGTGACAAATTCGACGGCATGTTGTTGGCTTGGGTTCAGACGCATAAACAGAATTCGCTCATTGAGGACAGCTGAGATAAAATCGCTCGCCAGTATAACGAACACCCGGGACACGATCATGGCAAAAAAAGCAGCTGCACTGCATATCCTTGTGAAAGAAGAAAAACTGGCGCTGGACCTGCTGGAACAGTTAAAGAACGGCGCGGACTTTGAAAAGCTGGCAAAAAAGCACTCTACCTGTCCGTCAGGCAAGCGCGGGGGAGATTTGGGCGAGTTCCGCCAGGGAGCAATGGTACCCGCTTTTGATAAAGTGGTATTCTCCTGCCCACTGCTGGAGCCTTACGGCCCGCTGCATACCCAGTTTGGCTACCACATCATTAAAGTACTGTACCGCAGCTGATAAAAAAGGCGCCTCACGGCGCCTGTTTATTGCCCTGTAGGAATTAAATTATCCCGCAACGGCGATACGCTTCATGTCTTTCATGTAGCCGCGAAGCTTGCTGCCCACCGCTTCGATTGGGTGGTTGCGAATCGCTTCATTCACGTCGCGCAGCTGCGCATTATCCACCGCATTCCCGGCGGATGCCGCTTTGCCGAGATCGCCGGCCTGCAGCGTGGTCATAAACGCCTGCAGCAACGGTACCGCGGCGAAGGAGAACAAATAGTTACCGTATTCCGCGGTATCGGAAATCACCACGTTCATTTCATACAGACGCTTACGCGCGATTGTATTGGCAATCAGCGGCAGCTCATGCAGTGACTCGTAGTACGCGGATTCTTCAATAATGCCGGCATCTACCATGGTTTCAAACGCCAGCTCCACGCCCGCTTTTACCATCGCCACCATCACCACGCCCTGATCGTAGTACTCCTGCTCGGCAATCTTGCCATCAAACTGCGGCGCGTTTTCAAACGCCGTGCGACCGGTCTCTTCACGCCAGGCCAGCAGTTTCTGGTCATCATTGGCCCAGTCGGCCATCATGCCGGAAGAGAATTCGCCGGAGATGATGTCATCCATGTGCTTCTGGAACAGCGGAGCCATAATGGTTTTCAACTGCTCAGACAGCGCGTAAGCGCGCAGTTTCGCCGGATTAGACAGGCGATCCATCATCAGGGTGATACCGCCAAACTTCAGCGATTCGGTAATGGTTTCCCAGCCAAACTGCAGCAGCTTCTCCGCGTAAGCCGGGTCGGTACCTTCCGCCACCAGCTTATCGAAGCACAGCAATGAGCCGGCCTGCAGCATACCGCACAGAATGGTCTGCTCGCCCATCAGATCTGACTTCACTTCGGCCACGAAGGAGGATTCCAGCACGCCCGCGCGGTGGCCGCCCGTGGCTGCTGCCCAGGCTTTCGCAATTGCCATGCCTTCGCCTTTCGGATCGTTTTCCGGATGCACAGCGATCAGCGTCGGCACGCCAAAGCCGCGCTTGTACTCTTCACGCACCTCGGTGCCCGGGCACTTCGGCGCCACCATCACCACGGTGATATCTTTACGGATGGTTTCGCCGACTTCCACAATATTAAAGCCATGCGAGTACCCCAGCGCCGCGCCGTCTTTCATCAGCGGTTGAACCGCCTGTACCACCGCCGAGTGCTGCTTGTCCGGCGTCAGGTTAATGACCAAATCCGCCTGCGGAATCAGCTCTTCATACGTGCCAACTTTAAAACCGTTTTCCGTGGCCTTACGGAAGGAGGCTCGCTTTTCGGCAATCGCTTCGGCACGCAGGGCATAAGCCACGTCCAGGCCGGAATCGCGCATGTTCAGGCCCTGATTCAGACCCTGAGCACCACAGCCAACAATCACCACTTTTTTGCCTTTCAGGTAGCTGGCCTCGTCCGCAAACTCATCGCGGGACATAAAGCGACATTTACCTAATTGCGCCAGCTGCTGACGCAGGTTCAGGGTATTGAAATAGTTAGCCATGGGAACTCCGTTATTCGGTTGTGTATGCTGTTTTATTCTGTCGATGGGGCCGGTTTGCCGCATCACGATGACTTCATCATATGACAGGACATGCGTTGCTTAAATTGATATATTAACAATCTGTCATTGCACAAAATGAAACATTACGCGAGGGCGGATATCAATGGATTTACGCGATCTGAAACTGTTTCTGCATTTGGCAGAGAGCCGCCATTTTGGCCGCACCGCGCGTGCGATGCACGTCAGCCCCTCCACGCTCTCCCGCCAGATCCAGCGGCTGGAGGAGGATCTCGGTCAGGCGCTGTTTTTACGAGATAATCGCACCGTAACCCTGACCGAGGCCGGCGAATGCCTGCGGCAGTTTGCCCAGCAAACGCTGCTACAGTACCAGCAAATGTGCCACGCGATTGGCCAGAACGGTCCGACGCTCAGCGGCGAGCTGCGCCTGTTTTGCTCGGTTACCGCCGCTTACAGCCATCTGCCACCGATTCTTGACCGCTTTCGCGCCGCCCATCCACTGGTAGAAATTAAGCTGGACACCGGCGATGCCGCCGCCGCGGAGGAGAAAATTCAGTCGGCCGAAGCCGATCTGGCGATTGCCGGCCGACCGGCCAGTTTACCCGCCAGCCTCGACTTTATGCCTCTTGGCCTGATCCCGCTGGTGCTGATTGCCCCGTCGCTGCCCTGCCCGGTTCGTCAGCAGGCGACTGCAGAGCAGCCGGAGTGGAATGCGATCCCCTTTATTCTGCCGGATCAGGGGCCAGCCCGCCGCCGTATTGAGCTCTGGTTCCGTCGCCATCGCATCAGTAATCCGCTCATTTACGCCACGGTCTCCGGACATGAGGCAATCGTCTCGATGGTCGCGCTGGGCTGTGGTATCGCGCTGCTACCGGAGGTGGTGCTGGAGAACAGCCCTGAGCCGGTCCGCAATCGCGTACTGGTGCTGAACAATCTGGAATCGGTTGAGCCGTTTGAGCTCGGCGTGTGCGTACAAAAAAAGCGGCTCGGGGAGCCGCTGATTGATGCGTTTTGGCGATTACTGTAGCTCAGCCTACGGCGTTACCACCGAGAAAGAAGCGAAACGCCGGATTCTGGCTCTCATCGTGAAAATCGTAGCCGAGATCGGTCAGGTGCTTTTCAAAACGCGGCTCGTCGTCGCTCAGTTCAAATGCCGCCAGCACGCGACCGTAGTCGGTACCGTGGCTGCGGTAGTGAAACAGCGAGATATTCCAGTGGGTTCCCAGCGTCTGTAAAAACTTCAGCAGCGCGCCGGGTGCCTCCGGAAATTCAAAGCTGAACAGCCGTTCGCGCAGCGGCTTCGACGGACGCCCGCCGACCATATAGCGCACGTGCAGCTTAGCCATTTCGTCATCCGACAAATCCACGACCTGATAGCCGCTTTCCCCCAGCTGATTGATGATCTCGTGGCGCTCCTCCAATCCGCGCGTTAGCCTGACGCCCACAAAGATGCAGGCATTGTCCGCATCGGCATAGCGGTAGTTAAACTCGGTGACCGCACGTCCCCCCAGCACCTGACAGAAGGTCAGAAAGCTGCCCGGTTGCTCAGGGATGGTGACCGCCAGCAGCGCCTCACGCTGCTCGCCCAGCTCACAGCGTTCGGAAACGTAGCGCAGGCCGTGGAAGTTGACGTTCGCACCTGACAGCACGTGCGCCAGCCGCTCGCCCTGAATGGCATGCTGATGGATATATTTTTTCATCCCCGCCAGCGCCAGCGCGCCCGAGGGTTCAGCCACGGCCCGCACGTCCTCAAACAGATCCTTCATGGCAGCGCAGATAGCGTCGCTATCCACCGTGACGATATCATCGAGATACTGCTGGCAAAGGCGAAATGTTTCTTCTCCAATCCGCTTCACTGCAACACCTTCGGCAAACAGCCCGACGCGCGGCAGATCAACCGGATGCCCCGCGTCCAGCGCCGCTTTCAGACAGGCTGAATCCTGAGCCTCTACCGCAATCACCTTGATTTGCGGCATCAGCTGCTTAATCAGCACCGCCACGCCGGCCGCCAGGCCGCCGCCGCCGACCGGAACGAAAACGCGATCGAGATGTGCATCCTGCTGAAGCAGCTCCATCGCCAGCGTGCCCTGCCCGGCGATCACCGCCGGATGATCAAACGGTGGCACAAAGGTTAAGCCCTGCTGCTGCGCCAGCTCGATCGCCTTGGCTTTCGCCTCATCAAAATTGGCCCCGTACAGGAAAGCCTCACCGCCAAACCCGCGCACCGCATCCACTTTAATGTCCGCGGTTGTGACCGGCATCACGATCAGCGATTTTATGCCCAGCTTGCTGGCCGACAGTGCCACGCCCTGGGCATGATTGCCGGCCGACGCGGTGACCACTCCGCGCGCCTGTTGTGCTTCGCTCAGGCCGGCAATCATGGCGTAGGCACCACGCAGCTTAAAACTGTGCACCGGTTGACGATCTTCTCGCTTCACGAGGATGGTGTTGCCCAGCCGCGTGGAGAGCTTCTCCATGATTTGCAGCGGCGTCACCTGCGCGATCTCATACACCGGCGAGCGCAGCACCGCGCGCAGATACTCGGCGCCGCCGGGCGCGTCGGGTAGGGGTTGAGACTCTGCCATCATTAGCCTCCCAGCTTGCTCTTGTCACGCACCGCGCCCTTGTCCGCGCTGGTGGCCAGCGTAGCGTAAGCGCGCAGGGCAAACGACACCGCACGTTCCCGCGAGTGCGGAGTCCAGGCGGCGTCTCCGCGCGCCGCTTCCGCCTCGCGACGGGCGTGCAGTTCGCTGTCCGCCACGTCCAGCACCATGCTGCGCTGCGGAATATCAATGTTGATCATATCGCCATCGCGCACCAGCGCGATATCACCGCCGCTGGCCGCTTCCGGCGAGACGTGACCAATCGAGAGACCCGACGTACCGCCGGAAAAGCGCCCGTCGGTAATCAGCGCGCACTGCTTCCCAAGCCCCATCGATTTCAGATAGGTGGTGGGATAGAGCATCTCCTGCATCCCCGGTCCGCCCTTCGGTCCTTCGTAGCGAATCACCACGACATCGCCCGCCACCACTTTACCGCCGAGGATCGCCTCCACCGCGTCTTCCTGGCTTTCATACACTTTGGCCGGCCCGCGGAAGGTCAGGTTCTCTTCATCCACGCCGGCGGTTTTTACAATACAGCCATCCTGCGCCAGGTTGCCATACAGCACTGCCAGACCACCGTCCTGACTAAAGGCGTGTTCTTTTGTACGGATACAGCCCTGCTGACGATCATCATCGAGCGTATCCCAGCGACAATTCTGCGAAAAAGCCTGCGTGGTACGGATCCCGGCAGGACCGGCGCGGAACATCGTTTTCACCGCCTCGTCCTGAGTAAGCATGATGTCATACTGATCCAGCGTCTCGCGCAGCGTCGTCCCGAGCACGTTTGGCACATCAGTCTTCAGCAGGCCGGCGCGGTCCAACTCACCAAGAATACCGATCACCCCGCCGGCGCGATGGACGTCTTCCATATGGTATTTCTGCGTGCTTGGAGCCACTTTGCACAGATGCGGCACATGGCGCGACAGGCGGTCGATATCCGAAATATTGAACTCGACCTCTCCCTCCTGCGCAGCGGCCAGCAGGTGCAGAACGGTATTGGTCGAGCCGCCCATAGCTATGTCCAGCGTCATGGCATTCTCAAAGGCGGTTTTGCTGGCGATATTGCGCGGCAGTACGCTCTCATCATCCTGCTCATAATAGCGCTTTGCCAGGCCAACAATGCGCTTACCGGCGTTGATAAACAGCTGCTTACGATCGGCATGGGTCGCCAACAGCGAGCCGTTGCCGGGCTGCGACAGCCCCAGCGCCTCGGTCAGGCAGTTCATGGAGTTCGCGGTGAACATGCCTGAGCAGGAGCCGCAGGTCGGGCAGGCGGAACGCTCGATTTGCTCGCTTTCCGCGTCCGATACGTTCGGATTAGCGCCCTGAATCATCGCATCGACCAGGTCCAGCTTGATGATCTGATCGGACAACTTGGTTTTCCCCGCCTCCATGGGACCACCGGAGACAAAAATGGCCGGAATGTTCAGACGCATTGCGGCCATCAGCATACCCGGCGTGATTTTGTCGCAGTTGGAGATACACACCATCGCGTCAGCGCAGTGGGCGTTAACCATATACTCCACTGAATCGGCAATCAGCTCGCGCGACGGCAGCGAGTAGAGCATGCCACCGTGTCCCATGGCGATACCGTCGTCGACGGCAATGGTGTTGAACTCTTTGGCCACGCCGCCGGCGGCTTCAATCTGCTCGGCGACCAGCTTACCCAGATCGCGCAGGTGCACGTGGCCCGGGACAAATTGGGTGAAGGAGTTGACCACGGCGATAATCGGCTTGCCGAAATCGTCATCGGTCATTCCAGTGGCGCGCCATAGCGCGCGGGCGCCCGCCATGTTGCGGCCGTGTGTGGTAGTGGCGGAACGGTACTTAGGCATGCTCGGTATACTCCAGTCTGTACGGAATGCGGGCCACTGCTGTCGCCCGCGAATAGCAATAAAAACTTAGCGGTCGACCTGATCCAGCCAGCCCCATTTGTCTTCGGTTTTGCCGGTAAACAGACCGAAGAAGGCCTCCTGAATGCGCTGCGTCACCGGACCACGTTTACCGGCGCCCACCTGGATGCCATCCACGCTGCGGACCGGCGTGATCTCCGCTGCGGTGCCGGACATAAAGACCTCATCGGACAGATAGAGCGACTCCCTTGACAGCACCTGCTCACGCACTTCAATACCCAGGTCTTTCGCCAGGGTGATAATCGCATCGCGGGTAATGCCCGGCAGTGCGGACGAGGTGAACGGCGGGGTAAACAGCACACCGTCCTTCACTTCAAACAGGTTTTCACCGGCGCCTTCAGAGATGTAACCGTGCGTATCCAGTGCGATCCCTTCCTGATAGCCATGACGTCGTGCTTCGCTGCCAACCAGCAGCGAAGAGAGATAGTTACCACCGGCTTTCGCCGCGGTTGGCAGCGTGTTAGGCGCCACGCGGTTCCAGGAAGAAACCATCGCATCGATCCCCTGCTCCAGCGCTTCGGCCCCCAGATAGGCCCCCCACGGGAACGCCGCGATGATCACGTCAGTCTGATAGCCATCCGGCGGATTGACCCCCAGCCCCACATCGCCGACAAACGCCAGCGGGCGGATATACGCGCTCTTCAGGTTATTTTTACGCAGCACGTCGCGACAGGCGTCCATCAGCTGATCAACGCTGTAAGGCAGTGGGAAACGGTAGATTTTGGCTGAATCATGCAGACGCTGCATGTGCTCACGATGGCGAAACACCACCGGGCCCAGATGAGAGTCGTAGCAGCGCACACCTTCAAACACGGACGTACCGTAATGCAGGGCGTGAGACATTACGCTGACTTTAGCCTCCTCCCACTTCACCATCTCGCCGTTAAACCAAATAAAGTCAGCTTTTTTCGTGCTCATACTCTGTTCCTTGTTACGCGTGTGCGCGGATATGTTGTGTTGTCTGTTGTTGTACCTGAACGCAAGCGACGTCCATCAGCTTGCTCAGTTGCGTTGACAGTAAATCGACAGGCCGCTGGCTGGCAACGGTCAATTCGATATTAATGCTGTCAGCGTCATGCGCCGATGCCATATTCATCGCGCAGACCTGAAAACCGCGATGGCGAACCACGCGCAAAATGCGCTCCAGTATTTCCGGGCGAAAACGGGCTTCGATAGACAATTGATGCTGATTCATGCGGTTTTCTCCATCATGTTTGCATTACTGGCGCCCGGTGGTACCAGCGGCCAGACGTTTTCATGCTCGTCGATCGAGACATGCAGCATGTAAGGCCCATCGCTATTCAGCAGAGCGTCTAATGCGGCGTCGACCTGGTCTTTACGGGTCACGCGCTGGCCAGGGATATCAAATGCGCTGGCCAGCGTCAGGAAATCGGGATTATCAGAGAGATTGGTTTCACTGTAGCGCTCAGCAAAGAACAGCTGCTGCCACTGGCGCACCATGCCCAGCCGCTGGTTATCCAGCAGCACAATTTTTAACGGCAGCTGCTTGCGCTTAAGGGTACCCAGCTCCTGCACATTCATCATGAATGAGCCATCGCCCGACACGCAAATCACCGTATCGTGAGGGCGCGCCACCTGCGCACCCACTGCGGCGGGCAGGCCAAACCCCATCGTTCCCAAGCCGCTGGAGGTGATGAAATCTTCCGGTGCATCCACCTGGATATGCTGTGCAGCCCACATTTGATGCTGACCAACGTCGGTCGTGATCACCGTGCGGGCCGGTTTACGGTCGGAGAGCTGCTTAAGGAACAGCGGGGCAAAAATGGCCTCACCGGGATGATCGTAGCGCCAGGCGTGCTCGCTTTTGAGCCGCTGCACGTCGCGCTGCCACGCCGCAATCGTCAGTGGCTGAGCCAGCGCGGGTAACAGCGCGTTCAGGTCGCCGCGCAGGCTGACGTGCGCCTGACGTAGCTTATTCAACTCTGCCGGGTCGATATCCAGATGGATCACCTGCGCGTGCGGTGCAAACGTGTTCAGCTTACCGGTGACACGATCATCAAACCGCGCGCCAACGGCGATCAGCAGATCGCACGCCTGCACGGCGAGGTTGGCCGCTTTGGTGCCGTGCATCCCCAGCATGCCAAGATAGTGTGGATCATCGGCTCCGATCGCGCCCAGCCCCTTCAGCGTCACTACGCTTGGAATACCGGTCGCCTGCACCAGCTCGCGCAGGGCCGGTACCGCCTGAGCCATGCCAACGCCGCCGCCAATGTATAAAACCGGCTTTGCCGCATCGGCCAGCATGGCTCGCGCCTGCTGCAGCTCCGCGGTGGGGAAGTCATGGTGCTCTTCAACGGGCAGCAGGTGGGGTGGCAAATCGCCGCAGGCCAGTTGTATATCTTTAGGGATATCAACCAGCACCGGCCCGGGACGTCCCGATACCGCAATGGCGAAGGCTTCCGCCATCACCGCCGGCAATTCGTCCAGCGACGACACCAGGAAGCTATGTTTGGTGCAAGCCAGCGACAGTCCGAGGACATCAATTTCCTGAAAAGCATCGGTGCCGATCAGCGGGGAGGCTACCTGACCGGTGATGGCAACCACCGGAATGGAGTCCATCATCGCGTCGGCCAGTCCGGTAATCAGGTTAGTGGCACCGGGACCGGAGGTAGCGATGCACACCCCGACCTTGCCGGTTGCGCGGGCAAAGCCTATCGCTGCCATCACCGCACCTTGTTCATGGCGGCACAGTAGATGGTCAACACCGCCGTCGTAGAGCGCATCATACACCGGCATAATCGCCCCACCGGGGTAGCCGAATACCGTATCAACCCCCTGCGCACGCAACGCCTGAACCACCCACTGAGCACCATTCATAGTTATTCCCCCGCCTCTTTTCGGGAAAAACAGCATTTTATTCTACTGTTCATCTTTCATCCCTCTGTCATGAAAACCCTGAAAATAAAAAACCCCCGGACCTGTCGGTGCGGGGGTTCTTTGAATTCAGACTTGATTTTTAAGCCTTTCTTTCTCCGAGTGCAGCCCCGCACGGTGGGATAATAATCACCACCACGCTAATTACGACCAGGCTAATCACGCGTAGAAGGGCTGTCATTGTCGGTTTAAAAACTTATCAGTTCGAAGTAATGCCTACAGAGTTATCACAGTTATCCTTCAGATGGCAATTTTTTTTCATGTTCACGCGGTTATCCCGAGCTGCATATTGCTATCAACCTAATGATTAACAGAGATATATACCCGGCCATGAGAATTTTTCATTTTTACCCTGCCGACGGACATCATCCGCCGTGGCAATAGCTGCTCACCTATCGCGTGCCGCACCGACAAGCCTGGTGAAACTTTTGGAAGACGCTGCGCAAAGCGGAACACGAGCGCTGTTCAGCGCCGATGACGGAGGCCACACTGGCGCGCCGTCAACAGGAGAAGAGCATGTCACTAGCTACGGTATATACGCGCGCCGCATTTGGAATGCAGGCGCCGCTGGTGTCGGTGGAAGCCCACGTCAGCGGTGGGCTGCCGGCAATGACGCTGGTGGGCCTGCCGGAAAAAACCGTCAAAGAAGCCCGCGATCGCGTTCGCAGCGCCCTGCTTAACAGCGGCTTTCGCTTTCCCTCCCAGCGGCTGACCATTAATTTAGCACCGGCAGACTTGCCCAAAGAGGGGGGGCGCTACGATCTGCCGATTGCGCTGGCCATCCTCGCCGCTTCCGCTCAGCTGCCGGCTGAACGGCTCGCTCAACTGGAGTTTCTCGGAGAATTGACGCTGCATGGGGGATTAAAGGGAGTGCAGGGCGCGATTCCCGCTGCCCTGGCCGCTCATCAGGACGGCCGTGCCCTGATCATCGCCGGGGACAACAGCGCAGAGATCGGTTTGATTCAGTCCGGTGAGCACCGCATCGCCGGACACCTGCTTGAAGTCTGCGCCTTCCTGCGCGGTGAGGATAATCTTCCCAGCGCAGCGGCCTCACCGCCCTCACCGGCCGTTTGCGACGGCGATCTCAGTGAAATTATTGGTCAACACCAGGCACGCAGAGCGCTGGAGGTGGCGGCGGCAGGGGGACATAATCTGCTGTTCATTGGGCCTCCGGGGACCGGTAAAACGATGCTGGCCTCCAGGCTGCCTGCGCTGCTACCGCCGCTGGATGAGCAGCAGGCGCTGGAGTCTGCCGCGCTGTACAGCCTGATCGGGCCCGGAACCGCGCGTCCGGCATGGCGACAGCGTCCCTTTCGGGCGCCACACCACAGCGCCACGCTGCATGCGCTGGTCGGCGGAGGTACTATCCCCCGACCCGGCGAGATCTCACTTGCCCATCACGGCGTGTTGTTTCTGGATGAGCTCCCGGAGTTTCAACGCCACACGCTGGACGCGCTGCGACAGCCGCTGGAAGCGGGAAGCATCACCCTCTCCCGCGCACGAGCCAGCGTGACCTTCCCCGCCCGCTTTCAGCTGATTGCAGCGATGAATCCCAGTCCGGGCGGACACTATACCGGCGCACACAATCGTGCTTCTCCGCGGCAGGTGCTGCGCTATCTGAATAAGCTCTCCGGCCCCTTGCTCGATCGTTTTGATCTGTCACTGGAGGTTCCTCTGCTCCCACCCGGCACGCTCAGCAAGCCGCGAGATGAAGTGGAGAACAGTGCCAGCGTGGCAGCGCGAGTGGCGCAGGTTCGCGAGCGGCAGCTGGCGCGAGCAGGAAAGGTAAACGCCTGGATGAACAATGCGGACATCAGCCGGTACTGCGCGATCGCCAGCGCAGACGCCCGCTGGCTGGAAGAGGCACTATACGCGCTGGGACTGTCGGTACGCGCCTGGCAGCGGCTACTGCGGGTATCCCGCACGCTGGCGGATTTAGACGGTCAGGAGAAGATACAGCGCGCGCATTTGATGGAAGCCGTCGCCTATCGCGGGATCGATCGCTTGCTGTTGCAACTCTACCAACAGCTGGAATAAAAAAAAGGGGCCGTGAGGCCCCGTTAATTAATCATCGCTGTCGCTGTAGTCTTCCACACCTTCCATCTGTGGTTTACCACCAGAAAGGGTGTGAAAACGTTTGGGACGCTTAATGCGGGACATGTACTTGCTCCATACCCGCTCAGCTTCCGTATGCGGCTCCCGAATACCGCGGCACACCTCAATAAATAAACGCTCTTCTTCCGTCACCGGCTCGCGTTTAGCAAGGTCCAATTCGTTAAATGCGTATCCGTGACGCTCAAGAAGCTGCGCTTCTTTGATGGTAAAATCGCCGTGGCGTGAGAAACCACGCGGGTAGTGCTTGTTATCAAAAAAACGGTTGGTTGTTGCGAAGCTTTCCGCCATTTTACACGCTCCTAACTCTTTTATGGCCGTGCTATTTATGGCGCGGAGTATTAGATAGGCTTGACAGAGTGTAAAACAAAACATTTAAATCATCTCGACAAACATTTTTTGGGGGATGACCGTGGATACAGAATTACTAAAAACCTTCCTGGAAGTCAGTCGGACGCGACATTTTGGGCGCGCGGCCGAAGCACTTTACCTCACACAATCTGCGGTAAGCTTTCGCATACGCCAGCTGGAAAATCAGCTGGGTGTAAATCTGTTTACGCGCCATCGTAATAATATCCGGCTCACTTCCGCCGGTGAGCGCCTGCTTCCCTACGCTGAAACATTAATGAATACCTGGACGATGGCGCGCAAAGAGGTGTCGCATACGCAGGAGCACAATGAGCTGTCCATTGGCGCCAGCGCTTCGCTGTGGGAAGCCTATCTCACTCCCTGGCTACAGACCCTGTATGAAACCCGCGAAAATCTGCATCTGGAGGCGCGTGTGGCGCAGCGGCAGTTACTGGTTAAGCAGCTGCACGAAAGGCAGTTAGACCTGCTGATAACCACGGAGGCGCCCAAAATGGATGAACTGACCAGCCAGCAGGTGGGCCATATCTCATTAACGCTTTTCCGCTCGCGTCAGAGCGAAAAGCGCGAGAAGTATCCCTACATCAAGGTGGAATGGGGCGCCGACTTTCATCAGCACGAGGGTTATCTGGCCGGGGCGGATGATCTTCCGATCCTGACCACCACCTCGGCCAGCCTGACGCGTCAAATGCTGGCCACGACGGCGGCCTGTGCGTTTCTGCCCGAAGGCTGGGGAAAGGTATACGAAGATCTGATGCCGGTGGCGAATACGCCCACCGCCGTAAGACCGCTTTATGCCGTCTGGCTGCAAAATAGCGATCAGCAGGCATCTATTCGCCAGTTATTAAAACAGCCAGTGGCAGTGAACGGGTAGATAGTGTGGAGAGGGCTGCCCAGGCAGCCCGCTTCTGTAGCCACTGTGTGCCGGCAGCGGATCGTCAGGCAAAAAAAAATCCTTTGCCTGAGCAAAGGATTCTAAATTCTGGCAGGGGCGGAGGGACTCGAACCCCCAACACCCGGTTTTGGAGACCGGTGCTCTACCAATTGAACTACGCCCCTAAATAGGGTGGCGGAACGGACGGGGCTCGAACCCGCGACCCCCTGCGTGACAGGCAGGTATTCTAACCAACTGAACTACCGCTCCACCGATTCTGTACTGATGCCCGCTATTGCGTGCGTGCTTCAGGTAACTCGCCCGATTCGCGTCACCGAAACGGTCATGACCAGCGTCTGGTCGTAATTTGATGCCTGGCAGTTCCCTACTCTCGCATGGGGAGGCCCCACACTACCATCGGCGCTACGGCGTTTCACTTCTGAGTTCGGCATGGGGTCAGGTGGGACCACCGCGCTACAGCCGCCAGGCA
>NZ_MRBS01000001.1 GCF_001922585.1 Pantoea sp. 1.19 | reverse complement strand
AGTTATTTTTATTCAGATTCACTTTGCTGCGCTCTGACAGTGGCGCAGACGCCTGGCCGTGACTGAAATCGCCCGTTACCAGTAATTTCAGCGGGAGCTCGGTTTTCTTGCTGGCGCCCCCCGTGTGCAAATCAAGTTTGAGGTTAATACGCGCTTTGGGTATTTCGGACTGAAAGGAAGAGTTAGACATGGCTGTCCCTGTTCTATGGAGTAATAGAAACGGTCAATGCCAGTGAGTCATCATGACGAAAAGCAACCCCGGCCAGAACAACATTCCGGTTCTTATCATCCAACAAGAATCAACACTTCGGAATACAAGCGGGCGCGATCCCTTCACCAGCATATCGACACGGTACGGTTGAGCATTTTTCTGAAAAAGACATTTTTCGGATAAAGCACAATTCCGGAGTGTAGAAATCTTCAGCTATAGTGTGGAAATGAAAAAGTGTAACAAAACTTAACAGTGATGCTCCGTTAACGTATTTCGATCATCTCACTGATTTGTAAGAATTTTCTTAGAACACCCCGCAGGCCCCGCGGTATGGGGCCGCGCACTCCGCGCGCAGCGTTGCTCACGATCACAATCGTACAAAATAGCAACAGCAACCCGAAAGGTCTGATTTTGTCCGGTAATCACCCCGTGCGGGGCCAGACGTCAGCGCGTATTTGAAAAACTGAACTGTTACCTGTCGTCGCCATCTTGTCGATTATACTCGCCGGCCTCAGGCCCGGCCGCAGGAATATTCACATCACGCCGAGCCAGACTACGCATCCTTGCAGCGGACCGCGCGGATGCCAGGCTTGTCGCACCGCAACCGCGCGGAAAATTACCCGTATAAGTAAATTCTTCTGGTTATTATCAGCCTGACTGACGCGCCGTGAAATAATGCGATAAGCCGGCAGAGGCGGGATGTCAGACTTTCCCAAAAACGCCCGGTGATATTCCGGTGGGCGTAGTTGAATAAATCGCATTTTTTGCTTTCGGTGCCGGACGCTGCAAGCGGCGCTTGTTGTTGAGGGCCTAATGCAAAAGAAGATGCATCTCGTCAATACGCTCCAGGAAATAGAAAGTGCGGAGATATCGTGGAGGTGGCCTGAGCCAGTAACTGCGTCATATCATTGTGGTATTTTTGATGGCAACCATAACTTTTGACTAATAGCGTTTTACTGAGTGATATCGAAGGGTGGCATTCCTCCCTCATCGCCAGCGTCTTTACGAAAAAGCCTGAGCCGACGTTCAGGCTTTTTTATCGGCAGACTCTGCGAGGGACGCCGCCCCCGCCTCGCGGAAGGTTCCCGCGCTGACGGTCCTCACCTCACCGTCGGGCACGCCTCAGGGAGGCAGCGCCGGAGCTCCCGCTCTCACCGCCTCTGCCCGAAGAGGCCCGCGCTGGCGTTCAGGCCTGAGCCCCTCCCCCAGTGCTGTCGGCCTGACAGGCCGATGCGACCGGAAGGGCAAGGTCCGTGCGAACGCGAACCGATCGGCCGAAGCGTCCGCTGGAAAGCCGCGTATCCGACAACGGCTCGACGCCGTCGTCGCTGCATCAGGCGATCGGTTTAATTCGCGCGTTGACGGGCGGTAGCAGGCGCCTCCTCGCGGCAGACACCCGGCGAGAAGCCGGTCTGGGGAGCCCCGGTGACGATGGCGCTGAACGGCTGAGAGCCATCGCCCTCGCTGTTTCCGGCGGACTCTGGCGTGCGGAACATGGCTATCGAACAACGCGTTCTCTGCCGGTAACTACCCGGCTTTTCTCCTCTGAGGGCCGGGTTCTTCCCGGACGGGTCTGTTGTGCAAAGCGGATACGCGGTATTCCTGCTCCGCTAATCCGCAATGTATCCGAAGAGGAACGGCACCAGGCAATAGTTAACGCGGCGCCCCCCGTGACGGCCGCGCGGCTCGTGATGCGCGTGCGATGGCGGGCATTCCCCCCCCCTCAGACCGTCCGCAAGCGTGGTCATTTCGGCATGTGGCGACGGGCGGCGCGCGCTTCGACCTGCCCCCGCTCAGCAGGCTTAGCCAGCCGACTCACGCTTTTCATTCTGGCCGGCTTCTGCGCTGCGGCACCGCGGGTGACGCTGCTGCTCCTTTTGCACGATTTCGTCCTCCGCCCCGGCGATCCCCCAGGCCCCGCCCTGCCGATCGGCCTTTGCTCACACGTTAACCGAATAAAAGCACGGGGAAAAATACTGCTTGACCGCATACGCTCGACTCCCTATAGTAGCGCCCCGTTGCCGCCTTCACTGGCGCAGCTGACAATGTGGTGAGGTGTCCGAGTGGCTGAAGGAGCACGCCTGGAAAGTGTGTATACGGCAACGTATCGAGGGTTCGAATCCCTCCCTCACCGCCATTATTTCACGAGAAAGCCTGAACTGACGTTCAGGCTTTTTTGTTGGCCGCCGCCGGTGGAAGGAGAGCGGGCCGCCGCGCCCTTCCCGCCGCCGCGGCCGTACTCTCCCAAAAATGACCGCCAATACCGCGCGCCCGGGCACGTAAAACCTGTAGACTGTGCCCCCTGGTGTAACGACCGCAACGGAGTGATGCGATGCCCCGCTTACCCATTTTTCTTACGCTAATCGCCGGCCTGACCGCCTGCGTCGACCCAGCGCCATCGGCGCCTTCCCCGCCCTCCGCGCTGCAAACCCATGGTGCGCCGCTGTACCGCACAGACGCACAAGGCCATTGGCACCGCGATAGCCGTATGGAAAGGATCCGCCGCCAGGGCTGTGTGGATAACGGCAGCGACTGCGCAAGCGCGCCGGGCTGGTAGCTGGCAGGCCGCCTCACGCCATAAAAAAGGCCTGAACCAGGGTTCAGGCCGGCGTTCGGCGTCTCCCCGGCGCGTTGGCCACCGGGAGAGAGCGTTAGCTGTAGGCCGCCAGCGAGCGCTGACAGAGGGTGGAGCGCACGCAGTCGTCCTGAGTAAAGCGCACCAGTCCGACCAGGTCGTCTTCACTGAAACGCGCCAGCGCGTCGCTCAGGCCGGACTGCACTCCGGACGGCAAATCGCATTGGGTGATATCCCCGTTGACAATCACGGTAACGTTTTCACCCAGGCGGGTAAGAAACATCTTCATCTGCGCAGCGGTCACGTTTTGCGCCTCATCGAGGATGACAAAAGCGTTCTCAAACGTCCGGCCGCGCATATAGGCAAAGGGGGCAATTTCCACTTTGCCGATCTCCGGACGCAGGCAATATTGCATAAACGAAGAGCCCAGCCGTTTGACCAGGACGTCGTAAACCGGCCGGAAATACGGCGCGAATTTTTCGGCGACGTCGCCGGGTAGAAAGCCGAGATCTTCATCCGCCTGCAGTACCGGACGGGTGACGATGATCCGCTCCACGTCCTTATGAATCAGGGCTTCAGCGGCTTTCGCGGCGCTGATCCAGGTTTTACCACAGCCCGCTTCGCCGGTGGCGAAGACCAGTTGCTTTGTTTCTATGGCGTTAAGATAGCGCGCCTGAGCCTCGTTTCTGGCGTGGATTGGCGAATTGTCGCGGCTGTCCCGCGCCATACCAATCGCATCCAGGCCACTCATTTGCACAAGCGAGGTGACCGATTCTTCTTCACGCTGACGGTGACTGCGTGAATCGCTACGAAGCACGCGACGCGCTTCACGACGTGCTTTGATCACTGCTTTCTGTCTTCCCATAGTGGCACCTTACAGTTGGTTTCATTTGCCGCCCGCCGGCATGGCGGTGCGATTAGTGAACGCTTTAGAGGTCATTGGCTCCCTTGTGAGCCGTGGCAGGGTGGACAAAGGCGTCGGGGCACAGGTCAATCGCCCGCGGCGCTGACAGGGTCTGGAACTGAGGTTTGCCGTTGGAGATAGCGTGAAAACGCAGAAAGTCAGCGAAGTGGGAGAAGCGCCCTCGCGAAAGACAGCGAGGCGATGGTGACGTACTGCGAAGGGTCCACATAAGGACTTTCTCATTCACCCACTCCGTCATGGTTGTGAAACTGCAACGAGTACTGCTATGTAAAGTGCAACATATTATCGCCAGTTTGCAACACGATTTTTACCTTATCGCAGAATATTTTTTTCGTCATGGTACCTGTGCGGCATCGGTATAATTTAACACATTGAAAGTAAATGTTATTTTTATTCCGCCCCGCCGGCATAGTCGGCATCATGCTGATAATTTACCAGGCCGTCCGGCAACCAGGATAATGTCGGTGCGCCGCGCGACCCGGTCAAAAAATAGCCGCTACGCCTCCAGTAACCCCTGAGCCAGATAAGCCGCTGACGACACTACGCCCGGAAGGGCGAAAAAGTACCCCCCGCCAACGGGTTTTATATACTCCTCCAGCGCTTCGCCGTTTAATCGCTCCTGAACCGTAAGAAAACCCTTTTCCAGATCGTGCTGGTAGCAGACAAACAGCAGCCCCATGTCCAGCTGGCCGGAGGCCGTTATACCGGCGGAATAGCTGTAACCACGGCGCAGCATCAAACTGGACTGGGTTTCCGGCGTACGCGGATTAGCCAGCCGGATATGCGCATCCAGCGGGATCGTCTGGCCGGTTGGATCGCTTACATAATCCGGTACCTCATGCTCGTGACGCCCGCCCAGCGGGGCGCCGCTCAGTTTGTGCCGGCCGAAGATGTGTTCCTGTTCGCGCAGCGGCGTACGATCCCAAAACTCAACGCGAAACTGAATGATCCGCACCGCCTGGTAACTCCCGCCGGCGCACCACGCCGGCTCGTCCGATTCCCGTCCCACCCACAGGATTTTCCGCATCAGCGCGGTATCGTCAACGTTGGGATTGGCGGTACCGTCTTTAAATCCCAGCAGGTTAATCGGCGTTTCCCCTCCGGCACGGCAGGCGGCGCGATCGCCAATAAAGCCCTCACGCCGCCAGCGTACGCCGAGGAGGTCCGGAGCCTGTTTGATAATGTCGCGCAGCGCGTGGATCACCGTATCCTGATGGTTAGCGCATATCTGTAGCAGCAGATCGCCGTGACACTGGGCGGCATCCAGCGCGTCATTGGGGAAGCGGGTCATCGGTCGCAGCTGGCGCGGCTGATGCGCGGCCAGGCCGTAGCGCGCGTCGAACAGGCTGGCACCAAGTGACACTGTCACTGTCAGGTTATCCGGCGCAATGTGCCGGCCGAGTATGCCCGAATCCTTCGGCGGCAGCTGCGGATTGGCCACCGCCGGTGCCTCTCCGCCGCGGGTCAGAAAGGCAATCCGATCGGTTAACAGGCGGAACAGGCGGATCAGCTCTGCTTTATC
Source organism: Pantoea sp. 1.19 (assembly GCF_001922585.1). Taxonomy (GTDB): domain Bacteria; phylum Pseudomonadota; class Gammaproteobacteria; order Enterobacterales; family Enterobacteriaceae; genus 1-19. Next base: position 815,360 of record NZ_MRBS01000001.1, on the reverse strand, counting down.
GGTGGCCAGTACATCAAAGGCCACCAGCATCATCGCCGCCTGCTGCGGCGTGGTGATGCCGGCCTGATGGATGCCGTAAAACGGCTGCTGCTGCATCCGGGGATCCGCCGCCGCCGGGATCGCCGCGTTGCCTACGGCCAGCGGACAGCCTCCCGCGAACGCGGCCGCACCACTGAGCATGCCAAGGCCCTGAAGCAGCCGGCGACGCGCCGGCTGTGCGAGATTACGCGTTTTACTCATGGCCTCAGTCCAGACCGAGCGTGCCGCGTAGCAGCGCCAAATCTTCTGCCAGCGCGGTGATCGGCCCTTTCATGGCATTACGATCGGCGACGGTCAGCGTATCGTAGGAGGCGAAGCCGTCGCCCTGTCGGTATTTCTCCAGTACGCCGTTCACCCGGCTGAAGTTAGCCTCGATTTTTGCCAGCAGGGCCGCATCGGCCCTGAGCAGCTGCGGGCGGAACAGCGCAACAATCTTTTGCGCGCCGTCGATGTTAGCCTGGAAATCGGCCAGGTCGGTGCGGCTGTAGCGCTCTTCTTCCCCACTCAATTTACTGGCCGCGATCTCCTCTACCAGCGCCGCGGCGCCGCCCACCACCTTAGCGGCGGGAAACGCCAGCGCCCCGATGCGCTGCTGCAGCGCCAGCGTATCCTGCCGCAGGCGATCCGCAATCGTCACCATCCCGGCGGTGCTGTTATCGGCAAACAGCGCCTTTTCCAGCCGGTGAAAGCCGGTGAAGCTGGGGTCCTGTGCTTTCTGCTCGTAGTCATCCTCGCGGGCATCAATGCGCCCGTCGAGATCGGCAAACAGTTCAGCGATCGGCTCAATCCGCTCATAGTGACTGCGCGCAGGCGCGTACAGCGCTTTGGCTTTCGCGATGTCGTTGGCCTTCACCGCGGCGGTAAAGGCAGCCGTTTGCGTGACCAGCTCACTGACCTGCTGCATCACCCACTGCTTGTAATCGGCTAACGGTCCAGCCAGCGCCAACGCGGCCGACGGGGGGAGTGTGCCGGCCCCGGCCCCGGCCGCCGCGGTAACCACCAGCTTTCCGCGCGGATTGCTGAGCAGGCCGCAGGTCATCTGATACGCGCCCGCGGGCAGATTCACGGTCATTTTTTGCGTAAAGCCGGGGGCGATGTTTTCACGCTCCTCCACCACCATTACCCCCTGCAGGATCTCCCACTCCAGCGCCTTCTGGCTGAGGTTGCGAATAATGAACTGCGTCTTGCCCGCCGGGACGCTCACCGTCATCGGCTGGCACTGCGTGTCGGTAACGCTGATGGCCACCTGCGGAACCGTCCCGGCCCGGGCTGCGCCGCTGCCGCTTAGCGCACAGATAGCCACCGCCAGCGCCGACGGTAAAAAGGAGAGTTTCATGTTATTTCCCAGTCAGAAGGGGTAAAAAGTACGGCCGTCGCCAGGCGCGGCGGCCAACCATCAGCGCGCGGCGGCGCTCGCCGTCCGGCGCGCGGGCAGAAAGAACAGGCACAGGGCCGGTAGCAGATAGAGCAGCCACGCCGCGACCTCAGAGACGCTCGGTGCCTCCTGATAACCCAACAGCGCTTCCAGCAGGGTGCCAGTCAGGCTGTGCGTCGTCAGAACTCCGCTCAAGTCAAAGGCGATGCCCTGCCCGTGATTCCACCAGCCGGCCTCGTGGAAGGCGCGGATCGCACTGGCGGCCAGTCCGGCGGCGACAAACAGCATCACCAGGCTGGTCCAGCGAAAAAACGCCGCAAGATTAATCCGCACGCCGCCCCAGTAGATCACTCCGCCCAGCGCCACCGCGCTGGCCAGACCGAGCAGCGCGCCGACCGGCGGCGCCACGCCGACATCCTGACCGAAGGCGGCCAGCAGGAAGAACACCGATTCGAGTCCTTCACGGGCAACAGCGAGAAACACCATCAGCACCAGCGGCCAGCCGCTGCCGGGACGCGCGGTCAGCGCCGCCTCGACCGCCTGCTCCAGCTGCGCTTTCACATGATGCGATGCGTTACGCATCCATAGCACCATCGCGCTGAGGATCACCACGGCGATCGCCGCGACAACGCCCTCAAACAGCTCCTGCTGCTTTTGCGGAAACTCGCCGGTCGTGGCGTTGATGGCCATTCCCAGCGCAAGGCAGAGCCCCACCGCCGCCGCCACGCCGCCCCACATCACAGGAAACCAGCGGGCGCGCCCGGTGCGCTGCAGATAGCTGGCTATCAAGCTCACCAACAGCGCCGCTTCCAGCCCCTCACGCAGCATAATCAAAAAAGGCACAAACATGGCAAGGCACCTCGCAAGGCAAGTACGGTCAAGAAATGTCAATTAACGTAAAATGCGAACGAGAGCAATTATCATTATCGCGTAAAGAAATACAAGCAGGGGGCGGGATATTTTTTTTGACGCGCGCGGGCGGATGCCGGACGCTTACCGGCCCGCGACGGCGGGCCGGTGAGTAGGGAATGCCGTTAGTGAGTGTGATACTCGGCATCGGCCTGACGGAAGCGCTCGCGCGTCGCGGTCGACGGCGCGGTGCCCAGCAGGCTGACCACCACAATGGCGAGGCTGGCGAACAGGAAACCCGGAATGATTTCATACAGGCCGAGCCACGCGTACTGTTTCCACACCAGCACGGTCACGGCTCCGACGACCATCCCGGCCAGCGCGCCGTTGCGGGTCATACGTGGCCAGAGCACCGACAGCAGTACCACCGGGCCAAACGCGGCGCCAAACCCGGCCCACGCGTAGCTGACCAGGCCGAGGACGCGGTTTTCCGGGTTGGCCGCCAGCGCGATGGCCACCGCGGCGACCACCAGCACCATGATCCGCCCGACCCACACCAGCTCACGCTGGCTGGCGTTTTTGCGCAGAAAGGCCTTGTAGAGATCTTCGGTCAGCGCGCTGGAGCAGACCAGCAGCTGGCAGCTCAGGGTCGACATCACCGCCGCGAGGATCGCCGACAGCAGGATCCCGGCAATCCACGGGTTAAACAGCAGGCGGGTCAGTTCGATAAATACCCGCTCGCCGTTTTCGGACACCTCGCCGGCCTGCGCCGGGTTATTGTTAAAATACGCGATACCGAAGAAGCCCACCGCCACCGCGCCGCCAAGGCAGAGGATCATCCAGGTCATGCCGATGCGACGCGCGGCGCGAATGGTGCGGTGTGAGTCGGCGGCCATAAAGCGCGCCAGGATGTGAGGCTGACCGAAATAGCCCAGTCCCCAGCCGAGCAGCGAGATCACCGCAACCAGATTCAGGCCCTTCAGCATATCGAGGTTTTCGCTGTTTTTAGCCGCAATCGCCGCGACCGAGGTATCGATGCCCCCCACGGCAAGGATCACGAACACCGGGGTCAGGATCAGCGCAAAAATCATCAGGCTGGCCTGCACGGTATCGGTCCAGCTCACCGCGAGGAAGCCGCCGACAAAGGTGTAGAGAATGGTGGCGGCCGCCCCGGCCCACAGCGCGGTTTCGTAGCTCATCCCGAAGGTGCTTTCAAACAGACGCGCCCCCGCCACGACGCCGGAGGCGCAGTAGATGGTGAAAAACAGCAGAATGACCACCGCCGAAATCACCCGCAGCAGCTTGCTGCGGTCTTCAAACCGGCTGGTGAAATAGTCCGGCAGCGTCAGGGCGTTATTGTTGTGCTCGGTATGCACCCGCAGCCGGCCGGCCACCAGTTTCCAGTTCAGCCACGCGCCGATAATCAGGCCGATGGCAATCCAGCTTTCGGAGATGCCGGCGAGAAAAATGGCGCCCGGCAGGCCCATCAACAGCCAGCCGCTCATGTCTGACGCCCCGGCCGACAGCGCGGTCACCACGCTGCCGAGGCTGCGTCCGCCCAGGATGTAGTCGTCAAAGTTTTTTGTTGATCGCCAGGCGATAAAGCCAATTAAAATCATGCCAAGTATATAAATCACGAAGGTGACCATCATGGGGGTACTGACTGTCATCCGGGTTCTCCACTGAATGATTTCCCTGCCGGGAAGTGTTGTTATGCCGCCGGAACGGGGCGGTGAAGGCGTCGCTTATCCCTGAGGCGCGGTATCCTGCCGCAAAGCGTTACCGCGCACAAACGATTTAACACATCCGTAACCTAAAGGTGAACGGCTTGCCGAACTCAATGTTTAAAGGTTGCACTTACTCACAATTTTTCGGGTTGCACCCACCACCCCTTGCGACTGCCGCCGCCGGGCTGGCCTGACTCTTGCAGCAAAAGCCGTGCCGCCTCTGACAGAGACGGCGATCACAACTTCATTCGCGACTCGCGGGCGCCGGGCGCAGACGGGTTGCACTTGGTTGCAACTTCAGTGATATTGCGCGCAGAGAGATCGTTAACACTGTTTTAAGGAGTTGTTGCAAATGGGCACCACCACCATGGGTGTGAAACTGGATGATGCGACGCGCGATCGGATTAAAGCGGCGGCACAGCACATCGATCGTACGCCACACTGGCTAATTAAACAGGCTATTTTCAACTACTTAGCACAGATTGAGTCCGGTGAATCGCTGCCGGTGGCGCCGCCCTCCTCCCAGCCGGACGGGGATGAAGGAGTGCCGGATGAGGCGCCGCAGCCGTTCCTCGATTTTGCCGAGCAGGTGCTGCCGCAGTCGGCCACCCGCGCGACCATTACCGCCGCCTGGCGCCGTCCGGAAACCGATGCGGTACCGATGCTGCTGGAGCAGGCCCGCCTCCCCGCGCCGCTGGCGGAGCGCACTCAGCAGCTGGCTACCCAATTAGCCAATACGCTGCGGCACCAAAAAGGGGCAGGCGGACGCGCCGGTATGGTGCAAAGTCTGCTGCAGGAGTTCTCCCTCTCATCGCAGGAAGGCGTGGCGCTGATGTGCCTCGCCGAGGCGCTGCTGCGCATCCCGGACAAATCGACCCGCGACGCACTGATCCGCGACAAAATCAGCAACGGCAACTGGCAATCGCATCTTGGCCGCAGCGCGTCGGTATTTGTTAATGCCGCCACCTGGGGGCTGCTGTTTACCGGGCGGCTGGTCGCTACCCACAACGAGGCCAGCCTCTCCCGTTCGCTCAATCGCATCATCGGTAAAAGCGGCGAGCCGCTGATTCGTAAGGGTGTCGATATGGCGATGCGCCTGATGGGTGAGCAGTTTGTGACCGGTGAAACCATCGCGGAGGCACTGGCCAACGCGCGCAAAATGGAACAGAAGGGGTTCCGCTACTCCTACGATATGCTGGGTGAAGCGGCCCTGACCGCCGGCGATGCCAAAGCCTATCTGCTCTCTTATCAACAGGCCATTCACGCCATCGGCAAGGCCTCTAACGGCCGCGGAATTTATGAAGGCCCGGGGATCTCCATCAAGCTATCAGCGCTGCATCCGCGCTACAGCCGCGCCCAGTATGAGCGGGTGATGGAGGAGCTCTATCCGATCCTGAAATCCCTTACCCTGCTGGCGAAAAGCTACGATATTGGTATCAATATCGACGCCGAAGAGGCCGATCGGCTGGAAATATCGCTCGATCTGCTGGAGAGACTCTGCTTCGAGCCGGAGCTGGAAGGCTGGAACGGCATCGGCTTTGTGATTCAGGCTTATCAGAAGCGCTGCCCGTTCGTTATCGATGAGCTGATTGCGCTGGCGCAGCGCAGCCGCCGCCGGCTGATGATTCGCCTGGTGAAAGGCGCCTACTGGGATAGCGAAATTAAACGCGCCCAGACCGAGGGACTGGAGGGGTATCCGGTTTATACCCGCAAGGTCTACACCGATATCTCCTATCTGGCCTGCGCGCGCAAACTGCTGGCGGTGCCCAATATTATCTATCCGCAGTTCGCTACCCACAACGCCCACACGCTGGCGGCAATCTACCAGCTGGCCGGCAACAACTACTATCCGGGGCAGTATGAGTTCCAGTGCCTGCACGGTATGGGCGAGCCGCTGTACGAGCAGGTGGTCGGGAAAGTGGCCGATGGTAAGCTGAATCGGCCCTGCCGCATCTACGCCCCGGTCGGTACGCACGAGACCCTGCTGGCCTACCTGGTGCGCCGCCTGTTAGAAAACGGTGCCAACACCTCCTTTGTTAACCGGATTGCCGATACCAGCCTGCCAATCGATGAACTGGTGGCCGATCCGGTGAGCGCCGTTGAGAAGCTGGCCCGGCAGGAAGGGGCGGTCGGGCTCCCGCATCCCAAAATTCCGCTGCCGGGCGATCTGTACGGTGCGAAACGCGCTAACTCGAGCGGGCTGGATCTGGCTAACGAACACCGTCTGGCGTCGCTTTCCAGCGCCCTGCTGAACAGCGCAGCGCAGCGCTGGCAGGCTAAGCCGCTGATCGATGGCGAGGTGGACGACGGTGAGGCGCTACCGGTGCGCAATCCGGCCGACGCGCAGGACATCGTCGGCAGCGTGCAGGAAGCCAGCGAGCAGGACGTCAGCCGCGCGCTGGACGCCGCGGTGCACGCCGGTGCTATCTGGTTTGCCACCCCGGCCGGCGAGCGCGCGGCCATTCTCGAACGCGCGGCACAGCTGATGGATGCGCAGCTGCAGCAGCTGCTCGGCCTGCTGGTGCGCGAGGCGGGTAAAACCTTCGCCAACGCCATCGCTGAAGTGCGCGAAGCGGTCGATTTCCTCTACTACTATGCCGGCCAGGTGCGCGACGATTTTAACAACGACACCCATCGCCCGCTCGGACCGGTCGTGTGCATCAGCCCGTGGAACTTCCCGCTGGCAATCTTCACCGGTCAGGTTGCGGCGGCGCTGGCTGCCGGTAACAGCGTACTGGCAAAACCGGCGGAGCAGACGCCGCTGATTGCCGCTCAGGCGGTGGCAATCCTGCTGGAGGCGGGTGTACCGCAGGGCGCGCTGCAGCTGCTGCCGGGCCGCGGTGACACCGTCGGCGCCCAGCTGACCGGCGATGCCCGGGTACGCGGCGTGATGTTTACCGGCTCTACCGAGGTCGCAACCCTGCTGCAGCGCAGCGTCAGCCATCGTCTCGATCCGCAGGGCCGCCCAACGCCGCTGATCGCCGAAACCGGCGGCATGAACGCGATGATCGTCGACTCTTCCGCGTTGACCGAACAGGTGGTGATGGACATCGTTGCCTCAGCGTTCGACAGCGCCGGCCAGCGCTGCTCGGCGCTGCGACTGCTCTGCGTGCAGGAGGACGTGGCTGAACATACGCTGAAGATGCTGCGCGGCGCGATGGCCGAATACCGCATGGGCAATCCGGGACGCCTGGCGGTGGATATCGGCCCGGTTATCGATAACGACGCTCGGCAGCTGATTGAGCGCCATATTCACACGATGCGCAGCAAGGGCCACCGCGTCTATCAGGCGGTACAGGATCGGCTGCAGGATCGCCGCGAATGGGAGAGCGGCACCTTTGTGATGCCGACCCTGATTGAACTTAACAGCGTCGACGAACTGCAGAAGGAGGTGTTTGGCCCGGTGCTGCACGTGGTGCGCTTTAACCGCAGCCAGCTGCCGGCGCTGGTCGAAGCGATTAATGCCGGCGGCTACGGGCTGACCATGGGCGTGCATACCCGCATTGATGAAACCATTGCGCAGGTCACCGCGGCGGCGCGGGTCGGTAATCTGTACGTGAACCGCAATATGGTCGGCGCGGTGGTTGGCGTACAGCCGTTCGGCGGCGAAGGCCTCTCCGGCACCGGCCCGAAAGCCGGCGGTCCGCTGTATCTTTATCGCCTGCTCTCCCACCGCCCGGATGACGCGCTGAACGTTACGCTGGCGCGCCAGGACGCGGACTATGCGCTGGACAGCTCGCTGCGCCCCGCTCTGCTGGCGGCCCATCAGGCGCTGAGCGACTGGGCCGGCGATCGGCCTGCGCTGCGCGCGCTGTGTCAACGCTACGGCGAGCTGGCACAGAGCGGCACCGTCCGCCTGCTGCCGGGACCAACCGGCGAGCGCAATACCTTTGCCCTGCTGCCGCGTGAGCGGGTACTGTGCCTGGCAGACAGCGAGGCCGATTTGCTGACCCAGCTGGCGGCGGTCACCAGCGTGGGCAGCCGGGTACTCTGGGCGCGCGACGCGCAGACGGATGCGCTGTATCCGCGCCTGCCGGCAGCGGTTCAGGCGACGATCGACCGCAGCGCCAGCCCGCTGGCGGAGGCATTTGACGCGGTTATCTTCCACGGCGATGCCGATCGCCTGCGCACCCTGTGCGAAGACGTGGCCGCCCGCGACGGCGCGATTGTGTCGGTGCAGGGCTTTGGCCACGGCGAGACAAACCTGCTGCTTGAGCGCCTGCTGCTCGAACGTTCGATCAGCGTCAATACGGCCGCGGCCGGCGGTAACGCCAGCCTGATGACCATCGGCTAATCTATCCGTTCTGCAGGGCGGCATCCGCGATGCCGCCCTTACGGTGCCCCCCACAGGCTGCTGACTTACACGCCGGCACGCATCGGCCAGCGATCGGGTAACCGGTGCAGCAACCATCCACCCGCACAATCCGCACCTGAAAACAGCCCCGCAGTGCCGTTTTACGCACTCATGCAGACCTTAAAGCCCATGCGGCTTTGCATTATTGAGTTGCTCAATAAAGCTCGCTCTCTCTTTTAACTTTTTATATTCACTGCGGCCGCCAATGACAATGGATAACGCATGAAAGTCGTGCAACAACCCCTTGATCTCATCTGACTTATTTTGGGTAAGCAGTGCGTTAGCGAGGAACACCTCGGCCTTAGCCACAATCATTAATATATCCTGCTGATTACTTCCTCTGAAGCGTTTAATTATTTTGCGACACAGTCTGGCAGACTCATCCGCATCTGACTCCAGAGATAAATTAAACATTGCACAAGCCACTTGCAGCTGAATATCATCATTTTCATATGCGTCAAATTTCACCATCAGCTCGCGATAGCCGCGCAGTTTATCCTCACCCTCGCTCGCCAGCGCCAGGTTAAACATGGCTCGCGCAACCTGCAGCTGAATCGCCTCATCGGTTGCCGATGCAAACCGATCAATCAGGCCACGATAGCCCATTATTTGCTGCTCACCTTCCGCCTCTTTGGCCAGATTAAACATGGCGCGGGCAACCTGCAGCTGAATAGCGCTGTCTTGATGTGCCGCAAAGCGGTCAATCAGCTGACGGTACAACGCGATTTTTTCGTCTTTATCACTGGTCGCGATGGCCAGATTTAGCATGGCGCGGGCGACCCGTAGCAAGATCGCCGAATTCTGCGCGCCGGCAAAGCGTTCGATGAGCGTGCGGTAACCTCGCCGTTTCTCCTCCCCCTCCGCCATGACGGCCAGGTTGAACATCGCGCGGGCCACCTCCAGTAAAACATGGTCATCCTGATGTGACTCAAAATGCGCGATCAATTTTTGGTATCCCGCTATCTCCTCTTCACCTCCTCCGGTGACGGCAAGATTAAACATGGCGCGAGCCACCTGCTGCTGTATGGCGCCGTTTTCCACCGTAATAAATCGCGCTATCAGGGCATGATATCCGGCTCTTTTTTCATCTCCCTGCGCCCCGGCCGCCAGGTTTAACATGGCGCGGGCAACCTGCACCAAAACGGCTTCATCGGGGTGTGCTATAAAGCGGTCAATCAGTTGGCGGTAGGAGCGGGCCTTCTCTTCAACGCCGGCCATCATCGCCAGGTTGAACATGGCGCGCGCAACCTGCTCCTGGATGGCGGCGCTCTCATGATGTTCAAACTGTGCAATCAGATCGCGGTAGCGCTGCGATTTTTCCACCGCTTGTGACTCACCGGCCAGATTGAACATGGCTCGCGCAACCTGCAACTGAATATCACTGTTCGGGTGTGTAGCAAAGCGGGTAATCAACTCCTGATAGAGCCGCGTCTCTTCCTGAGGGTCCCGGGTCGCCACCGCAAGGTTCCACATGGTGCGCGCGACCTGCAGGAGAATTTTTTCGTCTTGCCATGATCCAAAATGCTCAATCAGCGTGCGGTAGCGCTGAAGTTGCTCTTCACCCCGGGAGGTCACGGCCAGATTGAACATGGCGCGGGCAACCTGCTGTTGAATGGCGGTATTTGTCGAGCTTGCGTAGCGGGTTATCAGCTGCTCATAGGCTTGCCGTTTATCATCACCATCCGTTTCAACGGCGAGGTTGAACATGGCACGAGCGACCTGTAATTGAATATCGTCATGTGGGTGCGAGCCAAAGCGCGCAATCAACGCGTTATAAAGCGCGATTTCTTCTTGCCTGGACTCGATGACCACAGCCAGATTGAGCATCGCGCGCGCCACACGAAGCAATATGGCGTCGTCCTGAGAGTGGCTAAAACGCTGAATAAGCGACTGATAATGCCGGATTTTTTCCTTACCTTTTGCGAGCACCGCTAAGTTGAACTCAGCACAAGCCACGCGCAGTTGAATTTTCTCATCCTGATGTTTATCAAAACGGGCAATCAGCGCACGATAGCACTCACTCTCCTCATCCTTTTCCTTACTCATCGTGGCCAGATTAAACATGGCAATGGCCACTTTCAGCTGGACAGCGTTTTCACCAGAGGAGTGATATTGTTCGATAATTTTATGATAAATCTGCCGTTTTTTATCCTCTCCGGCCCCCTTCGCCACGTTAAGCATATCGCTAATCATATTGGCCTGATCTGAGTGATTTTTATCGCCTCCGTAGCGAATATCGGACAGATTAGCCATGTCAGTTGCAGTAGACATGTCTGCCGCCCCCGACAACTCATCAGGTTCCGGGCCGTCATTACTGTCCGTCCCCAGGGCGTCATCCTGTTTTTGGGCTGCCGGTGAGAGAGACGACTTTCTGCTGTCCGACGACGCCTCTTCACCCTGTAATGCTGCTCTCAAATAAGCAGAGTTGATTTCCGAGGCTATCCTGGCAATATAGACATCTTCATTATCCGCCATCCACCGCTTTACCGCGCCGACCAGAAGATCATTATTTTCACTGATGAATTTTTGCGCCAGAACCTGAAACTCCAGTAGCATTTTTCGTTCTTTTAAAAATCTGTCAACGGTAAAGAAAACCAGCGCAATACCAAGAATTGCCGTAATCAAACTAATTAACCCTAAACACCAGGAGACATAATTTGACATGCCACTTGTGGTAGATTCATTTTGGATAATTTTTTTATTGATCTCATCAACGGACGCAGAAACCTTTTCCACTGCGCGACTACTAAAATTATTTCTTTCTTCCCGTACGGCGGCGATCTCTTTTTTTAAATGTTGAAGATCATTATTCATGACCTCAATGCGATTTAGCAGCACTTCGTTTTCTTGCCCTGCCTCATCCGTTGGACTGGCTGCCTGCGCATAAAAAAACGGACCACATAACATCAATAACAGCATCACATTCCATCTATTAATGTCAAACACAGCGTCACCCTTTGAATTTTTTATTAAAAAATACGTTCGTATCCATCGAGACAGCACATTAATAATATTATTATCTGCCAGGCTTCCGTTACAGTATCTCAATAAGATATTGTCCTGGTCGCTGAGATAATTAAATCACGTCTACGCTCTACCGCCCTGTTTGCCCCGGAAGGGAAACACCACGCCTCTCTGCGACCAATAAGGTGAGCCCCCTGTCACGTCAGCGCAATATGCTAGTGACTTTTTCTCCGCCGATCCATAAAAACATTAATTTTTATTATGATATACGTATCAGCTGGTGCAGATCCAGGGGGGCGTGGCCGCCCGCTGGACGACGGGGAGTCTGGAGTACGCTTTTTCCGCTACTGGCGAAGTGCGTTTAAGGCGGCAACGCCGTCAACAACAGCGGGCCCTGAAGGACCCGCGGAAGAGCACACGTTGTAAAAGGGGCGATGGCGTTCAGCTCAGGACCGGCTGCACCGGCGGCGTGAGCTGCTGCAAATCTTTGTACAGACTGGCCATGTACAGCAGGATCACCAGCGAAAACGGCAGCCCGCAGATAACCACCGCGGTTTGCATCGCGCTGAAGCTGCCGGCGTACAGCAGACCGGCACAGACCAGCGTGGTGACCGCGGCCCAGAAGATACGCAGCCACGCCGGCGCATCATCACTGGCGGTGCCGCCCTGGCTGGACAGGTTGGCAATCATCAGCGTGCCGGAGTCCACCGGCGTCAGAAACAGCACAAAACTGATCGCGATGGTAAACGCAGCGGTGAGCGTGGTCCATGGCAGATGTTCCAGCAGCGAGAAGACCGCCATGGGCGGATCGCTGAGGGCCACCTGGCCAAGCAGCGCCTGCCCCTGTTCCAGTACCAGGCTGATGGCGGTATTGCCAAAAATGGACAGCCACGCCAGCGTAAAGCCAAGCGGAATCAGCAGGACGCCAAAGATCAGTTCGCGCAGCGTGCGCCCCCTGGAGATGCGGGCAATAAACAGTCCGACAAACGGCGCCCATGCGACCCACCATGCCCAGTAGAACAGCGTCCACGCCCCCTGCCACTGCTGGGCTTTACCGTACAGATAGACATCAAAACTGCGCCCCACCAGCGAGGTCAGGTAATCACCGAGGTTTTGTAACAGGCCATTGACCAGGTTGAGGGTTGGGCCGGCAATAAACACAAACAGCAGCAGCAGGCAGAGAAAGCCGACGTTCACATTGGAGAGCAGCGCAATTCCCTTCTCGACGCCGGTGACCGCCGCCAGGGTTGCGACGACCATCATCACCACAATTAGCACCATCAGCACGGCGGTGCTTTGCGGGATGCCGAACAGATAATCCAGGCCGGAGTTAACCAGCAGCGCGCCGATGCCAAGGTTGGTGACCATTGAGATCACCGTCACCAGGATGCCGAAGCTGTCGACCAGGTGACCGGGCCAGCCGTGGATACGCTCGCCGAGCAGCGGATAGAGCGCCGAGCGCAGCGCCAGCGGCTGCCCGCGCCGCCAGGCAAACCACGCCAGCGCCGCGGCAATCAGCGCATACAGCGCCCAGCCGTGCAGCCCCCAGTGCAGAAAGGTGATGGCCATCGCCTGGCGTGCCGCTTCCACCGTCCCTCCCTGTCCCTCCGGCGGACGCAGAAAGTGGTCCAGCGGTTCATACGCGCCGTAGTAGACCAGCGCGATGCCGATGCCGGCGGAAAACAGCATTGCCACCCAGGAGGCGTAACCAAACTCCGGCGCGTCGCCCTCTTCGCCAAGCCGCAGCTGACCAAAACGCGACAGCGCCAGCCAGAATACAAACACCATACACACCACCATCAGCAGCATGTAGTACCAGCCAAATACGTCGGCTATCCAGCGCTGAGCGTGATTTAACCAGTGCTGGCTGGCCTCCGGCCAGGCGATAATCAACACGCCGAGCAGGAGGATAACCGAGGCGGAACTGAGGAACACCGGCAGATTAACGCGGACCGGCGGCGGATTGACGGGGTGAGCATGCTTCGCTGTCATGTTAGATTCCATACTGATGGACAACTGCCGGTAGCGAGAAAACAAATCATTAACACTCGCTACATTTGTTTGACATTTTGGTAGCATAAAGTAACTTGATTGACCAATCAATCAAGGTGTTAATTTTTTGATAAAAAAATGTTGGAGGCGTGACGTTGCGCAAAGAAATTCCGGAACAGCGAAAGGCGCAGTTGATTACTGCGGCGTTTGAGAGCATCGGCAATGTGGGGCTGGCGGGGGTGACCCTGTCGCACGTGGCCCGTGAGGCGGGGATCTCCACCGGGCTGGTGAGTCACTATTTTGGTGATAAGGAGGGGTTACTGAGCGCGACCATGCGCAAAATCCTGCGCGATTTGCACGACGGTGTGGCCGCCTGCCGCGCAGCGGCGGCGGACGAGGTCCAGGCGCAGCTGAACGCCATCATTGCCGGTAACTTTTTGCCCGGCCAAACCAGCGCCAGCGCGATGCGCGCCTGGCTGGATTTCTGGGCTGCCAGCATGCACCAGCCGGCGCTGCGCCGCCTGCAGCGGGTCAACGACCGCCGCCTCTACTCTAATATCTGCGCGCAGTTTCGTCGGGTGATGCCACCGGCGCAGGCGCGGGAAGCCGCGCGCGGGCTGGCGGCGATGATTGACGGCCTGTGGCTGCGCGGCAGCCTGAGCGGCAGCGCCTTTAATAGCGAAAAGGCCATTCATCTCGCCCGCGATTACGTCGCCCGCCAGCTGGCCGCGCTGGCGCCGGCCTGCGGGTGACGCGCGGGCAGCAGGTTTACTGCTGGCGGTAAACCAGCGTGTGCGACTCGCCGCGCAGGGTCAGGGTCTGACCGTCACGGCTAACGCTCATGCCTTTCGCCAGCTGATCGCCGATCAGGGCATCCCACTGGTTAAGCTGCTGCTCCGGACAGAGCATCATGGTTTGCCCCAGCTGTTTGACGGTCAGCCGCCCGGCCACCAGCTCGCCCTGGCCAAAGAAGCGGTTACACATCGCGCCGCTGACGCGGCCATCGGCGCTGAACGCGATCTCCGGCAGGCGCTCACCGTGGCGGGCGACCGCGGCACCGTCTACCTGATACAGCTGCCACGGGCGATCGCCGAGCGTATTAAAGGTCACCGGCTGACTGCTGCCGGCGCAGCCCCCGAGCGTCAGCGCCATCAGCGCAATACCTACGGATTTGTTCACGTCGTTCTCCCTGGTTGACGTTGCAAAAAAAGCGCCCGCGGGCGCTTTACGGTTAGCGACTGGTGTCCAGCGCCGGAAAACTTTTTACTAAATCATCAATGGCTTTCATCTGCTGCAGGAACGGCTCCAGCTTAGCCAGCGGCAGCGCGGAGGGGCCATCGCAGAGGGCGTTATCCGGGTCCGGATGGGCCTCAATGAACAGGCCGGCAATGCCGATTGCCATGCCGGCACGCGCCAGCTCGGTGACCTGATCGCGGCGGCCGCCCGAAGCGGCGCCAAACGGATCGCGGCACTGCAGCGAGTGCGTCACGTCAAAAATAACCGGACTGTTATGGGTGGCTTTCTTCATCACGTTAAAGCCGAGCATGTCGACCACCAGGTTGTCATAGCCAAAATTACTGCCGCGGTCGCACAGGATCACCCGGTCGTTGCCGCCTTCCGCAAATTTTTCGACGATGTTGCCCATCTGACCCGGGCTGACGAACTGCGGTTTTTTCACGTTAATCACCGCGCCGGTTTTGGCCATCGCTTCGACCAGGTCGGTTTGGCGAGCGAGAAACGCCGGCAGCTGAATCACGTCAACCACGTCGGCCACCGGCTGCGCCTGCGCCGCTTCGTGCACGTCGGTGATGATCTTCACCCCGAAGGTCTGCTTCAGCGCCTGGAAAATTTTCATCCCCTCTTCCAGCCCCGGACCGCGGTAGGAGCGAATGGATGAGCGGTTGGCTTTATCAAACGAGGCTTTGAACACATAGGGGATGCCCAGCTTATCGGTCACCGTGACGTAGTGTTCGCAGACGCGCATCGCCATATCGTACGATTCCAGCACGTTCATTCCGCCGAACAAGACGAACGGCAGATCGTTTGCAACCGGAATATCACCAATATTAACCACTTTCTGTGTCATACTTTCGCCTTTAATAGTCGGGCCAGGGCAGATTAGTGCAAGGTAATCTGCTTGTCTTCAATCGAGTGAATCTGAAGCTTGATCATCTCGCTGATCGGATCTTCAGGGCACTGCTCAATAAAATAGTTGAGGTCGTTTAGCGCCACGTGTTCGCAATCCAGCTGGGCGTAGATCAGTCCGCGATCGCGGATCTCATACGGATCTTCCGGGTCAAACTGCAGCAGAATTTCACTGACCGCCAGCGCGCGCTCCATCTGTTTCTCTTCCATCAGCGCGGCTTTCAGCGTATCCAGCATTTTACGCATCACGACCTCCGACGACGCGGGATCGAGATCTTCCGCGTACAGCTCCGACAGCAGGCCAACGTTGCCTTTCAGCCAGGCTTCCAGCGTGTGCTCATCCAGCGTATCGCCATTAAACGGATTGATCAGCCACATTTCGCCATCAACCCAGTCGGCGCGCAGAATCAGCTGGGTGGGGAAAATCACCGGCTCCACCGGAATAGTCAGCGCGCGGGCGATGTGCAAAAACAGCGTCCCCAGCGACACCGCGGTGCCCTGGCGGCTCTGGAGCACATTATCCAGCCACAGCGCATCGGAAAGGCGATACACCCCCGATGATCCCCCAAAGCCCCACTGCGTATAAAACAGGGTCAGCAGCTGCTCCAGCTGCTGATCTTTATCCTGCGTGGAATCAATCGTCTGCCGCGCCTCAGCCACCAGGCTTGCCAGCTGACGCTGAATCTCCGCCGCAGGCAGATCCGCCCGCACGGCCTTCATGGCCTCAATTACCGCATCACACAGCGACAGGTGTTCAAAATCCAATTCTGCAATCGCGGTCATACTATCCCCAGTAGTGGCATCCCCGTGAAGCCCAGCCAGAAAATCAGCCCCAGCGTCACGAGCGCCATAATAAAGCCTGTCCAGCGCGTTTTCATCGCGCGTGGGCGACGACTTAATACCACAGCGCCGAGCCCAATGTACAGAATAACCCCCAGCAGTTTTTCCGTCAGCGCAGCCCCGGCCGGCGTAAACGGGTAGCGGCCTGACAGCACCATTAATACCACGCCGGACAGCAGCAGCAGCGTGTCGTTAACGTGCGGCACGATCCTGACCCAGCGCTGCTGCAGCCGCGCCGGTGAGCGCTGCAGCCAGTAAAAGCGCAGTAGAAACAGGCTCAGCGTAATCAAAAATGTCAGGAAATGCAGCCATTTAATTGTGGGATACCAGGCCATCGCTCTACTCTCAGATTAAAGGTGGGCGACGTGACCGAGGGTCACGCGTTCATTGTTGCCATAATCACGGCGGGTGTGCACCTGCTGATACCCCGCCGCCCGCATGCGCTGACGCACCGCCTCGCCCTGCTGCCAGCCGTGCTCCAGCAGCAGCCAACCGCCGGGGGCCAGCCAGTCCGGCGCCTGGCCGATGATCTGCTGCAGATCGCTCAGTCCGGCCTCATCGGCCACCAGCGCGCTGAGCGGCTCAAAACGCACATCGCCCTGCTGCAGGTGGTGATCTGACGGATCGATATAGGGGGGGTTGCTGACAATCATGCTAAAACGCTGCGCCGCCAGGCCGGAAAACCAGTTGCTTTCACTGACCGTGACGTTACTGAGGCCCAGCCGGCGAGCGTTGTGCTGCGCCAGCGCCACCGCCTCCGGCACGCGATCGACCGCCAGCACGCGCAGCGACGGCCGTTCACTGGCCAGCGCCAGCGCAATTGCCCCGCTGCCGGTGCCGAGATCGAGGAGCGACGCCGCGTCCGCGGGCAGCAGCGCCAGCGCCGCCTCAACCAGCGTTTCGGTGTCCGGTCGGGGAATCAACGTTGCCGCAGAAACGCTCAGCGGCAGCGACCAGAATTCCCGCTCGCCGGTCAGGTGGGCCACCGGCTCACCGTGCGCCCGGCGCGCCAGCAGCGCATCGGCCTGTGCCCGCTCGGCGTCGCCCAGCGGGGCATCGTCAAACGCGATCAGCCAGCTGCGTGATTTACCGAGCACAAACCCAAGCAGGATTTCGGCATCGCGCTTTGGGCTGTCGCTGGCGCTCAGGCGACGGGCGGCATGC
The DNA here is from genome assembly GCF_001922585.1 of Pantoea sp. 1.19. Classification (GTDB taxonomy): domain Bacteria; phylum Pseudomonadota; class Gammaproteobacteria; order Enterobacterales; family Enterobacteriaceae; genus 1-19. Next base: position 797,911 of record NZ_MRBS01000001.1, on the reverse strand, counting down.
GCCAGCCAGTGGCGGACCTCCATACTTATTCCTGCCCGGCCAGCGCGGCCAGCTGGTCGGCCTGGTGCTCCTGAACGATCGGCTCAATCAGCAGATCGAGCTTGCCCTCCATTACCTCATCCAGCCGGTAGAGGGTCAGGTTAATGCGGTGATCGGTCACCCTTCCCTGCGGGAAGTTGTAGGTCCGGTTGCGATCGGAGCGGTCGCCGCTGCCAAGCAGATTTCGGCGGGTGGAGGCCTCTGCCTGCTGACGCCTGGCCACCTCGGCGGCGCGGATGCGCGCACCGAGCACCGCCATCGCTTTGGCGCGGTTTTTATGCTGCGAACGCTCATCCTGGCACTCCACCACAATGCCGGTCGGCAGGTGGGTGATACGGATAGCCGAGTCAGTGGTGTTAACGTGCTGTCCACCGGCCCCGGAGGATCGGAAGGTGTCAACCTTCAAATCCGCCGGATTGATATCCGGCAGCTCTGCTTCCGGCAGCTCCGGCAGCGCGGCAACGGTACAGGCGGAGGTATGGATCCGCCCCTGCGATTCGGTTTCCGGCACCCGCTGCACCCGGTGACCACCGGATTCGAACTTCAGGCGGCCAAACGCGCCCTCGCCGACCACCCGGGCTATCACCTCTTTGAAACCGCCGTGCTCGCCCTCGCTGGCGCTGACTATCTCAATTTGCCAGCGGCGCGCTTCGGCGTAGCGGCTGTACATACGGAACAGATCGCCGGCGAATATCGCCGCTTCATCACCGCCGGTGCCGGCGCGCACTTCAAGGAAACAGCCCCGCTCATCATCGGGATCGGTCGGCAGCAGCAGCAGCTGTAGCTGCTGCTCCAGCGCGCTGCTCTGCTGCCGCGCCTGCTGCAGCTCCTCCTGCGCCATCTCGCGCATTTCCGCATCGTCCATCATCTGCTGGGCGGTCTCAATATCCTGCTGGCACTGCTGCCACTGGCGAAAACAGCGGGAGACGTCGGTCAACTGCGCATACTCGCGCGACAGCGCGCGGAATCGCTCCTGATCGGCGATCACGCCGGCATCCCCCAGCATCGCTTCCACTTCTTCGTGGCGATCCTGTAAGGCTTCCAGTTTGGCAACAATAGAAGACTTCATTCGGCTTGGTTTACCTTGTAGTTAGAGGGGTGGTCAGCGTGGCAATGCAGCCCGGGCTACTCGAGGCCCAGGCTGGCGCGCAGCAGCTGCAGACGTTCGGCGTCGCCGTCGCGGGCGGCCTGCTGCAGCGATCGGGTCGGCGCGTGAATTAACCGGTTGGTCAGCTTATGGGAAAGTTCGCGGAGTACACTCTCAGCATCGGCGCCGTTTTGCAATGCTGCCAGCGCTCTGGCTTCCAGCTCCTGACGGACGTCATTCGCCTGAGTGCGGTATTCGCGAATAGTCTCGACCGCCCCCTGCGCGCGCAGCCAGGCCATAAATTCGCCGCTCTCCTGCACCACGATCGATTCGGCCTGCACCGCCGCGGCCTGACGCTGGGCGAGATTTTGCTCAATGATAGTTTGCAAATCGTCCACGCTGTACAAATAGGCGTTAGCCAGCTTGCCGACTTCAGGTTCGACGTCGCGGGGCACGGCAATATCCACCAGCAGCATGGGCTGATTGCGGCGGCGCTTCAGCGCCCGCTCAACCATCCCTTTGCCGATGATGGGCAGCGGGCTGGCGGTGGAGCTGATGATGATATTGGCATCGGCGAGGCGCTCATCGATATCGGCCAGGCCGATCACCTCGGCGCCGACCTCCTCGGCCAGTCGCTGGGCGCGTTCGCGGGTGCGGTTGGCAATCATCAGTTTTTGGACGCGGTGCTCACGCAGATGACGGGCTACCAGCTCGATGGTCTCACCAGCGCCAACCAGCAGAACATTAACCGTGGAGAGGGATTCAAAGATTTGCCGCGCCAGCGAGCAGGCGGCAAACGCCACCGAGACCGCGTTAGCGCCGATTTCGGTTTCGGTACGCACCCGCTTGGCCACGGAAAAAGATTTCTGAAACAGCCGCTCCAGATCGCTGGTCAGCGCGTGACCGCGCTGGGAATCAGCAAAAGCCTTTTTGACCTGGCCCAAAATCTGCGGCTCGCCCAGCACCAGCGAATCAAGGCCGCTGGCCACGCGCATCAGGTGGCTAACCGCAGCGTTGTCGCGGTGCCAGTAGAGGCTTTTGCGCACGTCATCCGGACTGAGTTGGTGGTAATCGCACAGCCAGGCGACCAGCTGCTCGTAGATATTGTCCTGCGCCTCTACGCTGAGATAGAGCTCAGTCCTGTTACAGGTAGAAAGCACCACCCCGCTCTGCACGGTCGGCTGCGCAAGCAGACTGCTGAGCGCCTGCTCGAGAGTGTCGGGCGAAAAAGTGACGCGTTCACGTAACGCGACAGGTGCCGTCTTGTGATTAATTCCGAGTGCCAGCAGGGTCATGGTGATTGATCAAGTTGTCCCAATGTTGCCAGGGTTTTGCGGCGCATTCTACAAGATGCAGCAGATCAATTAAAGCAGCACCGCACTTATGGCTGTATAAGGCTAATGTTATTATGGCGCAAATTCAGAGAAGATGCGCATTGACCCCTGTCCGCCGCACAGTTAGCGTGCAGGGTTACGCCGTTAATTATAAGGGAGTTTCGACTTGACTATCACTTTTACCTCGCCGTCCCGGCGCACGCTCTGCCGCCTGCTGCCGTTAGCCAGTCTGGTGCTCGCCGCCTGTACCACCCCGCGTCCGGTGGGCCCCGGTCCCAGCCAGCAGGCCCCACAGTGGCAGGCCCATCAGCAGGCGGTCAGCAAGATTGATGCGTTCCAGACGCGCGGCGCCTTTGCCTATCTGTCCGATAAGCAGAGGGTTTATGCTCGCTTCAACTGGCAGCAAACCGCGCAGGATCGCTATCGCCTGCTGCTGACCAACCCGCTGGGCAACACTGAGCTGCAGCTCGACGTGCAGGGCCAGGTGGTGCAGCTGGTCGACAGCAAAGGTAAACGCTACGTCAGCGACGATGCGGAAAAAATGATCGCCCAACTGACCGGCATGCAGATCCCGCTGAACAACCTGCGCCAGTGGATGCTTGGCCTGCCCGGCGACGCAACGGACTATCAGCTGGATGATACGTACCGCCTGCGTCAGGTTAACTACCGCCAGGATGGACAGACGTGGCAGGTCACCTACCTCGGCTATGATACACAGCAGCAGCCCGCACTGCCGTCCAGCCTGGAGCTGAAGCAGGACGATCAGCGCATCAAACTGCGCATGGACAGCTGGACCCTGAAATGACGTTAACCTGTCCCGCTCCCGCCAAGCTAAATCTGTTTCTCTACATTACCGGACGGCGCGCCGACGGCTATCACCAGCTGCAGACGCTGTTTCAGTTTCTCGATTACGGCGACAGCCTGAGTTTCACCCCGCGCAGCGACGGCGCTATTCGCCTGCTGACCCCGGTGGCGGGCGTTGCCGATGATCATAATCTGATCGTCCGCGCCGCGCGTTTGCTGCAGCAGCAGGCCCGTGAGGCGGGCGTGCCGCTGGCCGCCGGCGGCGGTGCGGACATTGCCGTACAGAAGGTGCTGCCGATGGGCGGTGGACTGGGCGGCGGTTCGTCCAATGCCGCCACCACGCTGCTGGCGCTCAATCAGCTGTGGCAAACCGGCTTTTCTCTGACGCAGCTGGCGACCTGGGGATTGACGCTGGGGGCCGATGTACCGGTGTTTGTGCGCGGCGTCGCCGCCTTTGCGGAAGGGATCGGTGAACAGCTGCGGCCTGCTGCGCCGCCGGAAAGATGGTTTTTGGTGCTGCATCCCGGCGTACACATCAGTACTCCGCAGGTGTTCAACGATCCGCAGCTGACCCGGAATACACCGCGTCGCGATTTAGCGACGCTTTTGCAAACGCCTTTCCACAATGATTGTGAGGCAGTCGTAAGAAAACGTTTTCGTGAGGTTGATGCACTTGTTTCCTGGCTGCTAGAATACGCGCCGTCACGCCTGACCGGGACAGGCGCTTGTGTGTTTGCTGAATTTCACACCGAGTCTGCCGCCCGCCAGGTGCTGGAGCAAGCCCCGCAGGGGATGCAGGGTTTTGTGGCCCGGGGCGTTAACGTCTCGCCGCTGCACCGCATCCTGTCGGGGCATCCAGAGTGTGCGTGACCGCGTCACCCTGTTCCAGACGCGGCGCGTGACTCTTTAATACACCCGTATGAACGCTGTTATCCGCTGACGCCGGTAGCCGACCGTGACAGCGTTCATTCTCTGGACGCAAGCCTGAGGTTCTTCTCGTGCCTGATATGAAGCTTTTTGCTGGTAACGCCACCCCGGAACTAGCACAACGTATTGCCAACCGCCTTTACACCAGCCTGGGCGACGCCGCCGTCGGCCGCTTCAGCGATGGTGAAGTGAGCGTACAAATTAACGAAAATGTACGCGGTGGCGATATTTTCATCATCCAGTCCACCTGTGCGCCAACCAACGATAACCTGATGGAGCTGGTTGTTATGGTTGATGCGCTGCGTCGCGCTTCCGCTGGCCGCATTACGGCGGTGATTCCCTACTTCGGCTACGCTCGTCAGGATCGCCGCGTGCGCTCCGCCCGCGTACCGATTACCGCTAAAGTTGTGGCGGATTTCCTCTCCAGCGTCGGCGTGGATCGCGTATTGACGGTGGATCTGCACGCCGAGCAGATTCAGGGTTTCTTTGACGTCCCGGTTGATAACGTATTTGGCAGCCCGATTCTGCTGGAAGACATGCTGCAGATCGGTCTGGAAAACCCGATTGTGGTCTCACCGGATATCGGCGGGGTGGTGCGCGCGCGCGCGATTGCCAAACTGCTGAATGACACCGACATGGCAATTATCGACAAGCGCCGTCCGCGCGCCAACGTCTCCCAGGTGATGCACATCATCGGTGATGTCGCCGGCCGCGACTGCGTGCTGGTCGATGATATGATCGATACCGGCGGTACGCTGTGCAAAGCGGCGGAAGCGCTGAAAGAGCGCGGCGCCAAGCGGGTATTCGCCTACGCCACGCACCCCATCTTCTCCGGTAATGCGCTGGAGAATCTGCGTAATTCGGTGATCGACGAAGTGGTCGTCTGCGACACGATTCCGCTGGCCGACGAGATCAAGGCGCTGCCCAATGTGCGCACGCTGACCCTCTCCGGTATGCTCGCCGAGGCGATTCGCCGCATCAGCAACGAAGAGTCTATCTCGGCGATGTTTGAGCACTGAGGCCTTAACCGCACAAAACGCAAAAGGACGGGCCAGCCCGTCCTTTTTTCTGCTTACCGTTCGCGGTTCAGTGCCCGCCGTGGCCGCCCTTACCCGCGGGGTGATGCGCATGGCCGTGACGACAGCGCGGACTGCCGTAGTGGCGCAGCCAGTAGTAGCGATCGCAGACTTTTTCCCGTCCGCTGAGGCGGGCGCCCACCAGCCAGATTAACGCCCCCATGAAAATCGCCATGATCGCCGCATTGGTCAGCGCGGACGGCAGATTTAACTGCGGTAACTGATTCAGTACGGCATAGCCAACTCCGGCAACCATGGTGACCAATCCCAGCACCATCAATACGTTACCCGTTACATGTGCATGTCTGCGTTTCATCAGTCACCTCCCGTAAGCTGAATGCGGCTGCCAGAGTGCGCCGCTGCACACAGTGTAGGAAAAAGCGCTGGCGTTCAATGCGCTGACGATCACACTTATCATGAATAATCTGACATAAATTTACATCTAACCTGCTGTTTTGTTGAAATTTGCATAATCACGTTGCGAAACGGCCTCCCGCGCGCCGGCGCAGCGGACAGACGGCGAAAAGCGGCCCTGCGCCAGAGGGTTACGGAACGCCGCTGGCCGCGTGGTGCGATACCACCGCCGCGCCGGTGAACGGCGGTTTATCCTGGATAGCGTAATGTTATTCAGCCGCTGCGCGGCCACGTTATCACGCCCTGCTAACGGGACGTGATCGACATCACAGGTCGGCAATGTTAACGTTAACTTGCGTGATTAACATCACATATTCCGGTCGAAGGACGTTCCCTTCGCGAATGTTAACGTTAACAATGTCGGCGACCGATACCCCCTGTTGCTAAGGACATGCGATGCACCTGAATCACCGGAAAAGTTACCTGCTGCTCAGCGGCCTGTTGTTTTTCTTTTTTTTCACCTGGTCATCCGCCTTTTCGCTGATTGCCATCTGGCTACATCAGCAGGTAGGACTGCGCGGCACCGAAACCGGGCTCATTTTCTCGGCAATTGCGCTGGTCGCGCTGTGCGCGCAGCCGCTGTACGGTGTGCTTCAGGATCGGCTTGGGTTGCGTAAATCGCTGCTGTGGTTTCTCGGCGGGCTGCTGCTGCTAACCGGCCCGTTTTTTATCTATGTCTATGCCCCCCTGCTTAAGGCCAATGTGCTGGCCGGCGCGGTGGTCGGTGGCCTGTTTATCGGCGCGACGTTCTTCGCCGGCATCGGCGCGCTGGAGTCCTACGTGGAGCGCGTCAGCCGCATTGTCGGGTTTGAGTTTGGTAGAGCGCGGATGTGGGGCTCGCTCGGCTGGGCCTGCGCCACATTTATTGCCGGACGCCTGATTACCCTGAATCCGGAGATCAACTTCTGGCTGGCCTCCGCCTCCGGCGCGATCTTTTTACTGCTGCTCAGCCAGTTGAAAATGGTCAAAGTCAATGCCATCAGCACGCTGGCGGTTGGCAGCCCGCAGGCGCTGAGCTGGCAGGATACGCTGGCGCTGCTGCGCCTGCCGCCCTTCTGGGCGCTGGTGGTGTTTGTTCTCGGCGTCAGCGTCTATAACGTTTACGATCAGCAGTTTGCCGTCTACTTTAGCGCCCAGTTCGCCACGCCGCAGCAGGGCAACGCCATGTACGGCTACCTCAATTCGCTGCAGGTCTTTCTGGAAGCCGGCGGCATGTTTCTGGCGCCCTGGCTGGTAAACCGCATCGGCGCGCGGCAGGGCCTGCTGCTCAGCGGCGCGATCATGGCGCTGCGCATTATCGGTTCGGGTCTGGCGGACGGCGCGCTGATGATTTCGGCAATGAAACTGCTGCACGCAGTCGAGCTGCCGCTGCTGCTGATTTCCCTGTTCAAATATATCGCCAGCCATTTTGACCCGCGACTCTCGGCCACCCTGTACCTGGTCGGATTTCAGTTCACCACGCAGCTGTGCGCCAGCCTGTTCTCGCCGCTGGCGGGGATCGGCTACGACCGACTGGGCTTTGCCACGACCTATTTGCTGATGGGCAGCATCGTGGCGCTGTTTGTGGTCATTTCCGCCTTCTTACTGCGCGGCGAACACCCGCCCGTCACGCCCGCCTCCCGCGGCGCGATGGCGACCTGATCAAGGAGATTTATCATGAGCACCTTACGTACCTCTCTGGCGGCGGCGCACGCCGCCCGTGACACCCTGCTGGCCGGCCGCGGCGAGCGCTTTTACCCGCAAATTCACCTTGCGCCACCGGCGGGCTGGATGAACGATCCGAACGGGCTTATCTACTGGCAGGGGCGCTACCACGTTTTTTATCAGCATCATCCCCTGAGCGCCGACTGGGGACCGATGCACTGGGGACACATGACCAGCGACGACCTGGTCAGCTGGCAACATCAGCCGATCGCGCTGGCGCCGGGCGATGAAGCGGATCGCGACGGCTGCTTTTCCGGCTGCGCAGTGGATGATAACGGCGTGCTGAGCCTGATCTATACCGGCCACGTCTGGCTGGCGGGCGAAGGCAATGATGCCGCTATTCGCGAAGTGCAGTGCCTTGCCACCAGCCGCGACGGGATCCACTTTGACAAACAGGGGGCGGTGCTGACGCCGCCGCCGGGGATCATGCATTTCCGCGATCCGAAAGTGTGGCGCGAAGGCAACCGCTGGATGATGGTGGTCGGTGCCCGCGACGGTGACGACGTCGGGCAGGTGCTGTTGTACAGCGGCGATAGCCTGCGCGACTGGCACTATGAGGGCGTCCTGGCGAAGGGCAATGCCGGTGACGGCTATATGTGGGAATGCCCGGACTTCTTCCCGCTGGGCGATCGCTGGGTGCTGCTGTTCTCTCCGCAAGGCATAGCCGCTGATGGCTACCGTTTTCGCAATCGCTTTCAGAGCGGCTACCTGAGCGGCCACTGGCAGCCGGGTGGCCATTTTTGCCCTGATGCGCCGTTCCGCGAGCTGGATGCGGGGCACGACTTCTATGCGCCGCAAACGCTGATCGACGCGCAGGGTCGGCGGATTGTATTCGGCTGGATGGATATGTGGGAGTCGCCGATGCCGGGCAAAGCCGACGGCTGGGCCGGCAGCCTGACCCTGCCGCGGGTGCTGACGCTGGCCGCGGACGGCGCGCTGCGCATGTCGCCGCTGCCTGAACTGGCCGCACTGCGCGGCGAGGGTTTCAGCCTGCCCGACAGCTCGCTGCGCAACCAAACCCTGCCGCTGCCGGCAGGCCACGCCCCGCTGGAGCTGACCTTCAGCATCGATCGCCAGCACAGCAGCGCCGAGCGCATGGGGCTGGTGCTCTCCAGTGAGGGGCCGGACGGCGCGGAAATCCGCCTGTACGTTGACGCCCAGGCCGGACGCCTGGTGCTGGATCGCGGCCGTACCGGCCACGGCGTCACCGGCTGCCGCAGCGTGGCGCTGCCGCCGGACGAGACGCTGCGGCTGCAGATCTTCCTTGACCGATCCTCGCTGGAGGTGTTTATCAACGAGGGGACGGCCTGCCTGACCAGCCGCCTGTGGCCCAGCGCGCCGATCGCGACGCTAAGCCTGTTCGCCGAGGACGGTGATGCCCGCTTTAGCGCACTGCAGGGCTGGCCGCTACGCGGTGTGTTTAACACCGACTGAGGCCCGCGCCAACAGCGGACTCGGCAGCGCACATACCTCCCGGTGTGGGCGCTGCTCGATAATGTGCAGCGCCGCTTCCCGACCAATGGCCAGGTGCGGCAGCTGCACGGTCGTTAACGCCGGATAAAACAGTTCGCCGATCCCCACCATGTTGTCATAACCCAGCACCGCCACGTCGGCGGGAATACGTATCCCCTGCCCCAGCAAATACTGATAGGCGACAAACGCCACGCGATCGTTACCGCACACCAGCACATCAAAATCGGGTCGTCCCTGCGGCAGATGCGCCGCCAGCAGGCTCACGGTATCCAGATAGTGATTATCCCCCAACGCCAGATGATACTGCTGTGCCGGCAGAGGCAGTCCGGCTTCGCGCCACGCCTGCTCAAATCCGGCCCGCCGCCGCCGCCCGGCCAGCGTACAGACCGGCAGGTGAATACACAGCGGTCGGCGATAGCCGCGGGCAATCAGCGCGCGCGTCGCCTGATACTGGCCATCGACATCATCCGGTACGTAGCTGGCCACCGGCGCGTCGTCGCTCAGGCAGTTAGCCAGCACCAGCGGCTTATCCCGCAGCCGCGCCGGCAGCGTGATGCGCCGCAGCCCCATGGTGGTAAAAACAATGCCCGCCGGTCGCAGCGACAGCAGTTTATCCACGGCCTGCTGGGCATCCTGATGTTCAAACAGGTTAATGACAAAGGTTGTCCAGCCGTGCTGCTGCGCGGTCTTCTCCAGCGACAGCAGCAGCTCAACCGAGAACGGGGTGGTCGCGGTATCCAGCGCCAGCACCCCGATGGCCGGCGGAACCGACTGGCGGTCGCGAATCTTGCGCGCCGAAAAGTCCGGCACGTAGTGCAGCTGATCGATAGCCTGCTGCACCCGCGCGAGGGTATCCGGACGCAGACGCTCCGGATTATTGATCGCCCGCGATACGGTCATCAGCGACACCGCCGCCAGTTTTGCCACGTCCTTTAAAGAGGCCATCGGGGTCCCACGCTGCTTAAGCTTAGATAGTCGCCATCTTACCCGCCAGACCGCCGGCTGGGTAGCGCAAATCGGCCATTTCAGTGGGTTAACCCGCTGTTTCAACGTCGGTTGTCTGCCGCGAAGCGGCTGGCATTTTGTAATGCGCCGCCGGCCACAGTACACTAGCGCTCTGTCTTCCCCTTTTCAGGATATGCCCGTGAGCCGTATTAAACTGATTGTTGGCCTGGCCAACCCGGGCAGCGACTATGCTGCCACCCGCCATAACGCCGGCGCCTGGTATCTGGACCTGCTGGCCGACCGCCACAATCAGCGCCTTAAAGACGAGAGCAAATTTTATGGTTATACCGCGCGGCTGGCCATCGGCGGCGAAGACGTCCGCCTGCTGGTGCCCACCACCTTTATGAACCTCAGCGGTAAAGCGGTGGCCGCCATGGCGACCTTCTACCGCATCGCACCGGAAGAGATTCTGGTTGCCCACGATGAGCTGGACCTGCCCCCCGGGGTTGCCAGGTTTAAACTGGGCGGCGGCCACGGCGGCCACAACGGCCTGAAAGACATCATCAGCAAGCTGGGCAACAATCCCAACTTTCACCGGCTGCGCATCGGTATCGGCCATCCCGGCGATCGGAACAAAGTGGTGGGATTTGTTCTGGGTAAACCGCCGGCCAGCGAGCAAACGCTGATTGACCAGGCCATTGATGAAGCGGCGCGCTGTACCGAGCTGTGGCTGCAGGAAGATAAGCTGAAAGCAATGAACCGCCTGCACGCGTATAAGGCCGCCTGAACCGCGCCCGCCCTTCCACCGCGGCGGGAGGGCGGGCGCGCAGGCTTAGTCGTCCGCGGCCACCTTCCAGGTGGGAGCATCCAGCTCGTGGGTGCAGAACGGGCCGGCCTGCTTCAGCAGGCGAATGCAATCCTCACTGAGGTGTCGCAGGCGCAGCGACTTACCGGCTTCCTGATAGCGCAGGCTGAGCTTATCGATGGCTTCAACGCCGCTGATGTCCATCACCCGGGTGCGGGCAAAATCAATCACGACCTGCGGCGGATCGCTCTCCGGCGTAAAACGTTCGCTAAAGGCGCCGGTGGAGCCAAAGAACAGCGGCCCTTCCAGCTCGTACGTCTTCACGCCCTGCGCTTCACGGGTATTGATCACGGTTATCTGCGCGTGCTGCCAGGCAAACACCAGCGCCGAAATGATCACGCCAAAAATCACCGCCATCGCCAAATCGGTCCAGATGGTGACCAGCGTGACCGCCACCATCACAAACGCATCCGACTTCGGCATCCGGCGGATGCGGCGCAGCGAGCTCCACTCAAAGGTGCGAATGCACACCACAAACATAATACCGGCCAGCGCCGCTACCGGCAGCAGCGCAATATAGTCTGACAGGCTGATCACGAACAAAATCAGCAGCAGCGCGCCCACGGCGTTGGACAGCCGTCCGCGCCCGCCGGAGGTAAAATTGATGATCGACTGCCCAATCATCGCACAGCCGGCGAAGCTGCCAAAAAAGCCGCACAGCGTGTTGCCAACGCCCTGCGCCACGCACTCTTTATTGCCCCTGCCCTTCTCGCTGCCCATTTCATCGAGCACCGCCAGCGTCAACAGCGACTCAATCAGGCCAACCAGCGCGATAATTACCGAATAGGGCAGCACGATACGCAGCGTCTCCCAGCTCAGCGGCACCGCCGGCAGATGAAAGGCCGGCAGCGAACCGGCAATATCGGCCAGGTCACCCACCCGTTTGGTATCGAGGTGCAGGCCAATAGCCAGTGCGCTGATGATAATCAGCGCCGCCAGCGAGCCGGGGATCACTTTGCTGATGCGTGGAAACAGCCAGACAATCGCCATCGCCAGCGCCACCAGGGCATACATCACCGGCCCCTGCCCTTTAATCATCGGAATTTGCGCCAGCATGATGACGATCGCCAGGCCATTCACAAAGCCATAAATCGCCGGCTGCGGGACCAGCCGGATAAATTTCCCCAGCCGCAGCAGGCCAATTGCCAGTTGGATCACTCCGGCCAGCACGGTGGCTACCAGCACGTACTCATAGCCGTGCTGGGTAATCAGGCTGATTAAGACCACCACGATCGAGCCGGCCGCGCCGGAAATCATCCCCGGTTTACCGCCAATCAGCGCGGTTATCATGCCAAGGATAAACGCCGTATGCAGACCGATAATCGGTGACAGTCCGGCCAGCAGGGAGAAGGCCGTCGCTTCCGGGATCAGCGCAACGGACACCACGGCGCCGGCGAGCACGTCATTTTTGACGTCGCGGAGCCTGAGATGAGTCAGGTTAAACATGTTTTTTCCAGTATTTCAGACAGCAGAATGGGTCGTGCCGCCACGCGGGGCACAATCAGGTCGCGTCAGCGGACGCAGGCAACCGCGGTGGGTTGCGGCAGGCGGGAACTCAGGGCGGCGTAAGCAGAGTACAAGGCATCTGCAGGGTTCTCCGGTAACGGTCGGGGCGGACAGTATGGAAAATTGTGAGGCAGATCTCAAGCGTGGTCCGCGCATTCTGCTGTGAATTCCCCGCCATGCCGGCAACAGAGTTGTGTATAATACGCCATTATTTTTTCGTATCCTCATCCGCACGCGGTGGCGCAGCCGGATGATCAAGCTACTAAGGTGATGTAACCATGGGATTTAAATGCGGTATCGTCGGCCTGCCTAACGTGGGCAAGTCCACCCTGTTTAACGCGCTGACCAAAGCGGGTATTGAAGCGGCCAACTTCCCCTTCTGCACCATTGAACCGAATACCGGCGTGGTGCCGATGCCCGACCTGCGACTGGACCAGCTGGCCGCCATCGTCAAACCGCAGCGCGTGATCCCCACGACCATGGAGTTCGTTGACATCGCCGGCCTGGTGAAAGGCGCGTCGAAAGGCGAAGGCCTAGGCAACCAGTTCCTGACCAACATCCGCGAAACCGAAGCTATCGGCCACGTGGTGCGCTGCTTTGAAAATGACAACATCATCCACGTCTCCGGCAAAGTGAACCCGGCGGAAGACATCGACGTGATCAACACCGAGCTGGCGCTGTCGGATCTCGATACCTGCGAGCGCGCCATTCAGCGCGTGCAGAAAAAAGCCAAAGGCGGCGACAAAGATGCCAAAGCCGAACTGGCCGCGCTGGAAAAATGCCTGCCACACCTGGAAAACGCCGGCATGCTGCGCTCACTGGCGCTGGATGCTGATGAAAAAGCCGCAATCCGCTACCTGAGCTTCCTGACCCTGAAGCCGACCATGTACATTGCCAACGTCAACGAAGACGGGTTCGAAAACAATCCGTACCTCGACCAGGTGCGGGCCATCGCTGAAAAAGAAGGATCGGTGGTAGTGCCGGTCTGTGCGGCAGTAGAATCCGACATTGCCGAGCTGGAAGATGACGAGCGCGACGAGTTTATGGCAGAGCTGGGCCTGACCGAACCGGGCCTGAACCGGGTGATCCGCGCCGGCTACGCGCTGCTTAATCTGCAAACTTACTTCACCGCTGGCGTAAAAGAAGTGCGCGCCTGGACGATACCGGTAGGCGCAACCGCACCGCAGGCGGCGGGTAAAATCCACACCGACTTCGAAAAAGGCTTTATTCGCGCCCAAACCATCGCCTTTGATGACTTTATCGCCTGCAAAGGGGAACAGGGTGCCAAAGAGGCCGGCAAGATGCGCTCGGAAGGCAAAGAGTACATCGTTAAAGACGGCGATGTGATGAACTTCCTGTTCAACGTCTAATTCGCTTCTGTTGTCTCATGGGATCTCAGCCAATCACATGAAGACTGGAGATCCCCATTAAATCCACGCGGTTGCGTGGATTTTTCTTTTCATCATGTCTCAGCTTATCTCATAACAGCGCAGTCAAAAATGAGTACAGACATGAGTACAATCAGTTTCCATCTTCATTTTAGCTGAGTACAAGTGAAGTGGTTTACTGAATTTGGCCACCTGATCAGAGGTGATATGCTCACCTCAGAACAACACAGGTGCTCCAGTGAAAAGAGGACATTTTAGTCCTGAATTCAAACGCGAATCTGCTCAGCTGATTGTCGACCAAAATTACACCCTCTCCGACGCTGCTCAGGCTATGGAGGGTGGTCTTTCCACGATGACGAAAGGGGTCAAATAACTGCGTGATGAGCGTCAGGGCAAAACGCCAAAAGCTTCGCCGATAACGCCGGAACAAATCGAAATACGTCAGCTAAAGAAAAAACTACAACGTATTGAAATGGAATACGATATTCTAAAAAAGGCTACCGCGCTCCTGATGTCAGACTCCCTGAACAGTTCTCGTTAATCGGGAAACTCAGGCCGCGTTATCCTCTGGTCACACTGTGCCATATGCACGGGGTTCCTCGCAGCAGCTACAAATACTGGAAAACCGCCCTGAAAAACCAAACGGCAGACGGGCGGTATTACGCAGTCAGGCACTTGAACTACATGGCATCAGCCACGGCCGGAGTAAGAAGCATCGCCACAATGGCAACTCAGAGAGGCTATCAGATGGGACGCTGGCTTGGGCAGGCTCATAAAAGAGCTGGGACTGGTCAGTTGCCAGCGGCCGACTCACCGGTACCGGCGTGGCGGTCATCAGCACGTTGCTGTCCCGAATCACCTTGAGCAACAGTTCGCCGTAACGGAGCCGAACCCGGTGTGGTGCGGTGATGTGACCCGTATCTGGACAGGTAAGCGCTGGGCATACTTCGCCGCTGTTCCCGACCTGTTCGCAAGAAACCCCGTGGGCTGGGCAATGTCGTTCTCACCGGACAGCAGGCTCACCATGAAAGCGCTGGAAATGGCATGGGAAACGCGCGGTAAACCCGTCGGGGTGATGTTCCACAGCGATCAGGGCAGTCATTATACCAGCCGGCAGTTCCGGCCGTTACGGTGGCGATACCGGGTCCGACAGAGTATGAGCCGGCGCGGAAGCTGCCGGGATAACAGCCCATCGAACGCTTCTTCCGGAGTCTGAAGAACAAATGGGTGCCGGTGACGGGTTACGTAAGCTTCAGCGATGCAGCTCAGGCCATAACGGACGATATCGTTGGATATCACAGTGCACTAAGAGCGCAAGAATATAATGGTGGGTTACCACCAAACGAATCGGAAAACCGATACTGGAAAAACGCTCACGCAGTGGCCGGTTTTTGTTGACCACTTCACTTCCACGCATCCCGTAGCGTCACGGCGGGCTCCATCGCTCGCCAGTCGCGGCAGCGCAGCGCATCACTGAAGAGACGCCGTCCGGGGCGATCCCCGCAGAACGATCATCAGGACGCGGATAGCGGCTATTGCGATCCCGCCAGCGCTTATCCACGCGGTCATTTCCGGTGGAAAGGCGGGGCAATATCGGTCTGGTTTTTCGCGGCCGGGCAGACCGGTGCAGCCGGCAGCGACCGGCTCTTATCTCAGGGCGGTAAGACGCGGTTCAGGCGCATCCTGCGTTCAGTTCAGCGCGCGGGGATCGAGACACTGCCGCGGCCAGAGGGCTTCGGAGGAGCAGATTGATCCCCCTGCGCATTTACATCGGGCGCAAATCGCCGATAATAATCGCCTGCCCGGCTGTCGGACTCACAGTGATGAATAATACGGTTCCCCCTTCCACGCGGCGCGCGCGTCCGCTGAAGCTGAGTACGACGGTCACCCTGATGATCGGCGCGGTACTGGCCAGCGTTCTGCTGGTGGTGCATCTTTTTTATCTTTTTCAAATCAGTGAGATGACTCGCCAGCGCGTCCAGGATAAAGCGCTGGCTGTCGCGCGCACGCTGGCCGACTCACCGGTGGTGCGCGACGGGCTGACGCAGCCGCCGACCGACGGCGCTATCCAGGCCCTCGCCCGCCAGGTCATGGTGCGCAATGATCTGCTGTTTGTGGTAGTGACCAATATGGACGGCATTCGCTACTCCCACCCCCGCCGCGAAGCGATCGGCCAGCACTTTATTGGTGAAGATCTTAACCCGGCGCTGGCGGGCCGTGAGAATATCGCGGTGAACCGCGGGGTGCTGGCGCGTGCGCTGCGGGTTTTCGCACCGGTGTATGACGCGCAGCACCGGCAGATCGGCGTGGTGGCAATTGGTATCGCCCTCAGCGACCTGGCGCAGCAGGTGAATAAAAGCCGCTGGGGCATCGTCTGGACGGTGCTGTTTGGTACCCTGGTCGGCACGCTGGGCACCGTGTTTCTGGTGCGGGTACTGAAGCGGATCCTGTTTGGTCTCGAGCCGTATGAAATTTCCGCGCTGTTTGAGCAGCGCCAGGCGATGCTGCAGGCGATCAAAGAGGGCATTATCGCGCTGGACGCCCGCGGCGAGGTGACGCTGATTAACGAGCAGGCACGCCAGCTGTGTCGCCACGCCGACGCCAGCGAAAAGCAGCATCATACGGTGCTGGATGAACAACATCCGCTGCTGCGCAACCTGCGCGATGTGCTGCAGAACGGCCAGCCGCGCCGCGATGAGGAGTTTACCGTTAACGGCCGGCTGTTGATCAGCAATACCGTCCCGGTTCGCAGCCAGGGCGCGCTGCTCGGCGCTATCTGCACGTTCCGCGACAAAACCGAGGTGACCCAGCTGATGCAGCGGCTAACCGGAATGGTCAACTACGCCGACGCGCTGCGCGAGCGTTCGCATGAGTTTATGAATAAGCTGCACGTGATTCTCGGGCTGCTGCACATGAAAAGCTATGCGCAGCTGGAGGCCTATATTCTGAAAACGGCCAATACCTATCAGGCAGAGATCGGGTCGCTGCTGCGGCAGATCAAGTCGCCGGTGATCGCCGGTTTTCTGCTGAGTAAAATTAACCGCGCCTCCGACGGCGGCCACCAGCTGATCATCGACGACGCCAGCTTTTTACCGGACAGCGGTAACGAGCAGCAGGTAGCGACGCTGATTACCGTGCTGGGTAACCTGATTGAGAACGCCCTGGACGCGCTGGCCGATCAGCCGGATGGCGAAATCCATTTGCTGCTGCACTATCAGCAGGGATGGCTGGCCTGCGAGGTCGGTGATGACGGACCGGGTATTCCCGCCGGGCGTCTGGCGCACATTTTTGACAAGGGGTGGTCGACTAAGGGCGAACAGCGCGGCGTCGGCCTGTTTTTGGCGCGGCAGCAAATCGAGAGCCTTGGCGGAAAAATTATTGTAGAGTCCGAGCCTGGGGTCTATACCCAGTTTTTTGTTCAACTGCCCTGGGATGGAGGTAACGTACACGCATGATGAACGTGTTAGTGGTTGATGATGATGCCATGGTCGCCGAGCTGAACCGCTGCTATATCGGCCAGCTCCCCGGCTTTACCTGCTGCGGTAGCGCATCCACGCTGCAGCAGGCACAGGAGTTTATCCAGAATCGCGCGCTGGCGATCGATTTGATTCTGCTGGACATCTATCTGCAGCAGGATAACGGGCTGGATCTGCTGCCGCTGCTGCGCCAGTCCGGTCGGGAAAGTGACGTGATCGTCATCTCCTCCGCCGCGGACGCCGCGACCATCAAAACGTCGCTGCACTACGGCGTGGTCGACTACCTGATCAAACCGTTTCAGTTTGCCCGCTTTGAAGAGGCGCTGCGCGGTTGGCAGCAGAAAAAAAACGCCATGGACAAGCTGCCCTACTACGAGCAGTCGGAGCTGGATAAGCTGCTGCACGGCAGCCTGCCCGCGCAGAGCGAGACGCAGCGCCTGCCCAAAGGGCTGACGCCGCAGACGCTGCGCACGCTGTGCCAGTGGATTGAGGCCCATCCGGCGGAGGAGTTTTCCACCGATGAGCTGGCAGCGGCGGTCAACATTTCCCGCGTATCCTGTCGCAAATATCTGATCTGGCTGGCGGACTCACATATTCTGTTCACCAGTATCCATTACGGTGCAACCGGTCGGCCGGTGTACCGCTATCGCCTGCAGCCCGAGTACCGCGATCTGCTGCGTCACTATTGTCAGTAACCGACCGGGAGCCACTGCCAGCTGTCATCGAGTAAAGTAAACGTATAGTGGCGCTGCGATGACGGAATCACCCGCCGATCGCGGGTGACAAAGATCGCTTCGAGGGCCGGCTCCTGCGCCAGCGCCGCCAGCCCCCTCTCCACCCCCATGCCGTACAGCAGGGTGGTCCAGATATCACCGTCGATGGAGTCTGCGGAAATCACCGTCACGCTGAGCAGTTCATTATCCAGCGGGTAGCCGGTTTTAGGATCCAGAATGTGATGCCACAGACGGCCATCCTGCTCAAACCAGCGTTCGTAAATCCCCGAGGTGACCACCGAACGGTCGCGCACCTGCAGGGCGCCAATCAGCGTCTCCGGGCCGGCGAACGGCGTTTTTAAACCTATACTCCAGCCCGCGTCACTGCCCGCGCCTAGCGTATGCACGTTACCGCCGAGGTTTATCAGCGCGCGATCCACCTGCTGCTGACGCAGATCGTCCCGTACCCGATCGGCAATATAGCCTTTGGCAATCGCGCCGAGGTCGAGCGCCATCCCCGCCTGCGGCAGCCACACCGTGTGCGACGCCGCGTCCAGCACGACCCGCTGCGGATCGGTCAACGGCAGCAGCGCGGCAATCTCCGCCGCCGGCGGTACGCTATCGCCGCGAAAACCGATTTTCCAGCGCTTAACCAGCGGGCCGATGGCGAAATTAAACAGGCTGTCCGGGCGGAGGCTGGCGGCCTGCGCGCGGGCAATCAGCGCAAATACCGGCGCACTGACCGTGACCGGATGGCGACCCGCAGCGAGGTTGATGTCCATCACCTGCGACGGCGTGCGATTGACGGTGAGCAGATTCTCCAGCTGTTTAATCAGCCGGAAGGTACGGCGAGCCACCGCCGGGTCGTCGTGAAACAGCTTCAGCAGGATTGGCGATCCCAGCAGGGTCGCCGCATAGCTCCAGATACGGGGTTCAGCGTGCATAAGCAACTCCGCTTAGCGTTGCCCCCGCCGGGCAGCGGGGGCGAACGGAATGGGTACCCGCCGTGGGGCGTCCGGCCTGGGTGGCGCAGCCCCGGGCAGCGGGAGCGGATGGGATTATCGCCGGGCATAAGCCGCCGCGTGGCGTCCGGCCAGAATACCGAAGATGATGATATCGGCAATGGCGTTGCCGCCGATGCGGTTAGCGCCGTGGATCCCGCCGGTCACTTCACCGGCCGCCCAGGCACCGGGAATCACCTCACCGTCCGCATTCAGTACGGCGGTATCCGGATTGATGGTCACCCCTCCCATGGTGTGGTGAACGCCCGGGGCGATGCGGATCGCGTAGAACGGTCCTTCATTCAGCGGATGACGCAGGGCGGTCTGACGACCAAAGTCGTCATCGTGCTGCTGAGCCACAAACTGATTGTAGCGCGCGAGGGTAGCCAACAGGGCATTCTGATCCATGTTCAGCTTCACCGCCAGCGCCTCCGGCGTATCCGCCTGCTCAACAAATCCTTTCGCAATGTACTCATCGGCGGCTTTGTTGTTGCGCCGGACCTGATCGTCAAAGATGATCCAGGCACTTTTTTCCGGCAGGGCAATGATCTGCGCGGAGACTTTGTCGCGGGTTTCCATTTCATTAAAGAAGCGCTGCCCCGCCTGACTGACCAGAATAGCCCCACCGCCGCGAATCGATTCGGAAATCAGATACGAAGTGGTCTGCTCGACCGTCGGATGGATCTGGATCTCCTGCATATCAACCGTGCCGGCGCCCAGGCGCTGCAGCAGGCCAATGCCGCTGCCGGTTGCCCCTTTATGGTTAGTGGTGACAAAACCGTCCAGCTCGGGGCGATATTTCACCACCATCTCCCGGTTGGCGCTGAAGCCGCCGGTCGCGACAATCACGCTTTTTGCCAACAGAATACGGCTGTCATTGTACTCATTCACCACCTTCACGCCGCAGACCGCCCCGTTTTCACTGAGGATCTCGGCCACGGAAGTATCCAGCATCACGTCAATATTGCGATTGTTCAGATTTTTGACCAGCCCGCTGATCAGGAACCCCCCCACCGCCGATCGGTCTGCGGGACGGTGGGTGCGATCGGTACCCATCCCGCCGGTAATGGTGATGTCATCCAGCACGATGTGGTGATCGGCCAGCCAGTCAATCGCCGCCGGCGCCAGTTCAACGAACTCTTTCAGTAAAACCGGGTTGTTTTTGAATTTGCCGCCCTTCAACGTTTCATCGTAGAAGGCCGTTTTGCTATCGTGGATCCCCTTCAGCTTCTGGAAACGCGTTTCCGCGGCGTTCATCCCGACCGATGCCTTGATGGTGTTACCACCGATGGTCGCCATTTTTTCGACTATCACCACCCGCGCCCCGTCGTCGCAGGCCTCAATGGCTGCCGCCAGGCCGGCGCCGCCGCTGCCGATCACCACCACATCATACTGCTGCGGAGCCTCCGGGTTGCCGCCCTCTTCAATCACCTGCGCCTTGCTGGAGGTAGCCAGCGCGCGCGACACGGCTTTTTTCAGCGCCTCACTCTGGGTCGTGGCGCCGGTAATGGCATCCACATACGGACTGTTAGCCACCAGCATGCGGTTGCGCAGGGTATCAAAGGTGGTCGTGAAATCCACATCCAGTGAGTCATCCTGCTCCAGCGCGATGTCGGTAATGCGATCGGTATCCAGGGTGACATTGATTTTCAGCTTCAGCGCCTCGGCTTCCACTTTCTCCTGGAATACGCCCGGCTTGTATTTACGCCCGCTGGTGCTGGTGTCGCGGATCATCGCATCCACCAGCGAGAAGCGCCACAGCGGCTCCGGAATGGTCAGCGCCTCGCGCTGCGTGCTGTCGATAAACAGCTCCAGAGTCTGATTGTTGATGATGCGGTCGGCCCAGTCGGGATAGGCAATGCAGGCCTTGCCTATCGCCACCAGATCGTAGCCGTGAGCCAGTCCCAGCTCGGCATCGCTTTTATTCACCACCCCGCCTACGCCGATCGTCGGCACTTTCGCCAGCGTCGGGGAGCGCTGCGCCAGGTACTTCTCAATCAGCGGCGTGGGATCTTGATGCTCCACAATCGACGAGCGTAGCAGCTGGCCGACCGAGAAATGCACGTAGTCAAGGCCGCGTTCCGCCAGTTTCTCCAGCAGGTACAGCGTGTCGTCAAAACGGATGCCGGGAACTTCCAGCTCCTCGGGTGAAAAGCGATAACCGATGATAAAATCGGCGCTGGCAAAGCGCGCGGCCATCTTATGGGTTATCTCCAGCACCGCCAGCGGAAAGCGCGCGCGATTTTCACGGCTGCCGCCCCACTGGTCTTCGCGGCGGTTGGAGTGCGGTGAATAAAACTGCTGGATCAGATAGGTATTGGCACCGTGGATCTCGACGCCGTCGAAGCCGGCTTTGATTGCCCGGTTCACCGCATCGCCAAATTTAGTGATCATCATGTCCACTTCGTCACCGGTCAGCGCGCGCGGCGTGGTGGCCCCTTCGCGGGGTGCGGCAATCGCGCTCGGGGCCACCGGGGTGCGTCCCCCGATCAGCTCCGGCTCCACCATGCGGCCACCGTGATAAATTTGCAGTATGGCTTTGGATCCGCGCGATTTGATCGCCTCGGCAATGCGCGCCAGACCGGGAATTTTGTTGTCGCTGTCAATGGCAATCGCACCGGGAAACGCCGGGCCCAGATTATCAATAAAGCAGCACTCGACGATCACCGCCCCCAGGGTGCCGGCGCGCACGCGATAGTAATCGACCAGCTCGCGGGTGACCGTACCGTCGTAAAAACCCGTACAGGTGGTCATCGGTGCCATCACCAGTCGATTTTTGAGGACGGCGCCGCGCGGCAGGGTGAGCGGGTTGAGAATCGGGGTCAGTGTGTTCATGGTCATCAACTCCAAATTAAAAACAAAGAAGAAGAGGGTAAAGACGCTTGATTATTTATTTTAAGTGGTCTGATCTGATGAAGATAATATAACAATTATGCGGCACATATAAGCGATAACTTTAGTTTTTTAACTTTTAATTTAGTAAATAATCGTTAATCTGTTTTCGCTTCATTACTACAACACCTAATTGTAATCGACAGGTTATAAAAAGCAACTTGCCGTTAACACATTTTTTTAACTCACGTATAATCAATGAGTTAATTAATATTACTGGACAAATACTGATTTTCAACCAGAGTGTATTCCGAGCAAAACAAAAACAGACCCGTGCCACAAAGGAGACGAAAACCCGGCATTACAAGGAATGCGTTAAAATAGCCTTATTGAAAATTGATCCAGATCAATAACGCGCATTCTATACATCGCTTCTTGTTCGTTTCATTTATAAAATATTCAGCAAAGTGGTGCATTTATATTTTTCTTTTCGCCGGGCTCATTGCCATTACCGGCGGAAAGACAACACGGTTCTCAATTACTGAAGATAACGCCCATGAAAACACCTACCTCCACGCAGGCTCCTGCCGCCGCACCACCCGCCGCGGCCGGCGCGAAAAAAAGTCTGTTTCTGCTGTTTCTTCCGGTGCTGGTCAGCGTTGTGCTGCTGCTGGTGCCTGTTCCGGAGGGCCTGGCTCCCCACGCCTGGCACTTCTTTGCCATCTTCGTCGGGGTCATTGTTGGCCTGATCTTTGAACCGCTGCCCGGCGCAGTGATCGGCCTGACCGGGGTAGTGGTGATTGCCCTGTTTAACCAGTGGCTGCTGTTCAGCCCCGCCGAGCTGGCTAACCCGGCATTCAAGCCGGCGGCCCAGTCGTTTAAGTGGGCGGTGAGTGGCTTTGGTAACTCCACCGTCTGGCTCATTTTCGGCGCCTTCATGTTTGCCGCCGGCTATGACAAGACGCAGTTTGGCCGTCGTCTGGCGCTGATTTTGGTTAAATACCTTGGGCGCCGCAGCCTGACGCTCGGCTACGCCATCACCTTTGCCGACCTGCTGCTGGCGCCGTTTACCCCCTCCAACACCGCGCGCAGCGGCGGCACCATTTATCCGATCATCGCTAACCTGCCGCCGCTGTACGGCTCCAAGCCCAACGATCCCAGCGCGCGTAAAATCGGCTCTTATCTGATGTGGGTAGCGATCACCGCCGCCTGTATCACCAGCTCGATGTTCCTGTCGGCGCTGGCGCCAAACCTGCTGGCGCTGGCGCTGGTGAAGAGCGTGGTGGGCTTTGATATTTCGTGGGGCATGTGGTTTATCGCCTTCCTGCCGCTGGGCGTGCTGCTGATACTGACCATGCCACTGCTGGCCTACTGGCTCTATCCACCGGAAGTGAAATTCAACGACGAGGTACCACGCTGGGCCAGCAGTGAACTGGAGAAGCTTGGCAGGCTGTCGCGAAATGAGATCCTGCTGCTGATATTTGTGGTTTGCGCCCTGCTGATGTGGATTTTCGCCACAGCCTGGATTGAGCCGGCGATGGCCGCGCTGCTGGTGATTGTGCTGATGCTGTGGACCCGGGTACTGAACTGGAGTGACATCACCAATAATAAAGCCGCGTGGAACACCTTCGCCTGGTTTGCCACCCTGGTGGCGCTGGCCGACGGTCTGGCCCGGGTCGGGTTTATCGCCTGGCTGGGCAAAGAGGGAGGCCAGCTGCTGCAAGGCTACGATCCGCAGGTCTCGGCGGTGGTGCTGCTGGTGGCGTTTTTCCTGCTGCACTATCTGTTTGCCAGCACCACCGCGCACACCACCGCGCTGCTGCCGGCGATGCTGACCATTGCTGCGGCGATCCCGGGGATTAATATGCCGGTCTTCTGCCTGATGATGTGCACCTCCCTCGGGGTAATGGGCATCATTACCCCGTACGGTACCGGCCCCAGCCCGATTTACTACGGCAGCGGCTACCTGCCAACCAAAGATTACTGGCGGCTGGGCACCCTGTTTGGCGGCTTCTTCCTGCTGACCATGATGCTGATCGCCTATCCGTGGATGGTAATGATCTTCTGAGGAAATGGCGCCTGAGCGCGTGCAGATGTTAACGTAGTGTTATACCATGCCCCCACCCGACCGTCGCTTCCGGCGGCGGGCGGGCATAACAACGATGAAACGTCGCCAATGATGTTGTGCGTTTCCCCTGGCGGGCAGCGGCAACCGGTCATTAAGTGAGAGAACATGTCGAATAAACCTTTCCATTATCAGAACCCCTTCCCTCTTGCCCCTGAGGATACCGAGTACTACCTGCTGAGCCGCGACTACGTCTCAGTGGCCGAATTTGACGGCCAGGAAGTGCTGAAGGTCGACCCTCAGGCGCTGACGCTGCTGGCGCAGCACGCCTTCCATGATGCCTCCTTTATGCTGCGCCCGGCGCACCAGAAGCAGGTTGCCGCCATTCTTGATGACCCGGAAGCCAGCCAGAACGACCGCTACGTGGCGCTGCAGTTTCTGCGTAATTCAGCAATTGCGGCTAAGGGTATTCTGCCGACCTGCCAGGATACCGGCACCGCGATCATCATGGGTAAAAAAGGCCAGCGCGTCTGGACCGGCGGCGGTGACGAGGCGGCACTGTCGCGCGGGGTGTACAACACCTATATTGAAGATAACCTGCGCTATTCGCAGAACGCCGCGCTGGATATGTACAACGAGGTGAACACCGGCAGCAACCTGCCGGCGCAGATCGATCTCTACAGCGTTGACGGCGACGAATACAAATTCCTTTGTATCGCCAAAGGCGGCGGCTCGGCGAACAAAACCTATCTGTATCAGGAAACCAAAGCGCTGCTGAGCCCCGGTAAGCTGAAAGCCTTTCTGACCGAGAAGATGCGCTCACTGGGCACCGCGGCCTGCCCGCCGTACCACATCGCCTTTGTCATTGGCGGCACCTCTGCGGAGAGCACGCTGAAAACGGTGAAACTGGCGTCAACGCACTATTACGACACCCTGCCCACCGAAGGTAACGAGCACGGTCAGGCATTTCGCGATTTGCAGTTGGAAGCGGAACTGCTCAAGGAGGCGCAGAACCTCGGCCTCGGCGCGCAGTTTGGTGGCAAGTACTTCGCCCACGATATCCGCGTGATCCGCTTGCCGCGCCACGGTGCCTCCTGCCCGGTAGGCATGGGCGTTTCCTGCTCCGCCGACCGCAACATCAAGGGCAAAATCAACCGCGACGGTATCTGGCTGGAGAAGCTGGAGCAAAATCCGGACCAATACATTCCCGCGGAGCTGCGTCAGCAGGGTGAAGGCGACGTGGTGCAGGTCGATCTGAATCGCCCGATGGCCGATATTCTGGCGCAGCTGTCCCAGTATCCGGTCTCTACCCGCCTGTCGCTCAGCGGCACCATCATTGTGGCGCGAGATATCGCCCACGCCAAACTGAAAGAGCGTCTGGATAATGGCCAGGGGCTGCCGCAGTATGTGAAAGATCACCCGATTTACTACGCCGGTCCGGCCAAGACGCCAGAAGGCTACGCGTCCGGCTCACTCGGTCCAACCACCGCCGGGCGTATGGACTCCTACGTCGATCAGCTGCAGGCCAACGGTGGCAGCATGATCATGCTGGCAAAGGGCAACCGCAGCCAGCAGGTCACCGATGCCTGCCACAAACACGGCGGCTTCTATCTTGGCAGCATTGGCGGTCCGGCGGCGGTACTGGCGCAGCAGAGCATCAAAAGCCTCGAGTGCGTGGAATATCCGGAGCTGGGTATGGAAGCGATTTGGAAAATCGAGGTGGAAAACTTCCCGGCCTTTATTCTGGTGGATGATAAAGGCAATGACTTTTTCCAGCAGATCCGCGACGGCCAGTGCGCGGCCTGCGTGAAGTGATCCCCTGCCCCGCACCGCGGGGCTTTTTTTGGCCTGTCGAACGGCCGGCCTTCCGGGGCGCGGGAGGCGCTGACGCACACCGTGGCCGCAAAGGACGTTAGCGATTGGGCATCAGCGAATAGAGACGGGTCAGCGACGCTGACGCCAGTATCTTCCCCTGCTTAAGGGCTTGCATCACATTATCTCGGGTCAGCTCGCCGCCACATCGAGCCGGTCGCGATCCATGGCGTAGGGGGTGAAGATATCGCGCGGCGTCAGTTCATCATTTCACGGTGGCAGGGGCCATCGTAGCCGTAGCAAACGCCCTCCCTCTTAGCATCACCTTTAAATCCGTCAGTGAAGCCGTTTATTCCGTGGTGCAGTTCCCCACCGGCGCCGGTGCGGATTTGCCCCGCGCGGTACTACTGCTGGCGTATTTACCGCGTGCGATGTGCCGCCTCGCAGGCGGAATATCCAGTTAAATCCGCGGGTAAAACGTTACCCGCGACAGGTCAGCAGTGACCGTCTTTCCCGCCTGATTGACATCACCGGGCCGGCAGCAGGCGTCGGGATCGGTGCAGTGAGCACCAGAAATCACGCGTCAGACGGAACGTCATCCCCGGCCAGATGAGGAGTAAGATTATCACAGCGCGATAGGGCTGCTGGCGTCCGGCACGGCGTAAGCCAGCGTGCCGGGTATCGCCTCCCTTTCGCCAACATCGCGACTGTAAAGGTGCATCGTTCAGTCTCCCGTTACCGGCATCGTAACCCTGGCTCAGTGGGCGTTATCAGGATGACAGTCCGCATTAATCTGTGCACAATTGCGGGCTTCAAGGGTCGCCGCTGCGCATGACTACCAACAGCGTCGCATTCGTTTATCTGCAGCCTTAATTGTATAAGGAAATCCCGATGTCTCCTTCTGTTGAAGCGCTCTTACAGCAGTATCCCGACGCTCAGGCGTGGGCGTTTGGCGACACCCCCGAGCTGATGGACACGCTGGCTAACCTGGTGGTGCGCGGCATAAAAACCGCCACCAGCGGTTCACTGGCTGCGGATCTGCAACAGGCTCCGCTGCGCGTCGGTAGCTACCATATTGTGCTCAACAGCGCCGATCTTCCCGTGTGCGTGATTCGCATCCATTCGCAGGGGCTGATTCGCTTTTGCGACATGTCTGAAGCGCTGGCGGCGCTGGAGGGGGAAGGCGATCGCACTCTGCGTCACTGGCAGGCGGCCCATCGCGACTTTTTCCGCCGCGAGGGGACCTATTCGGAAGAAATGGAGCTGGTTTACACCACCTTCAGGCTGGTGTCGGTGGTACGCGCCAACGCTCAGTCCTGATTCAGCGTCTGCCAGCGCTGATACACCTTAATGGCCTCCGGGTGAGCGTGCTTCACCATCGGCAGCCGCCGCTCGGCAATCGGCTTGCTGTACTCGTCGTAAAACGTTTCCAGCTCGAAATATTTACGATCGTCACGGTAGTAAGGCACATACTCTTCACGGGTGGTGATATAGGTTACCCGCTTTGGGCTGCAGTAATAGAGCGCACCGAGGCACATCGGGCACGGGCTGGCGAGAATATAGATCTCACAGTCGGTCAGATTTTCGGTGCCCAGCCGCTGACAGGCGGCGCGCACCGCGAGGATCTCCGCGTGGGCGGTCGGATCCTGAGTTTGTGCCACCTGATTGGCGCTTTCAGCAATCAGTTCACCGTGACGCATGATAACGGTGGCGAAGGGGCGACCGCCCGCTTCAACGTTTTGCATGGCCAGTTCAATTGTACGCGTAATCGGGTCCATCACGGGCTCCTTAGCCTAAGAAAATGTCACGGTAAGCGTAGTGCGCCGCTGCCATAAGATAAAAGTGTGAATTATAATTATCGCTATTCACTTTTCTTATGGGTCATGCCGGTATGCTGTCACGTGCCCTGCACTATTTTCTCGCCGTTGCCGACCAGCAAAGTTTCACCCGCGCGGCGGCGGCGCTGTATGTTTCTCAGCCCGCGCTATCCCAACAGATCCGCCTGCTGGAGCAGCAGCTGGCGGCGACGCTGTTTGACCGCAGCGGACGGCAGATCCGGCTGACGCCCGCCGGAGAAGCTTACCTGCCTTATGCCCGCCGGGCGCTGGCCCAGCTGCAGCAAGGCGAGCGCAGCCTGCGCGAGCTGGACGACCTGCGCCGCGGCGCACTGCGCCTCGCCTTTCCTCCCACGCTCACCGCGTCACTGATTGGTCCGCTGGTCGCGGAGTATCACCGCGCGTGGCCGGGCATCACGCTGACGCTTGAGGAACAATCGCAGGAGCAGAGCGCCCAGCGGCTGCGTCACGGCGAGCTGGATCTGGCGTTCGGCTATGCCGGCGGGGAACATCCGCAGCTGAACCAGCAGCCGCTGTATGAGGAGACCCTCGCGCTGGTGGTCAATGACCGGCATCCTCTCGCCGCGGCGACGCCCTGCCCGCTGCGTGCGCTGCACGACCTGCCGCTGGCGCTGCTGGATCGCAGCTTTGCCAGTCGCATGGAGATTGATCGCTGCCTGCAGCGTCACGGCATTGAGCCGCAGATTCAGCTGGAGAGCAACGCGGTCAGCAGCCTGATTGCGCTGGTCAGCCACGGCGAACTGGCCACGCTGCTGCCGGCCTCGCTGGCGGTCGATCGGCCGATGCTGTGCGTGCGGCCGCTAATGCCTGGCGTGCTGATGCGTACCGTGGTGCTGCTGCGCGCGCCCCAGTCACCGCCGTCGGCAGCAGCACTGGCGCTGATCGACCTGCTGACGCACCACCTCGCACAGCGCGCGCTCCGTCCCCCCGGCCACTGATTCGCGTTGCGTCACATAACCGGGCAAAAAGCAGGCACAGCCCCGAAGGTGGTCTACGATTTTCAGGATGCTCAGCCACTTATCGCGATGAACGGTGCCGAGCGCAGGTTAAGGAGACCACTATGCAGAAGTTGATCCGCGTCACCGCGCTGGCGCTGGTGCTAACCGCGGCCCTGAGCGTCAGCGGCGCCGGCGCCGGCGAGCATAGGCTGAATGATCAGCCGACGCCGCCGGATGTGCGCTTCGGCCCACTGTTTAACGCCGTGCAGGCCGCTAAATTGTTCCCCGATCAGAAAACGTTCGCCGATGCCATCCCAAATGGCGATCCCACGGCGATCCTCGCCGACTGGCAGATGCAAAAAACGCAGCACAACTTCGATTTAAAGCGCTTTGTCACCACCAACTTTACCCTGCCGCAGGCCAGTCAGGCGTGGGTGCCGCCTCCGGGACAAAGCCTGCGTGAACACATTAACAGCCTGTGGCCGGTGCTGAGCCGCACCACCCGCGAGGTGGATCCGTACGATTCTCTGCTGCCGCTGCCTCAGCCTTATGTGGTGCCGGGCGGCCGGTTTCGGGAGGTATATTACTGGGACAGCTACTTTACCCTGCTCGGCCTCGCCGAGAGCGGCCGCTGGGAGAGCGTCCAGAACATGGTGGATAACTTTGCCAGCGAGCTGAACACCTACGGCCATATTCCTAACGGCAACCGCAGCTACTACCTGAGCCGCTCGCAGCCGCCGTTTTTTAGCCTGATGGTTGAGCTGCTGGCCCAACACGGCGGCGATGAGATCTGGCGCCGCTATCTGCCGGCGCTGCAAACCGAATATGCTTACTGGATGGCCGATGCCGATCGCCTCGCCCCGGGCAGCGCCAGCCGCCGGGTGGTGAAACTGCCCGATGGCACCGTGCTCAATCGCTACTGGGACGATCGCGATGTTCCGCGTACCGAATCCTGGATGGATGACATCGCCACGGCCAACGCCACCCCGCAGCGCAATCGGCCGGAGCTGTATCGCGATCTGCGCGCCGGCGCCGCGTCAGGCTGGGACTTCAGCTCGCGCTGGTTTAGCGACCCACAGCAGCTGGGCAGCATCCGCACCACGAAGATTATCCCGGTAGATCTTAATGCCCTGCTCTATCACCAGGAGCAGGCGCTGGCCAGAGCCAGCGGGCTAAACGGCGATCGCGCGGCGCAGCAGCGCTACCGCGAGGCAGCAGAGCGGCGCAAGGCGGCCATTAACCGCGTGCTGTGGGATCCCCGCGCCGGTTGGTATGCCGATTATGACTGGGAGCGGCAGGCGCTGCGTCAGCAGCTGACTGCGGCCACCCTGTTCCCGCTGTGGCTGCAGGTCGCCAGTGCCGATCGCGCCGATCGTACTGCCGATGCCGTCGGTAAACAGCTGCTAAAATCCGGTGGCCTGCTGACCACCACCCTCCATTCCGGCCAGCAGTGGGACGCCCCGAACGGCTGGGCCCCACTACAGTGGGTCGCGGTCGAGGGGCTGGAGCGCTATCATCAGCCGGCGCTGGCGCGCGACATCGCGATGCGCTTCCTCAATAACGTGCAGCAGACCTGGGAAAAGGAACATAAGCTGGTCGAGAAATACGTGGTTGACGGCGGTGGCGGCGGTGGCGGCGGCGAATATCCCCTGCAGGATGGCTTTGGCTGGACCAACGGCGTCACGCTAAAACTGTTAGATAAATATTGCCCGCCGGACACTACCTGTAATAACGTCAGCGATCTGCACGCCGCCGCGCAGTGAGCGGCAAAGAGGCCGGCGGCCATGCCGCCGGCCTCTTTGCCGCTAAATCCCCACTTATTCCGCGCGTATTCCCTTATAAAATATCAGCTTGCAACTATTTTACTAAAAGATAATAATTCTCATTAGAGTTATCATAATCCTTACCGTTTCCGCCTGCCGCACCGCAGTGCGCCGAACGGTTTTCGTCCACACATGTTGTCATGGGTAATACAATGAACCGAGCTTTTCCCCTGAAGCGTTCGTCTCTGCTGTGCGCGCTCGCCTTAACGCTGCCCTCCGCCGTGCTGGCTGAAGAGACCCTGGAAGTGACCGCCCGTGCGGCGGATTCGGCCGATGCCCCCACGACCGGCTGGCAGGCCAGTACCAGCCGCGGCGCCCTGAAGACCGATACGCCGCTTATCACTACGCCGCAGTCGATTTCGGTGATTACCCGCCAGCAGATGCAGGATCAGGGGGCGATGACCGTCAACCAGGCGCTGAATTACACCGCCGGCACCTTCACTAACTTCGGCGGCGCCGCCAGCCGCTACGACACCGTGTCGCTGCGCGGCTTCCACGGCGGCGACGTGGACAATATCTTCCTAGACGGCCTGCGCCTGATGAGCGATCCGGGCAGCTATAATGTGCTGCAGGTGGATCCGTGGTTCCTTGAGCGTATTGACGTGATTCGCGGTCCCTCTTCGGCCCTGTATGGCCAGACGGTACCGGGCGGGCTGGTGATGGAAACCTCAAAAAATCCGCTCTTTACCCGCGAAGGTCACGTGCAGACGTACGCCGGTAATCACAACAGCCAGGGCGTGGCCTTTGACTATACCGACGCGATTAATGATCAGCTGGCGTTTCGCCTGACCGGCATCACCCGCAACAGCGATACCCAGTACGATCACACCCGCGAAGAAAAATATGCCCTTTCTCCCTCGCTGCTGTGGCAGCCAAGCGCCGACACTTCGCTGCTGCTGAAAGCCTATCTGCAAAAAGATCCCTCCGGCGGCTATCACAGCGCCGTTCCGGGCGACGGCAGTCTCTATCAGCATAACGGCGATAAGCTCAGCACCGGTTTTTACGACGGTGACAGCGGGCTGGATCAGTTCAAGCGTCATCAGCAGATCTACAGTCTGGCGTTTTCACACCGCTTTGACGATACCTGGTCATTCCGCTCGAATGCCAGCTATGCGCACTCCAACGTCGATCTCGATCAGGTCTATCAAATCGGCTGGGTGAGCCCCGGCGCCAATGTGCTGAACCGCTACTACTCCGGTTCTCGCTCGTCGCTGGACGCTTTTGCCATCGATAACCAGCTGGAGGCGCGCTTTGACACCGGCGCGCTGGCGCACAAAGTGGTGCTGGGCGGCGAATACCACACTTATAAAAACGATTTGTGGGACGCCAGCGGCATGGCGAATCAGCTGGACGTCAGTACCGGCCAGGCCATCGGTCCCCGCCAAAGCTACACCTTTGCGCACAACAACCGTCGCTATTATCAGGCCGGCACCTACCTGCAGGATGAGATGGTCTGGCAGCGCTGGCATCTGGATCTCTCCGGACGCTACGATCGCATTACCTCTGAGAGTCTGAGCTACGACACCAACGTGAAGAATCGGCGCCAGGACGATCACGTCAGCGGTCGGGCGGCGCTGCTGTATGCCTTCGACAACGGCGTATCCCCCTACCTGAGCTGGAGCCAGGCGATCACGCCGCAGGCGCTCTCCGGTAAAGACGGCCAGCTGCTGAAGCCGACCACCGCCGAACAGATCGAGGCGGGCCTCAAATATGAGCCCGTTGGCACCCGCGATCTCTATACGCTGGCGCTCTACGATCTGACGCAGAAAAATGTCGGCAGCCGCGAGATTGTCGGCTCTTACTATGTGCCGGTCGGCAAAGTGCATTCGCGAGGGGTTGAGCTGTCGGCAAATAATCAGCTGACCGACCGCCTGAGCAGCCTTGCCAACGTCACCGTGAGCCGCGTGCGCTTTAAAGACGCCGTCGATGGAAATGATGGTCACACGCCGTACGTGACGCCAAACGCCATGGCGTCGCTGTGGGTGAATTACCGGTTCGATTACGGTATTCGCACCGGCGTCGGCGTCCGCTACCTCGGCAAGCAGTGGGCCAACAATGAGAATACGCAGCGGGTGCCCTCGGTTACGCTGATGGATGCCTCTGTGCGCGCGGACCTCGGCAGCTGGAATCGCAGCCTGAAAGGCGGCTGGGTACAGGTGAGCGCGAACAACCTGACCGGGCGGGATTACGTGGCGGCCTGTTACGGCACGGGCTACTGCTACTGGGGCGCGGAGCGATCGGTGGTGGCCAGCGTCGGTTACGATTTCTAAAATCCGGCGGGCAATGGGCGGGGAGCGATCCCCGCCCGGCAGGTTAACTCTTCACTTTACGGTAAATCCACAGCACGACGATCGCGCCAACGACGGCCACCATGAAGCTGCCGAAGTTAAAGCCATCGACCTTACCAAAACCAAACAGCGTACTGATCCATCCCCCCACCACGGCACCGATGATGCCGAGGATCACGGTCATAATGAATCCGCCCCCATCGCGGCCCGGCATAATCCACTTCGCAATGATACCGGCGATCAGACCAAAAATAATCCAGGACAGAATGCCCATGCTACAGCTCCTTATTTTTTACTGAGTAATAAACCCACGACCAACCCAGCCAGCGCGACGGCGCCGGCGGCAGCAACCGGATGACGCTGAATGCAGCGGCAAGAATCTGACGCCATACGCTGAAGGTCATCGCGGACCGATCC
Organism: Pantoea sp. 1.19; assembly: GCF_001922585.1. GTDB lineage: Bacteria > Pseudomonadota > Gammaproteobacteria > Enterobacterales > Enterobacteriaceae > 1-19. The sequence continues at coordinate 765,128 of NZ_MRBS01000001.1, read as the reverse complement.
CATCCACGGGCAGCCGCACGGACGCGCTGCGCGTTTACGCGAAAGAGAGGTTGTGAACATGTTTTCTCCTTAAAGGTGCCAGGCACCGGTAGAAAAATCGTTGTCGTTCTCAGTATAGGAGAAGATTCTAACTCTGTGATTTGAATCTAAACTTTTCAGCAAAAATTTCCCGCACTCACCTAAAGTTCGCCGCCGGGCTGCCGATAGCAGGCCAACAGCGACCCACCGCTTTCCCTTGCATGGAGCCGGCAGTGCACCCTGATGACAATGAGCAATACCTGAAGCGCGCCCCCCTCGCCGTGCTGGCGGCGTTACGGGATATCCTGCGCAGCAACGCGCCGCTGCGAGTCAGCTACCCGCACGGACAGTTTATCAGCCGCCTGCTTGGCGCCGATCCGCAGGGTGTTATGCTGGATTACAGCAGCCGGTCCGACGATAACCAGCGGGTGCTGGCGGCCCGGCAGATAGCGATCGCCGCCGATACCCGCGACGCGCGAATCCACGTTATCCTGCCGCGCCTGCACCCCGCGCAATTTGAGGCCCTGCCCGCGTTTCAGGCGCCGCTGCCGGACAGGCTGTGGGCTATCCAGCGGCGAGAATATTTTCGCGTCAGCGCGCCGCTGTTCCCGGCCATGACCTGCCATGGCCGCTGGCCGGACGGCAGCCCCTGTCAGCTGCGCCTGCAAGATCTGTCGCTGGGCGGCATTGGCACCCTCTGTCCGGGCGGGCTGCCGGCGGAATTACAGCCCGGTGACCTGCTGGCCTCCCTGACCATCCATCTGGCCGAATTTGGCCACTTTACGGCCGATGCACAGCTGGTGGCCGTGAGCGAACATCGGATAGTCGACAGCAAAAATGCTGTCCGGGTCACGCCGCGGCTGAGTTTTCGCTTCCGGGCGCTCGACCCCGCCCGGACCCGTTGGCTACAGCAGGCTATTTTTGCCCTGGAGCGGCAGGCGCACGATAAGGCCCGACGCTTTCAGTAGACACCGTTGCGCCACGCAATGGCGATAAGCTCCCCGGTGCGCGACACGGACATTTTGGCCAGCAGCCGCATTTTGTAACCGCTGACGGTCTTATTGCTGATAGCCAGCTCCTGGGCGATGTGCTGGATGGCTTTACCGCGGGCGAACTGCCGCAGGACATACAGCTCGCGGCGCGAGAGCCTGGCCAGGCCGGCCGCATCCTGCGGATAGTGTTGACTGGGAGGCCGCGGACACTGGAATCCGTCGCCGCCGGCAATCCGCGCCAGCGTTCGGTAGAGTTCGTCCAGCTGCAGCATTTTGCTCAGATAGCCTCCGACGCCCAGCCGGCGCGACAGACGGAGATAAAAGTCGCCGTTTGACTGAGAAAAGATCACCACGCGCAGCTCGGGAAACAGTCGGCGCAGGCGCACCAGCAGCGCCGGAATCTCCTCCTGCTGCCCCACCGGCTCAATGATAAGCAGGTCCGGCAGCTGTTGATGCAGCCGAAAGAAAAGTTCGCTTACGCTCTCCACCGACTGCACCTGCGTTCCGCCGGGCACCAGCAGCGCACGTAATCCGACAATCACCAACTGCTGCGCATCCATGATCATCACTGTTTTCATTTTTTCGTCTCTGCATTGTGCTGTAGCGCGTCACTGTCGCAGCTTCTGCCGCTGTCGACACTCAGCGCAATCTTCAGTGGTTGTAAGACGAGTCTGATTCGCACCGGCTGGCGCACCGCGCCAAACTGCGCCAGGCTTGAGGTTCATTTTTTTGCTTACCCGTTGACCTAAGAGGATTTCCCCGATGGAAAACTGGCTCTCGTCGTCACTGATTGCCCGCCTGCTTAGCCATACCTTCTGGCTTCACCTGCTGCTGGTGCTGGGCGCCACGCTGGCGCTATACGCTATCCTGCGCGGGGCGATCGGTTTCGCCTCGCGCCGCATCACCCACCCCGATCGCGCCCGTCGCAGCACGGCCTCGGCGCTGTTCGGCGAAATCTTACGCAGTACCCGTCGCGTTATCCTGCTGCTGCTGTCGCTGATGATTGCCCTCAATCTGGTGACGCTGCCCGATCGCTGGCAGACGATCGTGGCGCACGGCTGGTTTATTGTGCTGATGCTGCAGCTGGCGCTGTGGGCCGACGCCGCCGTACGTATCTGGCTCACCCGACTGCTGAACGCCACTCACTCGCCGCGCAACCCGGTCACCACGGTGATTCTGGGCCTGATGCTGCGATTGGTGATTTGGGTGATGGTGGCGCTGGCGATTCTCTCCAATATGGGCGTGAACATTACCGCACTGGTGGCCAGTCTCGGTGTCGGGGGTATTGCGATCGCGCTGGCAATACAGACCGTGCTGAGTGATGTGTTTGCTTCGCTGGCGATCGGTTTCGATAAACCGTTTGAACAGGGCGACTTTATTGTTTTTGGTGATGTCTCCGGCACGATTGAGCACATAGGTCTGAAGACCACCCGTCTGCGCAGCCTGAGTGGGGAGCAGGTGATCTGCTCCAATACCCTGCTGCTGCAGCAAACCATCCACAATTACAAGCGTATGGCTGAGCGTCGAATTCTGTTTCGCTTTGGAATTGCCTACGCCACTCCGCCAGAGGCGGTCCGTAAGGTAAGTGGGATGATTAAAGAGATTATTACGAGGCAACCCGACGCCCGCTTTGATCGCGCGCATTTTTTTGCTTTTGAGGAGAACCAGCTGACGTTCGAAGTGGTGTGGTTTGTCACCGTGGCGGATTACACCCGCTACATGGATATTCAGCAAGAGATCAACCTGCAGCTGATGGCCGAGCTGCAGGCGCATGACATTCGCTTTGCCTTCCCCACCCGCCAGGTGACGTTTACCGGTGGAACCTTTCCACCGCTCAGCGTGGTCGGCGGCGATAGCGGGGAGCTGCCCAACGCCCAGCCCCCGCGAACGGCGCAAGCGTGGCGTCAGTGAAGTCAGATGTTACGGTAAGCGGTCGTCACCTTCCACAGGTAGCGGGGCGCCTGCGCCGCCGGATGTTTGGTCTGCACATGCTGGTAAAAATCCTCCGGCGACATGGCATTGATCATGGCAATGGCACGCTCGCGACTGGATGAGAAGGTGCGAAGCAGCGCGCCGGCGCCGTTGGCGTAAGCGACGATGGTAGCATACTGCAGCGTGCGCGGATCGCGGATCCCCGCCAGCTGCGTCTCCTGCAGTATGCGGAGATAGGCGGTACCAATATCGATATTTCGCGCCGGATCGCGCAGCTCGTGGCTGCTGGGCTGCCCACCCCGTCCCTGCACGCGGTACACTTCCCGTCCGGCGGTGGCGGCTTTGATTTGCATCAGCCCCACCGCGTTCGATTTACTCACCGCGCGGGGATCGCCCCCGGACTCAACGGTAATAATCGCATTGATCAGCTTTTCATCGACCCCGTACTGACGGGACGCTGTTTCGGTGAAAAGCGACCAGGCCTGCTGGATTTCGCTCGGGGGTGCCTGGATTAATGGCGTATTGCGCTCAACCACTTTTTGGGGGGGAGGCTCACTGGCGCATCCAGCCAGCAGTACTGCACATACCATCAACGATCGTTTTTTCACGTTATCCTTATCCTCGGGGAGTGCCCTGCCCGGGCATCGTAGGGGATGAGACGTCACGCCGCCATTACCGGTTGTCTGAAAAAGGGCCTGGTGGTTCACCCCGTGACATCGCCGCTGCTTTTCGTCATTATCAGCAAAATTTGACCGCATAAAAGAAAAAAGTGCCGGACACGACCGGATATATTTGCCGCCGGCGTCGCCAATCCGTTGCCAAGCGGCGGCGATGGCGGCCCGACGGGCTACCACCACGAGGCTTGCTATGACCGATCTCACGCTCCACGCATCTCCCCCGACGCCGCGCACGCTGCGGCTGATCGCCCCCTCCGGCTGGTGTCAGCACGCCGAGGCCGCCGCGCGCGGTATTGCTCGCCTGGAAGATGCTGGCCACCGCATAGAACAGCGCGAGGTGGTTGCGCGACGCTGGCTGCGCTTTGCCGGCGAGGATGCAGAGCGGCTGGCGGATCTTAACGGGCTGGCGCACGGACCGCTGCCGGACATTGCGCTGGCGGTGCGCGGCGGCTATGGCGCCAGCCGGCTGCTGGCGGACATCGACTATCCCGCGCTGCGCGCCCGGCTGCGTCACCGGCCGGTCATTCTCTGTGGCCACAGCGATTTTACCGCCGTCCAGCTGGCGCTGCTGCGCCACAGCCAGCTGGTGACCTTCAGTGGCCCGATGCTGGCGGGTAATTTCGGTGCCGAGGTCCGTTCGGCGTTTACCGAACGGCATTTCTGGCAGCTGATCGCGCAACCGGAAACCACGCTGCGCTGGACAACGTCCGCCGATGCGCTGAGCGTCGAAGGCCAGCTGTGGGGGGGCAATCTGGCAATGATCGCTTCGCTGGTCGGCACCCGCTGGCTGCCGCCGGTCAGCGCAGGCATTTTGGTTATCGAGGATGTGAATGAGCACCCGTTCCGCGTTGAGCGGATGTTGCTGCAGCTGCTCGACGCCGGCGTACTCTCGCAGCAGCGGGCAATCGTTGCCGGCAGCTTCAGCGGCGGGGCGCTGACGGCCTACGATAACGGCTATTCGCTGGATAACGTTTGGCAAACCATCAGCCGGCGCAGCGGCGTACCGGTGGTGCCCGGTCTGGCATTTGGTCACGAGGCCGATACGGTCACCCTGCCGCTGGGCGCGCAGGCCGCGCTGTGGGTCAGCGCTGGCGAGGCGCAGCTGGCGCTGTCTGGCTACCCCTGGTTACGCTGAAAGGACCGCCGGGCACGTGCGGTACTCGTCGTCCGGCGAAAAAACACCTAAACTGAATATCATGACTGAAAAGACGCAAGGAGAGACGTATGTTGATTGGTTTCGTACTGCTCGTCAGCGCCTGTGGTCATGATGCCTGTGAGGCGCTACCGGTATCGGAGCGGATCTATCCCACCGAAGCCGCCTGCCAGGCAATGGCGGACCGCATTCACAAGGTGCGTCCGCAGGTCGTGCTGCTGTGTGGGGAAGTGCACCGCTGAAGCCACGAAAAACGGGAGCCCGTGGGCTCCCGTTTCTCCTCAACGCGTGATATTACGCGTCCTGTTCGGCCTGGTTAATCTGGATCTCAATGTCCTGAATGACCGACTCGATCTCTTTGTGCAGTTTGCCCTGCAAATTCAGCAGATCGTTAAATCGCGTCGCCAGCGGCTGGTCTTTATAGTCGCCGGCATCAAAGGCCAGCCAGTGTGCAGACAGCGTCTCGGTATTATTTTCCGCATAGTGACGCATCTCTTTAAGCTGCGAGGCAACATCACGGAGATAATCTTCTTTCGTTTTCAGTTCAGTATCACTCATGCTGCATCCTTATTGTATCTTATAGTGAAATGTAGCGCGTTTTTGGCGCGACACCAGTAATAATAGTAGAGAATTCGTCACTATCATTAGGAATAATCGTAATCTGGATATTTTGTGAGATAATATGCTGAAATAAAAATAAAAACATGCCGCATCACGCCGTCCCGGGCGGACAAATTGGTCGTCCGGGTCTACAGTGATAACACCTTGCCTGTTCCCTCACTGCGAGTTTGCCAATGACGCGTTCCTGCTCTGCCCTGCTTCTGTTGCCAGGCCTGCTGTTGATCGGCTGCCAGTCGCCTTATCAGGGCAAGCTGTGCCGCGGCGAGGTCAGCACGCTGGCCGGCCAGACCGTCGGCATCTCTGCGGTGCACATCGTCGATCGCGTGGATCACTTTACCGTCCGCGGCGACGGTCTCACGCTGGAGAGCGGTCCGCTGCATTCGGCCAACCGGCTACTGTATCTTCCCGCCAGCGTGACCCGCGAGGGCTATCTCGCCCAGCGTCTCTCTGACACCCAGTTTCGCCTCGCCAGCGCCCGCGAAGACCGCATGATAACCTGGGTCTGCCCCTCGCCATAGACCCCGATTCCGGGCGGTGTCGCCTCCCCGCCCGACGGCGTGCCGCCCCCGAAGCCGACGAGCGAAACTGCCGGCCCGCGTGCGACCAGATCGGCCAGTCGGGTGCGGTGCCGCCGCTGCCCGGGCGCGAAATTGCGCTGCCGGCCGGCATTACCGACGCTCCAGTACGGAGCAACCCGCCGTCCGGTAAGCGGCGCGGAAACGCAAAACGGGCGCGTGATTCACGCGCCCGCTATCCACTAAGCGCCGGCTGGAAAATCAGCTGCCGCGATAAGTGGCATAGCCGTACTGGCTGAGCAGCAGCGGGATATGCAGGTGCTGGTTAACGTCGGTGACCTCAAAAATGACCGGTACCTCCGGGAAGAAGCTCGCCTGCTGCTGGGCGTTAAAGTACTCACCGGTATGGAAGGTCACTTTATAGATCCCCTTCGTCATCGGTTTTCCCTGCGGCCAGAGGGCACCGATGCGACCGTCGGCGTTAGTTTTACCTTCCGCCAGGCGGGCCCAGCCGGAACCCTGCTGCTGTTCAAGATCGACCACCACCCCCTGCGAGGGCAGACCGGTCTGCTGATTCAGAACGTGCACGCTCAGCGGATTACCGCTGTCGGCCGCCCAGGCGGAGGCGCTCATGGCAGCCAACAGTACGGGAATAAAACGCTTCATTGTGATGTCTCCTGGATTGCTAACAATATGGCTAACAGTAGCACAGGAATGCCACACCGCTCAGGTATCACGAAAATGTTAGGATTTTGGCATGTCTTCGCCGCGCAGTTCAGCGAGTCGCTGTGGGCGGGTGCGGGTGACCTGCCAGCGGTTGTCTCCCCCCCGGGTAACGCACTGCACTTCCCCGGGGCGACTCAGATAGCGTAGCAGGTCACGCTGACTGACCGTCTCACCGCCGGGCTGGCAGACGAAGCGCAGCGCCAGCCGCTCGCCGCTGTCCGGTACGGTTCGCGGAAGCGATCGCACGCTGCTCGCTTCGCCCGCCAGCAGGCGGCTCAGGGTAATCACCGTGAGCACCAGCAGCCCCACTAACACAATCATAAATACCATGGCATTAAAACTTATTTTCATCACGCCTCCTCCCTGGAAGGGGGAATGTAATCACGTCGGAAAAAGGAAAGACAATCGTTTTAACAGATCGTTATCGGCCAATTGATCGTTTTAAACGATCGATAGCCCATTACCAGCCTGAGAAGAAAAATAAATAAAAAACAATAAAATATAAAAATGATGCAAATCATGCAGTTAAAATTATCGCCTGTCTGCGCATCTCATCTGCCGGAATATTAAATTAAACAACTTACCGTTGTTAAGGATTAAGGCCGCGCCACTGCGCCTTTTCCACAAAAAAACGCGCCAGCGATGGCGCGTTTTAAGAACAGGAAGGTTTGATATCGCCAGTTTATTCCGGCAATGTTGGTGGGGTCGTTTCGTCACTCAGGCTGGTCAGCGCCTCCTGATCAAGCTCGCTGTCGGCCTGTTCGATCAGCCGGGTGACGCTGAGCAGCTCATGAAACTCGCCCAGCAGGAGTTCCGCGTCCGACTTGACAATATCGTCCGACGACGCCAGAACAGAATTGATGGCTTTATTCACGCTTTCGACCATCTGCTCCACGCCGCCTTTATGGCTAACGGTGAGCACCAGCGCGCTCAGCAGCAGGGCCTGCGCCTCAACCTGCGCGGTGAGCTGCTTCGCCTCGGCGTCCATCTTTGAAATTTTTGCCAGCATGCCAAAAATGACGTTTTTCATTCTGATCTCCTTCGGGTGATGGTGCTATCTTACCTCAGAGCGCGTGCGGCAACACCTCGCCCGACGGCACTTTTTTTACCGGTGGCCGCCGCTCTTCAACGCCGTATTGCCTTTTCCGTGACGCCGCAGGCGCTGGTGGCGAACGGCGCTTTGTTGCCCGCCGCGCGGGTGCTAAGCTGACGCATCTGCGCCTGAGAGGAAATGACTGGCATGAAAATCGTCGCGGTTACCGCCTGTCCAACCGGTATTGCCCACACCTATATGGCCGCCGAGCTGCTGCAGCGCGAAGCGCAGCGGCGCGGCCTGAGGATTCAGGTGGAGACTCAGGGCGCAATGGGCGTAGAGTCTGCGCTCAGCGCCAGCGAAATCATCCACGCCGATCGGCGTCTGATCGCCTCGGATATCGCCATCGACGCGCCTGACCGCTTCAGCGGTTGCGATACGCTGCGGGTGTCGATTGAGCAGGTGCTCACCAACGTGGCCCACGTCTTCGATCGCCTGCTGGCGCACCGATGATCGTCAGCCGCCTCAGTTTTGTGATTGCGCCCGCCGGGCTGGACGGCTGGCGTCTGCAGCAGATGGCTCAGCTGACCGGCTGGTTCCAATCGCTGGTGATACTGATTAATTTCACGCGTAACCAGCAGGCACCGCTAAGCCATACGCTGGCGTGCCTCACTCTTGGCTGCCAGCCACACGACTTCTGCCAGTTGGCCATCGAGGGGCGCGACGCTGATGCGCTCTGCCGCGTACTGGCCAATTACCTGCTTGACTGCGCTACCCCCGTGACGCCGCTGCACCACCCTCCCGCACACCCGCTCTGGCAGCAGCATCCGGCCTTTGCCCAACCCTTTCCCTGGCGCTGGCACTGCCTGCAGGGCGCGAATCCGGGCGATAAGCCCACCGCGCTGGCGCACATTGCCGCGCTGGCCGCGCCAACGCAGGCCGCCGAGCTGACCGCACAGCTGGCGGCCCGCGAGGCGGTATCGGCCACCGCCCTGCCCGGCCAGCTGGCCTTTCCCCACGTAGTCAGCCACGCGGTCGGCCTGCCCACGCTGATCGCGCTGCGGCTGAGCGCCGCGCTTGACTGGCAGGCGCGCGAACCGGTGCGTAGCGTACTGGCGGTCATTCTTCCCGCACCGCTCTCTCGCCCGCAGGCGGCGGCGGTGACGCGCCTCAGCCGCTGGCTGATTGCCGATCGCCACCCGCAGCTGCTGCATGATGCTGAGCACGAGGCGACGGCGCTGGCGCTGGTGCTGCACGCCATGGCCCACGGCCACTCTCCCTTATCCTGAGCGCTGGCGGCGGCGATACTCCGATGGCGTGATGCCGGTGCGCGCCTTAAACACCCGGTGAAAGTAGTTGACATCGTGAAAACCGCAGCGCATCGCCACCTCCTCCAACCGGAAGGAGTACTTCTTCAGCATAAATTTCGCCCGGTCGATGCGCACCCAGATAATATAATCCGCCAGCGTCATATGTCCCTGCTGACGAAACAGTTTGGATAAATGATTAGCAGAGATATTAAATCTGCTGGCTATATGTTCGCGGTGTAAATCGCGATGAAAATTCTCCTGAATATAAATACAAATCCCCTGATAGCGATCCTCACTGCGTTTTACCGGTGAGGAAATCGGTTGATTTAACATGGTCAAGGCGTAACTCAATAGCGCCATTACCAAATAACGATCTGTCGGATATTTCTGCTCCTCTCGCGCCAGCGTATTGAGGCTGTCTAATATATTGTCCAGGGCATGGCCGGTGCGGGATGGGATACTGTGCTTCTGTACGTCAAAAAAACCCGTTTCGTCCTTACGCTTTGAGAAAAAGCTGCATCCCAGCTGTCGGCGCCCGAACAGTAAACTGAGCACGGAACAGTCGGCCATCCACTGCGGTTGGTTCCAGCAGTTAGGCGGAATATAGAGCAGATCCCCCCTCTGCATCTCAATCAGCATTGCACCGCGGGGGGTCTGAATAAGGTGCTCGCACCCCCCTTTCAGCACCAGTTCCAGGCGGGGAAAGTTAACCTGATAGCTAAAGGCCGGTGGCGTGCCCTGATCGCTGGCAAACCACAGCCGCTGGCAAATCTGCTCATCAATAAATGCGCTGATTAGATGGCTGAAAACGTCGCTCACCCTCACCCTCCTTAATTGTTTTCGTGCACCGTGGTCGGGATGAATTTTTGCCGCGCATCATCAGGATATACTTAGCGTTCACTCTGCAGTTCCCGCCTCACAATATAAGGTGAAAGCGGGGTGTTGCGACGTTAGTCATAAAAAAGAACGACACAGATCACAGCTTATTTATACCGATACAATCGTCCAGTAAATGCATGATAAATACACTTCACCCCCTGAGCTGAGCCCGCCACAATGGCCAGTAACCCCCCCCTACCGGACAGGAATCATGCAGATTGATGAACTCATTAATGAACGTTTGATAACGCTGGATCTTCAGGCCACGGATAAGTCGGGCGTTTGGCAGGAATTAACGGCGCTGCTGGCGGCGGACGGCTGCCTGCACGATCCGGCACAATTTCTCGCCGACGTGGCCGCGCGTGAAGCCTTAGGCAATACCGGCTTTGATGATGGCATTGCGCTGCCGCACGCCAAAAGCGCGGCGGTAAGCCGTCCGGCGGTGGCGCTGGGGATTCACCGCCGCGGCATCGATTATGGCGCAGAGGACGGTCAACCCTCCCGGCTATTTTTCCTGATCGCCTCGCCGGCAGAGGGCGCGAATCAGCACATTGAACTGCTGGCCGCGCTCTCTTCGCGGCTGATCGAAGCGGGCTTTATGGCGCAGCTGCTGGCGGCGGCCACCCCGGCCGACGCGCTGACGTTGTTCAGCCACCGCCCTCAGGCCATCGACCCGGCAAACGCGACGCGCGGCCTGCTGATCGGCGTGACCGGCTGCCCGGCCGGAATTGCACATACCTACCTCGCCGCCGAAGCGCTCACCAAAGGCGCTGCCGAACTGGGCTACCGCATCAAGGTGGAGACTAACGGCTCAATCGGGGTGAAGGACAGCCCCAGCGCGACGGAGATTGCCGAGGCCGACGCGATCATTGTTGCCTGTGACAAGCAGGTCGAGCTGGATCGCTTTGCCGGCAAGCGTCTGGTGTCCACCGGGGTCAAAGCGCCCATCCGCGACGCTCGCGGGCTGATTCAGCAGGCGCTCAGCGCCCCGATCTGGCGCGCCGGCGGCAGCGCCGGCACGCCGACTGCGGCGAAACCGGCTGCGCGCGCCGCGCTCTATCGCTATCTGATGAATGGCGTCTCCCACATGATCCCGCTGGTGGTGACCGGGGGCCTGCTGATTGCGCTGGCGCTGGCGCTGGGCGGCGTTCCCTCGCCCGGGGGGATGGCGATTCCATCCGGAAGCCTGTGGCAGAAGGTACTGGACGTGGGGGCGGTCGCATTCACCCTGATGATACCGGTCCTCGCCGGCTATATCGCCTGGGCGATCGCCGATCGTCCCGCGCTGGCTCCGGGGCTCATCGGTGGCTGGATAGCCAATCATGGCGAATTCTACGGCGCCAGCGCCGGTACCGGATTTATCGGCGCGATGATCGCCGGCCTGCTGGTGGGCTATTTCGTGCGCTGGCTGACCCGCTTCCCCTACCACAAATATATCCAGCCGCTGGTGCCGATCATGATTGCCCCCATCGCCGGCACGCTGTTTATCTCCGCGCTGTTTATGTTTGTTATTGGCTCTCCGATTGCCAGCCTGATGGATCACTTAACGGCGCTGTTAACCAGCCTGAGCAGCGGCAATCTGCTGCTGCTGGGCGTGGTGCTCGGCGGCATGACCGGTTTCGACATGGGCGGTCCCTTCAACAAAGTCGCCTTTTTGTTCTGCGTCGGCATGATTGCCAGCGGTCAGACGCAGTTTATGGGGGCAATGGCCTGCGCCATTCCGGTTGCGCCGCTGGGCATGGCCCTGGCGACGGTCGCCGGCCGTCGCTGGCAGCTGTTTGAACGCGCCGAACTGGAAGCCGGTAAAGCGGCGGGGGCGATGGGGCTGGTCGGCATCTCCGAAGGGGCAATCCCGTTCGCAGCCCAGGATCCGGTCGCGGTGATCCCGGCCAACGTACTCGGCTCAATGGTCGCTGCCGTGCTGGCTTTTCAGCTCGGACTGACCACCAGTGTCGCCCACGGCGGTCCGGTCGTGGCCCTGCTCGGCGCCATCAACCGGCCGCTGTGGGCACTGGCGTGTATGGCCTGCGGCGCCCTCGTCACCGCCACGATCTGTCTGCTGCTGAAGCGGCTGCGTCGTCCGGCCCAGCGGCCCGCCGTCGGCTAACCCCTCCGGCGTCACGGTTTCATTCTGTCGGCACCCGCGCGGTGCCTCCCCTACCCTTTTACCGCTTCCCCACCTGCTGCTGCTCAGGCGGGCGGGGTGCGGCTATGCGATGAGTTAACGATCATGAACTTGCCAGCCCTGCGTGCTTTTTACCGCCTGCGTAACCCGATTAAAACCTATGCCTGGGGCAGTCCCACCGCCTTTCAGCAGCTGTTCGGCCTTGTTCACCCCGCCGGCCAGCCGCAGGCGGAGCTCTGGATGGGCGCCCATCCCAGTTCCCCCTCCGAGGTGGAGACCGCCGACGGCTGGCAGCCGCTGGATGCGCTGATCGCCGCACATCCTCACGCCTGTCTGTCGGCCGCCACCGCCGACCGCTGGGGCGAACTGCCGTTTCTGTTTAAAGTGCTGGCGGCAGAGCACGCGCTGTCCATTCAGGTCCATCCCAACAGGGCGCAGGCCGCCGCAGGGTTTGAGCGGGAAAATACCGCCGGCATCGCACTGGACGCGCCGGAGCGGCAGTACAAAGACCGCAATCATAAGCCGGAACTGGTGTATGCGCTGACGCCGTTTCAGGCGCTGCAGGGGTTTCGCCCGCTGTCGGAGATCCTGGCGCAGCTGCAGCAGATCGATGCGCCCGTGCTGCTGCCGCTGGTTCGCACGCTGGCGCAGCATCCGGATGCTGGTGGACTGGCGCACGGCTTTATCCGGTTGCTGGCGCTGGACGGCGAGGAGAAAAACCAGGCGCTGGCCGGGCTGATGGCCTGCTGCCGACGCCGGGCCGACGATCCGCTGCTGGCGCTGATCGCGCAGCTCGCCGTCGCCTCTCCGCAGGATATGGGCCTGTTTGCCCCGCTGCTGCTCAACGTTGTCAACCTGCAGCCCGGCGACGCGATGTACCTGGCCGCCGGCACGCCGCACGCTTACCTGCGCGGCTGCGCGCTGGAGATCATGGCCAGCTCTGATAACGTGCTGCGCGCCGGACTGACGCCAAAATACCGCGATCTGGGGGCCGTCGCGGCCTGTACCCGCTTCCAGCCAACGCCGGCGGCCGATCTGCTGGTCACACCGAAAGATGACGGATCGCTGCGCTGTTTTCCTACCCCGGCGCAAGACTTTGCTCTGGGCATTTTCCACCAGCCACAGTTTCAGCGAGTCACGCCGGTCAGCGCCGAGATAGTGCTGGCGCTGGATACCAGCGCCACGCTGATCGCTCCCGACGGTCAGCCACTGATCCTCGCCCGGGGTGAGTCGGCATTCATCCCGGCCGCCACCGGCCTCTACTGGCTGAGCGCTTCCGGACGGGTCGCCCGCGCCGCGCAGACCTTCAGCGGCCCGTCAACGGGCGCGGTGTGCGTACACACAGGGTGAGTACATAGTCATCGTCGCGAGACCAGGCGAGGGTCAGCCCGTCGCCCACCTGCCAGCCGGCATGGGGGCGAACCACCTCCAGAAACAGGCTGTCGCGATCGATAGCCCGTACCGCAACATCGCCAAACGCCCTGCCCGGCTGCGCCTGCGCCGGCAGCGATTTATACCAGGCCTCTTTACTGGAGAAAATGAGCGTGGCGCACAGCGCTGGCGTGCAGTGTGGTGCGCTCAGCAGTGAGCGTTCGTCATCGCGGATAACCAGGTGCTCCAGCGCGCGGACCGCCTCAGGGCCGGCCATGCGTTCGACATCAATGCCCACGGCGCGCCCGCTCCCGGCGCGCGCGGCGCAGGCCAACACGCGCGTACCGGCATGCGACAGGCTGCCGATGGTGCCCACCGGCCAGACGGGGGCGCCGCGTGCATCGCGTCCCGGCTCACTCGCAACGCCCAGCTTGCGCAGCGCCTGCGCCGCACAGGCGCGGCCTGCCAAGAAATCACGCTGACGCGCCGCTGCGCAATGACGGAGCGCTTCCGGCAATGCCCGTCCGGCGGTATGTCCCGCCGCGCTACCGGGCGGGCGATGGCGAAAGGCATAACAGATCACTACGCCTTCAGCATGAAAGCCCGGCGGCAGCGGCAGCGGCGTTAACACTTCCATACGTGCTCCTGTTCCTTTACCGCCGCGGAGATCCTCAGCCGCGGCCCACGATCAGCTGACCGCATTGATAAGCACCGCCGCAATCTGTTCAGCCTGGCTGAGGACCGTGTGGTGATCGCAGTCCAGCGTCCGAACACTGAGCCGTGGGCACACCGCCTCCAGACCGTTAGTGTCCAGCGCAATCAGCGCGGTCAGCGTCGGATCGACCAGCGCAGGATTCGCCCGCAGCGCTTTAAACAGCGTGACCCGGGTGTGTCGCAGCGGCTGGCTGAGCGGCTGAGCGGCCAGCGCGGCCTCATGATCGGCAATCCGCCGCGCCCGACTGGCCGCCTCGCCTTCCAGCCCGAGAGTGGCCAGCAGCGTATCGGTATCGACGCTGGCCGTGACGCTCTGCTGATAGAAGCTGTCCAGCAGGTAGAGCTCAATCTCCCGTACGCCTTCTGCCTCCAGCTGCGCCGCCATCTCCAGCGCGATAATTCCGCCGAGCGACCAGCCCAGTATCCGCAGCGGACCGTTGCCTGGCCGCATCTCCCGCAGGTAATACCTGGCCAGGGCCGACAGTTCGGCAATCGGTGTCTCACCGCGCAAATGGTAATTATCGACGCCGATGCAGCGCAGGTGGCTGCTCAGCTGCGCCGCCAACGGGAAGAAAACCTCGGTGCCCACCAGCGCCGGGTGAATCATCCACAGCGTCGGCCGTGGTCTGTTTACTGTGTTAAGCGGAACAATCAGCCCCTGCGGCGCCGCCGCCAGTAGCTTAGCGATCGTCCGATGCTCAAACAGACTGACCACCGGTACTTCGCGCCCCAGTAGTGATGACAGGCTGACGCAGGCCGATATGGCCAGGATCGACGTCCCGCCACGCTGAAAAAAGTCATCATTCATGCCGATACTCTCTACCCGCAGTAGCGTCTGCCAGCTGGCACATAGCTGCTGCTCCAGCGCCGTTTGCGGCGCTACCCAGGCCTCCACCGTGCGGTGAGTGGCCTGCGGTGCGGGCAGCGCTTTACGATCCAGCTTGCCACTGGCGTTATACGGCAGTGCTGCCAGGCGGTTCAGCGATGAGGGAATCATGTAACGCGGCAGCCGCCGCGCGATGTGCGCCTGCAGCGCGCTGTCATCACAGGGTTGGGCACTGACATAGTAGAGTGCCAGTATTGGCTGTTCGCCGACGCTGCAGACCACCGCGCAGCAGGCCTGAATGCCGGTAAACTGCAGCACGCAGTGCTCAATTTCCTGCAGTTCGATGCGATGTCCCTGCAGTTTCACCTGAAAATCCATTCGCCCCATAAACTCAATATTCCCCTCCGGCAGGTAGCGCCCGGCATCGCCGGTGCGATAGAGTCGTTCGCCCAGTAGCGGATGATCAATAAACCGCTCGGCGGTCAGCGCGGGATCACGATAATAGCCCTCGGCGACGCCGGCTCCGCCAATATACTGTTCGCCGGGCATACCGGGCGGCAGCGGACGCTGGTAGCGATCAAGTATGTAAAAGCGCTGGTGAGTCATGGCCTGACCATAGGGCACGCTGATCCGGGCGATCTCACCCGGGGGAATTTCGTAGATGATCGACCAGATGGAGCTTTCAGTGGCGCCGCCGGTGCTGAATACCCGACACGCTGGACTGAAGCGACGGATCCTCGCCGCCAGCGGCTTCGGGATCACCTCGCCGACCAGGATCGCGTGGCGAAGTGCCACGCGGCCCGCCGGGCGCGGACGATCGGATTCGACAAAGTCGGCCAGCAAGCCCATCACCGTCGGCGTTGAGTTCCAGAAACCGATCCGGTGCTGGATAAGCAGACGATACCAGGCATCCGGCTGGTAACGTTCTTCTTCGCCCGGCATCACCATCGTACCGCCGCACGACAGCAGGCCAAACAGATCAAATACCGAGATATCAAAACTGAGCGCACTGATCGCCAGACCCCGTACCCCGCGCTGCAGGTTGAGACGGCGCACGGTATCGACAATCGTGTTAACCGCACCGCTATGCCTGACCGCCACGCCTTTCGGCGTACCGGTGGAGCCGGAGGTAAAAATAACATAGGCGCACGCGGCGGGATCGGGCATCAGCGGCTGCCCCGGCAGCGTGGGGGGCGGCAGGTCGGCCCGACCGTCGATATCGATCAGCAGCGGCCGCACGCCAGCCCAGCCGGCATCGGGACGATCGACGATCGCCAGCCGGGTTGCCGAATGCTCGAGGACCTGTTGACAGCGCTGCACTGGCCAGGCGCGATCCATCGGCAGATAAGCTTTCCCCGCCATCACAATCGCCAGTACGGCAATCACCTGCGCCCGCCCTTTATCCACCAGCACGGCGACGGTATCACCGCTGTCAGCCACGTGGTGTCGCAGCTGCAGGGAGAGCGTAAGCGCCGCCTGGTAGAGTTCACCGTAAGTGAGCGTTCCCCGCGCATCGACAATCGCCGGATCGTCCGGATACTGGGCCGCATGCTGAAGGAAATCGGCGTGGATCGGCCGCTGGAAGTCATATGCCGGCCCGGCCTGCTGCCAGCGGGCGCGCTCGGCGATGATCGCCTCATCAGGCAGCAGCGTGATGGTGCGCAGGGGCTCCGCAGGCGCCGCGACGATGTGCTGTAAAATGCGCTGATAGTAGTCCGCTAAACACGCCATGGTGTCGCGGTGGAACAGCGCAGTAGCGAAGTTAAGACTGGCGCTCACCGCGTCGCCGCAGCGCTGCAGACACAGCATGAGATCAAATTTGGCCGCGCGATAGGCCTCTCCCAGCGCCTCCGGCTGGAGCCACGCCGGCAGCGCCGGCATCGCCTGATCCTCCTCAAAAGTAAACAGCACCTGAAACAGCGGATTACGGGAGAGATCTTGTGGAACCTGCAGTGCGCGAATGATGTGTGACAGCGGAAGCGCCTGATGCGCCTGCGCCGCCATCAGGCCATCAAACACCCCGGTAAGATAGTCACCGATAGGCTGCTGATCATCCAGCCGGCTGCGCAGCGGCAGGGTATTGACAAAAAAGCCGATCACGCCTTCGGTCTCCGGGGTTGGGCGATTGGCCACCGGCGTGCCGACAATCAGGTCCTGCTGGTTACTAAACAGACTCAGCAGCACGTTGAAGGCCCCCAGATAGAGGGCGAAAGGGGTAATGGCCAGCTGTCGGGCTGTGCGTTCCACCTGCGCCACCAGCGTTGCGGGCAGCCGGGCGTCGACGCTGTCTCCGCGATGATCGAAGCGCGGTGGCCGGCTGAAGTCTGTAGGCAGGTTAAGATCCTGCCAGCCGCTCAGGGTCTGCTGCCACCAAGTCTGATGCGCTTGAAACGCCGCCGATGCCAGCTGCGCCTGCTGCCAGCAGGCATAATCGCCATACTGTAGCGCCGGCGGCGCCAGCGCCGGTGACTGACCACGCCGGAAAGCATCATAGCCACTGAGCCACTCCTGCATAAACAGACGTTGCGACCAGCCGTCAAACGCCAGATGGTGAAACACCAGCAGGCAGCGGGTGATGGGATCGCCCTTCGCCTGAGGAGTGTGGTACAGCACGGCGCGCACCGGCAGCGACAGGCGAAGATCAAACGGGCGATCAATCTCTTCGCGCAGGAGGCGCGGCAGCGTAGTCTCATCGGCCTCCCGTCGCCGGATGCTCAGCGGACGATCGCTGAGTGCCATCATGGCGTGGCCGTCCGGCCCGTCCACCAGCTGACTGCGCAGCGCGCCGTGGCGCGCGACCAGCCACTGCAGGCTGCGTACCCATGCGCTGATGTCGCAGTCCGACGCCAGCCGGAATAACATCGGTACGTGATACAAACTGCCGCCGCCGGTGACATTTTCGATAAACCACAGCTGCTGCTGCGAGGCCGACAGCGGATGCTGATCGGCATTACCAATCGGAATGCGCACTGGCGCCGTAACCGGATCGATATTGTTCAATCCCTCACACAGCTGGCGAATAGTCGGATAGCGCCCCAAATCGTGAATGCTTATCTCACGCTGCAGCACATCCCGCATCCGATAGCAGGCGCGAATCGCCAGCAGAGAGTTACCGCCCAGGGCAAAAAATCGCGCCGTGACGCTTATCGACTCCCGCTGCAGCAGTGCGGACCAAATCTGCGCGCAGGCACGTTCCGCCGACGTGGCCGGGGCGACAAACGCCGCCCCCGCTCGCGGCGGAAGCGGCAGGCGATCGCGGGCGATTTTTCCGTTGACGGTCAGCGGCAGCTGCGCAATCTGCAGCAGGAATGACGGGATCATATAGTCTGGCAGCGTTTGCCGCAGATGCGTTTCCAAACGGGCGGGGTCCAGCGGCTCCGCGGCGGTGAACCAGCCGCCTAACTCTGGCACGGCCCCGGCGGTAAGCGTCACGCAGCAGCCGGTGACGCCGGGGCAGGCCAGCAGCGTGTTCTCGATCTCGCCCGGTTCGATCCGGTAGCCATTGACCTTCAGCTGCTGATCCAACCGTCCCATAAACTCAAGGTGACCGTCGGTGAGACGGCGGCCCTTATCGCCCGTGCGGTAGAGACGCGTAGCTAACGCATCATGCCAGAAGAAACGCTCTGCGGTGCGCGCCTCATCGCCATAATAGCCGCGCGCCAGCCCGGATCCGGCAACGAACATTTCGCCTACGGCGCCCGGCGGCAGCGGTCTGAGATCGGCATCCAGAATGTAAAACGCCTCACCGTCGAGGGGCGTGCCGTAGGGAATGCTTTTCGTGAGTATCGGTCCCGGCGGCACCTCATAAAGAATGGAAAACAGGGCCGTTTCGGTGGCACCGCCGGCGCTGTAAAAGCGGACTTTCGGCGCCCAGCGGCGCAGGCGCTCCGGTAGCGACAGTCCAATCCAGTCGCCGCCCAGCATGACAATCCTCAGTGCCGGCGGGGGGGTGTCGATCCGTCCTTGCGATTGCACATAATCGAGCATCAGCTCCATCAACGCCGGCGCGCTAAGCCAGCTGGTAACCCGCTGATTAACGATCAGCGCATACCAGGCGGCGGGGTTGGCTTTATCGGCCTCCGCCGGCATCACGCAGGCACCGCCCAAGGAGAGCGGACTGAACAGATCGTAGATGGCCAGATCAAAACTGAACGCGCTCAGCGCCAGTGTGCGATCCGCTGCGGTGAGTGAAAACTTGCGTTGGGTCGCCGCCAGTGTGGTCACCGCGCTGTGATGTTCAATTGCCACGCCCTTTGGCAGGCCCGTCGAGCCGGACGTAAAGATAATGTAAGCCAGATCGCCGGCCTCGACCGCACAGGGCGGCAGAAGGGTATCCGGCATCGGTAGCTCCGTCGCCGTACCGTCACGCTCAAGCAACACCACGTTGAGGCCGTCGCAGTCCCATTCGCGGTGGCAAAGCACCGTATTACTGTTGGCCATTGCCATCACTTCCCGACGGCGCTGCGCTGGCCAGGCGCTGTCCATTGGCAGAAAAGCGTTGCCGCAAAACAGGGCCGCCAGCATCGCGACGGGTTGCGCCCTTCCCTTATCCAGCAGCAGAGCAATCGCTTCACCGCGCACTTTTCCCTGTGCTCGCAGCTGTGTCGCCAGCGTCAGCGCCGCGTGCAGCAGCTCGCCGTATGTCATTGCGCCATCGGCATCCACGATAGCCGTTGCCAGCGGATCGCGCCGTGCCTGCTGCAGGAAGCCATCATACAGCCGCTGCATCCCCTCACCGCGGCCAGCATTACAGGGGGCGACGATCGTGGGTAAGCGGATCGCTCCCAGCGGAACATGAGGACCCTGCACCAGCTGTTGAAGCAAGCTGACATAATAATCCGCAAAGTGACGTAGCGTCGCGTCACGCAGCAGACCGCAATCGTAGTTGAGACGCACCCGCGTTGCGCCTTTACCGGTCTGAACGGTAAGCGTCAGATCGTATTTGGCCGAACGATCCTCTGCGGAAGGCTCAAGCAGGCCGATTCCCGCCGGTAACGCGATCGCCTCCCCCTCCTCTTCCAGAGCAAATATCACCTGAAACAGCGGGTGCTGAGTGAAGTCTCGCGGCACCGCCAGCGCATCCAGCAGCTGTTCCAGCGAGAGGTGCTGATGGGCCTGCATTGCCAGCGTGGCGTCCGCTACCCGGCGGACAAACGCGACCACCTCATCATCGTTGTTCAGCTGGCAGCGCATCGGCAGCACGTTGACAAAGAAACCGATCATCTCATCCAGCTCCGGCCGTTCACGGTTCGCCAGCGGCATCCCGACCAGAATGTCATCCTGCCCGCAGTAGCGGGACAGTAGCAGGATAAAGCCCGCAAGAAATAGCGCGTGCGGGCGCAGATCATGTTCCCGCGTCAGATGCGCGATGCGCTCGCTCAGCGAGGCGGGCAGCGTGAATGTCAGCGTCTCTCCGCGGCGCTCCGCCGGCGATCGACGAGCGAAATCATGAGGAAAGTCCAGCGGCTGGTAGTCCAGCAGCTGCTGCTGCCAGAACGTCAGGCTGCGCGCCTGCGCCTCAGTCTGGGTCGCCTCGCGCTGCCAGCAGGCATAGTCGAGATACTGCAGCGCGGGCATCGCCGGCGGCGCGGCGGTCTGACCACAATGCCAGGCGTACAGCGCCGCCAGCTCTTTGAGCATTACCGGCAATGACCAGCCGTCAAACACGCTGTGATGGAAGATGATCAGGGCGCGGGTGTCGACAGTACCGTTGTCGTGCGTCAGGTGCCAGATCGCGGCGCGCACCGGCAAATCTGTCGTCAGATCCATGCGCACCTGCATCGCCGCCTGCACGCGGGCCCGCCACTCGCTGGCCGGCAGCGTCGCGTCAGTGACAGTCAGCGTGCGGGAGGTAATGTACTGCTCAGGCTCGCCATCGCGGTCCTGATGAATCAGCGAGCGTAACACCGCATGGCGTTCAACCAGCGATATCAGGCTGGACTTCCACGCCGGGATATTCACCTGCGCTCCAAGACGCAGCGCGACCGGCGTCAGGTAATGAGAGACGCCGGTCTCCAGCTGTTCAATAAACCACAGTCGCGATTGCTGCAGCGAAAGCGGCCCGAATGGCAGATGACGAGCGCGCAGCGGCGAGGCTTCCGCCGCCCGCGGCAGGCGCTCAAGACAGGCGGCAAGAGTCCTGATCGTGGGATGCTGGTGCAGCGTAGCGACCGATATCCGATAGCCCAGTTGGCGCTCTATTTCATGGCACAGGCGGATGGCAAGGATGGAGTGCCCCCCGACGTGAAAAAACGGGTCATGGCAGCCAATCCGCCCCGGTAGCAGTGCGGCAAACAGCGGCTGGAGCGCGCGTTCCATCGGGGTTTCCGCCGCCTGATACGGTGCACTGCCCGCCACCTCCGTCGGTTCCGGCAGGGCGCGGTAATCCACTTTTTTACTGATGGTCAGCGGTACGGTGGCTATCTCAGCGATGGCAGCAGGCAGCATGTAAGCCGGCAGGCGCAGGGCCAGCTGCTGGCGGATCTGTTCGGCGCTGAGGCTGGCCGCGGACGATGCGACATACCAGGCATGAATGCGGTTGCGTCCCTGTGGATCGATGGCCACTACCGCTTCGCGGATGCCATCAAGCTGGCGCAGCGCGGATTCAATCTCCCCCAGCTCAATACGGTGGCCATGGATTTTCACCTGCTGGTCCTGGCGCCCGCAGTAAATCAGGCTGCCGTCGGTGAGCTGGCGGACCCGGTCGCCGGTGCGATACAGACGCGCATACTGTTTTTCATCGCTAAAAGGATTGCGGCCAAAAGCGCGCTCCGTCATCTCCGGCTGATGCAGATAGCCACGTGCCAGTCCGATACCGGACAGATAGAGCTCGCCCTCCACGCCGAACGGCAGCAGATGCCGATGCTCATCAAGCACGTAGGCCCGCATATTGCCAATGGGCCGGCCAATATTCTGCGCGCCGTTGCCGCGGTAGATATTCAGGCTGACACTGACCGCCGCCTCGGTCGGGCCATACATGTTTACCAGGGTGATGCCGGTAGCGGCATAGTTATCGAGGATCTCCTGCGGCGTCGATTCTCCGCCTACGCACACATAGCGCACGCACGCCGGCAGCGGCGGGCGGGTGGCCAGCAGCGACGGCGGCAGAAAACAGCAGCCAATCTGCCAGGCCTGCAGGCGGTCGATCAGCCGACTGGGATCGATGCGGGCCGGTTCGTCCACCACATACAGAGAATGGCCGCCTGAGAGCGCCAGAAACACTTCAAACACATGGGCGTCAAAGGCGAGCGAGGCAAATTGCAAACAGTGTAGCCGCTCACGCGATGTCATCCCCATACGCTCCGCGTGCCGCGCGACCATGTTTGCGGCTCCGGCATGTGTGCATAGCGTGCCTTTTGGCCGCCCGGTGGTACCGGAGGTGTAGATAACATACGCCAGTTGCTCACCGCGAAGCGTTGGTAGCGGTTCCTCAACGCACAGCGGATCCGCGAGGCACGTATCAATATACAGCACCTCTGCTTCCATCGCCGTTTCGGATAGCACGGTGCGCAGGGACGTCTCACTGACCATCAGCGGGCTCCCCACATCCTTTAGAATATAGGCCAGCCGCCCGGCCGGAAGCGCGGGATCCAGTGGAACGTAAGCCCCGCCGGCCTGCAGAATGCCCAGCAGCGCAATGATGGCCTCGGCACCGCGCGGTACGAGCAGCGGAATGAGCGTATCGGCCGGCATGGCGTGACCGGTGCGCGCATGCCAGGCCGCGCGGAGCCGGCAAGCAACCTGCCCGACGCGTGCCATCAGCGTCTGATAGTCATAGCCCTGCTGACTATCCTGCAGCGCCAGCCGCAGCGGATGGCGCCGGGCCTCGCAGAGGAGCGCGCTGAGCAGAGACGCTTCTGCCGCCGGCGGAGCACAGGAGAGCGTCAGCATGCGATCGTTCATTCGCTGATACTGCTGGGCAGTGAGCAGCGGAAAGCGGGACACCGGACGATCGGGTGCCAGCATTGCCTGAGTCATCAGCGCCAGGTACTGTTCGGCCATGTCCGCCATTTGCTCGTAGGAAAATAAGGCCGGGTCAAAGCGCAGACGAAAATCGAACCCATCAGGCTGCTTTTGATACTCCAGCAGCAGCTCCGAACCGGCTAAATCCAGATTGTACTGGCTATTAATCTGTGCCTGGCAGTCGGGCAGCTGCAGTGGATAGTCTTTTAGCCAGGCCTGCGTGAAATTGACCTGTAAAGACGCAATTGGGCTATTGGCCAGAATATCTCCCGTTGGCAGCTGTGAATGACGATGCCCGCCGCTGGCCCTGAGGCTTCGGGTATACGCCAGCGTTTGCCGATACAGTTGATTAAACGTGGCCCCATCCGCCAGTGAAAAAGGGAATACGGCGGTATTCACCTGCGCGCCAAAATAGAGTGGCTCTCCGCCGGCAGGCGCGACCGGATAACCGATGACCACGTCAGTTTGACTGGACTGTCGGGCGACAAGCAGCGCCCACAACGTTTTAAACACCAAAAATGGCGTCACGTATTTTATATGTCCACTTAGCCCTTTCCAGGTGCTATTGGCTAACGAAAAGCGAATTTCATTCTGCTGTGTCTCCTGATCTCCCTGGGGTAGATAAGGCAGATTTATCCGCTGCGGGCAGCCGCTGAGTATTTCCCGCCAAAATTGCTCGGAGGCATCCTGCTGCTTCAGGGTGTGAATATCCTTTTCGAACTGGCGCGCCAGTTGCACGCGGCATTCATGCGTCTGCGGCGGCGGACTGGCGCTATCTCCGTCGAGATAATATTTTTCAATGGCCTGGTAAAATTCCGCAGCCGAGAGGCCATCAACAATGATGTGGTGTAAAACAAAAAGAATGCGATGGCGGTCGTCGCTGTGTTTTATCACGACAAAGCGGCACAGTGGCCCCCGCCGAAGATCAAAAGGCGCCCGAACCTGCGCCGCCGGATCGCCTTCGTCGGCCACTATTTCCAGCGCGGGAGTGCAACGCGCCGGCACCCAGTACAGCACGCCATCGGACTCCTGCAGCGCGCTGCGCATCAGGGGATAGTCGCTGACCAGGCGCGCGACGGCCGCCGCCAGGCGAGAAATATCCAGCGGACCGGTCACAGTTTGGTCAAGCAACATATTATAGCCGTAGCCGCGCTCGTCCAGCAGATATTCATTCCAGAACAGGCGCGTATAGGGGCTGGCAGGCGTGGGCTTCATAATATTTAAAATCCTTTTTAAAAGTGAGCAAAACAGCGACAGAAATCGTTGACGTCCGGCGGGCAGATGCCCTCACCTGCCAATACGCGTAAGCAGCGTCACGGGCATCACTTCCCGAGGTTCTGCGTGGCGTAATGGAGGTGACGTCTTCAGCTGGGTCATATCGCTAAAATGGATGCGAGGATAAGTATAACTAACACATTAACATTTAAACTGGTAAGCCACGATAACCAATCATATATCAAGTGTCAAAGCCATAGCAGGAATTTATTTTATTAAGGCATAAGAATAATCACGAAAAGGCGTCAAATAACTCTCCGCAAAAATAGCCGAATATAGGGTAATAAAAGTTGAACCACGACATTGATAGCCGCGCGGCGGGGTTATTGCACAGCGTTTTTGTTTTATTTTTGGAAACTTTTGCACCCTAATGGCGACATCCTTCTTTAAAAAAGGATAATATCATTAGGCATTCAAAACTGTTCTGAGAATTTTATATTAGATTTTTCATGGTTTCTCAGCTGAAATAACGTCGTAGCTAACTAACTTACTTACTCATATTAGCCATGATAATCCGCACCCGGCGCCCGGCACGCCCTCCGCACCCGTTGCCGGGCCGAAGCGTTACCCAGCGGTAGCCCGGGCCACCCCCGTCCTGCGCCCACCACGCGGCTCATCCGTGCCTGCCGGGTGCCGGTCAACGGGTCATGCCGGTGTTAAGCGCAACGGGGTGGCTGCGCGCGGACAAAAAAAAGCGGGAGCCTGTCGGCCCCCGCCAGGGTGTCACGCCATGGCTGGATTACATGTTCGCGATGATAGCGTCACCGAACTCAGAACATTTCAGCAGTTTCGCACCGTCCATCAGACGCTCGAAGTCATAGGTCACGGTCTTGTTCGCGATGGCACCTTCCATGCCTTTCACGATCAGATCGGCCGCTTCAAACCACTGCATGTGGCGCAGCATCATCTCGGCGGAGAGGATAACTGACCCCGGGTTCACTTTATCCTGACCGGCATATTTCGGTGCGGTACCGTGGGTCGCTTCAAACAGCGCGCACTCATCACCGATATTCGCGCCCGGCGCAATCCCAATGCCGCCCACCTGCGCGGCCAGCGCGTCAGAAATGTAGTCACCGTTAAGGTTCATACAGGCAATCACATCGTATTCGGCCGGACGCAGCAGGATCTGCTGCAGGAACGCATCGGCAATCACGTCTTTAATGACGATCGCTTTACCGGTGTTCGGGTTGGTGATGGTCATCCACGGGCCGCCGTCGATCAGCTGGCCGCCGAACTCTTCTTTCGCCAGCGCGTAGCCCCAGTCTTTAAAGGCACCTTCGGTGAACTTCATGATGTTGCCTTTGTGCACCAGAGTGACCGAGTCGCGATCGTTGGTGATCGCGTACTCAATGGCCGCGCGCACCAGGCGCTTGGTGCCTTCTTCCGAACAAGGCTTGATGCCAATACCGCAGTGCTCCGGGAAGCGAATTTTCTTCACGCCCATTTCATCACGCAGGAAGGCGATCACTTTATTCGCTTCGGCACTGTCCGCTTTCCACTCGATACCGGCATAGATATCTTCAGAGTTCTCACGGAAAATCACCATGTCGGTGTCTTCCGGGCGTTTCACCGGACTTGGCGTGCCGGCGTAGTAACGTACCGGACGCAGACAGACGTAAAGATCCAGCTCCTGGCGCAGAGCCACGTTAAGAGAGCGAATACCGCCACCGACGGGCGTGGTCAGCGGGCCTTTGATGGCCACGCGGTACTCTTTAATCAGATCGAGGGTTTCTTGCGGCAGCCACACGTCCGGGCCATACAGCTCAACGGACTTCTCACCGGTGTAAATCTCCATCCAGGAAATTTTACGCTCGCCGTTGTAGGCTTTTTGCACGGCGGCATCGACCACTTTTAACATCACGGGAGACACGTCGACGCCAATGCCGTCACCTTCGATGTAAGGGATGACCGGATGGTTGGGTACGTGGAGTTTCCCTTCGTTCAGGGTGATTTTCTGACCTTCCGCCGGAACAACTACTTTGCTTTCCATTAACCTCTCCTTCGAGCGCTTTTTTGTTAATGATTTGTAAGATGCGCGACAATACTACTTGAATATTACTGCCGCGCCAATTACCAACGATACGCAGCCCGGCCACCGAATGGCCTGCGCGCACGGGTTGCGCAGTTTTTCGCCCGTCAACGCGCTGCCCGCTGCGCCGCGGCGTCCATCGCGCGATACAGTCCCGGGCATGATGGGTATAATGCGCCGATTGTTTCAGAGTGCAAAGATCATGCAAAAAAAATCCGTTTCTTCTCACCGCGTTAAACGCCCGCGTCCCGCCAAGTCCGCCGCCCATAAAGGCCCGCGGCGGGTGGTGTTGTTTAACAAACCTTTTGATGTCCTGCCGCAGTTTAGCGACGAAGCCGGGCGGCGCACGCTGAAAGCTTTTGTGCCGTTCAGCGGCATCTATCCCGCCGGTCGCCTCGATCGCGACAGCGAGGGCCTGATGGTGCTGACCAACGATGGTGCCCTGCAGGCCAGCCTGACCCAGCCCGGTAAGCGCACCGGCAAAATCTACTATGTGCAGGTGGAGGGGCTGCCAGATGACGCGGCGCTGGCGGCCCTGCGCCGCGGGGTGACGCTAAATGACGGTCCCACCCTGCCCGCCGGGGTCGAGCGGGTGGAGGAGCCGGCGTGGCTGTGGCCGCGACAGCCGCCGATTCGCGAACGCAAAAACATTCCCGTACAGTGGCTCAAGATCACTCTGTATGAGGGACGTAACCGTCAGGTGCGGCGGATGACCGCCCACGTTGGTCATCCCACGCTGCGCCTGATCCGCTATGCGATGGGAGGCTGGACGCTGGACGGCCTGGCGAACGGCACCTGGCGAGACATAACCGAAGCGTAACCGGAGAGCGAACGATGTTTACACCGCACGTTACCGTGGCCTGCGTGGTGCAGGCCGAAGGCCATTTTTTAGTCGTTGAAGAGTGGGTGAATGACCGTCTGACCTGGAATCAGCCGGCTGGCCATCTGGAAGCGGACGAAACCCTGCTGCACGCTGCCCAACGCGAGCTACGCGAAGAGACCGGCCTTGACGCCGTCCCGCAGAGCCTGCTGCAGATCCATCAGTGGATCGCGCCGGACCGCACGCCCTTTATCCGCTTTCTCTTCGCGCTGGATCTGCCGGCGCGCTGCACCACCGCCCCGCAGGATCCCGATATCAGCGGCTGTCACTGGGTGCGCCCCGGGCAGGTGTTTGCCGCCGATAACCTGCGTTCGCCGCTGGTGGCCGAGAGCCTGCGCCGCTATCAGCAGCCTGAGCGCTTTCCGCTGGCGCTGCTGAGCGCATTCAACTGGCCTTTCGGTGATGCGCCACCGTCCGGCGCGTGCTAGACTATGCCGCCTGATTTTTCCGGGGCCGCGATGCGCACGGCTCCCACAAGCGAGTAGCTCCTCATGAACGCTGATAACAGCCAGAAAAAAGTGATCGTCGGCATGTCCGGCGGCGTTGACTCCTCCGTTTCCGCCTGGTTACTGCTCCAGCAGGGCTACCAGGTTGAAGGCCTGTTTATGAAAAACTGGGAAGAGGATGACGGTGAGGAGTACTGCACGGCCGCCACTGATTTGGCCGATGCGCAGGCGGTGTGCGATAAGCTGGGCATCCCGCTGCACACCATCAACTTTGCCGCCGAATACTGGGATAACGTCTTCGAGCACTTCCTGGCAGAATACCAGGCCGGACGCACGCCGAATCCCGATATTCTCTGCAACAAAGAGATTAAATTTAAGGCGTTTCTTGAATTCGCCGCCGAAGACCTCGGCGCGGACTACATTGCCACCGGACACTATGTGCGTCGCCACGACGTCGACGGCATCAGCCGCTTGTGTCGCGGGCGCGACGGCAACAAAGACCAGAGCTATTTTCTCTATACCCTCAGCCACCAGCAGGTGGCGCAGAGCCTGTTCCCGGTCGGCGAGCTGGAAAAACCGGAAGTTCGCCGCATTGCTGAACAGCTGGAGCTGGTGACCGCCAGGAAAAAAGACTCCACCGGCATCTGCTTTATCGGCGAGCGTAAGTTCCGCGACTTCCTCGGCCGCTACCTGCCGGCGCAGCCAGGTCCGATTCTCAGCGTGGATGGCCAGCCGCTCGGCGAGCATCAGGGGCTGATGTATCACACCCTTGGCCAGCGCAAAGGACTGGGCATCGGCGGCCTGAAAGCGGGCAGCGATGAGCCGTGGTACGTGGTCGACAAAGACGTGGACAACAATACGCTGATCGTTGCTCAGGGCGGTGAACACCCGCGCCTGATGTCCGTGGGCCTGATTGCCCAGCAGCTGCACTGGGTCGATCGTCAGGCACTGAGCGTCCCGCTGCGCTGCACGGTGAAAACCCGCTATCGCCAGCAGGATATTCCCTGTCTGGTCACGCCGCTCGACGATACGCGCATTACGGTGCGCTTTGACGAGCCGGTGGCGGCCGTCACCCCCGGCCAGTCCGCGGTGTTTTATCTCGATGACGTCTGTCTTGGTGGCGGCATTATCGAATCCCGTTTGCCGTTAGTCTAGCCGTCGCGTCGGGCATCCGGCCCGGCGCCTGCTCAGGAGTTGATGTGGCTAAAAACGATTACGACATTACCCTGGCGCTGGCGGGCATCTGCCAGTCGGCGCATCTGGTTCAGCAACTGGCACACCAGGGCCACTGCGACAGCGCCCTGCTGCGGGTGGCTTATCAGAGCCTGATCGATCGCAACCCCGACTCGACGCTGGCGGTGTTTGGCCATGACGAGCACCACCTGCGCTTCGGTTTGGAGACCCTGATTGCCATTCTGCACAGCAACAGCCGCCAGGGCGCCGGTGCGGAGATCACCCGCTATACCCTGAGCATGATCATGCTTGAGCGCAAACTGAGTAAACATTCGCAGGCCGGTGAGACACTGGCGCAGCGCATCACGCAGCTGGACCGCCAGCTGGCGCACTACGCGCTGGACTCAGAGCCGCTGATTGGCGCGATGGCCAGCATTTACGTCGACGTGATAAGCCCGCTCGGTCCGCGCATCCAGGTGACCGGCTCCCCTGCCGTGCTGCAAAACAGCCAGATTCAAAGTAAAGTGCGCGCCACTCTGCTGGCCGGGATCCGCGCTGCGGTGCTGTGGAAACAGGTCGGCGGCAGCCGCTGGCAGCTGATGTTTTCCCGCACGCGCCTGGTTAACCAGGCAAAACACATTCTCGCTAATCTCTCAACGCCCCAGGAGTAAGACCCATGGAATTATCCTCTCTGACCGCCGTCTCCCCCGTCGATGGTCGCTATGGCGACAAAGTCAGCCCGCTGCGCGCCATTTTCAGCGAATACGGCCTGCTGAAGTTCCGCGTCGAGGTCGAGGTTCGCTGGCTGCAGCAGCTGGCCGACTGCGCAGAGATCGCGGAGGTTCCTGCATTTGATGCTGACGCAAACGCTTTCCTTGATGCCATTGTTCGCGATTTTGACGAAGAAGACGCCGCGCGCATTAAGACCATTGAGCGCACCACTAACCATGATGTGAAGGCGGTCGAGTATTTCCTGAAAGAGAAAGTGGCGGCGGTGCCGGCGCTGCACGCAGTGTCTGAATTTATCCACTTCGCCTGCACGTCTGAGGACATCAATAACCTCTCCCATGCGCTGATGCTGGAGACTGCCCGTCGCGAAGTGATCCTGCCCTACTGGCGTCAGCTGATTGACGCGGTACAGGCGCTGGCCACCGAGTACCGCGATATCCCGCTGCTGTCGCGCACCCACGGTCAGCCGGCCACCCCCTCCACCCTGGGTAAAGAGATGGCCAACGTCGCCTACCGCCTGTCGCGTCAGCTGCGTCAGCTGGAGCGCATTGAAGTCATGGGTAAAATTAACGGCGCGGTCGGTAACTATAACGCTCACCTCGCGGCCTATCCGGAAGTCGACTGGCACCGGCTGAGCGAGCGCTTTGTGACCTCTCTGGGGATCACCTGGAACCCCTACACCACCCAGATCGAACCGCATGACTACATTGCCGAGCTGTTTGACTGCATGGCCCGCTTTAACACGATCCTTATCGATTTCGACCGCGATATCTGGGGCTACATCGCGCTGAACCACTTCAAGCAGAAGACCGTCGCCGGTGAAATTGGCTCCTCGACCATGCCGCACAAAGTGAATCCGATTGACTTTGAAAACTCCGAGGGCAACCTCGGCCTGGCTAACGCCGTGATGCAGCATCTGGCCAGTAAGCTGCCGGTATCGCGCTGGCAGCGGGATCTGACCGACTCCACGGTGCTGCGTAATCTCGGCGTCGGCGTCGGCTACGCGCTGATCGCTTATCAGGCGACCCTGAAAGGCATCGCCAAGCTGGAAGTGAATCGCGACCGACTGCTGGCCGAGCTGGATCAAAACTGGGAAGTGCTGGCCGAACCCATCCAGACGGTAATGCGTCGCTACGGTATTGAAAAGCCGTATGAAAAGCTGAAAGAGCTCACGCGCGGTAAGCGCGTGGACGCCGCCGGGATGACGGCCTTTATCGACGGTCTGGCGCTGCCGGAAGCGGAAAAAACCCGCCTGAAGCAGATGACGCCGGCCAATTATCTCGGCCGCGCCGTGCAGATGGTGGATGACCTGAAGTAATGTTGCTTGCAGGCCGCCCCATCGGCCTGCATTCATTCACTCCCCGTTTACACATTTTTTTATATACTGCTGTCATTATATCGATGAACCGGCAACCGCCGATGATCAGAAGGAAGTCGCGATGCGCGTCCTGGTAGTTGAAGATAATGTGTTGTTGCGCCACCACCTGGCGGTCCAGCTGCGTGAAATGGGACATCAGGTAGATGCCGCCGAGGGGGCCAAAGAGGCCGACTATTTCCTGCATGAGCACCTGCCCGACGTGGCGCTGGTCGATCTTGGCCTGCCGGACGAGGACGGGATGTCGCTGATCCGCCGCTGGCGCGGCGAGCAGGTGAAACAGCCCATTCTGGTACTCACCGCGCGAGAAGGCTGGCAGGCGAAGGTGGAAGCGCTGGAGGCCGGCGCCGATGACTATGTCACCAAGCCCTTCCATATCGAAGAAGTGGCGGCACGCCTGCAGGCGCTGATGCGCCGCAACAGCGGTCTCGCCTCGCAGGTCGTCAGCCTGCCACCGTTTCAGATCGATCTCTCGCGCCGCGAGCTGATGATCAATGACGTGCCGATCAAACTGACCGCGTTTGAGTACACCATCATTGAAATGCTGCTGCGCAACGCCGGCAAAGTGGTGAGCAAGGATGCGCTGATGCTGCAGCTCTATCCCGACGCCGAGCTGCGCGAAAGTCACACCATCGACGTACTGATGGGTCGCCTGCGCAAAAAAATACAGGCTGAACACCCGCGTGAGGTAATCACCACCGTGCGCGGACAGGGTTACCGGTTTGATTTAGCATGATCGGACGACGTCGCGCTCCCCGCCGCCCCTTCTCCCTCCGGGCGCGCTTTCTGCTGGCGACCTCCGCGGTGATCCTGGTGATGTCGCTGGCATATGGCATGGTGGCGGTAATTGGCTACATGGTCAGCTTCGACAAAAATACCTTTCGGGAAATGCGCGGCGAGAGCAATCTGTTTTTCACCCTTGCGCAGTGGCACGATCATCGCCTCTCCATTGCCCTGCCGGATCGGATGAGCCTGAACTTTCCGACGCTGGTGTTTATTTATGATGATAAGGGGCGCCTGCTGTGGCAGCTGCGCGACGTGCCGGAACTGCGGGAAAAAATTCGCCCGCAGTGGCTGAAGAAATCTGATTTTTACGAAATTGACACCACCAGTCGCATCAGCAGCCTGGTGATGAACAATAATCCGGCGGGGCTGGATAAGCTACGCGACTATGACAGCAACGGCGACGACACCTTCACCCACTCGGTGGCGGTTAACCGCTACGATGCCACCCCGACCCTGCCGGCACTGACCATTGTGGTGGTCGATTCCATTCCGCAGGAGCTCCAGCATTCCGATGTAGTCTGGTCATGGTTCAGCTACGTGCTGCTGCTCAATTTGCTGCTGGTGGTACCGCTGCTGTGGCTGGCGGCCCACTGGAGCCTGCGGCCAATTGGATCGCTGGCCGGTCAGGTGCGCGAGCTGGAGCAGGGTCAGCGCGAAGCGCTGGATGATTGCACGCCGCAGGAGCTGAAAAGCCTGGTGCGCAACCTGAATCTGCTGCTGGATAGCGAACGTCAGCGGCTGCAGCGCTATCGCACCACCCTGTCCGATCTGACCCACAGCCTGAAAACCCCGTTGGCGGTGCTGCAAAGCACGCTGCGCTCGCTGCGCAGCGGCAAATCGCTGACGCTGGAGCAGGCGGAACCGGTGATGCTGGAGCAAATCAGTCGGATTTCGCAGCAGACCGGCTACTATCTGCATCGCGCCAGCATGCAGGCCGAGCACTTTTCGCTAAAGCGCGATATCCATTCGGTACCGGCACTGCTCGACAGCCTCTGTTCGGCACTGAACAAAGTCTACCAGCGCAAAGGCGTCTCTCTGTCGCTGGACGTCTCACCCGAGGTCACCTTTTTGGGCGATCAGAACGACTTTATGGAAGTAATGGGTAACGTGCTGGATAACGCCTGCAAATATTGCCTGGAATTTGTCGAAATCAGTCTGCTGCAGGGTGAGGATCGGCTGACGCTGATCGTCGATGATGATGGCCCCGGGATTCCGGTCAGCAAGCGGGACGTGATTTTTCAACGCGGGCAGCGCGCGGACACCCTGCGCCCCGGACAGGGCATCGGCCTGTCGGTTGTGCGGGACATTCTTGAGCAATATCACGGCGGAGTGAAAATCAGCGACAGCCCGCTGGGCGGTGCGCGGATGGAAGTCACTTTCCACCTGCAGCAGTTTGAGCATAAGCCTGGGTGAAAAGGCCGCCGGGCTGGTATAATTAGCCTCTTTTCCCCTCTCTCCAGGACTGAGTATGGATTATCAGCTCGACCTCAACTGGCCAGAATTTATTGAAAAATACTGGCAAAAACGCCCGGTGCTGCTGAAGCGCGGGTTTACCCACTTTATTGATCCCCTGTCACCGGACGAGCTGGCGGGCCTGGCGATGGAGAACGAAGTCGACAGCCGGCTGGTCAGCCACGACAGCGGCAACTGGCAGGTGCGTCACGGCCCCTTCACCGACTACGATCACCTTGGCGATCACAACTGGTCGCTGCTGGTGCAGGCGGTTAATCACTGGCATGCGCCGTCAGCAGCGCTGATGCAGCCGTTCCGCGGCCTGCCAGACTGGCGTACCGACGATCTGATGGTGTCGTTTTCGGTGCCCGGCGGCGGCGTTGGGCCACACCTGGACCAGTACGACGTCTTTATCATCCAGGGCGCCGGGCGGCGCCGCTGGCGGGTGGGCGATAAGGTGCCAATGCAGCAGCACTGCCCGCATCCGGATCTGCTTCAGGTCGCACCCTTTGACGCGATCATTGATGAAGAGACCGAGGCCGGCGATATTCTCTACATTCCGCCCGGTTTCCCGCACGAAGGTTTCTCGCTGGAAAGTTCGCTCAACTACTCGGTAGGTTTCCGCGCGCCCAGCGGCCGTGAGCTACTGAGCAGCTTTGCCGATTACGTGCTGGCCAACGAGCTGGGCGGACAGCGCTACAGCGATCCGCAGGTCGCTACCCGGCGGGATCCGTCGCAGATTTTGCCGGCGGAGCTGGATGGCATTCGCCAGATGATGCTGGATCTGGTTAATCAGCCGGCGCATTTTGGTCCGTGGTTTGGCGAGTTTATTTCCCAGTCGCGCCACGAGCTGGATATCGCACCGCCGGAGCCGCCCTATCAGCCGGACGAGGTGTATGATCTGCTGAGCCAGGGCGAGCCGCTGCGCCGCCTGGGCGGGCTGCGCGTGGTGACGCTGGGTGACGCGGTGTATGTGAACGGCGAATCCTTCACCTCGGCGCATCCCCAGGCGCTACACGCCCTGGCCAACAAGCTCACCCTCCGCGGTGAGGACTTTGCCGGTGCGCTGGACGACCCCTCCTTCCTTGCCCAGCTGGCCGCGCTGATCAACAGCGGCTACTGGTATCTGGACGACGAAGCCTGACGCCCCTGATGCCGCGCGGCACCCGCCGCGCGGCTTCTTCATGCCGGGATCGCTACCCCCGCCTGCTGTAGCACCTGCTGGCGCAGGGCGTTAAACGCCTCCAGTACCGCCTCGACGCTGAGCAGCCTGACGTCACGGGTTGGCCCCTCGACCACCCGATGCGGCACCTGCCACGGCCCCCAAAAATGCGCTTCACTGTTGCCAAACAGCGCCACCGTCGGGACGCCGACGCCGGCAGCAACGTGCAGCGCGCCGCCGTCGCTGGTCAGTATCTGGTCGCAAAACGACATTGCCGCCATCAACTCACGCAGCTGGTGCGTCACCACCGGCGCGATGGGCAGTCCGGCGCAGGCGGCAAGCAGTTCGGCCGCTTTATCGTCATCACCAGGATGCCGCGGATTGTTGGCATCGCCGGGCGACCAGAACAGCAGCAGCTGGCAGTGCTCCTGCTGAACCAGCCGGCGGGCCAGCTCGGCAAACTTTTCCACCTGCCAGCGCTGCGGCGCCTTACGCGCGCTGATTTGCAGGCCGTAGACCGGCAGCCCCTCTTTCAGCGCCAGCCGCTGACGCATGGCGGCAATTTCATCATCACCCAGGTAGAGCGCCAGCGGCCCCGGCGGTGTCTCCGGCAGGCCCAGTGGTGCGGTCAGCCGCGCCAGCCGCTGAACGATATGCTCGGGCTCGCGCCCCGGCGAGACCGGATCGGTGATCGCCGCCGGCATCTGTTCACCCAGCGCAATAATACGCCGGGCGCCGGCGAGCTTTGCCCACTGCAGCGGTCGCTTATCCCACTGCTCCCGGGCAATAATCGCCACGTCATAGCGCGCCCGACGCAGTGCCAGAATGGTTTTTAACCGCTGCCAGAGGACCGACAGCGCGGACTGCCCGGGCTGGCGATGGTGTAACTTGCTGTAAAGGTGGAGCTGCCCGACGTCAGGGTTGCCGTGCAGGACCGCCTGATTGTAACTGTTGACCAACAGATCGACCGGCGCGTTATACGCTTGTGCAAGCGAGGCGATCAGCGGCGTGGTGAGGATCAGATCCCCGATGTTATCGCGGCGTATCAGGAGTATTTTCATTTTTAAAGGCTTATTGTTGTGCGGCTATCATCACGATGACTATCATTTCATGATTACTAGTTCTAGTAAAACTAACGATTAGAACCGCTTGCCTTTACGGAGTTCCCTTTATCGGCGCATCGCCCTCATTTTTCAGATAATTCAGCGACCATCGGCCCGGCTCAGGCCTGCTCGGGTGCGGGCGCCGGGCCGCACAACCGCCGGGCGCGGGTCAGCCGGGGCGTATTCAGGAGGGCATAGCGCGCGCGGACGCGGTAAAGAGCGCGCGCCACCGCGCGGGTGCGGGCGCCGGGCCGTACAACCGCCGGGCGCGGGTCAGCCGGGGCGTATTCAGGAGGGCATAACGCGCGCGGACGCGGTAAAGACCGCGCGCCACCGCGCGGGTGCGGGCGCCGGGCCGTACAACCGCCGGGCGCGGGTCAGCCGGGGCGTATTCAGGAGGGCATAGTGCGCGCGGACGCGGTAAAGACCGCGCGCTACGGCGCGGGTGCAGGCGTCGGGCCGCACAACCGCCGGGCGCGGGTCAGCCGGGGCGTATTCAGGAGGGCATAGCGCGCAGACGCGGTAAAGACCGAGCGCTACGGCGCGGGTGCAGGCGTCGGGCCGCACAACCGCCGGGCGCGGGTCAGCCGGGGCGTATTCAGGAGGGCATAACGCGCGCGGACGCGGTAAAGACCGAGCGCCACGGCGTCGCGGGACGGATGAAGACGGCGGTGGGGGCTGTTGGTCACAACAGCCGCGGCGCCCCCGCTCAGGGGCGCGTCGGGAGCTAGTTGCGCAGGCGCTGTAAAAAACCGGCTACCCACTGCGGCACCACCTCGCTCGCAGGACCGTAGTGCGCCTCAGCAAACTCGCTGCCGACCTGGCTGGGTTCGAGGTTTAGCTCAAGGGTATGCGCGCCGTTCAGGCGGGCTTCGTGGACGAACCCCGCCGCCGGATAGACGTGGCCGGAGGTGCCGATGGCCACAAAGTAGTCGGCTTCCTGCAGGGCGGCATAAATCTCCTCCATACCGAGGGGCATTTCACCAAACCACACCACGTGCGGACGCAGGCGGGATGGAAACTGGCAGCAGTGGCAGCGGTCACCGGGCTTCACGTCCTCCTGCCAGTGCAGGACCTGGCCGCTTTCGGCGCAGCGCACTTTTAACAGCTCACCGTGCATATGCAGCACCTGGCTGTTGCCGGCGCGCTCATGCAGGTTATCAATATTTTGCGTCACCAGCAGAAAGCGATCGCCCAGCGTGGCCTCCAGCTCGGCCAGCGCACGGTGCGCGGCGTTGGGCTGAATCTCAGGCTGCTGCAGCTGGCGGCGGCGAGCGTTGTAAAAGGCCTGCACCTTATCAGGATCGCGGGCAAAGCCCTCCGGCGTCGCCACCTCTTCAATCCGGTGCTCCTCCCACAGGCCATCGGCCGCGCGAAACGTCTTAATGCCCGACTCTGCGGAGATGCCCGCGCCGGTGAGGATCACCACCCGCGGCTGCGGGTGCAGCGCCAGTTCTACGCTACGGTCACGTTCAAAAATCCGCTGGCGAAGGCGCTGATGCAGCGATCGCTTGCTCTTCTTATAGCGTGCCAACCGTAATCCTCTGCGTCGTACTCGCATAACTCTCCTCAGGTATTTAGATGCAAAAACGCAGCACCGCGCATGCCTCCCGCATCGCCGTGTCGCGCAGGTTCAAATCGCGGCAGGCGAGCGGCCGGCAGCAGATGCGGCCGGACCCGTTCGCCCAATCCTTCGTACAATGCCGCACACTGCGACAGGCCTCCCCCCAGCACCACCAGGTGCGGATCAAACAGGGTGAGAAAATGCCCCAGGCAGACCGCCAGCAGCGCCCGATAGCGCGCGAGATGCTGGCGAGCCTGCGCGTCGCCCCGTTGAAAGCGGGCGACGATCGCCGGCGCGCTGAGCGCCTCCCCGGTTTGCTGCTGAAACAGCCAGGCGAAGCCCTCTCCGGAGAGCCAGGTCTCCACGCAGCCCAGCTGACCGCAGCCGCAGCGGCGCAGCGGCGTACCCTCGCCCACCGCCGCCAGCGCATCCACCGGCAGGCGCACGTGACCCAGCTCGCCGGCAATGTGGTTGCGCCCGGTCAGCGGCCGGCCATTGACCACCACGCCGCCGCCGACGCCGGTGCCCAGAATCAGGCCCAGTACCACCGGATAGTGGCGAAAGGCATCATCCCAGGCTTCCGACAGGGCAAAACAGTTGGCATCGTTGTCGATGCGCACCTCGCGCCCGAGGCGGGCGCTGAGGTCGGCCTGCAGTCGCTGCCCCTGCGCGGCCGGAATATTGGCGGTAAACAGCGTACCGTCGTCGGGTACCGGAAGCCCCGGCACGCCGACGCCGACGCTGCCGCGGCAGCCAAAGCGGCGATCGGCCTGCGCAGTAAGGTCGCAGAGCACCTGCAGCAAAGCCGCGTAGTCGTCGCGGGGGGTTGGCACCCGCGTCTGCCACTGCAGCTGGCGCCGCGCGTCGTATGCCCCCAGCGCAATTTTACTGCCGCCAATATCAAAACCGTAGTACATGGTCGCGCCTACTGCCCGCTCAGCACGCGCGCCGGATCCAGTCGGCTGGCGCGCCGCGCCGGATACCAGCTCGCCAGCAGGCTCAGCACCAGCGCCGTTCCCAGCACCGAGGCCACGTCCAGCCAGTGCAGCTCCGACGGCAGAAAATCAATAAAGTAGATATCGCCGGACAGCAGACGGTGGCCGGTTATCCGCTCAATACCGCGCATGATCGGCGTCAGATTCAGCGCCACCAGCACGCCGACCACCACGCCGCACAGGCTGCCCACCAGGCCGGCCATCAGTCCATACCAGATAAAGATGGCGCGGATCAGCCGGTCTTTGGCCCCCAGCGTGCGCAGAACGGCAATATCACTGCTTTTGTCTTTGACCGCCATCACCAGCGTCGAGACGATGTTGAAACAGGCGACGCCAATCACCAGAATCATCGCCAGGTACATGATAGCGCGAATCATCTGGATATCCCGATACATGTAGCCGTAGGTGCCAATCCAGCTTTTGACGTAGACCCAGGCCTGGCTGGCCTGGCCGGCGTCGCGCACTCGCGCATTCGCCTGAAACACATCGTCCATCTTCAGGGCAATCCCACTGACGTCATTGCCCATATCCAGGTACTGCTGCGCATCCTTGAGCGGCACCAGTGCGAGACTGTGATCGAGCATGCCGCTCAGCTGCAGAATACCGGCCACCTGCAGGCGAATGCGCTTCGGCTGCAGCAGGCGGTTATCGCCATCATTATTGGGGATCAGTACCGTCAGCCAGTCGCCGGTTTTTACGCCGAGCGACGTGGCGGCGCCCTGGCCGATAATGACCTGCTGTTTACCGGCGCTAAAGCGCGACCAGGCCTGATCTTTAACAAAGCGCGGCAGCGCGCTGAGCTTCAGTTCCTGCTGCGGATCGACGCCCTTCAACTGAATCGCCTGCAGTTTACTGCCGCTCTCCACGAGGCCGGTAAAGCTGATATAGGGCGCGGTAGCGGCGATGCCCGGCACGCGCGCGACGCGCTGCTGCACCGCCTGCCAGTCGGTAAACGGCGGCTTCACCGGTGAGATTTCGCCGTGCGGCACCACCGCCAGGATACGGTCGTTCAACTCGCGCTGAAAGCCGTTCATCGCGCTGAGGCCGATGATCAACACCGCCACGCCAAGGGCGATACCTACCGTGGAGATGACCGAAATCAGCGAGACCATTCCCCCGCGGCGGCGGCCGCGGCTGAAGCGCATCCCCAGCAGCAAGGATAACGGGGAGGTCATGGCAGCGCCTCCAGGGTCAGGCTGTCGTTCAGACGCCCGTCGCGCATCTCCCGCTGCTGCTTCAGGCGCTTCGCCAGGTGCAGGTCGTGGGTGACCACCAGAAAGGCGGTGCCCTGACGCACGTTCAGTTCGCCCAGCAGATCAAAGATGGCATCGGCATTGCGCGCATCCAGGTTGCCGGTGGGCTCATCGGCCAGCACCAGGCGCGGATTATTCACCAGCGCGCGGGCAATGGCCACCCGCTGACGCTCACCGCCGGAGAGCTCCGATGGCCGGTGGCTGGCCCGGTGCGCCAGCCCGACCGCCTGCAGCAGGGTCATCGCCTGCTCCTGCGCGATGCCTGGCGGCTGGCGGCCAATCATCAGCGGCATTGCCACGTTTTCCAGCGCGCTGAAGTCCGGCAGCAGGTGGTGAAACTGGTAAATAAAGCCCAGTTCGCGGTTGCGCAGATCGGCCTTCGCCGACGATGAAAGCCCGTTCAGCGACTGGCCGTTGAAAATGACCTCGCCGGAGGTGGGCGAATCCAGCCCACCCAGCAGGTGTAGCAGGGTGCTTTTGCCCGAGCCGGAGCTGCCAACAATCGCCATCATATCGCCCGGCGCCAGCGAGAAAGTGACATCGTGTAGCACGTCGGTCTGCACGCTGCCTTCCTGGTAGCTTTTACACAAATGGTGACACTGCAACAGCATAGAATTACTCATAACGTAAAGCCTCAGCGGGATGGACGGCGGCGGCCCGCCAGGAGGGATACAGGGTCGACAGCAGGGCCACCAGCATGGCGATGAGGGCGATTGCCGCGACCTGCAGCGGTTCAATGGCCACCGGCAGCGCCGCGCCGTCCAGCAGCGAACCAATGATCGGCATCAGGGTATTGAGCTGGCTGGCCAGCAGCACCCCAAGCAGCGCACCCAACAGCGCGCCGATAATTCCGGCGCTGGCACCCTGCACCATAAACACCAGCATGGTCTGCCGCCGGGTCAGCCCCTGCGTTTGCAGGATCGCCACTTCACCCTGCTTTTCCATTACCAGCAGGCCCAGCGAGGTGATAATGTTAAACGCGGCGACGGCCACGATCAGGCTAAGCAGCAGTCCCATCATGTTTTTCTCCATGCGCACGGCCTGGAACAGCTCACCTTTACGCTCGCGCCAGTCGGTCCACACCAGCCCGGCCGGCAGGGTCTGCTTGCTGAGCTGATCCACCGCCAGCGGCGCCTGTAGCCACAGGCGCCAGCCGGTAATGTTGCCTGCCGGATAGCGCATCAGCCGCGAGGCATCCTGCTGATTCACCAGAATCTGGTAACCATCAACCTCACTGTTAGCGGCAAAGGTGCCGGCCACGGTGAACAGGCGCTGGCTCGGCACCCGGCCCATCGGCGTAAACTGGCTGGCGGAGGGCACCATCAGGCGCAGGCTGTCGCCGCGTTTTACCCCTAACTGGGCGGCCAGCTGCTCGCCGAGGATCAGGTTGTATTTGCCCGGTTGCAGCACGCTTTGTGACGTGTTGATTAACCACGGCGTGAGCGGATCGGGTTCGTCGGGCTGCACGCCCAACATAACGCCAACGGCAATGTCGTGGCTGCTCTGCAATACCACCTCCCCGGTGGTCAGCGGCGCCACCCGCGTCACGCCCTGCAGGTTGAGGCTGGCGGCCGGCACCTGAGACGGATTAAGTGACCCCTTTTCACCGGTGATGACCGCCTGCGGCATCAGTCCCAAAATGCTGCCTTCCAGCTCCTGTTCAAAACCATTCATCACCGACAGTACGGTGACCAGCGCCATTACGCCAAGGGTAATGCCGATGGTGGACAGCCAGGAGACAAAGCGCCCAAAGCGGTCCGAGGCGCGCCCGCGCAGGTAGCGCAGGCCAATAAATAACGCAACGGGTTGATACATAGTCTCGTTCTTAGCAGTAACGTCGTGAACGCATGATAAAGGTTATGCCGCGGTGATGCCACCGCGCCCCGCTCTCCCCGGGTAACAAAATCACGGCGCACTGCTGCGCCGCTGCGCCTGATGAAAATATGTGCAACCGGCCCACGGTTCCGCCCGTCCGCCCGAATTCAGGGTATACTTGCCCTCTGCTCTCATCACCCTACTTGAACGGTTTATGTCACTACAGCATCGTTATACTCTGCCCGTTAAAGCGGGCGATCAGCGCCAGTTAGGACAGGTCACCGGCGCCGCCAGCGCGGTGGAATGCGCAGATATTCTCGCCCGTCACCCCGGCCCGGTGATGATCGTCACCGCAGACATGCAGGCCGCCCTGCGTCTGCAGGAGGAGATCCGCCAGTACAGCGCGCAGCCGGTCGATACCCTCGCCGACTGGGAAACCCTACCCTACGACAGTTTCTCGCCCCATCAGGACATCATCTCGGCTCGCCTGGCAACGCTCTATCAGCTGCCGACGCGCCGGGAGGGTGCGCTGGTGCTGCCGGTGAATACCCTGATGCAGCGCGTCTGCCCGCACAGCTACCTGCATGGCCATGCGCTGGTGATGAAAAAAGGTGACAGGCTGTCGCGCGATCTCCTGCGCGATCAGCTGGCGCTGGCCGGCTATCGCCACGTTGATCAGGTGATGGAGCACGGTGAGTTTGCCACCCGCGGCGCCCTGCTCGACCTCTACCCGATGGGCAGCGAACAGCCCTACCGCATTGATTTTTTCGATGACGAAATCGACAGTCTGCGGCTGTTTGATGTGGACACGCAGCGCACCCTTGAAGCGGTCCCGGCCATCAATCTGCTGCCGGCGCACGAATTCCCGACCGATAAAAACGCCATTGAACTGTTTCGCAGCCAGTGGCGCGAACATTTTGAGATCCGCCGGGAGCCGGAACA
This sequence comes from Pantoea sp. 1.19, assembly GCF_001922585.1. Taxonomy (GTDB): domain Bacteria; phylum Pseudomonadota; class Gammaproteobacteria; order Enterobacterales; family Enterobacteriaceae; genus 1-19. The sequence continues at coordinate 723,295 of NZ_MRBS01000001.1, read as the reverse complement.
CATTTATCAGCAGGTCAGTAAAGGCACGCTGCCCACCGGCATCGAATACTGGCAGCCGCTGTTCTTTGCGGATCCGCTACCGGCGCTGTTTAGCTATTTGCCGGCCGACACGCTGATTGTCACCCTCGGCGATACCGAGGGCAGCGCCGCGCGCTTTTGGCAGGACGTGGAAGCGCGCTACGACAGCCGCCGCGTCGATCCAATGCGGCCGCTGCTGCCGCCTACGCTGCTGTGGCTGCGGCAGGACGCCCTGTTTGCCGAACTGAAACGCTGGCCGCGGGTGCACATCACCGCCGATACGCTGAGCGGCAAAGGCGGACAGATTAATCTGGACTACCAGCCGCTGCCCGATATTGCGGTGCAGGCGCAGGCTAAAGCGCCGCTTGACCCGCTGCGCCACTTTATCGAACAGTTTGGCGGCACGGTCGTGTTCTCCGTGGAGAGCGACGGTCGCCGCGAGGCGCTGCAGGAGCTGCTGGCGCGCATCAAACTGGCGCCAAAGCCGCTGACCCGTCTGAGCGAGGCCGGCCCCGGCGGCTGCTGGCTGATGACCGGGGCCAGCGAGCGCGGTTTTATCGATCCGCAGCGCCAGCTGGCGCTGATCTGCGAAAGCGACCTGCTGGGCGAGCGCGTCACCCGCCGCCGGCAGGACTCGCGGCGCACTATCAACCCCGATGTGCTGATCCGTAACCTCGCCGAACTGCATCCCGGGCAGCCAGTGGTCCATCTGGAGCACGGCGTTGGCCGCTACATTGGCCTGACCACGCTGGAGGCGGGCGGCATCAAGGCGGAATACCTGATGCTCGCTTATGCCGGTGACGCCAGGCTGTACGTGCCGGTCTCATCGCTGCATCTGATCAGTCGCTATGCTGGCGGCGCCGATGAAAACGCCCCGCTGCACAAGCTGGGCAGCGACGCCTGGTCACGCGCGCGGCAAAAAGCAGCGGAAAAAGTGCGCGACGTGGCGGCCGAACTGCTGGATATCTACGCCCAGCGAGCCGCCCGGTCGGGCTATGCTTTTCGCCACGATAAAGCCCAGTACCAGCTGTTTTGTGAAGGCTTCCCGTTTGAGACCACTCCCGATCAGCATCAGGCGATCAACGCCGTGCTGAGCGATATGTGTCAGCCGCTGGCGATGGACCGCCTGGTGTGCGGCGACGTCGGCTTTGGTAAAACGGAAGTGGCGATGCGCGCGGCGTTTTTGGCCGTGGAGAACAATAAGCAGGTGGCCGTGCTGGTACCGACCACCCTGCTGGCGCAGCAGCACTTTGACAACTTCCGTGACCGCTTTGCTAACTGGCCGGTGCGCATCGAGGTGCTGTCGCGTTTTCGCAGCGCTAAAGAGCAAAATCAGATCCTCGAGGAAGCGCGGGAAGGCAAAGTGGATATCCTGATTGGCACCCACAAACTGCTGCAAAATGAGGTCAAATTTCGCGACCTGGGCCTGCTGATTGTCGATGAGGAGCACCGCTTTGGCGTGCGACATAAAGAGCGCATTAAGGCGATGCGCGCCGACGTCGACATCCTGACGCTGACCGCCACGCCGATCCCCCGCACCCTGAATATGGCCATGAGCGGTATGCGCGATTTGTCGATTATCGCCACGCCGCCGGCGCGTCGGCTGGCGGTGAAGACCTTTGTTCGCGAATATGACAGTCTGGTGGTGCGCGAGGCGATGCTGCGTGAGATCCTGCGCGGTGGCCAGGTCTACTACCTGTATAACGACGTGGAGAACATCGAGAAAGCCGCCCAGCGGCTGGCGGAGCTGGTGCCGGAAGCGCGCATCGCCATCGGTCACGGCCAGATGCGCGAGCGCGATCTCGAGCGGGTGATGAATGATTTCCATCACCAGCGCTTTAACGTGCTGGTGTGTACCACCATTATCGAAACCGGGATCGATATTCCCAGCGCCAACACCATCATCATTGAGCGCGCGGATCACTTCGGTCTGGCACAGCTACATCAGCTGCGCGGTCGCGTCGGCCGTTCACACCATCAGGCCTACGCCTGGCTGCTGACGCCGCATCCAAAAGCGATGACCACCGACGCGCAGAAGCGCCTCGAGGCTATCGCCTCGCTCGAGGATCTGGGCGCCGGTTTTGCACTGGCGACCCATGATTTGGAGATCCGCGGCGCCGGCGAGCTGCTGGGCGAGGACCAGAGCGGGCAGATGGAAACCATCGGCTTCAGCCTGTATATGGAGCTGCTGGAGAACGCAGTGGCGTCTCTCAAGGCCGGCCGCGAGCCGTCGCTGGAGGATCTCACCAGTCAGCAGACCGAGATTGAACTGCGCATGCCGGCGCTGCTGCCGGACGAGTATGTGCCGGACGTCAATACCCGCCTGTCGCTGTATAAGCGCATCGCCAGCGCCGATGACGAAGGCGAGCTGAACGATCTGAAAGTCGAGCTGATTGACCGCTTTGGGCTGCTGCCGGATCCGGCGCGTAACCTGCTGGCCATCGCCGGACTGCGCCTGATGGCGCGCCAGCTGGGCATCCGCCGGGTGGAAGCCAGTGAAAAAGGCGGCTTTATCGAGTTTGCGGAACAGAATAAGGTCGATCCCGGCTGGCTGATTGGCCTGCTGCAGCAGGCGCCGGATCAGTGGCGGCTGGATGGGCCGACGCGGCTGAAATTCATCCGCGATCTGGAGGAGCGCACGCTGCGCATCGACTGGCTGCGCGGCTTTATGCAGCAGCTGCGGGAACACGCCACCGCCTGACGGCCCCGATACAAAGGGGCCTGAACGCGGCGGCGGCCTCGTGCCCCGCTTGCAGAAAAAGGGGTATGGCCGGCTCGACGGCGGCCGCCTTCGGATGGGCGGGGACCGCCGCGGTGGATCGCCGCGCGCTGCCCCGCGCCCCCTTACGCCCGGGGCGTGTCGTTAAGCATCAGCTGACCGTTGTTGTCCAGCGGAATGCGGGTGCCCGGATCCTTCTCCATCCGCACCTTACCCTGCTGGTCACCAATTTTATAGGTCACGTCGTAGCCCAGCATTTTTTCCTGCTTGTCATAGACGGTTTTGCAGCGCTGATGCGTGCGGGTATACGTGTCGTTATCCTGCAGGCTGCCCTGCACCTGATTTCCGGCGTAGCCGCCCGCCAGCGCCCCGGCGACCGTGGCCACATCGCGCCCCCGTCCGCCACCAAACTGGTGACCCAGCACGCCACCCGCGACCGCGCCGAGCACCGAACCGGCAATGCGGTTTTCATCCTGCACCGGACGACGGTGGGTCACCGTGACGTTGCGGCACTCCTGACGGGGGTTTTTAATCGTCTCTTTGATAGGCGTAGCGGAAAGCACCTGTGCATATTGTGGCGCGCGATCGAACACGCTGCTGGCCACCCCGGCAACGCCCAGCGCGGCCGCGACGCCAATACCGATACCCGCTAACATGGATTTATTCACAGGACATCCTCCAAAAGATGTGACCGCGCATTTTTGCCGCTGTCCATTCCCGGACAGACCGGACATACTCGGCGTGCGCGATGCGCCGTGGTAATTACCGTTAAGTGTGCAAAAGGCGGCGGTGTTCAACAATCAGAATCAGAGAGGAAACGCGTGATGCCAGCGCAGGTTACACTGTTTTCGGAGCAGTCTGAGCGGCAAAACGCGGCAAACAGGCAGTCGGTGACCAAAAGTAACAGACTGACACATCGCGGGGTAAAAAAATGACCGGGTTTCCCCGGTCTGCGGCGTAGGGGCCGGCTGAGTGACTCAGTGCAGCTTTAGCCGCGGGCGGATCACCCGGTTGATGCTGCCAACCAGCATCATCAGGCCGGTTTTGAAGTAGCCGTGCAGCGCAACCTGGTGCATACGGTACAGCGAGATGTAGACCATGCGCGCAATGCGCCCTTCAACCATCATCGAGCCGCGCATCAGATTCCCCATCAGGCTACCAACGGTGCTAAAGCGAGAAAGTGAGACCAGCGATCCGTGATCCTTATAAACATAGGCCTGGGGCGCCTGCCCCTTCATCTGCGCGAGGATATTCTGTAGCGCCTGCGAGGCCATCTGGTGCGCCGACTGGGCGCGCGGTGGCACAAAGCCGCCCTCGGGGCGCGCGCAGGAGGCACAGTCGCCGATGGCGTAGATATTGGCATCGCGGGTCGTCTGCAGCGTCGATTCGACCACCAGTTGGTTGATGCGGTTCGTCTCCAGCCCACCGATTTCACGCATAAAATCCGGCGCTTTGATCCCCGCCGCCCAGACCATCAGATCGGCGGCAATAAACTGCCCGTCTTTGGTATGCAGCCCGCCCTTCTCTGCCTGAGTGACCATGGTCTGCGTCATGACCCGTACACCCAGCTTGGTCAGCTCCTGGTGCGCCGCAGCAGAGATGCGCGGCGGCAGCGCCGGTAAAATTCGCTCACCGGCTTCTACCAGCGTCACGTTCAGGGCGCGGTTATCCAGCCCTTTATAGCCGTAGCTGTGCAGCTCTTTCACCGCGTTGTGCAACTCTGCCGACAGCTCGACCCCGGTCGCCCCGCCGCCGACGATGGCGATATTGACCGTGTCGCGCTCGCCATCGCTGGCGGAGAACTTCAGGAACAGATCCAGCATTTCATTGTGGAAACGGCGCGCCTGATGCGGGTTGTCGAGGAAGATACAGTGATCTTTAACCCCGGGGGTGCCAAAGTCATTCGAGGTGCTGCCCAGCGCCATCACCAGGGTGTCGTATGGCAGTTCGCGGGCCGGCACCAGCAGTTCGCCCTGCTTATCACGGATTTCAGCCAGCTTGAGGCACTGGCGTTCCCGGTCGATATCCACCAGCGTACCCAGCTGGAAGGCGAAGTGATGATTGCGGGCGTGGGCCAGATAGCTTAGGGCATCAATGCCCTCATCCAGCGATCCGGTCGCCACTTCGTGCAGCAGCGGCTTCCACAGATGGCTGTGATTGCGGTCAACCAGCGTGACCTGCGCTTTCTTCTTGCGGCCCAGCTTGTGGCCCAGCTGAGTCGCCAGCTCCAGTCCACCGGCGCCGCCGCCGACAATAACGATTTTTTTCATAGACGTAGACAAAAAACCCCCTCAAATGTGAACCAATAGTTAAGCAAAGGTTATGAAAATAACCTTAATTAACATCAGGTTGGCGAAGCTAAATCGCAATTGCGACCAGAATAGCATGCGCGAAAAGGGGGGTCATGAAAATTTGATCTGGATCAAGACAACTCAGACAAGGTCCCGTCGGGGCGCGTCGGCGGGCCGCGGTCGGCCCGCCTAAGGGGGAACGCTTAACCGCCCAGCGCCGCTTTATGCTCCAGCCAGCGCGCCTGCAGAGCCGACAGCGCGGCGCTGCTGTCACGCCAGCGCTGCGTGTGCTGCAGCGTGTCGCGGCAATAATGGCCGCGGTGCGCCAGTTGCGCCACGCGCGGCGCCGTCTGCGGAGACAGATTGTCCAGCACGCTGACCGCACCACGTCGGTTATTGCATACCAGAATCATATCGCACCCGGCGTTCAGTGCCGCCTGCGCGCGCTCCGCGTAACTGCCCATGATCGCCGCGCCCTCCATGGAGAGATCATCGGAGAACACCACGCCGTTAAAGCCCAGCTCGTCGCGCAGCACCGTGTGCAACCAGTAGGGTGAGCCGCTGGCCGGACGCGGATCCAGCTGACTGAAGATCACGTGCGCGGGCATGATGGCGTCCAGCGCGCCCTCGCTAATCAGCGTAGCGAACAGCCGCATGTCCTGCTGTCGGATGACGTCCCCGCGGCGATCGTCGCGCGGCGTCTCCTTGTGGGAATCCGCGCTGACGGCACCGTGACCGGGAAAGTGCTTGCCCGTGGTTTTCATGCCGCCGCTGTGCATTCCCTGAATAAAGCGACGCGCGAGACTCAGCGCCTGGTCGGCATCGTGGTGGAATGCCCGTTCACCAATGGCCGCGCTGCCGTGGCCAAGATCCAGCACCGGCGCAAAGCTAATATCAATATCCATGGCGGTCATTTCGCTGGCAATCAGCCAGCCGGCCTCTTCCGCCAGCGCGTGAGCCTGCGCCGGAGGATTCAGCGCGGCCAGCGCCTGCATGGCGGGCAGCGTGGTAAAACCGTCCCGAAAGCGCTGCACGCGTCCGCCCTCCTGATCTACCGCCACCAGCAGCCGATGGCGCGATGCGTCACGCACCTGGCGGACCAGCTCAGCCAGCTGATCCGGGTCGTGATAATTCCGGGCAAATAAAATGAGCCCTCCCACCAGCGGATGCTGCAGGATCTCCCGCTCTTCAGCGTCCAGGCTGTAGCCTTCGACGTCGAGCATCACCGGACCGGGCAGTGCACTTTCCAACATTCTGTTTATCCTCTGACTATGATGCCGCTCATGATAATGGATCGGCGAAGGGTTTGCAGGTGTCCAGCGCCTGCCAGCCGGCGGCGGCGCGCTGGCGGGCGTCACGGCCGCCCGCCTGCTCGGCGCGCAGCTGATACCAGCAGGCCATCAGCAGCGCCAGCCACGGCTGCCAGCGATGCATCGCCGCCGTCAGCGCGCTGACCGACAGGCGGTTATGCTGTGCATAGTCGGCGATGAAGCGCGCGCGATCTTCCGCTGGCAGCGGCGTCGCCGCGCAGATCGCTGCCAGCTCCAGCGCCACGTCGCCGTCGCCGGCATACTCCCAGTCGATAAGCCGCAGCTGGCCGTCGTCATCCAGCAGGTTGCCGGCATGAACGTCCATGTGCAGCCGCGCCAGTCGCAGCGGTCGCGGCGCGCCGCGCCGGCGCAGGCGCTGCCACGCGCGCAGCCACTGCGGTGGGTGGATGCGGCACAGCTGCCAGTAGCGCGCCAGCAGCGCCGGCAGGGAAAAACGCCAGCCCGACAGCGGCTGATGGTGCAGCCGGGTGAGTAGCTGGGCCAGTTCGGGCAGGCGGGATGGCAGTGCGGCGGCGGTGAGCGGCGTGCCCGGCTGCCAGCGCAGCAGCAGCCACGGCGCTTGCCACGCCAGCGCCTGCGGCGCAAGACCGCTGCCGTAGAGCTGCCGCAGCTGACGGTATTCGCGCTGGCGATCGACCCACGGCAGCGGCAGCGGCGGCGTGCGCCGCACCAGCAATCGCGCTTCGCCCGCCCCCACCAGAAAGCTGTTACCGGACAGGCCCGCCAGCGGCAAAAAAGAACCGGCGGACAGTGCCGCCGGTTGATGAGAGGCAATCAGCGCGGTCAGCGCCGGATCAATGCTGCACGCTGCCATGGCCGGACCAGATTATCTCTCCGGTTTGAACCAGCATTAGCTGCATTTGCAAATCGGGCGATTTCACGTCGCCCTCCACGTTGCTGTACAGCACGTACTGCGCGCTGACGTAGCGCGCCAGTCCAACCGCTTTGCTGCGGGACACCAGGCTGTCATCCGCAGAGAGGCCGAGGGTCTGCCGGGCGGTGCGCAGCCGATCGGCGGAGACCAGGCTGAAGGTGGGGTTGTTAGTCAGCGCCTGCACAATGGCCGCGGTGGCTTTCGCGGTTTGCAGACTGCCGTTGGTGCTGTTTTTGACATTATCCACCAGCAGCACGCTGCCGGCGGTCACGCCGTCGGCCTTCACCATGTTCGCCACCAGCGGCGCTACGCTGGCTGGCCAGTTAATCGACTGCATTTTGGGCGGCGTCGGCACCGTTTGCCCCGGCTCGGGCTGCGGCGGGACCGGCTGTTGCGGCTCCGGCACCGGCTCGACCGGCGCGGGCGGCTGTGGCGACGGCGGCGGTTCAATCACACACCCGGACATCAGCATTGTCAGTAAAACAATGCCGGACAGTTTTTTCATACTCACCCAGCGATTCCTCAAAGATACAACCAGAGACGCACTTTACTGGCGTTCAGGTTGCCGGTTTGCGAGATGACCTGCACCCGCTGGTGGGGCGGGACCGTGACGGTCCGCGCGCGCTCAAACGGCAGCAGCTCAAGACCTTTATCATCATACCAATAGAAACGATAGTGCAGGGTTACGGCTTTTTCCTGCTCGTTGTACAGCGAGCTACTGGCGCGCTGCTGGCCATCCACCTCACTGATCGTCGGTTCGTCAGTGGAGATCCCGGCCGACAGCACGGCGGCGTCCATCACCAGCGACTGCGAAGTATTAATGGCGGTTGTATCGCCGCTGCACCCCGTGAGGGTCAGCAGCGCGAGGGCCATTAGGGGAAACAGACGTCGGGTCATGGCGGTGGCCTCAGTGAGCGAGCATGGGTCCGAGCGGCCGGCCGCCCACAAGGTGCATATGGATGTGATACACCTCCTGGCCACCGTGCTGATTACAGTTCACGATCAGACGGTAGCCGTCTTCGGCGATCCCTTCATCGCGGGCAATTTTTGCCGCCACGGTCATCATGCGCCCCAGCGCCTGCTCATGGGCCGGCTGGACGTCATTGACGGTGGGGATCAGCACGTTAGGAATGATCAGGATATGGGTGGGGGCTTTCGGCGCGATATCGCGGAAAGCGGTAACCAGCTCATCCTGGTAGACAATATCGGCGGGGATTTCTCGACGGATAATTTTGCTAAAAATCGTCTCTTCGGCCATTTTTTTTCCCTTGTGGCAGTCGGTTATCTTCGCAGTATGAGCGAGACCGGACCGTTTATTCAACCTTCAGCGCGGAGAAACTTCCTGTCGCGCCCTTCCGCGGCATAAAAAAAGGGAGCCGCGGCTCCCTTTTAAACACTCCCCGGACGGTATCAGTGGTTACGGATGTAGTCGTCCATATCGGTTTTCAGGTTATCCGACTTGGTGCCGAAGATGGCCTGTACGCCAGAACCCGCCACCACAACGCCGGCAGCACCGAGTTTTTTCAGCCCCGCCTGATCGACCTTCGCCACGTCGGCCACGCTGACGCGCAGGCGGGTAATACAGGCATCGAGGTTAGTGATGTTGTCTTTGCCACCAAAAGCCGCAACCAGGTTGGCCGCCATCTGGCTGCCGTCACCGCTGTTCTCTTCGCTGGTGCTGTCTTCGCGCCCCGGCGTTTTCAGATTCAGCTTAGCAATCAGCACGCGGAACACGGTGTAGTAGATAGCCGCGTAACAGAGCCCGACAATCGGGAACAGCCACAGGCGGCTGCTGTTACCGCTCAGTACGATAAAATCGATCAGGCCGTGTGAGAAGCTGGTGCCGTCGCGCATGCCGAGCAGAATGCAGATCGGGAAGGCCAGGCCGGCCAGAATCGCATGAATAACATACAGAATCGGCGCCACGAACATGAACGAGAATTCGATAGGTTCGGTGATCCCGGTCAGGAACGAGGTCAGCGCCGCGGAGATCATGATGCCGCCCACTTTGGCACGGTTTTCCGGTTTCGCCGAGTGCCAGATGGCAATCGCCGCCGCCGGCAGGCCAAACATTTTAAACAGGAAGCCACCGGAGAGTTTACCGGCCGTCGGGTCGCCCGCCATATAGCGCGGAATGTCACCGTGGAACACCTGACCGGCGGCGTTGGTGTACTCACCAATCTGCATCTGGAACGGAACGTTCCAGATATGGTGCAGGCCAAACGGCACCAGCGCGCGCTCAACCACGCCATAGATTCCAAATGCCAGCACCGGGTTCTGGTAAGCTGCCCACTGCGAGAAGGTCTGAATCGCGGAGCCAATTGGCGGCCAGATAAAAGAGAGGATAACCCCAAGGACAATCGCCGTCAGGCCGGAGATGATCGGTACAAAACGCTTGCCGGCAAAAAAGCCGAGGTATTCCGGCAGCTGAATACGGTAAAAGCGATTAAACATGTACGCCGCGATCGCACCGGCTATGATGCCGCCCAGCACCCCGGTATCGGCAAGGTGCTTACTGGCGATTTCATCCGCTGGCAGATGCAGCACCAGCGGGGCCACCACCGCCATGGTTTTGACCATGATGCCGTAGGCCACCACCGCCGCCAGCGCCGACACCCCATCGTTATTGGTAAAGCCCAGCGCGACGCCGATGGCGAAGATCAGCGGCATATTCGCGAATACGGAACCGCCCGCTTCGGCCATGACGTTAGAGACAACGGCAGGCAGCCAGCTAAAATTTGCTGAACCGACGCCCAGCAATATACCGGCGATCGGCAGCACCGACACCGGTAACATCAGCGATTTACCGACCTTTTGCAGGTTCGCAAATGCATTTTTGAACATAGTGAGAAGCTCCTGAGTATGAGTGCGTTTTTAACGCGACGTGCGCGTGGTGGGCGGGGGAGGATCCGCTCACCGGGTGGCGCGTCTGAGCGCGCTCGTAATTATTACGAAGAGTAAAATAATTCGGTGTTTGTTTGTTTGATGGCTATCACGTTTCACCAATTACACCGCAGAGTTTTCGCGCAAACGGCGATGATTAGCCCGTTTTTAGGGCAAAAAACGCCGCCCGCATCCGATATGGACGGCGGGCAGCGCGAATAACAACCAATTTATTACGGGCTTTGAAATTAACAATCCGCGTCGCGCAGACGCGTCATTGGCACGTGAAACAGGCGCGAGAAGTTTTCGGTGGTTGCCGCGGCCAGCGCGTCCAGACTGACGCCTTTTAGCACCGCAAGATACTCGGCCACGTCGCGCGTGAACGCCGGCTGATTCTCTTTGCCGCGGTGCGGCACCGGCGCCAGGTACGGCGAGTCGGTTTCCACCAGCAGGCGATCCAGCGGCACGTAGCGCGCAGCGTCACGCAGCGCCTCGGCGTTGCGGAAGGTGACGATGCCGGAGAAGGAGATATAGAACCCCATGTCCAGCAGTTTGCCGGCGGTGGCGGTATCCTCGGTAAAACAGTGCAGCACGCCGCCGCAGCCCTCCACCTGCTCTTCGCGTAGGATAGCCAGCGTATCCTCGCGGGCGTCGCGGGTGTGCACGATCACCGGCTTATTCAACGCGCGCCCAACGCGGATATGCTCGCGGAACGCCGCCTGCTGCTGCGCTTTGGTCTCCTGCTGGTAATAGTAATCCAGCCCGGTTTCGCCCAGCGCAATCACCCGTGAATCTGCCGCCAGCGCGCGCAGTTCGGCGAAATCCCACGCCTCATCCTGATTCAGCGGGTGTACCCCGCAGGAGAAGGCTACGTTGTCGCGCTCGCCAATCTGCCCGACCATTGCCCGATAGCCGGGCAGCGTGGTCGCCACCGCCAGCATAAATTTCACGTCACGCGCCGCGGCTTTTGCCAGCACGTCGTCCACATCCTGATGCAGCTTGTCGTAGTCAAGACTGTCAAGATGGCAATGGGAATCTACGATAAACATCTTCTACTCTCTTTCGATTTTGCCGGGAACGGCATTACACCGCCGCTCCCATTCCAGTAACTGTTCGGTGATGAGCAGCTCGCGGTTGACCGCCACGACGTGGCGAAGGCGATCGCGGCAGCGCAGCCACTGGCGCAGCGCGCTATCCAGCTGCGGCGCGGTCAGCCAGCGAGCCAGCGCGTGTACCAGGGGCAGGCGATCGGCATTCTGCATCCCCGCGCCCGCCGCGCGGTGACACTTAAGCGCATCCACCAGCAGCGAGCAGAGCCAGCCGATGCGCCGCGGCGCATCTTCCTGATTCAGCACCGGCAACAGGGCCAGCAGATCGCCCTGTTCGGTCAGCGCGAACAGCGCGTCGCACAGCTGCTGGCGCTGCTGCCACTGCGACGCATCCAGCAGCGCCAGCGCGGCGCCGGGCGCACCGCTGCACAAGCGCAGTGCCGTCACTCCGGCCGCCTCATCCACCGGCCGCTGCTTGCGCAGCCACGCGAGGCTCTGCGCCTCGGGCGGCGGCGGCAGATGCCACAGCAGGCAGCGACTGCGCAGGGTCGCCAGCAGGCGACCGGGCTCGCGACTGCCGAGCAGGAACCAGCAGTTTTGCGGCGGCTCCTCCAGGGTTTTCAGCAGCGCGTTAGCCGCCGCCTCGGTCAGCGCATTGGCATCGGGCACCCACACTACGCGGGCACCGCCCTGCTGCGCATGGTGCCAGAGGGTGTCGCTGAGCTGCCGTACTGCGTCGATGCCGAGGCTGCTTTTGCCCTTATCCACCGCCAGCGCGTGCCAGTCGGGATGGTTACCCGCCTGCATCAGCTGACATCCGTGGCACACGCCGCAGCTTTTCAGCCCCGCCGGCCGCTGACACAATAGCCAGCGGCTAACGCCCCACGCCAGCGCCGCCTCGCCCATGCCCGGCAGCGCGTACACCAGCACCGCGTGATGCGCCCGCCCCTGCTGATGCTGTGCGATCAGCTGGCGATAGGGCGCATTCAGCCACGGATACCACTGCATTAGCGCGCCTCCTGCAGCCAGTGCGTCAGGGCGGTCTTAAGTGACGAGGTCACCTCGGTCAGCGGCGCTGTGGCATCGATCACCCGGATGCGCGGATCGGCCGCGGCCAGCGCCAGATAACGTTCGCGGGTGCGGGTAAAGAACGTCAGCGACTCTTGCTCAATGCGGTCCAGCTCGCCGCGCGCCCGCGCCCGGCGCAGGCCGACTTCCGGGGTGACGTCGAGATACAGGGTCAAATCGGGGCGAAAATCACCGAGCACCGCGTCGCGCAGCGTGGTAAGCAGCTGCGGATCAACGCCGCGCCCTCCCCCCTGATAGGCCTGGGAAGAGAGATCGTGACGATCGCCTATCACCCAAGTCCCGCGAGCCAGCGCCGGTTTGATCACCGTATCCACCAGCTGCACCCGCGCGGCATAAAGCATCAGCAGTTCGGCCTTATCGCTAATCGGCTCGCTGCCCATCCCCTGCTTGATAAGCTCGCGCAGCTGTTCCGCCAGCGGCGTACCGCCCGGCTCGCGGGTGAAGAGCACCTGGTCAATACCGTGCTCCCGCAGGGTGGCAACCAGGATCTCCCGGGCGGTCGTTTTACCGGCCCCCTCCAGCCCTTCGATCACAATAAATTTACCGTTCATTTTTTTCCTTTACGGCAAGACGCCACGCCTGCACCGCGCGGTTGTGACTGGCCAGATTGGTGGTAAAGGTGTGTCCCCCCTTGCCATCGGCCACAAAATAGAGATACGCCGTTTTCAGCGGATGCGCGGCCGCGTTCAGCGAGGCCTGTCCCGGCATCGCAATGGGTCCCGGCGGCAGCCCGCTGATCACATAGGTATTATACGGGGTTGCGCGCTCCAGATCGCTGCGGGTGAGCGCGCCGCGATACTGATCGCCAAGCCCGTAAATCACCGTCGGATCGGTTTGCAGCCGCATACCGGTGCGCAGGCGATTGATAAATACCGACGCCACTTTGCCCCGTTCATCGTTGACCGCGGTCTCTTTTTCTATGATAGAGGCCATGGTCACCAGCTGACGCACATCGCGGTAGGGTAAATCCGGCTGCCGATGTTCCCATACTGACGCTACGCGCGCCTGCATCCGCGCATGGGCGCGAGCCAGAATCGCTACGTCGCTGGTGTTAGCAGTATAAAGGTACGTGTCCGGCCAGAAGCCGCCCTCCAGCAGGGCATCTTCTGGCAGCTTCAGTGCCGCGGCCACCGCCTCCGGTTTATCCTCCGGCAGCGTATGGCGAATGTGCGGCGCCTGACGCAGTGCCTGCAGCCACTCGCTGAGTCGCGTACCTTCGATAAAGCGGATCGGAAACTGCGCCTCTTTGCCGCTGGCCAGCAGCTGTAACAGCTGGCGCACCGTCATCCCCGGCGTGAGGCGATAGGTACCGGCTTTGAATTTCGCCAGATCCGGCTCGAGTTTTAACAGCGGCGCAAACCAGAGCGAGTCCGGAATAATGTGCTGTTCGGCCAGGCTGGCCTCAAGGGCAACGCGGCCGGTACCGGCCGGGAGCTGATAGAGGGTCTCCTGCTGAATCAGCAGCGGTGCAGCGGCAAACTGGCGTACCTGCCACCAGGCCACCGCCAGCGCCAGCGCTATTACCAGCAGCAGCAGCGAGAGGATTTTTTTCATGTTACTCATCGGGCGTTCCCATCAACAGTGCGGACGCAGCTGGTCGGCCAGCTCGCGCGACGCATAGTGCCACTGATTGATGCGGGTGACGGAGAGCACCGGCATCAGGGCATTACAGATAAAGACTTCGTCCGCCGCGGCCAGCGCTTCCGGTGGCGCCAGCACGCTGCTGGCCTGCCAGCCCAGTTCAGGCAGCAGCGTCAGAATGTGTTCACGCATCAGACCGGTTACGCCGGCCAGCGATAAATCGGGCGTGTAAACCTGTTTTCCTTTACGCCAGAATAAATTAGCCGCACAGCATTCCACCAGCCAGCCGTCCGTGTCAAGCACCAGCGCCTCGTCGGCGTCACCGCCATCAAGGTGCGCGCGGATCATCACCTGCTCAAGGCGATTGAGGTGCTTAATGCCCGCCAGCAGGCTATTGCGGCTGAGGCGAACCGGGCTGGTCGCGAGGGTGACGCCGCGGGTTTGCCACGCCGCATAATGCAGCGGTGCAGGCGACAGCGACAGGATCGTCGTCGGCTGTCGGCACCCCGCGGCGCTGTAGCCGCGTCCGCCGCTGCCGCGGGTCACGATCACTTTAAGCACGCCGTCGCGCTGGCGTTGCGCCGCCTCGCGCATCTGCTGCGTTAGCGCAACAACCTCCAAGCCGGCGATCATCAGCCGGTCACACGCCTGCTGCAGTCGCGCAACGTGCGCCTCGAGGTGATCAACCTGACCGCTGCGGATCCGCGCCGTAGTAAAACAGCCATCGCCAAATTGCAGGCCGCGATCGCCGGTGGCAATCTGCGCCTGCGGTTCCCCATTAACCCAAATCATACTCTCCTCGCTGGCTGATTGACCGCCGACAAGCTTATCCGTCCTGCCCGCGGGAATCATCCGAAAGTGCATAACTTTACCGCGGTAAAAAAAAAGACCTGCCTGAGCAGGTCTTGCATTACGCCAGGGGCGCGCCCCGCGTGGACCATCACACCTTGCGGAAAATGAGGGATCCGTTGGTGCCGCCAAAGCCGAATGAGTTACACAGCGTGTAATCCATTCCACTTACCTGACGTGCCGTATGAGGAACAAAGTCGAGGTCGCAGCCCTCGTCCGGATTGTCGAGATTCAGCGTCGGAGGTATTGCCTGGTCCCGCAGCGCCAGAATGGTGTAGATGGACTCCACCGCCCCCGCCGCCCCTAACAGGTGGCCGGTCATCGATTTTGTCGAGCTCACCATCACCCGTTTTGCGCTGTCGCCGAAGACGGATTTCACTGCCTGCGCTTCCGCTTTGTCCCCCGCCGGGGTTGAGGTGCCGTGTGCGTTAATGTAACCGATCTGCTCCGGCGCAATCTGCGCATCACGCAGCGCATTGACCATGGCCAGCGCCGCACCCGCCCCGTTTTCCGGCGGTGAGGTCATGTGATACGCGTCGCTGCTCATACCGAAGCCAACGATTTCCGCATAAATTTTCGCACCGCGTTTTTTCGCGTGCTCGTACTCTTCCAGCACCAGAATGCCGGCGCCGTCGCCCAACACAAACCCGTCGCGATCTTTATCCCACGGGCGGCTGGCCGCCTGCGGGTTGTCGTTTCGGGTAGAGAGCGCCCGCGCCGCACCAAAGCCGCCCACGCCAAGTGGGGTACTGGCTTTTTCCGCACCGCCTGCCAGCATCACGTCCGCATCGTTGTAGGCAATAATGCGCGCCGCATGGCCGATATTGTGGACGCCGGAGGTACAGGCGGTGGCAATCGAGATACTCGGCCCTTTCAGTCCATACATGATGGTCAGATGGCCGGCCACCATGTTAACGATGGTTGACGGCACAAAGAACGGACTGATTTTACGCGGTCCACCCTGCACCAGCGAGGCGTGGTTCTCTTCAATCAGACCCAATCCCCCAATGCCAGAACCGATGGCCGCGCCGCAGCGATGCGCATTCTCGTCAGTCACGACCAGACCAGCGTCTTGCATGGCCTGAACGCCAGCGACGACGCCATATTGAATGAAGGCATCCATCTTGCGCTGTTCTTTGCGCGAAATGGAGTCGTCACAGTTAAAATCTTTAACCAGACCAGCAAAACGCGTGGCGTATGCGCTGGTATCAAAATGGTCGATCAGGCTGATGCCACTCTGACCGGCAAGGAGAGCACTCCAGGTAGACTCTACGGAATTGCCGACAGGAGACAACATGCCAAGACCAGTCACTACTACACGACGCTTAGACACGTTCGTCCTCCAGGGAGGGGAAAAAGTAAAACTCAAGTGGTGCAGAAGATAAAACTCAGGCGGTCGAGTGACCGCCTGGGGATGTTCAGTTATGACTGATGATTATTGATGTAATCAATGGCAGTCTGAACAGTCGTGATCTTTTCAGCTTCTTCGTCCGGAATCTCGGTATCGAACTCTTCTTCCAGAGCCATAACCAGCTCAACGGTGTCAAGAGAATCAGCGCCCAGATCTTCTACGAAAGAAGCAGAGTTGGTCACTTCTTCCGGTTTCACGCCCAGCTGTTCAGCAATGATTTTCTTAACACGTTCTTCGATAGTGCTCATACTATTCAATTTCCTATCAAAACTCGCTTACGCGATGGTTTTCGTAGTGTATAAAATGTTGAAAAAGATGCAACTAAATCCCGGCTGGTCAAACCACGATTTGGCGTTATTTTGCGGTGTTTACCACGCATAACGCAACCCTTTTTCATCTTTCCCGCCCTGAATCATGCGACTGAAACGTTAACGGCTCGCGTTATCCCCGGCGTCCACTTTCGTCAGCGCCCGGGATAGTGTGCGCACGTGGCCGTTCAGCCGCCTGCTCCCGGTTGGGACGAATCAGACCATGTACATGCCGCCATTGACGTGCAGCGTTTCACCGGTGATGTACGCCGCCTCGTCAGAGGCTAAGAATGCCACGGCATTGGCGATTTCCTGCGCGTCGCCGAGGCGACCCGCCGGTACTTCCGCCAGGATACCTGCGCGCTGATCATCGTTCAACGCACGCGTCATGTCGGTTTCAATGAAACCCGGAGCCACGACGTTTACGGTAATACCACGTGACGCGACTTCACGCGCCAGTGATTTGCTAAAGCCAATCAAACCTGCTTTTGCTGCCGCATAGTTTGCCTGACCCGCATTGCCCATGGTGCCGACAACGGAACCAATGGTAATAATCCGGCCTTGACGCTTTTTCATCATTGCGCGCATCACCGCCTTGGAGAGGCGGAAAACGGAAGTCAGGTTAGTATGGATAATATCATCCCACTCTTCTTCCTTCATGCGCATCAATAAATTGTCACGCGTAATGCCTGCATTATTGACTAAAATATCCACTTCGCCAAATTCAGCGCGGATTTTTTCCAGCGCGCTGTCGATTGACGCGGCGTCAGTCACATTTAACGCCAGCCCCAGGCCGTTTTCACCCAGGTACTGACCGATCGCCGCCGCCCCGCTTTCGCTGGTGGCGGTGCCGATCACTTTCGCTCCGCGGGCGACCAGTGTCTCCGCAATGGCGCGGCCGATACCGCGGCTTGCGCCGGTCACCAGCGCAACTTTTCCTTCAAAATTCATGGTTTTCCTCTTGTTATTGTTCAAGCGCCGCCGCCAGCGAAGCGGGATCGTTGATCGCGCTGGCCGACAGGGTGTCAACAATACGTTTGGTCAGGCCGGTCAGCACTTTGCCCGGGCCGGCCTCCAGCAGGGTCGTGACGCCCTGCGCGGCAATGTATTCCACTGACTCGGTCCAGCGTACCGGGCTGTAAAGCTGACGCACCAGCGCACTGCGGATCGCGTCCGGATCGGTTTCGCAGGCCACATCCACGTTATTCACCACCGGGAAGGCCGGAGCGCTAAAGGGGATGTCGTTCAGCGCCAGCGCCAGTTTGTCCGCCGCAGGCTTCATCAGCGCGCAGTGTGACGGCACGCTCACCGGCAGCGGCAGAGCGCGCTTGGCGCCGGCGGCCTTACAGGCCGCGCCGGCGCGCTCAACGGCTTCTTTGTGGCCGGCAATCACCACCTGGCCGGGCGAGTTGAAGTTCACCGGTGCCACCACCTGCCCTTCCGCCGCGGCTTCACAGGCGGCGCGAATGGCCGCATCGTCGAGACCGATGATTGCCTGCATGGCTCCGGTACCCGCCGGCACCGCTTCCTGCATCAGCTTGCCACGCAGCTCGACCAGCTTCACCGCGTCGGCGAACGCCATCACGCCGGCGCAGACCAGCGCCGAATACTCGCCGAGGCTGTGACCAGCCATCAGCGCCGGTGCCTGACCGCCCTGCTGCTGCCATAAACGCCAGAGCGCCACCGAAGCGGCCAGCAGAGCCGGCTGGGTTTGCCAGGTTTTATTCAGCGCTTCTGCCGGTCCTTGCTGCACCAGCTGCCACAGATCGTAGCCCAGCGCAGCGGACGCTTCACGGAAGGTCTGTTCAACAATCGGATGTGCTGCTGCTAACTCCGCCAGCATGCCCACCGCTTGTGAGCCCTGTCCGGGGAAAACCATCGCCAATTGCGTCATGTTGTATTCCTGTTATCAAAAACGAACCAGTGCGGAGCCCCAGGTGAATCCACCGCCAAAGGCTTCCAGCAAAATCAGTTGTCCGGGTTGGATGCGCCCGTCGCGCACCGCTTCATCCAGTGCGGTCGGCACGGAGGCCGCCGAGGTATTGCCGTGACGGTCGAGCGTGACCACCACTTTCTCCATGCCCATGCCCAGTTTTTTTGCCGTGGCGGAGATGATGCGCAGGTTAGCCTGATGCGGCACCAGCCAGTCCAGCTCGCTGCGATCCAGGTTATTCGCCTGCAGCGTTTCGTCAACGATGTGCGCCAGCTCGGTAACCGCCACCTTAAAGACTTCGTTGCCGGCCATAGTGACATAGCCCGGCTGCGCGTCACCGGCGCCAGACTGCGGATAAGGCAGGGTCAACAACTGGCCGTAGCGGCCGTCGGCGTGCAGGTGAGTCGACAGGATGCCCGGCTGCTCGCTGGCGCCCAGCACCACCGCACCGGCGCCGTCGCCGAACAGGATGATCGTCCCGCGATCGTCCGGATCCAGCTTGCTGGCCAGGACGTCCGCGCCGATCACCAGCGCGTGTTTCACCGCGCCATTTTTGATGTACTGGTCGGCAACGCTGAGCGCATAGGTGAATCCAGCGCAGGCCGCGGCCAAATCGAAGGAGGCCGCGTCAAGGATGCCAAGCATCTGCTGAATCATGCAGGCCGAGCTGGGAAACGCATGACTGGATGAGGTCGTGGCCACAATAATCAGGCCGATGTCGTCTTTGTCTACGCCGGCCATATCCAGCGCATGCAGCGCAGCCCGGTGCCCCATGGTGGCGACGGTTTCGTCGGCGGCGGCAATGCGACGCTCACGGATGCCGGTACGGGTGACAATCCACTCGTCAGAGGTGTCTACCATTTTTTCCAGATCGGCGTTCGTACGCACCTGTTCGGGCAGCCAGCTGCCCGTTCCGATAATCTTTGTATACATGTACGCTCAGTCACTCTTTGGTAATACAGCATCCAGGCGCAAGGCAATCTGCTTGGAAAGTTGCCGTTGCACCGCCTGTTCTGCCTGTTGTATGGCCACGGTAAACGCTCGCTGGTTTGCCGCGCCGTGGCTTTTTATCACTGTGCCACGCAATCCTAACAGACATGCACCATTGTACTGGTCGGGGTTCAGGTGCCCGAAACGGCTGGCCAGACGTTTTTGTAACAAACGCCCCAGCCACCTTAGCCACCAGGCCTTCTTTTTGCCTTCGCCGGACGACTTCAACAGCGAAAGAAACATTCTTACCACGCCTTCGAGGGTTTTCAGCGTGACATTGCCCACGAAACCATCGCAAACCAGCACGTCGGTCTTACCGGTCAGCAAATCGTTTCCTTCTACATAGCCAATAAAGTTCATCTCGGGACTGCTGCGCAGCAGGCTGGCCGCCTCGCGAATGCTCTCCAGTCCCTTGGTCTCTTCCTGACCGATATTCAGCAGCGCCACGCGCGGCTGCGGAATGCCTAAAACGCACTCCGCCATCGCTGCGCCCATCACCGCAAACTGCACCAGCATCGCGCTGTCTGAGTCCACGTTTGCGCCTAAATCCAGCACCACGGTTTTGCCCTGACGCTGGTTGGGCAGTACCGTCATCAGCGCCGGGCGGTCAATGCCGTCCAGCGGTTTTAACAACAGCTTCGCGAGGCCCATCAAGGCGCCAGTATTGCCGGCGCTGATGCAGGCCTGGGCCTGCCCCGCTTTCACCTGCTCCAGCGCAATGCGCATCGAGGTGCCCCGGCTCTGGCGAATCGCCTGAGACGGTTTGGCATCATTTGCAATAACCGATTCCGCAGGAATAATCTGCAGGCGCGCAACGAGCGCGGAATCCGCTTTGGCAAGTAATGACGTGATGATGTCGGGATCGCCGACCAGGAGGAGATACAGTGATGGGGTAGAGGCCAGTGCCTGCAATGCAGCAGGCACCGTCACGCAGGGACCAAAGTCCCCGCCCATGGCATCTATCGCCAGGGTCAAACGTGTCAAAGTATCGCCTTGCGTCGCCGCAAGAATTACTTAACGATGACCTTGCGACCGCGGTAGTAGCCATCCGCAGTGATGTGGTGACGCAGATGCGTTTCGCCAGAAACTTTATCTACGGAAAGAGTGGTGGTGGTCAGCGCATCGTGCGAACGACGCATGCCACGCTTAGAACGGGTTGGTTTATTCTGTTGTACGGCCATGGACCTTACTCCTATTACTTACGCTTTAAACTGGCTAATACGGCAAACGGATTTGGCTTTTCCGCCTCTGCAGGCAGCTCACCAAATACCATGTCCGCTTCGGACACTTCACAGTGTTCAGAATCATGCACCGGAACGACCGGCAACGCGAGGATGATCTCATCTTCAATCGTTGCCAGCAGATCGATCTCACCGTAGTCGTTGACATCAATCGGCTCGTAAGCTTCCGGCAGTGCCTCGGCCTGGTCATCATTTTTGACCGGACTGAAACAATAGTTCACGTGGAAAGCCTGCTGAAAGGGTTTGCCACAGCGCTGACAGCTCAGGGTCACCGTTACATCCGCCGTCCCTTGCATGACGGCCAGGCGCTGATTGTCAATCGCGAACGACAAACTGCATTCTACATCGCTGTCCACACTGACCACCGATTCTGCCACGCGCTCCACCATATCTGATGTGAACACACCCTGATAATCAAGGCGCTTCTGAGCGGCGCGAACCGGATCGAGAGTCAGGGGTAATTTTACCTTTTGCATAGGGCGCGCATATTAACTTTGTAACGACAGAGAGTCAAAGAAAAAGGCCGTTAAACAGCTTCTTTCAGCCATTATTCGCATCCGATGCGGCGCACAGTTTAAAATGTGCGTCTCTATTACGCCAGCGTTAACGGAAAAAAAGATGAACCCGCTTATTCTTGCTTCAAGCTCACCGTGGCGAAAAGCCCTGTTAGAAAAACTGGGCCTGCCCTTTCTCAGCGTCACCCCCGACTGCGATGAAACGCCGCTGCCGGGAGAAAGCGCCCGCGAGTTGGTCATGCGCCTCTCCCGCGATAAAGCGCGCGCCCTCGCCCAACGCTACCCTGACCACCTGATTATCGGTAGCGATCAGGTCTGCGTGCTTAACCAGCAGATCGTCGGTAAGCCGCACAGCGTGCAAAACGCCCACGCCCAGCTGCGTGCCGCCAGCGGCCAGGCCATCGTCTTCTATACGGGTCTCACGGTGTGGCACAGCGGCCAGCAGGCCGGCGAGACGCTCTGTGAGCCTTTTACCGTCCATTTCCGGGAGCTGCGCGAGGACGAGATTGTACGCTACGTGGCGCGCGAGCAGCCGCTGCAGTGCGCGGGCAGTTTTAAAAGTGAAGGGCTGGGCATTACGCTGTTTGACCGGCTGGAGGGCCGCGATCCGAATACGCTGGTCGGACTGCCGCTGATCGCCTTGTGCACGCTGCTGCGCCGGGCGGGGGTCGATCCGCTCGGCTAAGCGCCGCGCCGGTGCATCGCGCCGGCGGGGTTATCCCTGACGCAGCGCCTGCAGGCAGCGCTTCAGCGCGCCATCCAGCGGGGCTTCGACCCGCAGCGTTTCACCGCTGCTTGGGTGGGTGAAGGTCAGCGCCGCGGCGTGCAGGAACAGACGCTGCAGGCCAGTGGGTGCCAGCCGGGCATCAAACGCGCGGTCGCCGTAGCGATCATCAAAAGCAATCGGGTGGCCGGCATGCAGCGTGTGTACGCGAATCTGGTGAGTGCGCCCGGTAACCGGGCTGGCCTTCACCAGCGTCGCCTCGGCAAAGCGCTCCTCAACTTTGAACAGGGTCTCCGACGCTTTTCCTTCAGCGCTAACCCGTACCATACGCTCGCCGCTTTGCAGGATGTTCTTCTGCAGCGGGGCCTGGACGCGCTTCAGATGCGAAGGCCACTGGCCGCGCACCAGCGCCAGATAATCCTTCTGCATCCCCTTCTCGCGCAGCTGCTCGTGCAGCGCGCGCAGCGCCGAGCGCTTTTTCGCCACCAGTAAAATCCCCGAAGTGTCCCGATCCAGCCGGTGTACCAGCTCGAGGAAGCGCGCATCGGGCCGCAGCGCGCGCAGCCCTTCAATCACGCCAAAGCTCAGTCCGCTGCCGCCGTGTACCGCGGTCCCCGACGGCTTATTCATCACCAGGATCGCGTCATCTTCATACACAATAGCGCCTTCCAGCGAGGCCACCTTCGCCAGCTTCGGCGAAATGGCCGCCTCATCACGCTCAGCGACCCGCACCGGCGGGATGCGCACTTCATCGCCGGCCTGGAGCTTATATTCCGGTTTGATGCGTTTTTTATTCACCCGCACCTCGCCTTTGCGCAGGATGCGGTAAATCATGCTCTTGGGCACGCCTTTTAGCTGGGTGCGCAAAAAGTTATCAATGCGCTGTCCCGCTTCATCGGCGGACACAGCAACAATCTGGACGGACGGTGTATTCGTATTCATGGCTGGCGATTCTAAAGAGTGGCACCGCAACGCGCCACCTCTTTTTACACGCTGCATCATCGACCGCGCGGCGAAATTATCCGGCGCCATCGGGGCATTATCTGATGAAAAAAACCGCGGTCGCTGGCTTTTTCAGCGTCTTTTATTCCCGCTTTGTGAGGAATCCGCCGATAACCGCGAGAAAGTTCGCAACAGAACAAAAGTCACCTTGCTATCACGCGGTCAGCAGTGGAATAATGAATTTTGTGCTGTTCTTGTCAGAACAAGAAGATAGCAACGTAATTTTGCCCGGTCGTTCGGACACGCAGCAATGGCGTAAGACGTAATGAACAATCAGGCATTTAGCGGGCTGCGGGTTGCAGCCTGGACGAAACAGGGTTTGAGTTTCTCTGGTGGTTACAGAGCCGACTCCCCGCTATCGCGCTGTTTCTCCTTATTTGTGAAACAGGCGGCCGAAAATGGCGTCCCTTGAGCAGTCGACATCCGGGAGGTTGACGATATCGCACGTAGACACGGGACCATCGGTGTGAAGTCCGTCCAGCGTTACCATGCCCGCAGCTTAGTCACTAATGTAAGAATAATGAGTAAGTTACGATGAAAAGAATGTTGATCAACGCAACTCAACAGGAAGAGTTGCGTGTTGCCCTTGTTGACGGACAACGCCTCTACGATCTGGATATTGAAAGCCCCGGACACGAGCAGAAAAAGGCAAACATCTATAAAGGCAAGATTACCCGCATTGAACCCAGTCTTGAGGCCGCCTTTGTCGATTACGGCGCTGAACGACACGGTTTTCTCCCTCTGAAAGAAATCTCCCGCGACTACTTCCCCGCTAATTATCACGCTCACGGCCGTCCTAACATCAAAGATGTCCTGCGCGAAGGTCAGGAAGTGATTGTTCAGATTGATAAAGAAGAGCGCGGCAATAAAGGCGCGGCGTTGACCACCTTTATCAGCCTGGCAGGCAGCTATCTGGTACTGATGCCGAATAACCCGCGCGCGGGCGGAATTTCCCGCCGCATTGAGGGTGACGATCGGACCGAGCTGAAAGAAGCGCTCTCTTCGCTGGAACTGCCTGACGGCATGGGCCTGATTGTGCGCACCGCCGGCGTGGGCAAATCTGCAGAAGCCCTGCAGTGGGACCTGAAGTTCCGTCTGCAGCACTGGGAAGCGATTAAAAAAGCCGCCGACAGTCGTCCGGCGCCGTTCCTGATCCATCAGGAAAGTAACGTCATTGTCCGCGCTTTCCGCGACTACCTGCGCCAGGATATCGGCGAGATCCTGATCGATAACCCGAAAGTGCTGGAGCTGGCGCGCCAGCACATTGCCGCCCTGGGCCGTCCGGATTTCAGCAGCAAAATTAAGCTCTACACCGGGGAAATCCCGCTGTTCAGCCACTATCAGATTGAGTCGCAGATTGAATCCGCCTTCCAGCGCGAAGTGCGCCTGCCCTCCGGTGGTTCGATTGTTATCGACAGCACCGAAGCGCTGACCGCCATCGACATCAACTCCGCTCGCGCAACCCGCGGCGGCGATATCGAAGAGACCGCGTTCAACACCAACCTGGAAGCCGCCGACGAAATTGCCCGTCAGCTGCGCCTGCGCGACCTCGGCGGCCTGATCGTCATCGACTTCATCGACATGACCCCGGTCCGTCACCAGCGTGCGGTGGAAAACCGCCTGCGTGAAGCGGTGCGTCAGGATCGCGCCCGTATTCAAATCAGCCACATTTCCCGCTTTGGCCTGCTGGAGATGTCGCGTCAGCGTCTGAGCCCGTCGCTCGGTGAGTCCAGCCATCACGTCTGCCCGCGCTGTAGCGGTACCGGCACCATCCGTGATAACGAATCGCTGTCGCTCTCCATCCTGCGCCTGATTGAAGAAGAGGCGCTGAAGGAGAACACCAAAGAGGTGCACGCCATTGTGCCGGTGCAGATTGCCTCTTACCTGCTGAACGAAAAGCGTGACGCAGTGAGCGCCATTGAGAAGCGTCAGGGCGGCGTCCGCGCGGTGATCGTGCCGGATGACCGGATGGAAACGCCGCACTATTCCGTGCTGCGCGTGCGCAAAGGCGAAGAGACGCAAACCCTCAGCTACCTGCTGCCGAAGCTGCATGAAGCCGATATGTCCCTGCCCTCTGAAGAGGAGCACGCCGAGCGTAAGCGTCCTGAGCAGCCGGCGCTGGCCGCCTTCGTGATGCCGGATGCACCGCCGCCGCAGGAAATCACACCGGAAGCCCCGGCGGTCACCGCCGCCGCACCGGGTGCCGCCGCCGCCGCGCCTGCCGGCCTGTTTGCCCGTCTGGTCTCCGGGCTGAAGAGCCTGTTTGCGCCGGAACCGGCCCCCACCCCCGTCGCCGAACCGGCCGCCCAGCCGGTACAGGAAAGCGCGCCGGCCAGCGCCGGGAAAGAACCGCGCGGCGAACGCCGCAACGCCCGTCGGCCAACTAACCGTCGCGACCGCAATGACCGCAACGATCGTAGCGAGCGCAATGACCGCGGCGAGCGCAATGACCGCAACGAACGCAATGACCGCAACGAACGTGGCGAGCGCAATGACCGCAATGACCGCAACGAACGTGGCGAGCGCAATGACCGTAGCGAGCGCGGAGAACGCCAGGAGCGCGGCGCGCGTCAGGATCGCCATGAGCGCGGGCCGCGTCCAGGCAGCGAAACGCGCGAAGCGCGCAGTGAAAGCCGTGATGACCAGGGCCGCCGCGAACGTCGCCCGCTGAACGGCGAAGTGCGCGACGCGCGCCAGCCTGAGACGCAGGATGAGCAGCTCGCCCAGCGCGATGAGCAGCAGCAGCGCCGTGAACAGCGCGCCGAACGCCAGCGTCGCCGTCAGGAAGAGAAGCGCCAGGCTCCGCAGGAGAATAAAGCGGCCGAACCGAAGGGGGACGCCGCTGATCTCGCCACGGACGACCAGGACAATACGCAGGTCATGCAGCGCCGCCAGCCGCGCCAGCTGAGCCAGAAAGTGCGGATTGAAACGGCAGAGCAAACCGCCGCGCGTCACACCTTCGCCAGCGATGAGGCCGAGGCAGATACCGCTCAAGCCCAGCCGGAAGTCAGCGAGCACCTGCCGGCCAGCGAGGCCCACGACGACGGGGAAAATCGCGATACCATGCCGCGCCGTTCACGCCGTTCACCGCGCCACCTGCGCGTGAGCGGACAGCGTCGCCGTCGCTACCGCGATGAGCGCTATCCGACGCAGTCGCCAGCACCGCTGAGCGCCGCCGTCGCCTCACCGGAGATGGCTTCCGGTAAGGTGTGGGTGAGCTACCCGGTTGCCAGCGAGCAGCAGCGCGATCGTGAGCAGGAGCCGGCCGTGGTCGCTCAGCCTGCGGCCGCGCAGCAGACCGAGGTCGAACAGCAGCCCGACACCGTGCAGCAGCCGGAGAGCGTGCAGCAGCCGCAGGTTGCCGTCGCCGATGACGCCAGCCAGGAACGCCGCACACCGAAGGTGCAGAACAGCGCACCAGTAGCCACCGCCGCGCCGATGCTGGTCAACACGGACAACACCGCCCCTGTCGACGTCCCGGTGGATAGCACCCCGTCGGTCATCGAGCCGGAAGCACGTCCGCTGGCCGAGACGGTGCGCGAACAGGCACAGCCGGCTATCGTCTCTCCGGAGGCCAAGCCGGCAGCGGAAGCCGGGCAGATCATCGCCGCCGCGCCGCAGGAGGCCGCGCCGCAGCCGGCCACCGACGTTGCCCGCGAGATGGCCGCCGATGTGGAGAGCACGCAGCAGGCTAACCTCAGCGAGCTGGAAACGCCGGTCCCCGCACCGGAAGCCAGCGAGCCGCAGGCGCCGGTCCCGGCCCGCGATTGCCCGGTCGATCACGCCGATGCGCCGGTAAAAGGGCTGGTTCGCTTTCACGCCAGCGCGCCGATGACCAAAGCCCCTGCCCCGGCGTGGACGCCGGAGCCGGTGCGTCACAGCGACTGGGTGCGCGAAGCGTATCACTTTGACGGCCGCGGTGCCGCCGGCGCCCACGCCGCCACGCACCAGGCTACTGCCCCGGCAACCCGCCCGCAGTAAGTCAGAAAACCGCCCCCCAACCCCGCTTCGGCGGGGTTTTTTTATGTCGTCGATCCCACCGCGCAAGCACACCCTCTTCCGCACCGGGCGGTTACCGCTGGTGCGGCCCCGCTGTCGGCGCGATCAGATGGCTGACTCAGCACTGGCCTACCGCGCCGGGGGCGCCGCGTAGCGGCCCACGGAGGCGTGAGAACGGCATTGCGACGATGAGGCGGCGATCGGCCTGCGGCCTGCGCACCGGCGGCACTCAGTCCCCCCTTCACCTCAGAGTTTCCCCAACGGATGACGAGAGGATTGTCGTCACTACCCGGCCTGGCCGTCGGCAATCCTGTGCAAAGATTCACCGCCGCCTGAAACGATGCGTGGTAAAGACCTGCCGCCCAGGCTGTTGGCCAGCGCGTCAGGTTCACTGTCGCCCCCTCCCGTTAGCCGCCACGGCCGGGATACGCTAAAGAACAATATCATCCAGAATCTCCGCTGCCGGCCGGCGGCGGGACAACCATCGCGCGACGTCTGTCGAACCGTCGGCTGAGGTGGCAGCCTGATTGCCGCCTGCCGCCCTGGTGACTAACGCTACAGCCGCCGGCGGTTGGGATCGCGACCGGCTACCCGGTGGACCGTCTGGCGCCAGGTGGACGCCCGCGGCGTGGCTTTCGTGCCAGCGCATTACGGATCAACGTCATTCCGTAAGCCAGCGCACAAGCGGCAACCCGGACTGAGCTCCGGACGACATCGATCATCCGTCAGCTCAACGCGTACGCCGCATGTCCGGACGGGACGCTCGCGAAGGATTGACGCCGCAGGTGCGTTTCACGGGCAGTATCAGCAGGCGGCTGGATCCCTCGCGGACATCGACGGTCGTGCACCGCACCGGGCCTCACTCCCCACCGATAACGGCGGACGCTGCAGCCCTGGCGAGGGTGCAACGTCCCCCGATCTCCACGCAGTCGTTTCGGTTTTCACCGCTGTTCAGTGAGCCTGGCGAGAAGGCTGCCTGCGGGGGTAGGGTGCTGAATCACGCCCGGCGGGCAAGGAACGCCGGTCGGCATCGCGCTCCGGCGTGGCGGGGCATTCGCGAGTTAACTGGCAGCGTGGCCTTTCGGACATGCCGCGAAACGTTTTACAGGGGATCTGCCGGGCCGCCCTTCCTCCACGCCCGGAGGGCGTACAGCGCGCCCCGGCGTGGCGGGGCATCCGCGAGTTAACTGGCAGCGTGATCTTTCGGACATGCCGCGAAACGTTTTAAGAGGGCCTGCCGCGCCGCCCTTCCTCCACGCCCGCGGGGCATACAGCGCGCCCCGGCGTGGCGGGGCATTCGCGAGTTAACTGGCAGCGTGACCTCCCGGACATGCCGCGAAACGTGTTACAGGGGGCCTGCCGGGCCGCCCTTCCTCCACGCCCGCGGGGCATACAGCGCGGTTCGCGCCCCGGCGTGACGGGCATCCGCGAGTTAACTGGCAGCGTGGCCTCCCGGACATGCCGCGGAACGTTTTAAGAGGGCCTGCCGCGCCGCCCTTCCTCCACGCCCGCGGGGCATACAGCGCGCTCCGGCGTAGCGGGGCATTCGCGAGTTAACTGGTAGCGTGACCTTTCGGACATGCCGCGAAACGTGTTACAGGGGCCTGCCGCGCCGCCCTTCCTCCACGCCCGGAGGGCGTACAGCGCGGTTCGCGCCCCGGCGTGGCGGGGCATCAGCGATTTAACTGGAAGAGTGACATCCCGGACATGTCGCTGAACGTTTTATAGGAGGCCTGCAGGGCCGCCTGTTGCATGACGTAGGTGGAGATGGCCGCATTGTAATCGACATCCACCAGCTCGCTCATCTGCTGCTGCTGAGTGACTGCACGCTGTTCACCGAGCGCCTTAAGGTTATCGATTTCTGCCAGCTGTACGCCCAGTTCTGAACGCACGCTCAGCACGGCGTTATAGCTGTTTTTCAGGCCGCGATTGGCTTTATCCACCGCCGCATTCAGGGTCTCTTTTGCCGCCTGATCGCCATCCTGTACCGGTACCTTCAGGGCGGCGATAACCGTATCCAGCGTGGTAAACAGGTTGCTCTCCCCGGCCGATCCATCCGGCTCCGGCGTGCTGTTGCTGGCCAGGGTCATAAACACCTGGCGGCCGGTGTGGTTGATTATCATTTGACGGCTGCTGTCTACCTGCTGCGCGATCGGCTGTTCGCCGCCGCGGTAATCAATGGCCCCGCTGACTGCATCGGCGGTAAAGGGCTTCGCCTCGCTGACGTAACCGGCGAAAATATAGCGGCCGTTACCGTCCTGGCTGTTGGCCAGATTGAGGATCTGATCGCGCATTCCCTGCAGCTCTTTAGCCAGCGAACCGCGGTCATTGTCGCTCAGGGTACCGTTACCGGCATAGACCACTTTTTCCATCGCGGTTTGCAGTACGCTGGTGACCTGCCCGAGGGTGTTCTCCTCCAGTGACAGGTTCTGTTTGGCAAAAGTGCGCGCCAGGGTGAACTGCGCGTTTTCCGCCTGGCTTTGCGCCAGCACCACCGCCCGCGATGCGGCGATGGGGTCATCGGAGGGATTGATCACTTTTTTACCGGTGGACAGATGCTCCCCGGCCGACATCCACAGCGACTGGGCCTGGGAAATGCCATTCATGTTTTGCTGATAGATCATGCTGGTACTGAGTCGCATGGTTTTATCCTTACTTAGCGAATACTGATCAGGGCATCAAACATCGACTGCGCGGCCTGCATCACCTGGGCGTTAGCCATGTAGTACTGCTGATAGCGCTGCAGATCGCCATACTCCTCATCCAGATTAACGCCGGAGATCGACTGCTGCTGCCTGGTGAGCTGGGTCACCACATTACTCTGGGTGGTGACGGTGGTTTTTAGCGTGCTGGTTTTGTTACCTATCTCACTCACCAGGCTGGCGTAAGCCTGAGTGAGGGTGCTGTTGCCGTTGACCAGATCTTTGCCCTGCAAATCCAGCAGCTTCTGCGCATTACGGTTATCGCTGGCCCCGCCCGGTTCGCTGGCCGCCGCCAGCTTCGCCGGATCCTTAATGGCCACCGACATCGAAACGATGGCATTCGCCACCGGCTTCACCACAAAGCTGTCCTGTTCCGCCGGCGCACCGCTGAGAGTGACGGTCAGCCCGTCAAAGCTGAGGGTATCGCTGCTGCCGTTATTTCCCGGGGTCACACTCACCGGGGCGTTATCTGACAGGCGCTTCACCTGCCAGCTGCCATTCTGGTAGCTGACGCGGTAATCCGCTGCCGCGACCTTGCTGGTCTCTTGCCAGCTGGCGCTGAGCGATGCACTGCCGCGGTTTGCGGCGTTGGCCAGCACCTCTGGCTGACCGAGGGTGAACAGGTCACCGCCGGCGATCCCTTCGCTGTCAAAACCTTGCCGATGCTGGGCATTCAGGCTGCTGGCAAATGCCATCGCCAGCTGTCCAAGGCGGTTACGGGCGCCGTCGAGGTTTTCGCTGCGAAAGGCAAGCAGCCCGCCAAGCGATCCGCGGTTAAGGCTGCTCTCCGGAATCACCTGATTGCCGGCGAGGCTGTCTACCTGCGCGACTACCGTACGCGACGGATCGGCGCTGGACGGGATCGCCGCCAGCGTCTGATAGCGGCTGCCCTGCACCAGTGAGATGCCGTTAGCGATGGTCAGGTTATAGCTGCTGCCATCCTGCACGGAGACCTCGACACCGACCAGCTGATTCAGCGCGTTCACCAGCTGATCGCGCTGATCCAGCAGGTCGTTAGGCTGCGCCCCGGCGCCGATGCCGGTTAGCTTCGCGATCTGCTGATTCAGGTTGGCAATCTGCTGCGCATAGTTGTTTATCTGATCGACGCTGGCGCTGATGTCGCGATTGACGCTGGTGGCCATATTGCGCAGCGACTGATCGTTTACCTTAAACTGGTTCACCAGCCCTTCGGCTTTGCCCAGCAGCGTCTGGCGCGCCGAGGGATCGTCTGCGTTGCTGACCAGGTTCTGCACGCTGGTAAAAAAACCTTGCAGCGTGGTGGAGAGGCTGTTGTTGGTGCTGGCCAGCATGTCGTCGATGCCCGCCACCTGTTGATACTGGGTGGTCAGGCCGCTGGCCTGGCTCTGGGCGTTGCGCAGTTGCAGCGTAATGAATTCATTGTATTCCCGGTGTACTCCGGTAACGTTGACGCCGTTGCCGTACCAGGCGCCGCCGTTCAGGGTGCTGTTGGCCTGGGAGAGGATCACATTCTGGCGCGTATACCCGGCGACATTGTAATTGCTGATGTTGTTACTCACCGTGTTCAGCGCCGCCTGGGCGGCACTCAGGCCGCTCATCGCGGCGTTAATTAAGCTCGACATGTCCGTTCCTTCCAGGGGCAGGCCTCTCCCGCCCGTCAGTGACTGTGGTAGATAATCGGCCGTCCGGCGAAAAACTTGAGGCGTCGGCTCAGAAAAGCGCGCTCAAATCGCTGCTGTAAGCTTTCGCCACGCGCTCGCCGAGATGTTTAAACTGCTGGATAACGCTGACCAGTTTTTGCGCGTAGTTCGGATCGGTCGCGTAGCCCGCCTGCTGCAGCGCCATCGCCCCCTCTTCAGCGCTGACGGCGCTGGCCACCGCCGCATAGCGCGGATTACTGCCCACCAGCCTGACGTAATCCGCAAGGGCATCAAAGTAAGAGCCATAAACGCGGAAGCTGGCCTTAACCTTCTTCGCCACGCCGTGCTGATACTCGGTGGTGGTTATCTCGGTGGTGTCACCCCGCCAGCTGGCACCGGCCTTGATGCCAAAGAGGTTAAAGCTCGGCTTGCCGTCGGCGGTGAGAATCTGCCGCTGCCCCCAACCGGACTCCAGCGCGGCCTGCGCCAGAATCAGGTGATGTGGAATGCCGCTGGCGGCGCTGGCGGCCTGCGCCGGCTGCAGCAGCTGAGCGATAAAGTCGCGGCTGTCGCCGCTCATCGCCGCGCTGGGGGGCGGCAGTCTGGGCAGCGCAAGCCGTATCCTCTGCGCCATCGCCAACGGCGGCAGCGTATTGATAAACTGCTTATCCAGCGGCATCGGCAGCGTGCCTGCCTGCTCATCGGGCGGCGCGGTCGCCTGCATCTGGCGGACGAGACTGTCCGACAAGCCAATTCCGCGCGCCGCCATCTGCTGAGCGATTTGCTGATCGTAGAGGCTGGTGAACATCCGGCTCTGCTCGCTGCTGAACAGCCCCTCTTTCGGCAGGGCGTCGCGCATGCTTTTCAGCATCATCTGGACGAACATTCCCTCAACCTGCTGGGCCACCTCTTTGGCATGCGCCTGCGGGGCGTTGCCCGCCAGCCGCTTCAGGTTGCTCAGCGACTGGCTGTCCCAGGCGGCGGCGCTCAGTGAGCGGGCATCGTTCATCAGATGATTTCCAGCCTGGCGCGCAAACAGCCGGCGCTCTGCATGGATTGTAAGATAGACATCAGCTCCATCGGCGAAGCGCCGAGCGCATTCAGCGCGCGTACCACGTTATTGAGGTTGGCGCTGGCGTTCACCCGCTGCAGCGCGCCGCCCTCCTGGCGCAGATCGATCTGCGTCTGCTGCGTCACCACCGTCTGACCGCCGCCAAACGGCGTGTCCGGCTGGTTGACGTTCTGCTGCTGGTTCACGGTCACCGACAGGTTCCCCTGCGCGACCGCACACTGACTGAGGGTCACTTCGCGATTCATCACGACCGATCCGGTGCGGCTGTTAATCACCACTTTGGCGTCCTGGACCGGCACTGACACGTCGATATTCTGGATATCCGCCAGCAGGCGCACCTGCGAGGTGCCGCTGGCAGAGACCTGAACCTGCACGGTGCGCCCGTCCAGCGCCTGGGCCGCGCCGTAGCCGCTGCTGCGGTTAATGGCATCGCTGATGCGCTGCGCCATGGTAAAGTCCTCGTCGTTTAGCTGCAGCATCAGGGTGTTGCTGCGGCCGAAGGTGGTGGGCAGCTCGCGCTCCACCGTGGCCCCGCCGGTGATGCGGCCGCCGTTAAGCTGGTTAACCTGCACGCTACTGCCGCCGGCCTGCGCGCCCGCGCCGCCGACCAGAATATTTCCCTGCGCCAGCGCGTAGACCTGATTATCGACCCCTTTCAGCGGCGTCATGAGCAGCGTCCCACCGCGTAGACTTTTGGCGTTGCCCATTGAGGAGACCACCACATCAATCGCCTGCCCCTGGCGGGAAAACGGCGGCAGTTTGGCGGTGACCATCACCGCCGCAACGTTTTTCAGCTGCATATTGGTGCCGGGAGGCACGGTAATACCCAGCTGCGACAGCATGTTGTTCAGACTCTGGGTGGTAAACGGGGTCTGCATGGTCTGATCCCCCGTGCCATCCAGCCCAACCACCAGCCCGTAGCCAATCAGGGAGTTATCGCGCACGCCGAGCACGGTGGTCAGATCGCGGATGCGCTCGGCGCCGGCGGTGATGCTCCACAGCGTCAGCAGCAGCGCCAGCAGGCGAGACAGGGATACGTTAGCCATACAGTCCTCTTCGTTCTTTTACATCGGTGACAGGTTCAGGAAGAAGCGCTGCAGCCAGCCCATGGTCTGCGCTTCGTTGATGTAGCCGTTGCCGACATACTCAATGCGGGCATCCGCCACCTGCGTGGAGACCACGCTGTTAGCGCCGCTGATGGTGCGCGGATTGACCACGCCCGAGAAGCGAATGAACTCGGTGCCCTGATTTATTTCAATCTGCTTTTCGCCCACCACCCGCAGGTTGCCGTTGGGCAACACTTCGTTCACGGTGACGGTAATGGTGCCGGTAAAGGTGTTATTGGCGCTGGCGCCGCCTTTGCCGGCGAAATCATTTTTCCCCTCTGCGGCTACGGTGGCGCGGTCGCCGCCCAGCAGCCCCTGCAGATAGCGCGGCGTGGCGCTCAGACCAAAGCTGGTGCTGCCATCGCGTCCGGCATTGGCCGACGAGCTTTTACTGGCGCTGACGTTCTCCTGCAGCACAATGGTCAGGGTATCGCCGATGTTGCGCGGGCGACGATCTTCAAACAGCGGCTGATAGCCGTAGTTCATCGGCATCACCCCCTGGAAAATGGAGCCGTTGGCTACCGGCGGTGACGCCGGCAGCGGCTGGGCGGAGGTGGCCCCCTGTACCAGCGGCGTGCGCGGTACCAGCGCACAGCCGTTTACGGTCAGCAGCGCCACCGCCACCCACCCGCTGACCCCCCGGAAAACTCGTTGCATTGCCACGGAACACACCTTTTTTAACTGACCCCGCGCGCGGGGTCCGAAAGACTTAAACCTGCGTCAGCTTCTGCAGCATCTGATCGGCAGTGGTAATCGCCTTACTGTTGATTTCGTAGGCGCGCTGGGTCTGAATCATGGTCACCAGCTCCTCGGCAACGTTGACGTTGGAGGTCTCGACGTAGCCCTGATACAGCAGCCCGGCGCCGTTTTGCCCCGGATTACTGTCGGTCGGCGCACCGGAAGCCTGCGTCTCCTGATACAGGTTCTCCCCTTTGCTCTCCAGGCCGGCATCGTTAATAAAGGTGCTCAGCGTCAGCTGGCCAACCTGCACCGGCTGCGTCTGTCCCTGCTGGGTTACGCTGACTACCCCGTCGCGGGCGATGGTAATGCTGAGGGCGTTGGCCGGAATGGTGATGGCCGGCTGCACCGGAAAACCGCCGTTCGTTACCAGCTGACCGTTCTGATCAACCTGGAAAGCGCCGTCGCGGGTGTAGGCCAGCGCGCCATCCGGCATCTGTACCTGAAAGAAACCCTGGCCATTGATCGCCACGTCTTTTGACGAATCGGTCTTCGACAGGTTGCCCTGACTGTGCAGACGCTCGGTGGCCACCGGGCGCGTGCCGGTACCGATCTGCAGACCTGACGGCAGCGTAGTCTGCTCGGAAGATTGCGCCCCCGGCTGACGCAGAGTCTGGTACATCAGGTCCTCAAACACCGCACGCTGGCGCTTAAAGCCGTTGGTGCTGACGTTCGCCAGGTTGTTGGCAATCACATCCATGTTGGTCTGCTGCGCATCAAGACCGGTTTTGGCAATCCATAAAGAGCTAATCATTCGCGTATCCTCTGCGCTTAGCTGATTGAAAGCAGCTGGTTTGCGCGCTGTTCGTTTTCATCGACGCCGGAGATAACTTTCATCTGCATCTCAAAGCGTCGGGCGTTGGCTATCATCTCTACCATGCTAGTGATCGGGTTAACGTTACTCCCCTCCAGCACGCCCGGCATCACCTGCACCGTTGGGTCGTTAGGCAATACCGTCCCGCGCTGCTGCCGGGCGCTGTCGCTCAGGCGAAACATGCCGTCATCGCCGCGAATCAGCTCGGCGGCCTCCGCCTTCACCCGCTTCAGCTGGCCAACCTGCACGGTAGCGTTCGGCGGATCGCCGGGGTTCAACGCGGTGATGGTGCCATCGGCCGCTATGGTGATCTCCGCCCCTTGCGGAAGCGCAATCGGGCCACCATCGCCGATAACCAGATGGCCCTGGATGGTCAGCTGACCGGTTTGATCCACCTGCATATCACCGTTGCGGGTATAGGCCTCGCCGCCGTCCGGCCCCTGCACCACCAGCCAGCCATCCTGCTGCACCGCCACATCCAGATTACGCGAGGTGTAATCGAGGCTGCCGGGGGACATATCGGCCCCCGGCGTCGAGGCCACCACCAGGGTGCGGGTCGGCAGGCTCAGCCCCTCAACCGGCACCGCGCGCAGCGCGCTGAGCTGCGCGCGAAAGCCGGGGGTGGAGGCGTTGGCCAGATTGCTGGCGTTGACCGCCTGCTGATTAAGGGTTTGGCTGGCCGCCCCCATCGCGGTATAGATTGCGTGATCCATAAACTCGCCCCGTCAGGCCGGTTAACGCAGGTTAACCAGCGTATTGAGGATTTGATCCTGGGTTTTGATGGTCTGCGCGTTGGACTGATAGTTACGCTGCGCGACGATCATGTTCACCAGCTCTTTACTCAGATCAACGTTCGAAGACTCCAGCGCCCCGGCGGTCAGCGTACCCAGGTTACCGGTGCCGGCCAGGCCAACCAACGGCTGACCGGAGCTGTTTGAAGCCGCCCAGACATTGTCCCCCTGCGAAGTCAGCCCTTCCGGGTTGGCGAAGTTAGCCAGTGCTATCTGGCCCAGCAGCTGGGTTCGCTCGTTGGAGTAGTTACCGACCAGCGTGCCATCATCGTTAATCTGATAGCTCACCAGCTCGCCCGGGGCGTAGCCGTCCTGGCTTGGGTTACCGAAGGTGTTATCCCCGGTGTTCTGCTGCATACTGCCGGTGAGATTCAGCGCAAACGTCTGGGCGTTGGCGCCGTTTAACGCCCCCATATTCACCGCAACCGTACCCTGCGGCGCGGTCATCTGGCCGTTGGCGTTAAAGGTCATGGCAAAGGGCGCGGTGGCGACCGCCGGCGTACTACTGCTGTCAATCGGATGTACCGTCCAGTTGTTATCGCCATTTTTCACAAAATAGAGATCGATTTTGTGTTCGTTACCGAGGCTGTCAAAGGTGGTCATCGCCGTTTTACCGTTATAGCTGGTGGTATCGTTGCTGGCGAAGGTGGCGGTGGCCGGCACCTTATCGGAGGAGTTGAGGTTGGCCAGAACCGATCCGCCGGTGGTGGCGCGCGCGGTCATCTGCCCGGCCGACACGCTGAGCGGCACCAGGTTCGCCCCGGTCTGCACCGTCGGCGGCGTACCGGCCACCGGATAACCGGTCAGCTGCATCCCCTGCATATTGACAATATTGCGGTTGGCATCCAGCGTGAACTGGCCGTTGCGCGAGTAGAACACCGCGCCGCTGGCGTCGGTCAGGCGAAAGAAGCCCTGCTGACTGATCGCCACATCCAGCCCGCGGCTGGTGGCGGTAGGCGTACCGTCAGTAAAATTTTGAATCACACCGGCCACTTCCACCCCCATTCCCACCTTGGAGCCGGCAAACATGTCGGCAAAAGAGACAGAACTGGATTTAAACCCCGCAGTAGCGGAGTTCGCGATGTTGTTGCCGATCACATCAAGGTTACTGGCCGCGGCGTTAAGGCCGCTGACCGACTGGGAGAATGCCATCTGTCACTCCTGGATTGCGTATGCGTTAAAGGATTTGGCGAACGTTAGCGAGCGTGGTAGTGCCCAGCGTTCCGAGATCTAACCGTGCGCCATCGGTGTGATGGGTGACGCCATTTACCAGCGCAAAATTGAGCGCCTGTGCCACCATCGGTTCGCCGCCAAGACTGGCCGCCAGCGACACGGTGTACTTGCCGTCCGGCGCCGTGGTGCCGTCCGTCATGGTGCCATCCCAGGTAAAGGTGTGGACGCCGGCGCTCAGGCCACCGACCTCAAGGGTGCGGACCACTTTGCCGGCGGCATCGGTGACGGTGGCGGTCACGCTATCGGCCGCGCGCGCCAGCTCGACGCCAAACGGGGTGGTCTCACCCTTACCGACCAGTATCTGGCTGCCGGGGATCATCACGCCGTGGCCGATCAGGGCCGTCGCCTGCAGCGACTGGTTGCTGTTGATTTGCCCGGAGATGGATCCGAGGGTGGTATTGAGCTTTTCAATGCCGCTCAGGGTATTAATCTGCGCCAGCTGGGTGGTCAGCTCATTATTTTCCATCGGGTTAGTGGGATCCTGATTCTTAAGCTGGGTGACCAGCAGGGTCAGGAAGTTACTCTGTAAGTCGGCGCTGTTGCTGCCGCCGGTGGCCGCGCCGGAGTTAACCGTGGCGGTGTTGAGCGATTCATTGACGTTAACGGCGATGCCCACGTCAGGTTCCTTACTGACCGATGGTCAGGGTTTTCATCATCAGCGTTTTGACGGTATTCAACACCTCAACGTTGGCCTGATAGCTGCGCGACGCCGCCATGCTGTTAACCGTCTCGCCGACCACATCCACGTTCGGCATCCGCACGTAGCCTTTATCATCGGCCAGCGGATTGCCGGGCTGATACACCCGCTTTTCCGGTGACGGATCCTCCACGACCCCGGCCACGCGCACGCCGCCGGTGGCGGCGCCGGGTGCGGCGTCTACCTGAAACACCACCTGCTTCGCGCGGTAGGGCTGGCCGTCCGGCCCGGTGACGCTGTCGGCGTTCGCCAGGTTACTGGCCGCCACGTTCATCCGCTGCGACTGGGCGGTCATCGCCGAGCCGGCAATATCAAAAATAGTCAGCAGAGCCATCGATTATTGCCCCTGGAGTACGCTCATCATCCCTTTGATCTGGCTGCTGATCAGGGTGAGATCGGTTTGGTATTTCAGGCTGTTATCGGCGAACGCGGTGCGCTCGCGATCCATATCCACGGTATTGCCGTCCACGGCGGGCTGATCGGGTACCCGCCACAGCAGATCCAGCGAGGGCGGCTGCGCGGTTTGCGCCGGAATGTGCCGCGATGACGTCAGCGACAGCGCCATGCTGCTGCCGTCGGCGCGCCCTTTTTCCATCACCCGCTGCAGTTCGCTGGCGAAATCAATGTCGCGCGCCTGATAGCCGGGGGTATCCGCGTTAGCGATATTGCCGGCCAGCACCTCCTGACGCTGAGCGCGGAGATTGAGCGCTTCGGTGTTGAACCGCAGCGCCGCATCCAGTTTGTCGAGCATACGCCCTCCGAAAAAAGACTTTTCTGAGCAGGCAGAATAAGCCCGCGGGGGTGCACACCATCGACTGAATAGCGTGCAAATGCCCCGCTAATTTCGCGTTTGACTCTGCCCTGCCTTCGGTAAAATCAGTGCCATCTTCCCGTCAGGAGAGCGCCCATGTCGTCTTTCACCCTGCGCGCGCTGGCGCTGTGGCTGCTGCTCTGCGGCAGCGCCGCCGCCACCGCGCTCAGTGACCAGCTCACCGCGTTTTTTCAAACGCGCTTCGCCCACAGCGACACCGCGATTACGGTGGTGGTGCGCACGCCGGCGGCGCAGTGGCCGGTCTGCAATGCGCCGCAATTCTCCCTGCCGGGCAACGGCCGCCCGTGGGGCAATCTCAGCGTCCAGGCCCGCTGCGGCGACGCGCGCCGCTTTATTCAAGTGCAGGTGCAGGCCACCGGCCAGTATCTGGCCGTCAGCCGCTCCGTGCGCCGGGGCGACAGCCTGGGCGCCGGGGACGTACAGACGGTAAGCGGCCGCCTCGACACCCTGCCGACGCGGCTGATCCTCAACCCGTCGCGGGCGCTGGCGGCCGTGGCGCTGCGCGACCTGACGCCCGGCCAGCCGCTGACGGAGAGCATGGTGCGCCAGCCGTGGCGGGTCAAAGCCGGGCAGAGCGTGCAGGTGATCGCCCAGGGCGACGGCTTCAGCGCCATTGCCGCAGGAAAAGCACTGAATAACGCCACCATCGCCCAGCCGGTTCGGGTACGCCTGGCCTCCGGCCAGGTGGTCAGCGGCCGCGCCGATGCGGATGGGAATATTCTGATTACGCTGTAAAGGGCTAAAGATTGCGGCGAGACTGACGATAATGGCAGTAACAGAAAGCGCTAACATAGCGACCAGGCAGGCATCGCCCGTCTGCGATAAGGGGAGTCGATAATGAGCATTGACAGAACACCACCGTTAAAACCGGTGAGCACCGTTCAGCCGCGCGAGAATAGCGAAGCCAGCAGCAGCAAAACGCGTCCACACGCCGCAGCCGCACCGGCCTCGGCGGCTCAGGTAACGCTGAGCGGCGCGCAGGCGCAGCTGATGCAGCCCGGTGCGCAGGATATCAACAGCGCGCGGGTCGAGGCGCTGAAAACCGCCATTCGTCATGGGGAACTGAAGATGGACGCCGGTAAAATTGCCGATGCGCTGCTGCAGGATACCCAGGATTACCTGAAAGGACAGTAACCAATGCAGACGCTGAGCGCCGCGCTGGAAAAGATGCAGGAGGTCCTGACCTCACTGGCCGAGGTGATGGCGGCGGAGCAGCAACAGCTGGCCGCCGGCCGCC
The DNA here is from genome assembly GCF_001922585.1 of Pantoea sp. 1.19. Lineage (GTDB taxonomy): Bacteria > Pseudomonadota > Gammaproteobacteria > Enterobacterales > Enterobacteriaceae > 1-19. Next base: position 683,647 of record NZ_MRBS01000001.1, on the reverse strand, counting down.
TGAACAGCAGTCTGCTCCAGCGTATCACCGAGGATAAGCAGTCGCTGCTGAACACGCTGCACTTCTTTGACCAGCAGCGGCAGGCGGCGGAGCAGAGCCTGTGCCTGACGGCGCCCTATCCGGGCCACGGCGCCGCGGCGGCGCGCTGGCAGGCAATCCGCACCGCCACCGCGGCGCTGCGCGACATCAATGTCCATAACGGACTGCTGCTGGAGCAGCAGATGGCCCATAACCAGGCCTCGCTGGCCCTGCTGCGTCCGCATCAAAGTCAGCATTTTTACGGCCCGAACGGGCTGGCGGTAAACACCCCGCCGCCGTCACGTAAGGTGTGACGGCGGAGCAGAGCCTGTGCCTGACGGCGCCCTATCCGGGCCGCGGCGCCGCGGCGGCGCGCTGGCAGGCAATCCGCACCGCCACCGCGGCGCTGCGCGACATCAATGTCCATAACGGACTGCTGCTGGAGCAGCAGATGGCCCATAACCAGGCCTCGCTGGCCCTGCTGCGTCCGCATCAAAGTCAGCATTTTTACGGCCCGAACGGGCTGGCGGTAAACACCCCGCCGCCGTCACGTAAGCGTGACGGCGGCGGGGCATTTCTCCCTCACTGCACGGTGCGGCGGGCAAAGTCACGCGGGCGAAAGCCCAGCCCCGCCAGCGTCAGGAAGTAGGCCGCGCCGCCGGCGGCGCAAACCGCCGCCAGGCGCAGCAGCCGCCACAGCATGTTGCCGCTTTCCCACGCTGGCATAACCTGCAGCAGCGCCACCAGCACCAGCGCCATTACCAGCACCGCCGCCAGCAGGCGGGCCATAAACCCACCCCAGCCGGGCTGCGGCTGGAAAATCTGCTGCTTGCGCAACTGCCAGTAGAGCAGGCCGGCGTTCAGGCAGGCCGCAAGACCGATCGACAGCGCCAGCCCGGCATGCTTCAGGGGACCGATCAGCGCGAGGTTCATCAGCTGGGTGCAAATCAGCGTCACGATGGCAATGCGCACCGGCGTTTTAATGTCCTGCCGGGAGTAGAAGCCCGGCGCCAGCACCTTCACCACAATCAGTCCCATCAAACCGACCGCATAGGCGATCAGCGCCTGCTGGGTCATCCAGGCATCAAACGCGCTGAACTTTCCATATTGAAACAGCGATACGGTCAGCGGACGGGCCAGGATCCCCAGCGCCACTGCCGACGGCAGAGCCAGCAGGAAGCAGAGGCGCAATCCCCAGTCCAGCAGGCGGTTATACTCCTGGTGGTTACCGGCGGCGAAGCTCTTCGCCAGCGACGGCAGCAAAATGGTGCCCAGCGCCACGCCCAGCACGCCGGAAGGAAACTCCATCAGCCGGTCTGCATAGTACATCCACGAGACCGAGCCAGAGGCGAGGAAAGAGGCAAATATCGTGTTGATAATCAGTGAAATTTGACTGACCGATACGCCGAGGATCGCCGGCCCCATCTGCCGCATCACCCGCCAGACGCCGGCGTCTTTCAGATTGAGGCGCGGGAGCACCAGCATGCCAATTTTTTTCAGGTGCGGTAGCTGATAGCCCAGCTGCAGTACGCCGCCGGCCACCACCGCCCACGCCAGTGCCAGCACCGGCGGATGAAAATGTGGCGCGGCAAACAGCGCAAAGCCGATCATGCTGACGTTCAGCAGCGTCGGCGCAAAAGCCGGCACTGAGAAGCGATTCCAGGTGTTAAGGATCGCCCCGGCCAGCGACGCCAGTGAGATCAGTAATATATAGGGAAAGGTGATGCGCAGCAGATCGGCGGTCAGGGCAAACTTGTCCGGCGAATCGGCAAAGCCCGGCGCAGTGACGGTTATCACCCAGGGCGCCGCCAGCATGCCGAGAAACGTCACCAGCGCCAGCGCCAGGGTCAGCAGCCCGGAGACATAGGCGACAAACACCCGGGTCGCCGCCTCACCCTGCTGACTTTTGTATTCTGCCAGAATCGGCACAAAGGCCTGCGAGAACGCCCCTTCGGCAAAAATGCGCCGCAGCAAATTGGGCAGTTTAAACGCGACAAAAAAGGCATCGGTGGCCATCCCTGCCCCAAACACGCGCGCGACGATCGCATCGCGCGCGAAGCCCAGCACGCGGGAAAACATCGTCATAGAACTGACCGCAGCCAGCGATTTCAACAGGTTCATGTGCGTTGTAAGCGTAAAGAAAGGTGGCGCTAGTCTACTGAAGCTGACAAAAATCGCCAGATCCAGTTGTTACAACGCGTGAGGATGCGCCTGCCAAAGCCGGGTGACCCAGCGCTGCGCCCGCAGCGCCTCTTCACCGCTGATGTGCGGCGCGGTGTGGTTCGCCACGCACGCAATAAAATGGCGCGCCGCGCCGGCAAATCCGCGCTGTTCGAGAGTGCTTTGCCAGCCTGGCACCGGATCCTGATAAACGCCCCGTGCCGTTTCGCACTGCCAGTCGCGCATCTCCTCCACCCGCATACAGGCGCCGTCGTCGATAGCCAGCACGCTCTCGCGCTGGCTGCCCGCCCGCCGGTGCATACTGGTGGTGACCAGCGTATCGCCGCGCTGAAAATGGTGCTCGGCGTACAGCAGGGCCCCCCGGGCATCCAGGAGCAGCTGACCGCTGCGCAGTGCGGCTTCCCCTCCGGCCAGCCACAGGGCGGTGTCCACCACGTGCAGATAGTCATCCAACAAGGTAACCCAGGCGGCGGCGCCGACGCTGTCGGTGCGGTGTTTATCCATGCGCAGCGAGGCCGGCGCGTCGAGCGCGGCCTTCAGCTGCAGATAGCGCGGCGCAAAGCGGCGATTAAACGCGACCATCAGCTTACGGCCACGCGCCGCAGCCAGCGCCACCAGCTGTTCGGCCTCATCAAGGGTAGCGGCCAGCGGCTTATCCACGCAGACGTCGACCCCGGCTTCCAGCAGCATACGCACCACCGCAAAGTGGCTGGCAGTGCTGCTGTGCACAAACACCGCATCACTGGCCGCGGCCAGCGCCGCCATCTGGCTAAAACAGGGGATACGCCAGCTGGCGCATACCGCCTGCGCGCGCGGCTGGTTGGGCGAATAACCGCCCACCAGCGTCCAGTCGACGCTGTGCGCCAGCACCGGCAGCCACGCTTTTTGCGCGATCCCGCCCAGCCCGACCACACCGATCCGCGGCTTACGCATCCTGTGACACCGCCGGCAGCAGACTGGCCAGCTGCGCTTTCAGCACCTGCATGTCAGCCTCCAGGCTGGCCACCCGCGCGGCCAGTGCCGCCGGATCCTCCGCGCTGTCGAACGGCGGTTCGGCGTTCTCGCCTGCGGCGGGGGCGGTATCGCCGCTGAACAGGTGACGGTAGCGGCTCTCGCGCTTGCCGGGCTCGCGCGGCAATCGCTGCACCAGCGGACCGTCATCGCGGCTGGCCAGCCGATCCAGACAGGCTTCGGTGGCGGCGACGTCGGCAAAATCGTGCAGCCGCTGACAGCGAGTGCGAATTTCGCCCGGCGTCTGCGGCCCGCGCAGCAGCAGCGTGGCGATCGCCGCCACCTCGCCGGGATGCAGGCGCAGCTGGCCAAACGTTGAGTTACACAGCCGCTGCTCATACTTCATCACCCGACTTCCGGGGGTGCTCAGGGCGGTGACCAGATGTTTTTTCACCAGCAGATCGAGCGTGTTCTGCACCTCGCTGTCGCTGAGCGACATCACCGGATCGCGATTGGACTTTTGATTGCAGGCGGTCACCACGGCGTTCAGGGAGAGCGGATACTGCTCGGGCGTGGCGATCTGCTTTTCCAGCAGCGCGCCAATCACGCGCGCTTCCAGGGCGGAGAGTACGGTTTTCATTAGACAGTCCTGTTTGCTTAGCCGCCGCGCTGCGGCGTCCAGTCGGTTGAGGTCAGTGCGGTCAATACGTGATCCTGCCACCTGCCGTTAATCAGCAAATAAGCTTTGGCATAGCCCTCTCGTTCAAATCCCAGCCGCGTCAGTAAATTGCCGCTGCGCTGATTGTGCGGCATGTAATTGGCCATGATGCGGTGCATCCGCTGCTGACGCTGCATGTAGCGAATGGCCGCCTGCAGCGCTTCGAACATCATGCCCTGCCCCTGCCACTGCTCACCCAACGAATAGCCGAGATAGCAGGCGTGAAACGCCCCGCGCAGCACGTTGCTGAAGTTGGCCACGCCGCGTACGCAGGTTTCCTGCGGATCCATGACCACAAAGTAATAGGCGCTCCCCTGGCGGTGCATTTCCGTAATCAGCCCCAGCCGCGCCTGCCAGCCGGAGGGGTAGCAGTGGCTGTCATCGCGCAGGGGCTCCCAGGGCTGCAGAAAGGCGCGGTTTTCAGCGTAGTAATCGGCCATACGCCAGGCATCGCGTTCATGCACCAGCCGAACCACCAGCCGATCGGTGGTCAGGCGCACCTTCGGCATATTAGAACGGTAGCCAAACATCTCTTTTCCTCAATCCCTGGCTCTCGACGTGCTGATGCGGTCTGCACCGGATACAGCGTTACGTACTTCACTATAACCGCCCCCCTTCACTGCGGTAAATTATTTGCCAGCAAAAAAGCGGCTAACTCGTTAAAAATGAGCAAAATTCGTCCCCAACTCGCCGCTGAGGCGCCGGCCTTGCGATTTGCTCTTCGCCCCTTTCTCTCCCATACTTTCTTCGCCTATTCAACACATTGATACCGCTTCGGCGGCAGTCATCAAGGAGGTCATACGGTGAAACTGTACATTTACGACCACTGCCCGTTTTGCGTCCGGGCAAGGATGATTTTTGGCCTGAAGAATTTACCGGTAAAACTGCTGACTCTGCACAACGACGATGCGGCCACGCCGGAGCGCCTGGTGGGGAAAAAGATGGTGCCGATCCTGTGTAAGCCTGACGGCAGCTACATGACCGAAAGTCTCGACATCGTGGCGTTTGTCGATCGATCGGATCGGCAGCCGCTGCTGACCGGCCCGCTGAGCGCGGCAATCGGCGACTGGCTGCGCCACGTCGACGGCTACGTGAACAAGCTGATTATCCCGCGAGTAGCCGAAGCCCCTTTCGACGAGTTTGAGACGCCGGCGGCTCGGCAACACTTTATCGCGAAAAAAGAGGCCACCCTTGGTGATTTTGCCGAGCTGAAGGCCCATTCACCGGGCCTGATTAAAAAGATAAGCGATGACCTGCGCGATCTCGATCCGCTGATAGCCCAGTCAAACGCGGTCAACGGTGAGCCGTCGCTGGACGATATTCATCTCTTCCCGCTGCTGCGTTCTCTGACGCTGGTCAAAGGCATTGATTACCCCAGTCGGGTAGCAGAATACCGCAATAATATGGCCAATCAAACGCAGGTGCCGCTGCTTTCCGGCTGGGCGCGCTAAGCCCTTTCCTCCCCGGCTGCGCCGGGGAATTCATCCTTCTCCTGGTGACAGGCGTTCCGCGATCCGGCACCCTGTAGAGGTGGGCGCTTGCCCGGTTAACGATATGAGGATGATAATGAAAAAGGCTTTTCACGGATGCTGTCTCCTGCTGGCCGGACTTCTGCTGGCGGGCTGCAATCAATTAACCAGCTATACCATCGGCGAAAATGACATCAATCAGGCGCTGCAAAAACGCGACAAGTTTGAAAAACAGATCGGCGTTGACGGCTTGCTGAACGCCCACATTACCCTTGATCAGCTGCAGAGCCAGATTGGCCGCGAAGAGCCGGGCAAAATTACCCTGACCGGTCATGCGAATGTGGCTATCACGTCGCTGCTGGGATCGCAGAAGGCGGATATGCAGCTGAAGATGAAAGCCCAGCCGGTGTATGACGCCCGGCAGGGCGCGATTTTCCTGCGCGATTTGGAGCTGGTGGATAGTCGCGTACAGCCGGAAAACATGCAGGCGCCGCTGAAAACCCTGACGCCCTACCTGAATTCGTCGCTGAAGCAGTGGTTTGATGTACACCCGGCGTATGTCCTGAGCAGCGAGCGCAGCAAGGCCGAGCTGATGGCGAAAAAGTTGGCGAAGGGACTGGAAGTCAAGCCCGGCGAGCTGGTTATCCCGTTTACCGACTGAGAAGTTGCGGGCATGTTAGCCGACGGCCCGCCCAATTATTGTTATAATATAACACCAGAAAAGGGGTGCATTTGCCCCTGATTCTGGTTATCTTTACCCCCCGGCTTCAATCCATCCCTGGATCTCCATCCTTTTGCCGGAGCACACGATGACTGCTTTACCTCAGGAAATACTCCTTCGCCGCCCAGACGACTGGCATATCCATTTGCGCGATGACGCCATGATGCGGGCGGTCGTGCCCTGGACCAGTGCGGTCTCCGCCCGCGCCATTGTGATGCCCAATCTGGTGCCGCCGGTCACCAGCGTGGCCGCCGCGCGCGCTTATCGTGAACGGATCCTGGCGGCGGTACCGGCGGGAGACGGCTTTATGCCGCTGATGACCTGCTACCTGACCGATTCACTGGATCCCGATGAGGTGGCGCGCGGATTTCACGACGGCGTGTTCACCGCCGCCAAGCTCTATCCGGCGCACGCCACCACCAACTCCAGCTTTGGCGTGACCAGCATCGCCGCGATTGCCGGCGTGCTGGCGCGGATGCAGGAGATAGGCATGCCGCTGCTGATCCACGGCGAGGTGACCGACGCCCACGTCGATATTTTTGACCGTGAAGCCCGCTTTATCGACGACGTGATGATCCCGCTGCGTCAGCAATTTCCGACCCTGAAAGTGGTGTTCGAGCACATCACCACGCGCGAAGCGGCCGCCTGGGTCGCCGAGTCCGACGATCGCGTCGCGGCGACAATCACGCCGCAGCATTTGATGTTTAACCGCAACGACATGCTGGTGGGGGGCATCCGGCCACACCTCTACTGCCTGCCAATCCTCAAGCGCAACGTACATCAGCAGGCGCTGCGTGACATCGTTGCCAGCGGCCATCCGCGCTTTTTTCTCGGCACCGATACGGCACCGCACGCCCGCCACCGCAAAGAGGCCTGCTGCGGCTGCGCCGGGGTCTTTAACGCCCCGACCTCCCTGCCCGCCTACGCAACCGTGTTTGAAGAGCTGGGCGCGCTGGCTCACCTGGAGGCCTTCTGCTCCGGGAACGGCCCGCGCTTCTATGGCCTGCCGCTCAACGAGGAAAGCATTCGCCTGGTGCGCAAGCCGTGGACGGTGCCGGAGACCCTGCCCGCCGGAGACGACACGCTGGTGCCGTTCCTCGCCGGACAGACGCTGAACTGGCAGGTCGAGCGCCTCTGAGCCGACGGCGTAAATTCGCTTGCCCGGGCGCTGGCGATACTGTATAAAATCACAGTACCAAATGGAGGCTGGACTATGCGTATTGAAGTGACCGTAGCGAAAACCGCCCCGCTGCCGCCGGGCGCCATTGAGGCCCTCGGCGCCGAGCTGCACCGCCGCATCAATGCGGCGTTTCCCCTGGCTGATCACCACGTTCAGGTGCGCTACGCTGGCGGCAACCAGCTGACGGTGATGGGCGGCAACAAAGACGATAAGGCGCGCATTACTGATATTTTACAAGAGACCTGGGAGAGCGCTGACGACTGGTTCAGCGCCGACTGAGGCGTCCGTACCCCCCTTTTTGCCGGGTGTCGCCATCCGGCTTTTTTACGTCTGCGGGTTGCTATCGAGCGCGGGATAAATGTGATATACACTGCTTTAACCCATCCGGCGGCGTGCTGCCCGTTACCCGAGGAGAGCCTGACCTATGTTTCCGGAAAAATCGGAAGACGCCATGACCTTTGGCGAACTGCTGGCGCTGATTCGCGATCAGCAGCACCGTTTACAGGTGTTAGAGAATGCCTTTAGCTACCTGACCTTTTGCCTGGATGATAAGGCTGGTCAGCTGCTGGTGCACAACCTCAAGCTGGAAGCGCAAAATCAGCAGCGTGATGCGCAAACGCAGCAACACTTTGCCGCACTGGCGCAGGATATTGAGCAGCGGCTGGGAGGGCGACGGGCACCCGATGACGTGCCGCCGCTGAACTGAACGCCGCGCGGTGATTTTTTGTTACAGATAGTGACTTTTCCTTCGCGCGACGCGCGGGTTAATTTACCTGTGCGATTTTACAATCGTGTTATAATTATTTAGCTCTGTAAGAAAGCTACATTGAACCTCAATTACACGCTTCGTTTTCGCAAGTACTAAGGGGGTTATAATGGACCGGGAAAAAGATGTTATTCAAACCCATCCGCTGGTGGGATGGGATATCAGTACCGTTGACAGCTATGACGCCATGATGATCCGTTTACATTCCCTATCATCGCAAGAGCAAAAAGAAGAGGATGCGGATGTGGGACAGACTTACTGGCTAACCACCGATGTAGCCAGACAGTTTATCTCGATCCTCGAAGCGGGCATTGCACAGATTGAAGCGGCACAGTACGACGTGCGCCCGAGTCGCAAGCACTGATCGACGTTGCGCAGCAGAGAGGCACCCCTGAGCGGGTGCCTTTTTGTTATCGGCCGCGTCCGGCCACCCACGCCGCAGGCCAGTTCCGCGGGCGGCGGCATCGCGCGCTCCCCCCATCCCTCCCTGCTCCGCCTTGTTTTTTCACGATAAAACACCTATGTTGTGGGCATTTTTACGAGCCTTAAGTGAGGGTACACAATGATTTACGATCTGATTGTGGTGGGCAGCGGCTCGGTCGGCGCCGCTACCGGCTGGTACGCCACCCGCGCCGGTCTGAACGTGCTGATGACCGACAGCGGTCATCCGCCGCACGATCAGGGTAGCCACCACGGAGAAACCCGCCTGATACGCCACGCCTACGGCGAAGGGGAGGCCTACGTGCCGATGGTGTTGCGCGCGCAGCAGCTGTGGGACGAGCTGGAGCAGCTGGCCGGGGAAAAAATCATGCACCGCTGCGGCATCATCAATCTCGCGCCGGCCACCTCGCCCTTCATCCGCAACGTGATTGACAGCGCGCAGCGCTTCGCGTTGCCGGTCAGCGTACTGACGCCGGAGCAGGTCACCGCACGCTGGCCGCAGCTGCAGGTACCGGAAAATTACGTTGGCGTTGTTGAAGCTCACTCCGGCTATCTGCGGTGTGATGTCGCCATCCGCCACTGGATCCGCCTCGCCCGCGAAGCCGGCTGCGCGCAGCTGTTTAACTGCCCGGTCAGTCGCGTAAGGCGCGAAGGCGATCTGCAGGTGGTAACGACCGCCGATGGCGATTACCGCGCGCGCAAGGTGCTGTTCAGCGCCGGCACCTGGGTCACCCGCCTGCTGCCGACGCTGCCGGTCACCCCGGTGCGCAAGGTGTTTGCGTGGCATCAGGCCGATGGCCGCTACAGCGAGCATAATCAGTTTCCGGCCTTTACCGTGGAGATGCCGAACGGCGAGCATTACTATGGCTTTCCCGCCGATAACAATGCCCTGAAGGTAGGCAAGCATGACGGCGGTCAGCCCATCACCGATCCGTCGCAGCGCACGCCGTTCGGCAGCGTGGCCGCCGACGGCAGCGAGCTGTTTCAGTTTTTGCGCCAGTTTTTACCGGGCGTTGGGGTCTGCCTGCACGGCCAGGCCTGTACCTATGACAATACTGCGGATGAGCACTTCATTATTGACACGCTGCCTGATGATGCCGACCGGCTGATCATCAGCGGCCTGAGTGGTCACGGCTTCAAATTTGCCAGCGTGCTGGGCGAAATCGCCACGGCGTTTGCCTCTAACGCGCCGCCGCCGTTTGATCTCGCCGCCTTCTCACTCGCCCGTTTCGAACGCTGATCCTGTTGGTGCGCGCCACACGCCCCCGGCGCGCACCCGGCGGCGACCGTCTTCAACAAAATATCCGCCCCTGGCCGCACCGCTTATTCAGTAAAACTGAACCAGAGCCCACTATAAAAAACTTTACCTTTCACCATCTTGCGCGCGGGCGCATTCCGCGAGACTCTTTGATTATTCGTGCTGATAAACGGAGTTCAACGGATGTGGAAGAACGGCCCAACCCACTATGGACATCTTTCGATCGTGCTGCACTGGCTGGTCGCGCTGGCGGTGTACGGCATGTTTGGCCTCGGGCTGTGGATGGTCAGCCTCGGCTATTACGACACCTGGTATCACGACGCACCGGCGCTGCACAAAAGCATCGGCATCACCCTGTTAGCGCTCATGGTATTTCGCCTGATTTGGCGCGGAATATCTCCGCCACCCAGGCCGCTGAGCCACTACAGCCCGGCGGTGCGCTACAGCGCGATGCTGGTGCACTGGCTGCTGTACGGCGGCCTGTTTGCCATTTTGATTACCGGATACCTCATCTCCACCGCCGATGGCGAGGGCATCAGCGTCTTCGGCTTGTTTACCGTCCCCGCCACGCTCACCGGTTCGGCCCTGCAGGCGGATACCGCCGGCGAGGTGCATCTCTGGCTGGCGTGGACGGTGGTGGTGGTCTCGGTGTTGCACGGCCTGGCCGCGCTGAAACACCATGTTGTTGACCGCGACATCACGCTAAAGCGGATGCTGGGTCGACGCCCTGATTAACGCTGGAAAGGAACCTGTTCATGCTAAAGAAAACCGTTAGCGGTCTGGCGCTAAGCGCACTGCTGCTGGCCAGCGGCAGCGCCGTCGCCGCCGAGTATAAGATGGATAAAGAGGGGCAGCACGCGTTTATCCAATTCCGTATTCAACATCTGGGCTACAGCTGGCTGTACGGCAGTTTTAAAGACTTTGATGGCCGCTTTACCTTTGATGAGAAGAATCCGGCCGCCGATAAGGTCGAGGTCACCATCAATACCCAGAGTCTCGATACCCACCACGCCGAGCGCGACAAACATCTGCGCAGCGCAGATTTCCTGAATGTGGCCCGCTATCCGCAGGCGACCTTTGTCTCCACCTCCGTGAAGCCGCACGGCGAGGGCCTGGACATAACCGGCGACCTGACGCTGAACGGCGTCACCCATCCGGTCACGCTGGTGGCGAAAAAGGTCGGTGAAGGGAAGGATCCGTGGGGCGGCTGGCGCGCCGGCTTCGAGGCCAGCGGCAAATTTGCCCTGAAGGATTTCAATATCAAGAAGGATTTAGGCCCCTCTTCGCAGGAAGTGGAGCTGATCCTGTCGGTAGAGGGCATCCGCCAGTAAGCCCCCGCCGGCACGCGCCCGGGGCGCGTGCCGGCGCCTTATTTCTGCTCCGGCGTCGGGATCTTCATGGTCATATTAAGCAGACCGCGTGATTTATTGAAAATCTTATTGCTGGTTTCGCGGCCGGCGCGGCGCTGACGCTGCTCTTCCGGCGACAGCTTGCTCTCTTCCATACACAGCGGGCTGCAGCAGCCCTGGTACTTCTCGGCGCAGGCCGGACACTGGATAAACAGCAGGTGACAGCCGTCGTTAACGCAGTTAGTGTGCGTATCACAGGGCGCACCGCACTGGTGGCAGTGGGACAGGACATCCTCAGAAATGCGCTCCCCCATCCGCTCATCGAACACAAAGTTCTTGCCTTTGAAGCGCACGGGTAAGCCCTGCTCACGCGCGCGGCGGGCGTACTCAATGATCCCGCCCTCAATGTGATAAACGTTGTCAAAACCGTTGTGCTTCATCCAGGCGCTGGCTTTTTCACAGCGGATCCCACCGGTGCAGTACATGACAATTTTTTTGTCACGTTCTCCCTTGAGCATATCCACGGCCATGGGCAGCTGGTCGCGGAAGGTATCGGCCGGCACTTCAACAGCGTTATCGAAATGGCCCACTTCATACTCATAGTGGTTGCGCATATCCACAAACACCGCGTCGGGATCGTCGAGCATCGCGTTCACCTCCGCCGCCTTCAGATACTGACCGACGTTGCTGGGGTCGAAGTGCGCATCGTCAATACCGTCGGCCACAATGCGGTCGCGCACCTTGAGGCGCAGCACCCAGAACGACTTACCGTCATCCTCCAGCGCGATATTCATGCGCAGGTTATTGAGCGCCGGATCAAAGGCGTACAGCGTGTCTTTCATCGCCTCATAGCGGCTCGCCGGCACGCTGACCTGGGCATTGATGCCCTCGCCAGCAACGTAGATACGGCCAAAGACCTGCAGCGCGGTCAGCGCGCGGTACAGCGCGTCGCGGAAGGCTTGCGGATCGGCGATAGTGAAATATTTATAAAAGGAGACCGTGGTGCGCGGCTCGGTTTCAGCGAGCATGCGCGCCTTCAGCTCTTTATTGGAGACGAGGTTGTGTAACACTGGCATGGTGTACGTTTCCTTTGGCAATCAAGCATAAATTCGCCGCGCATGATACCTGATTTGCCCCTAAATAACAGTCCCGGGCACGTGCTGCCTTGACCGGATGCGCGTCAGCGACAACCATCAATGCTGTCTGCCGTTATTCTTATCTTGCAAGGAGTGAAGCATGTCGCATCTGTTTAGCCCGATTACGCTGGGTGCCCTGACCCTGCCAAACCGTATCGCCATTGCCCCCATGTGCCAGTACTCGGCCGACGAGGGGCGGGCCACCGCCTGGCACCGAATTCATCTTGGCCAGCTGGCGCTGTCGGGCGCCGGATTACTGATTATCGAAGCCACCGCCGTGACGCCGCCGGGGCGGATTACCCCGCAAGATTTAGGGCTGTGGGACGACGCCAGCGAGCGGGCGCTCGGCGAGGTGCTGGACGATGTCCGCCGCTACTCCACCATGCCAATCGGCATCCAGCTCGGCCACGCCGGCCGGAAAGCCAGCTGTGCCCAGCCGTGGCGCGGCGGCAAGCAGCTGCCGATAGGCCAGGGCGGCTGGCAGACGGTCTCGGCCTCCGCCCGACCGTTCAGCGACGCCGACGCGCCGCCGACCGCCATGCGCGAGGAGGAGATTGCCGGGCTGATTGCCGACTTTGTCACCAGCGCCCAGCGTGCCGATCGGCTGGGCATTGACCTGATTGAGATCCACGCCGCGCACGGCTACCTGCTGCATCAGTTTTTATCGCCGCTGTCGAATCAGCGCGAGGACCGCTGGGGCGGGTCGCTGGAGAACCGGATGCGGCTGACGCTGGAGGTATTCAGCGCGGTGCGCGCCGCAGTGCCAGCGCATAAGCCGGTCGGCCTGCGGCTGTCGGCCAGCGACTGGGTGGACGGCGGCTGGGATATCGCACAGTCTATCGCGCTGAGCCAGGCGCTGGAAGCACGCGGCTGCGCATACATTCACGCGTCCAGCGGCGGACTGTCGCCGGCGCAGCAGATCCCCGTAGGTCCCAACTACCAGGTACCGTTTGCCGCCGCTTTGCGCCAGCAGGTGAACATCCCGGTGATTGCGGTCGGGCTGATCACCGAACCGCAGCAGGCGGAAGCGATCCTGCAGCAGGGCGAGGCGGACATGGTCGCCCTGGCGCGCGGCATGCTGTATAACCCGCGCTGGCCGTGGCACGCCGCAGCGGCACTGGGGGCCACCGTACAGGGGCCACCGCAGTACTGGCGCAGTGAGCCGCATGAGGTGAAAGGCCTGTTTCGTCAGTAACCTACCGCCTGCGGCGCGGCGGATCCTTCCGCCGCGTTTCCGAAAACGCGAAAAAATGGCACAATAGGCCTCAATGACCCGGACGGGGCTGGACGTTAGCGCCCCCCTATTGACAAACTGGATGACAATGACTCAGCTGCCTCACTTTTCTCGCGCACTGCTGCACCCCCGATATTGGTTAACCTGGTTTGGTATTATTCTGCTCTATCTGCTGGTGCTGTTGCCCTATCCGCTGCTCTGCTACATAGGCTGCGGACTTGGCCGCCTGTCCATGCGCTTTTTAAAACGCCGCGTAGCGATTGCCGAACGCAACATTGCCCTCTGCTTTCCCACCATGCCGCAGGCCGAGCGCGACGCCATGGTGCGGAAAAACTTTGAGTCGGTTGGCATGGGGCTGATTGAGACCGGTATGGCCTGGTTCTGGCCGGACTGGCGCATCAGCCGCTGGTTTACCGTCACCGGTCTGGACAACATCACCAAAGCGCAGCAAAAGGGACGCGGCGTACTGCTGATTGGTATGCACTTCTTAACCCTTGAGCTGGGCGCCCGCATTTTTGGCATCCACAATCCCGGGATTGGCGTGTACCGGCCGAACGACAACGCGCTGCTGGACTGGCTGCAGACCTGGGGTCGGATGCGTTCCAATAAATCGATGATTGATCGCGCCGACGTAAAAGGCATGATCCGCGCAATGAAAGCCAATGAGATAATCTGGTACGCGCCGGACCATGACTACGGCCCGCGCGCCAGCGTGTTTGTGCCCTTTTTTGCCGTGCCGGATGCCGCCACCACCCGCGGCACCTGGATGCTGGCGCGAATGGCAAAACCGTCGGTTATCCCGTTTGTGCCGCGCCGCCTGCCGGGCGGCAAGGGCTACGAGCTGGCGATTCTGCCGGACGTCAGCGAGGAGATGCCGCTGGACGATGAAGCCAGTACCGCCACGTTCATGAATAAAGTGGTCGAGCACGGCGTCCTGATGGCCCCGGCGCAGTATATGTGGCTGCACCGCCGCTTTAAAACCCGCCCGGAGGGGGCACCTTCCCTGTATTGATCCACGAACCCGCCCCGGCGGGCGTGGCTCCGGCCCGCCCGCCTCCCCGCTTCCAGCGCTTTTTTTTCTTTCCCCGACTTGCATCTTTCCTGCTGGCGTTAACACTTAGTCTGAACTGAAATCCCCCATTAGCAGGAGACGGCCATGGAACTCTACTCCACCCTGGAAGAAGCAATTGATGCCGCACGCGAGGCCTTTCTGGAAAACGAAGGCGTCAGCGAAGAGGACGCCAGCGTGGCGCAATTCTCTTTGCAACGCTACGTGATGCGCGACGGCGAAGTAAACTGGCAGGCGGAATTTCACGCCGAAGAGTCAGAAGAGAGCGAAGGTTATCCGCTGGCCTCCGGCGAGGCGGCGCAGGCGGTGTTTGACGGCGATTTTGACGAGGTTGATTTGCGCCGCGACTGGCCGGCCGAACAGACGCTGTATGAGTGGGACGATAACGAATTTCAGTACGACCCGCCGCTGGACAGCGAAGAGGGCGAGGCCGCAGCCGAAGAGTGGGAGGACGATAACACCGACGCCGACAACCGCTGGGCGTAAACCGCTATTCCCACGGGCCATGCTGGATATCCACCGGCAGCAGCAGGGTATCCAGCAGCAGCGACAGCGGCAAATCGAGGATGGTCAGCCAGCGCCACCCACCGTCGCGCACATCCCACTGCACGCCGGGATAATACTGATTGCCGTGCCCCTGCCCCGGCAGTGTGCGGCTGATGATACTGCCGCAGCCGCTCAGCAGGCTGGCGCAGAGGGTAAGTACGATGAAACGTTGGCAGAGGTGGGAAAGGGGCATCGCGCGATCTCGCAGAGTGACAGCGCGGATCGTGTCCCGTTATTCGCGCGTCAGATAAAAAAGCGCCGGGTTCAACCCGGCGCGTCTTCTACAGTCAGCTATCGTGCCGCAGCGCCTGCGGGTTCAGCGTCAGCCGCTGATAGCTGTCAAACCAGTCGTGATACTTATCGGCGCTCTGCCACAGGCGGTAGTGCAGCCGGGCCAGGGTGACCGGGTCGCTCAGCAGCAGTAAACGCTGGTCGCGATTGAGCTTCTCAGGAGACTCACCCAGCGCCTGCTCAACGCGGCGGTCGCGGGCATACTCCAGCACATCACTGCGCAGGTGACGCGAGGTCGCCAGCGCGCTGGCCAGCGCATTAAAGGCCGGATGGAACACGGCATGCATAAAGCCGTCGTCCAGCGCCCGCGCGCGGTTCAGCGCCACGTAGCGATCGGTATCTTCCAGCTCTTTCGGCGTCTGATACTCTTCGGGGATCAGAAACAGCTTCGCGCGGCGGCTTTTCAGTCCGATCGTTGCGCGGCTGGAGATCACCGACACAAACGGCGACAGGATCAGCGAGAAGACAATTGGCGACAGCCACCACAGGAAGTTGAGATCCAACCAGCCCATGCCCACCGCCCAGACGATACCCAACAGCATCTGCGAACCGTGCCGGCGCAGCGCTTCGCTCCACGGCGTGGCGTCATCGTCGCGCTGCGGTGAGTTCCACACCACTTCCCAGCCGAGGAAAGCGCTGACCACAAACACGGTGTGAAACAGCATGCGCACCGGCGCCAACAGCACCGAGAACAGCATCTCCAGCATCAGGGACACAAACAGCCGCAGCGCGCCGCCGTAGGCCTTTGCCCCCTTACACCAGATCAGCACCACGCTGAGCAGCTTCGGCAGGAACAGCAGCACCAGCGTCGTGGAGAAGAGCGCAATCGCCAGCTCCGGCCGCCACTGCGGCCACACCGGAAACAGCTGTCGGGGCTGCAGAAAGTAGGTCGGCTCCACCAGCGTATGCACCACCTGCAGCGCGGTGGAGAGCGCCAGGAACATAAACCACAGCGGGGCCGACAGGTAGGACATCACCCCGGTCAGGAATACCGCGCGGTGTACCGGGTGCATGCCCTTCACCAAAAACAGGCGAAAGTTCATCAGGTTGCCGTGACACCAGCGGCGGTCTCGCTTCAGCTCGTCCAGCAGGTTGGGCGGCAGCTCCTCGTAGGAACCTGGCAGATCGTAGGCAATCCACACTCCCCAACCGGCGCGCCGCATCAGCGCCGCCTCCACGAAGTCGTGCGACAGGATCGAACCGGCAAATGAGCCTTCGCCGGGCAGCGGCGCCAGCGCGCAGTGCTCGATAAACGGCTTAATGCGGATGATGGCGTTATGCCCCCAGTAGTGCGACTCCCCGAGCTGCCAGAAATGCAGGCCGGCGGTAAACAGCGGTCCGTACACCCGGGTGGCAAACTGCTGGCAGCGCGCGTAGAGGGTATCCATCCCGGAGGCTTTCGGCGATGACTGGATAATCCCGGCGTTGGGATTGGCCTCCATCAGCCGCACCAGACCGGTCAGGCACTCGCCGCTCATCACGCTGTCGGCGTCCAGCACCACCATATAGCTGTACTGGCTGCCCCAGCGGCGGCAGAAATCATCGATGTTACCACTCTTGCGCTTCACGCGGCGGCGGCGGCGGCGATAGAAAATTTTACCGGCACCGCCAACGTCGCGAACCAGCTCCATCCACGCTTTCTGCTCCGCCATGGCAATGTCGGCGTTGTAGCTGTCGCTGAGGATATACACGTCAAAATGCGCCTGCTGTCCGGTGCGGACCACCGATTCCCAGGTCGCGCGCAGGCCGGCAAACACCCGCTCCACGTCTTCGTTACAGATGGGCATGATCAGCGCGGTACGGTGCTCGGGATTGATCGGCTCATCGTCCTGCAGGCCGTAGGAGATACTGTATTTGTCCCGGCCAATCAGCAGCTGTAAGAAGCCCATCAGCGCGGTCCAGAAGCCGGCGGAGACCCAGCAGAACAGGATGGCAAACAGGAACAGAATCCCGGTCTGCAGCACGTACGGCAGGATATGCAGCGCGGACTGCTGCCAGTTCTGATTCAGCATCTCCATCGGATCGATCAGTGCCCAGCCCTGGTACGGCAGAATGGTCTTCATATACCAGGTGGCCACGGCGGTCTGGAACAGCGTCAGGATCAGCAGGATGTAGCGACGAAAGGAGCCAACGTGGCGCCATTTGTCTTCGGCCTGCTGCTCTTCGGCGGTGGCGTAGCGGTGAGTGCTCTTTCGCCCACGCAGGGTATCCCAGAAGCGTGCAACCGGGTTAGTGCGCCACGCCTCCGGATACATTGAAGCGCGGTGATGTTCCGGCATCGCCTTCAGGGTCGTGCGGTCCAGTGCGTCCCGATCAAACTGGGCGCCGCCGTCCACGGCGTCGGGCCAGTGCATCTCCACGCGGGATTTAACCGACGCCAGCGGCGAATCATCGGGGCGGCTCGCCACCGGCTCCTGCACGGACAGCGCCTGGTGGACATGGCTGAGCGCGTCGGTATCATCCGCCGGCAGCGCGCGGGTGAGCGCCCCTTTCCGCTCGGCGGAAAGGGGCAGCATCGCAATATATTCGGCGGCTTTTTCAGTAGGCTTATTCATTGGCAGGTAACTGATAGCTCCAGGTTTCGGTCAGCGTTTTGTCGCCATTGGCCAGCGCGGCGCGCATTTCCAACGGCTGTTTCGCCTCTTTTACACGCACGCGCAGCACCAGACGCCAGCCTTTAGTGACCGGGTTATAGCGCACGCTGCTCTCCACCAGCTCGCCGTTATCACCGACGCTCACCTGCGGGGTCAGCGGGGTGTCTTCCGGCAGCTTGCTCATCTCATCACCGACGTAGTCAATGATAAAGGCAATGCTGCCGTCGGGCTGGCGGACCAGGTTAGCCTGCTTCACATCGCCGGTAGAACGCAGGGTCTGCTTGACCCACGCCGTGTCCGGCGAGTGCATTTTGTCTTCGTTACGCGTGAAGTACAGGCGATAGTTGATGTCCATCTCTTTGCCCGGCTCGGGCGGGGTGTCCGGTGACCAGAACGCCACGATGTTGTCGTTGGTTTCATCCCCGGTCGGGATTTCCACCAGCTCGACGTGTCCTTTACCCCACTTGCCCACCGGCTCCACCCAGCCGCTGGGGCGCAGATCGTAGCGATCGTCAAGGTCCTGATAGTGGCTAAACTCGCGGCCGCGCTGCAGCAGACCAAAGCCCTGCGGATCCTCCACCGTAAAGGTGCTGACCGCCAGGTGGCGCGGGTTATTGAGCGGACGCCAAATCCATTCGCCGTTGCCGGCATGGATAGACAGACCGTTAGAGTCATGCAGCGCCGGGCGGAAGTTAGTGACCGTCGACGGCTGATGCGAGCCAAACAGGAACATGCTGGTCAGCGGCGCGACGCCCAGCTTGCCCACTTTATCACGCAGATAGACTTTCGCCTGCACGTCAACCTTGCTCTCCTTGCCCGGCCAGAGCACAAAGCGGTATGCGCCGGTAGCCCGCGGCGAGTCAAGCAGCGCATAAATCACCAGGTGCTTATCGCGCGGCTTCGGTCGCTCAATCCAGTACTCTTTGAAGCGCGGAAACTCTTCGCCAGACGGCAGAGCGGTATCAATCGCCAGCCCGCGCGCCGAAAGGCCGTACACCTGCCCGGCGCCGATCACGCGGAAGTAGCTGGCACCCAGCCAGCTGGCGATCTCGTCGGATTTATCGTTGTGATTGATCGGATAGAGCACTTTGAAACCGGCAAAACCGAGGTTTTTGACCGTATCGGCATCGTGCTTAACGTTGCCGAAAGTAAAGTAGTCCGGATTATATTTGATTTCACGCACTGAAGTGGCCGTCACCTCATTCAGCTTCACCGGGGTATCGAAATACATCCCCTGATGATAAAACTCCAGCTTGAACGGCGTGCGCAACTTACCCCAGTAGGCCTTATCGTGGTTGAACTGAATCTGCTGGTAGTCAGCAAATTTCATCTCGCGAAACTGTGAGGGGAGATTGCTCTTTGGCGCATCGAAGCTTTTGCCGGCCATCTCCTTCGCCTGCTTAGCCACGTCATCAATGCTGAACGCCCAGCTACCGCTGGTATACAGTGACAGCACAACCGCTGCACTGACCCAGCGCAATTTTCTCAGTCCCGGTGTGTTTTTCATTTTAATTAGCACAACTCCCCCTTTCGTGTGCTTAAATCAATTCGCTTCATCTTAATGGATTAATCGCGATTCTGACAGCCTGCCGGCGATTATGTTCCGGCCTGAACAGCGGCGCAAGCCCCCATTTCTCAAGCGTTTACCCGGCCAGTTTTCCGGCGCTTCCAGATTCTGCTGATGGTCAAATCATAGCGCATGTTGCACACTGATGGATTGAGGATTATTCCCGATTGCAAGGCCGCGTCCCGCGCGCTTCCGCCGCGCTAAACAGCGGCCTCGCACTGCGTTTTTTGGGATACACTTTGGGATGACTATGACCACACACACACCGCAACGTGAGTATTTTTTTGACTCGATTCGCGCCTGGCTAATGCTACTGGGCGTGCCGTTTCACCTCTCATTGATCTACTCCAGCCACGGCTGGGCAGTGAACAGCGCCACGCCCAGCCTCTGGCTGACGGTATTTAACGACTTTATTCACGCCTTCCGCATGCAGGTGTTTTTTGTCATCTCCGGCTACTTTTCGCTGATGCTCTACCTGCGCTATGCCCCGTCGCACTGGCTCAAGATGCGTCTTGAACGGGTGGGCATTCCGATGCTGGCGGCGATCCCGCTTATCACCCTGCCGCAGTTTTTTTTGCTGCGCGCGTTCAGTCCGAAGGCCGGCGACTGGGACCACTTTACCCTGTACCAAAAGTACAATGCGCTGGGGTGGGATTTAATTTCACACCTGTGGTTTTTGCTGGTGCTGGTGCTGTTTACCCTGCTTGGCTATCTGCTGTTTCGGCGGCTGAAACAGTGGGGGCAAAATACAGACCATTCTGAGAGTAGTTGGACAAAATTAACGCTGATTTTTCTCACCTGGGCAGGCATGTGGGCGCTGTTTCGCCGGGCAATTCTTCTGACGCATCCGGCGCTGCTGGGCGACGGGCTGTTTCACTTTACCGTCATGCAAACGCTGCTTTACTTACCGTTCTTTTTGATTGGCGCGCTGGCTTTTATTCGGCCAGATCTGAAAACACTGTTCTTAACTCCGCGCCCGGCCACCTTTATCGGCGCCCTGCTGGCGTTTATCGCCTATCTGCTCAACCAGCGCTACAGCCTCGGCAGCGGCTGGCTGTACGAGCTGGACGCTATCATCAGTACGCTGATGGGCCTGTGGATGGTTAACGTAGTGTTTGCCTTCGGCCACCGCTTTCTCAATGCCCACTCTCCGCGCATCACCTGGCTGGTTAACGCCTCGCTGTTTATCTATCTGGTGCACCATCCGCTGACGCTGCTGTACGGCTTTTTTATTACTCCGCACATCGCCAGCAATACGCTGGGCTTTTTGCTGGGATTAGTGATGGTGTTTGGCTGCGCGTTCGCGCTGTATCAACTGCACCTGCGAGTAGCGCTGCTGCGCTTTTTATTTTCAGGCAAACCGCAGCGGGCAAAGGGATAGTCGGCCGCGGACGGCGGCCCTCAGGGAACGCTGGCTGGCCTATCCGCCGACGCACAGCTGGAGAGGATTACCGGCTCTGCGCCGTCGTGGTGGCGGGTATTATACCAGGTGAGAGAAAATAACAGGGTAACCGCGATCAGCGCCGCCGAGAGCAGCCCGATAATGGCGACCATTTTGTCATTATGATTATCCATGCACTCGTCTCTCTGTAACAAACACGGCCCGCCGTCAGGCGAGCCAGACGATAATTAACAGCACAAAGATTATCAGCGTGAAAGCGGTTACCGCAAGCACCAACAGGGCAAAATGCGCATCGGTCAACGGCGATGGCGTATCACGTTCGGGCGGAGGGGTCGGATGATGATTCATGACGTCGCTACGGTACTCATCCTGCCAGCAACGTCACGTCTGCCGCAGCCTGTAGTGGAAGAAAGCCGGCTGGGGAACAACCGCGGTTCGCCGCCTGGGCGGCCAGAGAGTGAGCATAGCACATTGCCGGTCCGCCGCCAGCGCTTTCCACCGGTTGCCGCGCGACGAGTGCGCTTATTGTTTAACCACCAGAAATTTAATAGACATCGCTTAAAAACACACCGATAATCAGTCAATAAGATTTTTCCTGGAATATCCACTGCGCAACGATGTAACTATGCCACGCTACCGACCGCCTGAAGAACGCGACGCCATTTTTGCGCAAATACTGGATCACAGTACCAACTCCATCTTTCTCGCCGACAGTGACGGATCGCTGCTGTTCGCCAACGCTTCCGGTAAGCGACTCTGGTCGCGCCTCTCCGAGCGCCGCCTGCTACTGTCCACCCTGCAGCAGGACGATCAGGTGCTCGAACTGCAAGATGGGCTGTCCCCACGCTTTGTCAAAACCCACTCGGTTATCACGCAAAAACCGCCGGCGTCACCGGAATATCTGTTTATCGGTACCGACGTCAGCGCCGAGCTGCTGGCGCAGGAAGAGGAGCGCCGCCTGCGCCGCCGGCTTGAGCAGACGCTGGAGATCGCCGAAGAGGGATTCTGGCTGTGGGATATCGGCGAGGGCTGGGTGTCACATAATCACTGCTGGAGCCGGCTGTTTGGCTTTGACGAAACCCGGCTGCGGCATCGCGACAGCGAACTGTTTACGCTGATTCATCCGGACGACCGCCAGCGCTATAGCGACGCGCTGGCCAGCCATTTACGCGGCGCGACGCCGGTCTTCAACTGTGAATACCGCATTATTCTTGCCCACCAGCAAACCGTCTGGCTGCGCAACATCGGCAAAGCGGTTCGTCACGACGAGCGCGGCATGGCGCTGGAGATGCTGGGTAAAGTCACCGACATTACCGAGAGCAAGGCGCGCGAGCAGGAGATGCACCAGCTGGCGTGGCACGATCATCTTACCCAGCTGGATAACCGCTCACGCTTTTTTAGCAAAGTGGACGCCGCGCGCGAACGGGCCCGGCTTAGCGGCAACTGGCATGCCCTGCTGTATCTCGATCTCAACCGCTTTAAGGACGTTAACGACAGCCTCGGCCACAGCGCCGGCGATCGGCTACTGGTCGAAGTGGCCAGCCGCCTGCGCCAGACGCTGCGCAGCGGTGACATCATTTCCCGGCTGGGCGGGGATGAGTTTGCGGTACTGATTCAGTCTCTCGGCGAGGATCGGACGCACGCGTACGACCGGCTGAGCGTGCTGGCCGAGCGCCTGATTGACGCCATCAGTCAGGAGTGTACGCTGGACGGCCACGTGGTGACCATCAGCACCAGCATTGGCATCTACCTGTTTCAGGCCGACGACCAGCCGGTCAGCGAAATGCTGCACAAAGCCGACATGGCACAGTACTACTCCAAGCGCAAACAGCAGCGCTGGATGCTGTGGTCACCGCGGCTGGGTGAAGCGCAAAGTCAGCGCGACAGCATTGAGCGCGGCCTGCGTCGCGCGCTGGACAATAACGAGCTGTTTCTGCTTTATCAACCGCAGTATCGTCGCGACGGACGCATCGACGGCGTGGAAGCGCTGCTGCGCTGGGAAAATGCCGCCGGTGAGCTGATTCCCCCGTCGCGCTTCATTCCGGTGGCAGAACACTCCGGGCTGATCATTACCCTCAGCGACTGGGTACTGGACCAGGTTTGCCAGCAGCTGCGCGCGTGGCAGCAACAACCGGCACTGGCCGCGCTGCGCGCGTCGGTGAACGTCAGCCCGCGTCAGCTTAAGCAGCCCGATTTCGTTCTGCGGGTTGAGCAGAGCCTGCTACGTCACGGCGTCCTTCCCGGCCGCCTTAGCATAGAGATGGCGGAAACCACCCTGAACGGCGAGCTAGCCGATGTCCAGCGCAAACTGCAGGCGCTGCAGGCGATGCAGGTCGGGGTTTCAATGGATAATTTTGGCACCGGCGACGCGTCGCTGACCGGGCTGCGCAATCTGGCAATAGGCGAGGTGAAAATCGATCGTTCGTTTGTGCTGGACATGAGCCACAACGCCGGCAACGAACAGACCATCCGCGCTATCGTAGCCATGTGCCAGGCACTGGAGATTGACGTGGTCGCCGAAGGGGTCGAGCAGGCGGCACACTACCGCTCGCTGGCGGCGATGGGCTGTCAGCGCTTTCAGGGCTGGCTGTTCTCCCGCGCGCTGCCGGCGCAGGAGATTGCCTCACTGATGCACGCAGCCGGCCCTCAGGCCAGCGCCTGACTGTAAAGCGCAAAGGCCTTCATACCGCCGGGCCGCGGCTGCCACGGCGCGCCGCGGACCATCAACGTGGGCGCGTCGACCTGGCATAATCCCCGCTGCGTCAGCCAGTCACCCAGCCCCGCCGCCGCCTCACTGTCCACCCGCACAACCTCGCCGGCCAGCGACGCCAGCGCATCGGCCAGCAGCCAGCGGGCGGCGAACGGCGTGCGCGCCAGCAGCGGGCCGATCTGGTAGCCGTGGCCAAAGCGCCGCACCGCCACCATTCCCTCGTCGCGCTGTGGCGAGCGCACCACCGTCACCTGCTGCGCGTCACTCAGCAGCGCGTGCATTAACGTGGGTCGCCAGAAGCCGCTGGCGGCATGGTCCCAGCGGGCCAGCCGCCAGAGATCATCGCGGCGCGCGGCGCGCCGCTGCCAGCCGGGCGGGAGCGGCGGCGCAGCCCGCGCCGGCAGGGACGCCGTTTGCTGCTGCACGACGCGGCCCGCGGGGATAAATCCCCAGCGGCGATACAGCGAAACGCCCGCCTCGGTCGCGTGCAGCCGGAGGGGGACATCCCCCAGCCGCGCCAGCGCGGCCTGCATCAGCCGCTGTCCGATGCCGCAGCGCTGCCGCTGCGGGTCGACCACCACCAGCCCGAGGGTCGCTCGCCGCCCCCAGCGCCAGTAAAGCAGCGTGCCGATGACCCTGTCCTGCTCCAGCGCGGCCAGTCCCTCTCCCAGACGCCATGCCTGCTGCCAGTCGGCCAGCCGGTGTGGCCAGCGCAGCTGCTGGGTCAGCGCCTGCGCCTGCGGCACATCGTCTGCGCACAGCGGCGCCAGACGGATATCCATCGCTCTCTCCTCGCCCGTGACCGCCACGCGGCGGCGCAGGCACTATAGCCTGAAGAGCGGGCAAACGCCAAAGTGCCGGCCGCACGGGTGCGGTCAGATTTCGAAGTCGATTGCCGGCTCTGCGCCACCGCTGCCGACCGGCTGCAGCGCCTGACGTTTGATCTCGTCCAGCGACAGGTTAGCGTTACACAATGCAATAAACTGCCAGACAAAATTACGCTGCAGCTGCCCCTGCTTCAGCCCCAGCCAGACGGTGCTCGGTGCAAACAGCGAACGGGCATCCAGACGCACCAGCCCGTTCTCCTCGTCGGCCTGGCAGGCCTGCTCAGCGAGGATCCCCACGCCCAGCCCCAATTCGACATAGGTTTTCACCACGTCCGAGTCCTGCGCGCTCAGCACGATATCCGGCTGCAGGCCGGCGTGTTGAAAGGCGCTGTCAACCCGTGAGCGCCCGGTAATACCCTGCCGGTAGGTTATCAGCGGATAGCGCGCCAGCTGCGTCAGCGTCGGCGGCTGCGTCGTCAGGGGATGATCCGCCGGCACCAGCAGCGCGTGATACCAGCTAAACCACGGGAAGGCGCACAGTCCGGCATGGCTCATCACCTGCTCACTGGCGATGCCAATATCGGCTTCGCCGGCCTGTAGCATCGCTACAATCTCCTGCGGTGAGCCCTGGTTCAGCTCCAGCCGCACCCCCGGCCACAGCTGGCGAAAAGCTTTTACTACCCGCGGCAGGCTGTAGCGCGCCTGGGTATGGGTGGTGGCGATGGTTAGCACGCCGCGGGTTTCGTTGGTAAACACCTCGGCCAGCCGCCGCACTTTACCCGCCTCGTCCAGGATGCGTTCAGCGATAGTCAACAGGGCCTTGCCCGGTTCGGTCATGCCCAGCAGCCGTTTTCCGCGGCGGATAAAAATCTCCACCCCCAGTTCATCTTCCAGATCGCGGATGTGGCGGCTGACGCCCGATTGCGAGGTATAGAGATGACTGGCGACCTCGGTGAGATTAAAATCGCAGCGCGCGGCTTCACGAATAATTTTAAGCTGTTGAAAATTCACGCCATGACATCCTCGTTACCGCCTGATTTCACGCTATGGTAGGGAGGCGTCGGAAGCACGACAAATAATAAAAAAAGCGTGTTTATTCGTTTAGGGTATATCAAACGGGGCCGGCCGTGCGGCCTCGCAGGGCCAGTCAGCCTGCCAGCATCAGCGCTCGCCCCTCGCTGACCGGTTTATGCGGCAGCGACAGCAGGATGTGCCGGACCGCCTGCGCCGCCGGTGACAGCGGCGCCCGCGCGGACACATTCAGGGAGAGCGGCAGCGTCAGCGTCGGGCTGGTAATGCGCGCCATCCACGCCTGGCCGGTACTGACCAGCGCGCGGGCGGCCGATTCCGGCAGCACGGTCACGCCCATGCCGCTGGCCACCGCCGCGCTGAGGGTGGCAATGGATTCGATCTCGCCGATGATGCGCGCGCTGAGGCGGCGCAGGGAGAAGGCCTCGTCGACGCGCTTGCGCACATCGCTCAAATCGCGCGGCAGAAACAGGCTGCGCTGCGCCACCTCGGCCAGATCGACGCTGGCGCCGGGGCAGTCACCGCTGCCCACCAGCCACAAATCCTCCTTCATCAGCGCCGTGCTGACGATCCCGCTGCCCGGCGCGCGGTCATACAGCACCGCCATATCCAGCTGGCCGTGAATCAGCTTCTCATTCAGCAGCGCGCCGCTGTTTTCATGCAGGTAAATCAGAACGTCGGGGTACTGCTCGCGCACCGCCCGCAGCAGCGGCATGGTCAACGAAGAGGCGGCGGTGCCCGGTGCGAGACCAATGGACACCTGCCCACTGAGAACCTGCCCGGCGTTCACCACCGCCAGCTGCGCCTGCTCACACTGGCGCAGGATGGTGCGCGCGTGCGCATAGAGAATTTTTCCCGCCTCGGTAGGCGTCACTCCGCGCTTGGTGCGAACCAGCAGCTGCTGATCCAGCTCACCCTCCAGCGTCGCCACCTGCTGGCTCAGCGCCGGCTGCGCGATGTGCAACACTTCCGCAGCCTGGGTCAGACTGCCAATATCCACGATTTTCACGAAATATTTGAGTCTTCTTAAGTTCATGATTGCCCCCGTCACGGTGTCGCCCTGCTCGCTATGAAATGGTCTGAAGCAAATCAGTGTGCAAGATGCAGGCCAACATACGGCAGCGGGAGCGGAGAGATAAGAAAAGCCGCTGGCAGCCGCGTGACGATAAGCGCAGGTAATACCGCAATGCGGCCAGCGGCGGCGGCCCGCACCAGCGCAGTGCAGCGCTGCACGGTGCGGGGGCGGCGTTTTCTCCGGGCGGTGAGGCCGGACCGCGCCGCCATCAGCCGATCGCGCGCGGTATCGGCGGGGCGGGCCCCGCGTCGCCGCTGGCGGGCGACGTCGCTAAATATGCTCACGTGGCGCAGGTTGCACACCGTCAATACCGCCCTCCGCTGGCGAGGTGAGAGGGTGCGTAACCGCGGGATCGGCTCGCTTCCCCCCTCCGGGCAGCCGGTCGCTGTCGGCCGCGCGGCGCTCTGGGCGTTGCC
This sequence comes from Pantoea sp. 1.19, assembly GCF_001922585.1. Lineage (GTDB taxonomy): Bacteria > Pseudomonadota > Gammaproteobacteria > Enterobacterales > Enterobacteriaceae > 1-19. The sequence continues at coordinate 656,699 of NZ_MRBS01000001.1, read as the reverse complement.
GTCGCGTGCAACGCCCAGCGCATGGCTACGGCCACACCGCTTTATCCCCTCTCCCCTCTGCCCTCGCGGCTGAACCTGCGGGACCTGCGGGACCTGCGTGCTAATGTCGATTCTTAGCCCGGTCATCCCGGGGCTGAGAACGCGGCTTTACAATCCGCTGTGAATAACGCGTGCCGCGCGTCCGGCAGCGGCAGCGGCAGCGGCATCGCCGGAATGTGACGCCCCGGGGAAAACCAGGCGCCCCGTGCGGTAAAAACACGCAATCTGCTGAAAATCCCGGCAGTCGCACCCGCGCCGGCGTTTTCCCCCTTTACAACCCCGATGGCGCGCAGTATTATGCGCCCCGTTCCAGACAATTCCTCTGTAGTTCAGTCGGTAGAACGGCGGACTGTTAATCCGTATGTCACTGGTTCGAGTCCAGTCAGAGGAGCCACATTTAAGAAACCAGACGTCAGCAGACGCCTGGTTTTTTGCTTTTTACCCATTGTTTATCCCCTCCCGCTTCCCGACACGCGTCGGGTCAACACCACCCAGCGCACTCCCCTTTGCCGGGCTTTGCTGAACAACGCAGACTTCGGGTGCGCCACGCCGTCGCGAACGGGGTCTTCAGGCGATGCGCGCGCCGGCCGGCGAACCGCTCTCCGTCGCGTTGTTCAGCCCCTGCGCCACGGCCTGAGCCCCTGCGACCTGACCACCGTCGGCCGCAGCGCCTGTGATTTACCGAATAACGGCTTCACCCGGTACGGTACCGCTGTCGCTATCAAACGACGCTGATATTCGGCTATCCGGGTCCACCGGCGCGGCTCCCGCTCAGCCGCGGATTCGCTACCGCGCGATTGCGGTCGGCGTACGTACCGGCCGGCCGCCCCTTTCGCGCCGGGATAAGGCCGCCGGCGTGCTGACGCCGCTGTTCATCGTGACCTGAGCGGGTGTCCTCCGCCCCGTGCGCTGCGGCGGTGCGGATTTTCGCCGGGTCTGCCGGATAAGCCCCGACCCGGCTTCAGCACCGGTCACACTGTCCAGCCGCAGGTCCGCCCGCAGGGTTTGCTGCGTTTTGCCGTCAGCGGCCAGAGGCGTGCCTGACCGTGTTTTTTGATCCGCCATTCGCCTTCACCACCGACCTTCAGCCCGGTGGGATCGGTCATCTGATGTCCCATTTCCTCCCGGCCTGGCACGTTGACACTGGCATTAACCGGGCTGGCCCGCTTCCTGACGCTGGTGTCATTCAAACGGCGCAGCGGTTTGTTCATCCGGGCAAAAATGGAATCAACCCAGCCCGCGGTGGTCCGCAGGATGGGCCGGAATACGCGTTTAATCATCAGGAGCGCAGTGATGACAAGGTCTGTACAGCGCGGCGACTTTCCCGGAAAGAGGACGCTTCTGACTCATACCAGGCCTGAATGGCCTTTACATCCCACCAGACAGTGAGGGAGTCAGGGTTGATGTGGGCTTTGTTGTCGATAAGCCAAAGGGTGATCCTGAATGCCTCCCCGGCCACGGGTCTGCCTGGATTGTCAGGGGATACGTGCCCTGGTCCTCCAACTCAGTAAACGTTCGATTTATTCATTATCGCCACCAACGGATTACGCTTACCGATTTAGAGAGGCAAGGATCGACGACTGGCCTGTTGCCGGCCGCTGTACTTGTGCGTATCCATAAGAAGCGGGGGTTACCCCGGATTTTATGCCCCCGACGGATAGCGCCCGTCCGGATAGCCCCTCCCGGGAGCGGGAGCGCAACGAACGGGAACGGCTCATCCTCCCGCTGGCGAGCGGAAAACCGCCCCCTTCGTCGGCCTCTCCCGATACGCGTAGCCGTGCAGATGGCGGTCGCGACCCCCTCCCTCCACCGTCGGTGTTTAGTCGGCCCGGCCCGGAAAAATGTCTATTCAGCGAGGCGTAGCAGCCATCTCCGTCGCCGACTTGTTGCCGGCGCCGGGGACTGGCATGATGTTTGCCGTTCCTTTTCTGTTACCGGAGTTCTCTTTTGCTGCGTTCCCTTCGCCCTGATGTGTTGCGCATTCAAATCGTCACTCACCTGTGTGGTCTGCTGGTATTTTTGTACGGGTTTTCGATGCTGCCGCCGATGCTGATTGCGCTACTTGATCGCGAGCGCAGCTATCTGGCTTTTTTTACCACCTTTGCCTTCTGCGCACTGCTGGGCGGGGGGGCCTGGCTGGCCACGCGGCGGGCCGGCATGCAGCTGCGTACCCGCGACGGTTTTGTCATCATTTCCCTGTTCTGGCTGCTGTTTTCGCTGATCAGTGCCCTGCCGTTCTGGCTGGATGACGGCCTGCAGTTCCGCCTGGCGGACGCGCTGTTTGAAGGGGTGTCCGGCATTACCACCACCGGCGCAACGGTGGTCAGCGACGTCAGCGCGCTGCCGCGCGCCTGGCTGTGGTACCGCGCCCAGCTGAACTTTATCGGCGGACTGGGCGTTATCGTGCTGGCGGTGGCGGTGCTGCCGCTGATAGGCGTCGGCGGCATGAAGCTCTATCAGTCGGAGATGCCCGGCCCGTTCAAGGAGGAGCGGCTGACGCCGCGCATTGCCGATACGTCACGCAACCTCTGGCTGACCTATTCCCTGCTGGGGCTGGTCTGCAGCCTGGCGTACCGGCTGGCGGGCATGCCGTGGTTTGATGCCTTTTGTCACGGGCTGTCGACGGTCTCGCTGGGCGGTTTTTCTACCCGCAGCGAGAGTCTTGGCTACTACGACAGCCTGCCTATCGAAGCGGTCGCCGGCCTGTTTTCACTGCTGTCAGCGATCAACTTCACCCTGTACTTTGTCGCGCTGAGCCGCCGTACCCTGACGCCGTTCCTGCGCAACGTCGAACTGCGTTTTTTTCTTCTGGTCGTCGCGCTGCTGGTGGCGATCGTCACCTGGCAGGTGTGGCGGGCCGGGATGTATGGCATCGGCGCAAGCCTGGTGCACGCCTTTTTTCTCAGCAGCTCCATGATAACCGATAATGGTCTCGCTACCGGTGATTATGCCAACTGGCCGTCGCACACCATTGTCCTGCTGCTGACCGCCAGTTTTTTCGGCGGCTGCGTAGGCTCTACCTGCGGCGGAATCAAGGCGCTGCGCTGCCTGGTGTTGTTCCGCCAGAGCCGCCAGGAGCTGCACCAGCTGGCGCATCCGCGCGCGCTGCTTAGCGTGCGCATTGGCGACACGCCGCTGAGCGATCGCGTGCTGCGTTCGGTATGGAGTTTTTTCTTCCTCTATCTCGCCTTCAGCGTGTTTTTTGTCGCTACGCTCAATGCCCTCGGCTATGACTTGCTGACCAGCTACGCCACCGTCGCCGCCTGTATCAATAATATGGGGCTGGGCTTTGGCGATACCGCGTCCACGTTTGGCACGCTGCAGCCGGCGGCAAAATACCTGATGTGCGCGGCAATGATCCTCGGTCGTCTGGAAATTTTCCCGATTCTTATCCTCTGCTCACGCTTTTTCTGGCGGGCCTGAGCCGCCGCCGGGCCGGCGCACTGCCGTGCCCGGCTTCACAGTTTCACTCTCCTGTTTTCACTGTTTTTCCGCCCCGCCGCGGATAAAAACGCACAGTGCGCCTGAAAGGCGCGCTGATTAATGCGTTGTAGGCATTAATGCATGTTAACAAGGCAATTATCTCACCGCCGTCTCTCGGTCAGTCTGCCGCTTACCCCGCGGCCCGTGCTGCCGCCGATTTGACTCTGGAGCCTGTGCTATGTCTTTATCTTCTGCCCTGCGCGGCGATCTGCGCGCCCGCGCGGGCGCGATTTTTCGCGTCACTTCGGCGAATTTCCTCGCACAGTTTGATCTCTTCCGGTTCGGCTTTTACGCCGCCTACCTCGCGCAGGCGTTTTTTCCCGCCAGCAGCGATGTTGCCTCGCTGATGATGATCTTTGCAGTGTTTAGCGCCGGCTTTTTGATGCGCCCCATCGGGGCGGTGGTGTTGGGTGGCGAGATCGATAAAGTGGGCCGCCGCCAGGGGCGGATTGTCACGCTGTCGCTGATGGCGGTCGGCCCCTTTTTGATTGTGCTGGTGCCCCGTACGCCACCATCGGCCTGTGGGCACCGCTGCTGGTGCTGACCGGCCGCCTGCTGCAGGGCTTTTCCGCCGGCGCCGAGCCGGGTGGCGTCTCGATTTACCTCGCTGAAATCGCCCCCCGGGACGAACGGGCTTCTACACCAGCCGCCAGCCTGCCAGCTGGTGGCGATCGTGGTGGCCGCCGGCCGGGGTTTGCGCTGAAGGCGCTACTGGATGACGGCGCGCTGCGCGCCTGGGACTGGCGGATCCCGTTTTTCGTTGGCTGCCTGATCGTCCCGTTTATTTTTGCACTGCGCCGCAGGCTGAAGGAGAGCGACGCATTCGCGCACCGCCGCGCTCATCCCGGCCTGCGCCGGGTGTGTAGTACCCTGCTCGGTCAGCGGCGAATTGTCGCGGCCGGCATGCTGATGGTGGTAATGACCACCACCGCCTTCGACCTGATTACCGTCTGTGCGCCGACCGTTGGTAAGCGGGTACTGCTGCTGAGCGCCTCCGACAGCCTGCTGGTGACGCTGCTGGCGGCGGTCTCCAGTTTCTGCTGGCTGCCGGTGGGCGGTGCCCTCTCCGACCGCGTCGGCCGCAAGCCGCTGCTGATTATCCTGAGCCTGACCGCACGGCTGACCACCTGGCCGGCGCTGAGCCTGCTGGCGGCGGCGCCGGGATTCGGCATGATGCTGGCCGTGTTGCTATGGCTGTCAATGATTTACGGCTTGTATAACGGCGCGATGACCCCGGCGCTGACCGAAGTCAGGCCGGTGCAAGTACGGGGCGCGGGCTTTTCGCTGGCTTACAGCCTGACCACCGCGCTGTTCGGCGGGGTCGACCGCGCCGATCGCCTGGAGCGGCGATAAAGCGTCGCCGGCATACTGGATGAGTATCGCGGCGCTGTGCGCCCTGTTTGCCACGTTCTATCTCTATCGCCAGGCGCGTCGCCCGCAGGCGGCGCCGGTTCCCCAACACTGAGACAGGTAAAAAATGAAAAGACAAGCAGGGGGATTCGCGCTGCTGCTGCCGGGCGTTTTTAGCCAGACGGCGGCCGCGGCCGGCCAGCCAGCCAGCCAGCCAGCCAGCCAGCCAGCCAGAGTTAACCATCATGATTTCCGGCGGTTTTAAAGCGGCCTGGCAGCCGCTGTCGCCCGAGTAGGCGCGCACCCACGGCGTGACGCTGAAAACCGCGCCCGGATCGTCGATGGGCCAGTCGCCGCAGGCCATTCCCGGGCGGCTGGCGGCCGGAGAAAAAGCGGACGTGGTTATCATGCCAGGCTACGCGCTGGCGGAGCTGGAGCGGCAGGAGTGGGCGATCTCGGGCGGTCGCGTTGAGCTGGCGGATTCGCGAATCGGCGCCGTGGTGCCCCGCGTCCGGATATTCATGACAAGGCGGTGCTGCGGCAGACGCTGGAGGCGGCTCCCAGCGTCGCCTGGTCCGACAGCGCCAGCGGGAAATACCTCAGCGAACAGCTGTTTCCCCGCCCCGGCGTCGCCTCGCGGTGATGGATCATCAGGTCGGGAAAACGCCGCTCGCCCGCGGCGTGGCCGCCGGCAATGACAGCCTCGGCTTCCGGCAGGTCAGCGAACTGCTGCCGGAGCCGGGCGTGACGTTTATCGGTAATATCCCGGAAAACCTGCAGTCGGTCACCCGCTTTGCCGGCGCGGTAGTGCACGGCAGCGACCATCCGCAACAGGCGCCGCTGCGCTGGCTGGCCTCGCCGACGGTGCAGACGCGGATTCGCGCCACCGGCCTGGATTCGGTACCGGCCTGCAACGCCACGGCCACTACGGCTGCGCGCCAGCCACAATCCGCTGCCGCAGCGCCTCAGCGAGCGGCGTCAGGGCGCGCCCGCGGCGGGTTAACAGCCCCACCTGCCGCCGCACCACCGGATCAGTCAGCGCTATACCGGTGAGCACCGGATGGCCGCTGGCCGGCAGCGCCATCGCGAACGGCGGCGATCCCCAGGCCCGCTTCCGCCATCCCTGGCAGGGTGGTGGCGTGCCGGGTCTCGCAGACGCTTTCGCATGATGGCCTCAGCTCACCGCGGGCGCGGTCCAGCCGATGCCGGTTACCGGAGCTTTTATCCAGCCCTGCCCAGGGATGGCTGTAACAGGTTGACCAGCTTACCGATGGCGCCCGGGCCAGCGGGCGATCGCGACGACAAGCCGCCGCGTAGACTTCATCCACCAGCGGCAGAAACGTGACATCCGGCTGCGGAGCGCCGAGAAAGCTCAGGCCAAAATCTGCCTGACCATCCATGACCGCGCTGTAGACGTTACCGGCACGGATATCCATTAGCCTGATGCACACGCGCGGATAGTGCTGCTGAAACCCGGCCATCGCCCGCGGCATGAAGTAGTAAGCGGCCGAGGGCACACCGGCAACCGTCACGCGTCCGCTGCGCTGCTGCGCCACGTCGCTGATATCGACCACGATCGCGTCAAAATCGGCAATCAGGCGTTCGGCACGCGGCGCAACAGTACGCCCCATCAGCGTCACCTACCTGCGGGTGGTGCGCTCAAACAGTTTGACGCCGAGCGCGTCCTCCAGTTTTTCAATCCACCGGCTCAGCGCCGGCTGCGACAGGCAGATAGCTTCGGCCGTGCGGCACCAGCGCGCGAAAAGCGTAGAGGTCGCTCAGGCCAAACGGCATGATTATTCCCGGGTAATGAGCTGCTCCCGGGCGTTAAAGAAGCGCCCGGAGGCCAGATAGCCGGCAATGATGGTGGCAATACTGGCGGTGCCGAGCAGCATAAACGTGACCATTATCTGATATTTTATCGCTTTCACCGGATCGATACCGGCAAAAATCAGTCCCGACATCATGCCTGGCAGGCTCACCAGCCCGACGGTTTTGGCGCCGTCGATGGTCGGGATCATCGCCGCGCGCACGCTGTCGCGCAGGATACTGCCCGCGGCCAGGCGCGGTGAGGCCCCCAGGCTGAGCATCTCCTCAATCTTCGCCCGGTTATCGGCAAAGCGCTGAATCAGGTTGTTGTAGCACAGTCCCACTGCCACCATGGCGTTACCGGCTATCATGCCGGTGATGGGAATCACCTGCATGGGCACAAAGGCAATTGCCCCGCTAAACACCAGAATCAGCAGCGTCAGGGTAGTGCTGACGGTGATGGCCGTGAAGGCGATATACAAGGCATATTCGCTGTTCTGGCTGCGCTTGCGGGCATTCGCCGCGGCGTTCACGCAAATAAACAGCACCATGCTGAGCGTCAGCCAGGTATTGTCGAGCTGAAAAATGTACTTCAGCACAAAACCGACCAGAATCAGCTGCACGACCGCGCGGCCAACGCCAATCAGAATATCTTTACCCAGCCCCAGCTTCTCCCGCTGGCTCACCGCCAGCGCAATCAGCACCAGCGCCAACGACAGCAGCAGCGATCCGTTAGTTATGGTGTGTTGGTTCATGCGGCCTCCTGGCCTGGCGGGGTCAGCGTCAGCACCCGGCCATCCAGCGCCGGCTCCTCATTATCGTGGCTGATCCACAGCACCGCCACGTTATGTTCCGCACTCAGGCGGGCAATCAGCTGATAGACCGTGGCCTTATTGGCCTCGTCCAGCGCGCTGGTGACTTCATCAAGTAACAACACCTCCGGCATAAATTGCAGATTGCGCAGCAGCGCGACCCGCTGCTTTTCGCCGCCGGAAAGCCCGGCGATCGGCGAATCCAGCCGCGCCGAATCCAGGTTCACTTTGCTAAGCCAGTCGGCCAGCCGCTCACGCGATGGCGTTTGCTGGCGAATCTGCCACGGCAGCGCCAGGTTGTCGTACACCGTCTGGCCAAACAGCGCCGGGGTCTGCATACACAGCGACACCTGGCGCCGCCAGCATTGCGGCGCAATCTGCTCCATCGGCTTACCGTTGAGGCGAATGTGTCCGCTGGACGCGGTCAGCAGGTTGGCCACGATGCGAAGCAGGGTCGTTTTACCACAGCCGGACGGCCCGGCCACGCGCAGCGTTTCGCCCGCGGACAGCTGGAAGGAGACCGGCAGCAGCAGCGGTGTTCGCTTTAGCGTAAGGGAAATTTCCTGCACGTCGAGCAGGGGGGGAGTATTCGACATCATCCATCATCCTGAAGGGAAAATAAATCAGGACATGATAGCGGAAAAACGCCGCACGGAGCGGCGTTTTTTTGCCAGTCAGCCGGGCTGCCGGCGTAAATCAGTGCTTCGCGTCGGGCGCGTAGTCAATAACGATAGGATCGTCCGGCAGCTGCGTGAACTGCGTAATGATGTGGTGATAGTCAGCCTCCGGCTGCAGGCTGGCAAACTGCGCCGGGTAAATCGCCTTCGCCAGCACCTCCATCCCGATAATGTTATACGGGTGGTTGTAGAAGTGGTGATACACACCGCTGACGCGCCCGGCCTTCACCGGTGCCACCTGATCGACGCCGCGGCGCTGGGTCAGGCGGGTAAACACCGGCGCCACTGCATCGCGGCTGACGTTGTAGCCAAGCGGCAGTACATTGTCGTTATGGCGCTTCGAACCGGTCATGATGTAGACATCGGGGCGCATCGCGATCACCTTTTCAAGGTCGACAAAGCCCGAGGCCCCCGGCAGCAGCGCGGATCCAATATTCTTACCGCCGACCGCTTCCACCAGCCCTCCCCAGCCATTATGGCTGTGCGTAAAGCAGCAGTTTTCGCTGTTACCGGCGATCGGTTCAATAAACACCGTGGCTTTTTGGGTCAGCCGGGCGCGGGTATCGGTAAGGGTTTTCTGCCGCGCGGTGTAGAAGTCAGTGAACGCTTTGGCGTGCGCTTCCTGGTTCAGTGCGGTACCCAGCAGGGTGATGCTGCGCGCGGTGTTCTGCGCCGGATGTAGCTCATAATCAATAAACATGACCGGAATATGCAGTTTTTGTAGCGCATCCAGTACGCCGGTCTGCTGCAGCGCCGGTTTAGCGCGCAGCTGGGCAATCATCAGATCCGGCTGCTGAGCAATCACGCTCTCAAGGTTCACTTCGCCGCGATCGTTAAACCCCATATCAATGATATTTTCCGCGTCCGGCCAGGCTTTCTTCAGCATTGCCCAGGTCTGCACGTCCTGCTTTTTCGCCAGATTGTTCCAGGCCACCACCCGGCGGAAGGGATTATCGCGGTCCAGCAGCGCCATGGCCATAATGTCGCGCCCGTCCTGCAGGATAACATGCTGCGGCTCTTTATTGAGGGTGATTTTTTGGTTATCCAGGTCGGTAATCTGCACCGGATAGGTGGTGGCTCCCAGGCCCGCGGAGGCCACCATCAGGCTGGATACCAGCCACGTACGCATTTTCACTGTCGACTCCTGCACGCATAAATAAGAGCGATAATTATTATCAAATACGCGCAACAATGAACAGCCGCAAACGCCCGACGGGGTGGCGTTTGTTGTTTTTCTCACCGCCGGGTTGGCCACCAGATCACCAGCAACCCGCTGACAATCAGCACCACGCCGGCCAGCTTCAGCCAGTGAAACGGCTCCTGCATGCCCGGCAGCAGGGTTGCCGCCGCCCACACCAGTACGTAGCTCAGACTGAGTAGCGGATAAGCCCGACTGAGCGGCAGCTGGCGCAGCGCCAGAAACCAGCACAGCATCGAACAGCCATAGGCCAGCAGCCCGGCCAGCAGGGCCAGCGCCAGCGTCGGCTGGCCCTGCAGCGCACCAAGCAGCAGCGAGGGACGTTCAGCCGGTGGCAGCGCCTGCATCGCGCCGCGCAGCAGCAGCTGCGCAACGCTGACCAGCAGCACGCTGGCCGCGGCCCACGCGCCGCCCTTCACGCCCAGCTCCCGAGCAGCGCCACCCCGGTGACGATCAGCGCAATGCCGCCCCAGTGACGCGCGCTGACCGGCTCCCGCCATAGCAGACGCGCCGCCAGCACCACCAGAATCACATTCAGGCTGAGCATCGGGTAGGCCACGCTCACCGGTACCCGCTGCAGTACCCACAGCCACAGGAGCATCGCCAGCCCGAGCAGCAGCAGGCTCAGCGCCAGCCAGCGCAGCACGGCGGCGCGGCCCTGCTGCCGTGCCGCCTGCTTCTGGCACAGCTGTCCGGCGCAGCTGATCAGGCTGACCAGCAGGATCAGCAGCAGATTCACGGCTGCGCGCGCCAGAACAGCAGCATCAGTCGGCCCTGCCGCCACTGCGCATCGGCCGGAGGCAGCGCGTCGGCGGCGCGATCTTCCTCCTCACCGCCCAGCTTCATCAGCAGCGCAACGCTGCCCGCGCGGCGGTGCGTCTGCAGCCAGCCGACAAAATCCTGGTCGGGAATAAAGCGGCCGGCGGCGTCAGCATAGCTCAGGCCGTAGCGCACTTCGCCCGGCTGCTGGAACAGCAGCACGTCGCTCCGGCGCAGCGCCCAGGCCAGCGACGATGCAATGCCCGGATTGTTGGCCAGCACAAAACGGCTCGCCTGCAGCGTCGCCAGGTGCTGGTCGACAAATGCTTCCGGCTGCTTGGAGTCGCGAACCTTACCCGGGATCGCCGTTCCCACCAGCAGCGCCAGCGCCAGCGGACAGGCTGCCGCCCAGCGCCAGCGGGCATCCGGTGCGCGCAGCGTCAACAGCCCGACCAGCGCCCAGCCAAGGAAGATGATCAGCGCCGTCAGCAGCGGCAGCATTTCATCCCAGCCGTACACCGGGCGCCTGGTCACCCCCCACGGGGCCAGCACCAGCAGCACCGCCGCCGCGCACAGCAGGCCGAACAGCAGATTGATAAGCGCATTCGCACGCAGCGCCGCGCTGCGCGCCGGCAGCCGGGCGGCCGCGCAGGCCATCAGCATCGCCAGCGGCGCAAAGCACGGCAAAATGTAGGTCGGCAGCTTGCCTTTGGCGATGCTGAAAAACAGCAGCGGCATCACCAGCCAGCAGAATAGCCAGCCACAGGCCGGCTGCTGGCGCCGGCTCTGCCAGCCGGTGCGCAGCGCCGCGGGCAGCAGCCCCGCCCAGGGCAGCGCGCCGAGCAGCAGCACCGGCAGGTAGTACCAGAACGGTGCCTTATGCTGCGCGTTATCCTCCGCAAAGCGCTGAATATGCTCCACCCAGAAAAAGTAGTGCCAGAAAAAGGGCTCGCGATGATGAATCGCCAGCGCCCAGGGCGCGCTGACCGCCGCGGCGCTCAGCACCGCCAGCGGGCCATAGCCGAGCAGCGTCCGCCACCGTCCCTGCCACAGCGCCCAGGGCACCACCGCCACCACCGGCACCGCCAGCGCCAGGAAGCCTTTAGTCATAAAGCCCATGCCGCAGGCAACGCCCAGCAGCAACCACCAGCCGATGCGCTGCCCGCGGGTCACCGCCTGCATCGCCTCCCAGCCGGTGACCATCGCCGCCACCAGCCACAGGGTGATCATCGGGTCAAGCACCGCGTAGGTGCCCACGCCATACACCAGCAGCGAGGTCAGAAAAATGCCCCCGGCGGTCAGCGCGGTAGTACACGATTCCCCCACGCGGCGCATCATCCACATCACCAGCAGCGCCGTCAGGCTAATGGCCAGCACCGAACCAAAACGCACGCCAAAATTGCTGTGGCCGAACAGCCACTGGCCGAGGTTATTGATCCAGTAACCGGCGACCGGCTTTTCAAAATAGCGCAGGTCAAAAAAGTGCGGCACCACCCAGTCGCCGCTGGCCAGCATTTCGCGGCTGATCTCGGCATAGCGCAGTTCATCGGGCTGCCACAGATCGCGATACTCCAGCGGCAGCAAGTAGTAGATGGCCCAGGCGATCAGGCCCAGGCCCAGCCAGCGATAGCGGGTCATGCGGTCGCCTCCAGCCCGTGTTGTACGCCCAGCCACCCTTCCCGCCCGGCCAGGCGGCCACGCACCACCCGACCGGCCGGCAGCCCGGCGCTGGACGGCGGCAGCAGCTCACCGAGCGGACAAAAGTGAATACCGCGCGCGGCGGCGGCGCTCAGCAGCGCATCAAACTGCGCCAGCTGGCTGATGCCTTCCACCTCAGCGTGAATGGTATAGACCGGCGTGCCGCGATCGGCGTCGATGGCGCGCAGGATAAACGCATTGTAATCCTCCGCGCTGACCTGCGATCCCACTACTTCATCCCAGGTAGGCAGCGTAACTGGGATCTGCACCGCGCCGGCGCGGCCGTCCGGCAGCTGTGGCACAAAGGGGGCGCAGCCGCGGCAGTCGCTGTTCCACGCAAACCCGAACGCTTCCTTGGCGGCCAGCACTCGCCCGTCGGCGCGCCAGCCGGCCACCGCCGAGCAGGTCACCGGCCGGCCGGCAATCGCCTCCAGCGCCTGTTTGCCGCGGGCTATCTCGTCGTGCAGCCGCTGTGACGACCAGACGCCGGCCCAGGTTTGCCACGCGAAGTGGTCCCAGGCGTGCAGCCCGATCTCGTGGTCCTGCGCCGCCGCGCGGATCACCGGCGCCAGGCCGCGTCCGATCTGGCGTCCTGGCCAGGCGGTACCGGCCAGCAGAATATCCCAGCCGTACAGCGACGCGGCGCGCGAACGCAGCATCTTCCACAAAAACGCCGGCTTCATCAGCCGCCACAAGTGGCGGCCCATGTTGTCCGGTCCGACGCTAAAGAAGAAGGTGGCGCGAATACCGTGGCGCGCCAGCAGGGCCTGCAGCGCCGGCACGCCATCGCGCGTGCCGCGCCAGGTGTCGACATCAATACGCAGTCCGACGTGTCTCATTGCGGATCGTCCACGCCTTCTACGGTGCGCAGGAAAAAGTCGAGGGTTGTATCGATGGTCTGCTCCATCGCCACCGTCGGCGTCCAGTTCAGCAGGCGGCGGGCGTTATGGATAGCCGGTTTGCGGTGTTCCACGTCCTGATAGCCCTTACCGTAGTAGCTGCTGCTTTCCACTTCGCGGAAACCGGCAAACGGCGGAAAGCGATCGCGCAGCGGATGGCGCTCAAAGCTCGCCAGCAGCTGCTCCGCCAGCTCGCGGATGCTGGCTTCGTTGTCCGGATTACCAATATTGATGATCTGGCCATCGCAGTTGTTATGCTGATTTTCGATGATGCGAAACAGCGCTTCCACGCCGTCGCGGATATCGGTAAAGCAGCGCTTTTGCGCCCCGCCATCGATCAGTTTGATCGGCGATCCTTCGACCAGATTGAGGATCAGCTGGGTGATAGCGCGGGAGCTGCCAATGCGCGCGGCATTAAGGTTATCGAGGCGCGGTCCCATCCAGTTGAAAGGCCGGAACAGGGTAAAGCGTAGCCCCTCTTTGTCACCGTAGGCCCAGATCACCCGGTCCAGCAGCTGCTTGGATACCGAGTAAATCCAGCGCTGCTTATTGACCGGGCCGACCACCAGATTGGAGTGGTCCTCATCAAAGTGGCTGTCGGTACACATGCCGTACACTTCAGAGGTGGACGGGAAGATGATACGTTTTTTGTATTTCACGCAGTCGCGGATGATCTTCAGGTTCTCTTCAAAATCGAGCTCAAAGACCCGCAGCGGATTGCGCGTGTATTCGATCGGCGTGGCAATCGCCACCAGCGGCAGCACCACGTCGCACTTCTTGATGTGATACTCGATCCACTCGGAGTGGATGCTGATATCGCCCTCGACAAACTGAAAGTGCGGATGGCCGATAAACCGGCTAATGGCATCCGAACCGATATCAAGACCAAAGACCTCAAAGTTATCATCCTGCAGCAGCCGCTCGGTCAGGTGATTGCCGATAAAACCGTTAACCCCAAGGATCAGCACCCGCGTGCGCCGCTTCACTGCCGACACCGGCAGGCTCGACAGCAGCGCGCCCTTGACCAGGCCGAGGGTCTGCGCCAGCTGGCTCCCCTGGACGTAAACGCCGTTGTCGCTCTGGCCGGTCAGAATTTCCAGCGCCCCGTCGCCGCAGGCCACCTGCAGCGGGTCGACCGACAGCACGGTCCCCGGTTTCGCCGCCGGCAGGTCCTGGCGGACCCGCCCTTTCCAGACGATAAATTTTGCCTGGCCCACGTAGCCGAAGGCGCCAGGCCAGGGGTCGCTGACTGCGCGCACCAGGTTATTGATTTCGCTGGCGCTGCGCGCCCAGTCGATGCGGCCATCTTCCGGCGTGCGGCGGCCAAACACCGTGGCCGCGGCGGCGTCCTGCTCGCGCTCGACGAGCTGGCCCGCCCGCAGTGCCGGCAGCGCACTGGCCAGCAGCTCGCCGGCGGCGGCGGTCAGTTTGTGGTGCAGAGTCAGCGCGGTGTCTTCCGCGGCGATCGCCACCGTCGACTGCGCCAGAATTGGCCCGGCATCGGCGCGGGTGACCATGCGGTGCAGGGTCACTCCGGTTTCGCTCTCGCCGTTTGCCAGCGCCCAGTTCAGCGGCGCCCGGCCGCGATACTTCGGCAGCAGCGAACCGTGCAGATTAAACGCACCGCGCGGCGCCAGCTGCAAAATCGCATCAGAGAGCAGATCGCGGTAATAGAATGAGAACATCACCTCCGGCGCCAGCTTGCGCAGGCGATCAACCCACAGCGGGTGATTGACCTCTTCCGGGGCAAATACCGGAATGCCGCGCTCGGCGGCCAGACGCGCCACGGAGCCAAAGAAGTGGTTCTCGCTGGGGGCATCGGCGTGGGTAAAAATCGCCGCAATCTCATAGCCGGCTTCCAGCAGCGCGGTAATGCCGACGCAGCCCATATCGTGATAAGCAAAAACCACCGTTTTCATACGTTTTCTTCCTCAGCAGCGCCTGACCGGGCAGGCTTAACAACGCGTTGAATAAAATAGCGCGGACGGGCGCGCACATCGGTATAGATGCGGCCAATGTATTCGCCCAGCAGGCCCATGCCGATAAACTGCGCCCCGATAAAAATGAACAGCACCGCAAACAGCATAAATACGCCCTCGGCGGCCCACTGCGGGCCAAAAAACAGCCGCAGCACCACCAGCACCAGCGACAGCGCAAACCCCGCCAGCGCGATGGCGCTGCCGAAGACGCTGAGCAGCCGCAGCGGCGTAGTGGTCAGGCAGGTCAGCAGGTCATACATCAGGTTAATCAGCCGCATCAGGCTGTATTTTGAGTCGCCAAACTCCCGTTCGGCGTGCAGCACCGGAATGTCAATGGCCCGGCGGGCGAAGGTATTGGCCAGAATCGGAATAAAGGTACTGCGCTCGTGGCAATTGAGCATGGCATCGACAATGTGGCGGCGGTAGGCGCGCAGCATACAGCCGTAGTCGCCCATCGCTTTGCCGGTGGTGCGCTGGATCAAATGGTTAATTAACCGCGAGGCGTTTTTGCGAAAGCGGCTGTCCTGGCGATTCTGCCGCACGGTGCCCACCACGTCATAACCCTCTTCGGCCACGCTAACCAGCCGCGGGATCTCCTCCGGTGGGTTTTGCAGATCGGCATCAAGGGTAATGATCAGGTCGCCGCTAACGTGGCTGAAGCCGGCCATGATCGCCGAATGCTGGCCGTAGTTGCGGTTAAGCAGTACGGCGACGATATGGCTGTCCGGAGCATTGGCGGCCTCGGCCAGCATCTCACCGGAGCGATCGCTGCTGCCATCATCCACCAGCAGCAGCTCCCACGCTTTACCCAGCCCCTCGCAGGCGGCGGTGGTGCGCCGGATAAGCTCCGGCAGGCTCTGTTCTTCGTTATATACCGGGATCACCACGGAGACTTTGGTAATCGGTGTATCGTTCATCATGAGGCGTTCCCTGTCAGGCGGGTCAGTGCAGAAATTACCCGATCGACATCCTGATCGGTCATATCGGGAAACAGCGGCAGTGAGCAGATGCGATCGCTGTTCCATTCGCTGTTCGGTAACGACAGCTGGGGAAAACGCTCGCGGTAATATTTTTGCAGGTGGACCGCGCGGAAATGCAGTCCGGTACCGATGCCCTCCGCCTTCAGCGCCGCCATCAGCGCATCGCGGCTCAGGCCGCAGCGCGTGGCGTCCACCCGGACAATAAACAGGTGCCAGGCGTGATGGTGGCCGGCGTCCGGCAGCGCCAGCGGCATCAGCGGCAGACAGGCCAGCGCCTGCAAATAGCGCTGCGCAATGGCGGCCCGGCGGGCGTTCAGCGCCTCCAGCCGCGACAGCTGGGTCAGGGCGATAGCGGCGTTAATGTCGGCGAGGTTGTATTTGAAGCCCGGTGTCATCACCTCTGCCTGCGGCGCGCGGCCGTGAGTTTGACGGTCATAAGCATCCACCCCGAGGCCGTGAAACTTCAGGCTGCGGATGCGATCCGCCAGCGCCGCATCGTCGGTCACCACCAGTCCGCCTTCCGCGCAGGTGATATTTTTAATCGCGTGGAAGGAGAAAATTGCCGTACCGCTGGCGCCGACGTGGCGCCCGTGGAAGCGGGTGCCCACGGCGTGAGCGGCATCCTCGATAACCGGGATACCGTGACGCTGCCCGAGCGCCTGAATCGCGGTAATATCCGCCGGAGCACCGGCGTAGTGCACCGGAATGATCGCTTTAGTACGCGGGGTGATCGCCGCCGCAATCTGCTCCGCGCTGACCATCAGCGTATCGCTGTCGACATCCACCATCACCGGCTCGGCGCCGAGCAGGCAGATCATATTCAGCGTGGAGACCCAGGTCATTGCGGGCGTAATGACTTCGTCGCCGGGGCCGATGCCCAGCGCCATTAGCGTGACGTGCATGCCGGCGGTGGCGGAGCTGAGCGCCACCGCGTGAGGACTGCCGGTAAGCTGACAAAACGCCGCTTCCAGCTGTTGATTTTTGGGGCCGGTGGTGATCCAGCCGCTGCGCATCACCTCCGCCACCGCCGCCAGTTCGGCCTCGCCGAGCGCCGGGCGGGAAAACGGTAAAAACTCTGCCATGCTAAGGTCCCATCATCATTGCTTTCACCAAAAAAGTCCGCCGTCTGTCAGGGACAGCGCAGCGCCACTGTGGCACAGAATTCCTTTCGCTTTTTGAACCTCAGCTTAACCATAATCCCGAAATATTAGGAACAGATTAAGAAAAAGCATGATTACGCCATAAGTCATAAAAATGACCATACTGTTTAAGTGCGGTTTATCGTCAGCATTATCCCGGCCAGCTAACGGCGCAGAATGCGCTGCAAAGTGTTACTGACCATTCTTCATTCGTCAAGAATCCCTCATTTATTCAATGTTCATACTGAGTAAGCGAATTAAATAAGACGGGCGTATAATGGCGGGCAACATAGCTTGCAGTGCGCTCCCCACGCCGAATGGGCGAGCGCAGTGGGGGATCAGGCGGAAACTTTCATCGGGGCAATCGCCAGATTTACGCCCAGATCCTGCAGGCGACGCAGCACCGGCAGCGGCGTACCCTGATTGACAATCACCACGTCAAACTCAGTCAGGTGGGCAAAGCGATAGAGCGCGCGGCGGGTAAACTTGGTGTGATCCATCAGTAAAATACGCTTTTCAGCGGAGTCAAACATCGCGCGCTTGGTTTCTACCGTTTCGGCCGACTGGTGAAACACCGCATCATCAATGATCGCGGACATGCTGACGAAAAACATGTCGGCACGCAGCGCGGCGATTTCATCACGGGTCATCCGCCCCATAAAGGCGTTACACCAGTTATGATAATGCCCCCCCAGCCCCATGAGCGTTATGTCGCGGACGTGTTTGACTTCGCTCATCAGCGTCAGCGAATTCGTAATTACCGTCAGCGGCGCTTTCGTGGGCAGCAGGCGCGCCATTTGTAACACGGTGGTGGAGTCATCAAGAAACAGCGCCTGGCCGGTTTCAATATAGCTGGCGGCCAGTTCGGCAATCGCCGACTTTTCGTCTAACTGACGGGTTGCGCGATAAATGTCGCTGGATTCCACCAGGCTTGTGGGGGTGGCGGATACCACTCCGCGGGATTTATGCAGCAGGCCGCGCTCTGCCAGCTCATCAATATCGCGGTGGGCGGTCATCAGGCTGATGCCAAACCGCTCGGTGATGTCTTCGATACGAATCGCCCCCTCGCTCATTACCGCCTCCACGATCAGCTGGCGTCGCGCCAGCTGTCTCGCCTGGCGGCTGTCGCTGGGTAGGGGTTCGGCCATAAAGACGCCGAGCGAGGTATCCTGTGGGGTTTGCGCCATATTTCATCCAGAAACCGGGGGTAAGAAAACAGCCTGCCGACGCCGTCGCATGCGCGGCGCCGGCAGGCAACAGCCATTACAGCGCTAATTGCCCGCGTTGGCAAATGCCGCTGTCGTCCGCTGGCGCATCCGCCGCTTATTCCGACAGGACAAACGGGGAGTGAACTTTACCGGCATTGTCCTGGGTGATCAGCATGCAGTCAAACAGCTGTTTCTCTGACGACGCGCCGGTTTTGCCGGTTTTCAGGAAGGTATCGGCCTGCTCGACTGCTTTTTGCGCAAACTGCGCAACGGGCTGCATCACCGTATAGGCCAGCGTACCGGCTTTCACCGCGTCCACCGCATCCGGTGAGCCGTCAAATCCGCCGACCTTTACCTGCTGCAGCTTGCCGGCTTCCTTCAGCGCCGCCACCGCACCCAGCGCCATCTCGTCGTTGCCGCTTACCACCCCTTTGATGTCCGGGTTAGCCTGCAGCAGCGACTGCATCTTATTGTAGCCCTGCGTGCGGTCCCAGTTAGCCACCTCTTTGCCCACCTGCTTCAGTTCCGGGTACTGTGACAGCACGGTTTCAAAGCCGTTAGCCCGGGTAGCGGCGTTGTTATCGGACGGCGGCCCCACCAGCTCGACGTAGTTGCCGCTGTCCCCCGCCAGCTTCACCCACTCCATTGCGCCCACCGCGGCCCCCTGCGCATTATTGGACACCAGCTGCGCTTTCGCCAGGCCGCTCTGGTTCAGCTCGGCGTTAATCACAAAGACCGGAATATTGGCGGCGATGGCTTTTTTGACCGACCCGATCGAGCCGTCAGCGTTGGCCGGATCCAGGATAATCGCTTTCGATTTATTGGTAATGGCGGTATCAATCAGCTGACTTTCAGTATTGGTGTCCCCCTTGTGCGCGCTGACCTTCGCGCTGTAGCCCAGTTTTTCCGCTGCCGCCTGCGCGACCTGCCCTTCGGTCAGCCAGTAGGGATTCGAGGGATCGTTAATGATAATGGTCATCAGTCCGTTGTCGGCCCATACCGGCGCGGCAAAGGCAGTCACGGCGGCGGTTGCGGCCGCCAGAATGAAACGTTTGCTGTTATAAAACATAGTGATGCTCCGTTATTATTGGTGGGTACAGGGTGACGCATCGTTACGCCGCCACACCGGGCGACGCGCTGAGGTTCATCGCGTTCGTCGGCCGTATTGCAGGGTATTGAGTAGCACTGCCAGCACGATCACCGCGCCGGTAAACACCGTTTGCCAGTAGGCCGATACGCCGATAATCACTAATCCATCCGAAAGAAAGCCAATCACAAACGCCCCGAGCAGCGTGCCACGCACGTTGCCGCGTCCACCGGTCAGCGCCGCGCCGCCGATCACTACCGCGGCAATCGCGGTCAGCTCGTAGGTGGTCCCGGCGGTTGGGCCCGCGGAGGTCAGCTGCGATGAGAGCACCAGGCCGGCCATCGCCGCGCACATGCCCGACAGCACATAGACGCTGACTTTGACCCGCTTCACCGGCACCCCGGAGAGCTCAGCGGCGCGCTCGTTTCCCCCGGAAGCGTAAAGCCAGCGTCCGAAAGCGGTGCGGCTCAGCAAAAAGCCGCAGGCCAGCGCCACCACCGCCAGCACCAGTACTCCCACCGGCACGTTAAAAATGCGGTTGAACCCGAGCCAGTCAAAGCCGGTATTACCCAGCGCTTCGCTGCCGGAGAGGCGGTTATAGGTCAGACCGTTGGTCATCAGCAGCGCCACGCCGCGCGCCACGTACAGCGTCCCGAGCGTGGCGACGAAGGCCGGCACCCGACACCAGGCGATCAGGATGCCGTTCACCAACCCGACCAGTGCCCCCAATGCCAGCGTCAGAATGGCCACCGCCCACACCGGCAGGTAGAGCACCACGCCCAGCGCCTCCAGATTGATCCCCTGCATCAGGAAGCCGGCAAATACCCCGGCGAGGCCCAGCGTCGAGCCTACCGACAAATCGATACCGCCGTTGAGGATAACCAGCAGCATGCCGATCGCCGGCAGGCCAAAGATAGCCACGTGCGAGGCCATGGTGAGAAAGTTGGCGCCGCTGAAATAGTTCGGCGACAGAAAGGAGAACACGGCGATAATCACCAGCAGGGCAAAAAAAGCGCGGCCTTCCAGCAGGATGCGCGCCAGCGGCAGCCCCTTACCGGTCGGGCGCGCGGCGGGCGCGACGCCGGTCGCGGCGGGCCGGGTCGTTCCCAGCATCTCGGTTTTCGGATTCATACTGTTTGCTCCGTTATTGTTCGTCATGCCACCAACGACTCGCCCGAGGCGGCCATGATGCGCTCTTTACTGACGGTGGAATCAAAGATGGCGGCAATACGCCCCTTGCTCATCACGACAATGCGGTGAGCAATGCTCAGGCACTCCCCCACTTCGGAAGTGGTGTAGATAACCGCTAACCCTTTTCTGGCGTTGTCGGCCAGCAGGCGAAACACCTCGGCTTTCGCGCCAATGTCGATGCCGCGGCTCGGCTCATCAAGCAGAATGACCCGCGGTCCGGTAGCCAGCATTTTCCCAATCACCACCTTCTGCTGATTCCCGCCGGACAGCGATCCGATCGCCGCCTCTCCGCCCGCCGTCTTCACCGTCACGTCGCGAATGCTCGCTTCAACCCGCGCCTTTTCGCGGCGGCCGGAGAGCACCCCGCGGCGAACAAACGCGCCGATACTGGCCAGCGTCAGGTTCTGGCCGACGCTCATGGTCTGCACCAGGCCATCGCGCTGCCGATCTTCAGGCACCAGCGCCAGCCCGGCCGCAATCCGATCGGCGATGCTCAGCCGCGACACGTCATCCTGCAGCAGGCGAATCGTCCCATCGGACTGGCGCAGCCGCCCGGCCACGCACTCCAGCAGTTCGGTTCGCCCGGCGCCCATCAGCCCGTAAATGCAGACAATTTCACCCTCGCGCACGCTGAGCGACAGGTTATCCACCAGCGTGATACCGGTCTTACTCTTCACGCTAATCTGGTCAAGGGTCAGCGCCACCGGACCAAAGTCATAGCCCGCGGGGGGGGACCCCAAATCGAAATGGTCACCGACCATATTGCGCACTATCCACTCGAGGTCTATCTCCTCGCGCCGGGCATACGCGGTCATCACCCCATCGCGCAGTACCACCGCCCGATCGGTTATCTCCAGCGCTTCCTCGAGGTGGTGGGAAATATAAACAATCGCCACCCCCTGGCTGGTGAGATCGCGAATGATTTGAAACAGCACCTCCACCTCCGACGCGCTCAGCGCCGAGGTCGGTTCATCCATGATCAAAATTTGCGAATTGAGCGACAGGGCGCGGGCAATTTCGACGATTTGCTGCTGGCCCAGCCGCAGATTTTCCACCGGGGTCAGCGGGTCAATATCCTCTTCCAGCGCCGCCATCAGGTGCCGCGTTATCCGCGCCTCCTCCGCATAATCCACTCCGCCGGTCTTCATGATTTCGCGGCCGATAAACAGGTTGTCGCGGACGTTCATATTGGGCGCCAGATTCAGCTCCTGGTGAATGATCGACACTCCGCAGTCGCGCGCATCGGTGGCGGAGGAGAACACCTTCACCTCGCCGTTCAGCACGATCTCACCGGCGGTGGGCGTCACCACGCCGGAGAGAATTTTCATCAGCGTCGATTTCCCGGCGCCGTTCTCGCCAAACAGGGTGGTGACTTCGCCGCGGCGGATCTCAAAGTTCACCCCCTTCAGCGCGTGGGTGGAGCCATACACCTTGCTGATATTGCGCGCCGCCAGCACGATTTCGCCTTTCAGCAGCGCCGGATTGCGTTGTTTATGACTCATTGCACATCGATCCTTACCGGCGTAACCAGCCAGCTGTTGGGATTGAGCAGGCGAAACACGCCCACCACCTTGACGGTTTTACCGGGCAGCGCCTCGCTATCCAGCGTCTCCAACACCGCGCGCTTCATCGCCTGATTGATCGCCGCGCCGGCGTTCTGATACTCAATTTGATTTTTAAAGTCACCGAACTGGATGGTGCCGGTGGCATCGCGCAGATCGGTGCCGGTAATTGCCGGCCCGGTCTGCACGCGAATCTGCACCCCATCAGGCACGCCAGCCACTTTCAGGTTCCAGACGCCCATTTTGCCCTCGCCAACCACCCCCCGCAGCGAGACCGGCAACACGGGCAGCGGCGCGCCGATGCCATATTTTTTCGCCGCGGCCTGCCGATCGGCGGCGATCGCCGCGGCCAGCTCTTCCGCCGGCACCGCCCGGCGGGTCACGCTGTCGGCAATAGCGGGAAAGGTGTCGCTGCCGTAGCGGTCGGCGGAGAAGCCCTGCTCGCGGGCATCCCCTGCCCCGGGCTTCACCACGGTGGTATCCAGCGCCATCGCCGTCAGCACCGCCAGAACCACGACGCCAATCAGCGTCAGGCGGCGCAGGCGGCGTCGGGACAGCCGGGAAGAGAGTGCGGAGACTGCTGGCATAAAGGCTTCCTCTTACAGGGCCGGGCAGCACGGGCGGCCGCGGCTAATGTTATAAATGTGATATCTTGTGTGATGAGAATCGGGTCTTTGTGATGAAATTGTCAACAGCCGGCCGGAGTTTTTTTCCACAGCGCGATCGCGATCGCCCTCTGTTACTCCCGAGCATAAAACCGCGATATATCCCCGTATAAAGGGCAGCGCACTCTTACATTGTTCATGCCAGGTTGCGTATTGTGCAGCAAATTCGTGATCGCCTTCGCTTCCCGGAATGAAATTTATTCCATTAACAGAAAAATAATACGCCATTGATGTTAAGTCAGTGAGATATAGTGTATGACGTTATTTAGCAAGTTATTTACCTGCGATTAACCCTTACGGAGAGCCACAGTGACGGTACGCCGCAATATTTCCCCTCTTTTCTGTTGTCAGCCCGTTGGCGGAGGCTTGCATGAGTAACGGCGACATTATTCTCGGCATTGATTCCGGTACTTCGGTGGTCAAGGCCGTGGCGTTCAGCCTGCAGGGCGAGCAGCTGGGCTGCGCATCGGTGCGCAACCGCTATCAGCGCGGCGCCGGCGGGGCGGCACAGCAGTCCCTGAGTCAGACCTGGCAGGATGCTACCCGGGCGGTACAGCAGCTGGCGGAGACGCTGCCGCAGCTGGCCGCCCGCACCGCGGCGATTGCCGTAACCGGCCAGGGCGACGGCAGCTGGCTGGTGGGGGCAAATAATCAGCCGGTCGGCGAGGCGTGGATCTGGCTGGATGCGCGCGCGGCTCCGACGGTGAAGGCGCTGGGGGAGAGCCCGCTGGCGCGGGCGCGCTTTGAGGCCACCGGCACCGGGCTGAATACGTGCCAGCAGGGTGCCCAGCTCGCACACATGGATCGCCACTGCCCGGCGCGGCTGGACTGCAGCGAGGTGGCACTGCACTGCAAAGACTGGCTCTATCTGAACCTGACCGGCGTGCGCGCCACCGATCCCTCGGAGGCCAGTTTCACCTTTGGTAACTTTCGCCATCAGCGCTACGACGACACGGTGATTGACGCGCTGGGGCTGCGTCATCGCCGCCATCTGCTGCCGGAGATCGTCGAAGGCACCCGCACAACCCATCCGCTGACCGCTGCCGCGGCGCGCGCCACCGGCCTGCGCGCCGGTACGCCGGTCAGCCTCGGTTATGTCGATATGGCGATGACCGCGCTCGGCGCCGGCGTGCAAACCGGCGATGTCAACACCGCCTGCTCCATTGTCGGTTCGACCGGCGTCCACATGCGCGCGGTAGCCATTGATCAGGTGTATTTAAATCAGACGCAGACCGGCTACGTGATCCCGCTGCCGTGGCCCGGCTGCGTGACCCAGGTGCAGACCAACATGGCCTCCACCCTTAATCTTGACTGGGTACTGGGGATGGCGGAAAAGCTGATTGTTGAGTTCGGTGGCGAAGCCGACCACGCCCGGCTGGTCGGGCACCTGAACCGCTGGCTGGATGAGAGCCAGCCCGGCGCCCTGCTTTATCATCCCTATATTTCCGAGGCCGGCGAGCGCGGTCCCTTTGTCAATGCCGACGCCCGCGCCAGCTTCGTTGGCCTCTGCTACGGCCACGGGTTTGGCGATCTGGTGCGCGCGGTGATTGAAGGCATTGGCCTGTCGGCGCGCGATTGCTATCAGGCAATGGGCGGTCTGCCCGGCGAGCTGCGGCTAAGCGGCGGGGCGGTGCGTTCGGCGCGGCTGCGACAGATCCTCGGCGCCTGCGTAGGCGTGCCGGTCCGCAGCAGCCGTCGCGAAGAGGCCGGCGCCGCCGGCGCGGCGATGATGGCCGCGGTGGCGATAGGCGTCTACCCCTCCATGGCTCACTGCGTCAGCGACTGGGTCACCCCGCTGCTGGACGCGGTGGAAACCCCGCCGGCGCCGCTGGTGGCCCGCTATCAGACGCTGTACGACAGCTACCAGCTGACCCGTCAGGCGCTGCCACCGGTTTGGCAGCAGCTGCGCGCCCCCTTTCCGAATCCGCACGATGATCCCGCTGTCGTTGGGCGCAGTGCCGTCCACAAGGAGTGAAGCATGAGTGAAGTGAACTGTCTGGATATGTTAGTGATTGGCGGCGGTATTAACGGCGCCGGCATTGCGCGCGATGCCGCCGGTCGCGGCCTGTCGGTACTGCTGTGTGAAAAAGATGATCTCGCCGAAGGCACCTCCTCGCGCTCCGGTAAGCTGGTGCACGGCGGTTTACGCTACCTGGAATATTACGAGTTTCGCCTGGTACGCGAAGCGTTAATCGAGCGCGAGGTGCTGCTCAATTCCGCCTGCCACATCATCTGGCCAATGCGGTTTGTTCTGCCGCACAGCCCGCAAGATCGTCCGGCGTGGCTGGTACGCCTGGGGCTGTTTTTGTATGACCACCTCGGCGGCCGGCAAAAATTACCCGGCACGCGCCGCCTCGATCTGCGCCGCGATCCGGAGGGCGCCCCCCTGCTGGACAGCTACCGCACAGGCTTCGAGTATTCGGACTGCTGGGTTGATGACGCCCGGCTGGTGACCCTTAACGCCTTGGACGCGGCCGAGCGCGGGGCGACCGTACTGACCCGCACCCGCTGCGTGGCCGCCCACCGCGAGCAGGGCCACTGGACGGTCACGCTGCGCGACGAAGCCAGCGGTGCCGAGCGGCAGGTGCAGGCGAAAGCCATCGTCAACGCCGCCGGTCCCTGGGTGCTGGACATCGTCAATCAGGTTACCCACACCCGCAGCAGCCGCAAGGTGCGGCTGGTCAAAGGGTCACACATTGTGGTGCCAAAATTCTGGGAGGGCCAGCAGGCTTACCTGGTACAGAATCACGATAAGCGGGTGATTTTTATTAACCCCTACGAGGGAGACAAGGCGCTGATCGGCACCACCGACATTCCCTGGGAGGGGAAGGCCGAGGCGGTCACCGCCGATGACAGCGAACAGCAATATCTGATCGACGCGGTCAACCGCTATTTTAAAGTCAAACTGCAGGCGCAGGATGTGATTACCCGCTTCTCCGGGGTGCGTCCGCTGTTTGATGATGGCAAAGGCAACCCCTCGGCGGTGACCCGCGACTAC
Organism: Pantoea sp. 1.19; assembly: GCF_001922585.1. Classification (GTDB taxonomy): domain Bacteria; phylum Pseudomonadota; class Gammaproteobacteria; order Enterobacterales; family Enterobacteriaceae; genus 1-19. The sequence goes on along the minus strand of NZ_MRBS01000001.1, from coordinate 631,166 downwards.
GTATTTGACCTCGACGCGGAGGAGAATGCCCCGCTGCTGCACGTGTTTGGCGGCAAAATCACCACCTTCCGCAAGCTGGCCGAACATGCGCTGCACAAGCTGGCGCCGTTTTTTCCGCAGATGGGCGCTGACTGGACCCGCACCGCGGTGCTGCCCGGCGGCGACATCGCCGCGGCCGATTTTGACACTTTCCTGCAGGCGCAGAAAAGCCAGCGCCCCTGGCTCCCGGCCGCGCTGCGCAAGCATTATGCCCGCCTGTACGGCGCGCGCATGACGACGCTGCTGGGTGAGGCGCGCGATCTGGCCGGGCTGGGTCGCCACTTTGGCGGCTTGCTGTATGAAGCGGAAGCGCGCTACCTGGCGGAGCACGAATGGGCGCAGCAGCCGGAAGATATCTTGTGGCGCCGGACCAAGCACCGCCTGCATCTGACCCCGGCCGAGCAGCAGCAGTTTGCCGACTGGTTTACCGTCACCTTTCCCCGTGAGGCGCCGCAGCCGCGGCGCGCCGCGGCCCGCTAAGCAGGAGACGCCCATGGCGCTGACGCTGTCGTTGAACACCAATCCGCTGGTGAATCGCTTTGCCGATCCGGCGGATTTGATTACTACCGTGGCGCGCGATATTCGCATTCGCGATCTGCAGCTGACCCACGAATTCATTAATCCCGGCTGGCCTGCCGCCACCATTGCGGCGCTGACCCGGCGGATGAAAGCGGCGCTCAGCGCCACCGGGGTGCGCGTCACCTCCGGCATGACCGGCCCCTACGGTCGGTTGAATCACTTTGGGCACCCGGACGCGGACGTGCGGCGCTACTACGTGAACTGGTTTAAAACCTTTGCCGACATCATCGCCGAGCTGGGGGGCGACTCGCTGGGCTCGCAGTTTGCTATTTTTACCCACCGCGACTTTGACTGCCCGACGCGCCGCGAAGCGCTGACGGCAATCGCTATCGACTGCTGGCGCGAGGTGGCCGAACACGCCAGGGCCGCCGGGCTGCGCTGGCTGTTTTGGGAGCCGATGAGCGTCGGTCGCGAGTTTGGCGAAACCATTCCCGCCTGCCTCGCCCTGCAGCAGCGGCTAAGCGCCGCCGGGATGGCCATTCCGATGTGGATGATGGCGGACATCGATCACGGTGACGTCACCTCTGCGGATCCGCGCGACTACGATCCCTACGCCTGGGCAGAGGCGGTGCCGCGTTATTCGCCAATTATCCACATTAAACAAAGTATGTTAGATAAAGGTGGCCACCGCCCGTTCACGCTGCAGTATAATGCCCACGGGCGCATTCAGCCCGCCCCGCTGCTGGCCGCGCTGGCCCGCGGCGGGGCGGAGAACAACGAAATTTGCCTGGAGCTGAGTTTTAAAGAGCGCGAACCCACTGACCGGCAGGTGGTGGCGGAGATCGCCGAGAGCGTGGCGTTTTGGGCACCGCACATCGATTCCGGCGTTGCGCACCTGAATCTGTAGCCCGGCGTCGGCGCCGTTTTTTCTTTTAAAAACAGGAGAGTGAGATGCAGCCGTTACGCGTGGCGTTCATTAAAGCCAACTGGCACAGCGACATTGTGTCACAAACGCTGGTCGGGTTTGAGCAGGAGTTAACCCGGCAGAAGATAAACGCCGAGATCGGCCGCTGGGATGTGCCCGGCGCCTTTGAAATGCCGCTGCTGGCGCAGCGCCTGGCGCGCCGCGGTGGGGTGGACGCCATCGTCTGCGCCGCGCTGGTGGTGGACGGCGGCATTTACCGGCACGATTTTGTTGCCCAGGCGGTGGTGAGCGGGCTGATGCAGGTGCAGCTGGCGACCGATGTACCGGTGTTCTCAGTCTCGCTGACGCCGCACAACTTCCAGCCGGCCGCGGAATTCACGGATTTCTACCGCGAACACTTTATCAAGAAAGGCGCCGAAGCGGCCCGGGCGGTAGCACAAATCCACGCGCTGGCGGCCGCGCAGTGAAATCCCAGCCGCAGGCCGATGCCGACGATGCGCTGGCGCTGCGTGCGGCCTGGCTGCACTTCGTCGGCGGCCTGACCCAGGCCGAGGTGGCCAAACGCCTCGGCCTGCCCTCGGTTAAAACGCACCGGCTGATCGCCCGGGTGGTGGCCGACGGCGCGGTGAAAGTGACCATCGACGGCGATATCATCGACTGCATTATGCTGGAGCAGCGGCTCAGCCAGCGCTACGGCCTCAGCCTGTGTCGGGTCGCCCCTGACCTGGCAGAGAGCGGCCTGCCGGTGCGGGCGCTGGGTATGGCCGGCGCCGACTGGCTGCGCGGTCAGCTCTGCCAGTCCCCGGCGATCACCCTTGGACTGGGCCACGGCCGCACCCTCTCGGCGGCAATCCACCAGCTGCCGCGCCTGGATGCCGCACAGGTGCGGGTGGTGTCGCTGCTCGGCTGCCTGACGCGCAATTATGCGCTGAATCCCCACGACGTGATGCACCGCATCGCCGAAAAGACCGGTGCCCAGGCCTATATGATGCCGGTTCCGTTTTTTGCCAATACCGTTGAGGATCGCGACGTGCTGCTGGCGCAGCGCGGGGTCAGCGACGTGTTTGCGATGGCCAGCGCCAGCGCGCTGAAGCTGGTCGGCATCGGCACCGTTGCGCCAGCCGCACAGCTGGTGGAGGCCGGGATGCTGGCCGCAGCGGAAATCGCCGATATCGCCGCCTCCGGCGCCGTGGGGGAGATGCTGGGGCACTTTTTTGACGCCCGGGGGCAGAGGATTGATACTCAGCTGACCGCCCGCACGCTGGCGGTGCCGCTGGACACGCCGCGACGCGATCGGATTATCGCGCTGGCGGGCGGCAGGGGCAAAGTCGCGGCAATCCGCGCGGTGCTGGCCAGCGGCCTGCTCAGCGGCTTGATAACCGACGAGCTGACCGCCCACGCCCTGTTAGCCGACGACAGCGCCGCTTAGTGCGGCTCCCGCTCCGCTGAGCGCGGCTGGCAAAGGCGTTCGCACTCGCGGCGATCGAAAGCGATACCGTACAGCGATGCGGCGTGGATCAGGCTCTCGCCCAGGCAGCCGGGCTCGCGGCACCGGGCGGTAAACCGTCGGCGTAGCCAGTTTTTCATCGTCAGCTCCCGTCAGCAGGTGAGCAGACAGTTAACGCGCAAACGCCGCGCGGGGGAAATGCGGCTTTCTACTGACCGTATGCATTATCGGCATACGCCCCCGGCTGAGCGGTCGCTCCCTGCCCCGTCAACTAAAAACAGGTCGCCTGCCCATAACCAAATGGAATAAAGACATAGGGTTTTGTTATTTGTCTGCCGCCGGGCGCTGTGGTGTTATCGCCGGCATAACATCCAGACAAGGCACCTCCATCATGTTTGCAAGGAAATCCCTGACGTGCGCGCTGCTGGCGACCCTGCTGCCGGCGGGCAGCGCGCTGGCCGCGAAAGATACGCTTATCTACTGCTCCCCGGCCTCACCGGAAGCGTTTAACCCACAGTTAGCCACCTCCGGCCCGACCTTCGTTGCCACCTCTCAGGTCATGTTCAACCGGCTGGTGGTCCTGCGCGACAGCGATAAAACGCCGGCGCCTTCGCTGGCCACCGACTGGACCATCAGCCCGGACGGCAAAACCTACACCTTCACCCTGCGCAAGGGCGTGAAATTCAACAGCAATAAATTCTTTAAACCGACCCGCGACTTTAACGCCGACGATGTGGTCTTCACGGTCATGCGCCAGAAAGATCCGACCAATCCGTATCATAAGGTGTCCGGCGGCAGCTACGAATATTTCGAGGACATGGGGCTCGGCAAGCTGATTGTTGAGGTAAAAAAGCTGGACGATCAGCACGTGCAGTTTACGCTCAGCGAACCTAATGCCGCGTTTCTTTCCGACTGGGCGATGGATTTTGCCTCGATACATTCGGCCGAGTATGCCGACGCGATGCTGAAAAAAGGGACGCCGGAGAACGTCGATACCTGGCCCATCGGTACCGGCCCCTACGCGCTGCAGCAGTACAAGCGCGATGCGCTGGTGCGCTATATCGCCAACCCGAACTACTGGCAGCACCCGGTGGCCAGCAAGCACCTGATCTTCTCCATCACGCCCGATCCGCAGACCCGACTGGCAAAGCTTAAGACCAATGAGTGCCAGATTATCCCGACGCCTATCCCGGAACAGTTTGCCGCCATCCGCGCCGACAAGCAGCTGGCGCTGCACGATTTTCCCGGGCTGAACGTCGGCTATCTGGCGTTTAACCTGCGGAAAAAACCGTTTGATGACGTGCGCGTACGCCAGGCGCTGAACTACGCGGTGGATAAGAAGGCGATCGTCGAGGCCGTGTTTGGCCAGAGCGGCAGCGTCGCCGACTCGCTGATGCCGCCGGGCATGCTGGGCTACAACGACGCGCTGAAGCACTACGATTACAACCCGCAAAAGGCGCGCGAGCTGCTAAAGCAGGCCGGACTCGAAAACGGTTTTGCAACCGATATCTGGTCACTGCCGGTGCCGCGCCCCTACAACCCCAACTCGCGCCGCATCGCCGAAATGATCCAGAGCGACTGGGCTAAAGTGGGCGTCAGGGCGAAGATTGTGACCTGGGAGTTTGGCCAGTACCTCGCCGGTATGCGCAAGGGCGAGCACAGCACCGCGCTATACGGCTGGATCTCCGACAACGGCGATCCGGACAACTTTGCCCGCACGCTGCTGAGCTGTAGCAAAGCCGAAGGCGGCTCTAATATCTCCGGCTGGTGCGATAAAACCTACGACAAACGCGTGAACGACGCGGTGCAGACCAGCGATCGCGACGCCCGCGACAAACTCTATCGCGAGGCGCAGACCCGCTTTGTTGATGCCGCACCGTGGATCCCCCTGTCTAACGGGAAGATTTTCTACGCCACCCGTCGCGATCTCAGCGGCTATCGGGTGGACGTCAACGGCAGCGATTTCTCGCAGGCAACCATGCCGTAATCCCTTCAGCAACGGTATCTCCGGATACCGTTTTTTGCCCCGCTCCGGCGCCGCGCGGCGGGCCATTCGCTGCTATAGTCAGCGCTTATCCCAACAGACTGAGGAGTCGCGATGAAAATTGGTTTTATGGGTCTGGGCGCCATGGGGGCCCCGATGGCCGACAACCTGCTGCGCGCCGGACATGCCCTGCGCGTCTGGAACCGCTCTCCCGCTGCCGCCGCGCCGCTAACTGCCGCCGGCGCCACCCGCGTGGATACGCCGGCGGAAGCCGCCTGCGGCGACGTCCTGATCACCATGCTGGCGGACGATGACACCACGCGTGAGGTGGTGGTCGCTGGCGGCCGCTGACCACCACCGGCCGCGCGCCCATCTGGATCAATATGGCGACGGTCTCGGTCGATTTTACCCGCGAAATGGCCGCGCTGGCGGACAGACACGGGGTACGCTATCTCGCTGCGCCGGTGCTGGGGCGCCACGACGTCGCCGCCGCCGGCCAGCTCAATATTCTGACCGCCGGCGACCCGGCGCTGATTGCCGAAGTGCAGCCGCTGCTGGATGTGCTCGGGCAGAAAACCTGGTATTTTGGCCCGCAGCCGGAGCAGGCGGCCAGCGTCAAGCTGGCGGCGAACTTTATGCTGGGCTGCGCCATTGAGGCGATGGCGGAAGCCAGCGCGCTGGTGCGCGGCTACGCGGTGCCGCCGGCGGATTTCCTCAGCATGATCACCCGCACGCTGTTCAATGCGCCGGCCTACGTCGGCTACGGCCAGCTGATCGCCGAGGAGCGCTACAGCCCGCCCGGCTTTAAACTGCGGCTCGGGCTGAAGGATGTGCGCCTGGCCCAGCAGGCCGCGGAGGCGCGTCACGTGCCGATGCCGTTTGCCAGCGTCATCAAAGATAACAGCCTTGACGCCCTCGCTCACGATGAAGGCGAGCTGGAGTGGGCCGCGCTGGCTAACGTCGCTAAACGGCGCAGCGGGCAGGCCTGATGCCAGAGGAGCGGCCACCGCCGCGCGGCGCTGATCTCTTGCCACCGGCGTCCGGAGCCTCCCACCCTGCGCGGCCCCTGCCGCGCCGGGCGAAAAGGGGTAAACTGGCGCTAAGTGGATGAATAACTGTGCAAAATGTTGAAATCTTCAGCAAACAAAAAAAAACGCGGAAACACCCTTTGACAACCCCCGCCACCGGGGATATTATGCGCCCCGTTCCAACGATTCCTCTGTAGTTCAGTCGGTAGAACGGCGGACTGTTAATCCGTATGTCACTGGTTCGAGTCCAGTCAGAGGAGCCAAATTAAAGAAACCAGACGTCTGCTGACGTCTGGTTTTTTGCTTTTTATCCGCAGCTTATCCCCTCCCGTTTCCCTACGCGCGGCGGATACACAGCATTCAACGCTGCCCCCTTTGCCCCCTTTGCCCTCTTTGCCCCCTTTGCCGCGCTTTGCTGAACAACTCAGAATGCGGATGCGCCACGCCGTCGCGGCGTGGATTGTCCGACGACAGGATGGGCAACAACAGCAGGTGTACGACGCGCCCAACCCCGCCTGTCGCGGTGGTTCCCCGAAGACGGCCAGTAAAGTGCGCCGCCTGCCGCCCTCGCCCCGTGCGTTCGGCGCTCCGATACGGCGCTCACCGTCCGGTAACCGACGCGTGGATACCTCGAACTGGCCGCGTGATTCACGCGGCAGGCTGATGGAGGGTCCGCGCGTTACCGGTCTGAACAGCGGCTGGGCGTACGCCGACCCGCGCGTCGCTGGCGTATTTAGCGCATTCCGCTCACTCAGCAACACCTGTTTTCGCTCGCGGTGCCATCCTGAAGCCTGTCGCGCCGCGCCGGCGGCGCCATCACCACCAACAGGAGATCGTGATGATCGTATTAAAACGCGCCTGGGACGCCCCGACCGCCAGCGACGGTTATCGGGTACTGGTAGACCGACTCTGGCCGCGCGGAGAATCAAAAGCGAAGCTGGCGCTGGATCTGTGGTTAAAAGCCGTCGCGCCCAGCGCGGCCCTGCGCCGTTGGTTTCACCATCAGCAGGGAACATTTTCGCAATTTGAGCAGCGCTACCTGGCGGAACTGCGCGACGGTGACGCCGCGCTGGCTCTGCAGCAGCTACAGCAGATTGTCGCGCAGCATCCGGTCGTCACCCTGGTGTATGCGGCAACAGACACGCAGCACAATAATGCCGTGGTGCTGAAGCAGCGGCTGGAGCAGGAGCAGCCTGACGCCCCGTAAGCTGTTACATGCTGACATCGTTTGCAACAGGGTGGCGCGGCATGGTACGTTATAAGGTAACATAAACGCACACCCTGATGATGATGCTCTGCCCGACTGCCTCTCCCCTACTGAACGTAAGCGATCTGCACATCCAGCTGGACGGTGCGACTCGCGTCCGTGGCCTTCACCTGCAGCTGCTGCCGGGCGAACGCGTCTGCCTGCTGGGCCCTTCCGGGTCGGGGAAGTCACTGACCGCCCGCGCGCTGCTGGGCGCGCTGCCGGCCGGGGCCCGGGTGAGCGGCAGTATTCGCCTCTGCGGCGTTGAGGTGAGTCAGCGTCCGCTGGCGCAGCGTTCACCGGCGGCGCGGCCGGCGGCCATTTTTCAGGATGCCGCCGCGGCGCTCAATCCGCTGATGCCGGTAGGCCGCCAGCTGGCGCTGGCGGCGCAGCGGCGCGACGCGCCGGACAGCCTGATCGCCGCTTTGGGCCTGCAGGATATCCCGGCGCTGCGCCAGCGCTACCCCGGCGAGCTGTCCGGCGGCCAGCGCCAGCGTATCTGTATTGCCCTGGCGCTGCTGGGCGGGGCGCCGCTGCTGATTGCCGATGAGCCGACCAGTGCGCTGGACGTCGTCGCCCAGCAGCAGGTCGCGATGCTGCTGGCGGAGCGGGCGCCGACGCTGCTGTTCATTACCCACGACATCGCGCTGGCCAGCCGCCTGTGCCAGCGGGCGCTGGTGCTGATGGACGGCGAAGTGGTGGAACAGGGCAGCCTGAATCAGCTACTCAGCGCGCCGCAGCATGCGTGGACCCGCCAGCTGGTGACCGCAGCGCGGCGCGCCAGCGCGGCGCGGCCCGTTTCGCCGATCGCCCGGGCAGGATAAGACCATGTTACAGCTGGCCACCCCCCCCTTTTTGCAATTAGACCGGGTCAGCCGCCTGCCGCCCGCCACGGGCTGGTTAGCGTGGCGACGCCCGAGTCCGGCGCCGATTCTCCATGCCATTTCCCTGACGCTCGCCCGCCATGAGCGGGTCGGGCTGGTCGGGATGTCCGGCTGCGGCAAATCCACGCTGCTGCGCACGCTGCTGGCGCTGGAGCCCACCGACGCCGGAGCGGTGTATTACGAAGGCGAGCGGCTGCGCCCGGGGCCGCTGCGCCGCCTGCGCGCATTTCGCCGCCGGGTACAGTATCTGCCGCAGGATCCGGCCGCCTCGCTGCCGCCGGGCCAGCGGGTCGCGGCGCTGCTCAGCGAGCCGCCGGCCCGGCTGCGCGGCGAACGCATCAGCGAGCCGCAGCTGCGCCAGCTGCTGGCGCGGGTTGAACTCAGTCCGACGCTGCTGACGCAGCAGGCCGGTGCGCTGTCTGGCGGCCAGGCGCAGCGGGTGGCGCTGGCGCGTGCGCTGAGCGTGCGGCCGGCATTCCTGCTGGCGGATGAGCCGGTTAGCAGCCTGGACCTGCCGCTGCGCGAACAGATGAAGCAGCTGTTGCTGCATCTGGCCCACGAGCAGCAGATGGGGCTGCTCATGGTGAGCCACGATATCAGCGTGCTGACCGGGCTCTGCGACCGTCTGCTGGTGATGGACGCCGGCCGGCTGATCGACGATCGCCCCCTTGCCGCCGTAATGCGCACGCCGCACCACGCTCTTACCCGCCGGCTGCTGGCGGCCGCGCCGGTGCTGTGCACGGATCCCGCGGCGCCGGTGGCGATACCGCCCCACCCCCCGTTTCACTGACTCAGGAAAGCGTGATGACCTTACCGATCCCACTCTGGCGCTCCGGCGCCCTGCTTGCCGCCGCCCTACTGCTGAGCGGCTGTTTTAACGAGAGCGATACCGCCGCGCAGGAGGGCGAAAGCGATCGCATTCGACTGGCCATGCTGCAGCCGCCGCGCTCCGGGCTCAGCCCGCTGAGCGATGATGCCTTTAAGCTTTCGCGCTGGAGCAGCGCCGAGACGCTGGTGGTGCTGGATGCGGCCGGTGATGTGCGCCCGGCGCTGGCCACCGAATGGCAGCAGCTGGATGCCACCCACTGGCGCTTTATCCTCCGTCCCAACGTGCAGTTTCACGACGGTGAAGCGCTGACCGCCGACGCGGTGGTCGTTGCGCTGCGCGCCGCCGCCAACGCGGCGCCGAAGCCGCGCATCCTCGACGGCGTCACCCTGACGGTCGAGGCCGACGGTAACGGTGCCGTCCGCGTCGGCACCGCCGGCCCGGACCCGCTGCTGCCGCAGCGTCTCTCCAGTCCGCAGCTGGCTATCCTGTCGCCGCACGCGTACCAGGCCAACGGCGTGGTCAACCCGGTGAACACCGGCAGCGGCCCGTTCGTGCTGCGCCGGGTGGATGGCACCAGCAGCGCCCACCTCGATCGCTTTGATGGCTACTGGGGGGAAAAAGCCCGCGCCAGCGGCATCGATGCCAGCTTTGTACCCGACGGCGCGGCGCGCGGCGCGGCGCTGCGCACCGGCACCGCCGACCTGATCGAAGCCATTCCGGTCTCTCAGGCCCCGCTGCTGGATCCGGCACAGGTGCATGAAGTACCGATGCCGCGCACCAATACCCTGTATCTGAACACTGCCCGCGGTCCGCTGCAGGATCCGGCGCTGCGCGCGGCGGTGCGCAATGCTATCGACCGTCAGTCGATCGTCGACAACGTCTACGAGGGGCGCGCCGACGTCGCGCAGGGCCTGCTTGGCCCGGCGCTGGCGTGGGCCGCCCCGCTGCGTCAGCCGGTTGACGCACCGGTGGCACCCGCCGATCCCGCCGGCCGTACGCTGGTGCTGGCAACGTTTAGCGATCGCGCCGAGCTGCCCGAAGTGGCGGTGCGGCTGGCGCAGCAGCTGACCGCCGCCGGATTTACCGTCAAGCAGGTGGTGCGCGAATATGCCCAGATTGAGCAGGACGCGCTGGCGGGCAAATTTGATGCCTTTATCCTCTCGCGCGCAACGGTGCTGGATTCCGGTGACCCGGTGGCCTACCTGTACAGTGATTTTTCCTGTGCCGGCTCTTTTAATATCGCCCAGCTCTGCCGTCCGGAGATCGACGCCGCGCTGCAGCAGGCCGCGGCGATTCCGGCCGGAGAAGCGCGCCGGCGGGCCATCATGGCCGCTGAGCGGTTAATCCTCGCGAGCGATGCGGCCATTCCCATGCTGCATGAGCGGGTGATTCAGGGTGAAAGCCCGCGCCTGCGCCACGCCCTGCGCGATCCGCGCGAGCGGCAGCTGATTGACAGCCAGACGCAGCGCCTGTCCGCCGCGGATGCGGCCCCCTGATGGCGAGTTGAACGATGCGCGATCCGCTGTATTGCCAAACCTGTCCGGCGTCGCACCCGCTGCGCTTCCTGCCCAGCGGGGCGGCGATCCCGCTGCTGTCGCGGGTGCTGACCCTGCTGGCGGTGGTGCTGCTGGTCGGGCTGCTGCCGTGGCTCTCCGATCAGGATCCGGCCCTGGCCCTGCTGCGCGCCCGCGCCGCCGAGCAGGAGGCCACGCCGGAGGCGCTGGCGGCGATTCGTCAGTCGCTCGGGCTGGATCGCGGCCCGCTGGGGCTGCTGGCCGGGTGGCTGCGCGGGCTGCTGCACGGCGATGCCGGCGTCTCCTGGATTTCGGGCCGGCCGGTGATGCCCGGCATGCTGCAGGCGCTGCGGGTGTCGCTGACGCTGATGTCCTTTGCCGCGCTGCTGGCGCTGGCGGTCGCGCTGCTGGTGGCGCTGCCGACCTTTATGCGCGGCCTGCGCGGCACGCCGCAGCGGCCGGGCGGCGCAATCGCCGCGGCGCTGACCGCACTGCCCGAGTTTTTGCTGGCCACCGTGCTGCTGGTGGTCGGCGCGGTGTGGCTTGGCCTGTTCGCCCCGTACGGCTGGCACGGCCCGCGCGATGCGGTGCTGCCGGCGCTGGCGATGGGCCTGCCCGCCGGCGGCTATCTGGGGCGCCTGTTTGCCGATGCGCTGGCCGCCACCTTTAGCGAACCCTGGGTGCTGACCTGGCGCGCCGCCGGTATTGTCCGACGCCATCTGCTGATCGCCGCCGTTAAGCGCGCGCTGGCCACGGTCATGCCGCTGACCGGGCTGGTGCTGGTATCGCTGGCCGGCAGCGCGGTGGCGGTTGAAAAAGTGTTTGCTATCCCGGGGCTGGGGCGCGCCACCCTCGGCGCGGTGATGGCGCAGGATCTGCCCACCCTGCAGCTGGGGATCCTGCTGCTGCTGCTGCTGGCCGGCGCCGCGGGCACCCTCGCCGGCGCGCTGCGGCTGGCAATCCTGGGTCGGGCGCTGCGCAGTCGCGCCCTGCCGGCGCGGGCCGCCCCGCACCGGCCGCGGTCGGTACGGGCCGGATGGCTGCCGCTGGGCTGCCTGCTGCTGCTGGCGCTGCTGCTGGCCTGCGGACTGCCGCGCGATCCCTACGCCTCTGACTTTATGCGGCTGGCCCCGCCGTCGCTGTCGCTGCCGTTTGGCGCCGATGCGCTGGGGCGCGACCTGCTGGCGCGCGTGGCGCACGGTACCCTGTATACCTGCCTGCTGGCGCTGGCGGTCTCGCTGTGCTGCCTGCTGCTGGGGATGCTCCTCGGCGCCTTTCCGCGACTGATGCAGGGGCCCACAGAGGCGGCTAACGCCCTGCCGCCGGTGATTGCCGGCCTGCTGGTAGTCGCGCTGATGGGGCCGGGTACCCTGAGCGCGGCGGTCGCGGTGGCCGCGGTGGCCTGGGCGCCGCTGGCCAGCCATACGGCGGCGCTGGTGACCGAGATTCACGCCCGTCCGTGGATGAGCGCCCTGCCGGTGGTCGGCGTTGACGGGCTGCGTCGCCAGCTGCGGTATGTGGTGCCGGCGCTGGCCGGCCCGCTGTTTCGCCACGCGATGCTTCGGCTGCCGGGCATCGCGCTGGCGCTGGCGGCGGTGGGATTTCTCGGCCTCGGTACGCCGCCGCCCGAGCCGGAATGGGGGCGGATTCTGGCGGAGGGCATGCCCTATCTGGAGCGCGGATTCTGGTGCGTACTGGCGCCCGCCGGCGCGCTGGTGCTGCTGTCGGTGTTGGCGGTCAGCCTCGCCCATCTCGCCGCTCCTGCGAGGCCGAAAGCGGACCGCGCGCCCGGGGCATAGCGGCATTCAGGCGGCCGGAAGGCCCCGCGTCGCCTGACAACGTACTCTTTCGCCACCATTTTTTGTATGCGGCGGCTGCCTGCACCGGCAACATCGGTTAGCATGGCCTTACTGAAACCTGAACGGAGCAGTCCCATGGCCCTGATGCACCTGACGCCCTCCCCGCGCGTGACCGACGCGCTCAATCAGCTGGAAATGCAGTATGACCGCGCGGTGGCCCAGCTGCGCGCCGCGATTGAGGCTTTTATTGCCGACGGCACGCTGCCGGACCCCGCCGCCCGCGCGGCCGGTTTATTTGTCTACCCTGAGCTGCGGGTCAGCTGGGAAGGCAGCGCGCCGGACCAGCGGCTGACCCGCGCGTTTGGTCGCTTTACCCGTACCGGCCACTACGCCACCACTGTCACCCGCCCGGCCATGATGCGCGCCTACCTGAGCGAACAGCTGGCGCTGCTGGAGCAGGATTATGTTATCGCTCTGGACGTCGCCCCATCGCAGCAGGAGATCCCGTATCCCTACGTGATCGACGGTTCGGACCTGAGCCTGGATCGCTCCATGAGCGCCGGCCTGGCGCGCCATTTTCCGACGACCGACCTGTCGCAGATTGGCGATGAAAACGCCGATGGCCTGCTGCATCCGGACGATCGCTTTCCCCTCTCCCACTTTGACGCCCTGCGCACCGATTTTTCGCTGGCGCGCCTGAAGCACTATACTGGCACCCCCGCCGAACACTTCCAGTCCTGGGTGCTGTTTACCAACTATACCCGCTACGTGGATGAGTTTGTGCGCTGGGCCTGCGAGCAGATTCAGGATCCGGCCACGCCGTGGCGCGGTCTCTCATGCGCCGGCGGTGCGGTTATCACCGCGCAGACGCAGAACGCCGAGCAGGCCATTTCGGATCTGGCGTGGAAAAAGCATCAGATGCCGGCGTGGCACCTGATGGCGGAGGATGGCCAGGGGATCACCCTGGTGAACATTGGCGTTGGCCCGTCGAACGCCAAAACCATCTGCGATCATCTGGCGGTGCTGCGCCCGCACGCGTGGCTGATGATTGGCCACTGCGGCGGACTGCGGGAGAGCCAGACCATCGGAGATTACGTCCTGGCGCACGCCTATCTGCGCGACGACCACGTGCTGGATGCGGTACTGCCCACGGACATTCCGATCCCGAATATCGCCGAGGTGCAGCGCGCCCTGTATGACGCCACCAAGCTGGTCAGCGGCATGCCCGGCGAAGAAGTGAAGAAGCGGCTGCGAACCGGAACGGTGGTGACCACCGATGACCGCAACTGGGAGCTGCGCTACGCCGCCTCGGCGCTGCGCTTTAACCAGAGTCGCGCAGTGGCGGTAGATATGGAGAGTGCAACCATTGCCGCCCAGGGCTACCGCTTCCGCGTGCCTTACGGCACGCTGCTGTGCGTCTCCGATAAGCCACTGCACGGGGAGATCAAACTGCCCGGCCAGGCGAACCGCTTTTATGACGGGGCCATCTCCGAGCACCTGCAGATCGGCATCTGCGCCATCGACCAGCTGCGCGCCGAGGGTGACCGCCTGCATTCGCGCAAGCTACGCACCTTCGACGAGCCGCCGTTTCGCTAAGCCACCGGCCGGTTACAGCAGCGGCTGGCCGGTAAGCGCCTCCAGTATCCGCAGCGGCGAGCGCTCCGGGTGCTGCAGGGCATTAAGCGGCAGCATCCAGGTGTGCTCCAGCATAAACTGCCCGCCCATGGCGGCGTGCGGCGTTTGATCCGGGAAACAGATCCAGCTGGAGCCGCTTGGGAAGGCGAACGCCGCCTGCGGTCCCTGCTTCTGGTAGCTGTCATCGGCTTTCATCGCGTCGTGCAGCTGCAGCATCATGGCGTCGTAGTGGGTGCGCCGCCCGCGGGTCAGCCCGAGGCGATGCTGCAGCCAGCTGTTAACCGGCGACCAGCTGCCGATGCGGCCGTGGAAGCGCTGCGCCAGCGGCGCAAAAGGCTCCCCAATACGCCAGTCGCGGGTGACGCCAGCGGGGTTGATGTTAGTGAACAGGCGCAGGATCCGCTCGCCCTGGCTGGGCCGCGAAGGAAAGGCATCCACGTGCAGCAGGCTGTCGTCTTTGCGCCAGGCGCTCTTTTTACCCCAGCCGCTGACCGGGTGCAGCCGCAGGGTGTTCATCGGTGAATGCACCCAGGGGAGATACTCCGGCAGCAGGCCGGCCAGCAGCTGCTGAGCGGCCACGTGATGGCGCTGCATCAGGGCGCGGATCGGCGCGTCGTGCTGCGCATCGGCCACGCCTTTCAACCGCCCGCTGTCGGGCTGAAAGCTGATGTTTTTGCGCCGCGGATCGACGACCGCCTCATCCAGCAGCGGTAACTCTTCGGGGCGAAGGGCAAAGGCCAGACGGGGCAGCCACAGCACCTTCCCCCGCTCCAGCGCCGACACCTGGCTGGGGGTTTCCGGCGCCGGCTGCCAGCAATCGGTGTCGCAGCGCTGTAGTACCTGATGCGCAGTTAATGGTTGACTCATAGCGGCTCCTTAGCGAGGAGTGGAAAAATCTGTGCGGCCCACGGTAGAGGCAGCGACCTTAACCAAACCTCAACGGGATCCGTCGTCAATGCGTAAAAGGCACGCAGAGTGTAAAGTGCGCCGGCGCGCAGGGACGATTTGTATCCCCCGGGCCAGCACGTTATGCTGCACGCTGGCTTACGTATCACACCGAGCAGATCATGCCTGACACACCAAAACGAAAAAACGACCCGGAAGGGCTGAAGCGGCGCATTCTGGATAGTGCGCTGGCGGCGTTTGCCGAATCAGGGATGCAGGGTGCCCGGCTGGAGCAGATTGCCGCGCTGGCCGCAACCACTAAACGCATGGTGGTGTACCATTTTGGCAATAAAGAGCGGCTGTACATTGCGGTGCTGGAGGACGTTTATCAGCATATTCGCCAGCATGAAATTGCGCTGAACCTGTCGGCGCTGCCGCCGATAGCGGCGATGCAGCGGCTGGTGGAGGCGAGTTTTGACTACCATGCAGCGCATCCGGATATGATGCGGGTGATTTGCAGTGAAAACCTGCTGCGCGGACGCTATATCAGCCAGTCCAGCCATATTCAGGGGCTGAACCGCAGCGCGCTCGATCTACTGGCCTCGGTGCTGGCGCGCGGTCAGCAGAGCGGCGATTTTCGCCACGACCTCGCCACGCTGGAGGTGCACCGTCTGATAAGCAGCCTGTGCTTTCACCACGTCTCCAACCGCTATACCTTTAATACGCTGTTTGCCGGTGACCAGCCGGACCGACAGCTGGTAGCACAGAATCGTCAGCTGGCGGTGACCGCCACGCTGCGCTTTGTCTGCCGCTGAGCGCCGACGGCTCAGAGACAAAAACGGAGGCCGCAGGCCTCCGGATTGGGACTTAGACAGGAGCTTAGTTAGACTTGGGTTCGCCCATCGCCTTGAGCTTTTTCGACAGGTCACGACGCTCTTTCGACAGATCGGCGTTCTTGATGATGTAATCGTCCACGCGGTCTTCATAGTCCAGGCGCATGCTGGCAATGATCTCCTGAATCGCTTCCACGCTCATGCCCGGTTTGATGTACTCACTCAGGTTGTCCAGCAGCAGCACGCGCTTCTGGTTATCGCGAATTTTCTTTTCGTTATCCACGATTTCACGCTGAAGCTTATTCTTTCTACGGAACAGTCGCACGAACTCCAGCACATCGTGGAAGGATTGCTTTGCATTTTCCATTGTTGCCACCTTTCATCATGGCCTGTTTGCACAGGCAAACTCATCTCAGCCCTTAGCATAGCGGGACGACCGCGCCGAGGGCAATTCTCACAGCGAAATTCGGACCGGGGGATATCATACGCGCAACGCCGCCCTTTGCGTAGCGCAGGTGCCTGATCGCCTGCAAATTTTCACCGCGCGCGAACGGTTTCAGTGACGCAGTGCCAGCCGGATAAGCTCCGAGAGGCGCGTCAGCTGGCGCGCCTGCTCAAGGCACAGCCAGACATAGCCGTGAATCGGCGTTTCCACCAGCGCCTCGCTGTTGGCGTCGGCGATCAGCGCGCGCAGCTCCCGCACGATGGCTGACATCTCGGCGCGGTTAGCCGCCAGCCGATCGGTGTCGCCCGTCACCACCGCCTGCGCCAGCGCCTCCAGCGACTGATGGGTCATCTGCTGCGCCCGGCGCAGCGTCGGGGCGTTGAGCATGATCAGATGGCTCTCGCGCGACGACCACCAGGCGTTAATCTGCAGCTCCAGCGTACACACCAGATTACGGTTCTGAGTCTGGATGGCCTCCAGCACCGCGCGCGGCACGCGGCTCTCCTTCCCGGCGGGCTGAATCAGGGCGCGCATGTTCACGACCTTACTGAGCAGCCGCTGGTGCGGCTTGTTAAGCCGCGGGCGATCCACCAGGTTGGGTGAGAAGCTGGCCTGCCCCAGCCGCGCAATGTCGCGAAAGACGTCCGCGAGCTGGATCCGCCAGTGGTACCAGGCTTTTTGCGGCCAGAGCGAACTGAACAGCAGCGCCAGCAGCGAGCCGATTATCACGTCCCCAACCCGCCACAGCGCCACGCGGATATCGTCGTCCGGCGTTCCGATCACCACCGCGAGGGTGATGCCGATCAGCAGTGCCAGATACGGCTTTTTGCCCAGCGTCATCCAGCCGCTGACGAACATCACCAGCAGACACCAGCAGAGCATCAGCAGCGGGGACCACGGCGCCAGCTTCAGCGCCACCAGCCCGGAGAGGGCACCGCACAGGGTGCCGATGATCCGCTCGGTGGCGCGCGGCAGCACGTTGCCCCAGAATGAAACCGGCCCCATGACCACCACCAGGGTAATCAGCGGCCAGGTTCCCTCCGGTAGCGCCAGCAGGCGCACCAGCAGCAGGGTAGCCACAAACGACAGCGCGATACGTACGCCGTGCATCACGCGATAGTGGCGATATATTGTAAAAATGAGCCGCGACAGCGGCTTGTCAGCTCGCAACAGTCAACTCCGCAAATAGTGTCGTACGGTGATTATACGGGATGCCGACGGGGAAAAATTGACCCAAATATACATTTATTAACATTACTGACTACCGTTTACGAAATTTACACTTTTATAACCTTTTCAAAACTCGCTATCCTGTCAGGAACCTGTTGTTGCCTATAGAACATTTTGTTTACGCCCCTGCAGTGATACCTATAACACTATCGCGTGGCCTGCTTCCTGCAGGTCACATTGTGATTTTTCTTAAGGATGCATGATGCGCCAAAGACCCAAAACGCTGCCCGGCGTCACCCGTCGACAGATGCTCACCTGGTCCACCGCCGCCGTTGCCGCCGGCCTCAGCGGCGCCGCTCAGGCTGTTACCCTGAAGGGTGCCCCGGGCTGGTCGCCGTTTGCCGATAACCCACCCGAAACCGTTGATCAGCCCGGCTGGCTGTTTTTTACCGCCGATGAAGCGGCCACCGTGGAAGCCATTGTGGATCGGCTGATCCCGGCGGATGCGCTGAGCATTGGCGGCAAAGACGCCGGCTGTGCAGTATTTATTGACCGCCAGCTGGACGGTTTTTACGGCACCGCTGAACGCCTGTACCGGCAGGGACCGTTTCAGCCGGGCACCCCGGCGCAGGGCGACCAGTCGCCGCTGACTCCGCGTCAGCGCTACCGCACCGGCCTCGCCGCACTCAATGCGCTGACCCGCCAGCAGGACGGCAAGCCGTTTGCCGCGCTGAGCGCCGAACGTCAGGATGCGCTGCTGCAGGCGCTGGAGTCCGGTAAAACGGCCCTTGATGGAATCGATTCCAAACTCTTTTTTGAACAGATTCTCGGCAATACCATGGAAGGCTTTTTTGCCGACCCAATCTACGGCGGCAACCGCGACATGGTGTCGTGGAAGATGCTCGGCTTTCCCGGCGCCCGCTATGACTATCGCGAGTATGTCGAACAGCACAACCAACCGCTGAACCTGGAACCGGTCAGCATCAATGGCACCCCGCAGTGGCGTAGCAAGGCGTAACCCAGATGACAAAAAAACTTCCAAAAACCGACGTGGTGGTGGTTGGCCTCGGCTGGGCCGGCTCGATTATCGCCTGGGAACTGGCCCAGGAAGGCCTTGAGGTCATCGGCATTGAGCGCGGTCCGTGGCGCGATACCGCCCGGGACTTTAACGTCGCCACCGCCACCGATGAGCTGCGCTATAACCAGCGTCAGGAGCTGATGCTGCGCACCCGCCAGAATACCTGTACCATGCGCAATACCCCGGCGGAGACCGCGCTGCCGATGCGCAGCTGGGGCTCGTTTCACCCCGGTAATGGCACCGGCGGCGCCGGCAACCACTGGGCCGGCATCACCTACCGTTTTCAGCCGGAAGAGTTTCGCCTGAAAAGCCACCTGACCGACAAGTACGGCGCCGCCGCCATACCGGATGAGCTGGTGCTGCAGGACTGGGGTACCAGCTGGGAAGAGATGGAGCCGCACTACATGGCGTTTGAGCGCCTGGCCGGTACCTCCGGCAAGGCCGGTAACCTGAACGGCGAGATCCGCGCCGGCGGCAATCCGTTTGAAGGGCCGCGCTCCGCAGAGTACCCCACTGCACCGCTGCGCCAGCCCTATGGCCCGACGCTGTTTGCCGAGGCGGCGCGCAGCATGGGCTATCAGCCCTACGCGGTTCCCTCCTCGCTGGTATCGGAAGCGTATACCAATCCGCTCGGCGTCAGCATGGGCCCCTGTACCTTCTGCGGGTTCTGCACCAACTACGGCTGCGCCAACTACTCGAAAGCCAGCGCTATCACCACCGTCCTGCCGGCGCTGATGCGCAAAGAGAACTTTACCGCGCACACCCACTGTGAAGTACTGGAAGTACTGAAGGACAGCACCGGCAAGCGCGCCACCGGCGTCACCTACGTCGACTCCTCCGGCGACGTCTGGGAGCAGCCGGCGGACCTGGTGATCGTCGCCGCCTTTACGTTTGAAAACGTGCGCCTGATGCTGCTGTCCGGGGTCGGTATTCCCTACGATCCGGTCACCCAGCGCGGCACTACCGGCCGTAACTACGCCTACCAGACGGCGAATAACGTCCAGCTGTTCTTTAACGACAAGAACTTCAATCCGTTTATCGGCGGCGGCGCGGTCGGTATGGGCATTGATGAGTTCAATAACGATAACTTCGACCACAGCGGGCTGGGCTTTTTGGGCGGCGGCAGCATCCGCGTCACCCCGATTGGCGCGGCGCCCATCAGTAACCGTCCGGTACCGCCGGGCACGCCGAAGTGGGGCAGCGAGTGGAAGAAAGCCACCCAAGCGCACTACCTCAGCACGATGTCTATCGGCTGCGAGGCCAGCAGCTACACCACGCGCAATAACTATCTGTCGCTGGATCCGAATTACAGCGATCCACACGGCCGTCCGCTGCTGCGCATCACCTTCGACTTTCCGCAGAACGACCTGCGCATGGCGCAGTACTGCACCGATAAGGTCGCCGAGATAGCCCGGGTAATGAATCCGGCGCAGATAGTGAAAAGCCCGCGCACCGGTCACTGGAACAATAACAGCTATCAGTCCTCCCACGTGGTGGGCGGCTTTATCATGGGTGCCGATCCGTCGACCAGCTCGGTGAACAAGCATCTGCAGGTGTGGGATATCCCGAACCTGTTTGTGGTGGGCGCGTCGGCGTTTCCGCAAAACCCCGGCTATAACCCCACCGGCACGGTGGGCGCGCTGGCCTATAAGGCCGCCGACGCCATCCGCAGCCACTACCTGAAACGTCCCGGAGAGATGATCACCGCATGAAGACGCTGCATACCCGCCTGCTCAGCGCCCTGACCCTCGCCCTGCTGGGCGCAGGGGCTGCCCACGCCCAGCCGGAGTACGATCAGATCGCCCGCGGGCGCTACATCGCCACGCTCGGCGACTGTACCGCCTGCCATACCGCCGATCCGGCGAAGCCGTTCGCCGGCGGGGTGAAACTGAACACCCCGTTTGGCACCCTGGTCGGGGCAAATATTACCCCCGATGCCGAGACCGGCATTGGCCACTGGACGCTGGATGACTTCCAGCGCGCGATGAGCGAAGGCATTGGCCACGGCGGCAAGCGTCTGTATGGCGCCATGCCGTTTACCGCCTATACCAAAGTGACGCGTAAAGATAACGCCGATCTCTGGGCCTACCTGCAGTCGCTGCAGCCCATTCACCAGGCTATCGAAACCAACCAGCTGCCGTTTCCGTTTAGCGTGCGCACCAGCCTGATGGGCTGGAACTGGATAAACTTTACTCAGGGCGAATTTACGCCCGATCCCACGCAATCCGACGAGTGGAACCGCGGCGCTTACCTGGTCGAGGGGCTGGGCCACTGCGGCACCTGCCACACGCCGAAAAACCTGATTGGCGGCGATAAAAACGGCCAGTTTTTACAGGGGGCGGTGGTGGAAGAGTGGTGGGCACCCAACCTGACCAACGCTGACCACACCGGACTGGGCAAATGGCAGAAGGCGGACATCGTTAACTACCTGAAGCACGGCGTTAACCGCTTTGATATCGCTTCCGGCCCGATGGCCGATGCGGTGAAGCACTCGACCCAGTACTGGAACGATGCCGATCTGCAGGCGGTGGCGACCTGGCTGAAGGCGAGCCAGGGCGCGGAGGCCTCTCCGCCTCCCGCGCTGGCGGCAGACGATCGGCGGATGAAGATCGGCCGCGATATCTATGCCGCCAAATGCTCCGCCTGCCACACCCCGAACGGCAAGGGCGTTGAGCCGCTGTTCCCGATGCTGGCGGATAACCCGCTGATCAATGCCCCGAACGCCAGCTCGCTGATGCGGGTGGTGCTGGCGGGCAGCCGCGGCGTGGATACCGACACCCGGCCTACCGCGCCGGCGATGCCGGCGTTTGCCGGTACGCTGAGCGATGACGAGGTGGCCGACGTGGTGACCTTTATTCGCAACAGCTGGGGCAACGCCGCCGCGCCGGTCAGCGGCGACGACGTGAAGGCGCTGCGCGAGTCGATTACCCCCTAAGGCAGCCAGAGGGGCAGCCCGGCGCTCCCTCTCGCCGGGCGATGGCCGATCGGCGCGCCGCCGCCAATCGGCCATCGCCCCCACCCGCTCCTGCGCAACCGCCGCCGGCCTCATCCGCGAACTGCTGACCCGCCGTCTGGCATTATCGTGCCGCGCCATGCGTGCTCCGGCGGCGCCGTCAGCGGCGATCGCAGCGCGGGCCTTGCTCCCCCTCCCCTTCTCTTGCGGCAGCGCCGGCGTGATATGCCGTCCGCTGCCGACCGCTATCTGATGCGSCWGACCGCCCCGGACGGTCTGGCGCCCGCTGGCCGGCCCCTTCTGCAGCCGCTGCAGGGTGTCAGCGCGCGCCCCGCGCCGGCGTGATATGCCGTCCGCTGCCGACCGCTATCTGATGCGACTGACCGCCCGGACGATCTGGCGCCCGCTGGCCGGCCCCTTCTGCAGCCGCTGCAGGGTGTCAGCGCGCGCCCCGCGCCGGCGTGATATGCCGTCCGCTGCCGGCCGCTATCTGATGCGACTGACCGCCCGGACGGTCTGGCGCCCGCTGGCCGGCCCCTTCTGCAGCCGCTGCAGGGTGTCAGCGCGCGGCCTGCGCCGGCGTGATATGCCGTCCGCTGCCGACCGCTATCTGATGCGCCAGACCGCCCGGACGGTCTGGCGCCCGCTGGCCGGCCCCTTCTGCAGCCGCTGCAGGGTGTCAGCGCGCGCCCCGCGCCGGCGCCTCACGCCCCTGCGGGCCTCAGGCGCCGATCACCAGCGTAATCAGCCGACGCCGCTCCTGCGCACCGGAGGCTGTCGGATTACGCCCGCCCGCGGCGGTGTCTCCGGATGTCAGGCCGTCCACGCGCAGGTCGGTGCCCCAGCGCAGCCCGTTGCGGTTCTGCCGGCTGATCCCGTTCCAGCGCCGGCATCGCTCGCTGTGCATGCGCCAGAGGTCGGGCTCACCGGTGGTGATCGCCCGGGAGAGCGTGGCCAGAACGCGGGCGGTGCGGGGCGGGTGCGTCGCGCCCGGGCACGCTGTCCACATCGGTGTGCTGCAGACCGGGCCTGTTGACGTACGGGGTCATCAGCGTGACCAACGGCAGCTGACTGCCGGCCACGTCATGGCCGGCGTCGATGATAACCCCGCGGCTCAGATCGCGTACGCTGGCCGGCGTGGAGACCGCAGCGGCAAGCCTGTACAGACCGGGTTACCGGCCCGCCGGGGCCGCTTTCTTCCCTACCGTAACCCGATCGTCCCGATGCATACCGCCCCGATCGCTGGCGCGATCGCCCCATGGCCGGCCCGCCGGTTGCTCAGGCTGGCGGGGCGCGGCGCACGTCGGGATTGCCCGCGGTGAGGAGTTGACCGGTGGTGCCCCCTATCCGGAACGCCGCGTCCATCGTTGGGGGCATGCGCGGAAAAGTCACCGGCCAGGAAGCGGTGGCGTCAGTGGTGAACAACCGCGACACGGCAGCGCGGGGCGGGCGCATCAGCCACGGGGATCCCGTGCTGCATAAAACATCAGCCGGTGCTGGGCGCTGCGTCAGGGCGGCAGAGTATAAGGGCGTGGCAAGGCAATGTGGCCGGAACCCGGCTGTCACCCGGACGGGTGACAGCGCAATCGGTCAGTTCAGCAGATCGTAATCCAGGGTTATCTCGGCGTTCAGCACCTGAGAAACCGGGCAGTTGGCCTTGGCGTTGAGAATGATCTCCTCAAACTTTTTCTCATCCGCACCGGGCAGCTCGACCACGCTTTTCAGCGCAATTTTGGTGATAGCAAAACCACCGCCCTGTTTCTCCAGCACCACGTCAGCGGTGGTTTCAATGCTTTTCGCGGTGTAGCCGCCCTGCTCTTTCAGGAACAGCGACAGGGCCATCGAGAAGCAGGCCGCGTGGGCGGCGCCAATCAGCTCTTCCGGGTTGGTGCCCGGTTTGCCGTCGAAGCGGGTACCAAAACCGTACGGCTGCTGTTTAAGCGCGCCGCTGCCGGTAGAAATCAGGCCTTTGCCCTGAATATCGCCTTCCCAGTGTGCTGAACCTTGATTGTGAATCGCCATCGTCTTCTCCTGTACGGGGGATTGAACACCTAAGTGTAGACACTCTCAGCGTCTTTGCCGCACCAGACGTGCGCCCGCGTCGCCGTCGCCCGGCAGCAGGGCCAACGCCAGCGACCAGCAGGCGCCGGAGGGCAGGATCAGGCGGGATGAACGGCGGAAGGGGTAACGGGGTAGCGCAGACTCCGGAGGGTAACAGGGACGTGTCTTCTGGCGCGCAACACGCCCGCGCCGGGGCCGAAGCGGCATCAGCGCGCTTGTCATCTGACGTAGAAACGTGCTGACGCGCGGCGGCGAGCGAAGTTGGCCTGCCAGGCCGGATGCTTTATCATAGGCGGCAATCAGCCTGACCTTTTGCGCTGACCGCGCGATGCCGCGCACGGACACTTAACGCCTGACCCGGGCCCGAATGCGAGCACTGATGAGTAACGACACGCAACCCACCTATCTGTTTTACGATTTCGAAACCTTTGGCACCCGCCCCCACCTGGATCGTCCGGCGCAGTTTGCCGGCGTGCGTACCGATGCCGATTTCAACGTGCTGGGCGAACCGGATGTGTTTTACTGCCGGCCGGCGGATGACTACCTGCCGCAGCCGGAAGCGGTGATGATAACCGGGATTACGCCGCAGGTGGCGCTGGCGCGCGGGGTGAGCGAAGCGGCGTTTGCCAACCGCATACACGGGCTGTTCAGCCAGCCGGGCACCTGCGTCGTCGGCTACAACAACGTGCGCTTTGATGATGAGGTGACGCGCAATATTTTCTACCGCAACTTTATCGATCCCTACGCGTGGAGCTGGCAGCACGGCAACAGCCGCTGGGACCTGCTGGACGTGATGCGCGCCTGCTATGCGCTGCGCCCGGAGGGCATCGTCTGGCCGGACAACGCCGACGGGCTGCCCAGCTTCCGGCTGGAGGCGTTAACCCAGGCCAACGGCATTGCGCACGATAACGCGCACGATGCCATGTCCGATGTCTGGGCAACGCTGGCGCTGGCGAGGCTGGTGCGCGAAAAGCAGCCGAAGCTGTTTCAGTTTCTGCTCAGCCACCGCAGCAAAAACAAGGTGGCCACGCTGATTGACGTGCCGCAGATGAAGCCGCTGGTGCACGTGTCCGGCATGTTTGGCGCGCTGCGCGGCAACACCAGCTGGATCGTGCCGCTGGCCTGGCATCCGGAGAACCGCAATGCGCTTATCGTCTGCGATCTGGCGGGCGACATGGCGCCGCTGCTGGAACTGGACGCCGACGCCCTGCGCGAGCGGCTGTATACCCGCAAAGCGGATCTGGCCGGGCTGCCCGCCGCGCCGCTGAAGCTGGTGCACATCAATAAGTGTCCGGTACTGGCGCCGGGTAACACCCTGCGCCCGGAAGACGCGGCGCGGCTGGGCATTGATCGCCAGCAGTGCCTGGCGAATCTGGCCCTGCTGCGTCAGCACCAGGAGGTGCGCGAAAAGGCGCTGGCGGTGTATGCCGAAGCCGAGCCCTTTGTTGCCAGCGACGACGTGGATGCCCAGCTCTACAACGGCTTTTTCAGCGATGCCGACCGCGCGGCGATGAACATTATTCATCAGACCCGGCCGGAGAACCTGCCGGCGCTGGACCTGACCTTTAACGATGCGCGGATCGAGAAGCTGCTGTTCCGCTTCCGCGCCCGCAACTTTCCCGCCACGCTGGATGACAGCGAGCAGCAGCGCTGGCTGGCGCACCGCCGCGAGCAGCTCAGTCCGGAACGGGTGCAGCAATTTTTACAGTCGCTGGAGATGCTGGCCAATCAGCACGAGGGCGACAGCGAGCGCATCGCGCTGCTGAAAGCGCTGTTTGATTACGCCCGCCAGCTGGCCTCCTGACGGACGCGGCGTAAACAAAAACGGCCCGCACTGACGTGCGGGCCGTTTTTTTTGCTCAGCGGCAGAGAAGCCGGCCGGAATTAATACAGCTCTTCACTGTACTGCGGTACCGGCTCGCGGAAGCTGCGGGTAACAAAGGCCAGATAGATCAGGCCAATGGCGGCCCACACCAGACCGAGAACCATGGAGCTCTCTTCCAGATTCAGCCACAGCGCCCCCACCGTCAGCGCGCCGCACAGCGGCAGAACCAGGTAGTTAATGTGCTGCTTCAGCGTCTTGTTCTGCTTCTCACGGATCCAGAACTGTGAGATAACCGACAGGTTCACAAAGGTAAACGCCACCAGCGCACCAAAGTTGATCAGCGCCGTTGCCGTCACCAGGTCAAAGTTGATCGCCAGCAGCGCGACCGCACCGACCAGCAGCACGTTCCACGCCGGGGTACGCCACTTCGGGTGGATATAGCCGAAGAAGCGCGACGGGAACACGCCATCGCGGCCCATCACGTACATCAGGCGCGACACGCCCGCGTGCGCGGCCATCCCGGAGGCCAGCACGGTAACGCAGGAGAAGATCAGAATGCCGAACTGGAAGGCGCGTCCCGCCACGTACAGCATGATCTCCGGCTGAGAAGCGTCCGGGTCCTTGAAGCGCGAAATATCCGGAAAGTAGAGCTGCAAAAAGTAGGAGACCACAATAAAGATCAGCCCACCAATCAGCGCCGTCAGGAAAATCGCCTTCGGGATCACCCGGCCGGCGTCTTTGGTCTCTTCCGACAGCGAGCTGATGCCGTCAAAGCCGAGGAACGAGAAGCAAAGTATCGTCGCCCCGGTTATCATCGGCACCACGTGCGCATTGTCGGACCAGAACGGCCGGGTGCTGGCCAGCGTACCGGCGCCTTCGCCGTGCGCTACGCCGTACACCACCATCCCCATGATAACCAGAATGATCGCCACCTGCAGCACCACGATGACGCTGTTAAAGTTGGCCACCGTTTTGATGCCTTTCAGGTTGGAGAGGGTCATAAAGCCCACCAGCAACACCACAAAGATCCATGACGGGATCCCCGGTATCAGGGCTTCAAAGTAAATCTTCGCCAACAAAATGTTGATCATCGGCATGAACAGATAGTCCAGCAGCGATGACCAGCCCACCATAAAGCCGACGTGCGGACTGATGGCTTTCTGTGCGTAGGTGTAAGCGGAGCCCGCAGATGGGAAGCGGCGTACCAGCTTACCGTAGCTTAACGCGGTAAACAGAATAGCGATCAGCGCAAAGGCATACGCGGTGGCGACGTGACCGTCGGTCAGGCCGGAAACAATGCCGAAAGTATCAAACAGGGTCATCGGCTGCATGTAAGCCAGCCCCATCATCACAACGGGCATCAGGGTCAGCGTTTTTTTCAGATGTGCGCGCGGCGGCTGCGCGGTGTTTGCAGCATTATGCGTCATGATTCAGCCTCCCCATAGCGCCAGCCGGACTGGACTGTACCACAGGGAAACTTCGCAATAAGCGCGGGGAGAGAGTAATGGAGAGAGACGACGGGCGGGCGAAAGCAAAGCGGCTCGCCTGAGCGCCGTAGTCATCACGAAAGCGGCTACCGGCTGCGGCCGGTGAAAAGTTAATGAACTGCCCCATCTTTTTTTCCTCGATCAACACATCTGTGTGTATACGTGTATCTGTCCGGCCAGTGCCGGCCCCTTACGGTGTTACATGGATAAATGCAAAAAAAATAACCGGCGCGCAGTGCGACGGTTATTCTTCTAATTTGCAGGGCGCGAATTATGCACCATTTGCAGGCAGGATGACAAGATGTTGAGACCTTCAGTAACAATTTCTCGCTCGGCGGTCAGCGGGATTAAAAAGCGGATAACGTTACCGCGCACGCCGCAGGAGAGCAGCACCAGTCCCTGTCGCCCCGCCTCCTGCACCAGTGCCTGCGTCAGCGCCCTGTCGGGCCGCTGGGGATCCCGCGCCGTCACCAGCTCCATGGCAATCATCGCCCCACAGTGGCGGATATCGCCAATGCAGTCCAGCGAGTCGGCCAGCCGCTGCAGATGGCTGACCACCCATTCTCCCTGCTGCTGCGCGCGCTGATTAAGCTGCCCGGTTTCAATCAGCTCAATCACCGCCAGCGCGGCGGCAACCGCCACCGGCGAACCGGCAAAGGTGCCGCCGAGCCCGCCCGCCCGCGCGCGGCTCATCAGCGCGGCCCGCCCCACCACCGCCGACAGCGGAAAGCCGCCGGCGAGGCTTTTCGCCACGGTGATGATATCCGGCTCGATGCCGCTGTGCTCAATGGCAAAGGTTTTACCGGTGCGGCAGAAACCGCTCTGGATCTCATCGGCTATCAGCACGATGCCGTGCCGATCGCAGAGCGCGCGCAGCTGACGTAAGAAGTCCGGCGAGGCCGCGTAAAAGCCGCCCTCCCCTTGTACCGGCTCGATAATGATGGCCGCCACCTCGTCTGCCGGCACATCGGCGGCAAACACCCCCTCCAGCGACGCCAGCGCGCGGCTGTCATCCACGCCCAGATAGCGCGCCGGATAGGGCACGTGATAAATCTCCGGCGGAAAGGGTCCGTAGCCGGCTTTATAGGGCTGGACCTTACCGGTGAGCGCCATCCCCAACAGAGTGCGGCCGTGAAAACCGCCGCGAAAGGCGATCACTGCGCGGCGTCCGGTGGCGATACGCGCCACCTTAATGGCATTCTCCACCGCCTCCGCGCCGCTGGTCAGCAGCAGCGTCTGGGTCGGTTCGGCAATCGGCACCAGCGCATTCAGCTTTTCGGCCAGCCGGACATAGTCAGGGTACGGCGTGACCTGAAAGCAGGTGTGGGTAAAGGCCTCCAGCTGGGCGCGCGCCGCCGCGATCACCGCCGGATGGTTGTGGCCAGTGTTCACCACCGCGATCCCGGCGGCAAAGTCGATATACCGCTTGCCCTCCACGTCCCACAGCTCGGCGTTGCGCGCCCGGGTAATATAAACCGCCAGCGCGCTGCCGACGCCGGGCGTGACCGCCGCCTCACGCCGCTGCTGCCAGTGCACATTACTGTTCATGATCACCCCCTTCACGGGCAGTGCGCCCCGCCGGACGGCGGGGACGCGCTGCCTCAGGCGTTTTTCAACATCCAGTCGATTTCCGTCGCGGTAATCAGCCGCTCAAAGTGCATCAGCTCATGGTGTTTGCAGGTGTGCCACACCTGCGAGAAGCGCTCTCCCAGCAGCTGCCGGAGCGCCTGATTGTCATCAAACTCAGACAGGGCATCGCTCTGCCGCACCGGCAGCGGCGCCCCTCCGGCCTCATAGCCGTTCCCGGTCACCGCCGGCGGCAGCGGCAGCGGGTTATCCAGCCCGTAGAGGATGCCGGCGAGGATTGCCGCCACCACCAGATAGGGGTTGGCGTCCGCGCCGGCGACCCGGTACTCCACGCGGTGGTTTTCAACGTCGCCGCAGGGGATGCGCAGCGCCACGGTGCGGTTATTGTGCCCCCACGACGCCTGCAGCGGGACAAAGGCATCGGGAACAAAGCGGCGCCAGGCGTTCACGTTGGGCGCCAGCAGCGCCATTGAGGCCGGCATCATGGCGATCATTCCCGCCAGCGAGCGCTTCAGCAGCGGTGAGTCGCTGCCGTCGTCGTTGGCAAACGCGTTGTGATCGGCAGCGTCCAGCACGCTGATGTGCACGTGCATACCGCTGCCGGCGTACTCCTCATAGGGCTTGGCCATAAAGGTGGCGTTCATCTCATGATTGTCCGCCACCTGCCGCACCAGGCGTTTCAGCAACACCGCCTGGTCGCAGGCGCCGAGCACGTCGCGGGTATGGTGCAGGTTCACTTCAAACTGGCCCGGCGAGGCTTCGGCCAGCGCGCCGTCGGCGGGGATCCCCTGCTGGCGCGCCATGGCGTCTATCTCACTGAGCACCGCGCTGAAGTGATCGAGGTTGTCCACCGAATAGACCTGGCTTTGCATGTTGCGCTCATCGCTACCCGGCGCGCACGGCGGCTGAATATACCCTTCAGCGTCGCGCTGCTTGTCGACCAGATAGAACTCCAACTCTACCGCTACCACCGGGAACAGCCCGCGGTTCAGCAGCTGCTGCCAGAGCCTATCGAGCACGTTACGGGGTTCAACGTCAAAGGGAGTGCCATCTTGATTGCGCATGCTCAGCAGCAGCTGGGCGAGGTGCTGCGGATCGGCAGCGGAGGGGACCAGCGTGCCGGCCACGGGGAAACAGATGTTGTCCGGTTCGCCCAGCGCCTGCCCCAGTCCCGCCTCTTCAACCGTGTTGCCAAGAATATCCATGGCGTACACCGAAGCCGGAAAGTAGCAGCCTTTATCCAGCCGGGGGAGGCTGGAGACGGGCAGCCGCTTGCCGCGAAACACCCCGTTTAAATCATTAAGAAGAATATCAACATACTGCGTCTGTGGATGGCGTTCCAGGTAGGCCGCAACCTCAAGCCGGAACGCGCTGGTTCGCTCTTCACGCGGTCGCGTAAAGCAGTCAGACTCGACCAGATTCGTCATGATACACCGCCAGGTTAACAGGGGATGATGCCGTCGCGATTGTTCAAAATAACCGCCACATTTTGAAGATAGCCGTTTGCTAAAAAGTGTGCAAATGTTTGTGAGAATGTTAACGCACGGTTTGAATATTGCGCACGGGGGCACTAAATTGACACTGTACTGCACAAAAAGCCGCCAAACGGCGCCCCGTGCCGCCGTCAGCCTTCACCGCCGCGAGGATAAACATGGGCAATATTTTTAACACGCCGCTGATTGGGGTGATCCTGTGCCAGAGCGAAGCGGGTGGGCACCCGATCCAGACGGTACACAATAAGTATCTGCAGGCCATTTTTCTCGCCGGCGGCGTGCCGCTGGCTCTGCCCCACGGGCTGATCGATTTTCCCCGGGCATTGGATAACAGCCTCGCCCGCCTCGACGGCATCCTGCTCACCGGCAGCCCGAGTAACATTGAACCGCACCACTATGGCCAGCCTGACCGCGAGCCCCATGCCGATCCGGGACGCGACCGGCTGGCCCTGGCGCTGGTGAACGCCTGCGCGGCGCGGCAGATGCCGCTCTTCGCTATCTGTCGCGGTCTGCAGGAGATGGTGGTGGCCTGCGGCGGCACTCTGCTGCGCGAAGTGCACGCGACCTTTGGCTATCAGGACCACCGCGAAAATCCCGCGGCGCCGCTGGCCGACCAGTATGCGCCCAGTCACGACCTGTGGCTGGAGCCGCACGGCCTGCTGGCCCAGCTGTGCGGCGAGGCGCGGCGCTGGCAGGTAAACTCCCTGCATCAGCAGGGCATCGACAGTCCCGGCCCGCGCCTGCGCATCGAAGCCCGCGCCGGGGACGGACTGATTGAGGCGGTAAGCCTGCCGGATCAGCCCTTTGCGCTGGGGGTACAGTGGCATCCTGAATGGCACAGCGACGCCGACCCGCTGTCGCAGCGGCTGTTTGCCGCGTTTATAACTGCCAGTCAACACTATCAGCAGGCGCGCTATGCAGCAGGATAACGCGCTGGCGCCGGGGAGGCGTCTTTCGGCCCTGCGCCAGGCGCAGGGGCTGTCGCAGCGGCGGGCCGCCGAGCTGGCGGGACTGACCCACAGCGCCATCAGCACCATCGAGCAGGATAAGGTCAGCCCGGCGCTGAGCACGCTGCAGAAGCTGCTGCGGGTGTACGGGCTGACGCTGTCAGAGTTTTTTTCCGAGCCGGTGAAACCCCGCCGGCCGCGGGTGGTGGTGGAAGCGCAGGACCTGGTGGAGATCGGCAGCCAGGGCGTGTCGCTGCGGCTGGTGCACAACGGGAATGACCGGCGCGCCCTCGGCATGATGCTGGAGACCTGGCAGCCGGGCGCCAGCAGCGGCGAGAAAATCCGTCACGCCGGAGAGGAGACCGGCATCCTGCTGGAGGGGGAGATCGTGCTCACCGTCAACGGCGAGGAGTATCACCTGCGCGCCGGCCAAAGCTATGTGATTGATACCGGTCAGCCGCACAGCATTAAAAATGTCTCATCACGGGTGTGCCGCATCGTCAGCGCGCACACGCCAGCAACGTTCTGACCCCCGGGGAGAAGGCAATGGCGGATCACACCGACAGCTATTACGCGGCCACGGCCACGGCGCATGCGCCCTGGCCCTCACTGCGCGGGCGCATCAGCTGTGACGTCTGCATTATCGGCGGCGGCTTTACCGGCATCTCCTCGGCGCTGTTTTTAAGCGAGGCGGGCTACGACGTGGTGGTGCTGGAGGCGGTGCGCGTGGGCTTTGGCGCCAGCGGCCGCAACGGCGGCCAGGTGGTGAATGCCTGGAGCCGCGACGTGGACGCGATCGGCGCCCGCTACGGTGAGGCGACGGCGCAGCGCTGCGGCGCGATGATGTTTGAAGGCGGCGAGATTATTCGCGATCGTATTGATCGCTATGCTATCCAGTGCGATTACCGTCCCGGCGGGATTTTTGCCGCCCTCAGCGGCCGGCAGATGCGCGCGCTGGAAGCGCAGGCGCAGCGCTGGGCGCACTACGGCAATACCGGGCTGCAGCTGCTGGATGAGCAGCAGATGCGCACCGTCATTGCCAGCGAACGCTACTGCGGCGGCCTGCTCGACCGGCTGGGTGGCCACCTGCATCCGCTAAATCTGGTACTGGGTGAGGCGGAGGCGGTGCGCCGTCACGGCGGGCGCCTCTTCGAACACTCCGCGGTCACCGGCGTGCGCTACGGCGCACCGAACGTGGTCCGCACCGCCCGCGGCGAGGTGCACGCCACCACCCTGCTGTTTGCCGGTAACGCCTATCTGGCCGCGGATCTGGAGCCGCGGCTGGCCGCCAAAAGTATGCCGTGCGGGTCGCAGATCGTGGCGACCGAACCGCTGTCGGCCGACCTGGCGCTGAGCCTGCTGCCGGGCAACCACTGCGTTGAAGATGGTAACTACCTGCTGGACTATTTTCGCCTCAGCGCCGATAACCGCCTGCTGTACGGCGGCGGCGTAGTCTACGGCGCGCGGGAGCCGGCGGATATTGCCGGCCTGATCCGATCCAAGCTGGAAAAAACCTTCCCCCAGCTGCGCGGCATCCGCTTTGATTACGCCTGGAGCGGCAATTTCCTGCTGACCCTGTCGCGGCTGCCGCAGATGGGGCGGCTGGAACACAACGTCTACTACATGCAGGGGGACAGCGGCCACGGCGTAACCCACACGCACCTGTGCGGCAGGCTGATCGCCGAGCTGCTGCGCGGCGATGCCGAACGCTTTGACACCTTCGCCCGGCTGCCGCACCTGCCCTTTCCCGGCGGGCGGCGGCTGCAGGTACCGCTGACCGCGCTCGGCGCCTGCTGGTATGCGCTGCGGGACCGGCTGGGGCGCTGAGCTTCCGCGCCGCGGCGGCCGGTCAGGAGACCGGCATGGTAAAGGGATCGGAATAGCGGTAGGCAAAGCCGAGCAGGTCGCAGATTTTACTGCCATCGATAAGCTTCCCACGCGACGGCGTCGCCTCGGGGGCAAACGTGGGCGGGGTCACGCCCAGCCGGCGGGCCACGCTGGGGTAGAATTCCGCCCGGCTCGGGTGGCGCGCCGCGCACAGGTTCCAGATGCGCCCGCCCTTCGGCGGCGTGTTCAAGAGCAGCAGCAGCGCATCCACCACGTCGTCGAGGTGCACCAGATTGACCCCCTGCCCACCGTTGCTGAGATCGGTCTTGCCGGCGAGGAAGCGCCCCGGGTGACGCCCCGGGCCCACCAGCCCGGCCAGCCGGACGATATCTACCGCGGTGCCGGGCAGATCGTGCAGCCAGCTCTCCAGCGCCACCAGCGTGCGTCCGCTGTCGGTGTCCGGGCGCAGCGCGGCGTTTTCCTTCATCACCCCTTCGCCGCTGCCGTACACCGATGTGGAGCTGGTAAACACAATGCGCGGAACCCGGTGATAGAGCGCGCTGTCGACGATCTCCTGCACCGCCTGCAGGTAGACGTCGCTGCCGTCACCGGTGCGCCGCGCCGGCAGGGTCACCACCAGCGCATCCACGTCCAGCAGTTCCGCCAGGTCCTCCGCATCGCACTCCGGCGACATCGGCAGGGTCAGTAAAAAACTCTCAATGCCGCACATCCGCGCCGCCTCGACGCCGTCGGGGCTGGTTTTGCTGCCTTTCACCTGCCAGCCGCGGGCGCTCAGCGCCATTCCCAGCGGCATCCCCAGCCAGCCGAGACCGACAATGGCTACTCTTTTCATGCCCCACTCCTTGTAGAATTGCGCGTTAATCACTTCATTCATTACAGCACGGACTACAGGCTACGCCAGCCGCCGCGGGCAGACAATCCCGCCGCAGATGAGAATCTGTCATCCAGTGCAAAAAAGGGTTGCCAATCTGACGTAACTTGTTTAGGTTTATTGACACAAATGAATAGTCATTCATACGAGATCATTATGCGCCGCGTTCAGTTTAACAGCCACCGTCATCACCATCACCCTGATTA
The DNA here is from genome assembly GCF_001922585.1 of Pantoea sp. 1.19. Taxonomy (GTDB): domain Bacteria; phylum Pseudomonadota; class Gammaproteobacteria; order Enterobacterales; family Enterobacteriaceae; genus 1-19. Next base: position 597,628 of record NZ_MRBS01000001.1, on the reverse strand, counting down.
GTCTTTCAGGCGATGTGTGCTGGAAGACGTTCAGGATCTTCCAGCGGTGCAGAGCGCGACAGAAGCCCCCGGAAGAGCCACTTTCGGGGGCTTTTTTTTGGCCCGAACGGCGACGCACAATACCATTACAGCGACACCCAAAAAGCAGACAGAGGACAGCACCACCATGTTAGATAATTCACGTTTACGCATAGCTATGCAAAAATCCGGCCGTTTAAGCGATGATTCACGCGAACTGCTGGCGCGCTGCGGCATCAAAATTAACCTGCAGCAGCAGCGCCTGATCGCCTTCGCGGAAAACATGCCGATCGATATCCTGCGCGTGCGTGACGACGATATTCCTGGCCTGGTGATGGACGGCGTGGTGGACCTCGGCATTATCGGGGAGAACGTGCTGGAAGAGGAGCTGCTGAGCCGCCGCGCTCAGGGCGATGACCCGCGCTACCTGACCCTGCGTCGCCTCGATTTTGGCGGCTGCCGCCTTTCGGTCGCCATGCCGGTCGACGCCCCCTATGCCGGCCCGCAGTCGCTGCAGCGCGCGCGCATTGCCACCTCTTATCCGCACCTGCTGAAGCAGTATCTGGATAAGCAGGGCGTGGCGTTTAAATCCTGTCTGCTGAACGGCTCGGTCGAAGTGGCGCCGCGCGCCGGGCTGGCCGATGCCATCTGCGACCTGGTCTCCACCGGCGCTACGCTTGAGGCTAACGGCCTGCGCGAAGTCGAGGTGATCTACCGTTCGAAAGCAGTGCTTATCCAGCGCGACGGCGAGATACCCGACGCCAAGCAGGCGCTGATCGACAAGCTGATGACCCGCATTCAGGGGGTGATTAAAGCCCGCGAATCCAAATACATCATGCTGCACGCGCCGAGCGAGCGCCTGGAGGAGGTGATTGGCCTGCTGCCCGGCGCCGAGCGCCCGACGGTCCTGCCGCTGGCCAACGATCAGAGCCGGGTCGCGATGCACATGGTCAGCAGCGAGACCCTGTTTTGGGAAACCATGGAAAAACTGAAGGCGCTGGGGGCCAGCTCGATCCTCGTGCTGCCGATTGAGAAGATGATGGAGTAACAGATGAACACGTTCAATACCCTGTATACGTGGTCGACGCTCAGCGCAGAGGAGCAGCGCGCGCTGCTGATGCGCCCGGCGGTTTCCGCGTCGGACAGCATTCGCACCACGGTCGGCAGCATTCTGGACAACGTCAAGCGTCGCGGCGATGACGCGCTGCGCGACTACAGCGCCGCCTTTGATAGCGCCGAGGTGACCGCGCTGCGGGTCAGCGCAGAGCAGATAGCCGGGGCCGGCGCGCGGCTCAGCGACGCGCTGAAGCAGGCGATGGCGGTGGCGGTCAGCAATATCACTGCCTTTCACCAGGCGCAGCGCCTGCCGGACGTCGACATCGAGACCCAGCCGGGGGTGCGCTGCCAGCAGCTGACCCGCCCGCTGGCCTCGGTCGGGCTCTATATTCCCGGTGGCTCAGCGCCGCTGTTCTCCACCGTGCTGATGCTGGCCACGCCGGCCAGCCTCGCCGGCTGCGGCCGGGTGGTGCTCTGCTCCCCGCCGCCGATTGCCGATGAGATCCTCTACGCCGCCGCGCTGTGCGGCGTGGAGGAGGTGTATCAGGTCGGCGGCGCGCAGGCGATTGCCGCGCTGGCGTTTGGCACCGAAACCGTGCCGAAAGTGGCGAAGATTTTTGGTCCCGGCAACGCCTGGGTAACCGAAGCGAAGCGCCAGGTCAGCCAGCGCCTCGACGGCGCGGCGATCGATATGCCGGCCGGGCCGTCGGAAGTGCTGGTGATTGCCGATGCGGGCGCCACCCCGGCGTTTGTCGCCTCCGATCTGCTGTCGCAGGCCGAGCACGGCCCCGACTCGCAGGTGATCCTGCTGACGCCGTCCGCGGCGATGGCGCAGCAGGTGGCCGAGGCGGTAGACGCGCAGCTGGCCAGCCTGAGCCGGGCGGACACCGCCCGCCAGGCGCTGGCCAGCAGCCGGCTGATCGTCGCAGACGATCTGGCGCAGTGCGTGGCGATTTCTAATCAGTACGGGCCGGAACACCTGATCATTCAGACCCGCAACGCCCGCGCGCTGGTGGACGATATCACCAGCGCCGGCTCGGTGTTTCTCGGTGACTGGTCGCCGGAGTCGGCCGGCGATTACGCCTCCGGCACCAACCACGTGCTGCCGACCTACGGCTATACCGCCACCCACTCCAGCCTCGGCCTGGCCGATTTTCAGAAGCGAATGACCGTACAGGAGCTGAGCCCGGCGGGCTTTAGCGGACTGGCCAGCACCATCGAAACCCTGGCGGCGGCCGAGCAGCTGACGGCGCATAAAAATGCCGTGACCCTGCGCGTGGCCGCGCTGAAGGAGCAAGCATGAGTCGTTCCATTACCGAGCTGGCGCGCGCCAACGTCCGCGCCCTGACCCCCTACCAGTCCGCCCGCCGCCTCGGCGGCAACGGCGATGTCTGGCTGAATGCCAACGAGTATCCGCTGACCCGCGACTGGCAGCTCTCCCAGCAGACGCTGAACCGCTACCCGGAGTGTCAGCCGGCGGAGGTGATTGCCCGCTATGCCGCCTACGCCGGCCTGGCGCCCGAGCAGGTGCTGGTCAGCCGCGGCGCCGACGAGGGCATTGAACTGCTGATCCGCGCGTTCTGCGAGCCGGGCGAAGATGCGGTACTGTTCTGCCCGCCGACCTACGGCATGTACAGCGTCAGTGCGGAAACCCTCGGCGTGGCCTGCCGTACGGTGCCCGCGCGGGCGGACTGGCAGCTGGATCTGCCGGCCATCACCGCGCAGCTGGACGGCGTAAAAGTGATTTTCGTCTGCAGCCCGAATAACCCGACCGGCAACCCCATCAATCCCGACGATCTGCGTCAGCTGCTGGCCATCACCGCCGGCAACGCGCTGGTGGTGGCAGATGAGGCCTATATCGAATTCTGCCCGCAGGCGTCGGTGGCCGGCTGGATCGCCGACTATCCGCACCTGGTGGTGCTGCGTACCCTGTCAAAGGCGTTTGCGCTGGCCGGCCTGCGCTGCGGCTTTACCCTCGCCCGGCCGGAGGTGATCGCCCTGCTGTTGAAGGTGATTGCCCCCTACCCGCTCTCTACCCCGGTGGCCGATCTGGCCGCTCAGGCGCTGAGCGAGGCGGGGCTGGCGCAGATGCGTCAGCAGGTGGCTACGCTTTCGGAGAACCGCCGCTGGCTGGCCGACGCGCTGGCCGACTGCCCCTGCGTGGCGTCGGTGTTTCCCAGCGAAACCAACTACCTGCTGGTGCGCTTCACGGCCGCCGAACAGGTCTTTAAAACGCTCTGGGATCAGGGCATCATTCTGCGTGACCAGAACCGACAGCCCGGCCTTTCCGGCTGTCTGCGCATCAGCATCGGCACCCGCACCGAGTGTGAACGCCTTATTACCGCCCTGCGCCCGCTGCCCGGCGCCGGAACGTCAACGGAGCAAGCATGACCCAGAAGACCCTCTTTATCGATCGCGACGGCACCCTGATCAGCGAGCCGCCCACCGACTATCAGGTGGACCGGATGGACAAGCTGGCCTTTGAGCCGGCGGTGGTGCCGTCACTGCTGGCGCTGCAGCAGGCCGGCTTCCGCCTGGTGATGGTTACCAACCAGGACGGACTGGGCAGCGATCGCTTTCCACAGGCCGATTTTGACGGCCCGCACAACCTGATGATGCAGATACTGACCTCGCAGGGCGTGGTCTTCGACGCGGTGCTGATTTGCCCACACCTGCCGGAAGAGGGCTGCAACTGCCGCAAGCCGAACACCGCGCTGGTTGCGGCATGGCTGACCGAAGGGGCGATGGACGCCGCCAACAGCTACGTGATCGGCGACCGCCTGACCGATCTGCAGCTGGCCAGCAATATGGGCATCACCGGCCTGCGCTACGGGCCGGAGGGGCTGGACTGGCCCGCTATCACCCAGCGCCTGACCCGCCGCGACCGCTACGCGAAAGTGCAGCGCAACACCAAAGAGACGCAAATTACCGTCGAGGTGTGGCTGGATAGCGAGGGCGACAGCCAGATCAGCACCGGCGTGGGCTTCTTCGATCACATGCTGGATCAGATAAGCACCCACGGCGGTTTTCGCATGAACATCACGGTGAACGGCGATCTGTACATTGACGATCACCACACCGTGGAGGACACCGGACTGGCGCTGGGTGAAGCCCTGCTGAAGGCGCTGGGCGACAAGCACGGTATCGGCCGCTTTGGCTTTGTGCTGCCGATGGACGAGTGCCTGGCGCGCTGCGCGCTGGACATCTCCGGCCGGCCGCACCTGGAGTTTAAAGCCGAATTCACTTACCAGCGGGTCGGCGATCTGAGCACCGAGATGGTGGAGCACTTTTTCCGCTCGCTCTCCTACACCATGGCCAGCACCCTGCACCTGAAAACCAAAGGCAAAAACGATCACCACCGGGTCGAGAGCCTGTTCAAGGTGTTTGGCCGTACGCTGCGCCAGGCGATCCGCGTCGAGGGCAACACCCTGCCCAGCTCAAAAGGAGTGCTGTAATGAAAGTGGTGATCCTGGATACCGGCTGCGCCAACCTGTCGTCGGTGAAGTGGGCGGTACAGCGGCAGGGCTACACGCCGGAAGTGAGCCGCGACGCCGACGTGGTACTGCGCGCCGACAAGCTGTTTCTGCCCGGCGTGGGCACCGCCCAGGCGGCGATGGATCAGCTGCGCGAGCGCGAGCTGATTGAGCTTATCAAGGCCTGCACCCAGCCGACGCTTGGGATCTGCCTCGGGATGCAGCTGCTGGGCAGCAACAGCGACGAAAACGGCGGCGTGCCGACGCTTGGGATCGTCCCGCACCCGGTGCAGCAGATGGCCGATCGCGGCCTGCCGCTGCCGCACATGGGCTGGAACCAGATTCAGCCGCAGGCGGGACACCACCTGTTCCGCGGCATCGATGAACGGGCATGGTTCTACTTTGTGCACAGTTACGCGATGCCGGTAAACGAATACACCGTCGCCCAGTGCCAGTATGGCGATCCGTTCACCGCCGCGGTGCAAAAAGACAATTTCTACGGCGTGCAGTTCCACCCGGAAAAATCGGGCCAGGCCGGCGCGCAGCTGATCAAAAATTTCCTGGAGATGTAAGGCGTATGATCATCCCGGCTTTAGATTTAATCGACGGCAGCGTAGTGCGCCTGCACCAGGGCGACTACGCGCAGCAGCGCGACTACGGCAGCGACCCGCTGCCGCGGCTGCAGGCCTACCAGCGCCAGGGCGCCGCCCTGCTCCACCTGGTGGATTTGACCGGGGCAAAAGATCCGGCGCGGCGGCAGATTGCGCTGCTGAAAACGCTGGTGGCCGGCGTCTCGGTGCCGGTGCAGGTGGGCGGCGGTATCCGCACCCGCGACGACGTACGCGCCCTGCTTGACGCCGGCGTCGCGCGGGTGGTGGTCGGCTCGACCGCCGTCACCCAACCGGACGAGGTCAGGGCCTGGTTCCGCGCGTTTGGCGCCGAGGCGATCGTGCTGGCGCTGGACGTGCGCATTGATGCGCACAACCGCAAAAACGTGGCGATCAGCGGCTGGCAGGAAGCGGCCGGCGTGACGCTGGAGGCGGTGATTGAGACGTTCGCCGACGTCGGGCTGCGGCACGTGCTGTGCACCGATATCTCCCGCGACGGCACCCTGGCCGGCTCGAACGTCGCGCTGTACCAGGAGATAGCCGCCCGCTATCCGCAGGTGGCGTTTCAATCCTCCGGCGGCATCGGCTCGCTGGCGGACATCGCCGCCCTGCGCGGCAGCGGCGCGCAGGGCGTTATCGTCGGCCGGGCGCTGTTGGAAGGTAAATTCACCACCGAGGAGGCCATCGCATGCTGGCAAAACGGATAATCCCCTGCCTGGACGTACGCGACGGCCAGGTGGTAAAAGGCGTGCAGTTTCGCCATCACGAAATCATTGGTGACATCGTGCCGCTGGCGCAGCGCTATGCCGAAGAGGGCGCAGACGAGCTGGTCTTCTACGACATCACCGCCTCTTCCGACGGCCGGGTGGTCGACAAGAGCTGGGTGGCGCGGGTCGCGGAGGTGATCGATATCCCCTTCTGCGTCGCCGGCGGCATCCGCTCGGTGGAAGACGCCGCGCAGATCCTGTCGTTTGGCGCCGACAAAATCTCCATTAACTCTCCGGCGCTGGCCGACCCGGCGCTGATCGGTCGCCTGGCGGCGCGCTTTGGCACCCAGTGCATCGTGGTCGGCATCGACAGCTGGTATGACGACGCCACCGGCACCTACCACGTGAATCAGTATACCGGCGACGAAAGCCGCACCCGCGTCACCGCATGGCAGACCCTCGACTGGGTCGAGGAGGTGCAGCGCCTCGGCGCCGGTGAGATCGTGCTGAATATGATGAACCAGGACGGCGTGCGCAACGGCTACGACCTGGTGCAGCTGCAGCAGGTGCGCGCGCGCTGTCGCGTGCCGCTGATTGCGTCCGGCGGCGCCGGCACTCCGGAGCACTTTCTGCAGGCCTTTCAGCAGGCCAGCGTTGACGGCGCGCTGGCCGCGTCCGTCTTTCACAAACAGATAATCAATATCGGCGAGCTGAAAACCTTCCTTGCCGAACAGGACGTGGAGATTCGCGGTGTTAACTGAGCAACAGCTGGCCCGGCTTAACTGGGAAAAAACCGACGGTATGATGCCGGCCATTGTGCAACATCGGGTCTCCGGCGAGGTGCTGATGCACGGCTATATGACCCGCGAAGCGCTGGAGGCCACGCTGCAGAGCGGTCACGTCACCTTCTACTCGCGCACCAAACAGCGGCTGTGGACCAAGGGGGAGAGCTCCGGCCACTTTTTGCAGGCCCGCAGCCTGACCCCGGACTGCGATAACGACACCCTGCTGATTCTGGCCGACCCGATTGGCCCGACCTGCCACCTCGGCACCAGCAGCTGCTTCTCGCCGGCGGCGCCGGAGTGGACCTTTCTGTGGCAGCTGGAGCAGCTGCTGGCGGCGCGTAAAACTGCCGATCCGCAGAGCTCCTACACCGCGCGGCTGTACGCCAGCGGCACCAAGCGCATCGCGCAGAAGGTCGGCGAAGAGGGCGTCGAAACCGCGCTGGCCGCTACGGTACGCGACCGCGAGGAGCTGACCAACGAGGCCTCGGACCTGCTGTATCACCTGATGGTGCTGCTGCAGGATCAGGATCTCGATCTGAGCGCCATCATTGCCAACCTGCGCCAGCGGCATGGCTGACCGGGCGAGCGCATAAAAAAACCGGCCAGCTGGCCGGTTGTTACCCTCAGAGCGGCGCGCACTGCTGCTCATTCGCCCGCAGATAACGCCGCCTGCGCGACCGGCACGAGGCCAAAAAAAACCGGCCAGCGGCCGGTTCAGGGATCACGGCAGCGTGCGCCGCTGATAATTAGCCAGCAGATTGCGCCCCAGCACGATGCCGGCGCCCAGCATGCCGCCCAGCAGCACCGCCAGCACGATGACCAGCGCCTTTTTCGGGCTGTCGCGGCGGATTGGCAGGTCCGGCGAAGATGGGTCGCTCAGTGTCTTACGCACGGTCGTCACACCGATATACGCTCAGCAAGATTCAGGAGTTCATGGCGAAATTCGGCCGTATTATGCTCACGCATCTTCTTTATAGTTAATGCCGGCTTCGTCATGTGAGTCACTTTTTTGAGTTCACACACTCAGTCGCCCACTATGCTGGCCCAGTTCAAACAGTGCACACGTCAAACCTCGTGTCTCGTTCCTCACTGCCGCTCAACCGGTAATGCATTTTCGTCCAGAACAATTCCGGCCCTCTTAATCGATGAGTAAAACCATCGATTATTCATTGGCTAAACCTATCAAAAAGAGATAAACCTATCGGTTAAATTGATTACCAGGCTGCAGGCTTAAAACGACAAACCATGCTAAAACATTGATAAAATGATTTACAAATCCTTGCTATACGCGTATTCGATGGTAGCATTATCAGCAAATTTTTTCAGAGTAAACCTATGTTCAAGCTTTTTGCGCGATACCTCTCGATTGGGGTGCTCAACACCGCAATCCACTGGGTAGCATTTTATGTGATTCTGCATACCGCTGGGGTCAGCCAGGCGCTGGCGAACTTTGGTGCATTTTGCATCGCGGTAACCTTCTCTTTTTTCGCCAATGCAAAATGGACGTTTAACAGCGAAACCACGACGTTGCGCTACATGCTGTACGTGGTATTCATGGGCAGCACAGCTGCGCTGGTCGGCTGGGTAGCTGACAAATGTGCAATGCCGACGCTGATCACACTGGCGGGTTTTTCTGCAATTAGTCTCGTCTGCGGGTTTATTTATTCCAAGTATATAGTGTTCAGGGAATCGAAATGAAAATATCTCTGGTTGTTCCGGTTTTTAATGAAGAAGATGCTATCCCTATCTTCTATAAAGCAGTACGCGAATTTGGAGAGCTCAGGCAGCATGAAGTTGAGATAATCTTTATTAACGACGGCAGTAAGGATGCCACCGAGTCAATTATTGATTCTTTAGCGATTGCCGATCCGCTAGTGGTTGCTTTGTCATTTACGCGCAACTTCGGCAAAGAGCCGGCGCTGTTTGCCGGGCTGGAGCACGCCACGGGCGAAGCCATAATCCCTATCGATGTAGATCTGCAGGATCCTATTGATGTTATCCCTAAGCTGATTGAGAAATGGCAGGCGGGTGCAGATATGGTTCTTGCAAAACGCACGGACAGATCAACCGATGGGCGACTGAAGCGTAAAACCGCCGAATGGTTCTACAAACTGCATAATAAAATTAGCAATCCAAAAATTGAAGAGAACGTCGGTGATTTTCGCCTGATGTCACGGGCTATAGTGGAGAGCATTAAGCTTCTTCCTGAGCGAAATCTGTTTATGAAAGGGGTTCTTAGTTGGGTCGGCGGACGGACTGATGTGGTTGAATACTCCAGAGCCGAGAGAGTTGCCGGAGACTCCAAGTTTAACGGCTGGAAGCTGTGGAACCTCGCCCTTGAAGGCATTACTAGTTTTTCGACCTTCCCTCTTCGTATGTGGACCTATATTGGGTTATTGGTAGCCGGGATAGCCTTTGTTTATGGTGCATGGATGATTTTCGACACCATTGCCTTTGGTAATGCAGTTAGGGGATATCCTTCAATTTTGGTATCGATTCTATTTTTAGGTGGAGTTCAGCTTATTGGGATTGGTGTCCTGGGCGAATATATTGGACGTATCTACGTTGAAGTGAAAAGTAGACCTAAATACATTTTAAAAAGAGATGTGAAATGACAAAGTTAGCAACCAATATTTTTATTACAGTATTATTTTTATTTGTTTGTCATGAAAGCATAGATGTATGGATGTTTAACACGGGTGACTTTGATAGAGCCATCACTCCTTTTATGCAAGGAATAGCACAATTTTCCACCGATGATGTTTTAATCTATCCGATGAGGGATAGTTTCAATCACATACTTTCATATGACTATAAGAGTTCATTCAGTTTCATATTGTATGGCTATGCTTATATTATCTCATTTTTTACGCATAGTTTCGACCTGAGAATATGGGCGTCATTATCTAAACTAATCTATATCTTATTCCTTTATATGTTATTCAAAGAGATTATAAAAAAAAGGATTTTCATTCTATTTTTCCCTTTCCTGATAATCCCTTTGATCACACCCTCGATTCTTTCGCAATTCACAGCATTTTATCAAGAGCAGATCGTAATCACCCTTATACCTCTGATTCTGGTTATGCTCATAAAAGAGAAACGTTCTAATTTTGACTTCATCATAATGGTTAGCGCTACTGCAATAATAGCGACTGCGAAATCACAGTTTTTTTATGTACCTATTTTAGTCTCTTTTTGTGAGTTCATTTTCAAGAAAAACAGTAATATAAAATTACACTTATCCCTGCTGTTATCGCTACTGATCGCCATTTCATTTTCTGTTTTCTCACCAAGCGCAACGAAGGTAAACAGTTATCATTCTTTATATTTTGGAACTCTCCTCTATAATAAAATTAATCACAAACAAAATCCCTCCTGGGCAGACGAAAAATGTATCGGTATTGATGCATGGGGCAATGAGTTCGATCTAGACAAAGGGGCTATTTCAACTCAAATAGGAGAAAGTTGTTATAACTCTACCGCAGATCATGGTTTAAAGGATAGCCTGATTTTAATTTTAAAAAACCCAGTTATTCTTTTAAAACTTCCATTTGATACCGGAATCAAAAGCCAGCTTTCTGAAGATTACTTTCACGTTTTCAAATCAATTAAGCTTATAAATAGCAAAGGAGGATGGCTGATAAAAGTTCAGGAGGTTAAAGACATGTTATTAAAAGACCTGAGAATACCTCTGTCTTTCTTTTTGATGATTGTATCTCTGGTATTGTATAAAAAACGATATGCCACTTCCCTCTTTTTCTTAAGTTCATTATCCCTTTCACAATTCTATATAAGTTTTCTGGGAGAAGGCTATCGTGACTTAAACAAGCATTTATTTACCATGAACTATTCTTTTGACCTGATTATATTTATTTCATTGTGCATGGTTATCAAATTTTTATTTGGTCATGTGCGCCGCTAGGCGCACTATTTATATTAGTGTGTAGAATTAGTTACGCCGCTGATAATTAGCCAGCAGATTGCGCCCCAGCACAATGCCGGCGCCCAGCATGCCGCCCAGCAGCACCGCCAGCACGATGACCAGCGCCTTTTTCGGGCTGTCGCGGCGGATTGGCAGGTCCGGCTGCATGATGTAGCGGAACGACTGCAGGTTATCCACCTGAATCTTCAGGGTCTGAATCGCCGACAGCGCGCGCTTGGTGGCGTAGTAGTCATCGTCAAACGCCAGCGGCTTGGTGGATTCATTGGCGATCATTGCCGCCAGCGGCTTCGACCCCAGCAGATAGAGGGTGTCATCGGAGAGGAACTCCGCCTGGGTCAGACGCGATTCGCTGATGTTTGCCGCCTCGGCAATTTTCAGCGCCTGACGCAGCACGTCCAGCCGCTGCTGCTTCTTATCTTCCAGCACCTTCTCTTTGGAGGCCAGCGAGTCCTTCAGCTCGCGCTCCTTCACCGCCAGGTTGCGCCTGATGTCCGCGCCGTAGTCATCCACCACCTGATCGTTGACGATTTTAATGTAGTGGGTCACCTGCTGCTGCGCCTGCCGGGCGCTCTCGCCGGTGTATTTGATGCTCAGCGGCTCTTTGTCGCCTTTGGTTACCGGCTCAACCTTCAGATTCAGCGGATCTTCGAGGTTTTGCAGCGCGTTGGCCTCGGCATACATCGAGGCGCTGAAGCGGCCAAACAGCTGCTGCTGCAGATCGGCAATGCCCAGCTTATCCTGCGGATACTGCGCGTACAGCACGTTCAGCGCGACGTTATAGTTGGCCACCTGGCCGGCGCTGGGCTGGGTGACGATCGCCTCGGAGGTCCACTTCTGTTTAGCCACCATCAGGTAGACGCCGGCCAGCAGCAGGCAGACCAGCGCGCTGCCGAGGATCCAGGCTTTACCGCGCCACAGCTGGGCCAGCAGATCGAGCAGATCCAGCTCGTCGTCCTGGTTGTAGAAGGTTTGCCGCAGGGCGGAGGGGTCGGGAAGGTTATCGTTATGTTTGCTCATCAGGGCGGGCCACCGTAAAAAAGTTATCCACGAAAAAAACACTGCAAAGTGGGATAAAGTATAGATTTTCGGCGCGCAAAACGAGCTGAATTGTCTGAAAATTCGTAAAAAAAAACCTCCCGGCGGGAGGTTTTTTTACAAATGTGACCGGCTTATTCCATCCACTCGGTGTGGAAAACGCCCTCTTTATCGATGCGCTTGTACGTGTGCGCGCCGAAGTAGTCGCGCTGGGCCTGAATCAGGTTGGCCGGCAGCACCGCGGAGCGGTAGCTGTCGTAGTAGGCGATGGCCGCAGAGAAGGTCGGGGTGGGGATCCCGTTCTGCACCGCATAGGCCACCACGTCGCGCAGCGCCTGCTGGTACTCATCGGCCACGTTTTTAAAGTACGGCGCCAGCAGCAGGTTGGCGATATCCGCGTTATCGGCGTAGGCATCGGTTATCTTCTGCAGGAACTGGGCGCGGATGATGCAGCCGGCGCGGAAAATCTTGGCGATTTCGCCGTAGTGCAGGTTCCAGTTGTTCTCGGTGGAGGCGGCCTTCAGCTGCGAGAAGCCTTGCGCATAGGAGACGATTTTACCGAGGTACAGCGCGCGACGCACTTTCTCAATAAACGCGGCCTTGTCGCCGGTGAACGGCGTCACCTGCGGGCCGGTCAGCACTTTCGACGCCGCCACGCGCTGGGCCTTCAGCGAGGAGAGGTAGCGGGCAAACACCGATTCGGTGATAAGCGACAGCGGCTCGCCGAGATCCAGCGAGCTCTGGCTGGTCCACTTGCCGGTGCCTTTGTTGGCCGCCTCATCCAGAATCACGTCGACCAGGTAGTGACCCTGCTCATCTTTTTTGGTGAAGATATCCTTGGTGATATCGATCAGGTAGCTGCTCAGCTCGCCGGCGTTCCACTCGCTGAAGGTTTTCGCCAGCTCGTCGTTGCTCAGGTTCAGGGCGTTTTTCAGCAGCGCGTAGGCTTCGGCAATCAGCTGCATATCGCCGTATTCAATGCCGTTGTGCACCATCTTGACGTAGTGACCGGCACCGTCCGGCCCCATGTAGGCGACGCAGGCTTCGCCGTCGGCGCGGGCGGCAATCTTGTCCAGAATCGGAGCGACCAGCTCGTAGGCCTCTTTCTGCCCGCCCGGCATAATGGACGGGCCCTTCAGCGCGCCCTCTTCGCCGCCGGAGACGCCGGTGCCGATAAAGTTAAAGCCCTGCTCAGACAGCTCTTTATTGCGGCGGATGGTGTCTTTATAGAAGGTGTTACCGCCGTCGATCAGGATATCGCCCTTATCAAGGTGCGGGATCAGCGACGCGATGGTCTTGTCGGTGGCTTCACCCGCCTGCACCATCAGCAGAATGCGGCGCGGCTTCTCCAGTGATTCGACAAAGGCTTCCACGCTGTAAAACGGCGCCAGTTTCTTGCCCGGGTTCTCCGCCATCACCTCGTCGGTTTTCTCGCGCGAGCGGTTGAAGATAGAGACCGTGTAGCCGCGGCTCTCGATGTTGAGTGCCAGGTTGCGGCCCATTACCGCCATACCCACAACGCCGATTTGTTGCTTGGACATTACATACTCCTGTCTGGAAGTTCTATGGTGTTGATTGATACCACAAGGCTTTAATAGTAACTCATTTTTCTTGCTTGAAGATAGCAATTGGTGCAAAAGACTAATTTAGCCTATATAACCGGTTTTAATATTTCGGCCTCTTTTGAGTGAGCCTTTACTTAATTCATCTTTGGCACTTTTTTCACTCAAAATAGCAATAGCCGAAACACCAAGCACAAAAATACCCATGGGAGTATACAAAAAAGGATTAGTAATTGAAACACCCAAGCTGAATATGAGTATTCCTGACATTACCAAGTCTGTGTTTCTGGCTAATTTATTAAACCCTTTTCTAATGAGTAGAAGTACGGGTAGTATCGATACGACAACACCTATAAGACCGGTCTTCTGAAGAATTTCAAGAGGTACTACCTCTATCCTTAGCCTTTCAAAAAAATGAGTACCAAAGCCTGTACCGAAAATTAAAGATGTTAAGTTGGAGTTTGCAATGAAATAGTTCCAATCGTTAATTCTAACCGAGTCGGAATCTCCGCCCCTGTCCCCAACCAAAACCATCAAAGCTAAAAAAGAGAGTAAGCCAACCATTACAACTAACAGGTTAATATACATCTTATTCAGTCTAAAACTTGTAGCTAGAATTGCAAGGCATGCAAACAAGAACACTCCACGAGTTTCTGTAAGCAATATAGCTAAAAGCAACAATAACGTGAAAAAGTACTTCCTTTCAATGAAAAATATTACGGAAGCAATCCCAAAAAAGAAGAATGATTTTGAGAAAAAAGCGCCACTAGGTCTAAAAAAGAATTCATCAGTTAGCGATAGTACATTGTAAAATCTAATAAAATCTATAAAGCCCGCATGCAAAAGAATGACATAAAAAATATAAAAACATGAAGTTATTATTGAGAAATACTTTATGCATTTAATAAAGTAATTAAATAAGTATTCTTTTAACGAAGGCTTTAAAGAAAAAATATATAACAAAAAAAATGAGTATGCATAGGGTTGTAAATCAAACGCTATATCATTAACATCCCGACCATATATAGCTCCTAGCAATGCGCCATAAAAAGGAAAAGTCATAATCAATAAAAAAAACAAAAACATTTTTTTACTTATTGTATTATAGCCAGTAATGAAATTAAGAATTAAAAAAACAAAGGATATAGCAAAAAAGAGATACCTTAATGGAAATAGGCCAAGAGGATCCAGTAATCTCCCGCCTCCACCAATTATGATCTCAGTAGTAATTAAGAAGATAAATAATTTATTAGCGTTCTCCATATGGCACCATTTTAATTAGAATAAATTTAGTAGAAGAATTGCTAAAAGGAAGAACTTATCAGAAAACTTTCTCCTTAATCGCCAAAAAACTAAGGAAAGTAAAATGTTACCTAAGTAGCCTTTACTCAAGCAAAAATTAATAAACTCAACTCTTTCATCAGTATGAAGCAGGTTAGATATTTTAGTTACTTGATGTCTGTACCATTTGTTTTTTACAAGCTTAAGTCTTTTAAACTTTGCTTTTATAGATACATTAGCACCTACCTGATTATTATTATGTTGCCTGTAATTCAATCCTACACGACTATCAATTGTCCATTTAAATTTATTTTTCCTGCAAAATGCATATATTAACCAGTCATGAAGATCTATTTGGTTAATGATGTTCTCATTATCTTTTAGGAAAAGTTTAAATTTTGAAATTGATTTGTAACTTAAAACATAAGTACATCCGGGGCCGGCTGCTTCAAAAAAACAATCATATTTAGTTTGTTTTTGCGCCTTGTTTATACAAACTTCTTTTCCTGATTCATAAAATGCCATTACATTGCTTGAGTAGCATTCAGAATCAGATGATTTCAAAAATTCTATTGCAACCTGCAATTTATCCTTAAACCATATATCGTCTTGGTCGCTAAATGAAACGTAATCATATTTATCTAAATCAACATCCCTTATTAATCTATAGAAATTTTTACCAGCACCTCCAAATTTACCAACATTTGGAAGAATAGTAATGTTCTGATTTACACTTTCCATTTCATAACAAATATCTAACGTTTTATCAGTCGATTCATCGTCTGATATAAAGATATCAACCCTAACACCTACTTGATTAATAATTGACTCAAGCTGTTCTTTAATCCATTTTTCACCATTATAAGTAGCTGTAAGTACAGCTACGCACGGCATCTTATCGAGACTCATCAATAGCGCCCTTTTTATTCATTACTCCGTCAAAAAGCCCTTTAAAATAATACTTTAAATAAGAATATTTTCTTTTTTGCGTGCAAATAATTATAGCCGTATGAATAAAAGAGAATATTATCTCTCTAAAGCATAATAACTTTGGAACATTATCATACCTGAGCAATAAAAATGAATTTCTAACCCGATAATAACGCCGTAAAGGAGAATGAACGGGGACGTTAACCCCTAAAATTTTGATGGAGTTATCGCCTATCGCATGAACCATCGTGACCTCGGGAAGTACATGGACAAGCTCCCCAAACTGAAAACAACGCAAGCACCATTCCGTGTCAACATAATCGATAAATAGATCCTCAGACATCCCACCTACTTTTTCTAACAGTTCGGAAGTTACCATAGTACCTGAAGAAATAGTAATAGATGTTGTAAAAGCTTGCATATCCTTAGAAATGATTATTTTTTTTCTTAATCCTTTTTTTGTGACGTGACAAATAGGGTAATAATGCCCCTTATCTCTGTCTATAAATGTGGGACCAACGATATTTACACATTTATCATCAATATATGAACTAAGTTTATTAATAAACTCTTCTGAAATACTACTATCTTGATCAAAAAAAATTATCTTTTTTGCTTTATGTGATAATGCATGCTGTATTCCAATATTTTGTGCAGCTGCAATGCCTTTATTTTCACCTAAACTGATAATTTTGCAATCAACACTCTCATTTAATGATAATTCAATTAGACTACTTTCTTTGCTATTGTCAATAATTATTGCATTACATTTCTGCGAATTTAATTGCTTTACTAAAGATAGTAGGTTTTCTAATTGTGGATTATAAGTAACTATAATCGCGAATATATCTTTCAAAGTTGCCTCTTGATATAATATTGTCATGACCAATTATAAGTATGCGTTAGTTTGTTATGTATATAGGTCAGAATTAAGAAGTCCACAATTACTCTTACACTCCATGCGATTGCAGCACCGGTGATACCATAAAATTTTACAAGCATTATTAGAAGGCATAAGTAAGGCACTAATTCAAAACAATGAAGAAATGCTGTAATTTTTGCTCTACCAATAGCTTGAATGCCACTAAAAGGGATCATCGCCAGTGCATTAAAGAAAAAACCAAACAATAGTATATTTAAGACTAACGAGGATTTTTCTGCATATTCCGGCCCCAGCCAAAGATTAAGTACAATTGGTGTCAGCAAGCAACCTATAACCACCGTTGGTAAGCAAACAATAGCCGTTATAAGAAAAGAAAGACGTGTATTTTTATGATATTCATCTGCTGATAATGAATTACTTAATCTTGGGAAGACGGCTCGGCCAATCGCAGCAGGAATTATTCCTAATCTTAGAATAGCTTCCGATGGTGCAGAGTAAAATGCCACTTTTCCTGCCCCTATAATATTAGAAACTATAAACCTGTCGAAGTAGACCATTATCGGACTAATGATATTACTGACTGTAATCCAACCACCGAAAAATATGAGCCTTCGGAAGGTTGCACTATAAAATCTAAGACCAGAAATAAAAATATCTTTTCTAACAAAAAAGAATGCTAAGACTACTGCTATTAATCTAGAGAGAATTAAACCATTTATGGCTGAGGTCAACGTAGGATTGTAATAAACAAAAATAGCCGGCAAGCCCGATATAAAGGAACTGGATATAGCCTTTTGAATATTAACAATCCCAAAACTCTCATCCCCTTCCAAGATTGAAACCCATAACTGGTTAAGAATAAATAATGGGATACAAAATGAAAGTAGTTTAAACGCAGCATTGACATCTTCTAGATTGTCCTTGCTGATTTTCAATGCGTTAACAATCCAACCAGAAGAAAAATATAAAATTAAAGCTCCTATCAAACTAAAAATCATCAAAAATATCAGACTGGTAGAGATTATTTTTTTTCGCTCTTCTGTATTATTTCTGTGTAATGCTATTTCTCTGATTACTGTTCTGGAGAGACCCACGTCGAATATCCCTGAGTACCCAACTACAGCAATAGCAATAGTATACACCCCAAATATTTCCGCGTCTAAACCTCTTGCCATATACCCCAATGCCGGTATTGCAATTAGTGTGGGTAGCACATACCCACACAGATTCCAGACGCTATTTTTTAATATATTCATTTATATATCATATTTAGAGGCATTAAAAATATTCCACCTCTTCAAAGAGGCGATTAGTACTGTCTTTCTCTGAGAGAATAGGTTCTTTAACGCCCCAGTTAATATTAATTTTCTCATCATTCCAAATAATTCCGCGATCATGCTCCTTTGAATAAAAATTTGTTGTTTTATAAACAAACTCTGCGGTTTCGGACAGGACATAGAACCCATGCGCAAATCCTTCCGGGATCCACAGCTGGCGCTTGTTCTCCGCGGACAGGTTTACCCCGACCCACTGGCCGAAGGTCGCAGAGTCCCTGCGGATATCCACCGCCACGTCAAACACCTCACCGGCAACGCAGCGCACCAGCTTGCCCTGCGCGTAGGGCGCCAGCTGGTAATGCAGGCCGCGCAGTACGCCGCGGGTCGATTTGGAGTGGTTGTCCTGGACAAACGTCACCTTGCGCCCCACCGCCTCTTCAAACACGTTCTGGTTAAAGCTTTCAAAAAAGAAGCCGCGCTCGTCGCCAAACACCCGGGGTTCAAAAATCAGCACGTCCGGAATGGCAGTCTTAATTACGTTCATCTTAATGGTCCTTGATCATCTTCAGCAGATATTGCCCGTAGTGGTTTTTCGCCAGCGGCGCCGCCAGCGTGCGCACCTGCTCCGCGTCAATAAAGCCTTTGCGGTAGGCTATCTCTTCCGGACAGGCCACCTTCAGCCCCTGCCGCTCTTCAATGGTCTGAATAAAGTTGCTGGCCTCAATCAGGCTGTGGTGGGTGCCGGTATCCAGCCAGGCATAGCCGCGGCCCATCATGGCCACCGACAGGCGCTCCCGCTCGAGGTAGAGGCGGTTGATGTCGGTTATCTCCAGCTCGCCTCGCGGCGAGGGCGCGAGGCTTTTGGCCATCGCCACCACGTCGTTATCGTAAAAATAGAGGCCGGTGACCGCGTAGTTGCTCTTCGGCTGCTGCGGCTTCTCCTCCAGCGAAATGGCCTTGCCGGCGGTATCAAACTCCACCACGCCGTAGCGCTCCGGATCGTTAACGTGATAGGCAAACACGGTGGCGCCGGACGGCTGCTGCACCGCCGCCTCCAGCTGCTTCGGCAGATCGTGGCCGTAGAAAATATTGTCGCCCAGCACCAGCGCGCAGCTGTCGCTGCCGATAAACGCTTCGCCGATAATAAACGCCTGCGCCAGGCCGTCCGGGCTGGCCTGCACTTTATACTGCAGATTGATGCCCCACTGGCTGCCGTCGCCGAGCAGCTGCTCAAAGCGCGGCGTATCCTGCGGCGTGCTGATAATCAGGATGTCGTTGATGCCGGCCAGCATCAGGGTGGTCAGCGGATAGTAGATCATCGGCTTATCGTAGATTGGCAGCAGCTGCTTGCTCACCGCCATGGTTACCGGATACAGACGCGTGCCGGATCCGCCGGCCAGAATAATACCTTTGCGATTCATTTCATCATTCTCTAAAAAGTAACAGGCCATGCGTCGCATGGCCTGTGGGCGAACAGGATTAATTATCGAGTACTTCGTCCAGCATGCGGCGCACGCCGCGTTCCCAGTCGGGCATCGTCAGGCCAAAGGTCTGCTCCAGGCGGCTCAGATCCAGCCGGGAGTTGCGCGGCCGCGCCGCCGGCGTCGGGTAGGCGCTGGTCGGCACCGCGCTGCAGGCGGTCAGCGCCAGCGGGATCCCCCGCTGGCGGGCGACGGCAAACACCAGCGCGGCGTAGTCGTACCAGGTGGTGGTGCCGGCCGCCGCCAGGTGATAGGTGCCGCTCAGGGCCGGCTGCTGCCGCAGCGCGCGAATGGCGTGCGCGGTGGTATCAGCAATCAGATCGGCGCCGGTGGGCGCCCCGTGCTGATCGTTGATCACCGCCAGCGCTGGCTTCTCTTTCGCCAGCCGCAGCATGGTTTTGGCAAAGTTATTGCCGCGCGCTGCGTACACCCAGCTGGTGCGGAAGATCAGGTGGCGCGCGCCGGCGGCCAGGATCGCCTGCTCGCCGGCCAGCTTGCTCTGGCCGTAGACGTTGAGCGGCCCGGTGGCGTCGGTTTCGCGCCACGGGCGCTGGCCGTCGCCGGGGTAGACGTAATCGGTGGAGTAGTGCACCAGCAGCGCACCGGCCGCGCGGGCCTCCTCCGCCAGCAGCGCCACCGCCCCGGCGTTAATCAGCCAGGCGCGATCGCTCTCGCTCTCGGCTTTATCCACCGCGGTATACGCCGCCGCATTGACAATCACGTCGGGCCGGATGGCGCGCAGCGTTTGCCGCAGGCTCTCCGGCTGGCTCAGGTCCCCTTCGCGGGAGTCCAGCGCCACCAGCGATCCCAGCGGCGCCAGCGCGCGCTGCAGCTCCCAGCCAACCTGACCGTTTTTGCCTAACAGCAGGATGTTCATGACTGCCGGTCCTGATACTGCTGCTCAATCCACGACTGGTATTGTCCGCTTTTTACGTTCTCCACCCACCGGGTGTTGTCCAGATACCACTGCACGGTTTTGCGGATGCCGCTGTCAAAGCTCTCCTGCGGCTGCCAGCCCAGTTCGCGGGCGATTTTGCCGGCGTCAATGGCGTAGCGCCGGTCGTGGCCGGGGCGATCCGCCACCCAGGCGATCTGCTCGCGGTAGGGCGTTGCCCGCGGCACCAGCTCGTCCAGCAGCGCGCAGATGGTTTCCACCACCTCGATATTTTGCTTCTCGTTGTGGCCGCCGATGTTGTAGGTCTCCCCCACCTCGCCGGCGGTCAGCACGCGGTACAGCGCGCGGGCGTGATCGTCCACGTAGAGCCAGTCGCGGATCTGGTCGCCTTTGCCGTACACCGGCAGCGCTTTGCCCTCCAGCGCGTTGAGGATAACCAGCGGGATCAGCTTCTCGGGGAAGTGATACGGCCCGTAGTTGTTTGAGCAGTTGGTGATAAGCGTCGGCAGGCCGTAGGTGCGCCGCCAGGCGCGCACCAGGTGGTCGCTGGCGGCCTTGGAGGCGGAATAGGGGCTGCTCGGCGCGTAGGGGGTCTGCTCGGTGAACAGCGGCAGCGGCGCCGCGCTCTGCCACTCGTCCGGGTGCGGCAGGTCGCCATAGACTTCATCGGTCGAGATATGGTGAAAGCGAAACGCCGCCTGGCGCGCCGGCTCCAGGCTCTGCCAGTAGGCCCGCGCCGCTTCCAGCAGCGTATACGTGCCCTGCACGTTGGTCTCGACAAACGCCGCCGGGCCGGTTATCGAGCGGTCGACGTGGCTTTCCGCCGCCAGGTGCATCACCGCGTCGGGCTGGTGGTCGCGGAACACCGCGCGCATCGCCGCGGCGTCGGTGATGTCCGCCTGCACAAAGGCGTAGCGCGGTGACCCGGCGACGCTCTCCAGCGATTCCAGGTTGCCGGCGTAGGTCAGCTTGTCGACGTTAACCACCGCGTCCTGGGTGTTATCAATGATGTGGCGCACCACCGCCGAACCGATAAAGCCGGCCCCGCCCGTTACCAAAATTTTCACGTTAATTATTCTCTCTGTGTCATCAGCCGGCCGCCGTTATTTGAAGGCAAGCAGTTTTTCAAATGTCAGTTTTAATTTTGCCGCCGCGCGCGTCACCGTGTTCAGCAGCAGAAAGCTGCCGGCAAACAGCACCAGCTGCCAGAAATCGCCAACGTGGCCGAGATCCAGCAGGATGCCAAAGGCGGCAAACAGCACCGCAAAGGCAAACATCAGCGCCAGGGTGCCGCGGCCGCTGAAGCCGGCGCGCTGCAGCAGGTGGTGCAGGTGCTCGCGGTCGGGTTTGAACGGGCTGTCGCCGCGGCGAATGCGGGTGACCATCACGCGCAGCATGTCCATCAGCGGCACCGCAATCAGCCACAGGGCGGTGACCGGGCGCATCGCCGCATCGTGCCCCTGGGTGGCGAGGATCAGCAGCCAGATCACCGTAAAGCCGATCAGCGTGCTGCCGGCGTCGCCCATAAACACCTTAAATTTGCGCCCCCACGGGATGCCAAGATTGAGCAGGATATAGGGCAGGCAGGCGGCCATCAGGCACAGGCACCACAGCGCCACCTCGCTATTGCCGGCGAGGTTAAACACCAGCCCGAGCGCGCCAAAGGTGACGCAGGAGAGCGCCCCCAGCAGGCCGTCGATGCCGTCGACCATATTAAAGGCGTTGATCGCGGCGATCACCGCCAGCAGGGTGACCAGATAACCGGCGGCGCCGAGCGCCAGCTCATAGCCAAACAGCACGTTGCCGAGGCTGTGCAGCCACAGGCCGCTCCACATCATCAGGCAGGCCACCAGCGCCTGCAGCCCCATGCGCGGCAGCACCGGCAGGTCGAAGCGGTCGTCCAGCACCCCCACCAGCAGCAGCAGGGTGGCGCACAGCATATACAGGGTAAAGTCCGGCAGCCACGTCGGCTGCAGGGCGTAGAGGATCCACAGGGAGAGGTAAACGGAGACGCCGCCCACCAGCGGGATATGCCCGTGGTGGTGCTTGCGCGCATTCGGCTTATCCACCAGCCCAACCCGACGCGCCACCTTACGCGCGCCAAACAGCAGCGCCAGCGCGCCCAGAAAAACGCAGACAATCTCTTGCATGTGTGCACCAAAGTCCAGTTGTCATCTGCTGAAACCACGCTACCGCCCCTGGCAAGGGGCTGCCAGTCCGCACCGGTGGTTTCCCCCTCTCCAGCATAGTCAGCGTAATGAGGGTCAGAGGAATGTTTAACGAGAATATCCCTAAAGGCAAAGCGTAAGACTGTAAGAATTGGCAACAATTTTGGAACGATATCTGGCGACTTACAAGCGCAAAAATCAGGTTTCCGTTACGGAGTGTCAAAAAAGCGGCAGCGCAGGCGGAAACGGGTGATTTTATATTCACCGGGCCGGGCGTTTTTTAACATTTGTGTTTAAGAATTATCCCATTTATCTTCACGCCCGGGCATCATCACGTTAGCAAATGATTTTCCAGCTGACTGAAATCACGGGAAAAAGCCCAACCCGCCGGCCGGGCTTTTTTCCAGGCGCCGTGGGAAATTCAGGCGCGGCGAAAGACTTCCTGGATAAATCCTTTGCGCCAGCAGAGAGTAAACAGCACCGTAAAGCTGAGGATTTCGGTGATCAAAATCGCCATTCCACCGCCGTAGGCGCCAAAGGCGCGGCAGAGTACCATCGCGTAGGCGAGGTGCAGCACGCCGGTGAAGTACGGCAGCCTAGCGTAGATCGCCGCATAGCCCAGCGGCAGCAAAATATAGTTGCTCATGATAACCGAGGTGGTTATCAGGAAAATCATCGGCGCCATCAGCCGGATGATCCCGACCGCATCGTCAAACTTATCGCCGAGCACCAGGTGGGTGATGGTGGGCGCCAGCGCGAAGAACGTGAGGCTGAACAGCGCGGTGACGCTGCACTCAATCAGGGCAAGCCTGCGGACAAAGGCGAACCCCGCCGCGCGCGACTCTTTAAACAGCTTATTCACCCGCGGATAGAGCGCCGATCCCATCACCAGGAACACGCCGATCAGCGCCTGACGCAGCTTATCCGAAGCGACGTACAGCCCCACCTGGTGGTCGTCGCTGACGAATCCGAGCACAAACGGCGTCGACAGGCTGTAGAGGCTGATTGCCACGCCGCCCATAAAGATAGGCAGGCTGCCGCGCAGCGACAGGGCAATGCGCTTAGGCCGCACGTTGGCCGGGTGGATAATGCCGGTGCGGTAGACCAGCCAGCTGGCAATCAGTCCGGCGGTGAGCATGCCGGCCCCCTGCACCACCGCCGCCATCACCACGTCGCCGTTGTCTTTCACCAGCAGAAACGTCAGCGGCACGGTGATGCCGCCGCGCGCCAGAATGTAGGAGAGGGTCACGTTCTTCATCCGCTCGATGCCCTGGAAGAACCAGACCGGCAGCAGCACGGTACCCAGCACCTGCATCAGCAGGATGTTCAACAGCGGCTGAATATCCTGCAGCCGCGAGCTACTCAGCGCGATGCCGTTGACTATCAGAATCGACAGCAAAAACAGCATGAATTTGGCGGCCATCACGTTCCAGTAAAGGGTACTGATTTGCCGATCGCTGCCGGCGCGGGCGATGCGCCGCGAGGCCCACAGGTTAAAACCAAAATCGACGAACAGCACCAGATACTGAGTGATGGTGGTGGCCAGACCGATCTGCCCGTAGTGCTCCGGCCCCAGCACGCGCACCAGGTAGGGGAACGTTATAAACGAAATTACGTAGTTGGATCCCTGTAAAATAAATAACGAGAGCATATTATTGCGAAGCGTTTTTTTCATCGTAGAACCTTTTCAGATAGCCCTCCCGACGTCATCGCGGCGAAGGCGCTGACGATCGTCCACACGAAAAACGCCCGGTGCGGGCGTTGTTGTTATCCGTCGGGGGGATCCCGCTTAGCGGTAGCCGTGGGGATTGTTTTGCTGCCAGCGCCAGGTGTCGGCCATCATCTCCGCCAGGCCGCGGCTGACGCGCCAGTCCAGCTCGCGATCCGCCAGGCTGGCATCGGCCCAGAAAGCCGCCAGGTCGCCGTCGCGGCGCGCTTTGATCGTCACCGGCAGGGATTGGCCGCAGGCCTGTTCAAAGGCGCGCACCATCTCCAGTACCGAATATCCCCGGCCGGCGCCGAGGTTGTAGGCGCGATAGCCGGCCTGGCGCGGCAGCGCATCCAGCGCCTTCAGGTGCCCTTCGGCCAGATCCATCACGTGGATATAGTCGCGCACGCCGGTGCCGTCCGGGGTGTCGTAGTCGTTGCCAAACACCCCCAGCGCCGGCAGGCGCCCCACCGCCACCTGGGCGATGTAGGGCAGCAGGTTGTTGGGGATGCCGTGGGGATCCTCGCCGATCTCGCCGGACGGGTGGGCGCCGACCGGATTGAAGTAGCGCAGCGCGATGGCGGTAAACCGGCTGTCGGCCCGCGCGGCGTCGCGCAGGATCTGCTCAACCATCAGCTTGGAGGTGCCGTACGGGCTGGTGGTGCCGCCGATCGCCGCGGTTTCGACGTAGGGCACGCTCGCCTGCGCGCCATACACCGTCGCCGACGAGCTGAAAATCAGCTGGCTGACCCCGGCGCGCCGCATCTCTTCCAGCAGGACCAGCGTGCCGCTGACGTTATTCTGGTAGTAGGCCAGCGGCTCCCGCGTCGACTCCCCCACCGCCTTCAGGCCGGCAAAATGAATCACCGACTGAATCGCCCCGGTGGCCAACAGGTCGCGCAGTCGCTGCCGGTCACGAATATCCCCCTCAATCAGCCGCGGCGCTTTGCCGCTGAGTCGGGCAACCCGACGCAGCGACTCCGCCGAGGCATTACTCAGGTTGTCCAGTACCACCACCTCATCGCCGCGCGCCAGCAGGGCAAGCACGGTGTGGGAGCCGATGTAGCCGGCCCCGCCGGTGACCAACACAGCCATAGTTTCTCCTTCCGGCCGCGCGGACGCGGCCGCGGCGGTTATCGATTCAGCAGCGCCTTGATGCTGTCGCGGAACGCCGGCCCCTGCTCGAGGTTGCGCAGGCCGTAGGTGACAAACGCCTGCATATAGCCGAGCTTGCGGCCGCAGTCAAAGCTGCGCCCTTTCATCAGCATGGCGTCCACCGGCTGCTTTGCGCTGAGGCTGGCGATGGCGTCGGTCAGCTGGATGCGTCCCCAGGCGCCCGGCGCGGTTTTTTCCAGTTCGGCCCAAATATCGGCCGAGAGCACATAGCGCCCCACCGCCGCGAGGTCGGAGTTCAGCGTCTGCGGCTGTTCCGGCTTCTCGACAAAGCGGGCGATCTGCCCGGTTTTCTCTTCGCGCTCCAGCGGCGCGTCGGTGACGATCACCGAGTACTCGCTGAGGTCCGATTCCGGCATATGCTGCGCCAGCACCTGGCTGCGGCCGGTCTCTTCAAACCGGGCCACCATGGCCGCCAGGTTGTAGCGCATCGGGTCGGTGGTGGTAGTGTCCATAATAACGTCCGGCAGGATCACCACAAACGGCTGATCGTTGAGCATCGGACGGGCGCAGAGCACCGCGTGGCCGAGCCCCAGCGGCTGCGGCTGACGCACGTTCATGATGGTGACGCCCGGCGGACAAATGGCCTGGACTTCGCTGAGCAGCTGGCGTTTTACGCGCGCTTCCAGCAGGGCTTCCAGTTCATAAGTGGTATCAAAATGGTTTTCAACCGCGTTTTTGGAGGCGTGGGTGACCAGTACGATTTCCTTGATGCCGGCCGCCACGCACTCGTCGACGATATATTGAATCATCGGCTTATCGACAATCGGCAACATCTCTTTTGGAATGGCTTTTGTAGCAGGCAGCATATGCATGCCGAGACCCGCAACCGGGATAACTGCTTTAAGCTTGGTCATATTTTTTCCATAGCATGATGATAAAACATGGGGGTGATTATGCAGTAACTGTTTCGCCAGCAAGTATAATCATAATCTGAAAAATAAACAGGTTAGCCGCCGCGCAGGGCGGCAGCATCATTCGGACTTTTTCTCATCAGGACAACCCGTTAGCCCGCGCCGTTGCGTTTCCCTGCCGGCGTTGTTAGCGCAAGAATACCGGTATGCGATTTATCTCAAATGTGTCTGACGCCGGCACTTTTAATTCCGTTCCGAAATCTAATCCCCTGACATTCTGTTAAAACATGACGCGTTTTATTTTTTGACACCCGCGGCTAACGGCATACCGGTTAGCCGATGCACCGCTCATTATCCAGAAGGCTGCGAATATGAAAGCACTGAAACCCGATGCCGAACACCCCTCTGCGACGCGCCGTCAGGCGCTGAGCAAACTGCTGGTCTCTGCCGCCGGTCTGGGGGCGCTGTCCGGGCTGGCCCACGCCGGAGGCCGCGCGCCGGACGCCCTGCCCGCCCCTTCGGGGCCGGACCGCTTCCGGGGCCAGGCGCCGGGCATCATTCTCGATCACGCCACCACCTCATGGGCGCAGATCCGCAACGATCGGGCGCGCGACGGTGGCCCGGTCGATAACTTTGCCGACCTGCAGCAGCTGATGGAAGATAAGAAGTACCTGACCATCGATACCCCGCTCAGCGTGTCGGACACCCTGACGCTGTCGATCAGCAACCAGCGGGTGGAGGGGCGCGGCAACGGCATCCTGACCCCGCTGGCCGGCATGCAAAACAAGTTTCTGCTGCGGCTGACCGCCGACGGCACTAAAGTGCAGGGGCTGATGCTGGATAATCCCCAGCGGTTAAAAAGCGCGAGCGGCGGGCGCCAGGGGGGCATTACTCTCGCGGCCAACTACTGTGAAGTGGCCAACTGCACCTTCTGGCGCATGCTGCAATCGGTGATCGCGCCGGCGGATTTTGGCGCTTACGGCACCAAGGTGGTAGACAACTGGTTTCTGGAGTGCCTGGGCGCCGGCGCGGGCGAGAGCGACCCCGACTCGCGCGCAGGAGAGGATCGCGGCGATGCGGTGACCCTGTGGGGATCGGGCTCGATCATCACCGGCAACCACGCCTGGTGCCGCGCTGACCAGGATGCGCGCATCGCCTTCCACGCCGAGGGGCTGTACGGCGCGCGGCGATCGCTGCGCGATGTTGACCATAAAGACATCATTATGATGAACAACATGGCGAAGGGGCCGTTTCGTCGCCACTTCGCGCTGGAGAACATCACCGATGGCGTCTCCATCGGCAATATCTCAATGGGCGGGGCCACCTGGTGGGGCGAAGCCTATATTCAGTGCAAAAACGTGATTGCCCAGAACGTTATCCGCTACAGCAACGCGCCGGAGAATCGCAACGGCGCGGCGTGGAAACCGATCAAGGCGGCAATTGCGGTGGTCAATTTTAACCACGGGGTGAACATCCGCAGCAGCGTGCTGATCGCCGAGGGCACCCGCGCCTGCGGGTTTGCCACCGCCACCCAGACCGGCGAGATGGACGTGACGCTGTCGGGCTACCTGCGTAACGAAGGGTCGCGCAACAACACCGCCGTGTTTCTCAACAACCCCAGTGATTTCCGCCTCGAGAACCTGCGCAGCCGCGGCTTTGCCCGCGCGCTGAGCCTGCGGGTGACCGGCGATACCCGTATCGACAGCATCAACTGCCGCCACGAGCTGAACGGCAGTCATCACGCCGTGGCGATCGCCGCCGGGCGCGGGGGCACGCTGTCCCTTAACGGCGACACCTACCGCGGCGGCAAAACGGCGTTTGTGTTACCCAATCTGGATAACCTGAGTATCCGTAATACCACCGTGGAGGCCCACGATCGCTTTGCCGCCCTGAGCGGCATCCGTCAGTCGCTGACCATCACTAACAATACGGTGATCGGTGAGAAAAAACTGCCGCTGGCGTGGGAGGGCGACGGCGGCGCGCCGGAGATAAGCTGGCTGGTCGAGGGCAATATTGGCGTGGATAACGCCCTGCACTATCGCAAAACCCAGCTGAGCCAGCGTCAGTCAAGGCTGAATCAGATGAGTAAATTTGCCGGCAAGAACGTCACCACCGGCGGACGGGAGCTGTGGGTGGCGCTCGGCGACGATCCGGGCGCCCCGTGGCTCAATCTCGCCACCCGCGAGACGCTGACGCCGGCATAAAAAAAGCGGCCCGCTGCCGGGCCGCTTCGCGTGGCTTCAGGCGAAACGGCGCTTGCGCAGCCGCTTGCGGGCAAAATTCATCAGCCGCCAGCCCAGCAGGTTGCGGCGGGCTAACAGCAGCTCCGGGCAGCGGTGCCGACGCATCAGGTTTGCCAGATCCGCCTCGGTCTGCGCGCTAAAGGGCGCGGTGGCCCGCTTGCGCAGAGTCATCACCAGCACCAGATTCTCGATGAGGCGCGCCCGCAGGGCCGCGCGGCTGTCGCGGCGCCGGCAGCCTGACTGCAGCTGCTCCAGCGCCTCACAGGCGCGCAGATAGCCAATGGCGTTTTTCTCCCCGCGGCCGCTCTGCATGATCGACCCGGCGCGCACCCGGCGGCGGAAGAAGACAGTGTCGCTGACCACCACCTTGCCGGCGCGGAAAAACAGCCGCGGGGTGAACTCTTCATCCTCGTGAATGATCGGGAGAAACCACAGCTGGTGCTCAGCCTGCACCCGCCGGCGGAACACATACAGCCAGGCGTTGGGGATAAACGCCCCGCGGCGGAAGAAGGCGTTAAACGCCTCTTCGCCGCTGGCAAACGTCTGTGTCAGCCCGCGCCGGTAGGACATCAGCTTATGCCGCGACTCACCGACGGCCGCGCCCTGCGGATCGTGAAAGGAGTCGGCGGAAAACGCGAAGATATCGAGGTCCGGCTGCTGCTGCCACGCGCGCTGGAAGGTGGCAATCAGGCCCTCCACCGCCACGTCATCGGAGTCAAAATAGTAGATAAATTCGCCGCGGGCGGCGCGGGTGCCAACGTTGCGCGCCTCACCCAGCCCGCCGTTGGCGGTATGGACAACGGTGACCCGCGGATGCTGGCCGTAGCGCCGCTCGACCAGGTCGCCGGAGCCGTCGGTCGAGCCGTCATTGACGATGATCACCTCCGTCGCCGGCGCCGACTGGTGAAGAATTGAGTCAACCGCCTCCTCGACATACGCCTTCACGTTGTAAACGGGGATGATCACCGAGAGAGACGGCAGGGTGTGCGTATCGGTCATTGGATTCACTCTGGTTGGCGGACTATCCCTGTCCGGCAAAAATTAAAAGGGGGTGCGCGATTTCAGCAGCACGCTGCCGAAGCGTTTGGTTACCGCCATAAACTGCGGCAGGCTGGAAGCGTTCAGGTAGGCGCGCGCAATGGCCTTCAGCGCCGCCCCCCAGCGGTCTTGATTGCGCATGATGCGCGCGTTAAGCAGCGCCACCTTCAGGGTGTAGTGGCGGCGCTGTGCCGTGCTCAGCAGGTGCAGATGTTGCGCCTCAAACTGGTGGCGAATCTGATAGCCCAGCACCGATTTTTTCGACAGCGTGATGCGCTCACCAAGGTGATCGTGATGGATAAACAGCGCCTCGTGCAGCGTGTGGACCACAAAGCCGGCGGCGAGGATTTTGATCATCAGGACGTGATCCTGGAAGCGCGGCGTGTCGTGAAACATGCCGGTCTCGGTCAGCACGCGGCGCCGGCAGAAGATCATCGGGGTGAAGGCATTGCCCTGCGTAATAAAGTTGGCCATATCGCCGACGTTGGCCGCGCATTTGCGGTCGCTGACCGCCACGCCATCGCGGTACATCGCCATATCGCACACCGAAACGTCGGCGCCGCTCTCCTGCAGGTGCCGGTACTGGGTAGCGAGCTTGTGCGGGAAGTAGACATCGTCGTCGTCGAGGAACGAAATGTACTCGCCGCTGGCGTTGGAGATACCAATGTTGCGCGCCCCGCCGCCGCCGCGGTTGATGCCATCGGCAAAGATCTGCACCCGCGGGTCATCGGCGAACTGCGCTTTGACGGCGTTGGTGTCGGCAAACCACGCCGAGTCGGCCGGGTTATCGTTGACCACCAACACTTCAAGGTGCGGCCAGCTTTGGTCCAGTACGCTCTGAATGGCGCGCGGCAGACTGTCCGGCCGGCCATACGAGGGAATGATTACGGAAATTAGCGGCGTATCTGTCATGGTGAGTTCCTGTAAAAGTGCCACGGCTTGCCCGCCCTGGCCCGGCAAAAGGGTCCCGCGATCAGTAAGCAGTTTTACTGATAAAGCCTTTGAAAATGGTCAGAAAAATGATGCGCAGATCAAAGGCGATACTCCAGTCGCGGATATATTGCAGGTCGTATTCGACGCGTTTTTCCATTTTTTCCAGCGTGTCGGTCTCGCCGCGCCAGCCGTTGATTTGCGCCCAGCCGGTGATGCCCGGCTTCACTTTGTGGCGCAGCATATAGCCCTGAATCAGCGCGCGGTACTGCTCGTTGTGCGCCACCGCGTGCGGGCGCGGGCCGACAATCGACATATCGCCTTTCAGCACGTTGAAAAACTGCGGCAGCTCATCCAGCGAGGTGGATCGCAGAATGCGGCCGATGGGCGTGATTCGGGCATCGCCCTTCGTCGCCTGTACCACCTTCGCGCCATTCTCCATCACCTTCATTGAGCGAAACTTCCACACGCGGATCGGTTTGCCGTCCATGCCGTAGCGCACCTGACGGAAAATCACCGGCCCCGGCGAGCTCACTTTGACCAGCACGGCAATGGTCAGCAGCGCGGGCGAAATCAGCAGCAGGATCAGCGACGAGACGATGATATCCTCCAGACGCTTCAGCACCCGGTTGACGCCGTTCATCGGCGTTTCAAACAGCGGCACCACCGGCACGCCGTTCACCTCTTCAGTACGCGACTGCAAAATGTTAAACGTGAAGATATCGGGGATCAGCATCACCGAGCAGGTGGTGTCGGTGAGCTGCGCCACCAGCGAGCGGATCGTCTGCTCTTCCGCCATCGCCATGGCGATATAGATCTTATCCAGCCGGCCTTCGCGCGCGTCGCTCACCAGCTGGCTGACGTTGCCGCAGTAGGCCAGTTTGGGGTCGGCGTCGTCGCGGTGTTCGGGCCGATCGTCGGCGTAGAAGCCCACCACGTTCAGCCCTATCCACGGCGCATCGATAAAGCTGCTGGCCAGCGAAACGCCAATCGGCAAGGTGCCGACGATTGCCACGTTGCGGGTGTTATAGCCCAGCTTCCTGATCAGTCTGGCCAGCCAGCGGATCAGCGCGCGGCTGATAATAAAGCCGATCGCCACCGTGCCCCACCAAATGACGTAGCTGTTAAACGGGATGCTTAACAGCTGGACAAACGCCATCAGGCCCGCCGCGATCAGCATGCTCAGGCTCCAGTTTTGCACAATGACCTGCAGCTCGGTCGCGAAGCTGACGCCGCGCCAGGAGCGATAAAAATCGGTCATGCCGCCGATCATTTGAAACAGCACCAGCCCGGTGAGAAACAGCAGCCACCACGGCAGCGTCAGCGGCTGGCCATTGATCCAGCTCAGCAGCCACAGCCCGACAAACATCACGAAAATGTCGGAGAATCGCTGCATCATGGAGATGATTGAAGCGTTGCTTCGTGGACGTTGTCCGTTTACGGCATGCATTGTCGTTTTCTTCCCGCCTGGCTCATACATGATTGAAGACACCCTTCAGACCTCTCTGTGTAACCTCATGATCCCTGCCGGGTAATGTCCGCGTACAGCCGATGGGTCTTGCTGATCATCGCCTGTGAGGTAAAGTGCTGCTTAAATAGCGCGTTACCTTTTTTCCCCATCTGCGGTAAATCGTACTGCCCGAGGTCCGACAGCACCGATACCAGCGAATCGACGTCGCCCTGGCGAAACAGCAGCCCGGTCTCTTTCTCGGTCACCACTTCAGGCAGCGACGTGGCGTCGCTGGCGACGATCGGCAGCGAGTAACTCATGGCTTCCAGCGGCACCATGGCAAACCCCTCCCAGCGGCTGGGGATCACCAGCACATCCGCGGTCTGAAAATAGTGCTCCATCTCGCTCGCCTTCAGCCAGCCGGTGTAGTGAGCATCGGGCAGTTTCTCCACCGCCTCGGTGCCGTGCACCGCCTCCCCCACCACGGTCAGACGCAGCGGGCCGGGCGTCAGGCGCTGCATGGCGCGCACCAGCAGGTCATAGCCTTTCTGATAATCGAAGCGGCCAACAAACAGCAGGTTGATGGTCTGCGGGTCGCCGCCGCTGCCCGCCGGGCGGGCCGGTTTTTCCGCTACGCCGTTGTGCACCACCACCAGCTTGTCGCCGCGCAGGCCGCTGGCCCTCGCCTGGCGGGCCTCGTAGTCGCTGACGCAGATAACCGCGTCGGTCATCGGCAGCAGCACTCTTTCTATCAGGCCGTACAGCCGCTTCTTGCCGCCGCTGGTCTCCATTAAAAAGCTGAAGGCGTGCGGGCAGTAGACCACCTTCGGGCGGGCCACCGGCCAGAGCAGCAGCAGGCAGAGCCGGCCAATCACGCCGGCGAACGAGCTGTGCAGGTGCACCACGTCCGGCTTAAAGCGCAGTACCGTTCGGCAAAATGCGCGGGCAAAGGCGAGCAGCGCGCCGGGGCCGCGCCCGGTACGCGGCCAGCGCACCAGATTGGCTTCCGCTGCCGTATCCAGCTCCCCGGACTGATCGGCAGGAATTAAACACTGAATGGTAAACACTGCAGGGTCTGCCTGCTGCGCGGCAACGAGTTGTTTTAATACCGTTGCGACGCCGCCTTTTATTGTTTCTGCGGCATGCAGTACTTTCATTTAGTTTTCCTTGTTCACTTTCCCAAAAGATAAATAGACATAAAACATAAACGGATACAGCGGCCCTAAATGACGGAGATAGCTGCCGTAGTCCGGTTCAAACATGCTTTGAATAACGGTAAAAGCAATCACCATGAGCGAGAAGATCCGCAGCAGCGGATATGCTCCTCGCGAGCGTAATACGCGATGCAAAATCGTCCAGATGCGGGTGAACATCATGATGATAAACAGCGAGATGATCAGGTAATATGGCGATAACATCACAATCAGCGGAAAGGGAAAAAAGAACGTAAACCAGGTGATTGAGATGTTAATCCAGCCCAGCAGCGGATTACCGCCGGGCACCCACGGGGTGATCAGGGTATTGGATCCGTCCCCTTCGCGATCCAGACGGATTTCATTGACCGAGGTGCGAAACGCGTCGACGTCCACGCCCAGCGCCACCTGAACGGCCACCGCCAGTACCAGCATCGACAGCAGGCAGAGCACCACCAGCGTCTTCGCCGACGAGATAAAGCGGCTGGCTATCAGCAGTCCGTAAAATTCCAGCACAAATAAAAACCAGTAGGTGCGAAAGTAGTAAGCGAACAGCAGCGCGCCGAGCGTCCACACCGCCAGGCCGATGCGCGGACTGGCAAACATCAACAGTGACGGCAGCATCACCAGAAAAACAATAAAATCTTTACTCTGCCAGGTCAGGTTAACCACGGACAGAAACACAAAAAACAGGAAAACGCCGAGATCGAGCAGATTCAGCTCACCGCCCTTTACCTTAATCAAAATAAAAACATAGGTGGTCATGATCAGCAGGGACGAGAGCATGGCAAACACCACGGAACTCTGCTCGAAGCCTAATAACTTATAAAAATAAGCGGTACTGGTGTAGGAGCTTCCCGGCTGAAAATCATAGGCAAACTTCATGATATTGAAGATGGTAATCTGGTCGGAAAAGAAGTACTTCGGCATGACCGACTCTTTTGCCATCGCCAGCACAATCATCAGCATCAGCAGTACCAGGAACAGCATCAGCGTCACATGGGCATCAAAATAGACGTAACGATCCTTTCTGACGCCAATTTTTAGCGAGATAAATTTCATGTTTGCACCCTTGTCACCATCGCGCCCGGCGGCCAGCAGCCTCGGTTCCCCTGCCCCACCGGCGCGACGGGGCCCGCATTACGTGCGACGCATTTTTTTAAACAGGATCAGCGCCAGCTTCTGCACCCGCTCGCCCATCATCTGGCAGAAGTGGCCCGGTTTGATTTTTCCCGCCAGCAGCAGGCGCAGATAGATCTTCACTCCTTTACCCTTCTCTCCGGCGGAGAGCAGGTAGCTGTCGGCGATGATCTTGGCGTAAAAGCCATACCAGATATCGCTCGGTACGCGTGACTTGATGCCCTCCAGCCACGCCAGCGACTTTTCCCGCTTGCCGTCGGAAGAGATGCGTCCGGCACCGTCGGCGTCATCGTAATAGGTCAGCGGCTCATCCAAATAGAGAAACTGCGCGCCCTGCTCTTCCAGCCGCAGCGCAAAATCCCAGTCCTGATGCTTGCGCAGCCCGGGATCAAAACCGGCCCGTTTGGCCATATCCGCATCCAGCAGCAGGGTACTGGTCTGGAAATCGTTGCCCAGCAGCAGGTACTCCATGATCGAGCGGTAGCCCTTCAGCGGCTTGTTGCGGCGGACATGCTGCCCCTCAGGGCGGAGGTTAATTTTCGCCGTCATGCAGACGCGGCGTTCGCCCCCCTGACGCTGCATAAACGCCAGCTGCTTCTCGAGCTTTTCCGGCAGCCAGCTGTCATCGGAGTCCAGCAGGGCAATGTACTCACCGCGCGCGCGGGCGATGCCCTCGTTGCGCGGACGGGTGCCGCCGGTATTGGCCGGCAGCGCAACAAAGTGCACCCGCGGATCGGTCACGGTGGCCATGATCGCCGCGGTGTCGTCCGTGGAGGCATCATCCACCACCCAGACTTCCAGATGGGGCCAGGTTTGATTCAGGACGCTGTTCAGCGTGGACAGAATCACCGCGGCGCGGTTAAAGGTCGGGATCACCACACTGACCAGTGGCGTAGCAGAAGCGGTCATAACACCTC
Source organism: Pantoea sp. 1.19 (assembly GCF_001922585.1). GTDB lineage: Bacteria > Pseudomonadota > Gammaproteobacteria > Enterobacterales > Enterobacteriaceae > 1-19. The sequence goes on along the minus strand of NZ_MRBS01000001.1, from coordinate 562,877 downwards.
TCACGGTGGCGGACAGCGGCGGCGCTCCCCCGCGGTCCGGTTAAACACAGCGCCCTGGCCCGGAGCGGGATCCGCACCAGGGCGCCCGGGCCTCAGGAGTGTTGAGATTCGTAGCGGTAGTGGTAATAGCCGTAGCCGTAATACCCCGCCGCTTTCTTCATCACCAGGTTGAGGATTGCCCCTTTGATTTCGATGCCGTTCTGCTCGAAGCGTCGGATACTGACCTCCACCTCTTTGACGGTGGTTTTCTCGAAGCCGGCCACCAGCAGACTGGTGCCGGCCTGCATCCCAATCACCGCCGCATCGGTCACCGCCAGAATCGGCGGCGTATCGACAATCACGATGTCATACTGCTTCTGCAGCGCGTCCAGCATCTGGGTGAACGTCTGGCTCATCAGCAGTTCGGACGGATTCGGTGGCATCTGCCCGCGCGCGACGAAGTCGAGGTTGGGAATGTCGGTCGGCTGGATCGCCTGCTCCAGAGTCAGCTGGTGAGAGAGCAGGTCGGAGAGGCCTTTTTTACCCTCCTTGTGGAACAGATCGTGGGCATAGCCTTTGCGCATATCGGCATCGACAAACACCACCCGCTGGCCGGACTGGGCCACCACCGTCGCCAGGTTCGAGCTGACGAAGGTTTTCCCGATGCCCGGGCTGGTGCCGGAAATCATCACCACGTTGTTTTTGGCGTCCAGCATGGCAAAGTGCATCGTGGTGCGCAGGCTGCGGATCGCCTCCACCGCCAGGTCAGCCGGGTTGGCCAGCGCCAGCAGCTCCGCCGAGCGCAGCGGCTTCGAGACGCCGGTTTTCGCCAGCTTATACAGCTGGCGATCTTTTTGCTGCTGCCACTCGGAAAGCGGGATGCTGGCGTACACGTTGATCCCGTTGTTTTCCAGCTGCTCCGGGCTTTCCACCCCGCGCACCATGATGGTTTTGATCAGCACATACAGGGTAGAGAAGATAAGCCCCAGTACCAGCGCAATGCCGACGATCAGCGGGGTACGCGGCGCAATCGGCTTATACTGCACCAGTGCCCGGTCGATGATCCGCACGTTACCGACGGTGCTGGCCTTGTTGATGCTCAGCTCCTGCTGCTTATTCAGCAGCTGCATGTAGACCGCCTGCCCGGCATCGACATCGCGGGTCAGGCGAATGATCTCCTGCTGGGTACGCGGCAGGTTGCCCACTTTGCTCTCGAGGCGCTTTTTCTCATCGATAAGCGTCTGACGTTTCTCCAGCAGGGTGCGGTAAGCCGGGTGCTCGCGGGTGTAGAGCTTGGAGATCTCCGCTTCGCGGAAGGTCAGCTCGTTCAGCTGATTATCGACGTTGACCATGGTGTCAAGCATCGATTTTGCTTCCAGCGACAGATCGACCGAGTCGTTACTCTGGCGAAAGGCGTTGAGCTTGTTTTCGGCTTCATCCAGTCGGGCCCGCACCTCCGGCAGCTGCTTCTGCACGAAGCTCAGGCTCTTCTCCGCTTCGGCGGACTTGCGCGCCACGTTTTGCAGCAGATAGTTATCGGCAATCGAGTTCAGTACCCGCTGGGTCAGTTCCGGATCGGTACCGGTCAGCGTCATGTTCAGCACGCCGGAGTCTTTCCCGCGGTCTTCCACCACCAGGTTGCCAAACAGCGCGTTGTAGGTCGGCAAAAACGCCCGCTTGGTCAGACTAAAGCTCTGCCCGGCCGCGGCATGGCTGCCGCTTATCAGCAGCGAGAAATCGCCGCGGGTCGCCAGCTGGCCGACGCGGCCGCTCAGCAGTGTCCGATCGTTATCGTCGCTGAGCGTCCACCGTTTGTCGGCGCCCAGCGTCAGGTTCAGCGGCTGGTTGAGCAGCGGGGTCGGAACGCGAAAGCGCGAGACCGCCAGCGTTGGCTCCGCCTCGCCGATCAGCCGCGCCCAGCCTTTACCGATCAGCGGAAAGTAGTGCGGCTCCACGCCGGTATCCAGACCGAGATCCTCAATGGTTTTCCCCAACACCATGCGCGAGGTCAGCAGCTCTATCTCGGCGTTGGAGTTCGGTTTGGCATCGGGCAGCAGTCCGCTCAAATTGTTCATCACGATATTGCCCTGGGTTTTTTCCACCTGCACCAGGGCGGTTGCCTGATAGACCGGGGTGGCGAACATGGCATACAGCACGCCAATCAGGGTAAACAGCGCGGTAACGCCGGCAATCAGCCAGCGATGGTCGAGCAGGGAGCCGTATAGCCGCCCGAGATCGATTTCGTCTTTGGCATCCGCATTCTTAGGGGTGCTGATCGCTTTTTTATCCATTGTCAGACCTGATTATCGGTTGAGTGCGTGGGCCCATTTTTGGGCGGCGTCGTCCAGCAGCGCATAGACGGAGTCAAAAGCTTCCAGGCTTTTACGGTAGGGATCGGGAATGTCACGCTGTCCGGCCCAGTGACCAAACAGCATGGTTTTACCCCGCACCTCCGGAGCAAGCTGGCTCACCTCATTGATGTGTTGCTTCTCCATCACCAGGATCAGGTCGTGCCGGCGACACAGGTCCGGTGTGAGCTGGCGGGCGCGGTGGCCGGCCAGTGACAGATCGCGTTGTCCCGCTACCTGCCGCGCCTGCGCGTCGGCCTCGCGGCCGACCAGCGCACCCAGCCCTGCCGACTGCACCTCCAGCTGCGGACAGTAGCGATGAAGAAGTCGCTCACCGGTGGGGGAACGGCAAATGTTCCCCACGCATACCACCAAAATTGACTTAAACATGATTACGGCCAGTTCTTAATGTTGCGGGTGACATCCACGCTGTAGCGCACGCTGTTAATGGTCGGCACCAGCTGGCTGATAACGCGGTTCCAACGGGTCAGCGGCGTCGCGGTGACGTAGACGATGTCATACGGCTCAAGGCGGAATTCGGTGCCCATCACCATCGCCGTGGCATCGGCCGTATTCAGCTGATAGATATTGGCGATTTTACCGCCCGGCGTCCGGCTCGGCCGGATCACGAACACGCCGGTGGCGTCGGAGACTTCCTGATTCAGGCCCTCGGCGTTACCCAGCGCTTCGGTCAGGGTCATGCCGCTGCGGTCCATCTTCAGCGTCTGCTGTTTGGTCACTTCCCCCATCACAAACACTTTCAAATCGTCGTTGCGCGGCACGTAGAGGATGTCACCCGGATAAAGCAGGCGGTTTTGCATCAGATCGCCGTTTTGCATCAGCGACTGCAGCGAAATACGCTCTTCGCGGCCGTTATGGGTCAGAATGACGTTACGCCAGTCGGCGGCGGCGGCGAGGCCGCCGGCGTTGTTGATGGCGTCGAGGATCGTCAGCGGGACGTTAGTTATCTCCTGCTTGCCGGAGGTGCCCACTTCACCGGTGACGTACACTTTCTGCGAACGGAACGCCGCCACATTAACGTCGACCTGCGGGCTCTCGATAAATTCCGCCAGGCGGCGCTGGATCTCGCCGCGAATCTGGCTCAGCGTACGGCCGGCCACTTTCACTTTACCGATGTAGGGATAAAAGATGGTGCCATCGGCGTGCACCCAGTTACCGGTGTCGCTGGCGCTGCGGTACTGGCCGGCCGGGGTGGTCAGTTCCGGATGATCCCAGACGGTGACGTTGAGCACATCGCCGGGACCGACGCGGTATTCATAGTTCGCCAGCTCGCTGTCGAGCGCCGGATTGGGCTGAGCCACCACCGGCTTAGTGCGCAGGCGTTCGATCAGCGAAGGCGTCAACGGATAAACATTGACCATTTTATTAATGTCATAATCAGCGTCCTGCTGTTTAATGACATTTTTTCCACTGGTTGAAAGATTCTGCCCCGGAATAACGGTACAGCCGCTAATCAGAGAGATAGCCACCAGCAACGGTGCCAGCTTAAAGTTTAATGTCGTCATTGATGTATCATCGCTATTGCTGATTTATGATCTTGTACGGTGTTAACCGTAAAAGTGTTATATCGCGTATCAAGCCGGCCACCCGGCTGGTGCGGCAGCGCGAGGAATAAGCCATCTGGCGTGTTGCCCGGCCGCGCCTGCTCACCCGGAGGGGGAGACTGTTCCGTCATCTGTCATAGGGCCCTCTTCGGCAGGGGTGTATTGTCGTCCAACCCCCGACGCGCCCCGCACTCAGCGTCAACGGAAAAGCCGGACCGTGGCTTATCAACAATATTCCGAACGGCACTGCCGGACTCACCGCCGGGAATGACGCTTCGGAATAGCCTGATAATGTTTATTCCGTAATTTCCTAAAAATGAAATCAAAGAACGGAATTAGGATAATTTTTATTGACCTGATTTAAATATCGTCTGAACACGATTATTCAGACACGCTACCGCCCCTGGCTTACAGCTACCAATGCTGTTTTATAAGATAGTTCTTATATTAATAAATTAATGATTCGCCAACTCAGGGCATTACAGAGGTAAATACTCTCATTAACGTCTCATTCAGTAGCAGGACGTAATGATAAAGATTTGTCACGATCTGCAAAGTTGTTGGCTAGATTTTTATACTAATGCATGTTTGTGACAAGTGCGGGACAGGCTTCCGGTGTCACTTTCGGAATAAGACTAAGAATTTTTAAATTTAGCTGATTATTTTCAGTGAGTTACAAAAAGGATGTGACAACGTTATTTCCAGATTAATCCCTGTTGCTAATAGTAAGTCATCCGCTGCCAGGAAATATCGTCGGGGCAAACGGCAACATAATCGTGCCGGTTACCGGCCTCTCTCGCGTGAGGAAAGAAGGAAACGCGGCGTACCGCCGCTGAGGTTCGGGGCCGCTCGCCGTTTATCTGTTGTGGTCAAGCCCGGCATTCTCGCCAACAGCGTCTTCACAACTTTTCTGACTGCCCGGACCATACCGCCCTGGCGTGGATCGCCGATCTGACCATCCGGGCCGGTTGGCTGACGCGGGGGCTCCGGTATGGGGTAGCGATAAGCCGCTGTTTAGCATCACTCCGGCAGGGACGCTGCCGCCGACACTGCGCGCTTGCGCCCGGCTGACCCGACTGACGCTGGCGCGGGGAGTGCGGCTGGCGCCGATCGCCCGGTAACCCTGACCCGGCCGCGGTTCACGCGGGCTCCTCATCCGCTCAGCGCCCGCATCCAATCGGGATGCCGGGCTGGTTATGCTGATTAACGCCCCGCGGCTGAACGCACGCCCGGCGAGCCCGGGCCGCGGGCCAGACGGTCACCGGGCGCGCGGCCGGCGGTGGGGCAGATCGAGGTGTCGGCGCGCTGTTTTCACCCGCCGCGGCGGGCGCCGCCGTGGGCAGGGTGGAGACCCTGCCGGTAATGATTGCCGCGGTGCCGGTGCCATTGCCTGACTATCTTTGCCCGCAGGCCACGGACGCCCTTTAGCCACCGCCCTCCCGGGCGCATCATTTTTGGCCTGAGCGTGTGGCTGATTTTCGGCGTTAGCCGGGTGGCGGAGAGCCTGCGCTAACCCGCCAGGCCAGCTCAGGGCAGCTGACGGCTTACCGGAGCCGACAGGGAGGCCGTCAGCTGCCTTTCTTGACCCGCCGCCGCTTTCTGTCGGCGCGGCAGCCCGGGGAACGGGCACCGGCGCGCCGCAGGATCCGGCGCGGTTTCACTGCCTGAAGCGTCGAATGCTGGCCGGGTACGGGCCTGAATAACCGCACCGTCAGTCCGCTCATGCCCCGCGCCATGACCTGCTGCCGCTCGCTCCCGACGCGCCGTGCGGCTGCCAGCCCGCCTCCCCGTCAGGCGGCGCGCCGCGGTGACGCGTGGTGCCCGGACGGGATTGGCGGCATCTGCAACGGCGCGAGGCGCCCTTCTGCCGGCGTTTGCCGCGGAGGGCGGCCGCCCCGTTTCGCCCCGCGCGTCGCCGCGGTGGTGGGTGATCCTGACGGCGTCGAGAGGGTGACGCTGAGTGACGTGCTGACCCCGCGCCGGCGCACTGCCGGGTGAGATTGAGGCGCCCGGTGCGGGGCGCTGCCGCGAGGGTGAGCGGCGGGAGGATGGCCGCAGGCGGGTAGGCGGCCGGCGGCCGCCCCGTTTCGCCCCGCGCGTCGCCGCGGTGGTGGGTGATCCTGACGGCGTCGAGAGGGTGACGCTGGCTGACGTGCTGCCCCCGCGCCGGCGCACTGCCGGGTGAGATTGAGGCGCCCGGTGCGGGGCGCTGCCGCGAGGGTGAGCGGCGGGAGGATGGCCGCAGCGGGTCGGCGGCGGGTGGCCGCTGGACGGCCTGCCGCGCCATCCGCCTGCCGGACGGCAGGCCGGGCCGCCGCTAAGCTGGGTGCGGCGCGTGCCCCGGCGCAGAGAAGGGGCGGCACGCGGCGACGGCCGCGATGCGGGGATGGCGTGCGCGGGGCGCCGATCCGCCCGCGCTGACTCACAGATGATCGAGGAACTGCTTCAGGTCTTTACCGCTTTGCTTGTGCTGATTTTTATCCGCCCACTGATTGAGGCGCTTTTTCGCTTCGGACTCCAGCTGACCGCGCAGGACGTCATCCACCTTCAGGCTGTAGTTAAGCGCATCCCAGTTGCCATACAGGCGCAGCGGGATCGGCGTGGTGCTCAGCAGCTGGGTAAGCTGGCTTTCACCGCGCCAGCCGCCGGTGACGGTGATGGCAAACTGAATGTCACACTGGCGGCGCGCCAGACTGACGCTGCCCTCGCCGGTTAGCGTGAGCAGCGCCGCGTCGCCGCGCAGCTGATCCAGCGCCAGCGATCCGCTGTCCAGCACGGCATTGGCCTGCAGCTGCTTAAGCTCGGTGTAGTCCACGTCGCTCTGTTCGCCCTGCACCTTATCGCTGCTGCTGGCCACCGCGCGCTGAATCATCTGCTGGAAGTTGAGGCCGTGCAGTCGCGCCGCGTTGAGGCGGACGTCTGCCCGCCCTGTCCAGTGCCGTTTGACGTCCTCCACGCTCATGCCGCGGCCGCTGAACTGCCCGTTAAGGGTCAGATTGCCGCTGACCGAGGTGGGCAGATTGAACGCGGTGAGCAGCGGCGTCAGCGCCAGATCCGTCACGTCCGGCGCCAGCGCCACCTGGCTTGGTGCGCTGCGCAAATCCAGCGTGCCGGGCAGCGAGAAGTGCCCCGCGCCGCTGCGGCCGCGAAAGGTATTCAGGGTAATGATGCCGCGCTGATTCTCCGCGTCCAGCACCACCTGCTGCAGATTGAGGCCGCGCCAGTGCAGCGCGTCGGCACTGAGCTTCAGGCGGCTGGTAAAATCGCGAATCAGCGTCGGCGGCGACGATGAGTCGGCCGCCGTGGCAATCACCGGCCGCGCCCCGCTCACCCCGTTACCGCTGGCGGCACCGGCGCTGCCGCTGCCCGCGGCCTCGCTGATGCCGAGCAGCGAATCGAGATTCAGGTTGCTGGCATGCAGATCCATTTGCAGGGTACTGGCGCTGGCCAGCGAGCCGCTCAGGCGGCCGGTAAACGCCGAGTCGTTCGCGCTGAACGCCAGCTTATCCAGCGCAAAGTGTTGATCGTCACGCCAGCGCGCCTGCAGGCTCGCCTGACCCGCGATCCCCTGCTTCGGCAAATCGGCGCCGCTGAGGCGGTAATCAAACTGGTGGAGGGTGCCGTCGATTTGGCGCGGCCAGCCGGACACGTTCATCTCCGCCGCCAGCGAGAACTGCAGCGTGCGCTGATCGCGGCTGACCCGGCTGGAGAGGGCGATCTGCGCCTGCTGGCGGTTGTCCTGCTTCATCAGCAGATCAATATCGCGGAAGGTAATGGCTTCACCGCCGGACGGCTGCCACACCAGCAGGCTGTCCGCCACCTCCAGCCGGCCAATATCAAAGCTCCAGCCGCGATCGATCGGGAGCGCGTCGCGGTCATTATCCGGCGCGTGCGGTGCGCTGTCCGGACGACGGGCGGCGCTCTCCGGCGTGACGCGGATCACCGCCCCTTTCAGCATCACCTGCCGCACGGCCAGCTGATGCGACAGCAGCGGCAGCAGGTGCACATCGAGCCGCATATTTTCCGCGCTCACCAGCGGCTGCGTCGCGCCCGGGGCGGTCAGGCTCATCCGCCCGGCGAGGATACTCAGCTGCGGCCAGACGTGCCAGCGCAGGTCCCCCTCCAGCTTCAGCTGATAGCCGCTGCGCTGTTCGACCTGCCTGACCATGTAAGAGCGAAAATCGTTCGGGTTTACCAATAACACTAACGCCGTCATCCCGGCGACAATAACCACCAGCAGGATCGCCAGCGTGGTAATCACTCTTCTCATCACACCCTCTCAGTCTGACCGCACCCGCCGTTAATCTTTGTCAATCCGGCTGGCGACGGCACCCTGTTGGTCGCGGTATTTGGCATCTTCCCGACGGTTGTAAGGACGCGCGGCCGGTCCTGACAGCGGCTCAAAGCTCAGCGCGCCAATCAGCATGCCCGGGCGCAGCGCCAGCGGTAGCTTGCCGGAATTGTAAAACTCCAGCACGATGCGCCCCTGCCAGCCCGGATCGATGCGGTGAGCGGTGACGTGAACCATCAGCCCGAGCCGCGCCAGCGATGAGCGGCCATCCAGCCAGCCGACCAAATCGTCCGGCAGGGTGACGGATTCCAGCGTCACCGCCAGCGCCAGCTCGCCCGGATGGAGGAAAAACGCCTCTCCTTCCGGCAGCACGATCTCGTCGCTCATCACGCGATCCAGCGCCGCGCTGACCTCCTGCTTTGGCCCGCTCAGGTCGATAAAGGCGGCGGTATGGCCGCGAAAGGTGCGGAACTGGTTACCGAGACGCACATCTACCGTCGCGCCGTTGATGCGCTCTACCGGCGGGCGCGGGTCAATGGCCAGCTTACCGCTGTCCAGCCAGGCCTCGATGTCGCGGTCGCATAATCTCATGGTGCTTCACTCCCTTGGTTGCGCGCCGCGCGGGGGCGGCGAGCGGCTCCGCTACTCAGGGTAACAGAGAAATGACTCGGGTTCAGGCGGCGGGCCGCGATCCCGGCTCGCCGCCGGCGGTATCAGGCAAAAAACTGGGTAATTTTCGCCTTCAGGATGTCGATAGCGATGCGGTTTTTCCCTCCGCGTGGCACGATGATATCGGCATACTGCTTGGAGGGCTCGATAAACTGCAAAAACATCGGCCGCACCGTTTTCTGATATTGTGCCATCACCGAATCCATCGAGCGTCCGCGCTCATTGACGTCGCGCTTCATCCGGCGCATCAGACAGATATCCAGCGGCGTGTCGACAAAAATGGAGAAGTTCAACTCGTCGCGCAGTCGCGCGTCGGTGAGCAGCAAAATGCCCTCAAGGATAATCACTTTTTTCGGTTTCAGCTGCACCGTTTCGGCGGTGCGGGTGTGCTCCACGTAGCTGTACACCGGCAGCTCAATCCCCTGCCCCGCTTTCAGCGCCTGCAGGTGGCTCAGCAGCAGGTCGTGATCCATGGCGCTGGGATGGTCATAGTTGGTTTTTATCCGCTCTTCCATGGTGAGGTGACTCTGATCCTTGTAGTACGCGTCCTCCGGGATTACGCCAATGTTTTCATCGCCCACCTGCGCGCGAATTTCACGATACAGCGTACTGGCAATAAGGCTTTTTCCGGATGCAGAGGCGCCGGCAATGCCGACAATGACGCACGGGTGAGAATCAGTCATAAATAGTTGAACCTGGTATTTTCAAAGAAGCGCGACGGTCACCGGGGGCGCCCGCTAACCGGCGATAACGCCTCAGCCGACGGACGCTGGTCCGGATAGTCGCGGAATGATGCAGCTCACCTCACCGCCGCCGGATCCGAGGCCGGCCACCGGCGGCGGTAAGGGTGCGGCAATTATAGGGATTCGCGCCAGGCGATGCCAGAAAAAAGCATCGCCCGCCGCTGCCAGCGGCCACCGGAGTGCGCCACATTCAGACTTTACGCTTAGGCAACGGCCCGCATCCCCGCTACACTGCCTGCCCGTGACGCCCGTGGAGGCGTCGGTAACCGAAGGAGGCCGCGTGAGCTGGAGAACCCTGACCTATTTTGGCGACAGCATGCTGCTGATCCCCACCGCGGCGATCATCGCCCTGCTGCTGCTGTGGAAAAGCGATAACCGCCGGGCCGCCGGGTACTGGGTGGCGGTGTTTGGCCTGACCGGCCTGATCGTCAGCCTGTCAAAGCTGGCCTTTATGGGCTGGGGCATCGGCAATCAGCGCCTCGACTTTACCGGCTTCAGCGGCCACACCGCGATGGCGGCAACCCTGTGGCCGGTGATGTTCTGGCTGGTGGGCGGCGGTTTTTCCGCCGCGGTGCGCGGCAGCCTGATTGCGCTGGGCTACGCCCTGGCGGTGCTGGTGGGCGTCTCGCGACTCACTCTGAACGCCCACTCCGACAGCGAAGTGCTTGCCGGCCTGCTGCTGGGGCTGGTGCTGAGCAGTGCGTTTCTGCTCAGCCAGCGGCATACCCGCCTGCGGAGCTTCACCCTGGTACAGCTGGCGGCGGCGATGCTGCTGCCGCTGCTGTTGGTGAGCCAGGGAAAAACCGCCAAAACGCAGTATCTGCTGCAGCAGCTGTCGCTGCAGGTCAGCGGACGGGATCGCCCCTGGAAACGCACCGACATGGGCCAGGCGGCCAGACCCGAAGCCGATGCCGCACCGGCGCGTCAGTAACCGATGCCGCAAAACCCGCAGAAAGCAGAAGAAAGCCAACATTCCTGCGTTTTAGACCGGGCAGAATATCGCACATGTGTTAGCATCGTTATCAGGGTGACGTCTGCTTTACGGCGGCGTCCTGCAGCCATTCGCTGGAACACTGAATGACATCAGACACACTCCAACCGGTTACTAAACAGTCCGTAAGCTGGCGCTACGCCGCCCTGCCCGGCCTCATCGCCTTCCTGCTGACGCTGCTCTGCCTGCAGCTGATTCTGCTGAACAGTGACATTTCACCGCTGTGGTTCCCCTCCGCCTTGATGACCGTGCTGGTCTTCCGCCTGCGCGCTGCGCAGCTGGCGCTGGCCCTGACCGGCAGCCTGTGCGGGGTGGTCACCGCCAACTTCAGCCTGTTTGGCATCAGCATCAGTAGCGTGATTTTTCCGCTGCTGAACCTGCTGCATGCGCTGCTGGCCGGCCTGCTGCTGCGGCGCCTGCTGAATCCGCGGGCCCCGCTGCACAGCCTGACCTGCTGGGGTAAGCTTATCCTCATCTCGGGCCTCTTCGCCCCGCTGTTAACCGGCGCTCTGGCGCTGGTTATCTTTCGCTATACCGGGGAGGCGGCCAGCAGCTTTATCGGTGTCTGGGTGCTGTCGGAAATCATCGGTACCATGGCGCTGGCGCCGGTGGCGCTGCTGTGGCGCCGGGACTATGTTAAGCAGCTCCGGCGTGCGCAGCTGCTGGAAACCCTGCTGACGCTGGCCGCCACGCTGATCCTCAGCTACGTGGCGCTGCACTACCTGCCCTCACCGTTTACCTTTATTGTGGTTATCCTGTTCTGGTGTGCGGTACGCCTGCCGCGCTTTGAAGCCTTCACCATCTTTTTGATCAACCTGGTGATGCTGTCGCTGCAGCTCTCCACCCAGTATGACCACACGCTCTCTCCGGCCTCCTCGTCGCTGATGCTCAGCGCCCCGTGGCTGCCGTTTATGCTGGCGCTGATCCCCTGTCAGGTAATGACGCTGGTGATGTCCTCGTTCCGCGAAGAAAAAAAGCACATCAGCGAAAGCGAGACCCGTTTTCGTCACGCGATGGAGTACTCCACCATCGGCATGGCGCTGGTGGCGCCCTCCGGTAAATGGCTGCAGGTCAACAAATCCCTCTGCCGCCTGCTGGGCTATCCCCCCGAGCAGCTGCTCAGGCTCGATTTTCAGCAGGTGACGCACCCCGACGATCTGCACGCCGATCTGCGCCAGTTTGACGCCCTGCTGCAGGGCGACATTGACAACTACACCCTCGAGAAACGCTACCTGCACCGTGATGGGCATATCGTTTGGGTGCTGCTGGCGGTCTCGCTGGTGCGCGATGACGCCTGGCAACCGCTCTACCTGATTGCCCAGATTGAAGACATTACCGAGCTGAAGCGCTCGGAGCAGATCAATCAGCGGCTGATGGAGCGGATTACGCTGGCCAACGAAGCCGGCGGCATCGGCGTCTGGGAGTGGAACGTGCAAACCGGCGAGATGAACTGGGACAAGCGGATGTTTGAGATCTACGAGGTCAACCCCAGCACCGAGCCAAACTACGCGCTGATCATGTCGCGGATTCTTCCTGATGATAAAGCCCGGGTGCGCGGCGCCATTGAGTCGGCGCTCACCGACCGTCATCCGCTGAACGTAGAGCACCGCATCGAAACCTTCTCCGGCGTGCGCTACCTGCGCACGCAGGCGCAGGCGCAGTCCGGTCCGGAGGGCCAGGTAACGCGCATGCTCGGCATCGTGCAGGATATCAGCCAGCTTAGCGAACTGAACGAAGCGCTGTTCCAGGAGAAGGAGCGGATGCAAATTACCCTCGACTCGATCGGTGAAGCGGTGATCAGCACCGATGAGGAGATGAGCGTCACCTTCATGAACCCGGTAGCGGAGAAGATGAGCGGCTGGACGCAGGCCGACGCCGCCGGCAAAAATCTCGCCACCGTTCTGCACGTTACCCGCGGCCGCAGCGGACCGGTCATTGACAACCTGCTGCTGTGCGATCTGCCGGGCGCCAAATCCAGCCCGAATCTGGAAGAGGAGCTGGTGCTGCACAGCAAGAGCGGCTCGCAATATGATATTCACTACAGCATCACGCCGCTGAAAACCCTCGACGGCAATCAGATAGGCAGCGTGATGGTGATCAATGATGTCAGCGCATCGCGCGAGATGATGAAGCGCCTCAGCTACAGCGCGTCCCATGACATGCTGACCCGTCTGCCAAACCGCATGAACTTTGAGCTGCAGCTGAAGCGCCTGCTGCTTGGGGCCAGCGAATTTGGTCAGCAGCACGTGCTGGCGTTTGTCGATCTCGACCGTTTTAAATCGGTGAATGATACCGCCGGCCACGCCGCCGGCGATGCGCTGCTGTGCGAACTGGCGGCGCTGATGCTGCGCACGCTGCGCACCAGCGATTTCCTCGCCCGCCTCGGCGGCGATGAGTTCGGCATTCTGCTGCCCGACTGCACGCTGGAGCAGGCGCGCGAGGGGGTGCAGCGGATCGTCAGCGCGATCAACCATCACCGCTTTATTTGGGAAGGTCGCCTGTACCGGGTGGGGGCCAGCGCCGGACTGACGCTGATTAACGCCGGTAACCACCAGGCCAGCGAGGTGCTGACGCAGGCCGACATTGCCTGCTACAACGCCAAACACCGCGGCCGCGGACAGATAGCCCAGTATGAACAGCAGCAGCAGGCCACGCGCACGCTGTCGCTCAGCCAGGAGCAGAACGCATGGGTGCTGCGCGAGCGCCCGCTCCGCTTTTGCGCCTGGCCGGTCAGTCCGCCGCGCCTGACCGACACCACCAGCCTGTGGCTCACCGAGCTGCGCCTGATTGCGCCCGACGAAAGGGAAATAGACGAGGCCAGCTTCCGCCGCGGGCTGCAAAGCTGCGCACTGCAGGTCGAACTGGACCGAAAAGTGATCCACACCTTCTTCAGTCAGTTTGCCGACGGCGTGGCCAAAAAAGGGATCACCCTTTCGCTGCCGCTTTCGGCGGCCGGGCTGCGGGATAAGAGCGTGTGCCAGGATTTTCTCGAGGCGCTGCGGCACAGTACGCTCTGCCCCACGCTGCTGTTGATTGCCGTGCAGCTGGATGCGGTGCTGGAGGAGAATCCGCTGATTCACTACCACCTGCAGCAGCTGAAAGCGCTGGGTTGTCGGATCCTTGTCACCGCGTTTGGCCGCAATCTGGAGGCCTTCAGCCAGCTGCGCAGCGATCAGATTGATTACCTGAGCCTGAATCCGGAGCTGGTCGCCAATATCCACTGTAATCTGATGGATGAAATGATGGCCTCGATCATTCACGGCCATGCCCAGCGGCTGAATATGACTACCCTTGCCGGCCCGGTAGATCTGCCGGCGACGCTGACAACGCTGAGTCATATTGGCGTGGAAGGCGCCTGGGGCAGCGCGATTGGCGAACGCCGCGCGCTGCATGAGCTGCTTGCCGAAGGCTATTTTGCTATCCGCTGAGCGCGCGGGTTTTGCCCCCCAACCTCACCGCGGGGAGACGCGCTCCCGCCGTTAGCCAGGCGCGCGAATCCCGCTTATCTGATGGCGCCGGGCCGTTCCGCGGTAGGCCCGACGCTCCGCCCCTGAACGCCGGCGGTCTGTCCGGCGCCGACCGGTGCGCGACCCGCTCGGCAACATCGCCGCGATCGCCGCCGCCGTCCGTCAGGCCCGCCGATCGCGGCAGGACGGCTGCCGACGCGTTTTACCTCCACCGCCCGCTTCCCGCCGCCGGCGCCTCCCCTGACCCACGTGGGCGGGACAAGGGGATAGCGGCATCCGCGTCAGACTCTCCACGCCGGGCGAAGTCCGGGCCTCGCCCCTCCCGCGCTGGCATCACCCTGAATTGCCGGTCACTTCACCCGACGTGGCCCCCAGGCGGCAGGCAACGCCCGCGCTGAGTTTGGCCTTGCCCGCGGCGGCAAGACAGGCTACAGTCGCTCCCTTTTTTCTGGCCGCGACCCCGGAGGGAGTGATGTTTATTGGTTTTGACTATGGTACGGCGAACTGTTCAGTGGCGGTGATGCGCAACAGCGTGGCCGAACTGCTGCCGCTGCATAACGGTTCGCCGTGGCTGCCTTCCATGATTTCCGGCACCAGTCGCGAAGCAATCTCCGAGTGGCTGTTCCGTCACCACCGGGTCCCCACGCCCCACGAAGAGAACCGCGCCATGCTGCAGCGCGCCCTGCGCGCCAACCGCGAAGAGGACCTGGAGATTGGCCCGGAGGCGGTGCAGTTCGGCCTGGATGCGCTGGCCAGCTACATGACCGATCCCGATGAGACCTGGTTTGTGAAGTCCCCCAAATCGTTCCTCGGCGCCAGCGGGCTGAAACCGCAACAGCTGGCGCTGTTTGAAGATCTGGTGTGCGCGATGATGCTGAACATCCGCCAGCGCGCAGAGGCGGCGCTGAACCACGCGATCAGCGGCGCGGTGATTGGCCGTCCGGTGAACTTTCAGGGGCTGGGCGGCGATGAGGCAAACGCCCAGGCGCAGGGCATTCTGGCGCGCGCCGCGGCGCGCGCCGGCTTCCGCCAGGTGGCGTTTCAGTTTGAGCCGGTCGCGGCGGGGCTGGATTTTGAAGCGACGCTCAGCGAGGAGACCCGCGTGCTGGTCGTGGATATCGGCGGCGGCACCACCGACTGCTCGCTGCTGCTGATGGGCCCGGCGTGGCAGCAGCAGGTCGACCGCAGCGCCAGCCTGCTGGGCCACAGCGGCTGCCGCGTCGGCGGTAACGATCTGGATATTATGCTGGCCTTTAAGACGCTGATGCCCCAGCTGGGACTCGGCACCACCACCCAGCGCGGCATCGCCCTGCCGGCGCTGCCGTGGTGGAACGCGGTGGCCATTAACGACGTGCCGGCACAAAGCGACTTTTATGCCGCCGCCACCCGCAAACAGCTGCAGGAGATGGTGCGCGATGCGGCCGATCCCGATGCGGTTGCCCGACTGCTGAAGGTGTGGCAGCAGCGATTGGGGTACCGGCTGGTCCGCGCCGCGGAAGAGAGCAAAATTGCCTTATCGGCGACGGCCTCGTCGCTGACATCGCTGGCGTTTATCGCCGACGGCCTGGAGACCACCCTGCAGCAATCCGCGCTGCCGGAAGCGATTGCCCAGCCGCTGGAGCGGATCCTCGAACAGGTCTCCCTGGCCATGGCGCTGAGCGAGACCCGACCGGACGTGATTTACCTGACCGGCGGCAGCGCACGCTCGCCGCTGATCCGCGCGGCGCTGCAGCAGCGCTGGCCGGAGATTCCGCTGGCCAGCGGGGACGATTTTGGCTCGGTGACCGCCGGGCTGGCGCGCTGGGCGCAGCTGACGCTGGGCTAAACCGCGGCCGCGCAGCCGGCGCAGGCGCGGTCGATGGCGTCGCGCTGCGCTGGCGTCAGCGCGGCCGCGCGCACCAGCTTATCCCGCTGCAACAGCCGGGTGGTGCTGACAATGGGCGCGGTGATGCCCGGCCGGCGCGCCGGGCGCAGCGGACGCCGGGCTGAACCGCGGCCGCTTAGCCGGCGCAGGCGCGGTCGATGGCGTCGCGCTGCGCTGGCCTCGGCGCGGCCGCGCGCACCAGCTTATCCCGCTGCGACAGCGGGGTGGCGCTGACGATAGCCGCGCTGATGCCCGGCCGGCGCGCCGGGCGCAGCGGACGCCGGGCTGAACCGCGGCCGCTTAGCCGGCGGAGGCGCGGTCGATGGCATCTCGCTGCGCTGGCGTCAGCGTCAGCGTGGCCGCGCGCACCAGCTCATCCAGCTGCGACAGCGAGGTGGCGCTGACGATGGGCGCGGTGATGCCCGGCCGGCGCGCCGGGCGCAGCGGACGCCGGGCTGAACCGCGGCCGCTCAGCCGGCGGAGGCGCGGTCGATGGCATCTCGCTGCGCTGGCGTCAGCGTCAGCGTGGCCGCGCGCACCAGCTCATGCAGCTGCGACAGCGAGGTGGCGCTGACGATGGGCGCGGTGATGCCCGGCCGGGCGATTTGCCACGCCAGCGCCACCTGAGTCACGCTGGCGTTCTGCTCAGCGGCCACCGCATCCAGCGCCTGCAAAATGCCCCGGCCGCGATCGTTGAGGTACTTATCCACCACCCCCTGTCCGCGCGCGCTTTTCGCCGCATCGGCCGGCGTGCGGTATTTGCCGCTGAGGAAACCGCTGGCCAGCGCATAATAGTTGATCACCCCGAGGCCGTGGCGACTGACCACCGGCGCCAGATCCTGCTCGTAGTCGCGGCGATCGTACAGGTTGTACTCCGGCTGCAGCGTCTCATAGCGCGCCAGCCCGTGCTGCTCACTGACCTGCAGCGCCGCCTCCAGCCGCGCGCCGCTGTAATTGGAGGCGCCGATGACCCGAACCTTGCCGGCCCGGATCAGATCGTCAAAGGCCTGCAGGGTCTCCTCCAGCGGCGTGTCGGCATCATCGCGGTGCGCCTGATAAAGATCGATACGATCGGTTTGCAGCCGGGTGAGCGACGCCTCTACCGCCGCGCGGATCCACCTGGCCGACAGGCCGGTTTTCCCCTCGCCGAGGTCCATGCCCACCTTGGTGGCCAGCACGATGCGATCGCGCTTCCCGCTCTTTTTCAGCCATTTGCCAATCAGGGTTTCGGACTCGCCGCCCTGATTGCCCGGCACCCAGCGGGAGTAGACGTCGGCGGTGTCGATAAAAAACAGCCCGTTGTCGACCAGCGCGTCCAGCAGGGAGAACGAGGTGGCTTCATCCACCGTCCAGCCAAAGACGTTACCGCCAAAAGTGAGCGGCGGGACCTGCAGCGGGCTGCGGCCCAGCGGACGCAGAGAGAATGTGCTCATGGAAGGCTCCTGTTATGGGTTAGCGCAAGTGACCAAGTGTAGCAAAGCCTCGCGAGCGGCTGCGCACAAAGTGGGCGATTGCGCCGCGCCCCCGACGGAGAGCGCGCCTTACCCGGGCCGGCGATGATATCCTTATTTCCTCCATTTTTACCCGGTTTATACTGAGTAAACTGGTCGCTGATATTTTCATGATGAAACTGCCCTTTTTTTGCCGGAGAGCGAGTCCTGCTATGCGCCGTAAACCCCTGATTGCCCTCTTAGTGATTCTGATTGCTGCCGCAGGCTATGGCGGCTGGCGGCTGACCCATGACGCCACACCGCAGGCAAAAAACAGCGAGGGCGCGGCGGGCGGGCGCGGCGCGGGACGGCGCGGCGGCGGCCAGGCACCGGTGCAGGCCGCCACCGCCCGCAGCCAGAGCGTGCCGCAATACCTGACCGGGCTGGGGACGGTGACCGCCGCCAACACGGTGACCGTGCGCAGCCGCGTCGACGGTCAGCTGATGCGGCTGCACTTTACCGAGGGGCAGCAGGTGAAAGCCGGCGACCTGCTGGCGGAAATCGATCCGCGGCCATTCGAGGTGGCGCTGGCGCAGGCGGAGGGACAGCTGGCAAAAGATGAAGCCACGCTGGCCAACGCCCGCCGCGATCTGGCGCGCTATCAGCAGCTGATGAAGACCAACGTTATCTCCCGTCAGGAACTCGATACCCAGCGGGCGCTGGTCAGCGAAACCGAAGGGACGATTCAGGCCGATCGCGCCAGCGTGGCGAGTGCCCGCCTTAATCTGACCTACAGCCGGGTAACCGCGCCGATTGACGGTCGCGTTGGCCTGAAGGTGGTGGACGTGGGAAACTACATCAGCAGCGGCGACACGGCCGGGCTGGTCGTGATCACCCAAACCCATCCGGTCGATGTGCTCTTCACCCTGCCGGAAAACGTGATCCCACAGCTGCTGCAGGCGCGTCACCGCGGCGCGGCGCTGCCGGTGGAAGCGTGGGATCGTACCAATACCACCCAGCTGGCCAGCGGCAGCCTGCTGAGTCTGGATAACCAGATTGATACCGCCACCGGCACCATTAAGCTGAAAGCGCGCTTCGATAACCGCGATGACCGCCTGTTTCCGAATCAGTTCGTCAACACCCGCCTGAAGATTGAGACCCTGCAAGATGCGGTAGTTATTCCGGGCGCCGCGCTGCAAATGGGCAATGAGGGCAGCTTTGTCTGGGTGGTCAACGACGACAACCGGGTCAGTAAAAAAGCGGTGACCACCGGTATTCAGACCAGCGAGATTGTGGTGATTCAGAGCGGCCTGGCCGCCGGGCAGCGGGTTGTCACTGACGGCGTGGATCGCCTGACCGAGGGCGCAACCGTCGAGGTGGTGGCGCCGCAAAGCAGCCCCCTGCCGGCCGGTCACGCGCAGTCGGCGAAGGGAGAGCGCGGCTGATGCAGGCGCTTCCTCCTTCCCAGGGCGGCCCGTCCCGCCTGTTTATTCTGCGGCCAGTGGCCACCACCCTGCTGATGATCGCCCTGCTGATCGCCGGGATTATCGGCTATCGCGCCCTGCCCGTCTCAGCGCTACCGGAAGTGGATTACCCGACGATTCAGGTTGTGACCCTCTATCCTGGCGCCAGCCCGGATGTGATCACCTCAGCCATCACCGCGCCGCTGGAGCGCCAGTTTGGCCAGATGTCCGGGCTGAAGCAGATGGCGTCGCAGAGCTCGGGCGGCGCCTCGGTGGTGACCCTGCAGTTTCAGCTGACCCTGCCGCTCGACGTCGCGGAACAGGAAGTGCAGGCGGCGATCAATGCCGCCACCAACCTGCTACCGAACGATCTGCCCAATCCGCCGGTATACAATAAAGTGAACCCGGCCGATCCGCCGATCATGACCCTGGCGGTCACCTCCGATGCCGTGCCGATGACGCAGGTGCAGGACATGGTCGAGACGCGGGTGGCGCAGAAGCTTTCTCAGGTCTCCGGCGTGGGCCTGGTGACGCTGGCCGGCGGGCAGCGCCCGGCGGTACGGGTGAAAATGAATGCCCAGGCGCTGGCGGCGCGCGGGCTGGACAGCGAGGCGGTACGGACCGCCATCAGCGAGGCCAACGTCAACTCGGCCAAGGGCAGCCTGGATGGCCCGGAGCGCGCCATTACCCTGTCGGCGAACGATCAGCTGAAGTCCGCCGAGGGCTATCGCCAGCTGATTGTGGCCTACCAGAACGGCGCACCGGTACGGCTGCGCGACGTGGCCAGCGTGGAGCCGGGGGCGGAAAACAGCTGGCTGGGCGCCTGGGCCAATCGCCAGCAGGCGATTGTGATCACCGTGCAGCGCCAGCCGGGAGCCAACATCATCAGCACCGCCGACACCCTTCGTCAGCTGCTGCCGTCGCTGACCGCGTCGCTGCCGAAATCGGTTACCGTGAAGGTTCTCTCCGATCGCACCACCAACATTCGCGCGTCGGTCAGCGACACTCAGCATGAGCTGATGCTGGCGATGGCGCTGGTGGTGATGATTATCTATCTGTTTTTACGCAACGTGCCGGCCACCATCATTCCGGCGGTGGCGGTGCCGCTGTCGCTGGTAGGCACCTTTGCGGTGATGGTGTTCCTGGATTTCTCGATCAATAACCTGACCCTGATGGCGCTGACCATCGCCACCGGTTTTGTGGTCGATGACGCGATTGTGGTGATCGAAAACATCTCGCGCTATATCGAAAAAGGGGAAAAGCCGCTGGCCGCCGCGCTGAAGGGCGCCGGCGAAATCGGCTTTACCATCATCTCCCTGACCTTTTCACTGATTGCGGTGCTGATCCCGCTGCTGTTTATGGGCGATGTGGTGGGCCGGCTGTTCCGCGAATTCGCCGTGACCCTGGCGGTGGCGATCCTTATCTCCGCTATCGTTTCGCTCACGCTGACGCCGATGATGTGCGCGCGGATGCTGAGCCACGACGCTCTGCGCCGGCAGAACCGCTTCTCGCGCGCCAGCGAGGCGTTTTTCGCCCGGGTGATTGCCCGCTACGGTCAGCTGCTGAACCGCGTATTACGGCACCCGTGGCTGACGCTCGGCGTCGCGCTCGGCACGCTGGCGCTGACCGTGCTGCTGTGGCTGTGGATCCCGAAAGGCTTTTTCCCGCAGCAGGATAACGGCATTATTCAGGGCACCGTACAGGCGCCGCAGAGCGTGTCATTCGCCAGCATGGCCGACCGGCAGCGCCAGGTGGTCTCGGTTATCATGCGCGATCCGGCGGTGGAGAGCGTCACCTCGTACGTCGGCGTTGACGGCACCAACCCGGCGTTGAACAGCGGACGGCTGCAAATTAATCTGAAGCCGCTGGACCAGCGCGAGGATCGTATCCCCGCGGTGATCGCCCGCCTGCAGCGGCAGAGCGACGCGCTGCCGGGCATTGAACTGTGGCTGCAGCCGGTGCAGGACCTGACCATCGATACCAGCGTCAGCCGCACCCCTTATCAGTTTACCCTGCAGGCCGGATCGCTCGATGCCCTTGGGCACTGGGTGCCGGCCCTGCTGAGCGAGCTGCGTGCCCTGCCGCAACTACAAGAGGTGAGCAGTGACTGGCAGGATCAGGGGCTGGAGGCCTTTATTCGCGTCGACCGCGATAACGCGGCGCGCCTCGGCATCAGCCTGGCCGACATCGACAACGCGCTGTACAACGCCTTTGGCCAGCGGCTGATCTCCACGATTTACACCCAGTCCAGCCAGTACCGGGTGGTGCTGGAGCAGGACAGCCGCGAAACCCCGGGGCTGGCGGCGCTGGACAGCATCCGCCTGACCGGCAGTGACGGGGCGATGGTGCCGCTCAGCACGCTGGCGCAGGTGGAGCAGCGCCACGGGGCGCTGACCATTAACCATCTCGACCAGTTTCCGTCGACGACCTTCTCCTTTAACGTGGCGCCGGGCTACGCGCTGGAAGACGCGGTGAATGCCATTACCGCGGCCGAGCAGCGGCTGGCAATGCCCGCGGATATCCTGACCGCCTTCCAGGGGAGCACCCTCGCCTTCCAGGCGGCGCTGGGCAACACGGTCTGGCTGATCGTCGCGGCGATCGTGACGATGTATATCGTGCTCGGGATACTGTATGAGAGCTTTATTCACCCGATCACTATCCTCTCGACCCTGCCGACCGCCGGCGTCGGCGCACTGCTGGCGCTGATGCTGAGCGGCAGCGAGCTGGACGTGATCGCCATCATCGGCATTATCCTGCTGATCGGGATCGTGAAAAAAAATGCCATCATGATGATCGACTTTGCGCTGGCGGCCGAGCGCGAGCAGGGCATGACGCCCGACGAAGCGATCCGGCAGGCCTGCCTGCTGCGCTTTCGTCCCATCCTGATGACCACGCTGGCGGCGCTGCTGGGCGCGCTGCCGCTGATGCTGAGCCAGGGCGTGGGCGCCGAACTGCGCCAGCCGTTGGGCATCGCCATGGTCGGGGGACTGATCCTAAGCCAGGTGCTGACGCTGTTTACAACCCCGGTGATCTACCTGCTGTTTGATCGCCTGGCGCGCGCCACCCGCGGCCGCCTGCGGCAGAAGGAGGCGGAGTGAGATTTTTTGCGCTGTTTATTCACCGCCCGGTGGCAACCCTTCTGCTGACGCTGGCCATCGCGCTGGCCGGCGCGCTGGGGTTCCGCCTGCTGCCGGTCGCGCCGCTGCCGCAGGTCGATTTTCCGGTGATCATGGTCAGCGCCTCGCTGCCCGGGGCCTCGCCGGAAACCATGGCTTCGTCGGTGGCGACGCCGCTGGAGCGTTCGCTGGGGCGCATCGCCGGCGTCAGCGAAATGACCTCCACCAGCTCGCTTGGCAGCACGCGCATTATTTTGGTGTTTGATTTTGACCGCGACATCAACGGCGCGGCGCGCGACGTGCAGGCGGCGATCAATGCGGCGCAGAGTCTGCTGCCGAGCGGCATGCCCAGCCGTCCAACCTACCGTAAGGCCAACCCCTCCGACGCGCCGATCATGATCCTGACGCTGACCTCGGATACCTACTCCCCCGGCCAGCTGTATGACTTTGCCTCCACCCAGCTGGCGCAGACGCTGGCGCAGACCGACGGCGTGGGCGACGTGTCGGTCGGCGGCAGCTCGCTGCCGGCGGTGCGGGTCGATCTCAATCCGCAGGCGCTGTTTAATCAGGGGGTGTCGCTGGATGCGATCCGCCAGGCGATCGCCGCCGCCAACGTGCGTAAGCCGCAGGGGGCGGTAGAGGATGGGCAGCAGCGCTGGCAGCTCAAAACCAACGACGAACTGAAGACCGCCAGCGCGTATCAGCCGCTGGTGGTGCACTACCGCGACGGCGCCGCCGTACGGCTGCGCGACGTCGCTACCGTCACCGATTCCGTGCAAGACGTGCGCAACGCCGGGATGGCCAGCGGGAAACCGGCCATCTTGCTGCTGGTGCGTAAAACCCCGGAAGCCAACATCATTGATACCGTGGATCGCATCCGCGCGCGGATGCCGGCGCTGCGCGAGACCATTCCGGCGGCGATTGATTTGGCGATTGCCCAGGATCGCTCGCCGACCATTCGCGCCTCGCTGGCGGAAGTAGAACAGTCGCTGGCGATCGCCGTGGTGCTGGTTATCCTGGTCGTGTTTGTCTTTTTGCGCTCCGGCCGCGCGACGCTGATCCCGGCCATCGCCGTACCGGTGTCGCTGCTGGGCACCTTTGCCGCCATGTACCTGTGCGGCTTCAGCCTGAATACCCTGTCGCTGATGGCGCTGACCATTGCCACCGGTTTCGTGGTCGACGATGCCATCGTGGTGCTGGAGAATATCGCCCGCCATGTTGAAGCCGGCATGAAGCCGCTGCAGGCCGCTCTGCAGGGGGTGCGTGAGGTGGGCTTTACCGTCCTGTCGATGAGCATATCGCTGATTGCGGTGTTTATCCCGCTGCTGTTTATGGGCGGACTGGTCGGCCGGCTGTTTCGCGAATTTGCCGTGACGCTGTCGGTGGCGATTGCTATCTCGCTGTTGATCTCGGTCACCCTGACGCCGATGATGTGCGCCCGCCTCTTGAAGCCGCAGCCACCGCGTGCGCAACCGCGCAACCGCGGTGTCGGCCGGCTGCTTACCTACCTCGAGCAGGGCTATGCGCGTACGCTGCGCGTCGTGCTGAACCACCGCCGCTGGACGCTGCTGCTGCTGCTGGCCACCGTCGGCCTGAGCGTCCACCTGTACATGACCATCCCGAAGACCTTTTTCCCCGAACAGGATACCGGACGGCTGATGGGCTTTATCCAGGCCGATCAGAGCATCTCGTTTCAGGCGATGCGCGGCAAACTGCAGGATTTTATGACCATCGTGCGTGACGATCCGGCGGTGGAGAGCGTAGTGGGCTTTACCGGCGGATCGCGTACCAATAGCGGGTCGATGTTTATCGCCTTAAAGCCGCTCGGCCAGCGCAGCGAAACCGCCCAGCAGGTCATCGGCCGGCTGCGCGGCAAGCTGGCGAAGGAGCCGGGCGCCAGCCTGTTTCTCATGGCCGTGCAGGATTTACGCTTTGGTGGCCGCCAGTCTAACGCCGGCTACCAGTACAGCCTGCTGTCGGACGATCTGGATGCCCTGCGCCGCTGGGAGCCGATAATCCGCACCGCGCTGGCGGCCCTGCCGGAGCTGGCGGACGTCAACTCCGATCAGCAGGATAATGGCGCCGAGCTGGCGCTGACTTACGATCGCGACAGCATGGCGCGACTGGGTATCGACGTATCGGCGGCGAATACGCTGTTGAACAACGCCTTCGGCCAGCGGCAAATCTCCACCATCTATCAACCGCTTAATCAGTATAAGGTGGTCATGGAGGTCGATCCGCGCTACGCCCGGGATGCCAGCGCCCTCGATCAGATGTTTGTGGTTAACCGCGACGGCAAGGCGATTCCGCTCGCTTACTTTGCCCGCTGGCAGCCGGCCAACGCGCCGCTGTCGGTCAACCATGAGGGGCTGGACGCCGCCTCGACCCTCTCCTTTAACCTGCCGGAAGGGGTTTCGCTGTCGCAGGCTTCCGCGGCGATTGATCGGGCGATGGTCGGGCTGGGCGTGCCCGCCAGCGTGCGCGGCAGCTTTGCCGGCACCGCCCAGCTGTTCCAGCAAACCCAGAGCAGCCAGCTGTGGCTGATCCTTGCCGCGATCGCCACCGTGTATATCGTGCTGGGCATCCTGTATGAGAGCTACGTCCATCCGCTGACCATTTTGTCCACCCTGCCCTCGGCGGGCGTCGGGGCGCTGCTGGCGCTGGAGATGTTTTCTGCGCCCTTCAGCCTGATTGCGCTCATCGGTATTTTACTGCTGATTGGTATCGTGAAGAAAAACGCCATTATGATGGTTGATTTTGCGCTGGATGCCGAGCGCCACGGCCATTTGACGCCGCACGAGGCGATCTTCCAGGCCTGCCTGCTGCGTTTCCGGCCAATTATGATGACCACCCTCGCGGCGCTGCTGGGCGCACTGCCGCTGGTACTGGCCAGCGGCGACGGCGCCGAGATCCGCCAGCCGCTGGGGATAACCATTGCCGGCGGGCTGGTGATGAGTCAGCTGTTGACGCTCTACACCACGCCGGTGGTGTATCTGTATATGGATAAGCTGCGTCGACGCCCGCGGCGCCGTCCGGCGAGCGTCAGCGGATAACCGGCGCGACGGTGAATAAACCGCCCCGCCGCGCGGGACGTCGCCCGCGCCGATGCGGGCGGCCAGCGGTCGCGGTGCGTGGCCGCACTGACCGCTGGCGCGGCCCGCGTAAGGGGTTACGGCTACCCCGTGCGCGCCGCCCTGAATCCCTCTTTAGCCGCAGGAGTGAACGTCCTTGATACAAAAACTGCGCCCCGGCATCAGTGCCAAGCTGTTTCTGGCCATTTTTACCACCTGCCTGCTGCTGCTGGCGATCATGCACTGGGGCGTCCGCCTCAGCTTCGAGCGCGGCTTTATCGACTATATCCGGCTCGGCAATGAGCAGCGGGTGGCCATGCTCAGCGACGCGCTGGCCGATCAGTACCAGGATCACGGCAGCTGGGACTTTTTACGCCGTAACGAGCGGCTGGTATGGCAGATGATGCGCTCGTTTGATCAGAACCCCGACGGCAACAAACCGCTGCCGCCGCACGGCTGGCGTACGCAGTTTTGGGTGCTCGATGATCGCTTTCGGGTGATGGTCGGACCGCGCGGGCCGCTGCCGCCGGACGGTATCCGCCACGATATTGCCCTTGACGATGGCCGGGTGGTCGGCTGGATCGTCAGCGCGCCGCCGGAGCGGCTGACCCGCAGCACCGATATCCATTTTGACCAGCAGCAGCGCCGGACCAGCTGGCTGATCGTGGGCTTATCGACGCTGCTGGCGGCGGCGGTCACCTGGCTGCTGTCGCGCGGCCTGCTGGCCCCGGTGAAGCGGCTGGTGGAGGGCACGCGGCGGCTGGCGGCGGGCGACTACGCCAGCCGGGTGGCGGTCAGCAGCCGTGATGAGCTGGGGCGGCTGGCACAGGACTTTAATCGCCTCGCCGGGACGCTGGAAAAAAACGAACGCATGCGCCGCGCCTTCATGGCCGATATCTCCCACGAGCTGCGCACGCCGCTGGCCATTCTGCGCGGCGAACTGGAGGCGATGCAGGACGGCGTCCGTCAGCTGAGCCCCGAGGCGATCGGCTCGCTGCAGGCCGAGGTCGGGCTTCTTAGTAAGCTGGTGGACGATCTCCATCAGCTGTCGCTCTCCGATGAGGGCGCGCTGGCCTACCGTAAAGCGCCGATTGA
The DNA here is from genome assembly GCF_001922585.1 of Pantoea sp. 1.19. GTDB lineage: Bacteria > Pseudomonadota > Gammaproteobacteria > Enterobacterales > Enterobacteriaceae > 1-19. Next base: position 536,785 of record NZ_MRBS01000001.1, on the reverse strand, counting down.
CGCGGTGGCGCTGCTTGAACTGGTTGCCGGCAGCTTCCGCAGCCGCTTTGCCGACCGCGGGCTGAGTCTGACGCTGGATCTGCCGCCGCGGGCGCCGCTGTTTGGCGATGCCGATCGGCTGATGCAGCTGTTTAGCAACCTGCTGGAGAACAGCCTGCGTTATACCGACGCCGGCGGTGGGTTAACTATCCGTCTGCGACCAGACCCGCAGGGCATCACGCTGCTGTTTGACGACACCGCGCCCGGGGTTGACGACGCGCAGCGGCAGCACATCTTCGAGCGCTTTTACCGCGCGGAGGGTTCGCGCAGCCGCGCCAGCGGCGGCTCCGGACTCGGGCTGGCTATCTGCCAGAACATTGTTGAGGCGCACAGCGGCAGCATCAAAGCAGAGCACTCCGAGCGGGGCGGGCTGCTGATTGTGTTACACTTGCCGACAGACATTCCGCTCTGAAGCCAGTGAAACCGCATGAACGACGCAACTGCTCCGCTGATCCTGATTGTTGAGGATGAGCCCAAACTCGGTCAGCTCCTGATTGATTATCTGCAGGCGGCCAACTACCGCACCCGGCATCTGCTGCGCGGCGATGAGGTTATCGAGGCCGTGCGCGCCGCGCCGCCGGATCTGCTGATCCTCGATTTGATGCTGCCCGGCATGGACGGGCTGACGGTATGCCGCGAACTGCGCCGCTTCTCCGAACTGCCGGTGATCATGGTCACCGCCAAAAGCGAAGAGATCGATCGCCTGCTGGGACTGGAACTGGGGGCCGATGATTACATCTGTAAACCCTTCAGCCCGCGCGAGGTGGTCGCCCGGGTGAAAACCATTTTGAAGCGCGTGCAGCGCGCGACCGGGGCGCCGGCTCCCGCATCCCTGCTGGTCATTGATGAAAGCCGCTTCCACGCCAGCTGGGCCGACCGGCCGCTGGATCTGACCCCGGCGGAGTTCCGCCTGCTGCGCACGCTGTCGCAGGAGCCGGGGAAGGTATTCTCGCGCGAGATGCTGCTGAACCATCTGTACGATGACTATCGGGTGGTCACCGACCGCACCATCGACAGCCACATCAAAAATCTGCGCCGCAAACTGGAGGCGCTGGATGCCGACCAGCCGTTTATTCGCGCGGTGTACGGCATGGGCTACCGCTGGGAGGCCGACGCCTGCCAAAAACGGTAGCGGATTGATCTGACGCAAAGTGCACACCGGGGTGCTGCGCTATCCTGCCGGGCGTTTTTGCGCTGCGCGCCGTGCGCCGCGCATAGTCACCCGCTACCTGCATGAGATCCCATGAAGCCTGAACTGCTCTCCCCCGCCGGCACCCTGAAGAATATGCGTTACGCCTTTGCCTACGGTGCTGACGCGGTCTATGCCGGCCAGCCGCGCTACAGCCTGCGCGTGCGTAACAACGAATTTACCCTCGAAACGCTGGCGATCGGCATCAACGAGGCCCACGCGCTGGGCAAACGGTTTTACGTGGTGGTGAATATCGCGCCGCACAACGCCAAGCTTAACACCGTGATTCGCGATCTGCAGCCGGTGATAGACCTGGCGCCGGATGCGCTGATCCTGTCCGATCCCGGCCTGATCATGCTGGTACGCGAGGCTTTCCCCCGGATGCCGGTGCACCTCTCGGTGCAGGCCAATGCGGTCAACTGGGCCACGGTTAAATTCTGGCAGCAGCAGGGACTGTCGCGGGTGATTTTATCGCGCGAGCTGTCGCTGGAGGAGATCGCCGAAATTGCCCAGCGGGTGCCGGAGATGGAGCTGGAGGTGTTTGTGCACGGTGCGCTGTGCATGGCCTACTCCGGCCGCTGCCTGCTCTCCGGTTACCTGAACAAACGCGATCCCAATCAGGGTACCTGCACCAACGCCTGCCGCTGGCAGTACAGCGTCACTCCCGGTCAGCAGGATGAGAACGGCAACATCGTGCAGCAACATGAGCCAACCGACCGAATCTTTATGCTGGAAGAGGCGCAGCGGCCGGGCGAAGCGATGCCGGCACTGGAAGATGAGCACGGCACCTACATCATGAATTCAAAGGATCTGCGGGCCGTGGCGCACGTAGAACGACTCAGCCAGATGGGCGTACGCTCGCTGAAAATTGAAGGGCGAACCAAATCGTTTTATTACTGTGCCCGCACCGCACAGGTGTATCGCCGGGCAATTGACGATGCCGCCGCCGGTAAGCCGTTCGACCCCACCCTGCTGACCACGCTGGAGGGGCTGGCGCACCGGGGCTATACCGAGGGATTTTTACGCCGCCATACGCATGACAGCCTGCAAAATTACGCCACCGGCCACTCACAGTCCGAGCGACAGCAGTTTGTCGGCGAACTGACCGGCGAGCGGCGCGACGGACTCGCGCGGGTGGCGGTGAAGAACCGCTTTAGCGTTGGCGATACGCTGGAGCTGATGACGCCGGCCGGCAACCTCCGCTTCACGCTGGCGTCTATGTGCAGCGAGCGCGGGGCCGCGACCGCCGTTGCTCCCGGGGATGGCCACCGGGTATGGATCCCGCTGCCGGCGGAGGTCAGCCTGGAGTACGCGCTGCTGATTCGCGATCTGCCCGGCGCGCCCGCAACATCGTAACCTGTACAGGTTAACGTTTTTTAGCATCGGATCACGGTCTGCCCGCAGCAATCTGGTTATGATACGCGGGCTTCCAATCAGCAATAATCAACAGCATCTGCGACAGGAACCACCTCATTAGCCCGCCCGGCTCCCCCGCGCGGGCGTTTCTTTGTCCGAGTTTTGTCGCCGCCGTCCTGCTGGTCCCGCTTATGTGCTATAAAATCCTGTATCCCTGCCGATTGAACCTGACGGCCGCGCGCCGCAGGCAGGCAATTCTGGTCACCGAAGCTACAGAGAGTTGATATGGACAATCAGGCAATTACCATGCTGATCCTTAACGGTAAAGGTGCGGGTCACGAAGCGCTGCGCGAAGCCGTACACGCCCTGCGCGAGGAGGGATTCCCCATTGAGGTGCGGGTCACCTGGGAGCACGGCGATGCCGGCCGCTACCTTGGGGAAGCGATCGCCCTCGGCGCCAGTACCGTCGTGGCCGGCGGCGGCGACGGCACCATCAACGAGCTGGCCAGCGCGCTGGCCGGTGTCGACAGCGCCCGACGCCCGGTGCTGGGCATTCTGCCGCTGGGGACCGCCAACGATTTCGCCACCAGCGTCGGCATCCCGCAGGAAATGGGGAACGCCCTGCGGCTGGCCATTCAGGGCAAAGCGTATCCGGTGGACCTGGCGAAGGTGAATGATCACCACTACTTCATCAACATGGCGACCGGCGGCTTCGGTACGCGCATTACTACCGAAACGCCGGCAAAACTGAAGTCCGCGCTCGGCGGTGTCTCCTATTTCGTGCACGGCCTGCTGCGGATGGATCAGCTCAAGGCTGACAGCTGTGAGCTGCGCGGCCCCGGCTTTCACTGGCAGGGCGACGCGCTGGTGATCGGGATTGGGAATGGTCGCCAGGCGGGCGGCGGCCAGCGTCTGTGTCCGTATGCGCTGATCGATGATGGCCAGCTGGAGGTGAGTATCGTTACCGCGCAGGAGCTGCTGCCCACGCTGCTCAACTCGCTGTTTGGCGGCGATGATGACAACCCCAATATCGTCCGCGCCTCGCTGCCGTGGCTGGAGATCACCGCCCCGCACGAGATGACCTTTAACCTCGACGGCGAGCCGCTGAGTGGCACCCACTTTCGCATGGAGATTCTGCCGGACGCCCTGCGCTGCCGGCTGCCGCCGGACTGCCCGCTGATTGCCTGATGTGCCGCGCCGGGCGCCGTCTGGCGCGGCCCGCGCGGCGCGGCGCCGGTCTGCTGGCCTGACGGCACCGGCGGCGGGTTACCACCAGCGCCAGAAGTGGTGTACCGGGCCCTGTCCGCTACCAACCCGCAGCGAATCGGCGTGTATCAGCGCCCCCTGCAGCCAGGCTTTGGCATCGCGCACCGTCTCCGCCCAGTCCGCACGCTGCGGGCGCAGCGCCGCCAGCGCCGAGGACAGCGAACAGCCCGTGCCGTGCGTATGGCGCGTGGCCACCCGCGGGGCGGTAAAACGCCGCTCGTCGTCCGCGGTCAGCAGCCAGTCCGGGCTCTCATCGTCACGCAGGTGGCCGCCTTTCATCAGTACCGCCTGCGCCCCCATCGCCAGCAGCGCGCGCCCCTGGGCGCGCATCTCCCGCTCATTGACCGCCGGTGCGCAGCCCAGCAGCGCCGCCGCTTCCGGCAAGTTTGGCGTCACCATCGAGGCCAGCGGCAGCAGGCGATCGCGCAGCACCGCCACCGCCGATGGCGACAACAGCGCATCGCCGCTCTTCGCCAGCATTACCGTATCAAGCACCCGCCAGCGCGGCGCCGCCTGCTGCAGCCGCTCCGCCACCGCCAGCGCAATATCCGCCTCGGCCAGCATGCCGATTTTTACGCTGTCAATACGCACGTCGCTTAGCACCGAATCGAGCTGGGCGAGCACGAACGCCGGGGCTACGCGACAAACCGACTGCACGCCGCGGGTATTTTGCGCCACCAGCGCGGTGACCACGCTGGTAGCGTAAACGCCCAGCGCGGAAAACGTCTTTAAGTCGGCCTGAATACCGGCCCCGCCGCTGGGATCGGTGCCGGCGATGGTCAACGCGTTCACCGGGCTCATGCCTGGGCCGCCTGCGCCGCCTGCCACAGCGCATCCACCAACCCGGGCAGAAAGCTGCCCGGCCCGCGCGCGGCGGCGGCGGCGCGCTGACCGGCTCCGGCCATCACCCGGCAGGCGCTGGCCACGAGGATCAGTCGGTCGCCCGGCAGCGCGCAAAAACCGGCGACCACCGCTGACAGCGCGCAGCCGGTGCCGGTGACCCGGGCCATCAGGGGCGATCCGCCCGGCACGCGCAGCAGCCGTTCGCCGTCGGTGACATAATCCACCTCACCGGTCACCGCCACCACCGTGTTGACGCGGCGCGCCAGGTCGCGAGCCGCCGCCAGCGCGTCGGCGGCATCATGCCGACTGTCAACGCCGCGACCGCCAGCGCCCTCTCCGGCCAGCGCCAGTATTTCCGACGCGTTGCCGCGGATCGCCGCCGGCGCCTCGCGCAGCAGCTGTCGACAAAAATCGGTGCGAAACGTCAGGGCGCCTGCCGCTACCGGATCGAGCACCCACGGGGTGCCCTGCGCGCGGGCGGCGCGCACCGCGGCGGCCATACTGTCACGGCGGTCGGCGGTCAGCGTGCCGACGTTAATCAGCAGCGCGTCAGCCACCGCGCTGAACTGGGCGACCTCCTGCGGCGCCACCACCATTGCCGGCGATGCGCCGAGCGCCAGCAGCACGTTAGCCGTCAAGGCCTGCACCACCTCGTTAGTCAGGCAGTGGATCAGCGGCGCGCGTTGGGTAAACAGCGTGAGCGCGGCGGCAGCATCGCCGTCGGCAAGCGGGTCAGAAGGGGTCATCGTCTCTCCTCACCGGCGATCAAGAAGGCGATGCGAGACGGCATCTGACTTCCCTACGCTGGCATTATCCAGATCAGGTAATACGGGTCTTTCTCAGCCTTCACAAAGAAGGGCACCCCGAGTCATTGGCAAGCAGTAGCATGCTTTTTGCAAGCTTAGGGAAAGTCGTCTGCTGATGCAAGCCCGCTCGCTCGCCGCGATCTTCAGCCCGGCGGACTCGAGCGCCCGATGCACCAGGACGGAGAAGCGCGCTGAGCGCTGGCGTAATGCACCGCGCTCCGCTGGCCGACGCCTGCGCGAGCGGCGCAGCGATCATCCCCGACAGCGGGAGTGGCGCTGGCGCATACCGGACATTCGTCATGCCGCCGCCGGCGATCGGCGCGTTGCGAGTGGCGCCAGCTGGAGAGACTGCACGCCTTCGGGCCGATCGGGGTTGCGGGATGAAGCGCGATGGGATCCTTCAGCTCCGCTGCTGCGCGTGGTAGCCAACAACGTCGCCGGCAGAAGGAAATCCGGTAGCTACAGGCATTTATACGGACAGGCAGAGGATAAAAATAATATTTTATCATATTAAATTTGATCAGTCCGGATACGGAAAAATACGGCACGGGACGCATAATCGACAGTGAATGGAATGTTAAATAAATGAAAATAGTCGGCTCATGGATAAATGTTAAAAAAACAGGTTACCCGCCACAAATAACAAAAAAAACAACAGTAAAACAATGGAGAGCAATACAAGAAAAAAATGCGCCAGGCACGGAAAGCACTTAAACAAAAACTTTATCTTTAAATAATAGCCATAGATAAGAAAAAAATAAGAAAAGAGAGTATGGAGCTTAAGGAAAACTAACTAATACCCCCGGAGACTTCACACTTAATCGTTTGCAAATTAAAAAACCTGGCAGTAACATCACCTCCTTGATCAACAGAGTGAGAAAAGGAATCTGAACTCTGCACTCATCAATAAAAGATGATTAACATTGCTGAGAAGTAATAGGGATATCTATGCAAGAGCACTATCTGATAAATGGTAAGATTGAGTTTTATCCGGTTGCTAATATGTTAAATCCTCATGCTCACCCCGATGATAAAATCATTCTCAATTCGCCAGCCAGCCGCTGTTTTCTCCTGCTAATTCAACGTCACGGTACGGTGGTTAGCCAACACGATTTTATGGAAGAAGTGTGGAAAAAAAATGGCGTGATGGTTTCACCAAACACCTTTTATCAAAATATTTCTATTTTAAGAAAAGGATTGAAGGAGGCGGGACTGGAAGAAGAGATCATCATGACCATCCCCAGAATCGGGCTTACGCTGTCAGAGTCCTGTAGCATTCAGCAGGTCAATGATGAAAGTAACGCTCCCAACCCCGGGCCGACAGCGACAAGTGACACCGCACCGCGTGTTGATGATCCCGCGGACAGCCGGGCCAAAAGAGCGGCAAGCCGGCTGCATCCATCCGATGCATTCACCGATAGCCAGCCGCAGACTGCCCAAAAAAAACGCAAGGTTACCCGCATCGTTTGCTTCAGCCTGCTGATGGCAATTCTCCTTATCGCGGTGGTTTCCGTACAGTACTACACCACGCCTAACGATTTGCAACAGTACATTCCCTTTAGTCAGGAAAAGACCTGTAAAATATTTCTCTCGCCTAACCAGACAGATAAGACGCTACAGAGCCGATCGCTGGATTTTGCAAACAATTTCACTCAGGCATGTCATGAGTATCCGTGGATCTATGTGGATGCCTTTCCACAGCTGGCTGAGGTTTCCGTATTAAGGTGCAGCACGCAGGCGGGCATAAAAGGCATATGCATCACAGATTATTTCAAGGAGGAAGAATAACGTGTTTAAAATAAGGGCCACCCTGGTCATGCTTATCCTGTTACTGCTTATCGCTGCAGGATACCTCTACTCGCTCAGCCAAGGGGAAAAGTTTAGCTGCACCGCCTATTATGTACAGCATAGTCAGGACGCAAAAATGGATTTATTTCTCAGCTACTCCTTTGGCAAGCGACGCGGCCTTTTATGTATCAATGGCAAAATGCACCTTGCGGATGGTGAAACTAAAAACATCTCCCGCAGGGTGTTGTTCAATTATAAAAGAGAAAATCAGTACTATATGCTAACGTCGGAAAGCAGTATCCGAACCTCGTCGGATACGGTGGATAATCCGACGATAAAAAAAAACCTGTCGGACTTTTATGTTGAGAGTGGGAAAAGTATGTTTATGCGTATCGTCTATCAGCGAAGCGGGCAATACTTTTTCTATAACGATCCGGTGATTGCCTACAGCTGTAAGAAAAATTAATCCACGCCGGGGCGGGAACGCTTGCGCGGCGCGCGCCCTTGGCGAGCCGGCCGGCCACCTCCGCGAGGCTGCACCCGATGGCTATCGCCGCGGCCGGGAAGCGCGCGGCGGACAGACGCGTGGTGGCCACCGGGGTTCCCGCCTCTGCCGGTCAGGTAAGGAAGCGCTGTCGGGCGCGCTCCAGCGGCGCGATCAGTAAGATAATCAGCGGGCGCGAGTCAACGTGTATGTCCGCATAGATCTTCATCCCGCCCAAAATCAGCCGCCGCCGGTGCGTCGGGTCGGTGAAGGACGCGGGCAGCTTGACGCGCGCCAGGTAGTAGGTTTGCCCTTGTTCAAGCGGAATCAGGGCGGAGCGCGGATCGATGTTCACGGGGTAAAACGCCTCCAGCGTGGAGGTCAGACTGCCGTACTTATCCACCGGCCAGGCGTCAAAGCGGACATTGACTTTATCGCCCGGCTTGATCCGCCCCGCCCCGGTAGAGGGAATGTAGAGATACCCTTCCAGAGGGCTGCGGGTATCGTGCCGGATGACCACCACCACTTCATCATCCTGCCTGACCGCCTTACCCGGTGGGAAATTAATCGCGACAACGTAGCCATCGGTGGGGGCCAGCATCGACAACGATTTATTTCCCTGCGTCGCCATGATTCGTTCAATTTCGCTGTTGCGGTTCTTCAGGTACAGCATTTGCGTCGACAGGTCGTCAATTTGATACTGGGTATTATCCATCATGGCGGTTCGGTTACTTTGCAGTTGTAAAATGGCCGACTCTTCCAACTTCAGGTTTAGCTGCGCATTCAACACTTCATTTTCTCTTTGCGTAATCTCCAGCTTTGATACATAGCCCTGCGAGACCATTTTTTTGAAAGAGCGGAAGGTCTCCTCGCTGTTGTTGACCAACTCCCTGGCTTTGATCACCTTCACTTTAGCCGCCGCTATTTGCGCGTCGATCGCCGCCAGCTGGCTGACCTGATTGCTTTTCAGGTTGGCAATCGAGGTCGTCATGCTGTTTACCCTGGCCGTATTGCGTTTTGCCTCATCAACATAGTGCTGGGACTCATACTCCATCACCGACCCCTCTTTCCCGCCGTAGTCCTGGGAGAGCGTGAAGAGTATCTGGTTGGCCTTCACGTACTCCCCTTCTCTTATCGGCAGCGCCACTATGGTGCCGGAGACCTTCGCGCGAACCTGGATATCGCCTTTGGCGGTGATCACCATGCCCTGCGCCAGGGTGGTTTCAGAATAGGGGACAATACAACTGTAAATAAAAAGGCACAGAAAGAAGGCTGAAAACAGGAGCAGCGAGGCGCGCAGGCCGGGTAAATTGATATCGTATATTTTGGCATAGGCGCGTTTGCCCACCCCTGGCGAATGTCTTTTTTTATCTCTGATCGTTATCATTTTTTCATCCATGAAAAAGTACCGCAAGGTCATCCCAGCATCCCCATGACGCCGGTGACTGAAGCAGAGCGTGAAAATTTTCTACCGCCGCCTCTCGCCAGCTGGCCGGGGTCTGCGATAGCCCGGTAATGCGGAAGGCGTGCGGTGAAAAGAGATGATGCGGTATCAGCGTCTGCACCTGCAGCCCGAGCCGCTGTATCACCCGGTCAGAGACCTGCGTCAGCATGCAGCGGTTACCATTGATGTTGAGAGGAAATAGGGGCGACTGCGGCAGCCGCTCGTCAAGAAAAAGGATCACCAGCAGCGGACGATGCAAAAAAAAGGAGCGTCCGGCCGGCGGTTTCAGGGCAAAGAGCCGCTGGTAGAGGGGATCTTCCGTCAGCAGAACAATGTCACAGCAGGCGGGAGCCAGCTGGAAAAGCGTGGCCAGAACGGTTTCGAGGCCGTTCCAGCGCAGCAGCGGCATCAGGGTTCGGTGACGAAACAGCGCGTGCTCGTCGGCCCAGCGTTGGACCGTCTGTCGGTTGTCCGCGCTGAGAAATTGCGGCCAGCGCTGCGCCGGCAGCGGATGCACGCGGAACGACAGGCATAATCGCTGCGCCATATTCTGTACGAACAGCTCCCCGGGAGTGGACTCCCCGCTGGCGTGCGTCAGCTGCAGATAATTGTGGTGGAAACGCTCGGCGGCAAAACTGTGCTGCGATCGAGCGGCTAACCAGTGGAAGAACCGGTCGCGCATCACGGCTGCTCCCCGGCAGCGTGCCGCGTCGCGACGCCGTTTTCCAGCGTGATAAGCTGTCCTGACTGGTAAACCATTTCCGGAGAGTGGGTCACAAAGATCAGCCCAATATTGAGCTGCCGAAGATTCGACAACAGCGCGGCGGCGGTTGTTTTATCCAGGTTTGCCGTCACTTCGTCACACAGTAACCAGCCGGGTCTGGCATAGAGCGCTCTCGCCAGGACCAACCGCTGCACCTCCCCCGCTGAAAAGAGTGGATTACCGGGGATAAACGGCGTGTCGTAGCCGTGGGGCAACGCGCGAATCACCTCATGGATTTCGGCAACCCGGCACGCCGCAATCGCCTCTTCCAGCGACGGTTCCGGCGAGAAACCGGAGATGTTTTCCAGCAGGGTGCCGCTAAAAAGCTGATCGTCGGCGTGCACAATGCGGATGATGGTCCTTAATTCTCTGAGTCGGTAGGAGGCAAGGGGAAATCCATTAAAAATAATCGCCCCGCTGACCGGCTGCAAAATGCCACTCACTAACCGCAGTAGCGTGGTCTTACCGGATCCACTTTGCCCTATGATCACCGTTTCTTGTTCCGGAGAAAACGTCAGCGAGATGTTTTTCAACACCGGCTGCTTACCCGGCCAGGCAAACGTGACGTTATCAAACAGCAGCGAGCTGGGCGGTTCCGCACTGCGCTCGCCAAAAACGTCTTCGTCTGCAGGATAGCTTACCAGATCACCAATACGATCCAGTGGGCCTTTGAGTGCATTCTTTTCCAGATATTTATGTGCAAAGTCGATCATCGCATCAGAGAAATATCGCTTGTAACTGATATAAGCGATCAGCATACCAATGGTCATTTCGCCGTGCAGGATCGCCCACGCCCCCATACAGACCACGGCAAGCTGTTCAAGATTAATGACCACCACCGAGGCCGCATCGAATCTCGCCAGCAGGCGCTCTTTTTTCATTAGCGCGCCGATGTGTTTCCTCATCGCCTTATCAATCACGCCGTTGATATTGTGCAGCATATTATTCGCTTTTAAGGTTACGATCCCTTTTTGCGTTTCTACCAGCAGAGACTCATACTCAGCCGTTTTATTGATTGAGTTATCGACTGCGCGCTGGTAGGGGACAATCAGAGAAAAACGAATAATAAAAAAAATGGACATCAGTAACAGAGTGACGACGGCGATGTGTACGCTGTAAAACAGCATAAATATCAAACTAAAAAAGCTGATTAGCAGAGAGAATAACATCGCGACGTAGCCATTACTGATGAACTCTGCGCAGCTGTGTAGCGATTTTTCAATCGCCAAAATGATGCCCACCGGGCGGGTACGAAACCAGCTGTTCTGGGCGCGCAGTAAGTAGCGCCGAATCGACTGACTGAGCTCATCGTAGGCAAAGTTCCGCATACAGATTTCGAGAATTTGCTTCAGAAAACGGTTCACCACATCAAAGATGAAGACAATGGCAAACGCGCAGGTTAACAACACTACCAGATCAAAATCATTTCTGGCAATAGCCTCATCCAACACCAGCTGGATATATGAGGGAGAAATAAGCATGATCAGCAGCGTAAAAATCGAAAAGGTTAATAACACCACCTGACGCTGAGCTAATTTTGAAATGTTGTTTGCCAGCTGCCCGAGCGTAAATACCGCATCAGCTTCTCGCTTGGTAAACGTCGCTTGCGGTCGAAGTTCGAGGATATATCCCGAAAAAAGCCCTTTTGCCTCGCGATATTTGTAGCGTCGGATACCGCTGGCCGGATCGTGAATCACCATCCCGCGCTCATCGGCCCGCACGATCACCACGAAATGGTTATTACGCCAGAAAGCGATGACCGGTAAATGCGTTTTTTTTATTTCTGTCACTTCGCCCTGAAGGATCCGCCCCTCCAGGCCCTTTTCGGCCGCCCAGTTGGATAACGTCGCCATCGACGTACCGGCGTCTTCGGACACCTCGTATTCGCGGCGTAGCTGACTGATAGACGTATCGTGACCATAGTGACCCAAAATCATGGCCAGACACGCCAGGCCACATTCTGTGTGCTCGTACTGCCGAATCATGGGGGTTGGCGATGAAGAACGCGATTGAAATATAGAAAACATGTTATCCTGGCGATGTTGAAACAATGACCCGAAATCGGGTCATTGAATTAATTTATTATTTCATTCAGGCTGAGAGGAAGCCGTTGATAAAACCGCCGACCAGTCCGAAGATCCCACCAATGGTACCGCCCAGTGGGCCTAACAGTTTATTGCCGGTTTCATAGGCCTTTTGTGCACCGGCGATAGCCTGGCCAAAGGGATCCCAACCGCCAATGACTTTTTCTGCGACTTTCATTTTTACAACGTTCATGATATGTCCTTATATTCGAGTACACCTTTCAGGTGTGTATAATTAACGTATCATAGCCCCATGATGCCCTAAAAAGCGTAGGCCCCCTTGCAACGTTTCAGGGGTATATCTTACTTTATCCGACATTAAATCATCGGGCTACGAAACTCAGCCGTCTGCGATTAGCATGACCGACTGATAGCAAAACTGCCGGTGTTATTTGTCTGCCGGCATGCCGACAAACCCGCCCACAAAGCCAAGGACGCCGCCGACAATGCCGCCAACCAGCCCGCCAAGCATTCCCATGATGCCGGCGCCGGTTTGGTAACCGGAAGTGATGCCACTCACCAGGCCAGAGATGGGGTTAAGCGCGCCGCCAACGAGTTTATCAGCTACTGCCATATCTACGTATTTCATAGTCAATTTCCTTATAAATTAAAGTGCCTTATTTCATTACCCTTACGACTTTGCCAGGCACGTTGACAAAGTTAATATACTGTTTTTATAAATAATCACCCGATTTTCTTTCGTCTCCTCATCGCTGAGCGACAGTGAGGCACCGGGTGGTAAAAATGTAGAGTGGCTATATCCCGACTGACAGTGCTTAGACGACATGTATTTAAAATAGGTATTACCCGTATTTGTAATCGTTCGATTTTGATAGCGATACGCGAACCGCTCAGATTTCGGCCTGACAATCATGATCGCCTTAACAATAATCCGATAATCGTAATACAGCTCCTTGTGAGACAATGTTACTTTATCAGTTTGCAGCGGAGTTTCAATAAAAGTGATCCTGAAGTATCTCTCTTTGTTATCATTTTTGCCGTTATAATAAAACTTAAAACCACTTCTTTGTTCTGATTTCAGAATCAGTTTTTGCGGTGAGTAGAGTAGCGAACCATCATTGATGACGGTTTCAGTTCCTTCTGCACGCGGCGTGCTGATTTGAACCACATTGACGGTGTAGGCTTTGGCACCGGTAGTGCGATTGGCAATGCTGACGAACTTTACGCCTTTTTTGGGAAGCAGATCGATATTGAGATTTTCAATAAATAACGCATTACAGGTTCCACTGGTTAGCAGCAGACTGAACGTAAGCAGTAATCCCGGCAGCCTTAATTCCATGTGGCGGAGACCTCCACCGTCCCCTGCGCGCTGACGATGCCATCCCACAACGTGCCGGAGTACGTTTTTGTCGTCACAGGATCGTTCATCGGAAACTCGAGTATCAGCGGAGTTTGCCAAACGTTCAGGGCCCCTACATTAAAATTGTCCTTTTTTAACCACTCCCCCGGTGCGGTGGCCGGAGCCGCGACGGGAAAAGATTCTCCCGCGCAGTTGTGCGCGTACTTTTGCCGCGAAGCGCCAATCAGCACATCGCCAGGCACAGGCACAGCAATACCGGCTGCCGCCCCCGAACCGGAAAACAGACAATAGTTTTTACCCTTTAAGGCGCGCGACGGACCGGTCACGCGGACGCTGACGGCAACCGCCGGGTCTTCAGAAATCGTATAGATCGTATAAGGGATCGTAATGGGGCTCGCACTGCCCACCGTCCCCTGACCGCTGGCGCCGTAGCCTTTCGGATCGAGCGTGTAGTCGGGATTATCGGGTTTTATCTCAATATTGGGCTCCATCGGGTCAATGTTCATCCCGTTACCGGGGTGAAAACAAAAATCCGCCCCGATCGTCATCATTGGTTTGCTAATGCAGAGGGTGGCAATGTCCGTCAGGTCCGACTCCTGGCCGCTTAGCGCGACCTGCTTAATAAAGTCGTTAGGGAAAAACATCTTCAAACTGGCGGTTCCGCCAGCTTTTGCCGCCTGTTGCATAAAGCTGTCGGCAAATATCATGCCGTTTCCCACGCTGGCGTTGGATAAGCTATACCAATTTTTTTCATCAAACGTTAGCGCGATGGTGAGCCCGGAAGACTGAAAACGATTCAGCGCGTCATTGACGTCAGACACCGTCATCGACAGCATGCCGGCGTAAGGCGTCACCGAATTCCCCTGATAGCGGTACTTCATTACCTCACACAGCTGTCCTTTCAGCGCGATATATTGATAGTCAGTACAGCGCTGCCCCGTGGTACTGTTTTTTAAAGAAATTTCCCCGGTGATCGGATCGATCAGAAACGCCAACTTTGCGGAGTTATCGAGATAGAAATCCCCCACTTTCATCAGGCTATTATTTTGGGTAGAGAGCGGGATGTCGCTTTGCTCATTTTCATAGGGACTGGTGCTGATGTTGACGATGGCACCGCTGCCCAGCGACAGCAGTTTATTAAAGAAAGGGCTGCTCAGGGTCAGTCCAACCTTACCGTACAGTCCGCCAATCGGGTTATAGGGTATCGTCATCTGCGAGGAGGAGGTTTTCAGCGCGGGTTTATATCCGCCGCTGCACGATGAGCAGTAGCTGCCGGTAAAAGGGATGTCAGAAAAATTTGAGATAGCGTAGCGCCATACGAAGGGGTCCGTGAGCCGGCCAACGCCAGAATTGTTAACAGAGGTTGGAACATAAGTGGCTACGGTGAGCGACGTGTTGCTGCTCAGTATCGGATACTCCAGCGATCCCACCAGCTGGGCGCTGTCTAGATAGACTTCGTTCAGGCTGAAGATAGCCGCGCTGTTTGCCCCGAGGGTGGCACCGCTGTTGTGAAACGCCACAAACGGCAGCGTTTCATCCGCCTTCGCGCTGATGGCAAGGGTCATCAACAGAATGTTAAGAGCCTTTTTTCTCAGTTCCACTTTCATTTTCCCTCACGCCGTGCGGAGATTGTTTGACATAATTTTGCTGGCCACAGGCCACATCACCCAGCCACAGGGCCCCTTCTTTATTCTGCGTATTGACATTAATATCAACGCTGCACACTCCTTCATCGTTATTAGCAAAACTCAGCTGCGGCGCATCGCGATCGATATCGATGACGAAGCGACCGTTCGCATCCGTTTTCGCCAGGCCGATTTTATTTTTTATCTCACGGTTGGCCGCCACAGAACCGTCATTGTTCATCAGCCTGCCGAAGACGGTGATGATTTTCTTCACTTCCGGCTGCATATACACTACGTTACCCGGATAGACGGTAATCGTTTTACGCGAGCCTTCATTAATGTCATAACTTTCCAGCGTATCCTCGTTATTGAGGATCTCCATTTTATATTTTGCGTAAGGGGGCAGAGAGACGTAGTTTCGGTTGCCCGTCAGAAGCTTTTTACTGCCATCAATATCCAGCGTTAATCTTTCCCCATGGCCCAGCCCGGTATCAATTAACACCCCGGCACTCTCACGACCTTTCCCGGCACCGACGTGCGTGCCCGCCCAGGCGACGGAGCCCTGGCTGGTTAAGGTGCTGTTCCAGCCGGCGGCATTATCGGTCTGATAACTCAGCGCGTTGCTGTTATACGGCGTATCGAATCCTACCGTAGCGCCACCGGTCACCGAACGCTCGGTATCGCCGCTGAATGATTTAGAGATATTAGCCGAGGCATTTTTTAAATAATCGCCCTGAAAATCATGGCTGGCATTAACATTCAGCGCCGTCCCGCTCTCCTTCGAGTGGGATACCCCCATTGAAACGGTATTACCGAGCGGCACGGAATAGTCGAGCATCACATAGCGCTCACGTTCGTTAAAATGATTGTTGCGGCCATACCCGCCATAGCTGTTGCTGTTGTAACTGATCCCGGTACGCAGGCGCACGGATCCATAGCGGCCGGCGTACAATCCCTGCGAATAGCTCAAACGGCGTCTTTTGTAACCGTATACGCTGTCGCGATCCTCACTCCAGCTAATGACACCGCCGGAGGCGGCACCCATGGAGGGCAGATTAATGGAGATCCCCCAGTTGCTGCCTTTATTTTCATATAACGAGAGGAAACGACCGCTGTGCAACTGGCTGCGGTTGTACCAGATGTTGCCAATATTAAAAGGCAGCCGCAGTGTGCCGCCGTAGTTACCGCGCCATGAGCCGTCAGAGGCGCTCATCGCCTGGGTATTGATCGATAGCCAGCGGCTGAGGTTCGTTGATGCCCAGAGCTCAGAGATGATGCGATTTTTGAGCATGTAACCGGACAGGCTCCAGTCAACGACGCCGAGACTTTTTCCGACGGACATTCCAATAAGCGACATCATCGCTTTATCCGTCGCGCTGTTGACCTGCCGATGGTCCGCGTTATTCTCCTCTTGATGGCGATAGTCGTACACCCTATCGCGATTATACGCGCCTCCCCACAGCTGCCACTTCAGTGAATCGGGCATATCGGCAGAAAAAGGCTTATTGATTTGGAATATTTCACGCGACACCGTGCGCGCGCCGCTCACCACTTCTACCTCCACGGAATAGATACCGTACGGCAATACCGAGGTGTCGATTTCATGGCTACCGACGGTAAAGCGCTGGATGCTGAGCAGATTGCCATCGCGGCGTATCCTTGCCTCGCCGGCCGTGGGGAAAAAGACCACGACCGGGGAGAGTGAGAGCGCCGCGTTTCGCTTACGGGAGTTTGCTGCGTTACCGAGTGAAAAGCCGTAGATTTCACCGCCGGTCAGCGCACTGACGGAGGCCACCGACTGCATCCCCCAGTTATCCAGCATACCGCCAGCAAGGCGAAAGCCTTTATAATCCCGTTCCATCAGTGCAGCATTAATGCGTCCATCCCGATCGGAGGAGAAACTGTTGCCGGTATAGAGTGAACCGTTCAGGATCAGGTGATCGACCCCAACTGAACTGGTCGAGTTGAAATTGACATAGGCCGAGTTTCGCGTCTCACCATGGGATGCGTGAGTCGTGTACCCGCCAAAATCATATGCCAGTGTGCCACTTGGCGAACGCGTGGCTGGCTCATCGATATCATATTCCCGCGGTGTAATTAATGCTGCAAAATTATCCCGACTAATGTTCAGGATCAATTGCATTTTTTTCCCGTCCAGCGTAAACCAGGCATCTTTAGAGATAGGCAGTTTCATCTGCTCATCAAATACTTCATTTTTATTTTCACTGATTTTCTCAATGAGCGCGTCCTTGAGATGAATTTTGTTATCATCGTCATTTGCAATTTTAACGTTCTTTAAAGCCAGCTTTCCATCTGTTATAAATAATGTGGCCGTACCTATTTGTACAAAGGTATGTTCCTGCGGGTGTTCGGCAGTCACCGGCTTATTATTTATCAGCACCGGCAGGGCGATACCGCTTTGCAACATCTCATAAAGTGCCCGGGGAAAACGATAGCCATCGATGATATAAGAGGGTGTATGAACATCAGCGCTGCCTGCCATAGCCACCGGTGCGACTACAGCGGTGAGCATGGTAAGCGTAATGTTTTTATTCACTGCATCACCTTTTTGTCGGATATTAATTTACAGGAATAAACCTTTCGTTATCCCACAGACTAAGGTGAGCCCCTTTGCTGCGTAAATTTACCTGTTTGAGATGATATGTTCGCCCCGGTAGAACATAGAATATTTCCCGACACTCTTTTTTATCATGCAGGCATTCGCCGATGGCCGTTCCCCGCAGTGAGGCATTGCCTTTATTTATTACACCATCTGACACAACGCCGAAATCGATACTCTTTTCTCTGGGCTGAACGACTAAAATGGTACTAATGATTGCTCTGGCCTGGGCTTCCGCATATTTTTTTTCGTTTTTTGTTTGCGCGTCGCTGATCGGCTCGTCGGTAAAGGTGATTCGATAATAGCGCTCTTTGGCATCACGTTTACCCTGATACCAGAACTTAATGATGTTTTTTGTGTTGCCTGGCATCATTAACTGTGAGGGGGAAAGCAGCAGCTCATCTTCTTTTCCAAACGGAATAACCACACCGCTGCTTAGCGGCGTGTCGATGCGTTCAACTTTGACACCGATCATGCGGCCCATAGGGGATTCATTTTTTATCTCTTTGCCGACCAGATCTTTATCTGAAGGGATAAACGTCGTAACGCTTCCGACATTGATAGCGTTAGCCACGGTGGGAAAAATAAAGATCACCAGCAGCGCAATAACAGGCCTGATAAACATGTGATTTCCTTATCATCATAGACAGCCAGAGAAGAGACTCTGGCTGCATTACGATTACTTGCTCCAGGTCGCGCGGAACGCCACGGCGACTTCACCCTGCCACATTCCGTCCGGCAGCTTGTCAAAGGTGGTCGCCGTGCTGCCGTCGCTGGTTGCACTCACGATTTGAAACTTGAAGTTATCGCGGGCGGTCAGTTCGGTATCCGCCGGCGATCCGGCTGACGTGGTCAACGCCCAGAGGCCGCTACCGCTGCCGATTTCCTGCGCGGAATCCACTAACGTTGTCCAGTTGGCATCTTTACCTACGCCGCCGTTACCGCCTTTGGAGGAGCCCAGTTCCGTACCGCCCCAGTAGGCGCCGACGGCCACGGTCGAGGTATCACCCAGTGAACGCAGCGTATTGTTGCTGTCGTCTACGCGCGCTTCCAGCTTGAATCCCGTTGCCGCCGAATGATCGCCGCGAATTGCGACATCAAAGGTACCGGTGTCCTGATTGAAGGATTTAGTGGAAGCAGCGTAATTAAACTGCAGCGCCCGCGTGGGCGTCACCACCAGTTCATTGGTGGTATTTTTTTTCGCTTCTGCCTGCCAGATGGCCGTTGACATCGCGGTTGATGCCGCCATTGCGCCGCTCACTGTCGCCAGACTGCCTAAACCTATCGCGGTAATTACCAGCTTTTTCATTTATTATTTCCCTTTAATAATGCGAGTTATTGCATTGCAGCGGCTTTCAGGCCTGCACCTTCACTTTCAGCCGCTCGTCTGTTTATCCGAACAGCCCGGTCCGAATGAAACCCCGCCAATATAATCAGCACCCTATTTTCAGGATACTCATTTTGCGCGAAAATCAGACAAACAAGGAATCTTCGTTATCTCAACTGGATGAATTAAATGTCGTTTTTTAATTAACCCAATAGTCATACCGTAGTCGGGTTTCCAATTATCAAGGTGAAAACACAACAATACGCGCGGTATGCGCCGTGAAGGCCGGGCTGAGCCGGTTTGCGTTGCGGGGTCGCCAGCCGCGGTAGCGCGCTTTGTCGGTGGTTTTTTCTCTGCTACGTGCTCACGGTAACAGCGCCTGCCGGGCCCTTTTCCTGGTCTCACCGCGGCCCCGTTATCGGCGCACCGCTCTTATCGCTCTTATCGCTCTTATCGCTCTTGCCGCTCTTATCGCTCTTATCGCTCTTGCCGCTCTTGCCGCTCTTGCCGCTCTTGCCGCTCTTGCCGCTCTTGCCGCTCTTGCCGCTCTTGCCGCTCTGCCGCCAGCTTATCCAACTGCCGTTGGCATACGCGGTACCTCCGGCCTTGATAAGCACACACTCCTGGTGTAAAGAGATGTGTTCCACTGTTTTACTAACAGGATGAGTTAAATGCGTTTATTGGCATGTACGATCGGTTTGACGCTGATGGGTTCCGTGGCCCACGCAGCGACGCAATACAACGGCGATAAAGTACAGGGCGTGCCGGTGATCACCGCGCTGGACGTCTCCGATCTTGCCGCCGGCAAACATCGTTTCATGTTTGAGGGGGTGGAAACGGGGACCGGCCAGCGCTGGTATGTGCCGATCATGGTGGCCAGGGGGGCGTCCGCGGGGAAAAAGGTGCTGCTGCAGGCCGGCGTGCATGGCGATGAGTTGAACGGCGTGCGGATCGTGCAAAAAGCGCTGGACCAGCTGGATCCGGCCACTATGCGGGGGACGGTCATCGGGGTGATCGGTCCGAATCGCTCGGGCCTTGAACGCGTCTCGCGTACCTGGGCGATGGCCACCGACGGCGGTGATAGCGTCGATTACAACCGCGTTCATCCGGGCAAAGAGCACGGCAACGCGCCCGAGCGCCAGGCGTGGCTGATGTGGAATAAGGTCTACCGCAACAACGTAGACGTGGCGATTGATTATCACACCCAGTCCACCGGGACCGCCTATCCGCTCTTCATCTACGCCGATTACCGTCAGCCGGAGGTGCAGACCCTGGCCGAGCTGTTCCCGGCCGATCAGATTAAGAAAGATCCCGGCGAGGCCGGCTCGGTGGAAACCACCTTTGTCAGTCAGGGCATTCCAGCGATCACCGCTGAGGTGGGGGAGCCGCGCGTGTATCAGCAGGATATGATCGATCGCGGCCTCCAGGGTGCGCTAAACGTTCTGATTCATTACAAGGTGATCGACGGGCAGCTGGGCGCCACGGCGCAGAGTCACGCGAGCTGGATCGGGAATGAAATCAGTTCCATCCGCGCCACCACCGGCGGATTTGCGGAGATCCTGGTTCGCGTGGGTGACACGGTAAAACAGGGACAGCGCGTGGCGCTGCAGCGCAATGCGTTTGGCGATGTCGTAGCACACTACACCGCCGACCGCTCGGGCAAAGTGCTGGCCGTGGGGACCGATGTGGTGCGTGAACCCCGGGCGCTGCTGGTGAGAATCCTGGCCAAAAATCCCGCAGACCGCTGCCGCAACGGCTGCTGAGGCGGATGCCGGCGGCGCTGGCCCGATAGGCGGCCCATTCACGCGAAGGCAGGCCCCGGGCTCAGACAGTGGCGAACGCCACCCTGGCCGACAGCCACGGCTGCAATCACGCCACCAGCCCCCCTTCCGGCGGAGGACGCCGTCGTCCTCCGCCGTCAGCCGCCGTGAATGCCGCGGCGCGCTGGCATGATGGGCGGTCCACTCACGCGCAGACGGGCCCGCGCGCTCAGACAGTGGCGGACGCCCTGGCCGACAGCCGCCGCTGCAGCCACACCACCAGCCTCTCCTCCGGCGGGAGCGACGGATGGCGCACCCGTTTGTTGAGTGCCGTATCGTGATGTTCCACCCACGTAGGCTCACAGACTTCATAGCCGTCTTCACGAAGCTGGGCGACATTACGCTGAACCGCTGGCCGCTGCCACATCACGCCGCCCATCGCCGGAAAGAAAATCACCGGGAACGTCGCCGCCATGATAACCACGGCCAGACGATTGGGCGCGGCCCCCTGGGCCACCTGGGCTAGGATATTCGCCGTGGCGGGCAGCACCAACAGCAGGTCGTGGTCAGCCACGATTTTTGACGGTTTATCCGTCGGCCAGTCGGTCGGAGATTCTCCGGCGATCACCCGATCGGCCCAAATGTTCAGCGTTTCTGCAGGCAAAAATTGCCCGGCAGTGTGCGTCATCAGCAGCGTAATCGTACAGGGGAACGCGGCTTTTATTGCCCGAAGATAGCCGGGTAGCGCAGTGACATCCACCGAGCCGGTGGCGCCAATCAGGATGCGTAGCATGGTGTCATTCCAGTCAGGTAACAAAAGCGGGCCCGCAGGCCCGCACGGCGGGATCAGAGCGTTCCCGGTGGCGCCTCTCCCCAGCCCCACAGCTTCACACTTTCCCGTTTTGAGCGCGCACCGGGCTGCGAGTTGGCCTGCGCGCGACGCGAACCAAACTCAATGTAGCCTGCAAACGCGGAGCGAAACTCGGGGTCTTCGGGCAGATTGACTTCATCCGCACTCTCCATCATCAATGCTACCCAGCGCTGACGCTGCGCCGGTTGAATCGCCCGCCCGCGATGTTTCGCAACCATCCCCTTAAAACCGCCGCGGTGGGCCGTGTAATTTGCCTCCCCGCCCAGGACTTCTTCCAGCCAGATTGCCACGTGCTCCGGATGATCGGCATGCATATGCTGAAACATTGGCGCCAGCAGCGGGTCCTGTTCCACTTTGCGATAAAAGGTTTGCATCAGTTTAAGCAGCACTTCCCTGCCCCCCATCCATTCAAAAAGCGTCGGTGTGTGTTCGGTCACAGGCTTGATTCCTCATGGTTAACCCAGTTCGAGCGAGGCGATGGCACAAATTCCCTGCGGTGCGCTGACCGGCGGTGTGCCCCGATACATTCGGCAGGTGTGAAACAGCGAGGTAAACCCCCACTGCTGCAGGCGCTGTAAAAAAGCGGTTTGTTGTTCAGGCACGTCGAGCGTTACCGCCGTCCCGGCCGGCAGCGCGTTAAGCGCAGCGGTAAACAGTGCCTCTGCCATGGCCGGATCGTCGGCGTAAAGTGGCCCCAGACGATATCCCTCATCGGCGGGACGCAGCGCCACCAGCCCAACCACCTGCCCCGCGATCCTTACGCAAAACGCCAGTCGCCCGTCACCGCTGAACCAGTCGCGAAGCAGCGCCGAACGGCGATAGCCCACTTTTTCGGCATCGAGTCGGGCCACGGCCGCATCGTCTGACGGCGCAACGGGGGCAATCTGCGGGCTGTGGGGGGAAGCAAAAGCCTTACCACAGAGGCGCCAGGTGTGGTAATGGGTTTTGAACCCCCATCGGGCATAGTTTTTTTCCTGCTCTGGCATGCCATCCAGTCCGATGCAGCGCGCTCCCGCATGATCGATCGCATGGCTCCACAATTTCAGTCCCCATCCGCGGCCGCGAAAAGCGGGATGCACGATGTAGTGCCCTAAATGCGCGTAGTCGTCGGCGAGATTGGCAACGGAGACGGAGGCCACCACGCGATCGTTACAGCGATGGACAAAAAAGCCCTCACTGTCCGTTTGTTGAAAGCGCTGGCTATCGCCCTGGCCCAAATTCCAGCGCTCCGATCGCGCCATCGCTTCCACTTCCCGCCAGTCGTCCTGGCTGGCAACGGTAATCTGACACGACATCCGTTGTTCGCCCGGATGGTCAATCACGGTATCTTTCATCATTAAAGCCCCATGGATTTGCTGATCAATTCTTTCATGACTTCGCTGGTTCCGCCGTACAGGGTTTGTACCCGGCTGTTTACCCAAGTCTTACCGACCAGGCCGTGGCGTAAATAGCCGCTGCCGCCGTGAAGCTGTAAACAGGCATCGGCGACTTTCCACTGCAGCTCGGTGGTCCACAGCTTGACCCGTGCCGCATCGGTCACGCTCAGCGCGCGCGCGTTAAATGACGCGATCGCGTCATTGAGATAAATGCGGGCTATTTTGACTTCGGTATCCAACTCGGCCAGGCGGAAACGGTTACTCTGGAAGGACCCCACTGACTGACCAAACGCGCGGCGCTGTTTCACGTATTCCAGCGTGTGCGCCAGCAGACGCTCTGCCGTGGATACCGCCACCGTCGCGATGCTCAGGCGCTCGCGCGGCATCCCCCCCATGAAATAGAGATTGCCCAGATTTTCTTTGCCCAGCAGATTACCGCAGGGAACGCGACACTGTTGAAACGTCAGGTTTGCGGTATCGCTGGCATGCCAGCCCAGTTTTTCCAGCGGCGCACTGCGGCTAAATCCATCATGATGGCGTTCTATCACCAGCAGACTGATGCCCTGTCCGCGATCCGCGGCGGAGGTCCGCACCGCGGTCAGCACCAGATCCGCCTGTACTCCATTAGTGATAAAGGCTTTCTGTCCGTTGACCACATAGTGATCGCCTTCTCTGACCGCCGCGGTTGTCAGCGCTGCCGCATCCGAGCCGCCCTGCGGTTCCGTCACGGCAATGGCGGCGATCAGCTCACCGCGCAGCAGCCCCGGCAGCCAGCGCTGCTTTTGCTCTTCGCTGCCGAGCTGGCTGATATAGCTGGCAATCACGTCGTTGTGGGCAATCACAACGGGCGCGGTCATGTCCGCTCGGATCAGCTCGTCAGTCAGCACGGCGGCGTAGTGAAAATCAGGCTGCTGCCCGCCGCCCCAGCGGGGGTCTTCCCCCAGTCCCAGCAAACCTGCCTCCCCAGCCCGCAGCCAGAACGTGCGGCTGACGCATCCATCACGCTCCCAGTCGGCAATAAAAGGGACCGCTTCCCGGGCCAGAAACGCCCGGCAGTGCTGGCGAAATGCCTCCAGTGAATCAAACATAGCGGCACGCCTCCCCGGTCTCTGCTGCTCGGGGGAGGCCGCTACGCAGACCGGCACGGTGGAACAGCGCGTTGACGGTATTGAGATGTTGATAGACGGCAAAGTGGCCGCCGGGAATCTCAGTTATCTCCGTTAGCGCGCGGGTGTGCTGCTGCCAGGCAGACTGGGCAGCGAGTGGGACGTGCACATCTTCACGGGCCGAGATAAGCACCAGCGGTTGCGCGACCTGCAGATGGCGATAGCGTAAAAACTGCTGCCGCAGCAGGTAATCTGTCCGCATCGCGGTCACCAGCCGGCGGGCCATCGCCGCTTCATTTAAAATGGCTTCCGGCGTGCCTTTATCTTCCCGAATCCGCGCCAGGATTTGCGCATCGGACCACTGATGGCGATCGTCTTCCGTCTGTATTGACGGAGCAACCGATCCCGAGAGAATTGAAAAGCTGGGCTGGCGCTGAAACGTCGTGGCCAGCACGTCGGTCACCAGCAGACTGATCACACCGCCAAAGCTGTGGCCGAACGTAATAAAATCGCCGCCGGACTGTTCAGACGACGTCAGCAGGCCGTCTATTTGTTCAGCCAGCCGCCACACCAGCGTCATCAGATCCGTTGGCGGCTTCTCCTGCGATAGCGAATCGCGCCCGGGAATAGCCAGGGGACAGAAGCGCAGGCCGGGATCGCCAGCTAACTGCCGCGCCCAGGGGCGGTAGACGCCTTCCCCCGCACCGGCGTGCGGGAAGGCAAAGACAGTACGTAATGGTTGCGATTTCACAATCGATACTCCTTGAGCAGATCGGCGGCCAGCCGCTCGGCGACCATCGCCGTAGTCAGATTGGTGGGCATAGAAGGAATGCAGGGAAACAGTGAGGCATCGGCCACGGTGAGGTGCGAGACACCGAGCACGCGCCCGTGCTCATCCGCTGCAATATCCGCGGTGCCCGCCGAGCCCATTCTCACCGTGCCGCACGCGTGCCAGCCGGGACTGACCAGATTTTTCACCGCGTTGTGCAACACGTCGTCATTGTCGATCATGCCGGCGTTCCAAAACTGGATGCCATCCAGACAGGCGTGGAGTTCGGGATGCTGTAGCAGCTGCCACATTTTACGCACGCCGCCCGCCAGCCGCCGGATATCTTCCGGATGGCGGGTCAGAGGCAAATCAATCGCTGGCAGATCGCTACTGTGACGAGAGCGGATAAAGACCCGCCCGCGCGCCTGCGGTCGCATAAGCATCACCGAGGCGCCCACCAGCGAAGGATAGGCGGTCCGGTTAAGGAATCCCGGTACGGTGTCACTGGCGATGTTATTCATTAATCCCAGCTGTACATCGACCTGGTGGTCCACGCCGCTGGCCAGTCGGGCGGCCGTTTGCCGCCAGGGCGTCTTGACCCGACTATTTTCAGCACGCGGTAGCGCCCACAGCACCACTGACGCATGATCGGAGAGATGATTGCCAATAGCAGGATTATCCGCCTGCACCGGAATGGCATGCCGCTGCAGCAGGCGCGCATCGCCTACGCCGGAGCGCTGCAGCAGCGCCGGCGAACCGACCGCTCCAGCACAGAGCACCAGCTGGGTCCCGCGGAAAAGGTGATGTTTCCCTGCACAGCGTATTTCGATGCCGCTGGCGCGCTGCCCATGGAACAGCACGCGCTCCGCGGTAGCCCGGGTGATGACATCTAAGTTCTTCCGCCCACGGGTTGGCATCAGATAGGCACGGCAGAAATCGTAGCGTTCGCTACCGCCTAATACATTGGCCGGAACCGCTCCTACTGCCGGCTGTTCACCCGCATTAAAATCCGTCACCCAGGGCGTGCCCTGCGCCTGGCAGGCGGTGGCGAACGCCCGCTCTACCGGCAAAATGTCCGCGTCAGCGGGGCGGCGTATCGTCAGCGGTCCACTCCCGCCGTGCAGCGCGCTGTCACCGCAATCGCGGTCATTTTCCAGCATTTTGTACCAGGGAAGTACCGCAGGCCAGTCCCAGCGCGGAGCACCTGCCGCCGCCCAGCAGGCAAAGTCGCCGGGAAAACCGCGCAGTGCCACCGCGCCATTAATGGCTGAGGATCCTCCCAACACCTTCCCGAGTCGGTAAGCAAACGGCTTGCGGCGGCTTCCCGGTATCAGGGGGGCTTCCTGTTCCCCAATGGCCGGGGCGAAGCGATCGCCGCCGTGGACGTTCGCTTCGTATGACCAGTTGTAGTGTTCCAGAACCAGGCGTGAGGCATCGTTCAGCGGGCTTTGGGCCTCACGCGCCTGCGAGTCTTCACCGGATTCAATTAACAGGACCGTGGCATGTTCGTTCGCTGACAGGCGCGAGGCCATGACGCAGCCCGCGGTTCCGCCGCCAACCACAATAAAATCATAGTGCTCACGATAAGCGGTCATCAGGCCACTCCCGATGCGCAAACGCGCGGCGTGTCAGCCAGAATGCGGGCAAAATCCCGGACGGAGGCATTCATAAACAGGCTTTCTATCATCTCCTGCTCGCGGGAGGGATCGACCTGGAACGCCGCCCGCAGCGTGGCGAGCAGGCTGACCGCATGCAGGGAGTCGCCGCCGATGTCAAAAAAGCCGTCGGTGATGCTGAACTCACTGTGCTCCATCTCTTCCTGCCAGAGGGTCAGCAAAAAGGCCTCACGTTCACTGCCTGGCTGGGCAGTCTCATCGCCGCAGGCGCTCCAGACCGATGGCAAGGCATTTCTGTCCACTTTGCCATTGGCTGTCAGTGGAATACGTTCCACAAAGGTGTACCAGTTGGGCAGCATATAAGCGGGCAATAATTGCTGCGCCAGCTGCCGGTATTCAGTTTCACGATCCCGACCGGCCTCTCCGGAATCCACAATCCATGCTGCCAATTGCTTGTGGCCGGTTTTCGGATGGGTTGAAGTATGAATAACCACGTGGCCCGCGTTGGGATGCTGCAGCAGAGCCGCTTCAACCTCGCCCAGCTCAATGCGGTAGCCGTTAATCTTGACCTGGTTATCTTCACGTCCCAGAATTTCTATCTCGCCGCTGGCCTGATAACGCCCCAAATCCCCGGTTTTATACAGGCGTTCGCCGCGCAGGGAATGGTCGATGAAACGCTGCGCAGTGCGGTGCGGATCGCCAAGGTAGCCCTGCGCAACGCCGGCACCGGCCAGATAAATCTCTCCGGTCGTCCAGTCCGGGCAGATTTCGCCAGCTTCATTGAGCACGTAACACCGCTGATTGGCGAGCGGATGGCCGTAGGGGATACTGGTCCAGCCAGGATCGATGTCGCCAATCGGGTAGATGATTGACCAGATAGAGCCTTCAGTAGCCCCCCCGAGGCTGATGATCGCCGCGCGCGGGAGACGCTGCCGAATCTGGCCCGGCAAATCAACGGGGGGATCCAGTCGCCGCTCATCAGAATCAGCCGCAGCGCGCTGCCCTGTAGCGCCTCTCCACCCTGCTCAATCAGCGCTTTGACCGGCGCTGGAACGGAGTTCCAGAGGGTTACTTTCTGCTGCTTAATGGTATCGGCCCAGGCTTTCGGATCGGCCAGCGCATTCGCCGCGGCAAACACCAGACTGCCGCCGGCGCCCAGCACGCCAAAATAGTCATAGACCGAGAGATCGAATCCGGCGGGCGCAACCGAGAAAACGCGATCTTCGGCGCTAACCTGAAAGCGCTGATTGATATCAAGCAGCGTATTCACGGCGTTCTGATGGCTGATCATCACCCCCTTGGGTTCTCCGGTCGACCCCGACGTAAAGATCACATAAGCCAGATCGCTTACCTGCTGACGCGGTTGCCACTCAGGGAGCGCGGCCTGGGGGTGTGTTAGCATCTCCCCGACGGACAGCCAGGGCGATGAAGCATGAGGTAACGCTGCTTCTCCCAGCACGGCGCGGGCATCCGTCCGCTCAAGCAGACGACGCTTCCTCTCTTCCGGCAGCGCCGGATCCAGTACCACATAGGCCGCTCCGGCGAGTAAAACGGCCAGTATTGCTGACAGCATCCTCGGCCCCTGCGGCAGGGACACCGCAATGATGTCACCGGGCCGGACTTTGACCTGCGCCTCAAGCTGTGCCTGCCACTGCAAGGCCGTCGCCGCCAGCTGCCCAAACGTAATCCGCTGATTTTCCTGGATGACCGCCACTTTATCCGGGTTAGCCCGGGCGGCCTGCCAGAGTGACTGATGGAGTAGCCGCTGCGGGAAGACGCACCCGGTGTCGTTAGCCCGATCGCGCCGTTGCTGCTGCGCAGCAGGCAGCGGCACCGTATCGCTACCCCTTTGCCATACGGCGTGCTCTTCCGCGCAGCGGTAAAGTAATTGCCAGACGCTCTGGAACAGATCGTCAATCATCCCCTCAGGGAATAAATCGGCCACGTAATTCCAGTTCATCACCAGCTCACCATTAAGGATCATAAGCTGGTTTTCCAACCATACCCCTGGCGTCTGACTGCTACACCAGGCAATACGGGCCGTCCCTTCCCAGCCGGTGTCCGGCAGACAGCTGCGCAAATCAGCATCCAGCGTATTGCTGAACACGACCGGCAAGGAAAAGGCCCGCCCATCCTGATCAAGGCGGGTTTTATCCCGCAGCACCTGGATACCGTTGCAAGCACTGTGCAGTCGGTTTAACAGCAGTTCCGTCTGCAGATCGATCCAGCGTTCGACCAGGGTGGACTGCGGCGCCGGCGCGCAGGTCAGCAGCAGTGGTTGTAAAAAATTCCCCACCAGCGCGCTGACATCCGGCGAGAAAGGACGGCGGCTGAACTGGGTCAGGGTCAGTGAAAAAGCATCACGGCGGGACCATTTTTGCAGGACTTCTGTAAAAGCCCCCAGAAAAAGGGTCTCCAGGGTCAGCCCCACGTCTCCCGCGCGCGCGCGCAACTGGTTCACTAACCCGGCGGGTACCGTCCGCGCAATGCGCTGCATCCGCGGCTGATGAATACGTTCGGGAGCCTGGCGCAGCGGTAATTCCGGCGGGCCCGACAGGGTGGCAAGTTTGCTGCGCCAGTAGGTTACATCCCGCTGGCCCTCAGGCGTCAGCAGCAGTCGCTCTTGTAAACTGATGTAGGAGGGAAAAGACAGCTGAACCGGTTTAGCTTCACGCTGTGGTAAACAGTAAAACGTCCACCAGTCGCGTAATACCAGCTGAATGCTGAGCAGATCGAAGAACATCAAATCGAAGCAGAGATGCAGCCTTAACCAGCCTTCCGGCAGGCGCGTAGCCTGCACGCGAAAGGGCAGCGTACTGTCGGACAGCGCCTGCGCGGCATGCATTGCGTCGCGGGTGGCCTGCAGATAGGCACTGCGCGCCTCCTCGCTGAACCCGCACGTATCCTCAACGGCAAGCTGTACCGGAGGCACATGCTGGATAATACGCTGGCGCGCATTGTCCGTCAGCTCAGCCCGCATCATCGGATGGAGCTGAACAACCTGGTTTAACGCAGCAGCCAGTCGGGTTTCATCAGTCTTGAACACCTCCATTTCGATATAATGTTGCGCTGGTATGCTGCCCAGAGGCATTGCCGCGTTGCGGGCAATTAAGTAGGCATATTGCATATCGGTGAGCGGAAATCCCGTTACCGCATCGGCAGCATGCTCATCCACCGCGAGATTATCCAGCGGTTCCGGCAAGCGGCACTGATTAACCGCCATGATCTGTTTTACCAGTACGCGCGGGTTGTCCGGTAATAAAACGGTATTCGGTATCATCTGTCCGGGATTCAGCCGTAATCCCAGACTGGCGACAGCATCGCGAAAACGTTCCACTGCACACTCCTTATCATGCGAGCAAGATTGAGCGCAGTGGCAGACCGCCCGACCGGGCGGGAGTCACCACTGCGAATAAATAAAATTTATATTTAATGAAAAAAATAAATAGTAAAGCAATCAATCATTCAATGCTTTACTGAATTGTTATAATGTACGACGCACACCTTAGCGCCGTCAATAGTAAGCAATACTGATGTATATAATAAATTATTATATAGTTAAGAATATTCTTAACCGACTGAAATATACTATCAGACTGTTTTAATTGATATAAACAAGAAAAGCCCATAAGTCAGGGCGTAAACCCATCTTGAATTGATAAACATCGCCAAATTACCATTAGCAATATTTAACTTATCCAAACTCCCCGACTGTGCAAAAAACACCCGACGATGGCTTCGCGATCGCATTCAATCAATTTATATATTGAATGATTTAATAAATACGTGTAGATGTATTAAACAGTCATCGTTACTGATTTTTTACCGAACAGGAGTGGGCCATGAGTAAAATTGACGTCGTTCTGCCAGAATCGCTGGCAGCGGATAGCCGTGCGCCGGAGCAGAGCCGGCATCGATCCGGCCTCTTTCTGGCGCTGGCCATCATGCAGGCAACGCTTATCTTCACTATCGTCATGGTCGGGGTGCCGCTACCGGCGATTGCACAGGAGTTTTCTTTGGCACAGCCGGAACTGCTGCTAATCAGCGCCGGTTACGGCTTGCCATTCAGTGGACTGCTGCTGTTTGGCGGTCGTCTCAGCGATCGTCTTGGCGGGAAAAGCCTGCTACGTGCCGGTGCGCTGCTATTTGGCGGTGCGTCACTGGTCGGTTTGTTTGCTCCTTCCTACGCCATTTTGGTGGCGGTACGGCTGCTGCAGGGCGTCGGCGCGGCGCTGATCGCACCGGCCCTGATGGCGATTCTTCGTCAGCTCTATCCGGATCCGGCGGCGTTTGGGCGGGCGATGGCCACCTGGGGCGGCGTATCCGTACTGGGCGGCGCGGTCGGGTTTCTCTCATCCGGCATGTTGACCACCTGGGTATCATGGCGCTGGATGTTCATCGTCCCCGTGGCGGTTGCCCTGCTGGGGCTGTGGATGGTGCATAAACCGCTGCGCGATTTGAAAACATCACCTGCTCCGGCGCCGCTTGATATACCGGGTGCCCTGCTGGCCACGCTGGGTATTATGCTGCTGAGTTTTGGACTGATTGCCAGTGGCGAAGCGGCATGGTCCGCACCGGTCGTGTACGCGCCGGTACTGGCCGGTACGCTGTGCCTGATGCTGTTTTTCGTTTACGAATGCCGGGTAGCGCACCCATTATTACCGGTTGATTTTTTGTTCGACCTGACGCGCGGCGCGGGCCTGGTGGGTATCCTGCTGGCCGCCGCCGGGATGGGACTGATCACGTTTTTGCTGTCGCTGTATCTGCAGCAGATTCGCGGCTGGAGCCCGCTGGCCACCTCGCTGGCGTTTATTCCTTATACGGTGGCGTTATTGGTGGTTAATCGCGCTGCACACTGGCTAATTGGCCGCTTCCACGCGCTGACGTTAACCCTCAGTGGATTAGTCATTGGCGCGGTCGGCCTGTTCCTGCTGGGTCACCTGACGCCACACTCTCACTATGGCTGGGACCTGCTGCCGGGGCTGTTTATCCTGCCGGCCGGCGCCTCGCTGGTGTTTTCAGGTAGCGCCGTGCTGGCAACGGCTCATGTCCCTCTTCACCGCGGCGGGCTGGCGGGCGGAGTGATGAATACGGCAATGGAGCTGGGCCCGACGATGGGGCTGGCGGCGCTGATGGCGTTGGCCGCGACGCAGACGGAGAGCCTGGCGGGGTTTACTCTTGCATTTAACGCGGCCGGTGTCGTCTATCTACTGGCCGCGGCGGCGGCGGCACTGGTCGCTAAGCGCATTTATCGCCGTCAGTGATTGCTAAACGGGCAGCCGGGACGGCTGCCCGCTGGCAATTACTCACTGGCCTCTACGTGCAGTCCGGCGGCTTTCCACTGCGGAAAACCGTCTTCCAGACAGCGGGC
This sequence comes from Pantoea sp. 1.19, assembly GCF_001922585.1. Taxonomy (GTDB): domain Bacteria; phylum Pseudomonadota; class Gammaproteobacteria; order Enterobacterales; family Enterobacteriaceae; genus 1-19. The sequence continues at coordinate 504,961 of NZ_MRBS01000001.1, read as the reverse complement.
GCGATACCCTTTGCGCTTCAGCAGAGTCATGGCTTCCTGCGACAGCACGCACCAGGGACCGCGGCAGTAAGCGATCACCTCCTGCTGATGGGTGAGCTCGGCCAAACGGTCCTCCAGCTCCTCTGCCGGGATGTTAATCGCGCCGGGCAGATGCCCCAGGCGATACTCTTCGCTGGGCCGCACGTCCAGCAGCGTCACATCCCCCTCGCTGAGGCGCTGCAGCAATTCCCCGCGGGATACGGATTCAAGATCGGCTTGCCGGTTGACGCTCTCACTCACGAACTGACTGATCTCACCGTGTCGGAAGGCGACGTACTGGTGTAGCGCGGCGAGGAGCGACTGCACCGGCCCGTCCCCCAGTCGGTACAGCACATTTTTGCCGTCGCGACGCGCTTGCACCAGGCCGGCGCGCTTGAGCTGCTGCAGATGCTGAGAGGCGTTCGCCAGCGATAACTGCGACAACTCTGCCAGCCGTTCAACGGGCCGCTCGCCCTGAGCGATGTGCTCCAGCAGCATCAGTCGGTGAGGATTGGCAAGGGAGCGGGCTACCTCCGCCAGCGTGCCGAATATCATTTGCGCATTCTCCATACTGCTGGTTGACATAGTTTCGCCTTTGTTTCATCATTCAATAAATTATTTGATAGTTATTTTAGCAAACGGCAGCCCGACCAGCCAGTCCTGGTGTGACTGACCACACGGCAGGGTAAAAAAAATGGGCGCAGTATCGCAAACTTGATGACATACAGGATAAATATATGGAAATGGGGTGGCAGGGGATTGCGCTGGGCGTCGGCGCAACGTTGATCATGGATCTCTGGGCGCTGTTTCAGGCGCGGGTGCTCAAAATTCCCTCGCTGGATTACCGGCTGGTGGGGCGCTGGATTGGCCGGATGCGGTACGGCGAGTGGCGCCACCGGACCATTCTGCAGGCCCCCGTCGTGGCCGGAGAGAAGCCGCTGGGTTGGCTGGCGCACTACCTGATCGGCGTGCTGTTTGCCACGCTGTTTCTGAGCTGCGTGGGGCCATCCTGGCTGCAGGCCCCCGCCTTACTGCCGGCGCTGCTGGCCGGTATTATCAGCGTGCTGTCGCCATTTTTGATTATGCAACCGGCGTTTGGCTTTGGCGTGGCCGCCGCGCGCACGCCTCATCCGTCGGTGGCGCGCCGGCGCAGCCTGATCGCTCACCTCTCCTTCGGCGTGGGGCTCTGGCTTAGCGGCTGCGCGCTGCGGCTGGCCGGCGGCCTCTGATTGTCGGTGCCGCCGCCGCGACGCGGCGGCGCCTGGCCCCCTCTTACTGCCGTTCCCCCACCGTCGCGCGGCTCTGCGTCTTCGCCGCCCCGCGGTTCTGCTTCGGTGTAATTCTGCTTTAGCGCCGCCCCGCTGCTCTGCTTTAGCGCAATTCTGCTGCTTTACCGCGCCGTATCCGCCTTCCGCCAGCGATGCGGATGTTACGCCCCCTTTGGCAAGTCACCAATGTTACGTTATAACATAACACACATTAATACCGCGGCGGTCGACGAGCCGTCCTGTTTATTTGTCATGAACAACAATCACGGGTCTGTCATGTTAACAACCACCACTGATGCCCTGCCGGATGCGCAGGCCGCTCCCGGTCCGGGTCAACACCAGTCGCTGGCCTGGGTCGGCATGGAGCATATCGCGTTGCCGGTCGACATCGCCGGCAGACCGGTATCGGCGCGGGTTAACGCCGGCATTAATCTCCTCGCCGACCCCCAGGGTGGCAGCGGCATCCATATGTCGCGCCTCTACCTGCAGCTGGACGAACTCACCCAGGGGGAACTGACGCCGGCGCGGCTGCGCACCGTGCTGGCGGGCTTTCTCGCTTCCCATCCGGGGCGCTGCGATCGCGCCAGCCTGACCCTATCCGGCGATGTGTTGCTCTCGCGTCGCGCGCTGGTCTCGGCGCACAGCGGCTGGAAAGCCTATCCGATCGGCGTGGAGGCCACGCTGGAGAAGACGTTTTCATTAACGCTTGACGTGGCGGTGCCTTACTCCTCCACCTGCCCGGCCTCCGCGGCACTCAGCCGTCATGCCGCACAGTCGCACTTTTTGCAGGCGTTTGGCGATCGCCGCAACGGACTGACGGTGGCGGAGATCGCCGACTGGCTGGCCGCGGCAGGAATGCCCGCCACGCCGCATAGCCAGCGGAGCTGGGCACACATCCGTCTGCGTCTCGATCCCGAAGCCCGCGAACTGCCGGTCGCAGCGGCGATTGCCTGCGCCGAGCAGGCGCTGGGCACCGCCGTGCAGACGGCGGTGAAACGCTGCGATGAACGCGCCTTTGCGCTGGCTAACGGCGCGAACCTGCTGTTTTGTGAAGACGCCGCGCGCCGCCTGGAACGGGCGTTTCAGGCGGCCGCATGGTGTACCGCGGCAACGATACGGGTCGAGCATCAGGAGAGCCTGCATGCGCACAACGCCGTCGCCGTTACCCACTGGAAAGGAGCCTCAGATGTTACGTAAAAATCCCTCCGGCCATCTGCCGCAGGTCTCGCCCAACGCCTTTATCGACCCTACGGCAGTGATCTGCGGCCGGGTCATTATTCACGATTATGTGTACGTTGGTCCCTACGCGGTGATCCGCGCCGACGAGGTGAATGCCGAAGGCGAAATGGAACCGATAGAGATTCATGCCCACGCCAATATTCAGGACGGGGTGGTGATTCACTCGAAAAGCGGCGCGCCGGTGAGCGTGGGCAGCGGCAGTTCAATTGCGCACCGCGCCATCGTGCACGGCCCGTGCCGCGTGGATGAACGGGTGTTTATTGGTTTTAACAGCGTGCTGTTTAACTGCCATATTCAAACCGGCTGCGTGGTGCGCTATAACGCGGTGGTCGACGGCGTGACGCTGCCGCCGCACACCTACGTTCCCTCTACCGAACGCGTAGGGCCGGATTCGGTCCTGAGCGATTTTGCCCGGGTGGATCCGGCCTCGGTGCAGTTCTCCGAAGAGGTGGCCGAGACCAACGTGGCGCTGGTTGAAGGCTATCAGCGGCTGCGTAACGAGCTGTAATGGCCCGCTAGTCCCACGCCTGCAAGTCGCGCGCGCTGGCCTGCAGGTGTAAAAACGCCTGATAGCGTCGCTGATGACGCGTCTGCTGCGCAGCGGACGGGGTCCACACCGCCGCCGCCCGCGTAAAGCGCGCCATCCCTTCACTCACCGAGCTGACCAGCCCACCGGCGCAGGCGCCAAGGATCCCGGCACCGAGCAGCACCGGTTCGCTGGCGCGGGTCGCCAGCAGCGGTATCCCGGTCGCATCGGCCAGCAGCTGACGCACCAGCGGATGCTGCCCGGCACCACCGCTGATGGCGATTTGCCGCACCGTCGCGCCCGCCTCTGTCTGCACATCGATAATCTGCCGCAGGCCGTAGCCAATGCTGCAGATGCCGGCAACATACAGCGCCAGCAAACTGGCATCGTCTTCGCTCATATCCAGTCCGGCGATCGCCGCGCGCGCGCGCGGATCGGCGAAGGGCGCGCGGTTACCGAGGAATTCCGGCACCACGTGCAGCCCGGCGATCAGCGCCACGGCATCGGATGGCTGCGCCACCCTGGCCAGCACGCGATCGGCCAGCAGCACCGGCAGCGTGCAGCCTTGCGCCTGCGCCTGCTGCGCCAGCGCCGCCGCCGCCGGATGCATGCCCAGCAGCCGGTCTATTGCCGCGCCGGCGGCACTCTGTCCGCCCTCGTTCAGCCACAGGCCGGGCACCATCGCCGAGTAGTACGGTCCCCAGACGCCGGGAATAAATACCGGCTCCGGGCTGCTGGTCATGGTGCAGGAGGAGGTGCCAAACACGTAGGCCAGCGTGTCCTGGGCGTCGCCCTGCGCCCCTGCGGTGCCAATGCCGCCGGCGTGGGCATCGATCATGCCGGCCGCCACCGGCGTGCCGACCGGCAGCCCCAGTTCGCGCGCCGCCCGCTCGGTGAGGCCGTTGCCGCAGGCCGTCCCCGGCTCGTGCATCCGCTGGCCGATACGGCGGAACCCCTCCTCCGCCAGGTCCCCCAGCCCCGCCTGGTGAAAAAAGTCGGGATCCCAGCGCGACTCATGCGCCAGGTAGGTCCATTTGCAGGTAACCGTGCAGGTGGAGCGCGCCAAATCGCCGCTGGCGCGCCAGGTCAGGTAATCGGCAAGATCAAAAAACTGCCAGGCACGGTCCCAGATGTGGCGCCGGTGAGTTTTCAGCCACAGCAGTTTTGGTGGCTCCATTTCCGGCGACAGCCGCCCGCCGACGTAGCGCAGTACCGGATGCTGCGTGGCGTTAATCTGCTCCGCTTCGCGGGTGGCGCGGTGATCCATCCAGACGATGATGTTGCGCTGCGGATCCTCGCTGTCGCCCACCGCCAGCGGCGCACCGTCCTCGCCGACCACCACCAGCGAGCAGGTGGCATCGAAGCCGATGCCGCCGACCTGCGCCGGGTCAACCCCCGCCTCGCTGACCGCTTCCCTGACTGCCCCGGCGATCGCCTGCCAGATTTCGTCACCCGACTGCTCCACCGCCTGGCCGGTGCCGCGGTACAGGGTGATGGCGCGGCGGGCGCTGGCCCGCATCGTTCCCTCGCCGTCAAACACGCCGGCGCGGGCGCTGGCAGTGCCCACGTCAATGCCGATAAACACCCGCTCCGCCGTCTGCGCACTGTGCGCTGCTTCGCCGCTCATGTTCTTCTCCCTTACTGCGTAAACTGCTGGCGCCCCCGGCGCCGGCGATTAAAGATCGACGCTGCCGGGCAGGATCACCAGATCGCGGACCGTCACGTGGCGCGGGCGGGTGACCATAAACATCACCGCCTCGGCCACCTCTTCCGGCTGCATCAGGCTGCCGTTGGCCAGCGCCTCCTCCATTTTGGCTTTTGGCCAGTCGTCGAGTAGCGCGGTCACCACCGGGCCAGGCAGCACCGCCCCGACCCGCACGCCGTGCTGCGCCACCTGCCGACGGGTGCTGTGCACAAATGCCTGAACGGCAAATTTCGAGGCGGTATAAATCGGCTCCCAGACCACCGGCACTACCCCGGCGATGGAGCTGGTGAACAGAATATCGCCCGACTTCTGCGCAATCAGGTGCGGCAGCACCGCGTGTACTGAGCGGAACGCGGCGTTCACGTTCAGGTTCAGCATCCGGTCCCACTCATCCGGATTGCCTTCGGCCACCGCGCCGCCGACATAGGCGCCGGCGTTGGCATAGAAGATATCCAGCCGCCCGGCCGCCGCCAGAATGCCCGAGAGCATGCCGGAGACCTGCTGCGGCTGCAGCAGATCCACCACCAGCGGCAGGGCGTTGTCACCCAGCTCGTCGGTCAGCTGTTCCAGTCGTTCGCGGGCGCGGTCAATCATCACCACGGTGGCCCCGGCGGCCAGAAAGGCTTTGGCGCAGGCCAAGCCGATTCCCGAGGCGGCACCGGTAATGGCGACCACTTTGTTTTCTAAGGCGTGTTGCATCGTATTTCTCCCGTTACAGTGAAGGGTCAGGCGCGACCGTGAGTTGCCCGCGAACGCCGCGCCAGGGAATCGACAATGACCGCGATCGCCAGCACCGCGCCGGTTATCATGTAGCGCAGTGAGGACGGCAGGTTCAGCAGCGTCAGGCCGTTAGAAATGGCCTGAATCACAATGATGCCGAGCAGCGCAGACCAGGCACTGCCGCGACCGCCAAACAGGCTGGTGCCGCCGATCACCGCCGCGGCGATGGCATTCAGGTTGACGTCACCGGTGCCCGCCTGCTGGCTGGCCGACGCCAGTCGCGACGCGGCGAGAATGCCCCCCACCGCGGCCAGCGTCGAACAGAGCACAAAGGCGCTGACGGTGATAGCCCGGACGTTAATCCCGGCGCGGCGCGCGGCCTCGCGATTGCCGCCCACCGCAAACATTGAGCGGCCCCACTGGGTGCGCTTCAGGGCGTAGTTCAGTGTGACCACCAGCAGCACGAACACACCGAAAATCCACGGTACGCCGCGACCGAGGTTGAGGTAAAACACCGCACACGCCAGCACCGCGGTCAGGATGCCGGCGCGTAGCCACAGGGCGCTGACCGGTCCGGAGGAGAGATTCACCGCCGCGCGGCGCGCCCGGGTACGCAGCCCCTGCAGCACCATCACCGCGCCCGGCAGCAGCGCCAGCGCCTGCGCCAGTCCGTCCGGCATCACCATAACCTGGCCAAAGCGCACCAGCGGCGAGGCGTACGGCAGGTTAATACTGCCCGACGGTCCGAGGATATAGAGCTGCAGTCCCAGCAGCGCCAGCAGGCCGGCCAGCGTGGCAACAAAACTCGGCATGCCGAGGCGGGTAAACAGCAGCGCGTACACCAGCCCGACCGCCGCTCCCACCGCCAGTGACGCCGCGATGGCACCGGCCACCGGCCACCGGCCAGCCGAGATTCACCCACAGGACGCCAATCAACGCTGAGGCGAGCCCGCTCATGGACCCGACCGACAGGTCGATTTCGCCCAGCATCAGCACGCAGACAATGCCCAGCGAAATAAAGCCCACGGTGGCGCAGTCGAACAGCATATTGACCAGGTTGTTTGGCGCGAGGAATACCGGGTTGAGCACGCTGAATACGGTGGCGATCAGAATCAGCCCCAGTAGCACCGGCAGCATACCGAGATCGCCGGTTTTGATTCGGCTGATAAAGGCGCGCAGCACGCCGGCCAGGCCGTCGCTGTGCTGTACGCGTTCGTCGCTGCGATCCAGCGCCCGCGCCGCCACCGGCGGCTTATTGGTGATGAGCGTCATGATGAGTGAACCTCTGACTGAACGGATTGCGCTTTACGCTGGATGCGGCGCGAGACCGCGTTTTCCGTGGCGCCGGTGATGGCGGCGACCAGCTCCTGATTACTGGCTTCCGGGGTAAATACGCCGGTGTTTCGCCCCAGCCGCAGCACCACGATGCGGTCCGCGACCGCGCGGACGTCTTCCATATTGTGGCTGATGATGATCACCCCGAGGCCGCGGGCGCGCACCCGCTCAATCAGGTTGAGCACTTCCGCGGTTTGCGCCACGCCCAGCGCCGCGGTGGGCTCATCCAGCATGACGATTTTCGGATTCAGCAGCAGCGAACGGGCGATGGCTACCGTCTGACGCTGGCCACCGGAGAGCGAGGCAATCGGCTCCCGCACCGACGGAATACGCGCCGCCAGCTCCTGCAGCAGCGTCCAGGCGCGGACCTCCATCGCCACTTCATCCAGCTGCCAGGGCGAGAGCTCGTGGCCGAGAAACAGGTTGGCGACCACGTCGAGATTTTCACACAGCGCCAGATCCTGGAACACGGTGGCGATGCCCAACTCCAGCGCTTTGCCCGGGCTGTCGAGCGTCACTTCCCGCCCGGCAAATTCGATGCTGCCGCTGCTCGGCTGATGGACGCCGGCCAGCACTTTAATTAGCGTCGATTTGCCCGCGCCGTTATCTCCCACCAGCGCCACCACCTCACCGGCGTGGACCTCCAGATCGATATCGGTCAGCGCCGACACCGCGCCAAAATGCTTTGACACCTTACGCAGCTGTAAAATGGGCTGGCTGCCGTTGACGGCCCCCAGGTCCGGTTGCTTTGACATAACGAAGACCTCTTGCTGTGAGCGGGTCCCCGCGCTCCATCGGGGACCCGTCGGACCGGTTTACGGCGCTATGCCTAATTTTTTGCAGGCTTGCACGTAATCACCGGTGCAGACCTGCGCCGGCGTTTGGATCTGTTTATCGAAAATCTCCGCCTTGATGTTGTGGGCGGTGATCACCGCCGGTACAAACAGCTGCGACGGCGTGTTATACAGCGTGGTGGTGGCCTTCGGCGTTTTACCGGCCAGCAGATCGACCGCCACCTGTGCGGCGGCGGCGGCCACCACCTCAGACGGTTTGGAGATGGTGTTGTACTGATCGCCGGCGATAATCAGCTGCAGCGCCGCCAGGGTAGCGTCGTTACCGGTGACCGGCGGCAGCGGCGCGATGCCCGCGGCCTTAAAGGCGGCAATGGCGCCGCCGCCGGTGCCGTCGTTGGCGGCGACAACCCCCTTAATGGCGTCGCCAAAGCGGGTGATTTGGCCAGCGGTCCACTCCTGCGCCTTGGGCGGCGCCCACTCCGGGGTGTCAAATTCGGCCAGGGTTTTATAGCCCGAATCCTTCAGGCCGCGATGAATGCCGTCGCGAATCAGCCCGGCAGCGGCGTCAGTGGGAGACCCGTTAATTTCCAATACGCCGGCGCCCTGCGGCACGCCGCTGGCTTTCAGATGCGCCACCAGCGACTGGGAGATGGCATAGCCGATCCCCTCGTTGTCGAAGGAGACGTAGAAGTCGGCCGGCTGGTTTGGAATCGGCCGGTCGTAGGCAATCACCTTCACATCCTGCTGATGCGCGATCGCCACCAGTCCGGCGGCGGCCGACGAATCCACCGGATCGAGGACAATCACCTTCGCGCCCTGGGCGATCGCCGAGTTAAATTGCTGCTGCTGTAGCGCCGCGCTGGCGTTCGCATTCTGGTAAATCACTTTACAGCTGGCGCATAGCTTGCTCATTCGGGCTTTAAAGCCGGGATAGTCGTGCTGCTCATAGCGGGTCGAGGCCTGATCCGGCATCAAAAAAGCGACCGTCGCGGCGTCTTCTGCCAGCGCCTGCGAACTCATTCCCATCATCACGGCGACGGATGCCATCAACATTGTGCGGTAACGCATGTCATATTCCTCAGGTAGCGGAAAACCTGTCAACGCGCGGAGGTTGCCGTAGACCGCGGGATGACTGACGGGAGCGAAAGGTTCAGCGGGACATCAGGACGCCTGGCAACGCGGCGGACGCCTCCCGAATGGACACTTCTTCACCTAATTTCACATCAAGCTCACACATTGAACACATCGATCTCACAATTGCTCAATCGATGGAGCAGCATTGTCACTGTTCAATTTTGGTGTCAAGCTAGGTAAAAAAAGAGGTAACGGATTTGTGATTCAACGCAAAAAAGCCCGGAAAACTACCATCTATGACCTGGCGGAACTGACCGGTGCATCGGCGACGGCGGTGAGTTCGGTGCTCAACGGCAACTGGAAGAAGCGCCGCATCAGCGCGCAGCTGGCGGAAAAGATCGCGCGGGTGGCGCAGGAGCAGGGTTACGCCCCGAATAAGCAGGCCAGCGTGCTGCGCAGCCAGCGCTCGCACATCATTGGCATGATCGTCCCCAAGTATGATAACCGCTATTTCGGCTCTATCGTCGAGCGCTTTGAGGCAATGGCCCGCGCCCGCGGGCTGTTCCCGATAGTCACCTGTACCCGCCGCGATCCGGCGCTGGAGCTGGAAGCGGCGCAGACCATGCTCTCCTGGCAGGTCGACTGGGTGATCGCCACCGGCGCCACCGATCCGGATAAAATCAGCGAGCTGTGTGCCGCCGTCGGCGTGCCCACGCTGAATCTCGATCTGCCCGGCAAGCGCGCGCCCTCGGTGATTTCCGATAATTACGGCGGGGCCCGGGCGCTGACGCGGCGGGTGCTGGAGAACGTGGCGCGGCGAATGGGCGAAAAGCGACCGCTGGTGTTTGTCGGCGGGCGCGGTAGCGATCACAACACCCGCGAGCGCCTGCGCGGGTTCAGCGATGCACACCGCGAGTACGGCCTGCCGGTGCAGACCGGGGACATTCTGACCTGTGGCTACGCGCCGGAAAAAGCGGCGTCGGTACTCAGTCAGTATGCCGCGCGCCATCAGCGCCCGGTTAACGGCCTGTTCGTTAACTCGACCATTTCACTGGAAGGGGTGATGCGCTGGATGGATAGCGCGGGCCTGGTTGGCGAGCGGCAGCTTACAATGGGCTGTTTTGACTGGGATCCGTTTGTCAGCCTGCTCGGCCACGACATTGAGATGATGAAGCAGAATGTGCCGGCGATGCTGGATGCGGTGTTTGCGCTGATTGACAGCGGCGGCGGCGGCGACACCACCCTGATCGAGGTGCCGCCGCTGTTTGTACATCAGCCCTGACGCGCTTACAGCGCGCGGAAGGCGATCTCACCGGGGATCACCTCGCCCTGCCAGTAAAGCTGGGCCGCCACCTCACCCGCCAGCCGGCGATAGCGCGCGGTAAATTCGCTCTCCGGGCGGCGTACCACCGTCGGCTCACCGAAGTCGAGATCCTCGCGCAGGCTGATGTGCAGCGGCATCTGCCCCAGCAGCCGGGTATGATAGCGCTCGGCCAGCGTTTCCGCCCCGCCACTGCCGAAGATCGGCTCCTCGTGGCCGCAGTGGCTACAGACGTGCATACTCATGTTTTCCACTATGCCCACCACCGGGACGCTCACCTTCTCAAACATCACGATGCCTTTGCGCGCGTCTATCAGGGCGATGTCCTGCGGCGTGGTGACCACCACCGCGCCGGTGACCGGAACGTTCTGCGCCAGAGTGAGCTGAATGTCGCCGGTACCGGGCGGCATGTCGAGGATCAGGTAGTCAAGCTCGGGCCACAGGGTTTCGTTCAGCAGCTGCATCAGCGCCTTACTGGCCATCGGCCCGCGCCACACCATGGCGTTATCTTCGGTCACCAGATAGCCTATGGAGTTGGTCGCCAGGCCGTGGGCAAGGATTGGCGCCATGTGGGTGCCGTCCGGCGAGCTGGGGCGCTGATCCTCGGTGCCCAGCATGCTGGGAATCGACGGCCCGTAGATATCCGCATCCAGGATGCCGACCCGGGCGCCTTCGGCAATCAGCGCCAGCGCCAGATTCACCGCCGTGCTCGACTTACCGACTCCGCCTTTGCCGGAGCTGACCGCCACAATGTTTTTCACCCCGTTGACGCCGGGCTGATTTTTCACCCGCTGCAGGGTGGCGATGTCGTAATGAAGACGCCAGTCGATGGCCGCCGCGCCGGTCATGCGCAGCAGCTCGTTGCTGACCTGCTCTTTCAGATCGTCAAAGCCGCTGTTCCAGGCAAAGGGCAGCACCAGCTCAATGTGCAGGCGATTATCCATCAGCGCCACGTGATGCACGGCCTTCAGGGTCGTCAGGTTGTGTTTCAACGTGGCATGTTCAAACGATGCCAATACCCCGTTCACCATCGCGCGCAGCGTGTCCGGTGACAGGGGTGACGTGGAATGGTCGCGCATTCCCTCTCCTTCAGTGTGTTCAACGAAACTCAATGCGTTAAGAATATCAGAAGCCGTCGCCGGGTAGGGGATTCGCCGGGAAATAATCCCCTTCGTGCCCCCTTTGTTTACGCACCCCCGCGCTTTCGGGTAACATCTAACCCCCATTTTCAATCAGGTATAGCAAGTCTCACTATGACTCCAGTCGCGAAGAAAATTTTGGTAACGTGCGCGCTGCCGTACGCCAACGGCTCCATCCATCTCGGCCACATGCTCGAGCATATCCAGGCAGATATTTGGGTCCGTTACCAGCGAATGCGCGGCAATCAGGTTTATTTCATCTGCGCCGATGACGCCCACGGTACGCCGATCATGCTGAAAGCGCAGCAGTCCGGCATCGCGCCGGAGCAGATGATTGCTGAGATGAGTCAGGAGCATCAGACTGATTTCGCCGGCTTTAACATCAGCTACGATAACTATCACTCCACGCACAGCGACGAAAACCGTGAGCTGTCCGGGCTGATTTATACCCGCCTGAAAGAGAACGGCTTTATTAAAAACCGCACTATCTCGCAGCTTTACGATCCGGAAAAAGGCATGTTTCTGCCGGACCGCTTTGTAAAAGGCACCTGCCCGACCTGTAAAGCGGCGGATCAGTACGGCGATAACTGTGAAGTGTGCGGGGCGACCTACAGCCCGACGGAACTGATCGATCCGAAATCCGTGGTCTCTGGCGCGACGCCGGTGCTGCGCGATTCCGAGCACTTCTTTTTCGATCTGCCGAGCTTTAGCGCCATGCTGCAGGCCTGGACCCGCTCCGGCGCTCTGCAGCCGCAGGTGGCCAATAAAATGCAGGAGTGGTTTGAATCGGGCCTGCAGCAGTGGGATATCTCACGCGATGCCCCCTACTTCGGCTTTGAAATTCCGGATGCGCCGGGCAAATACTTCTACGTCTGGCTGGATGCGCCGATCGGCTACATGGGATCGTTTAAGAACCTGTGTGACAAGCGCGGCGATATCGACTTTGATGCCTGGTGGCGGAAAGACTCCGACGCCGAGCTGTATCACTTTATCGGCAAAGACATTGTCTATTTCCACAGCCTGTTCTGGCCGGCAATGCTGGAAGGCAGCGGCTTCCGTAAACCGACCAACCTGTTTGTTCACGGCTATGTGACGGTAAACGGCGCCAAAATGTCCAAGTCGCGCGGCACCTTTATCAAGGCCAGTACCTGGCTTGAACACCTCGACGCCGACAGCCTGCGCTACTATTACGCCGCCAAACTGTCGTCACGCATCGACGATATCGATCTCAATCTGGAAGATTTTGTTCAGCGCGTGAACGCCGACATTGTCAATAAGCTGGTGAACCTCGCGTCGCGCAACGCCGGTTTTATCACGAAGCGCTTTGGCGGACAGCTGGCGGCCGAACTGGCCGATCCGGCGTTGTACAAAACCTTTACCGACGCAGCGCAGAGCATCGGTGAAGCCTGGGCGAGCCGTGAGTATGGCCGCGCAGTGCGGGAAATCATGGCGCTGGCCGACCTGGCTAACCGCTACGTGGATGAGCAGGCACCGTGGGTGGTGGCGAAGCAGGAGGGGCGCGACGCGGATCTGCAGGCGATCTGCTCAATGGGTATCAATCTGTTCCGCGTCCTGATGACCTGGCTGAAGCCGGTACTGCCGTCGCTGAGCGAACGCGCCGAAGCTTTCCTCGGCCAGCCGCTGACCTGGGAGGGCGTGCAGCAGCCGCTGCTGTCGCACGCCATTAATCCGTTCAAAGCGCTCTACAGCCGCATCGAGCCGGCCAACGTGGCGGCGCTGGTCGAGGCCTCGAAAGCGGATGCCGCCGCTGCCGCTCCGGCCGCGCAGGCCGCTACCGCGGCCACCCGAGCCAAACCGCCGGCGGCAACCACCGCGGAGGCGACGGGCACCATCACCATCGATGACTTTGCCAAAGTGGACATGCGTGTGGCGCGCATCACCACCGCCGCGTGCGTGGACGGGTCAGACAAGCTGCTGCGTCTGGAGCTGGACCTGGGCGGCGAAACCCGGCAGATTTTCTCCGGCATTCGCGCGGCCTATCCCGATCCGACCGTGCTGGTAGGGCGCCTGACCGTGGTAGTGGTCAACCTGGCGCCGCGCAAGATGCGCTTTGGCGTATCGGAAGGCATGGTGCTGTCTGCCGGCCCCGGCGGCAAGGATCTGTTTATTCTTGGCGCCGACAGCGGCGCCGAGCCGGGCATGCCGGTGAAGTAAACATGGTCAACGCCCCCTCTGCGCGAGGGGGCGCTTTTATCTCAGCGAAACCAACTGCCAAACCAACCGTTCAGCTTCATCATGATGAAGTCCAGGAGCCGGCTGAAGACGCCGCCCTCGTTCACCGCCTCCATCACCACCAGCGGCCGCTGCGCCACCGATTTACCGTCCAGCTGAAAATCAATCGTGCCCACCTGCTGCCCTTTTTTCAGCGGTGCGGTCAGCGCGGCGTCGCGGAGGGTAAAGCTGGCCTTCAGATTTTTCAGCTGCCCTTTTGGCACGGTGATCGCCGCGTCGTTGGCAACGCCCAGCCCGACCTCTTTCCGATCGCCATACCAGACGCGCTGGGTCACAAACGGCTTATCGGCCTTTACCGGCGTCACCGTTTCAAAAAAGCGGAAGCCCCAGGTGAGCAGCTTTTCGCTTTCGCGAAAGCGAATGGCATCGGTTTGCGCGCCGAGCACCACAGAGATCAGGCGCATATCCCCTTCGGTGGCCGAGGCGACCAGGTTATTGCCGGCGCCGGCGGTGTGACCGGTTTTTATGCCGTCAACGTGCAGATTGCTGCTCCACAGCAGGCGGTTTCGGTTAATCTGGCGAATATTGTTGAAGGTAAACGCTTTTTCTTTGTTGATCGCGTACTCTTCCGGGACGTCACGAATCAACGCCTGGCCAAGCAGCGCCATGTCGCGCGCGGTGCTGTACTGCCCGTCGGAGTCCAGGCCGTGTACCGTCTTGAAGTGGGTATTGTTCAGGCCCAGCGCCTTCACGTAGTTATTCATCAGGCCAACGAAGGCGTCCTGACTGCCGGCCACGTAGTCGGCCAGCGCGATGCTGGCATCGTTGCCGGACTGAATGATCACCCCTTTATTCAGCTCCGATACCGGGATCCGATCACCCGGCTTGAGGAACATCAGCGACGAGCCGCGCAGCACCGGGTTTCCGGTCGCCCAGGCATCTTTGCCGACGGTCACGAGGTCATCACGGTGAATTTTGCCCTGCTTCAGCGCCTGGCCCACCACGTAGCTGGTCATGATTTTGGTCAGGCTGGCGGGATCAAGCCGCTGATCGGCCTGCGATTCGGCGAGCACTTCACCGCTGGCATAATCCATCAGCAGCCAGGCTTTCGCCTCGATTTGGGGGGGAGCCGGCGCATCGACCGCAGAGGCCGCGCTGCTCAGTACGCATAGCAAAGTTGCCGACAGGCAGAGAGGTATTTTCTTCATGGCTGGCCCAGCGTTTCCATTTGAAAGACAGGGGTATACGCGCAGCCAGTGCTGCACGTCCCGCCCCTACGCTAACGTTTCCAAAAACGTAATGAAACCTTCACACCGTAAAGTTTTTTAGAGTTTATTAGACAAATCTGTATCTTGCCGCGCCGGTCCGGCTTTTTTTTCTGCGTCATTGTCTGAAAGGCGCGCGGCGTCGGCGGACTCACTGCACCGTTTCCGTTACCCTTAAAGAAACTGAATCATGAGGATGAGCCCATGGACTTAGCGTTATTTGATCTCGATGAAACCCTGATTTGCGAAGATACCGCCAGTCTGTGGCTGCTGTGGCTGGTGTCACAAGGCTACGCGGACGATGCCATAGTGCGTCAGGACGAGGCGCTGATGCAGCGTTATTACCAGGGCACGCTGCAGATGGAGGAGTACATGGACACCCTGCTGGCACCGATCGCCGGCAAGGCGACGCTCACGGTGGACGGCTGGGTACGCCGCTTTATTCAGCGCGATATTTTGCCGCGGGTCTATCCGGCCGCGCTGGCGCGGCTGCAGTTCCACCAGCAGCGCGGCGACACCCTTCTGGTGATTTCGGCCAACGGCGATCACCTGGTCAGTCCGATTGCCCGCCAGCTGGGGGCGCACGGTGCCCTGGCAATTGGCATGGAAGTCGTTAACGACTGCTACACGGGCAAAACGCAGGGTACTTTTACCTATCAGCAGGGCAAAGTGGCCCGCCTGCGCGAATGGCAGGCACAGCATCCCGAACTGAGGTTTAACCATATCTGGGCCTACAGCGATTCGCACAACGATCTGCCGATGCTGGCGCTTGCGGACTTTCCACACGCGATCAATCCCGATGCCGCACTGGAGCAGCAGGCCTTGAGCCGCGGCTGGCCGGTATGGCGGTGGACTAAATAAGCTCACCGGCCGCCTGACGCGGCCGGTGAGGCATTCAGGGCGCGGCGCCCTCGGGCGACACGCGCAGCAGCTTGCCGTTGGCCTCATCGGTGAGCAGATACAGGTAGCCGTCCGGTCCGGCCCGCACGTCGCGAATACGCTCCCCGCGCGCGCCCAGCAGCCGCTGCTGCGCCACGACCCGATCGCCGCTCAGGCGCAGCTGAATCAGATTGCGGTCCTTCAGGGCGCCAACAAACAGCATATTTTGCCACTGCGGAAAGCGGGGGTGCTGATAAAAAGCCATGCCACTGATGGCCGGCGAGACTTTCCACCATTCAACCGGCGGTACCGTGCCAGCCACCTCACCGCCGCGCGACCCCGGCACCTTCTCACCGCTGTAGTCTACGCCCCAGGTGGCCAGCGGCCAGCCATAGTTTTGCCCCCTGGCGATACGGTTTATCTCGTCGCCGCCGCGCGGACCGTGTTCGCTCTCCCACAGCACGCCGGTGGTGGGATGCACCGCCAGCCCCTGCGGATTGCGCAGTCCCCAGGCCCAGATTTCCGGTCGCGCGCCCTCGCGACCGACCAGCGGATTATCCGCCGGCACGCTGCCGTCCGGGTTCAGCCGCACCAGTTTGCCCTGCAGGGTATCCAGCCGCTGCGCGTTTTCCGCCACAAAGTTATCGCCAAAGGCCACCCACACATGTCCGGTCGGCGCAAACGCGATGCGCGTCCCGAGGTTGGCGCCGGAGGAGAGCGCCGGCGCTTGCCGGAGCACCTCGGTAAACCCCTCAAGGCGGCGGACATCCTCTGACAGACGACCGAAGCCCACGGCGGCCCCGACTCCCTGCGCACCGCGCAGCGTATAGCTCAGCCACACCCGACGGCTCTGCGCGAAGTCCGGCGCCAGCGCCACGTCCAGCAGCCCGCCCTGCCGCTGCGCCCACACCGCCGGCACGCCGGTAATCGGCGCCGAGAGGCCGCTCTGTGGCTGCCAGTGCCGCAGCTGGCCGCTGCGCTCGGTGATCACTATTCCGCGATCGCCCGGCAGAAACGCCAGTGCCCAGGGGTGATCCAGCTTATCCTGCAGGATCTCAACCTGCAGCGCCGCCGCCGACCCGCCCGTTAACCACAGTCCTACTGCACCTGCCACTAACCGCCGATAGCCCGTCATAATGGTTCCTCACCGAGGGAATGATATGATCACTGTAGCCGTCGCCGGCCGCGCCGGCGCCATGTTTACGCAAGCTTACGCCGGGCGGGAGGCCGGGGAACGCCCCGGGTCGCGCGCGCAGTTTCTTCATCTTTTGCTGTACAAAAACGGCGGCAACCGCTGTAGAATCATCGCCTGCCCTCCATCACTGATGATTTTTTAACCTTATGAGCAATGCTACCCAACAGCCGCCGCGCGTCGGCTTTGTTTCTCTTGGCTGTCCTAAAAACCTCGTCGACTCCGAACGGATCCTGACCGAGCTGCGGACCGAAGGCTATGACGTGGTGCCGCGCTACGACGATGCTGACCTGGTGATTGTTAACACCTGCGGATTTATTGACAGTGCGGTACAGGAGTCGCTGGAGGCGATCGGTGAAGCCCTGAATGAGAACGGTAAGGTGATTGTCACCGGCTGTCTGGGTGCCAAAGAGGATCAGATCCGCGAAGTGCATCCAAAAGTGCTGGAAATCACCGGACCGCACAGCTACGAGCAGGTGCTGTCGCACGTGCACCATTACGTGCCGAAGCCGCAGCATAATCCGTTTATGAGCCTGGTGCCGGAACAGGGCGTGAAGCTGACGCCGCGTCACTACGCCTATCTGAAAATTTCTGAAGGCTGCAACCACCGCTGCACCTTCTGCATTATTCCCTCCATGCGCGGCGATCTCGACAGCCGCGAAATTGGCGCGATACTGGATGAGGCGAAGCGGCTGGTCTCCGCCGGCGTTAAAGAGCTGCTGGTGATTTCCCAGGACACCTCCGCCTACGGCGTGGACGTGAAGCATCGCACCGGCTTCTGGAACGGCGCGCCGGTGAAAACCAGCATGGTGAGCCTGTGTGAGCAGCTGGCGAAGCTGGGCGTATGGGTGCGTCTGCACTACGTTTACCCCTATCCGCACGTGGATGAGGTGATCCCGCTGATGGCGGAAGGCAAGATCCTGCCCTACTTGGATATCCCGCTGCAGCACGCCAGCCCGCGGATTCTGAAACTGATGAAGCGCCCGGGCGCGGTTGAGCGCACCTTGGAGCGCATTAAGCGCTGGCGAGAGATCTGTCCGACGCTGACCCTGCGCTCGACCTTCATCGTCGGTTTTCCCGGCGAGACGGAAGAGGATTTCCAGATGCTGCTGGACTTCCTGCAGGCGGCGCGGCTGGATCGCGTCGGCTGCTTTGCCTACAGCCCGGTAGAGGGTGCAACCGCCAATCAGCTACCCGATCCGGTTCCGGAAGCGGTGAAGCAGGCGCGCCTGGAACGCTTTATGCTGCTGCAGCAGCGGATCTCTGCCGAGCGCCTGCAGGAGAAAGTGGGCCGCGAGCTGCTGGTGATGATCGACGAGGTTGACGGCGAAGGCGCCATTGGCCGCAGCATGGCAGATGCGCCGGAGATTGATGGCTCGGTGTACCTGAACGGCGAAACCGGCGTCAAGCCCGGTGACGTGGTGCGGGTGATGGTCGAGCACGCCGACGAATACGATCTGTGGGGCAGCCGGGTTTAACCGTACTGGCGCGCACGTTTGCGCGCCAGAGTGTCTTCGTCGCCGCGGATCCGATCCCAACAGGCGGTAAACTCGGCCGCCGCGGCGGCCTTTTTCCGATCCTCCCCGCGCGGGAGCGGTACGCCGTTGGCATCCTATTTCCGCCCTCCCGGAGGATTGGCGTTGGGCCGCGCGCGGGTGTAGCCCATCTGCATAAACGGCCTGGCCATATCCATCCCGACAACATCGTCGGCGCCGCGATACTGTTCAAAGCAGGCCATCAGCGCGCGGGCAGACTCTTCAGCCAGCGCCACCGTTTTAAACCGCCAGTGCGGCAGTAGCTCACTTTTACAGGGCTCGACGCTGAGCACGCCCTGCTCGCCGCACCCAGCGCGGTAGCGCTCCGGCGACGCGCGGTAATCCACGTCGGCCTGAGCCGCTGCGGCGCCGGCCTTCAACCGTCCAGCTTCGGATCGAGGGCGTCGCGCAGACCGTCGCCCAGCAAATTAAAAGCCAGCACGGTGAAGAAAATCGCCAGGCTGGGAAACAGCGCCACGTGCGGCGCCAGCACCATGTCGGCCCGCGCTTCGTTGAGCATCGCGCCCCACTCCGGCGTGGGCGGCTGCGCGCCGAGGCCAAGGAACGACAGGCTGGCGGCGGTGATGATCGCAGTACCGATGCGCAGCGTAAAATAGACCACAATTGATGACAGGCAGCCGGGCAAAATGTGGCGCACGATAATGGTCAGATCCGAGGCGCCAATGCTGCGCGCCGACTCAATCCAGGTCTGCTGCTTGAGCACCAGCGTATTGCCGCGCACCAGGCGGGCAAACGCCGGCACGCTGAACACCGCCACGGCCACAATCACGTTGGCCATCCCGCTGCCCATGATCGCCACGATAGCGATGGCCAGCAGGATCCCGGGGAAGGCGAACAGCACGTCGCAGACGCGCATCACCAGCCGATCCCACAGCCCTTCGTAATAGCCCGCCAGCAGGCCAAAGGCAACGCCGACCGCGCCGCCCAGCGCCACGGAGAGCAGTCCGGAGGCCAGCGACAGGCGGGCGCCGAGCAGAATACGGCTAAAGATATCGCGCCCCAGCGCATCGACCCCAAACCAGTGCTGCACCGAGGGGCCGTCGTTCAGCCGGTCGTAGTCGAAGTCGTTTTCGGCGTCATACGGCACCAGCCAGGGGGCGAACAGCGCCACCACCACCAGCAGTAGCACAAACAGCAACGCAGCTACCGCTACCGGATGCGCGGCAAAACGCCGCCAGACGCTGCGCCAGAGGGTCGGTTGCGGCAGGCCGCTGAGTGGCTCCACCGCCAGCGCGGCTTCGCGTCGCCCGTGTGTCATCGCTCCTCCTTACCGGTAGCGAATAGTCGGGTTGATCGCGGCATATAGCACATCGACCACCAGATTGATCAAGATAAACTCCAGCGAAAACAGCAGCACTTCTGCCTGAATCACCGGATAGTCGCGCAGGGTAACGGAATCCACCAGCAGCCGCCCCAGCCCCGGCCAGTTAAATACCACTTCGACCACGATGGATCCGCCGAGCAGAAAACCAAACTGCAGCCCCATCATGGTGACCACCGGAATCATCGCGTTGCGCAGGCCGTGCTTGAGGATCACCCGCCACTCCGGCACCCCTTTGGCCCGCGCGGTGCGCATATAGTCTTCCTGAATGACCTCGACGAAGGCGGCGCGGGTAAAGCGCGCCATCACCGCCGCCACCGCCGCGCCCAGCGTTAGCGACGGCAGAATATAGTGTTGCCAGCTGTCGGCGCCTACCGTAGGCAGCCAGCCGAGCTGGACCGAAAACACCTGAATCAGCAGCATCCCCAGCGCAAACGACGGAAAGGAGACGCCGGAGACCGCCAGCGCCATGCCCAGCCGGTCCGGCCAGCGATTTCGCCACACGGCAGAGATCATACCGATCGCCATGCCTATCGTGACGGCCCAGGCCATGCTGGCGAGGGTCAGCAGCAGCGTCGGCAGAAAACGCTGGGCTATCTCACTGGAGACCGGCCGCTTCGAGACCATGGAGGTACCGAAATCGCCCTGCAGCGCATGGCCAATAAAATGCAGAAACTGTCGCCACAGCGGCTGATCGAGACCGAGTTCCTGACGCACCAGCGCCACGACCGTGGCGTCGGCCTCCGGTCCGGCCACCAGCCGCGCCGGATCACCCGGCAGCAGGTGGACAAACAGAAACACCAGCACCGCGACGATCAGCAGCGTTGGAATCAGTCCCAGCAGGCGTTTAATGATGTAGTTCAGCATAGTGTGTCCTGCGCCGGGCGGCCCCGGCGCGTTGCCTTACTTCAGTTCGGCGTCGATAAAATCAAAGCCGGTATCGGGCTGGACATAAAACCCGCTCAGGTTTTTACTTTTCGCCGACACCAGTTTTTCCACCACCAGTGGGATCCACGGCTGCGCCTGCCAGATACGATCCTGCGCGTCTTTGTACAGCCGCGCCTTGTCGGCGTGATCGGTGGTTTTCAGCGCCTCGCTGAGATCGCTGTCAACCTGCGGGTTGCTGTAGAACGCCGTATTGAACAGCGCCGGCGGCCAGGACGGGGTGGCAAACAGCGGCGTCAGCGCCCAGTCGGCTTCGCCGGTGGAGGCCGACCAGCCGGTGTAGAACATCCGCACGCCGCTCTCTTTCTGTCCTTTCGCTTCGACCTCGGCCGCGCGCTGGCCGGCATCCATGGCGGTGACCGTGGCCTTGATTCCCACCTGCGCCAGCTGCTGCTGGGTAAACTGCAGCACTTTCTGCGCGGTGCTGTGGTTATGCGATGACCACAGGGCGGTGGTAAAGCCGTTGGGGTAGCCCGCTTCCTGTAGCAGCGCGCGCGCTTTGGCCGGATTGTATTCGAGCGGCGGATAGCTCTGCGCATACTCGATGGCCGGCGGCACAATACCGGTAGCCGGCGTGGCGTAGCCGGCAAAGGCCACCTTGACCAGCGCCTGACGATTGATGGCGTAGTTCAGCGCCTCGCGTACCTTCGGATTATCAAACGGCCTCTGCGTCACGTTTAGACTGATATAGCGCTGCATGATCGAAGGTGAAGTCACCAGATCGACCTTGTCGCTTTTCGCCAGCAGCGGTGCCTGCTCATAGGGGATCGGGAACGCGAAATTCGCTTCGCCGGTTTGCAACATCGCCGCGCGGGTGTTGTTATCAACCACCGGACGCCAGGTAATGCCATCCAGCTTCGGGTAGCCCGGTTGCCAGTAGCCAGACCACTTCTTCACCTTGACGTAATCCGTCGGGTTCCAGGTCTCCAGCTGATACGGGCCGGTGCCGACCGGATGGAAACCGATCGCCTTGCCCCATTTTTTCAACGCCGCCGGCGAAATCATCGCCGCCGCCGGGTGCGCCAGCACGTTCTCAAACGCCGAGAACGGCTGTTTCAGCGTCACGTTGACCGTCAGCGGATCGACCACCTCGGTGCGGTCAATGGATTTAAACAGGTTATAGCGCTTCAGGCGGTTGTCCGGGTTACTGGCGCGATCGAGATTGATCTTAACCGCCTCGGCGTTAAACGGCGTGCCGTCCTGGAACTGAATATTCGGGCGCAGTTTAATGGTCCAGCGGAGGCCATCCGCGCTGGGGGTGGCGCTCTCCGCCAGCACGTTAATGCGCTTCATGTCCTTATCAAAGCCAAACAGCCCCTGATAGAACGATTTCGCCACCGCCTGCGACAGGGTGTCGTTGGCGTCGTAGGGATCGAGGGTAGTGAAATTGGAGCCAACGGCCACCACCACCTCTTTTGCCGCCCAGGCAGGCAGCGCCGTCAGCGTACCGAGTAAGCCGGCAGCCAGTAACCCTTTGCGATAACTCATCATCTGTTGCTCTCCTGTAGTCCCTGCCAAAAATACGCTGTACGCCCGGCTAGCCAATCGAATGGCGGGCGACATAGTGACCGTCGCTGACCTGCTCCAGCGGAACGGTAAGAGGGGGGTCGCCCAGCGCCCGAATCGGGCTGGGAATATCATCCGCCAGCAGCGGGCGTTCGCGCCGCCGCGCCCCCGGCTCGGCCACCGGCACGGCCGCCAGTAGCTTACGGGTATAGGGATGCTGCGGATGCTCAAACACCGCCTGCCGCGGACCGATTTCAACGATCTGTCCCAGATACATCACCGCTACGCGGTGGCTGATGCGCTCCACCACCGCCATATCGTGAGAGATAAACAGAAAGGCGATACCCCGCTCGCGCTGCAGATCGAGCATCAAATTGACGATTTGCGCCTGGATAGAGACGTCCAGCGCGGAGACCGCCTCGTCGGCAATCACCAGCTTTGGATTCAGCGCCAGCGCGCGAGCGATGCAAATGCGCTGACGCTGCCCGCCGGAGAACGCGTGCGGATAGCGCGAGGCGTGCTCCGGCAGCAGGCCTACGCGGGTCAACAGTTCGGCCACGCGGCGATCCGCCGCCGCGCCGCGGGCCAGGCCGTGCACCAGCAGCGGCTCTTTGATGGCGTAGCCCACCGTCTGCCGCGGATCGAGCGACGCGTAGGGATCCTGAAAAATGAACTGGATATCGCGGCGCAGCGCCGCCAGCGGACGGCCGCGCAGCCGATCGATGCGCTGGCCGTCAAAGGTGATGCTGCCGCCCTGGCTGGCCACCAGCTGCAGCAGCGCCCGGCCGGTGGTGGATTTACCGCAGCCCGATTCCCCCACCAGCGCCAGCGTCTCGCCGGGACGCAGATCAAAACTGATTTTTTCCACCGCGTGCACCCGGCGGGTGATGCGGTTGCGCCAGCCGCTGCGCAGGTCAAAGCCGGCCACCAGGTCACGGACCTCCAGCAGCGCCGGCCCGCTGGGAGCCGGCGGCGCGACAGCGAGGGAGGGCTCGCCGCCCGGCAGCGGGAATTTTTCCGGCAGAGGTTTACCGCGCATCGCCCCCAGTCGCGGTACCGCCGCCAGCAGCGCGCGGGTATAGGGCTGCTGCGCGCGATAAAAAATCGCCTCCGGTGTACCGCTCTCGACGGGAGAGCCACGGTGCATGACCTGCACGCGGTCGGCCATTTCGGCGACCACCCCCATATCATGGGTGATAAAAATCATCCCCATGCCCATCTCGCGCTGCAGGGCGCGCATCAGCTGCAAAATTTGGGCCTGAATCGTGACGTCCAGCGCGGTGGTGGGCTCATCGGCAATCAGCAGCGCCGGACGACAGGAGAGCGCCATCGCAATCACTACCCGCTGGCGCATGCCGCCGGAGAGCTGATGCGGGTAGCGGCGCAGCACGTTACCGGCATCGGGAATACGCACGCAGTCCAGCATATCGCGCGCCTGCTGCCACGCTTCGCGCCGCGACGATCCCTGATGCAGGCGGAAAGATTCGGCAAGCTGGTCTCCGATGGTGAACACCGGATTCAGCGTGGTCATCGGCTCCTGAAAAATCATCGCCACGTCAGCGCCGCGAATCTGCCGCAGCTGGCTGGCCGGCAGCGCGCGCAGATCGCACACCTCGCCGCTGCGGCGACGCAGCCAGATTTCACCGTCGGTAATTTGCCCGCCGCCCTGCTCCACCAGCCGCATCAGCGCCAGCGAGGTGACCGACTTGCCCGAGCCCGATTCGCCGACGATGGCCAGGGTCTCACCGCGCTTTACCGTCAGCGACAGGCCGTTCACCGCCGGCGTGTCGCCAAAGGCTACGCGTAGACGGTTGACCGCCAGTACCTGATCCGCCGCCAGCGGGGATGAGTCAGCCATGTCCCCCCTCCCCGCAGCCTTCGCGATAGATGCCGACGGAGGGCGCATCGCCCACCCGGGCCGAGGCGCGGTACATGCCTTCGGTGGTAAACGGCATGGCCAGATTGCCTTCGCGATCAATGGCAATGGCGCCGCCGCTGCCGCCGAGTACCGGAATTTTTTCGCCAATCACCCGCTCACTGGCCTCCTGCAGCGACAGGCCGGCATACTCCATCAGCGCAGCGATATCGTAGGCGGCCAGCGTGCGCATAAACACCTCGCCGGTGCCGGTACAGGAGACGGCTACGTTGGCATTATTGGCATAGCAGCCGGCGCCAACGATCGGCGAATCACCGACCCGCCCGGCCAGCTTATTGGTCATGCCGCCGGTGGAGGTGGCCGCCGCCAGATTGCCGGCGAGATCCAGCGCCACCGCACCCACGGTGCCAAACTTACGATCGCTATCCAGCGGCGCACCGTCGTGATCCAGCAGGGTCTGCTGCGCCGCCTGCGCGCGCTCCAGCTGGGCCCGTCGCGCCGGCGTGGAGAAAAACGCGGGCTCAACCGCCTCCAGTCCCTGCAGGAAGGCAAAGGTTTCGGCACCTTCGCCAATCAGCAGCAGGTGCGGACTGGACTCCAGCACCGCTCGCGCGGCGAGGATCGGATAGCGGATGCGGCTGACGCCCGCCACCGCGCCGGCCTCCAGCGTGCGGCCATCCATGATGCAGGCATCCAGCTCGTGGCGGCCCTGATGGGTAAAGACGCTGCCGACGCCGGCGTTAAACAGCGGGCAGGCTTCGAGCTGGCGCACGGCCTCTGTTACCGCGTCCAGCGCACTGCCGCCCCCGGCGAGGAGGGCCTGTCCGCACGTAACGATCGCGGACAGCGCGTCGACGTAGGCCCGCTCCTGCTCTGGCGACAGCCGGGACCGGGCAATCGCGCCCGCGCCGCCGTGAATAGCAATAACCGCTTTCCCCATGATTAACGTCACCCTGCGTGATTAAATCGGCATGAAAAACACTGAGTTAGGCAATAACGCCCCGGTAAAAAATCGTAATTTTTGACTATAGGTAGGCCCGGATGCCTTGTAAAGCAGATTATGGAATAAGCTCATAGCCAACCGGCACACGCCGTGGTTTATCCCCCTGCGCCGGTCTGCCATAATTATCCTCTGCGATCTCTACGAGGTATCACTATGGAAAGCTTTACCGCCGGGTTGATTTCACTGGAAACAGCGCGGGAAAAGATGCTGGCGGCGGTCACGCCCATTAGCGAGACGCGGCGTCTGCCGCTCGCTACCGCAGCGGGCCTGGTGACCGCCGGCCCGGTCATCTCTCCGGTGAACGTGCCGCCGTTCGCCAATTCGGCGATGGACGGCTACGCCGTGCGGCTGGCCGATCTGGCCACCGGCCAGCCGCTGCCGGTAGCCGCAAAAGTGTTTGCCGGCAGCCCGCTGGCGGCTGACTGGCCGCCTGCCACCTGCCTGCGAATCATGACCGGGGCGCCCGTTCCCGCCGGGGCCGATGCGGTGGTGATGCAGGAGCTGGCCGAGGTAAGCGAAGCGGGCGTGCGCTTTCAGGGCGTTGTGCAGCCGGGGCAGAACATTCGCCTGCCCGGCGAGGATATCCGGGCCGGTGCGACGGTGCTGGCGGCCGGCGTGCGCCTCGGTGCCGCCCAGCTGCCGCTGCTGGCGTCACTGGGCGTCAGTGAGGTTGAAATCCTGCGCCCACCGCGCGTGGCCATCTTCTCCACCGGCGACGAGCTGGTGCCTCCCGGTCAACCGCTGGCCGATGGGCAAATTTACGACACCAACCGCTTTGCCGTGCGCCTGATGCTGGCGCAGCTTGGCTGCGAAGTGCAGGACCTCGGCATTATTCGCGACGACGAAACCGCGCTGCGCGCGGCCTTCGAGCGCGCCGATGCCGACGCCGACGTGGTGATCAGCAGCGGCGGCGTGTCGGTGGGCGAAGCCGACTACACCAAATCGCTGCTGGAGAGCCTCGGTGAGGTCAACTTCTGGAAGCTGGCGATCAAGCCCGGAAAACCGTTTGCCTTTGGCCGCCTGCCAAACAGCTGGTTTTGTGGCCTGCCCGGCAATCCGGTCTCCGCCGCGCTGACCTTTTATCAGCTGGTGCAGCCGCTGTTGGCGAAATTGAGCGGCCGGCAGGGCCCGTCGCTGCCGCCGCGGCTGCGCGCCCGCGCCGTCGGGGCATTGAAAAAACAGCCCGGCCGTCTCGATTTTCAGCGTGGGGTGTTTAGCCGCGGTGCAGACGGCGAACTCCAGGTAAAAAGCACCGGCCATCAGGGTTCACACGTCTTCAGCTCCTTCAGCCAGGCCAATTGCTTTATCGTGCTGGAGCGCGAACGCGGGCGAGTGGAGGACGGTGAATGGGTCGAGATCGAGCCCTTTAACGCGCTGTTGGGAGGCTGAATGCTGCCGGAGCTGAGCGATGAAGAGGCGCTGCGCTATAACCGACAAATCGTGCTGCGCGGCTTTGATTTTGAGGGTCAGGAGCGGCTGAAGGCGGCGCGGGTGCTGGTAGTAGGCCTTGGCGGACTCGGCTGCGCCGCCGCGCAGTATCTGGCCGCAGCGGGCTGCGGCACGCTGACGCTGCTGGACTTTGACGTGGTGTCCCTCTCCAATCTGCAGCGCCAGGTGCTGCACGGTGACGCCAGCCTGGGCCAGCCGAAGGTGGATTCCGCCCGGGCTAGCCTCGCCGCCCTGAATCCCCACGTGACGCTGAACGTGATAAACCAGCCGCTGGATGAGGCGGCGCTGGCGGCGCAGATTGCCGCTCACGATGCGGTAGTGGACTGCACGGATAACCTCGCCACCCGCGAACAGCTCAACCGCGGGTGTTTTGCCGCCCGGGTACCGCTGGTCTCTGGCGCCGCTATCCGTATGGAGGGGCAGCTTAGCGTCTTTCGCTGGCAGCCGGAGGCGCCCTGCTATCGCTGCATCAGCCGGCTGTTCGGCGCGCCGACGCTCAGCTGTGTGGAAACGGGCGTGATGTCGCCGCTGGTGGGGGTAATTGGCGCGCTGCAGGCGATGGAGACCCTGCGTCTGCTGACCGATTACGGCGCATCGGTGGCCGGTAAGCTGCTGATTTACGATGCGATGACGCTGCAGTTTCGTGAGGTGAAAGTGGCGAAAGACCCGCAGTGTGAGGTGTGCAGCCGCGCTGAGTAAGGGGAGTCGGGGCAGACGGTGGAAACCTTACCGGCGTGCAGCCAGCCTGAAGACGGGGGAGCCAGGCTCCCCGCGTCGTTTATTCCTCAGGGGGAAGAGACTGCTGGCCAGGTGAGGCGTTCACTTAACCTGCCAGACGCCACGGTTGGCATACCGCCGGGCTGGATCCGCAGCCAATCCGGCAGCGATTGTACAATCTGCTTTTCAATATTACTCAACGGAAGTGAATCGGGTACAAAGACGTTATATGACGCAAAAAGCCTGCTGTCGCGCCGCTTTTAGCATCGCCGGTTTGGTGCTGATAATGCCATCTGTCCCGGTGACAATTTTCAGGAACGGAATCACCGCTTCCTGATTGGAACTGCCCTCCAGCAGATCGGCAGGAATGAAAGCCAGCTTAGCCGCCGGTTTGGTCTGCTGCACGCTGTCGCCAGTATTGCAATGGCACCGTGCAGCACCGAGACCACTCGACAATCCGACGCCAGCGCCGCCTGCAATCCCGCCGCATCTTTTACCACCGCCAGCACCGGGTACTGCCGTAACACCGCCTCAAGCTTCACACACTTCTCCTGTTGCTATCTGGGTTAACAACCACTCACGAAATACCCTGACGCGCGGCAAGTCACGCTTAGGCGCGGGGATTTCCAGCCAGTAACCGCGGGGACTGCGCAGTGCCAGCGGTGACAGTTCCACCAGCATCCCCTGCCGCAGTTCATTGACGATCATGCCGCGATCCAGTACCGCATAGCCCGCCCCCGTGATGCAGGCGTTGATCGCCTGATCCTGGGTGCTGAACTCCAGCCCACTCTCCTGCGGCTGCGGCGCTTCCCCCGCCGCCTCGCACCAGCGCGCCCAGTTATCCAGTCGGCTATCGCCATTCAGTACATGTAAATGGGGAACGCCCTGCAGCGGGGGGAAAACATGGTCGATCATTAATAGCGGGCTGCTAACCAGTACCAGGGTTTCGTAACGCAGCCACTCCCCCCGGGTGCGTGCTTCCTCCGGCGAACCAAAACGGATGGCGCCATCAAAATCACAGTATTTTTGCCGGGCTTCACTGATCAGGGCGATTTGCAACTGACTGTTACGCTGGCGCAGGGTCACCAGACGAGGAGCCAGCCAACGGGTGGCAAAGGTGGGCGCGACCTGTAGGCGCAGATGCTGGCGAGGGTTACGCAGCTGCACCCGTTCAATTCCCTCTTCCAGCACATCCAGCGACTGACGCACAACCGGCAATAGCATTATCGCTTCCTGAGTCAGAACTAACCCGCTGTGGCTGCGAATAAACAGATCTTTACCGATGAAGGTTTCCAACTGGCGAAGCTGACGACTGGCGGCACTCTGGGTAATAAACAGGGCGTCTGCCGCTTTGCTGACGCTCAGCGTCCGACAAGTCTCTTCAAATAATCGCAGTAAATTGAGGGCGGGCAGCTTTCTCTTCACGCCAACTCCCTGTGTAGCCGCAGACGATATGATCCGACCCATACTTTACCCACTCTCGCCAACGTACTCGAAGAAAAGGGCGAAAAATCAGAGCCTAATCACAGGAAATTTTGGAATAGGGGTATGACTAAAACGCACTGGCTACCGCGGCTGCCTGCTGCCATTTTGTAACCTGCATTCAACAAAAAAATAACAACACACCACTCCCACAGGAGGCAGGAAGATGCAACAAACTCTTCAACTGGATGATGTACCCTTTAACCGTTTTCACTTCAAAATCACCGGACTGACCTTCGGTGCTCACCTGACCGATGGCTACGTGCTCGGCGTTATTGGGTTCGCGCTGGCGCAGCTGACGCCGCAAATGGGGCTGACGCCCTTCTGGCAGGGAATGATTGGCAGTTCGGCGCTGATTGGCCTGTTTCTCGGTAGTCTGGTTCTCGGCTGGCTGGCCGACATCGTGGGTCGCCAGCGCATCTTTACCCTGAGCTTTATCATCATCACCCTCGCCTCGTTGATGCAGTTCTGGGCCGAGAGCGCCAGCCAGCTGTTTCTGCTGCGGGTACTGGTGGGTATCGGCCTCGGCGGCGACTTCTCGGTTGGCCATACCCTGCTGGCAGAGTTCGCCCCGCGCCGCCATCGCGGCGTCATGCTCGGCGCATTCAGCGTGCTGTGGACGGTGGGCTACGTCGCCGGCAGTTTCGCCGGTCATTACGCGACGATGGCCAGCCCGGAAGCGTGGCGCTGGCTGCTGGCGTCGGCTGCCGTACCCGCTTTTATTATCCTGATCATGCGCTTTGGCACCCCGGAATCTCCCCGCTGGCTGATGCGTAAAGGGCGTCGTGAAGAGGCGCTGGCGATCGTGAAACGGTATTTTGGCGATCACGTGATGCTGCAGCCGGAACCCTGCAACAGCGAGTCGCGCAATCTGGCGGTATTATTCAGTCCGCTGTATCGCCGCCGTACCGCCTTTAACTGCCTGTTCTTCGTCTGCCTGGTACTGCCCTACTTCGCCATTTACACCTTTTTACCGACGATCCTCACCGCCATGGGACTGGGCAGCGACTTCGGCACGGATCTGCTGCTGAGCGGTTTGCTGTTTGTCGGCGCGGTACTGGGTATTGGCCTGACCATCGCCTGCTCCCGTCGCGGCTTCCTGATCGGCGCCTTTATTTTCCTTGCCTTGTGCCTGGTCGCCATGAGCCTGCCCGGCCAACAGCACAGCGGCTGGCTGATTGCCTGCTTCGCCGCCTTCACGCTGATTATGTCAGCGGTCAGTAACCTGGTCGGCGTGTTTCCCGCGGAGAGTTTCCCGACGGAAGTACGCTCAATGGGCGTCGGGCTGGCGATTTCCGTCAGCCGCCTCGGGTCGGCCGTCGGTACGCTGCTGTTGCCGGTCGTCATCGGTGATTACGGCGTGCCCACCACCATGGGGCTGCTGGCAGCCATTCTGCTGCTCGGCGCGCTGGTGTCGATTCTCTGGGCGCCGGAAACCAAAGGACTCACGCTGGTGGACGCCGCGCAGGACAGTAAAAGCGCGACGGCCAAAGGCGTACAACAACCCTCATCACTCATTTGAATCGCGGAGAAGTTTATGGAGATGTACATCGGAGAAGGTTTTGCCGGCAACGGGGTGAATGCGTCACACATTAATATCCTGATTGGCCCACGCAGCGGCCCGGTGGGTCAGGCATTTGCCAGCAGTCTGGCCTCGCCGTCACAGGGACACTGCCCGTTTATGGTGGTCATCAAGCCTAACGTCCCGGCCAAGCCGATGACCCTGTACGTCAATAAAGCGGAAATCAGCGGCGACCTGCACGCCAACGCCACCTGGGGTGCCTCGCAGGCGGCCATTGCCAAAGCGGTCACCGACGCGCAGCTCAGCGGACTGTTGCCTGCCGACGCTGAAGATAACTGGTGCATTGTCACCGCCAACTGGGTGAACCCCGCCTGTACCGATCTGGACGAGGTGTACCGCAACAATCTGGCGGCCTGCGCCACCGCCTTGCAGGCCGCCATGGAGAAACTACCGAATCGCCGCCAGCTGGAAGCGGCCCTGCCCGAACTGGGTAACCCGTTTTATACCCCGCAACGTTAAGGAGTCGTGATGGAGTACATTAAGCTCGGCCAGAGTGGCCTTACCGTTTCCCGCCTGTGCCTCGGCACCATGAATATGGGCAGCAAGGCGTGGAAACCATGGATTTTTGATGAGGCCCAGAGCGAACCGCTGATCCGCCATGCGCTGGACGCCGGGATCAACTTTATCGATTTAGCCGATTTCTACTCCAGCGGAGCCGGAGAAGAAGTGGTGGGACGGGTTATCAACCGTATTGCCTGCCGCGATGAACTGGTGCTGGCCACCAAAGTCGGCTATCCGATTGGCGGCGGTCACAACAACCAGGGCCACTCGCGCAAGCACATTATGGACAGCATCGACGGAAGCCTGAAGCGGATGGGCACCGATTATGTGGATATTTATATGCTGCACTATTTCGACGTGACGACGCCGGTAGAAGAGACCTGGGCGGCGATGAACGACATTGTGCGCAGCGGTAAAGCCCGCTACGTCGGCGTCTCGACCATGTACACCTGGCAGCTGGCGAAGATCCTCTGGTGCTGTGAGCGTAACGGCTTCGTCAAGCCGATCAATATGCAGCTACAGCTCAATCTTGCCTACCGTGAAGAAGAACGTGAAATGATTCCGTTTTGCCGCGATCAGGGGCTGGGCGTGTCGGTGTTCAGTCCGCTGGCCCGCGGCTTGTTGAGCGGCGATCTGCATTCGGTGCGTAACAAAACCGATTTCTTTACCCATGAAATGTACGCCGACGCCACCTCATTACACATTGCCGAGTCGGTGGACCGCGTGGCACAGCAGCTCGGTGTGCCGCCGGCACAGGTCGCGCAGGCCTGGGTGCTGCGCCATCCCGGCGTGGACGCCATGCTGGTGGGCGCCGACTCTCCGGCGCAAATTGACAGCGCCATCGCCGCAATGAGCACGCCGCTGGACGAGGACGCCCTCTATGAGCTGGAGCGTAACTACACGCCGTGCGATGTGATTAACGATTACACCGCTGGCAAGCGAATGTCCCGCGAAAGCCGCCCGCCCCGCACGCTGTCAGGCGCCGCCAATGATGAAACAAGGAGTATTGCATGAGCCGTTTTGCACACCTGATCCAGACCGGCTGGTACTGTAATGGTCACTGGCGCACTGCCGCACAGCACTACCCGGTGACCAATCCGGCCGACGACAGTCTGGTGGCGGAAGTGGCCTGCGTCGGTGCGGCAGAAACCGAGGCGGCAATTCAGGCCGCGGCGGATGCCCTGCCCGCCTGGCGCGGGCAAACCGCCAAAGCACGCGCGGCCATCCTGCAACGCTGGTATCAGCTGATCATGGAAAATCAGCAGGCGCTGGCGGAACTGATGGTGGCGGAACAGGGCAAAGTGCTGAGCGAAGCGGTAGGGGAAGTGGCCTACGCCGCCAGCTTTATCGAATGGTTCGCCGAGGAGGGTAAACGCGCCTATGGGCAGGTTATCCCCTCGCCGAAGCCGGGTAATCAGATCCTGACCCTGAAGCAGCCGGTTGGCGTGGTGGCCGCGATTACGCCGTGGAACTTCCCGCTGGCAATGCTCACCCGTAAGCTCGGACCGGCGCTGGCCGCCGGCTGCACTGCGGTGATTAAACCCGCCAATGAAACGCCGCTCTCCGCCTTTGCACTGATCGTGCTGGCCGGGCAGGCCGGCGTGCCTGCGGGAGTCATCAATGCCGTCACCGGTGATACCGTCGCCATTGGGGAAACCCTGATGCGCAGCCCGACGGTGCGTAAGGTTTCGTTTACCGGCTCGACGCCGACCGGCAAGCTGCTGATGCGCCAGGCCGCGGACACGGTGAAAAAGCTGTCGCTGGAGCTGGGCGGCAATGCGCCGTTTATCGTTTTCGATGATGCCGATATTGACGCCGCCGTGGCCGGCGCTATCGCAGCGAAATTTCGCAACAGCGGGCAAACCTGCGTTTGCGTTAATCGCTTTTACATTCAGGAAGGGGTCTACGATCGCTTTGTCCAGCAGCTTACCGCTGCCGCCCGCGCACTGAAGGTGGCACCGGGCATGACGCCGGGGGCACAGCAGGGGCCGCTGATCCATGCCAAAGCGGTGGAAAAAGTGGCGCAGCACGTGGCCGATGCGCGCGCCAAAGGCGCCACGCTGCTGTGCGGCGGCGAAGGTCTGCCGCTGGGCGCCAACTTTTTCCAGCCAACGGTACTCGGTGACGCCACGGAAGCGATGCGCCTGGCATATGAAGAGACCTTTGGTCCGCTGGCGGCCTGTTTCCGCTTCCGCGAGGAACAGGAGGTGATCCGCCGCGCTAACGCTACGCCATTTGGTCTGTCCGCCTACCTGTGGACCCGCGACCTCGCCCGTGCGCTGCGCGTGGCGCCGCAGCTGGAGAGCGGCATGGTCGGCA
Source organism: Pantoea sp. 1.19 (assembly GCF_001922585.1). Taxonomy (GTDB): domain Bacteria; phylum Pseudomonadota; class Gammaproteobacteria; order Enterobacterales; family Enterobacteriaceae; genus 1-19. The sequence goes on along the minus strand of NZ_MRBS01000001.1, from coordinate 472,036 downwards.
TTAACGAAGGGATCATCTCCACCGAAGTGGCGCCGTTTGGCGGAGTCAAGGAGTCTGGCCTTGGCCGGGAAGGGTCTGATGTGGGGCTGGAAGAGTATCTGGAAACCCAGTATCTGAATATCGGTCAGCTGCAGTGATAAAAAAGGCGGGGAGTTCCCCGCCTGATGGCTTACTCGATACCCTTGCTGCGCAGGTAATCTTCGTAGCTGCCGCTGAAGTCGATGACTTTACCCGGGGTCAGTTCAATCACCCGCGTGGCCAGCGAGCTGACAAACTCACGGTCGTGCGAGACAAAAATCAGCGTGCCTTCATACATCTCCAGCGCCATGTTCAGCGATTCGATGGATTCCATGTCGAGGTGATTGGTGGGCTCATCCATGATCAGGATGTTCGGGCGCTGCATCATCAGCTTACCAAACAGCATCCGCCCTTTTTCGCCGCCGGAGAGCACCTTAGCCGGCTTTTTGATGTCGTCCTGGCTGAACAGCAGGCGGCCAAGAATGCTGCGCACCGCCTGCTCGTCGTCGCCCTCCTGCTTCCACTGGCTCATCCAGTCAAATACCGTCAGGTCATTGGCGAAGTCTCCGGCGTGATCCTGGGCGTAGTAGCCAATGCGGGCGTTTTCCGACCACTTTACCGTGCCCGCGTCTGGCTGCAGTTCACCCACCAGAGTCTTGAGCAGCGTGGTTTTACCGATGCCGTTGGTGCCCAGCACCGCCAGCTTCTCGCCCACTTCCAGCAGCAGGTTGGTGCCCTTGAACAGCGGGCCGTTATCAAAGCCCTTGGTCAGGCCTTCCACCTCCAGCGCGTTACGGAACAGCTTTTTATCCTGCTCAAAACGGATAAACGGGTTCTGTCGACTGGACGCCTTCACTTCATCCAGCTTGATTTTATCAATCTGCCGCGCGCGTGAAGTAGCCTGTTTAGACTTGGAAGCGTTGGCGCTGAAGCGGCTGACGAACGATTGCAGCTCGGCAATCTGCGCTTTTTTCTTGGCGTTGTCCGACAGCAGGCGCTCGCGCGCCTGAGTAGCGGCGGTCATGTATTCATCGTAGTTGCCCGGATAGACGCGCAGCTCGCCGTAATCCAGATCCGCCATATGGGTGCAGACCATGTTCAGGAAGTGACGGTCGTGCGAAATGATGATCATCGTGCTGTTACGCTCGTTGAGCACGGTTTCCAGCCAACGAATGGTGTCGATGTCGAGGTTGTTGGTCGGTTCATCGAGCAGCAGAATGTCCGGGTTGGAAAACAGCGCCTGCGCCAGCAGTACGCGCAGTTTCCAACCGGGAGCGACTTCGCTCATTGGCCCATAATGCTGTTCCAGCGGGATGCCGACGCCCAGCAGCAGCTCACCGGCGCGCGCTTCTGCGGTGTAGCCGTCCATTTCGCCGTATTTGACTTCCAGATCGGCCACCTTGTAGCCATCCTCTTCACTCATTTCCGGCAGCGCATAGAGGCGGTCGCGCTCCTCTTTCACTTCCCACAGCTCGGCGTGGCCCATGATCACCGTGTCAAGCACGCTGTATTTCTCAAAGGCAAACTGATCCTGACGCAGTTTACCGATGCGCTCGTTGGGATCGAGCGAGACGTTGCCGTTGGTCGGCGTCAGATCGCCGCCCAGGATCTTCATGAAGGTCGACTTGCCGCTGCCGTTAGCGCCGATCAGGCCGTAGCGATTGCCGCCGCCGAATTTTACTGAGATGTTTTCAAACAGTGGCTTACTGCCAAACTGCATAGTGACGTTACTGGAGACGAGCACGGAATTGCCTTCTTATCAAAATGAAGCCGCGCCCGGAAACCGGGCACGGCCTGTCGTGAATTTGACCACAGTATGCCATAAAAATGGCGCTAACCGTAGGGGGGCGTCATCAGCCGGTCGGCGCCGGGCCAAAAACGTTGTAATCCGGCAGCGTCACCTGCTGGAACGGCTCCCAGCCGCCGCCGAGCGCTTTGTACAACGCTACCAAATCCAGGCCGGTTTGCATCCGGGCACTGGCCAGCTGCTGCGCCGACTGCGCCAGCTGCCGCTGTACGCTAAGCACGTCAATAAAGCTGCTGTTGCCCTCGCGGTAGTTATCGTTGGCCAGCGAGAAGGTTTGCTGCAGTGAGGCCACGCTCTCCTCCAGCCGCGCGACCTGCTGCTGGTCAGTGCGGTAGCTGACCAGCGCGTTTTCCACCTCCTGCAGCCCGGTGAGCACCGTCTGGCGATACTGCAGCACCGCGCTGGCCTGCTGCGCCCGCGCCACCTTCACGCTGGAGACCAGCCGGCCCCCCTGGAAAATGGGGATAGTCAGCGACGGGCCGACGCTGTAAAAGTGGCTGCTCCAGTGGGTCAGGCTATCGGCTTCGGTATTGCGCAGGCCAAACTGCCCGGTCAGCGACAGGCTGGGGAACAGCTGCGCCACCGATACGCCGATATTGGCAGTGGCGGCGTGCAGCTCCGCTTCGGCCCGGCGAATGTCCGGCCGCCGACGCGCCAGCGTCGACGGGATACCGACCGGCACCGCCTGCGGCAGCGCCGGCAGCGGTTTATCACCGCGCAGTTCCGCGTCCAGCGCGCCCGGTGGCTGACCGAGCAGCAGCGCCAGGCCGTTCATCGCCTGCTGGATTTGCGCCTCCAGCGGCGGCAGCTGCGCCTGCAGGCCGCTGAGCTGAGCGCGGGCGTTCTCCACATTCATTTGCGGCGTCAGGCCGTTTTGCTGCTGGCTGCGGGTGAGCTCCACCGTCTGCTGCGCGCTGTTAATCTGCTGCTGCAGCGTCTGGCGGATTGCCTGAGCGCCGCGCAGCTGCAGCCAGGCGCGCACCACTTCGGCTTCCAGCGATACCAGTGCGTCGTTGCGCTGCTCTATCGCGGCCCGGGTCTGCGCGTCGGCGGCTTCCACCTGGCGGCGCACCTTGCCCCACAAATCCAGCTCCCAGGCGGCATCAAAGCTGCCCTGATAGAGGTTGACCGGTTTTGTCAGGCCATCCAGCGCCTCGCCCAGCGCCGGATTAACCTCATTGGCGCGCTGGTACACGCCCTGCGACTCCAGCTCCCCCTTCAGACCCAGCTGCTGCCGGGTGTAACCGACGTTGCCCTGCACCGATGGCAGATAGCCGCCGCGCGCCTGCGCCAGCTGCTCGCGCGCGCCGGCGATGCGCAGCACCGTCTGCTGCAGGCTGAGGTTGCCGGTAATCGCGCGCCCCATCAGCCGGTTGAGCTGCGGATCGTTGAAACTGCGCCACCATTGCGTCTGCGGTTGCCCCGCAGTGGGCCGCGACGCGGCCGTCGCATCAAGCGCCTGCCAGCGATAGGGCAGCGGCGAATCCGGTGCGCGATAATCGGGCCCAACCGCACAGCCGCCGAGCAGCAGCGCTAACGTGAGAAGAGAGAGTGTCTGCGTAACCTGCATGTCAGTGCGCTCCAGGGCTGCCGGCGCTTTTGATCGGCGACAGCAGTAAACAAAGGGGAATCATCAGCATTGCCACCAGTCCCAGCAGCGTAAAGACGTCGACGTAGGCCAGGATACGCGTCTGAGCGATCATCTCTCGGTACAGCTGTCCGGTCGCCAGCGCCATCGGGTCCCCCACCAGGGTGGTAAAGTCGCGGATACCTTGCGCCAGCTTGGCCAGCGCCAGGTTAAAGTTCTCATTTAGCGGTGACATGTTGTGCACCATGTACGCACTGTTAATCTGGGTATAGTTGGTGATCGACGCGGTCGACAGCGAGATCCCGATGGATCCCGCCACGTTTCGAAACATGGTAAACAGCGCCGACGCGTCGGCGTTGAGCCGCTGCGGTAACGAGGCGAAGGCAATGGTGGTCAGCGGCACAAACAGGAACCCGAGGCCAAACGACTGGGCGCTGCGCATCATTACCAGCGTGGTGAAATCGACCTGCGGATTCAGCCCGGCAGAGTAAAACATCGACAGCATCAGCATCGTGAAGCCAAAGGCGATTATCCAGCGAGTTTGCACCACTTTCATCAGTTTAAGCACCACCGGAATGGTCAGCACGATCAGCAGCGCCCCGGGCGACAGCACCAGCCCGGACCAGGTGGCGGTATAGCCCAGATCCTGCTGCGCCAGCTGCGGCAGCACCACGGAGCTGCCGTAGAGGATCGCCGCCATGCCGGCCATCAGAATACCGGCCACCGCGAAGTTACGATCCTTCAAACAGGTCAGATCCACCACCGGCTTGCGGGCGTACAATAACCAGTAGATCGCCCCCACCAGCCCGATGGCGGTAAGGATGGCCACGGTAATGATAAAGTGAGAGCTGAACCAGTCTTCGTCCTCTCCCTTGTCCAGCATCACCTGCAGGCAGCCGAGGCCGAGCGTAATCAGGCTGATACCGATGTAATCAATGCTCAGTTTATCGCGGGGTACCTTTTTCTCCCACGGCGGATCTTCCAGCAGCTGATACACCGCCAGCACGGTAATGATGCCCACCGGAATATTGATAAAAAATACCCAGCGCCAGCTGTAGTTATCGGTTATCCAGCCGCCCAGCGTCGGGCCCAGCACCGGCGCAACGATAATGGCGATGGAGGAGAGCCCGAAGGCTTTACCGCGATCTTCTACCTTGAAATAATCGAGCAGCACCGACTGCTGCACCGGCTGCAGTCCCCCGCCGAAAAAGCCCTGCATAATGCGAAACAGGATAATTTGCCACAGTTCGGTCGCGATGCCGCACAGGAAAGAGCTGACGGTAAACATCACGACGCAGATCAGGAAAAACTGTTTGCGCCCCAGCAGGCGGCTGAAGAAGGCTGACAGCGGCAGCACGATGCCGTTCGCCACCAGATAGGAGGTCAGCACCCAGGTGGATTCGTTATAGCTGGACGAGAGCGATCCGGCAATGTGCGGCAGCGCCACGTTGACGATGGTGGTGTCGAGGATCTCCATAAACACCGCCAGGGTGACCACCAGCGCCACCGCCCACGGATTGCTGGCCGGCCGCCAGCTGCTGTCGTGGGTCATTCCACCGTCACCGTTGGTTCCACCGACAGCCCCAGCGGCAGAGGATGGTTCGCATCCAGCCCGCGGTCAATCACGATTTTCACCGGGACGCGCTGGACGATTTTCACGAAGTTGCCGGTGGCATTTTCCGCCGGAAACGCGGAGAAGCGCGAACCCGTGCCCATCTGAATGCTGTCAACGTGGCCTTCCAGTTTGCGATCCGGGAAGGCATCGACCGAAATAGACACTTTATCGCCGGGATTCATCCGCGCGAGCTGGGTCTCTTTAAAATTAGCGGTGACCCACACGTGTGGTGAGACCAGCGAGAACAGCGCGCTGCCCGCCTGCACCAGCGATCCCTGATCGACATTGCGCTTGGTGATAAAGCCGTCGTAGGGCGCGCGCACCTCGGTCCAGGAGAGATTCAGCTCGGCGACCTGCAGCTGCGCCCGCGCCTGCGCCAGCTGACTGCGCCGCGCTTCAACGTTAGTCTCCTGCAGACGAATTTGCAGCGGTATCTGGGAGGCGACTTCCACCTGTGCGCTGGCGCTTTGCAGCGCCGCGCGGGCCGAGCGCAGCTGAGCGTTGGCGGCGTCAATGGTGCGCTGTGAGGTGGCGCGCGGGTCAACGCCGCGCTGGCGGCGATAGTCCGCCTCGGCATTGCTCAGATTGGCCTGCGCCTGCGCCTGCTGCGCCAGGGCCTGATCGCGCTGGGCAGGATACTGGACTTTGGACAGCGCCAGCTGCGCCTCGGCCTGATGCAGCTGGGATGTCGCCAGCGACAGCTGGGCTTTGGCCTGCGCAACTGACGCTTGCGCATCGCGCGGATCGATAACCAGCAGGAGATCGCCCTTCTTCACCCGCTGGTTATCACGGATCAGTAGCTGTGTCACATAGCCCGACGTTTGCGGCGCAATGGTCGCCGCGTTGCCCTCAGTAAAGGCGTCATCGGTGGTTTCCAGATTACGCGTCGATATCCAGTACCACAGCGCCACCACCAGCATGATGATCACGACCACGGCGAGGATAATGAGCGGTTTTTTACCCGGGCGCTTACGCGTGAATTTGTCGTCGGTCGCGCCGTCTTGCTGCGCGTCGTCTGCAGAGGATGTGTGTTGTTCGGCCATAGTTTTCATCAATTTTCATCGGCCTCCCGACGAGGCCGAACTCCCTAATGGCTTTAACAATAGGAGGAAAATTGACAAAATCAACGCTAACTTGACGTCCGTTTAGATTAAATAACAAAAGTTAGCTAAGCAGACGCCACAGCAGCCAGCCGCTGAGCAGTGCCCAGGCCAGCATGGGCAGTGAGAACAGGTGAAACTGCCACCAGATAGCGCGATCCCTGGCCATGCGCAGCGCAATCAGATTCGCCAGCGATCCGGGCAGCAGACCAAAACCGCCAATGTTCACCGCCCATGCCAGCAGCGTTGAGGCCGGCAGCATGTTCAGCAGCAGGATGGTGGTGGGGACATTACTGATCAGCTGTGATAGTCCGGCGGCGAGCAAAAACTGCTGCCCCTCCCCCATCTGTTGCACCTGCGGCAGCCACTGCTGCAGCAGCGGCAGGCGCATTAGCAGCCAGACGTCAATGAACATCACCACAAACACCAGCAGCAGGCTCCAGTCGAGGCTCAGCAGCAGGCGTGGGGCGCGCAGCAGGAACACCAGCAGCACCAGCGCCAGCCCCCACGGCGCCAGCCCGTGTTCCAACAGCAGGAAAAATACCCCGTACAGCAGTACGCTGGTGAACAACAGCGGCCGCTGCCAGCCGAGCGCTTCGCCCGCCGGGTGACGCTGGAGGGGGCGTGCGCGGAAGCTGCAGGCGGTCAGCAGAAGCAGGCTGGCCATCATCAGCGCCGCCAGCGGCAGCATCTGGGTAATAAAGTCGATAAAACCGGCGTCACCGTGACGCCACAGCAGAATATTTTGCGGATTGCCCATCGGTGTCAGCAGCGATCCGGCATTGACCGCCAGCGCCTCAAAGATGATCAGCCGCGATACCGGCAGAGTAGAGTATTTGCGCAGCGTCAGGGTCAGCGGCACGGTAATAAACAGCGCCACATCGTTGGTGAGGAAGGTCGACAGCAGCGCCGAGGCGGCAACCATAAACAGCGCCAGCCCGCGCTCGTGCTGAAAACGCTGAATCAATCGCCGCCCCAGCCAGTCGAAATAGCCGCTGGCTTCTATCCCCTTGGTAAGGATCAGCAGCCCGGCCAGGGTGATAATGGTTTGCCCGTCCACCGCGGCGGGCAGCGCCCGCCACGAAAAGGGCACCAGACAGGCAAGCAGGACGGCAATTAACAGCAACAGATGCAGGAAGCGATCCTGCAAAAACGGCAGCAGCAGTGTGCGCATAGCAGCGGATCCGGTATCCAATAGCCTTATCGGGCTTCAGTAAACTGCCTGAAGATGGCCAGCGTTTCATCGCTGACATGATGCTCCAGCCCTTCGGCATCCCGGCGAGCGGTATCCGGGCTCACGCCAAGCGCCAGCAGGAAATTTTCAACGATAAAGTGGCGAACCCGACTGGCTTCCGCCAGCTCTTCCCCTTCGTGAGTCAGAAATACCCCGCGATAGGGCACCTGCTCAACCAGCCCGGCGCTGGCCAGCCTTTTCAACATCTTGGCCACGGTGGGCTGCGATACGCCGAGGCGCGCCGCCATATCGACCTGGCGAGCCTCACCAAACTCACGAATTAAATCCGAAATCAGCTCAACGTAGTCGTCAATCAGCTCGCGGCGGTGGGCTTCGCGAACCTGGCGAAAGCCCTCAACGTGTTCTTCAATATCTTTTAGAGGCCCGTTAGGGCTGGCCGCAGGTTTGGCACGACGACTCATTAAGCTTCCTCTTGATTCCTTCCGGCTTGCTCAACAGGCCGGTTGCGGGTGGCCTATTGTAAACCAGCCTCCGCAAACGTCCAGGCTTCGTTAAATAGCCTTGGCTAAAGGGTATAGCCTGTGCTATACATGATGAAAATAGCATCATCTGTGGATCACCCGGGAGGTCGCCATGAAAAAACCCCTGCTATTTACCCTCTGGGGGCGCTCACCGTTTCAGCTGCGGCTGCAGCTGATGGCGTTACTCACTTCCCCCAAAAAAACCGACGACGCCACGCCCTGACGCCCGCAGGGCTTTTTTTTAAGCACTTCACACCATCCATGCTAAGTGCCGGTTGCACTTCAAAAAAAGTCGGATTATCTTTAGCCGCCCGTTCGTGAGCGTGCTGGCCGCGGTGCGCGTGTACCCGACGGCTTCCCTGGCATGAACGCGTCGGCCCGGCCGTCGATCCGCAGCGCCTGCTGCGCCTGTTCCCTTTTGCACCAGAAGTCACACAATGAATGTCATCCTGAGTATGCTGCAACCCGGTTCCCGCCTGCGGGAAAGCCTCAGCCCGTGGCCCGGGCTATATCTGGTGTTTTCTCTGGCCATCAATATCGGGCTCGGCTATCCCGTCAGCGGCTATTATGCGCTGGCGTTTACCGCCCTGCTGTTACTGCTGGGTCGCCAGTGGCCGAGGGTGCAGAAAGGCCTGCTGCTCAGCACCGCGCTGCTGGCCGGGTTTTACTATCCGTTTGGACAGGCGTACGGCCCGCCGAATTTTAATACCCTGCTGGCGCTGCACGCCACCAATGTCGCAGAGGCCAGCGAAATTCTGCAGGTGTTCCCGTGGAGCAGCTATCTGATTGGGGTTGCGATAATGGCGTGTGGCGCGCTGGCGCTGCGCGGCCCGCAGCGCCCGCGGCGGCGCTTTGCCTGGTTTGACGCCGCCTGCCTGCTGGTTACCGCGGTAGCCGCGCTGACACAGCCGCTGCTTAACGCCACCCACGGCGGCGTATTCAGCCTGACCGATGCCGGTTTTCCGCTGGTGCGTTTTACCAAAGATACGCTGGTAAGCAAGCTGCGCGTCGATGAAGAGCTGGCGCGGATGCAGGCCCTGACTGCTCAGGAAGATGACTGGACGGTGAGCAGCGTAAACCCCGGGCGCCAGATTTACGTGCTGGTTATCGGTGAAAGCGCCCGTCGCGATGCCCTGGGGGCGTTTGGCGGCCGCTGGTCGAACACACCGTGGATGAGTGCGGCAAAGGGCCAGCTTTTTACCCACTATATTTCGGCGGCGTCGTCAACGCAGAAATCACTCGGCCTGACGCTGAACCGGGTACAGGACGGCAAGCCGCTTTATCAGGATAACATTATCACCCTCGCTAACCGCGCCGGTTTCAGCACCTGGTGGTTATCAAACCAGGGACAGATTGGGCAGTATGATACGCCGATAGCCAGTATTGCCCGACGCGCCGGCCATGCGCAGTTTTTGAAACGGGGCGATTTTGAGGCGGATAAAAGTACCCGCGATACGGATCTGCTGGCGCTGCTGCCGCCGGCGCTGGCTCAGCCGGTGGATAAGCCGCGGCTGGTGGTGCTGCATTTGATGGGCTCACACCCCAAGACCTGCGATCGCACCGGCGGACGCTATCAGACCTTTTTCCATAGCCCGGAGCTCTCCTGCTATCTGGAAAGCATTCGGCAGACCGATCAGTTTTTGCAGGAGCTGCACGCGCGGCTGCACGCCAGCGGCCTGAGCTGGTCGATGATTTATTTTTCCGACCACGGCATGGCGGTTAAGTCACGCGGCACCAGCAGCGCTTACCTGGCGCATGACGATCGCTTCCGGCAGAACTACGACGTGCCGCTGTTTATTACCGCCAGCGGCGATACGCAGCGCCAGACCATCGCCGCGCCGCGCTCGGCCAACGATTTTCTGACGCTGTTTGTGCAGTGGACCGGGATCCGCACCCCGCAGGTTCGCACCGACTGGCATTTTATGTCATCGCAGTCGGCCGGGCCGCAGTGGGTGACGAATTTTGCACTGAAGCGCCGGGCCTACGACACGCTGCCAGAAGACCCGTTGGGGCCATAATTGGGCAAAAAAAAATCCGCCCGAAGGCGGATTTTTTGGCATGCTGACAGCAATTAGAAGCTGTAGCCAACGCCCACAGTCCAGGTACCGATGTCTACGCTGCGAACGCGGCTCTGCTCGTAGCCAACGTCCAGCGCGATGTCTTGCATCGGGTTGAACTGCATACCTGCGCCGTAGGAGAAACCAACGTCGCTGTAGTCATTTTTGTCACGGTTCGGGCCATTGCTGACGAATTTACCGTAGCCAATACCCACTGCACCGTAGATGCTGGCCCAGTCGTTCAGACGGTAAGCCGGACCTGCAGTCACACCGTAGTACTGACCTTTGTCGTAAAAGCCATCAGTAGTGCGATCTTTCTCGGTGTAGGTGAAAGAACCGATCCAGCCCAGGGCGTCGGAGCCGTTCTCATAGCGATATTTCAGGTTGAAGCCGTTAGCTTTGTTAGCCACGCCCTGAAAGTCGCTCTGCGCGTAACCAGCAGTTACGGTGCTTTTCGCCATTGCGGAGCCCGCGGAAACTGCCAGTACACAAGCCAATGCTGAAAGACATGCAATTTTTTTCATAACCACCTCAAATGTGATAGTACTTCTTCTCCTGACAACGCTGAAAATATAGCAAAAACTAGCGGGAAACTCTGCCTCGATTTTGTTGTCCAAAGCAAGATTTCGTGTAACAGAAAATGAATGGCAGATCACATGTCATTCTTTTTACGGATGTTTTTTGTGATACGCCACGCATAATTTGCAATTGTAAAGAAAGGTTCATTGAGATAATTCCTAAAAAAATCGCCTGTTTTTTCGCCTTTTTGTGTCTTTATCGCCAGGAACTCGCCGATTTTTCCGACAAACTTTCCCCCTTTTTCTCCTTCCGGTAGACTCCCTGCGGTGCATTGTCGTCTTCCCAGTCAGGAATAAGGTGAACAGGATGTCTCTTCCCCCGTCGCGCAGCAGCGTCGCCATACCGGTCATGGTGATTCTGATTTCAATGATTTCAATCCAGAGCGGCGCCTCTCTGGCCAAAACGCTGTTTCCGCTGATCGGCGCCACCGGTATAACCGCGCTGCGCCTTGGCCTGGCCACGCTGATTTTAAGCATTATCTTTCGCCCCTGGCGGCTGCGTTTTCGCCGCGAACAGCGATGGCCGCTGATATGCTACGGGCTGGCGCTGGGTGGCATGAACTATCTCTTTTATCTCTCCATCCGTACGGTGCCGCTCGGCATTGCGGTTGCGCTGGAGTTTACCGGTCCGCTGGCGCTGGCGCTGCTGGGCGCGCGGCGGCCGCTGGATTTCGTTTGGGTGGTGCTGGCGGTACTTGGCCTGGTATTTTTACTGCCGCTGGGACAGGATTTTTCCGCGGTGGATCCGCTGGGCGCAGGGCTGGCGGTTGGCGCCGGTGCCTGCTGGGCGGTGTACATTCTCACCGGCCAGCGCGCCGGCGCCGATCACGGCCCGGCGACCGTGGCAATGGGGTCGCTTATCGGCGCGCTGGTGTTTGTGCCGCTCGGGGTGGGATTTTCTCAGCTGGATCACTGGAGCTGGTCACTGCTGCCGCTGGGGCTGCTCCTGGCCGTGCTCTCCAGCGCACTGCCCTACTCGCTGGAGATGGTGGCGCTAACCCGCCTGCCGGCGCGCACCTTCGGAACCCTGATGAGCCTGGAGCCGGCCATGGCGGCTCTCTCCGGCATGCTGTTTCTCGGCGAGTGGTTGACCCTGACCCAGTGCCTCGCGCTGCTGGCGATCATTGCCGCCAGCATGGGCGCCACGCTCACCGTGCGCGGCAAAGCGACGATTACCCCCCTGGAGCGACCTGACTAGGCCTGCGCGGGAGCGGTGGCGCTGATGATGCTGTGTTGTATTCATTTACATTTCGCCATCCGCCGCTGATGTTTTTCAAAAAATCACCTATTTTCAATAAATTAATCAACTTCCCTGCCGGTTATTAGCCGCGACCTTTCACAGCGACAGGCAGCGCCTGCCCGGCAAACCGGTGGGGTTCTGCTACACTTATTGCCGTACTTGAGAGGACAACTTCATTATCAAGAGGATATAAATGATGGGTACCGCTAAATTGGTTAAAACGAAATCTCCCGATCTACACTACACACGCAACGATGTATCTGAGAGCGAGAAGAAAGCGACCATCGCGGTGTTGAATCGTTTAGTCATCGCGTTCATTGATCTGTCGCTTATCACCAAGCAGGCGCACTGGAACATGCGCGGCGCCAACTTTATTGCCGTTCACGAGATGCTGGATGGCTTTCGCACCGCGCTGGTTGAACACTCCGACACCATGGCCGAGCGTGCCGTGCAGCTGGGCGGTGTGGCGCTGGGTACCACGCAGATCGTCAATGACAAAACGCCGCTAAAAGCTTATCCGCTGAACATTCACAGCGTGCAGGATCACCTGAAGGCACTGGCCGATCGCTACGGCATCGTCGCCAACGACGTGCGTAAAGCCACCGGCGAAGTTGAAGACGAAGACACAGCCGATATCTTCACCGCCGCTTCCCGCGACCTCGATAAATTCCTGTGGTTTATCGAGTCCAACATTGAGTAATTGAATCTCTCACCCGACGCCGTTCGGGCAATGCGCAGGGCGACCCCTTTCGCCCTGCGCGTTTTTTGTGCCTCCCTCCTGCTGCACAAACCGTTATCCCTCCTCCCGCGCACCTTTTTGGATCGCACGCCCCTTTTTGGCGCCCTCCCGTGGTGCAGTGTGAGCCATCGCCCGCTTTTGTTCGGAAAAAGATGAATTAATCGATTGTTTTTGCTTATAGTGATCAAGATGGCACGATTTTTTCATGTCGTGACCCGACTCGCGCGGGATTTTCCCGTCGGACAGATAAGGAAAATAAAATGACGTTAGCAATTAAAGGCTCACTGGCGGCTCTGGCGCTCGCCTTCGCGGTCTCCTCCACCGCGGCTGAAAAGCAACTTATCGTCGCAACCGATACCGCTTTTGTTCCCTTCGAGTTTAAGCAGGGGGATAAATACGTGGGCTTTGACATCGATTTGTGGGATGCCATCGCCAAAGAACTGAAGCTGGATTACACCCTGAAGCCGATGGATTTCAGCGGCATCATCCCGGCGCTGCAAACGAAGAATGTGGATCTGGCGCTGGCCGGGATCACCATCACCGATGAGCGCAAAAAGGCAATTGAGTTTTCTGACGGCTACTATAAAAGCGGCCTGCTGGTGATGGTGCGCAACAATAACAATGACATTAAGAGTGCTGCCGACCTGAATGGAAAAGTGGTGGCCGTGAAGAGCGGTACCGGATCGGTCGACTACGCGAAAGCCAACATCAAGGCGAAAGACCTGCGTCAGTTCCCGAACATTGATAATGCCTACCTCGAGCTGGCCACTAACCGCGCGGATGCGGTCCTGCACGACACGCCCAATATCCTCTACTTTATCAAAACGGCCGGCCAGGGCCGATTTAAAGCGGTAGGCGATTCGCTGGAAGCTCAGCAGTACGGCATTGCCTTCCCGAAAGGCAGCGATGCGCTGCGCGAAAAAGTGAATGGCGCGCTGAAAACCCTGCGCGAAAACGGCACGTATAACGCCCTCTATAAAAAGTGGTTCGGTACTGAACCGAAATAAGCCGTTTGCTTGTCAGGGGAGCCCTGCTCCTCTGTCTTTTTGCTGTTTTTGACGGCCACAAAACCGGAGAATTAACCATGCAGTTTGACTGGAGCGCCATCTGGCCTGCTCTTCCACTTTTAATGGAAGGAGCCAAGCTGACCCTGTGGATTTCGGTCCTCGGCCTGGTCGGTGGGCTTATTATCGGCCTGGTCGCCGGCTTCGCCCGCGCGTACGGGGGCATCATCAGTAATGCCCTGGCGCTGATTTTCATCGAAATCATCCGCGGTACCCCGATCGTTGTCCAGGTGATGTTTATCTATTTTGCGCTGCCGCTGGCGTTTAGCGACCTGCGCATCGATCCGCTCACCGCCGCGGTGGTGACCATCATGGTCAACTCCGGGGCTTATATCGCCGAAATCACCCGCGGGGCGGTGCTGTCCATTAACAAAGGTTTTCGCGAAGCCGGCCTGGCGCTGGGGCTGTCGCGCCGTGAAACCCTGCGCTATGTGATCATGCCGCTGGCGCTGCGCCGTATGCTTCCGCCGCTGGGTAACCAGTGGATCGTCAGCATTAAGGATACGTCGCTGTTTATCGTGATCGGCGTGGCAGAGTTGACCCGCCAGGGTCAGGAAATCATCGCCGGTAACTTCCGCGCGCTGGAGATCTGGAGTACGGTGGCGGTGATTTACCTGATCATTACCATGGCGCTGAGCCTCGCGCTGCGCCTCATTGAAAAAAGGATGAAAATCCTGTGATTGAATTTAAAAACGTCTCCAAGCATTTTGGTCAAACCCAGGTGCTGCACAATATCGATCTGAAAATTAATCAGGGTGAAGTAGTGGTGATTATCGGCCCCTCCGGCTCCGGCAAATCTACCCTGCTGCGCTGTATCAATAAGCTGGAAGAGATAACCAGCGGCGAGCTGATTGTTGATGGCCTAAAAGTTAACGATCCGAAAGTGGATGAGCGCCTGATTCGTCAGGAGGCGGGCATGGTGTTTCAGCAGTTCCACCTGTTCCCGCAAATGACCGCACTGGAGAACGTCGCTTTTGGTCCCATCCGCGTCCGCGGCGCCAGTAAAGCCGACGCGCACGCGCTGGCAAAGACCCTACTGGGGAAAGTGGGGCTGGCCGAACGCGGCCACCACTACCCGTCTGAACTTTCCGGCGGCCAGCAGCAGCGCGTCGCAATTGCCCGCGCGCTGGCGGTGAAGCCGAAGCTGATGCTGTTTGATGAGCCGACCTCGGCGCTGGACCCGGAGCTGCGTCATGAAGTTCTGAAAGTGATGCAGGATCTGGCCGAGGAAGGTATGACCATGGTGATCGTCACCCATGAAGTGGGCTTTGCGCAGAAAGTGGCCTCGCGGCTGATTTTCGTCGATCAGGGACGCATTGCCGAAGATGGCGATCCGGATACGCTGATCAGCCATCCGCCCAGCGCCCGCCTGAAAGAGTTCCTGCAGCACGTTGCCTGATGAGTACGGGCCGGTGTCAACCGGCCCGCTTTGCCTTACTTCAGTAAACGGCTGCGCGCCGTTTTATCAAGAAAGCTCCACGCGATAAAGCGGCTCTGTTTTTGCCCCTGCGCCATATTCACCACTCTGACCCGGCTGGCTCCCGCAGCCTTGATCGCCTCTTTCAGTACCGGTAACAGATCGCTGCGTGACACCAGTGAGGTGAACCACCCCACCTGACGACCAAAGTCGACGCTCTCAGCCACGGTTTGCAAAATAAATGCCCGCTCGCCGCCGGGGCACCACAGCTCCTGCTGCTGCCCGCCGAAGTTGAGCGCGCTATCTGCATCGAGGCCGAGGTTCTTTAACTTACGTGCGCTGCCCTGCCGGGCCGTTTCCGCCGAGTCATGGAACGGCGGATTACACAGGGTGGCGCTGAAGCTCTCACCGCGGTGCACTACGCCATGCAGGATGGCCGCCGGGGATTTTTGCCGACGCAGCCGAATGGCGCGGTTCAGTCCCGGATTGGCCTGAATAATCGCGCTGGCCGCGTGAATGGCTTCGGCGTTGATGTCGCTGCCGGTAAAACGCCAGCCATACTCGTGTACGCCAATCAGCGGATAGATCAGATTGGCGCCGCAGCCAATATCCAGCAGCGAGGCCTGTTCCGGTAGCCGCCCGCCGTTGTCTTCCGCCAGCAGATCGGCAAGAAAGTGGACGTAATCGGCACGGCCGGGGATCGGCGGGCAGAGAAAACCGGGCGGAATATCCCAGTCGCGCAGGCCGTAGTAGTGACTGAGCAGCGCGGCGTTGAGGGTTTTTACCGCGGCCGGATCGGCAAAATTCACGGTTTCCCCGCCGTGCGGCGCGGTGTGAATAAACGCGCCCAGCGCGGGCAGAGCCGCGCGCAGCGCGTTAAGATCGTAGCGTCCCTGGTGGCGGTTACGCGGATGAAATCGGGGTGTAGTGGCCGGGGTTTGCATGGCTGTCTCCTGTTAAGGCGCGTTACGATACGCGTCACCGCACTCAGGGTAAATACGCAGCCAACACTTTTCGCACATCAGCCGCTACACTGACAATTCCAACCAGGGAGACATGATGACGCGTTCACGTTACACCTATCGCCCCGCGGAGGGGCACGGCCTGCCGCACGACCCGCTTAACGCCATTATCGGCCCGCGCCCCATCGGCTGGATCAGCAGCCTGAGCGCCGACGGCGTCCGTAATCTGGCACCGTACAGCTTCTTTAACTGCTTTAACTATCGCCCGCCGATTATCGGCTTTGCCAGCAGCGGCTGGAAAGACAGCGTGCGTAATATTCAGCAAACCGGAGAATTTGTCTGGAACCTGGCTACCCGCCCGCTGGCCGAAGCGATGAACGAAACTTCCGCCTCACTGCCCGCGGCGGAGGATGAGTTCAGCCACGCCGGCCTGACGCCCCTGCCCGGCACGCGCGTGGCGGCCAGCCTGGTCGCGGAAAGCCCGGTCAATTTTGAGTGCCGCCTGTCACAGTGCATCCAGCTGCAGTCCGCCGCCGGCGAGGCGCTGGAGAGCTGGCTGGTGCTGGGCGAGGTTATCGCCGTGCATATCGACAGCCATCTG
The DNA here is from genome assembly GCF_001922585.1 of Pantoea sp. 1.19. Classification (GTDB taxonomy): domain Bacteria; phylum Pseudomonadota; class Gammaproteobacteria; order Enterobacterales; family Enterobacteriaceae; genus 1-19. Next base: position 455,534 of record NZ_MRBS01000001.1, on the reverse strand, counting down.
CTGGAAGACGGCATTTATCAAACCGCCCGCGCGCAGCCGGTACTTCGCGCCGGCGGCCCCAGCGCCTACTACGGCATCAGTGAGGCAGAGCGCTTTGATTTAGTGCGGCCGGACGCCCGACCGCCGCGCTAACGCAGACGGCCACTGCTGAGCAGCGTATCGATCAGCCGCGCCAGCATCGGCTGCAGCGCGGCGGCCCGCTCGGGCTGCCAGCGAAACGGCGGCGTTTCGTCCATGTAGTTACGCTGCGCCAGCTCCAGCTGCAGCGCGTGCTGATGACGATCCGGCTGGCCGTAGGCGCGGGTGATGTAGCCGCCCTTAAAGCGACCGTCGAGCACCCAGCTGAACTGCGTCTGTGCGGCGCAGGTCGCCTCCAGTGCTTCCCGCACCGCCGGGTGGCAGCTGGCGCCGCTGTGCGTTCCCAGGTTCACATCCGGCAGCGTGCCCGTGAACAGGCGCGGCACCACCGAGGCAATAGAGTGCGCGTCCAACAGCAGCGCATAGCCAAATTTTATCCGCAGGCGATTGAGTTCACGCTGCAGCGCGCGGTGGTATGGCTGCCAGATATCCTTCAGGTAGCGCCGCCGCGCCGTGGCGTCCGGCGCTTTGCCCTCAACAAACAGCGGCGTACCGTCGAAGCGGGTATCGGGAAACAGACCGGTGGTGGCGGTCGTATAGAGCGGCGTATCATCCGGGGGCCGGTTCAGGTCGATAACATAGCGCGAATAGTGGCCAACCAGCAGGCTGGCGCCCCGCTCGTGGGCAAATGCATACAGCTGGGGAATATGCCAGTCGGTATCCGGCAGCCCCCGCGCCGCGGGCGCCAGCGCGGCCTCGACTTCCGGCGTCAGGGCGGTCCCCGCGTGCGGCACGCTGATCAACAGCGGCAGCGATCCTTCGGTTAATTGACAGGCATTCATTGGCGTCTCTCTCCATTGACAATCGTCTGGCACGGGATCTGCCCGCCCAGCCAGTAAACCAGCTGCGCCGGGTGCGCCACCGGCCAGTGTACAAAATCGGCATATTTGCCGGCCTCGATGCTGCCCCGCTGATGCGCCTCCCCCAGCGCCCTGGCGCCCCACAGCGTGACGCCCGCGAGCGCCTCTTCCGGGGTCAGTCCGAACAGCGTGCAGGCCATATTTAACATCAGGCGTAGCGACAATACCGGGGAGGTTCCGGGGTTGCTGTCGCTGGCCAGCGCCATGGGTACGCCATACTGGCGAAACAGCGCAACCGGCGGACAGCGGGTTTCGCGCAGCAGATAGTATGCGCCCGGTAGCAGCACCGCGACGGTGCCGCTGGCGGCCATGGCGCGCACATCATCCTCGGTAATGTACTCGAGGTGATCGGCGGAGAGCGCGTGATAACGTGCGGCCAGCGAACTGCCCCCCAGCGCAGAGAGCTGTTCCGCGTGCAGCTTGACCGGCAGACCGAGCGACTGCGCCGCGTCAAACACCCGCGCCACCTGCGCCGGCGTAAACGCCAGGTGTTCGCAAAACGCATCAACCGCGTCGGCCAGCCCCGCCTGCGCCACCCGCGGCAGCAGCTGGTGCACAATGCAATCAATCCAGCCGTCCGGGTCGCCGGCAAACTCCGGCGGCACCGCGTGGGCCGCCAGGCAGGTGGCCTTAATGGTCAGCGGCAGCGCGTCGCCAAGGGCGCGAATAGTCTGCAGCATCCGTAGCTCGCTGGCCACGTCCAGCCCGTAGCCGGATTTGATCTCCAACAGGGTCACGCCCTCCGCCAGCAGACAGGCAATCCGCGCCGCCGCCTGCTGCTGAAGCGCTGCCTGACTGGCGGCGCGCGTGGCGCGCACCGTTCCAAGGATCCCGCCGCCGCGCGCGGCGATGTCGGCATAGGTGACGCCTTCCAGCCGCTGGGCAAATTCATCGCTGCGATCGCCGCCAAACACCAAATGCGTGTGGCAGTCCACCAGCCCTGGGGTGATAATACCGCCGGTAAAGCGCGTCACCTGCGCCGCCGCAAAGTCTCCCGCATCGGCTTCAGCACCGCACCACAGGATGCGTCCCGCACGTACGGCAATCGCCCCGGCGGGTTGCAGGTGGTAGCGTCCGTCGCGCAGGGTAACGATGTCCGCGCCGAGCCAGAGTGAATCACAGGGTTGCCGGCCAGCCATGGCGTTCTCCTCAGGGTTGCAGGAACGCACCGGCGGGCGGTTTACTCCTGATGGATAAGTATGTATATGTATATACAATCACATCTCCTCGAGGTCAACTATGTCTGTCTGGTTTGCGACCCGCGCCCTGTTACGCGAAGGCTGGCGGGAAAATGTTCGAATTGAAGTTGACGCGCAGGGGAATATTGCGCGCCTGCAGCCTGACAGCCCGGCCGCGGATGCCGCCCGCCTCAGCGGCCCGGTGGTGCCGGCGATGAGCAATCTGCACTCGCACGCCTTTCAGCGCGCCATGGCCGGTCTGGCGGAGGTCGCCGGGCATCCGCAGGACAGCTTCTGGAGCTGGCGCGACCTGATGTACCGGATGGTAGCGCGCCTTTCACCCGACCAGGTCGGGGCGATCGCCCGCTGGCTGTATATCGACATGGTAAAAGGGGGCTATACCCAGGTCGCCGAATTTCACTATTTGCATCACGATCCCGCCGGCCGCCCCTACGCCGATGATGCCATGCTGCAGCAGCTGATCGCCGCGGCGGAGTCGGCCGGCATCGGCCAGACCCTGCTGCCGGTGCTCTACAGCTACAGCGGGTTTGGCGCCCAGCCGCCGCTGGCCGGGCAGCAGCGCTTTATTCAGGACAGCGAGGCGTATCTGGCCCAGCAGCAGCGCCTTCAGCGCCTGCTGATCGGCAAGCCGCTGCACCGCGCCGGGCTCTGTTTCCATTCGCTGCGCGCCGTCAGCGAACAGCAAATCCGCGAAGTGCTGGACGCCTCGCCCGCCAGCGGCCCGATCCACATTCATATTGCCGAACAGCAAAAAGAGGTCAGCGACTGCCTGGCCTGGAGCGGCCAGCGCCCGCTCAGCTGGCTCTACGACCACTTTCCGGTGGATGACCGCTGGTGCCTGGTGCACGCCACGCATCTGGACGATCGTGAGATGCAGCGGCTGGCGCGCAGTGGCGCCGTCGCCGGGCTCTGTCCGACTACCGAAGCCAATCTCGGCGACGGTATTTTCCCCGCCGATAGCTACATTCGCGCCGGCGGACGCTGGGGCATCGGCTCCGACAGTCACGTGTCGGTGGATGTGGTGGAGGAGCTGCGCTGGCTGGAGTATGCCCAGCGGCTGCGCGAGCGGCGGCGTAACCGGATTACCCTGCCCCAGCAGCCGAGCGTAGGCGACCTGCTGTGGCAGCAGGCGGCACAGGGCGGTGCGCAGGCCTGCGGCGTAGTGCTGGGCGAACTGGCGGTGGGGCAGCGCGCCGACTGGCTGGTCCTGGATGAAGATGCGCTGCTGGCCACGCTGCCCGCCGCACAGCTGCTGAATCGCTGGCTGTTTGCCGGGCGCCGGCAGCAGATCCGCGACGTGTGGGTCGCCGGCCGGCCGGTGGTGATCGAGCGCCGCCACGCCGACGAGACCGCGGCGGACGCCGGTTTTCGCCAGGCGATGGCGGCGCTGCAATGATCGTCACGTTCGCTACCGGCACGCTGCCGGTCAGCCGCTGGCAGAACGGCCGCGGCGAAACGCGCGAAATCTGCTGCGTCGGCGAGCCCGGGCAACCGTTTGTCTGGCGCGCCAGCATCGCCACGGTCGCCGGCGACGGCGCCTTCTCACGCTATCCGGGGATTGATCGCACGATCGTGCTGCTGTCGGGCGCGCCGTTCTGGCTGCGCGGTGACGGCATCGCCCACCGGCTGACACTGCACGCTCCCTGGACGTTTTCCGGTGAACGCGCGCTGTGCGCCGAGGCGGTGAGCGCACCGGGGCTGGATTTCAACCTGATGACCCGCCGCGGGCAGGCTGATGGTGAGGTAACGCTTCAACAGCAGTCCGTCGCGCTGGCCTCAGCAGGCGTGGCGCTGGTGCTGGGCGGACGCTGGCAGACGCCGGGCGGCACGCTGACGGAGCAGCAGGGACTCTGCTGGCAGCGCGGTGCCAGCGGCGAGCTGCGCCCGGAGAGTCCTGATGCGCGGCTGCTGTTGGCGATTATCCGGCTCAGCCGTGACCGCTGAAGCGGCCAATAAGCTGATAGCGCGAGCCGGGATAGAGCAGGCGCGCGAAGGTAACAATCCGGCTGTCGCTCCACGTCTGCCGGCGAATCAGCAGGCAGGGCTGGTGCTCCTCCAGCGCCAGCAGTTTACGCTGGGCGACCCCGGGCATCACCGCCTCCACGACGTGTTCACCGGCGGTGAGCGGCGCGACCTGCATCAGATAAGTATAGGGCGTCTGGGTGGCATAATTTTGCCGCAGGTAATCGGGCGCCATTGACGGATTGACCAGCCGGTCCTCCAGCTGGACGGGAATGTCGTTATCGTAGTGCACTATCAGCGAGTGGAACAGCGGCTGACCGGGAGCCACGCCGAGCAGCGTTGCCTGCTCGACATCGGCGGCAATCTCCCCCAGCGCAATCACTTCGGCGCGGTGGCGATGTCCCCGCTGGGCGATTTCATCGGCAATGTTGTGCACTTCCAGCATCGGCGTACCGGCTTTCTGCTCGGCGACGAAGGTACCCACGCCCTGCATTCGCACCAGATAGCCTTCGCTGGTTAGCTCGCGCAGCGCGCGGTTAATGGTCATGCGGCTGACGCCGAGCTCATTGACCAGCTCACTCTCTGACGGTACGCGCTGGTGTGGCGGCCAGACGCCATCGGTAATCTGACGGACGATTGCCTGCTTCACGCGCAGGTAGATTGGCGCCGGGTTTGATCCCATCGCGGCGACAAATTGCGCCAGAACAGACTGTTGAGACATCGCCCTCTCCGGGTGGCTATGGTGGGCCTTCAGTTTACGCATTCAGGTCACTCTTGTATAGACAGCCCCGGCCGCGCCGTTTTTTGTGATCGCGAAACGCGTGGCGCGTTTAATTGTATAGACAAGAATAGACATATCTGTTTCACTGCGGTCATGCCTCTTACCGGCGTTGACCTCCGGGCGACGCCCTGACCCTAAACAGGAGCTGGACATGTCTGAGACTTTACGCGAATGCATGCTGACGCCGGGACGCGTCACCCTCGCCACCCTGCGCGCCATCTGGCAGGGCGACGTCACGCTGTATCTGGATGCCGATGCCCGCCGCGCGATGGAGCGCGCACACGAGAGCGTCGCCGCTATCGTGGCCGAGGGGCGCGTGACCTACGGCATCAATACCGGTTTTGGCAAGCTGGCGCAGACCACTATCCCCGCCGATCGCCTGGCGGAGCTGCAGCGTAATCTGGTGCTCTCCCACTGCGTTGGCCTGGGCTCCCTGCTGGCGGATGCGGTGGTGCGGCTGGTGATGGCCACCAAGATAATCAGCCTTGCGCGCGGCCACTCCGGCATCCGCCCGGCGATCGTCGACGCCCTGCTGACGCTGTATAACGCCGGCGTGTTGCCCTGTATTCCTGAGAAAGGCTCGGTGGGGGCCTCGGGCGATCTCGCGCCGCTGGCGCACCTGTCGCTGATGCTGATTGGCGAGGGCAACGTGCAGCACCGCGGTGAGATCCTGCCTGCCGCAGAGGGACTGAAGCGCGCGGGCGTAACCCCGTTTGTGCTCGGGCCAAAAGAGGGATTGGCGCTGCTAAACGGCACCCAGGTATCGACCGCACTCGCCCTGCGTGGGCTGTTTGAAGCCGAAAACGTGTTTGCCGCCGGGCTGGTAGCCGGGGCGCTGTCGCTGGAAGCCATCAAGGGATCGGTAAAGCCCTACGATGCGCGCATTCATCTGGCGCGCGGCCAGCCGGGGCAAATCGATGTGGCGGCGGCGGTTTCCGCCCTGCTGGCGGGCAGCGCTATCGTCGATTCCCATGCCGCCTGCGGCCGGGTGCAGGACCCCTATTCAATCCGCTGCGTCCCGCAGGTGATGGGCGCCTGCCTGGATAACCTGCGTCACGCCGCCCGCGTCCTGCAAATTGAAGCCAACGCCGCCTCAGATAATCCGCTGGTCTTCAGCGACAGCGGCGAGGTTATCTCCGGCGGTAATTTCCACGCCGAGCCGGTGGCCTTCGCCGCCGACATCCTGGCGCTGGCAATAGCCGAAATCGGCGCGATTTCTGAGCGGCGCATGGCGCTGCTGCTCGACAGCGGCCTCTCCGGTCTGCCCCCGTTCCTGGTGAACGACGGCGGCGTCAACTCCGGGTTTATGATTGCGCAGGTTACCGCCGCGGCGCTGGCCTCAGAGAATAAATCACTGGCCCACCCCGGCAGCGTTGACAGTCTGCCAACCTCTGCCAACCAGGAAGACCACGTCTCCATGGCCACCTGGGCCGCACGCCGGCTAGGCGACATGTGCTTTAACACGGCTGGCGTGGTGGGCATTGAGGCCATGGCCGCCGCGCAGGGCATCGCATTTCATCACCCGCTGCACAGCTCGCCGCTGCTGGAGGATATTCTGCGCCAGATCCGCGAGCGGGTCGCGTTTCTCGACCGCGATCGCTATCTGGCACCGGATATCGAGGCCATGCGCCAGTGGGCCAGCCACAGCGACTGGCCTGACGCCCTGTGTGAGATGCTGCCGTCCCGCTCCTCCGTTATCCCTGACTAAAAGAGACGTTAACCATGACCAGCTCACTGAAAGACGCGGTAGCCCGCACCGTTCGCGCGCCGCATGGCGATACGCTTCACTGTGCCAACTGGCTGATTGAGGCCGCGTGGCGCATGCTGCAAAACAATCTGGACCCGGACGTCGCCGAGCGTCCTGAGGATCTGGTGGTGTATGGCGGCATCGGTAAAGCGGCGCGCAACTGGGCCTGCTTTGAACAGATTCTGCGCTCGCTGGAGGCGCTACAGCCGGACGAGACCCTGCTGGTGCAGTCCGGCAAGCCGGTGGCGGTGTTTCGCACCCATGCCGATGCCCCGCGCGTGCTGATTGCTAACGCCAATCTGGTGCCGCACTGGGCCAACTGGGACCATTTTCATCAGCTGGATAAAGCCGGTCTGATGATGTACGGCCAGATGACCGCCGGATCATGGATCTACATCGGCGCCCAGGGCATCGTGCAGGGAACCTACGAGACCTTCGCCGAAGCCGGGCGCCAGCACTATCAGGATGATCTACGCGGCCGCTGGATCCTGACCGCCGGCCTCGGCGGGATGGGCGGCGCACAGCCGCTGGCCGGGGTGCTGGCCGGAGCCTGCGTGCTGGCCATTGAGTGTCAGGAGTCGCGCATTGATTTCCGCCTGCGTACCCGCTACCTCGATCACAAAGCCACGTCGCTGGATGAGGCGCTGCGTCTGATAGCCGATGCGACGGCAAAACGCGAGGCTATCTCCGTCGGCCTGCTGGGTAACGCTGCGGAAATTCTGCCGGAGCTGGTGGCGCGCGCGCGGGCCGGCGGGCTGCGCCCGGATATCGTTACCGATCAAACCTCAGCCCACGATCCGATTAACGGCTATCTGCCCATTGGCTGGACAGTATCACGCTGGTTCGACACCCGCGAGAGCGATCCTAAAGCGGTGGAAAACGCGGCGCGTGCGTCGATGGCGGTGCACGTCCGGGCGATGCTCGACTTTCACGCAATGGGCATTCCCACGGTGGATTACGGCAACAATATTCGCCAGGTCGCCTTTGACGAAGGGGTGAAGAACGCCTTTGATTTTCCCGGGTTCGTTCCGGCCTACATTCGCCCGCTGTTTTGCGAGGGCAAAGGTCCGTTCCGCTGGGTGGCGCTGTCTGGCGATCCGGAGGATATACGCAAGACCGACGCCAAACTGAAAACGCTGTTTCCGGACAATGCTCACCTGCACCGCTGGCTGGATATGGCCCAGGAACGCATCGCTTTCCAGGGGTTGCCGGCGCGCATCTGCTGGCTGGGGCTGGGGGAGCGCCATCTGGCCGGGCTGGCATTTAATGAGATGGTGCGCAATGGCGAACTGAAAGCACCGGTGGTGATTGGCCGCGACCATCTGGACTGCGGCTCGGTGGCCTCGCCGAACCGTGAAACCGAGGCGATGCTGGACGGATCTGATGCGGTCTCGGACTGGCCATTACTTAACGCCCTGCTCAATACCGCCGGCGGCGCGACCTGGGTTAGCCTGCACCACGGCGGCGGCGTGGGGATGGGCTTTTCCCAGCACGCCGGCGTGGTGATTGTTTGCGACGGCAGTGAGGCGGCGGATCGGCGCCTGAGTCGGGTATTGTGGAATGACCCGGCCACCGGGGTCATGCGCCACGCCGATGCCGGTTACCCGCAGGCGATCGCCTGCGCCCGTCAGCATCATCTCAACTTGCCGATGATCGATCGGTGAGTCACCGGGGCCGCGAACGCGCGGTCCCGCCTGCGTCGGCTTTCGTCAGCGCCATTCACACATTTCTTTACCTCCTGCGCGGTCAGCACGGTCCCTGGCACGGATTGTGTCAGCTAACGTCAACTATCATTCAAAATATTTGACCATTTTCCTCAGGGCTCTTTAATTTCATTCTGCAAATTTCACGGTAATAATTATCACATCGGCAGCACAACTGCCTTCATACACAATGAAACTTAAGGATCACTCTATGAAAACCATCAAATATTTTGCTGCAGCCATTGCCATCAGCACCGCATTTGCCGCCACCGCCGCCGATGAAATCAACCGGCAAGATGCCGGAGATCGCAATAAAATCGGTGTCGTCTCGGCCACCGGCGCCACCACGCTGAACGACCTGCAGACTGAACTGGCGCAAAAAGCGAAAGCGGCCGGGGCGAGCGCCTACAGCATCAGCAGCGTGAGGGGCGATAACCTGCTCAGCGGCAGCGCGACCCTGTATAACTAATGCCCGTGCCGTGCCGCCTCGGTTGCCAGCGCCCTCTCCCTCACTCAGCAGCGGGCGCTGACATCGCGGTGGTGCCCTTCACGCTGCGGGCGTGCGTACGATTACGCCCGGCTTTTTTCGCCCGATAGAGGAACTCATCGGCTTCCGCCAGCAGCGTATTGACGCTTTCGGTGAGCGTGCGCGACGGGCCCTGCCCGCTGCCGAGGCCAATGCTGACCGTCAGCCTGAGCGGATGCTGCCGCCACTGAAAAGGATGGGACGCTACCGCCTGGCGAATACGTTCGGCCAGCGCAAAGCCTTCCGCCCCGCCGCTGGCGACCAGGACGACCGCAAACTCTTCGCCGCCCATTCTCGCCACCAGCCCGGCGTCGCCCACCATCTCCTGCACCTTACCAGCAAAATCGGCCAGCATGCGGTCACCGCATTCATGACCGTACTCATCATTAATGCGTTTGAAATAGTCGATATCTAACAGCATCACCGTCATCGCCGGCCCGGTTTGCTCTTCCGGTTGCCGCCTGAGCGCTTCATACAGTCCGGAGCGGGAGTAAACGCGGGTCAGAAAGTCGTAGTCCGCACGCAGCGACACCTGTTTGATCAGCGCGTGAATGGCCGCCATGCTCACGGCCACCATGACCGGGCAGATGGCCATTACCGCAATGCCCAGCCGGGCAGAAAACATCATGTCGGTGGTGAGCGCCGCTCCGGCGGCGATATCGATACTGCCGTTGGCGACCAGAATAATCTCCAGCGCGCCGGTCAGCAGGGTGAGCAGGCACGTGGTGGCCAGCGAGTAGCGTACCGCGCACCAAATCAGCGCCGGCAGTGGAAACGCCAGGCTACCGGCACCGCCGATCGCCACCGACGCGGCAATCGCCAGCGCCAGCCCGAGCAAAGGCAGCCCCGCAGCGGGCGGCGCGCGCAGCGGCGCGCATGGCAAGCGCAGAGTAAGCAGACACGGGAGTAGCAGCACGCCGGTGGAAAACTGCTCGCTGAACCAGTCGGCATACAGCGGCCAAAAGGTTTGCCGCGTGATGCCTTCGGAACCGAGCGCTCCCACCAGCGCGCTCAGCAGCGAGGCCAGCAGACACCCGCACATGATCCGCAGGGCATTCAGCGGATCGGGCAGATCGGATTGGCGGCGCCGATCCCGCAGGATCAGCTGCGCGACCAGCACGATAAAGAGCATATTCGAAAAATTAATCACCAGCGACGCGCTGCCCCAGCGGGTGGTTATCATGTCATACAGCAGCATCGCCGCCCAGGTCACCGCGTAATACCGCAGCCGGTTAAGCCAAACCACGCGAGCAAATACGGCGGCCATCACGCCATTCAGCGGCCAGAATAGCGACAGCGCGCTGACCAGCCGCATTTCTGCACCGATAAAATAGAACAGCGACGTCAGCGCGACCAGCAACGCGGCATTGCGCAGCGGCGTAGTGGGACGAAACAGCGGGGTGGGGAAAGTAAAAGCAAGACGCATTCATGATTATCCCTAAGCGCGCAGCCTGCAGACAGCAACGGCTCGGCTTCAGCCAGGTTTACGCGGGATTATACCCCTCACGGCGCCGGAACGGTGCGCCAAACTTCGTGATCCATCACCCGCTTTAATTTAATACACCGAGCGGCCCAGTACCCGGGTCAATCGCTCCAGCAGCGCCACGCCCGCCAGCGAGTTGCCGGCCCCATCCAGCGCCGGACTCCAGACGGCAATCGCCATTTCGCCGGGCACAATTGCCACCACGCCTCCCCCGACGCCCGATTTAGCCGGCAACCCCACGCGCCAGGCAAATTCGCCGGCGTTTTGGTACATGCCGCTGGTGGCCATCAGGGCATTAACCTGCCGCGACTGGGTGGGACTGAGCACCGACTGCCCCTGCGCCGTCCCCTGGCCGGCCAGAAACAGGAACGCTCGCGCCAGCTCTGCGCAGCTCATGCGGAGCGCACAGTAGTGAAAATAGTTCTGCAGCACGGTGGTGACATCATTATGAAAGTTGCCAAATGATTTCATCAGCCAGGCAATCGCCGCGTTGCGGGCGGCGTGTTCAAACTCCGAACGGGCCACCGTGGCGTCGTAGCTGAGGTCGGGGACATCGCTCAGTCGGCGCACGATCTCCAGTATCCGCTGGCGCGGAGCGCTGAGCCGGCTTTGCAACATATCGCACACCACCAGCGCCCCGGCGTTGATAAACGGATTGCGCGGTTTGCCCTGTTCCATTTCCAGCTGCAGCAGAGAATTAAACGGCTGGCCAGAGGGATCTTTACCTACCCGCTGCCAAATCTCCTCGTCGTCATACAGATGCATCGCCGCGACCAGGCTGAGCACCTTCGAAATCGACTGGATGGAGAAGCGCTCGTTGGCGTCACCGGCCTGATATTGCCGGCCATCAACGGTGCAGATGGCAATGCCCAGCTTGTCGCCGCTGACCGTGGCAAGCGCCGGAATGTAGTCTGCCACCTTGCCGCCCTGCGCCAGCGGACGCACCTGCGCCAGCATCGCCTCCAGCATTGCATTATCCATCACTGCTGCCACCTTCGACTCCCGCTTGCGTACTGAACAGGGCGGCGAGTATACCAGAGGCGCCCCGCGGCGTCAGGCCGGTTCCCGAAGGCGGTTTTTCTCCCCGCTGTGATGGCATTTGCGCCATCAATAGCCGGCTTCTGCCAGCTGCGCCAGACCGGCTTCCGGCGACGCCGCCCGCCCGCAGGCCATCAGGCAGCAGGCAATTTGCAGGCGCAGAGCGTGTGGCACCGGCACCCGTCGCGCCAGGCAGTCGGCAATCCAGTCGGCGGTGACGGCAGCATCTTTCTCCGCCGGCAGCGCCGCGCGCACGATCCCACTCTCCGGCTGGCGCGGCAGCAGTACCTGCGGCTCAGCGCCATCGACCAGCGCGATCTGCGGGCAGCGCTGCGGATTGGCGTACACTTCACCCTCCGTGCCGTGCATCACCAGCGCCCGTCCGCCGGTATCACGGATAAAATTGCCGATCCGCGGCAGATACTCCGGATGCGACACGCTGCACACTCGCAGCGCCGCCTGCGGTGCAAACGGCGTCGCCAGTTTGGCCAGCGTGTGGGCGCTGTTGCGCACGCCCATTTGCCAGCGCAGCGCCAGCTGATCCGCCAGCGGCGCACAGAGCGTCGCGACGCTAAGCAACAACAGATCGCCGCGATCGAGCGTCACCTGGGCACTGCGGGCATCGGTGGCCGGTGCGATCCCCAGCCGGGCAAACAGGGTCATGCTGGTCACGCGGGTGGGATCATCGTCCACGGCGTGCACCACTACCGGCAGCCCGAGCCGGTTAAGCAGCAGCGCCAGCAGCGGCGTCAGGTTGGGCTGGCGCCGCGCGCCGTTGTAGCTGGGGATCACCACCGGCGGCGGCCGATTCGCCGGCGGCGTCAGGGTCAGCGTCCGCTGCTGCATCGCCGCATAAAATCCCCGCAGCTCCTGCTCACCTTCGCCTTTAATACGCAGGGCAATCAGGATCGCGCCCAGCGCCAGCGGCGGCACGTTGCCGTCGAGCATCGCGCCGTAGAGCGCTTCAGCAGTGGCGCGGTCAAGATCGCGAGCGTGGTTTTTACCGCGGCCAACCTCTTTAATGATGGCGGTGTAATCCATGTGCCTCAGAGCCTCTTGTTAACGTTTTTTACGCGGTGCGCGACGCTTCGCGACCGCCGTCGCAGCAGGTTTCACCACCGGCAGCGCAGGCGGCAGCGGCGGCTGCAGCAGGGGAAATACCGGCAGCGCCGCCAGCAGCCGCGCGCCGTAACTTTTGGTGAGCAGGCGGCGATCGTAAATAACAATCTCACCGTGGCACTGATGACTGCGGATCAAACGCCCCACCTGCTGGATCAAATTAAACGAGGCGCTGGGTAAACTTTGCACCTCAAACGGATAGCGCTTCAGGCTCTTCAGCCACTCCCCTTCAGTGAGGATCACCGGGCTGTCCACCGGCGGAAACGCGATTTTGTGGATATGGACCTGAGAGAGCAGCTCACCCTTCAGATCCAGCCCTTCAGCGAAGGATTGCAGTCCGACCAGAATGCTCTTCTCACCGGCGCTTACCCGCTTGCGGTGCAGCGCGACCAGCCGGTAGCGCGGCTGATCGCCCTGCACCAGCATCATCAGCCGCAGATCGGTAAGGTGCCCGAGAAACAGCTGCATCGCGCGGTTGCTGGCAAACAGCACGAGCATACCGCGATGGCGATCTTCGCTGACTTGCTGACGGAAAAAGTGCGCCATTTCGGCCAGATGCTCGGCCTCTAGTGCCAGCATCGGTTCATGGCGCATTTGTGGAATCAGTAGCTTTCCCTGCTCTACGTGATTAAACGGCGAACTGAGCGCCACAAAACGATCGTCCGCCTTCTCGCTCAGGCCGGACATCTCCTGAAGTCGCTGAAAACTGTTCAACGAGCGCAGGGTGGCCGAGGTAAGAACCACGTGGGGGATCTTGCGCCACAGCAGCTTCTCCAGCTGATCGCTGACGCGGATCCCGGCACAGTGCAGCAGCAGGTGTGGCTGCCCGTCGCGCACCACGCGCTCTACCCATTTGGACACCGGCGCGCCCGAGGCCTGCGCCATCGACGCCAGCCGCCACAATTTACTTAGCGCCTCAAAGGCGCCAAAAGCGCGGTTCATCTGCAAAAAGGTGCGGTTGAGCCGCACCACGTCAAACTGCCCGGTTTTCTCACTGAGATCGTTAAGCAGGGCTTCGGCCAGGCCGCGCAGGTTGTCGCTGAGGGTAAACAGGCGACCGCACGCCTCATGCATCCCCTCCGGCAGCGCCCCCATCTCAAAGCGGTAGCTTCCCTCCGCCTCGCCAGGGGGCAACAGCGGCTGCACCCACGCCGCTACCACGTTGAGCTGTTCGCGCAGCGTCTCACAGTGATTTTTCAGGCGTTCGCCGTTGGCGGCCAGCGGCGGCGGCGATTTTGGCCGAAATTGCGCCATACACTGCTCTACCAGGCGGCAGAACAGATCCAGCTGCAGAGTGATCGCCCCGGGGGTGATGTCACCGCTCATTTCCAGCTGATCGCGCGCTACGTCGAGCAGATGGTGCCCTTCATCAACCACCAGCAGCAGATGCTTTGCCGGCGGCAGCACCGACTCGCTCTCCAGCGCCGCCATCACCAGCGCATGGTTAGCCACCACCACATCGGCGCTTTCGATCTCCCGCCGGGCGATAAAAAAGGGGCACTGGCGATACCAGTGGCAGTGATGACCGAGACAGCTGGCTTTATCAGTGCTGAGCCGGCTCCAGAGCGTATCGTCTATCACCTCATCGGTGTGGTCGCGCAGGCCATCCCACTGGCCGCTGGCGAGGCTTTTTTCCAACCGGGCGCTGTGCGCCTGATCCTGCTGGCTGACATCGCGCTCGTCGTCAAGATACAGCAGCAGATCGCCCTGCTGGCTGGCATCCGCCGCCAGTCCGGCCAGATTTCGCGGGCAGACATAACGACCGCGGCCGAACGCAGCGGTAAAACGGAGGTCCGGGATAATTTTCTTCAACAGCGGCAGGTCTTTACTGTAGATTTGATCCTGCAGCGCAACATTAGCCGTGCTGACCACCAGCGGTTTCTGCTCGGCGCGGCCGACCGCAATGCCCGGCAGAAGATAAGAGAGGGTTTTACCGACCCCGGTGGGGGCCTCAATCGCCAGATGACGCCCCTCCTCCCCCGCCAGGGTGCGGGCAACGGCGGCGATCATCTCGCGCTGCGGGGCGCGGGAGATAAAGTCGGGAATGTGCTGCTGCAGCGCTTTGTACCACTGTGCAATTTGCGCTTTCAGCGCCGATGATAACGCCATGACAACCTGAATCTTACGAAATGAAGCGGCATTGTGTCACGATGCGGCAGGCAGAACAATCTGACGCTGGTGCCGGACGTACCGCTTTCCCTCGTCTCCATGGACGGCCGACGAACTTGTACAATTAAAAAAATCTTGTACAAGTTGCCAACCTTAGCCACTATTAGGACAGAGCAACGCAAAGAGAGTACGAATGGCCCTGTACAGCATTGGAGACGTCGCAGAACGCTGCGGCATAAACCCGATAACCCTGCGTGCCTGGCAGCGGCGTTACGGTTTACTTAAACCGCAGCGCACCGAAGGCGGGCATCGTCTGTTTGACGATGACGATATGGCGCGCATACTCGAAATTAAACGCTGGATTGACAGCGGCATTCCCGTGGGCAAAGTGCGGGACCTGCTGGAAGGTCAACAGGTCGACGCGCAAGACAGCTGGAGCAAACTGCAGGACGAAATCGCGAACGAATTACGTCAGCAGCGGCCCGGCAAGCTGCGCACCCGCCTGTTTAATCTGGGCCGTGAATACCCAATAGACGCCGTCATCGATCGCGTCTGGCAGCCGCTACGCCAGCGTTTGAGCCTCGATCAGAGCACGGCAAAGGTGTTACTCAGCGTCCTGGATGGCATGCTGACGGAATACGCCTGCTTTTGCCTGGCCGGCGCGCGTAAAAAAGCCGGTGATGATGCTCTGCTGGTCGGCTGGCACTGCAAGGATCGCACCCGTCTGTGGCTGGAAGCGCTACGCCTGTCGCAAAAGGGCTGGCGCATCACCGTACTGGCAGAACCTTTAACGACCCTGAAGCCCGAACATTTTGCCGGTCAGCATGTGCTACTGTGCAGTGACAAGCCCCTGACCCGTCCGCAAATGGCGCAGGTAACGGAGTGGCAGCGTCAGGGATATCCGATCAGCGCCTGTCAGCCTGGAGAGACCCCCTGATGGCCCCACAGCAGGCTCAGCAAACTATCCTGATGGCGCTGGTGGATTTTTATCAGTCGCTGGAGACCCGGCGACTGCCGGAGCTGGATAGCCTCTACCATCCCGATGCCCGCCTGGTCGACCCGGTTGGCGAGCACCGGGGCCTGCCGCTGCTGCGGCGCTATTTTGCTGACCTGCTGAAAAACCTGCGCTACTGTCGCTTTAGCATCGCTACCTGCGAGCTGACCCCGGCCGGCGCAGTGATTGTCTGGCACATGCATTATGCGCATCCGGCCCTGCGGCGCGGCGCTCCGTTAACGTTGCCAGGCTGTAGCTGGCTGCAGTTCGCCGATGACCGCATCATTTTCCAGCAAGATTATTATGACCTCGGTGCCATGTTCTATGAGCAGCTGCCGCTGGTCGGTGCGCTGGTCCGTCGACTAAAAAGGAGATTGCAGCCATGAAACGCGTCTTGATTACCGGTGCGACCTCCGGCATAGGCGAACAGCTGGTGCGGGACTATGTCCGCACAGGCTGGACGGTAATAGCCTGCGGCCGCCACGCCGGGCGCCTGCAGGCGCTGGCCGATTCACTGCCGGGCCTGCAGACGCTGGCCTTTGATATTACCGATCTGGCGCAGACCCGCGAACGCCTGAACGGCGTCACCGCCGACCTGGTTATCCTCTGCGCGGGCACCTGTGAATACCTGGATCACGGCGTGGTTGAGGCGGAAAAAGTCGAGCGGGTGCTGCGGACCAATTTTCTCGGTCCGGTCAACTGTCTGGATGTGCTGCTGCCACAGCTGTCGGCAGGCAGCCGCGTGGCGCTGGTCGGCTCCACCGCCGGCCTGGTCCCGCTGCCGCGCGCCGAAGCCTACGGCGCCTCAAAGGCTGCACTGGCCTATTTTACCCGCAGCCTGGCGCAGGATTTACAGCGCCGGCAGATTGCCCTGTCGCTGATCCTGCCCGGCTTTGTCGATACGCCGCTCACCCAGCGAAATGATTTTCCCATGCCGATGATAATCACCGCCGAACAGGCGTCGCGCACCATTATGCGCGGGCTGGACAAGGGGCGAGCGGAAATTGCTTTCCCGTGGTTTTTTGCCCTGATTATGCGCCTGACGGCGCTTTTACCGGCCGCGCTACAGCGCCGGTTAACGCAACGTATTGCGAGGTAGGCCTTGAAAATCGCTGTGATTGGCAGTGGTATTGCCGGCCTCAGCTGCTGCTGGAAATTAGCCGGCCGCGCTGAGGTGGATCTTTATGAGTCGGCCGATCGTCTCGGCGGGCACACCGCCACCGTGGACGTGACGGTACACGGTCGTGATTACGCGGTGGACACCGGATTTATTGTGTTTAACGACCGCACCTACCCCCGTTTTCTCAGCCTGCTGGCCGAACTGGGGATCGCCAGTCAGCCGACTGAAATGAGCTTTTCCGTTGATAACCCGGAAAGCGGCCTGTGCTACAACGGCCACTCGCTCAATACGCTATTTGCCCAGCGGCGCAATCTGCTCAGCCCCAGTTTTTACGGCTTGATTGGCGAAATCCTGCGTTTTAATCGCCGCTGTAAGGCGTGGTTAACCGGCACGGTGCCGGCCCTTACCCTCGGTGACTTCCTCGATCGCGAGGGGTTCTCCCCCTTCTTTGCCCGCCACTATATCCTGCCGATGGGCGCGGCAATCTGGTCCGGCAGCCTGGCCCGCGTACGCGACATGCCGCTGTCGCTGTTTTTGCAATTTTTCAACCATCACGGGCTGCTGGACCTGGTCAACCGTCCGCAGTGGTATGTGATTCCCGGTGGTTCACGCCACTATATTGAAAAGCTGCTGGCCCAGCTCGACGATCGGATTTCAATCCGGTTAAACACGCCGGTACGCCAGGTGCGCCGCAGCGCCACCGGCGTGACCGTCTCTTCCTCGCTGGGCGATCGCGATTATGATCAGGTGATTTTTGCCTGTCACAGCGACCAGAGTCTGGCCATGCTGGCCGATCCCTGCGACGACGAACGCGCGATGCTCAGCGCCATCCCTTGGCAGGCCAATCCGGTAGTTTTACATACTGATACCCGGCTGCTGCCCCGCGAGCGCCGCGCCTGGGCCAGCTGGAACTACCAGCTTGATCCGCAGGGGCAAGCCGATAACCTGGCCGCCAGCGTCACCTACAATATGAACATTCTGCAGGGGATCCGCGCGCCGGAGACATTTTGCGTCACCCTTAATCCACGCCGCGAGATCGATCCGAAACGGGTACTGGGCCGCTTTGTCTATCACCATCCGCAATTTGGTCCCGCCGCACCGGCGGCCCAGCAGCAGCGGCTGGCATTTAACGGTCGCCGCCGCACCTGGTACTGCGGTGCCTGGTGCTATAACGGTTTTCATGAAGATGGCGTCCGCAGCGCGCTGGACGTGATTGCCGGCCTGGATGAGGTGCTGCGCGGATGAACAGTGCGCTGTATCAGGGGCATGTGCGCCACCGTCGCTTTACCCCGGTCACGCACAGTTTCAGCTACGGCATTTTTATGGCGCTGATTGATCTCGATGAGATTGATCAACTGCCCCGCTGCGGCATTAGCCTGAAGCGCTTTGCTCCCGCGGCTTTCCGCGCCGAAGACTACCTTGGCGGTGGCAAACCGGACGAGCTGAAGGCCCGTGCTCAGCAGCGCATTCTGACGCTGACCGGTGAGGCGCTGAGCGGCCGCGTCACGCTGCTATGTCAACTGCGGTATTTCGGCTGCGCATTTAACCCGGTCAACTTCTACTATTTGTATGACAGACAGGACCGGCTACGCTGGATGCTGGCAGAAGTGCGAAATACGCCATGGAACGAGCGGCATACCTACGCGGTGCGTCCGGACGGCAGTGAAACGACCCACAAGGCATTCCATGTGTCCCCTTTTAATCCGATGGACATGGTTTATCACTGGCGGCTGACGCCGCCGGGTCCGTCGCTGGATGTGCATATTGAAAATCACCGTCAGGGTCGTGAATTTGATGCCACCCTGCGGCTACGGCGGCTCCCGCTCAGTCGGACAACGCTGCGCCAACAGCTGTGGCGCTTTCCGCTGATGACCCTGCGCACCGCGCTGGCCATTTACTGGCAGGCGTTCAAGCTCTGGCGTAAGGGCGCCCCTGTTTATGATCACCCGACGTCGAGGAAATAGTTCATGTGCCTGAGCGATATTACATCGTCACGCAGTGTTAAAACCCGCGGCCGGCTGAGCCCGGCGCGGCGCAGCGTTTTGAAATTACTGACGCACTTGCAGGCCGGCAGCCTGACGTTACACGAGCCAGACGGGCGCGTTCAGCAGTTTGGCGATCCGCACAGCACCCTGCAGGCAGAGGTGATTGTTCAGCATCCGCGCGCGTGGCGCCGCCTGTTGACCGGTGGCAGTATCGGCGCGGCCGAAAGCTATATGGACGGCGACTGGTCCTCCCCCGACTTGACCCAGGTTATCGTGCTGCTGGCGCGTAATCTGCCGCTGCTGGATCGCCTGGAGGCCCGCCTGAGCTGGCTCACCCGGCCGCTCAACGCGGTCATTCACGCCCTGCGCCGCAACAGCGTGCGCCAGGCGAAGAAAAATATCGCTGCCCACTACGACCTCGGTAACGACTTTTACCGCAGCTTCCTTGATGAAGCCCTGCTCTACTCCAGCGCCTGGTATGCCGACCCCGACATGACGCTGGAGGCGGCGCAGCAGGCGAAAATGCGTCGGCTGTGCGAACAGCTGGCGCTGACGCCCGACGATCACCTGCTGGAGATTGGGACCGGCTGGGGCGCCATGGCCGAGTTCGCCGCCCGGGAGTATGGCTGCCGAGTCACCACGACCACCATTTCGCAGCAGCAGTTCCTCTATAGTCAGCAGCGCATTGCCGACGCCGGACTGAGCGACCGCGTCACCGTGCTGTGTGAAGATTACCGTCATCTGACCGGCGTATACGACAAGCTGGTCTCGATAGAGATGATCGAGGCAGTGGGCAAAGCCTATATTCCCGCCTTCCTGAGCCGCTGCCAGACGCTGCTGAAACCGGGGGGACGAATGGCCATCCAGGCCATCACCATCAGTGATGATCGCTACGAGAGCTACGCCCGCGGCGTGGACTTTATCCAGCGCTACATTTTCCCCGGCGGTTTTTTGCCGTCGCCGCGCCTGCTGGATGAAACGCTGGCCGCGCACACCGACTTCTCGCCGGTGGATCATTTTGAAATAGGCCCCGATTATGCCCGCACCCTCAATGTCTGGCAGCGTCGGTTTGAACAGGCCTGGCCGCAGCTGCGTCAGATGGGCTTTGACGAGCGCTTTCGCCGTATGTGGTGCTTCTACCTCAGCTACTGCGAAGGCGGTTTTATCGCTCGCACCATCGGCACGCTGCAGCTCACCGCCCAGCGGCCGCAATGAACCGGGCGCGCTTCTGGTTAATGACCGTCGGCTTCGACCTGTTCTGGGCCGCCGCGGTGGCCGGACGCGCGTCGCTGCCGCTGGCCGGGCTGGCGCTGCTGGCCTGCGGCCTGCATCCACCGCGCCGCTGGCCGCTGCTGCTGCTGCTGTGCGCCGCAGGGCTGCTAATGGATGCGCTGTGGCTGGCGCTGGGGCTGTTTCGCTTCAGCGACAGCGCGGGTATCCCGCTGTGGATGGTCGCACTCTGGCTGGCCTGGGCCGTCTGGTGGCTCGATTTACTGCAGCGTTTTCGTCCGCGGACGCTCTGGCTGCTACTGGCCGGCGCGCTGGGCGGGCCGTTCAGTTACTGGATGGGTGAGCGGCTGGGTGCGATGACACTGATGGCGTCGCCGTGGCGGGTCTGGCCGCTGCTGGCGCTGGGATGGGCGCTGTTTCTGTCTGCCAGCGGCTGGCTGGCCAACCGGAGGTGAATCATGCGCATTTTGCTGCTCTTACTGTTGCTGTTCAGTTCCTCTGCCCTGCATGCCACCGACTGGCTGGGGTGGAAAAAGGTCGGTGCCGCCACCCTCACCTGGGGACCGTTTACTCTGTACGATTCACAGCTGTTTACGCCGCAGGGACGCTACCAGGCCGACCAGTGGCCGCTGGCGCTGGTGATTACCTATCGCCGTGAGATCGCCCGCGACGATCTGCTGGAGGCCACGCGCGATCAGTGGCAAGCGCAGGGCATTGCCGATGCCGCGCAGCGGGAACGCTGGCTGCAGGCGCTGACCCCGGTCTGGCCGGATGTTACCCCCGGCGCGCGGCTGGCGTTTCACGCCAGCGACAGCGGCGGTCAGTTCTGGTGGCAGGCGGCCAGACCGGGCGCGCGCTGGCAATCTATCGGGCCACGCTTTGATCCGGCCTTTCGCGATGCATTTTTAGCTATCTGGCTCTCACCCCGCACCGAGTATCCGCAGGAACGTCGGTCGCTTATTGGAGGTTAATATGGTCAAGGCGCTCTGGTTAGGGCTGTGCTTACTGTTAGCAGGCTGCAGCACGGCGGTGGAAGAGTATCAATCCGCGACGCCGAAAATTGATATCTTCCGCTATTTTTCCGGCCAGACTCAGGCCTGGGGAATGGTTCAAAACTACAGCGGTAAGCAGATTCGCCGCTTCCACGTGACCATCAATGGCGATGTGCAGGGCGATACCCTGACGCTGAACGAGCATTTTGTGTATGACGACGGTGAAAAGCAGCAGCGGATTTGGCGGATCCGCCGACTGGCCGATGGCAGCTATGAGGGCACCGCCGGTGATATCATTGGCGTAGCGAAAGGCCATGCTGCCGGCAATGCGTTTAACTGGCGCTATGAGATGGAGGTGAAAACCGACGGCAGCAGCTGGCGTCTGCATTTTGATGACTGGATTTATCAGCAGGACAGCGAGCATCTGCTTAACGTCACCTCACTGAAAAAATGGGGAATTGAGGTTGCCCGCGTCACCCTGTTCTTCAGCCGCGGCGCCGGGCCCTTAACAAACGCGCCGCAATAACTTATCCTGCCCGCGCGGTGAGCGGTTCACCGCGCGGGTTAAGCGACGAGAAGGCGGAAGTATGAACTGGCAAAAAATGGGTATCGTTACCCTGTTCCTGATTATGACCCTGGGCGGCATCGGCGGATTAATGCTGGTGGGCTACAGCATTATCCTGCACGCCGGCTGAGTCACTACGGCGCGTCGGGTCCGGCCGGTCAACGGCCTTTACCCGGCGTTGACCGCCGCGCGGCGTGACTATCCCGCGTTGCGGTTGGCCCGGCACGGCGCGCTGGCCTCCGGCACTGCGCCCCCCTCCCGGCCGGCCTGGCGCGCGGCAAGAAACTGCTGGTAGTGCCCGCTGATGCGCGGAAACGTGTGCAGAAACCACGGGGTGAAGCGCGTCGGTTCTGCCGCCATCTGCCGGGCTATCTCCGGCAGGCAGCAGTACTGCCAGTCGCCGGCCTCCTGCGGATCGGGCCGCGGCGGCTGGTCGCTTATCGCAAAAAAAACGTGGCCGTATTCGTGTTCGGTAAGGCCGTTGCCCATCGGCAGGTTATAGCTCAGCTCAAATACCGGCGTCAGCGCCAGAGTCAGCCCCATCTCCTCCCTCAGCCGACGCTCGGCCGCCGCCCGGGTCCCCTCCTGGGGCCACGGATGCCCGCAGGTGGTATTGCTCCACAAGCCTCCGCAGTGGTATTTATCCCGGGCGCGCTGCTGCAGCAGCAGCTGGTGCTGTGAGTTAAAAACGTAGACGGTAACCGCCCGGTGCAGCAGCCCCTTTTCATGCACTTCCAGCTTTTCCATACGCCCGGTGGGACGATCGCGTCCATCAACCAGGATGACTTCAATGGCAGACATAGCAACTCCTTAACCAACTGGCTGCTATTTTGACACACTCCCCCCTCTGCCGTGACACAATTTCGTGCCCAGACCCGACTCACATCCGGCGGTGATAACATCGCCGCTGGCGCTGACTGGGATCACTGAGGCAAACAGCACCAGCGCAAACAGCAGTAACAGCAGTCCGGCCAGCAGCGAGCCGGCGCGCCAGACGTGCTGCGCCCACGGCGCCTGAGTGAGCCACAGGCGCTCGCGCACATGGGTCACCAGCGTCGCTATCAGCATCACCGACAGCGCTATCCCCAGCGCCATGCTCATCGCCGCCGCCCTGCCCCGGCGAAACAGGCCAATGGCGTTGGCAAAGAGCAGAATCAGGAAAGCCCCGCTGCAGGGCCGCAGGCCGACCGCGAGGATCACGCCCAGTCGCGCGCGCCAGTCGGTCAGGGGGTACAGCGTCGGCGCATGAGCGCGGCAGCCGCAGGCGGCAGGTTCGCTGGTGGGATGGCTGCACCCGGCCCGCAGGCCGCGCCACAGGAGCGCAAGACCAAACAGGGCAATCAGCACCGCGCCGGCTTTTTCCACCCACCAGCGCGCCGTACTGAGATCGCCCACGCCGAAGTTAAACAGCCCTACCCGCAGCCAGACAAATACCCTCGCGCTGATACCCTGCAGCAGAGTGCCCGTCAGCACCAGCCGGCGCGCGCCTGCTCACGCCCGGTGGCCAGCCAGGTGGTCACCACAAACTTGCCGTGCCCAGGCCCCAGCGCATGCAGCACGCCGTACAGGAAGCCGGCGGCCACCAGCAGTACACCGCCGCTACCGCGCCCGCTCTGCTCCATCATCAGGTACATCACCAGATAGCGGTGCATTACGATTTGCAAGCGGATACAGAGCTGGACAAACCCGGTCCGGTGCAGGCAAACAGCGCCGCCAGCAGCAGCACAACCGGCACCGGCAGCCGCAACAGAGGTCCATGCAGCGGGCGGAATGGCAGGGCGAGGAATCGCATACACACGCCTTTTTTCTGACCTAACTGCAGTGTAGCCTCTACTTCATGCCTCCATCACCCGGGCCGCTATCGGCTCTCTTTGTCCCTTGTTCGTCAGGTCACCGCATCATCCTCAATGCCCTGCCGCGGCCGAAAGATGTGCGTGCAGCCCTGCGCCCGCAGTCGGGCTATCAGCGTTGCGCCCCCGTCACCATGCTGACCGGCCGCGACCAACTCGGCGGCGGTCAGCGGCGTCCCCCACAGCAGCACGCAACGATCCTCCTCTACTGCGGGCAGGTTCAGTCGTCCTGACGCCTCCGTTAGTCGTTCGGAGAGCAGGAAACCATCGAAGCCCAGCGGGGAGCCACCGACGCTGAACACACTGCCCTCACGCAGCGGCGAGAAATGCTGCCAGGGCGCAGGCGCCAGCCCGGCCAGCGCGCTGGCCAACCGCAGGGCGTGCGCTTCGCTGATGATCTGCGCGTCAATCGCCAGCGCCAGTTCGGCGCGTGGCGGTGTCTCGGGATCGGGCAGGATCGCCCCGGCAGGCATTGGCTGGCTGGCTGGCCATACCCAGCGTCAGAAAGTGCCAGACGCCCTGGTGCAGATGTTGGGACAGGATCAGCGGCGGCCCGCTTACCTGCTCGAGGCGGTAAAGGTTACACGGCGGGCCGAACTGGCGCGCATAGCTCGCCGCGATCTCCTGCTGACTCGCCGCCCAGCGCTGCCCTGCCTGCTCTTCACGCCAGTGCTGCCGGTGCTGCTCTGCTCGGGCGTAATGGCGATTGGTTGAGGCGGAACCCAGCGGCGCGGTCAGCGGATTACTGGCGATACAGCCGGCCGAGAAACTCACCTGCGCCTGCTGATAGAGGCTCCAGCCGGGGATCACCGCCAGCAGCTGGCCGCGATACCAGAGGGCGGCCCCCTCACCGGCCGGCTCCCAGATGATCTCAATCGCCGCCGGATCAAGCAGCGGTTCGGGCGCCAGCGTGCGGCAAAAGTCAGCGCTGAGCAGCGGAGGCACCCCCTGCTCCAGCGCCGCACGATCCGGCTCGGCCGGTGCCGGCAGCAGATTGCGCAGCCAGCAGCCGCGCACCGGAAACTGACCACGCAGCGGTTCGTCGGGCCAGAGATAGAAGTAGGCGGTGCGTCCGTCCTGCTCCACGGTGGCGGTGAGCGTGTGCTGTGGGTTACGCGCTTCGGCAAGCGGAAACGAAAGTGACATAGCGCCTCAACGAATGGTGAATCAATGACGGGATCTTCCCAGTATCGCGCAGGATCGCCCGTATCGTTCACCGGGAGCAACGGCAAAACTCCTAAAAATCGCGCCCCATGCGCTGCATCGCGCGCGAATACGCGCTGCGGCGGATTGACCAGCGCAGTACTGCCGCCAGCGCCATCACCTGCGCGCGCACCGCGCGGCGCGCCAGCGGCGAAAGCGCATAGGGTGCCGGCGGCTGCGCCCACGCCGGCAGCAGATCGATCCCGGCCTGCAGGAAGGCGCGGGTGGCCAGTCGCGCGCCCGGCCCCGATCCCGGTGCCGGTGCGTTCATCAGGATCCGCGTAACTTCATGGGTGCGATCGTCATAGCGCAGCCGCGGGCGCATCCCCTGCAGGTAGTCCGCCACGTCGGTGACGGTTTCGGGGATCGCGCGCGCGCCGAGGGCCGCCGCTACGCGCGCCGCTTCGGCGTAATACTGGTTTTGATCGTGCAGGCTTAGCCGCGGATTTTTATAGCGCAGGTGGGCCGTGAGGAACGCGTGCGCTTCCGCCACGTGTACCCAGGTGAGCAGGTCAGGATCGCTGGCCGCGTAGGGCGTGCCGTCGCGATCCTGGCCGCTGACCCGCAAATGGATTTGCCGCACGCGCTCAATCAGCGTCTGCGCATCGGCGGTATTGCCAAAGGTGGTGACGGCAATAAACTGGCTGGTGCGGCGCAGCCGCCCCAGCATATCATCACGAAAGCGTGAGTGATCCCAGACTCCGGCCAGCGCCAGCGGGTGGCGCATCTGCAGGAGCAGCGCGCTAATGCCGCCGCACAGCATACTGGTAAAGTCGCCGTGTACCCGCCAGATCACGCTGTCGGGTCCGTACAGGCCGGGGTCGCCCGGCGGCTGGCTAAGGTCAAACTCCTGCAGGGAGAGACCATTGACCGAGAACACCCGCCGCTCAATACGCTGTCTTACGCCACTCATCGCCCGACGGCCTTAGCGCCGCTTCAGCGAAAGCTGAAGCTGGCCTGCTGAGTACGCACCGAGTCCAGACCGATAAAGACATTGAACTCTCCCGGCTCCGCCACCTGCTGCAGACGCGCATTCCAAAAGGTCAGCGCACTGACGTCAATCGGGAAGCTGACGGTTTTCGCTTCGCCTTTTTTCAGCATCACGCGCTGGAACCCTTTCAGCTCGCGCACCGGACGACTCAGTGAAGCCACCGGATCTTGCAGGTACAGCTGCACCACGGTCGCCCCATCGCGCTCACCGGTATTGGTGACCGTGACGCTGGCTCGCAGAGTATCGCCGCGCGACATCGTCGGGCTGGAGAGGATCACCGGCGAAACGGAAAAGGTGGTGTAGCTGAGCCCATAACCGAACGGATAAAGCGGTCCGTTGGCAGTATCGAAGTAGTGTGAGGTGTATTTGTTGGGCTTCTCCGGATTGTAGGGGCGCCCGGTCGGCAAATGGTTGTAATACACCGGCACCTGCCCCACTTCGCGCGGGAAGGACATCGGCAGCTTGCCCGACGGGTTGTAATCGCCAAACAGCACATCGGCAATGGCGTTCCCCCCTTCGGTACCGCTAAACCAGCTCTCCAGCAGCGCATCCGCCTGCCTATCTTCCTGCACCAGCGCCAGCGGACGACCGTTCATCAACACGACCACCAGCGGTTTACCGGTGGCTTTCAGCGCCTTCAGCAGCGCTTGCTGACTGGCGGGAACAGTAATATCACTCCGGCTGGAGGCTTCGTGCGCCATGCCCTGCGCTTCGCCGATGGCCAGGACTACCACGTCGGCTTTTTGCGCTGTCGCCACCGCCTCATCCAGCATCTGCTGCGGCGTGCGCGCGTCAACGCTGACCGCCTGCTCATAGAGATTGAGGAAATCCTGAATCCCCTTATGGTCGGTCACGTTTGCCCCTTTGGCGTAGAGCAGCGTGGCCTTACCGGCGATGGCGTTTTTCATTCCCTGCAGCAGGGTCACCGCCTGATCGGCACGCCCGGCGGCCGACCAGCTGCCCATGATGTCACGCTGGCTGTCGGCCAGCGGACCTATCAGCGCGATGGTGCCGTGTTTTTGCAGCGGCAGCGTGCCCTGGTGATTTTTTAACAGCACCATGCTTTTACGCGCCACGTCACGAGCGGCTTCGCGGTGCAGGCGGCTTTCTGCGTTGGTGTCAGCCGGGTCGCTCTCCTGTGCACCGAGGTGATTCCAGGGATCGTTAAACAGCCCCATCTCGTACTTGACATTCAGCACGTGGCGCACGGCATCGTCGAGATCGGCCTGGCTAACCACGCCGCGCTTCACCAGATCGGGCAGATACTGGCTGTAGTATTCGTCGCTCATGCTCATGTTGACGCCG
This sequence comes from Pantoea sp. 1.19, assembly GCF_001922585.1. Lineage (GTDB taxonomy): Bacteria > Pseudomonadota > Gammaproteobacteria > Enterobacterales > Enterobacteriaceae > 1-19. The sequence continues at coordinate 428,634 of NZ_MRBS01000001.1, read as the reverse complement.
GACTGGAGCGCAATGCGCACCGCATCCCGCGGATCTTTCGCCACGCCGTGCTTGATAAGCTCTTTAATGGCGCCGTGATCGCTGATCGTGATGCCGGTAAATTTCCAGTCTTTACGCAGCACCTCTTTCAGCAGCCAGCTGTCAGCAGCGGCCGGAACGCCATTCAGCGCGTTCAGCGCCACCATGACGCCGCCAGAACCGGCGTCCAGCGCCGCCTTATAGGGTGGCAGATAGTCCTGGAACAGACGCTGTGGGCTCATGTCGACGCTGTTGTACTCTTTTCCGCCCTCGACCGCACCGTAGGCAGCAAAGTGCTTGACGCTGGTCATTACCGCATAGCGATCCGCCGGGCTCTTGCCCTGCATCGCTTCAACCATGGTGCGGCCCATCACCGAGGTGAGCCAGGTGTCCTCGCCAAACCCCTCCGAGACTCGCCCCCAGCGCGGTTCGCGCGAGACGTCCACCATCGGTGCCCAGGTCATGTTCAGGCCGTCATCGGCCGCTTCGCGCGCCGAGATTTGGCCAACCTGCTTCACCGCATCGACGTCCCAGCTGGCCGCGAGGCCAAGCGGAATCGGAAAAATAGTACGCTGGCCGTGGACCACATCGAAGGCAAAAAACAGCGGGATTTTGAGCCGACTGAGCGCCATCACCTGATCCTGCATGGCGCGAATGTCAGGTCGGGTGACGGTATTGAAAATGGCCCCCACCTGCCCCTTCTGGATCATATCGCGAATGGCCTCTTTCGGATTATCCGGTCCCACGCTGATGAGCCGCAGCTGGCCGATTTTTTCGTCCAGCGTCATCTGTCCCAGCAGATCGGTCACGTAAGCATCGCGCGCCTCCGGGGTTAGCGGGTGTGGACCAAAACGCACTTCAGCAAGCGCGGGTTGCAGTGCCAGACTCACGGCCAGGCTTAAAGAACACATCCATTTCATTCGTCGATAGTCTCTCAACGCGTTGCGCAGTAGGGGGGGTTATCAGACCAGCCGCGCTGGTCAGGGCACAGCCACTATGCCACATAACCGAGCTTAGCAGCCAGTGCCGGGTTGCGCGTTTGCCGCACCGCACGCTGGCGGACGCCGGACGGGGGACGTGCTACAGTAAAGACGTGAAGATAAACAGGACAATGGATATGCAAACAGTCATCACTTCTGCCGCCCTGATCGCCGATTTAACCCGCCTGGTGGGTCCCCGCCATATTCTGACCGATCCGCGTAAAACTGAACGCTACAGGAAAGGCTTCCGCTCCGGTGAAGGCGATGCCCTCGCCGTGGTGTTCCCCGGCACGCTGCTGGAGCAGTGGCGGGTGCTGAAGGCCTGCGTTGAGGCCGATCGCATTGTGCTGATGCAGGCGGCCAACACCGGTTTGACCGAAGGTTCCACGCCCAGCGGCAGCGATTACGATCGCGAGGTGGTGATCATCAGCACCCTGCGGATGAACACCATCAGCCTGATTGACGGCGGTAAACAGGTGTTGGCCTTTCCCGGCAGTACGCTCTACCAGTTGGAAAAGCAGCTCAAGCCGCTGGGACGCGAGCCACACTCGGTGATTGGATCATCCTGCATTGGGGCTTCGGTGCTCGGCGGGGTGTGCAATAACTCCGGCGGTTCGCTGGTGAAGCGCGGACCGGCGTGGACCGAGATGGCGCTGTTTGCCCAGGTGAACGCGCAGGGCGAGTTGCGGTTGGTGAACCATCTCGGCATCGAGCTCGGCAGCACGCCGGAGCAGATGCTTGGCCGGCTGGACGATGGGACCTGGCGACACGAAGACGTACGGTTTGACCAGCGGCAGGCGTCCGATCATGAATACGCCGAGCGGGTGCGGGATATCAACGCGGACAGCCCCTCGCGCTACAACGCCGATCCGCGCCGGCTGTTCGAAGCCTCCGGCTGCGCCGGTAAACTGGCGGTGTTTGCCGTACGGCTGGACACCTTTCCCGCCGAGCGCGATCAGCAGGTGTTTTATATCGGCACGAATGATACCGCCGAGCTGGACGGCCTGCGCCGCCACATCCTTGCCGAGTTTCGTCAGCTGCCGGTGGCCGGCGAATATATGCATCGCGAGGCGTTCGACATTGCCGAGACCTACGGCAAAGACACGTTTCTGATGATTGACACACTCGGCACCGATAAAATGCCGCTGTTTTTCACCTTAAAAGGGCGGGCTGATGCCCTGCTTAATCGCCTGCGGTTTGTCAAGCCGCACTTCAGCGATCGGCTGCTGCAGAAGCTGAGCGGGCTGTTTCCTTCGCATTTACCGAAGCGGCTGAAGCAGTACCGCGACAAGTATGCGCACCATCTGATGCTGAAAATGTCCGGAGACGGGGTGGAGGAAGCGCGTAAATTTCTCAAGCACTATTTTCGCGAGGGAGAAGGCGCATTTTTTGAATGTACCGCCGAAGAGGGGGCCAAAGCGTTTTTACACCGCTTTGCCGCCGCCGGCGCCGCGGTGCGCTACCACGCCGTTCACGCTGACGCGGTAGAGGATATTCTGGCGCTGGATATCGCCCTGCGTCGTAATGATCGCGACTGGTTCGAGCAGCTGCCGGCCGAGTTTGACGATCGAATAACCCACCGCCTCTACTACGGGCATTTTTTCTGTCACGTTTTCCATCAGGATTACATCGTCAAGAAAGGGGGGGATGTGCACGCGCTGAAAGAGCAGATGCTGTCGCTGTTGGCGGCACGCGGCGCCGAATATCCGGCCGAGCATAACGTGGGTCACCTCTACGCGGCTCAACCGGCACAGCAGGCCTTTTATCAGCAGCTGGATCCCACCAACACCTTTAATCCCGGCATCGGTAAAACCAGCAAGCATAAATGTTGGGGAGCGTGTCAGCACCGCTGAGGCGCGGCGGGGCGCTGGGCCTCCCCGCCCGGAGCTGACTAGGGCGCTTCGCGCAGTACCGTGCCGCCCTGCTTACGCTCAATCACCATAGTTTGCGGCGCCGACAGCATAATGCCCTCTTTGCGCAGCCGGGTAAGGATATCAAACAGCAGATCGCTCTTCGCCGTACTGACCTGGCGCGGACTGGCGACGTTGCCGGTGACGCTGAGCACAATGCCGGAGGGGGTCAAATCCTTAAAGCTCACCGACGGTTCCGGCTGCTCCAGAATGTGCGCGTCGTCGCGATACACCGCCAGCAGCAGTTCGCGCACCCGGACCGGATCGATATCCAGTGGGAATGTCAGGGTGATGGTCGCCACTCCCTGCGCATTACCCATGGTGGCATTGCGCACGTTCTGTGAGATCAGCTGTGAGTTGGGTACGATCACCGTGGATTTATCGCTCAGCTGAATCTCTGTCGCCCGCACGTTGATGCGGCGAATGTCGCCCTCAATGCCACTGATACTGACTAAATCCCCCACTTTTACCGGACGTTCGGTCAGCAGAATCAGCCCGGAGATGAAGTTTTTAACGATCTCCTGCAGGCCAAAACCGATACCGACCGACAGGGCGCTGACGATCCACGCCAGCTTGTTCCACTGCAGGCCGAGGGTCGACAGGGTCAGCAGAATCACCACGACGTATCCAAGGTTGCTGAGCAGCGTGATAAGCGAAACGCGCATCCCGATGTCCATGGTGGTACGCGGGAGAAAATCTTTATCCAGCCAGCGGCGCACGGCGCGCAGCACGTAGATCCCCACCACCAGCACGACCAGCGCATTCACCAGCCGCGCCGGGACGATATTCAGCGCGCCCAGCCCTTTGCCGCCCCAGAATTCCACCGCTTTCTGCAGCAGTTCAACCGGCGTCGTGGTACCGAAAGTGCCGTTGAGGATCGATACCACGGCAAACAGCACCAGCACGGTGCGCCCCAGCGCGGCCAGCAGCGCAGCGGCCTGGCCAAGATGGCGTTCGTCGATATTCAGGGAACTTTGGATCCGTTTTCCGCTGGAACTGTTGGTCGACAGCAGGCTCTCGCAAACATCGGTGATCAGATTGCTCAAAATGTAGAAACAGGCGCAGACGATGCCAATCCAGATCAGCTCGTAGCTGAGAAACCGTCCCAGCGTCACGTAGCCAATCACCAGGGAGAGCAGGATCGCCACACCGGTGGTAGTCACCGCCATCTGGATCAGTCCGACCAGCATTGGCCGCGCCTCCGGCGGATGCCCCTCGGCCACCATTCGCCGCCGCACGCGGCTGCTGCGGTAAGTGATAAGCAGCGCCGTGCCGCCGATCAGCAGCGCGGTCAGGCCGTTGGCGAAAATCGTGGTGTCGAGGCTGGTGCCGACGGTGCGGTTAAACACCTCCAGCGCCTGAAAGATAAAGACCAGCGCGGCGGTCAGCGGCGGGAAGGGCCGCAGCGCCAGCGCCACCGGATTGGAGATGGCCGGCAGGCGCCATGATGGTCGCCGCGTTGACAGCAGTGCACGACCGAGGCCGGCAATCAGCCCGCATATCACGCTGAGCTGCACCAGCCTATCGAAAAAGCTCTGCACGTCCGGCGTTACCTCTTCGCGGCGGATAAAGGCCTCGCCAACAAAGTTAAAGGCCAGAATCACCGCCGCGGTGGTCGCCAGCGCGGTGGTGGTGGCGAGGAAACTGCGCCGCAGCCGCCCCTCCGGTAATAAATTAATGCCGACCCAGGCCAGCAGCTCTTCGCAGTAGCGACGCCCCAGTGTCGCCACCAGTACGGCGGCGACCAGCCACATCAGCGTGCCGACGCGCCACTCGCTATCCCACGCCAGCGCCGCCGTATCCGCCAGCTCATCGCGGAAAGCCGCAATCTTAACCACATCATCCTGCTGGGCGCGGTACAGCGGTGCCCAGAAGCGGCCTCCAAAAATCGTGCCGGAATTGAGCGCCAGCTGAGTTTTCAACGCGTCACGCCGCAAATTGGCGATTTGGGTCGACAGATTCATCGAGGCGCCTTTTATCGATTCGGCCTGCTTAATCTGCTCATCCCTTTTCGCCTTTTGATTCTCCAGCTGGGTGCGCTGGCGAGTCACCTCCGGGGTCTCCTTCACCCCGCTGTCGGCCTGCGGTTTGGGTCCCAGCACCTCCAGCTGCGCCTGCAGCTGCGCGCGCTGTGGAATCAGCGACTGCATCAGCGTATCGGCGGTGCCGGCCAGTTCGACGGTCAGATCGTTGAGCGCACCGAGCTTGCTGTCATTGGTTTCGCCTGACACCTGCGATTTAATCTTATCCAGCACTTTCTGCATTTTCGGCAGCTCAACCGCCGCATTGACTTTTGGTGCCTCCGCCTCTGAGGCGGCCGAAGGAGCAGCATCCTCCGCCAGCAGGTTACAAGAAAACAGCGCCACCAGCGTCAGCAGCACCGCGCGAAGAAGAGCTAAACCACTTACCATGATGAAAGGCGTCCGCATTGAAAATTTCAGGAGAGAATGGTCGTTAGTTTATGCTGTTAGCACGCTCTTCACCAGGGGACTGGCAGAAGATTTCCCGCCGGCCGGGGGCAAGATCAGTGCATCACATCACCGCCGCCGCACCGGCGTCGGGCGGCCGTACAGACTGCCCGGACCAGGGTTTCCAGCGCATTCCCGGCCGCCCCGATCCCCGATCGCAGCGGGACGCGATTACTCCACCGCGCTGCCCGATCCGGCGGCAGTGCTCAGCGCCGCTTTCTGCTGGCGATAGCTGAGTGCCGCAGCGGGTACCGGTGCCGATTTACCGGTTTCCAGCCAGTCGCGCAGGCGGTTAGCGTCGGCGAAGTGGGTGTATTTGCCAAAAGCATCGAGCACCACCAGCGTGACCGGACGCTGTTTGATCACCGTGCGCATCACCAGGCAGTGGCCTGCCTCATTGGTAAACCCGGTTTTGGTTAGCTGGATCTGCCACTTATTGTTGTACACCAGGTGATTGGTATTGCGAAACGGCAGCACGTAGCGCGGATGGCTAAAGGTGGCGCTCTCTTCACGGGTGGTACTCAGCTGGCCGATCAGCGGATAACGCTGGCTGGCGAGCAGCAGTTTGGTCAGATCCCGGGCGGTAGACACGTTCTGCGTCGACAGTCCGGTGGGCTCCACATAGCGGGTGTGGGTCATACCCAGCGCCCTGGCTTTGGCATTCATCGCGCGGATAAAAGCCTGATAACCACCGGGATAGTGGTGCGCCAGGCTCGCCGCCGCGCGGTTTTCCGATGACATCAGCGCCAGCAATAACATGTCGCGCCGGCTCAGCTCGCTGCCGAGCTTCACGCGCGAATAGACGCCACGCATCTCCGGGGTCTGGCTAATATCAATCCGCAGCGGCTCATCCAGCGGCAGTCCGGCATCCAACACCACCATCGCGGTCATCACTTTGGTGATCGATGCGATCGGGCGGACCCGGTCCGGATGGCTAGCGTACAGTACCTTATGGGTTTGGAGATCAACGATCATCGCGCTGCCGGAGGCAATGGCCGGTTGCGCGGCGGTAACGGGCTGCGGGGACGCGGTGGCAACCGGCGTCATCGGCAGGAAACACAGCAGAGCCAGGCTCAGTAAGGTGACACGGCATTTTTCAGGCATGGTGCAATCATTTAGCAAAGTGGTTCAGGTGCACGCCGCCGGACGGCTGTCGGCGCGACCGGCCGCTGACTGACTCTTCCGGCGGCGTCAGCGCACGCTGCCGTCCCTGAGCGAAACGGACGGCTGGCAGCGGCATCATACGCTGGCCGGCAGAAAATGTCGTAGGGGGAATCTGTTTCGAGACGTGACGAAACGCCGCCGCAGGCCGGAGCCTGCGGCGGTGCTACGCGTGGCGGGAGAGGGTCAGAACAGCTTAGGCCCGTAGCCCCACAGCACCACGGTCAGCGCCAGCAGAACTTCAAATACCAGCACTCCTATCGCCAGGGTTGAGCCGGCAAAGCGCAGTCCTTCATCGCGATCGATATTGAGAAACAGCGGGATGCCAATGTACAGCAGATAGCCGGTATACAGCAGCGCCAGCGTCCCCACCAGCGCACACAACCAGGCGAGTGGATAGAGCGCGACCAGGCCGCTAAGGAACAGCGGCGTCGCCACGTAGCCGGCAAACACCGTACAGCGCTCAATGGCCGGGCGCTGCGGATATTCCCGCGCCATCCAGTGGATCACCCGTCCCATCGCCGCGACGCCGCCCAGTATCACCAGATAAAAGACGATGCCGAGCGTCAGGGCCGTCATCAGCGACAGCGGAACGGTGCGTCCACCGCCAAGGTTCCACCCCACCTGCGTGGTGCCAATAAAGGCGCAAACCACCGGAATGGCGGCCATCACCAGCACATGGTGGGTGTAGTGATGCGACACCGTCTCATTTTCCTGCTTGATATCGCGCATCTCACGGTCAGGATGCGATAACAGTCCCCAAACATGGTTCATGATCTACACTCCTCTGCGACAACAAACCGCCACAACGCCCGATTCGGCGGCTACACTTCAAGTATAGTGGCTTCCCGCTATTGCACATTTTTTATCCACAGTGAGGTCTTTTTGCACATTGATATTAACGGATTAATTTCGCAGTACGGCTACTGGGCGCTGTTGCTGGGCTGCCTGGCCGAGGGAGAGACCTTTACCCTGCTCGGCGGTATTGCCGCTCACCAGGGACTGTTGCGCTTTATCTGGGTGGTGCTGGTCGCCGCCCTCGGCGGTCTGATCGGCGATCAGCTGCTGTTTCTACTCGGACGCCGCTACGGCACCCGGCTGCTACAGCGCTTCCCGCAGCAGCAGACGCGGGTTGAGCGAATCAATGACTGGATCCGTCGCTATCCCTCGCTGATTGTGATTGGCGTCCGCTTTATGTATGGCTTTCGCCTGCTTGGCCCGGTGATGATTGGCGCCAGTCGGCTGCGCCATCGCACCTTCTTTCTGCTGAACCTGCTCGGCGCCCTGCTATGGGCCACGCTGTTTGTTTCGCTGGGCTACCTCGGTGGCGAGCTGATTGCACCCTGGCTCACCGCTATCGATCAGCATCTTAAACATCTGGTCTGGCTGGCGGCAGCGCTGGCGCTGGCGCTGCTTCTGCGCCACCTGTTGCGTCATCGCTGAGCCAGTGGCTCACCGCCATCGATCAGCATCTTAAACATCTGGTCTGGCTGGCGCTGGCGCTGCTTCTGCGCCACCTGCTGCGTCATCGCTGAGCCAGTGGTGCCGGGGTCCCGGGACGATTGTCTATAGTGAAAGGACCCGTGAATAAAAGGACCCCGCATGAGCCCGGTAACCCGACGTATTGATGACCATGGCGTGATTGGCGATATGCGCACCTGTGCGCTGATCGCCACTGATGGCACCCTCGATTATCTCTGCTGGCCCAATCTTGACAGCCCCTCGCTGTTCACCGCCCTGCTGGATGATGAGCGCGCCGGCTATTTTGCCCTGGCGCCCGACTGGCCGGATGCGCGCCGCCAGCAGCGCTACCTGCCAGAAAGTAATGTGCTGCAAACCCGCTGGCTGAGCGAACACGGCGTCGTGGAGCTGACCGACCTGATGCCGGTGGCCGCAGATCCGGACGCGCTGCCCTGCGTGATTCGCCGCGTAACAGCGATCGTCGGCGAAGCCCGACTGCAGCTGCGCTGCCATCCGGTCGCCGATTATGCCCGCGCCCGCCCGGATACTTCACAGCCCGATCCCGGCTGCGTGCGCTTTGATTTTGCCACCGATCATGCGCCCAGTCTGGCGCTGACGGCTACGCGGCCGCTGACGCTGGAGGACGCGGGCGCCAGCGCCAGCTTTGTGCTTCGCGCCGGCGAGCAGGCTGAATTCCGCCTGGGCGCCGCCGACGATCCGCGCCTGCGCGCCCACGCTGACGACAGCCTGCCGCGGACGCTGGCATGGTGGCAGCGCTGGGCGCGGCAGAGCCACTATCGCGGCCGCTGGCGCGAAGCGGTCACCCGCTCGGCGCTGGTGCTGAAGCTGCTGACCTCCCGCCGGCACGGCTCAATTGCCGCGGCGGCGACCTTCGGCCTGCCGGAAACGATCGGCGGTGAGCGCAACTGGGATTATCGCGCGGCGTGGATCCGCGACGCTTCGTTTAGCATGTATGCGCTGATGCGACTCGGCTATATCGATGAGGCCAGCCGCTTTACCCAGTGGGTCGCGGGCTGCGTGGCACACAGCCACGCCGGGAACAGTAACCTGCAGATCATGTACCGACTGGACGGCGGGACCGAGCTGCATGAAATCTCGCTGCCGCATCTGGCGGGCTACGCCGGTTCCCGTCCGGTGCGCGTGGGTAATGACGCCTGGCGACAGCAGCAGCTGGATATCTACGGTGAACTATTGGATGCCATCTACCTGGCGAATAAGTACGGTGAGGCGATCTCCGCACGCGGCTGGCAGCATATCAGCCAGCTCACGAACTGGCTGTGTGAGCACTGGCAACAGTCCGATGCCGGCATCTGGGAAATGCGCGGCGAGCCGCAACACTTTTTGCACTCGCGGCTGATGTGCTGGGTGGCGATTGATCGCGCCCTGCGGCTGGGGGAGAAGCGATCGCTGAGCCTGCCGCGCACACGCTGGGAGGCGGCGCGCAACGCCATTCGTGAAGAGATCTGGCAGCATTTCTGGTGCGCCGAGGGCGGTCACTTCAGCGCCACCCGTCACGGCCGGTCGCTGGATGCTTCACTGCTGCTGATGCCGCTGGTGCGCTTCGTGAGCGCAACCGATCCGGACTGGCTGTCGACCCTTGAGGCCATTGAGCGCGCGCTGGTGAGCGATGGCAGGGTATTACGCTACCGCCAGCAGGACACCCCGGCCGATGCCCTGTGCGGCGAAGAGGGCCATTTTGTTGCCTGCTCATTCTGGTATGTGGAGTGCCTGGCCCGTGCCGGTCGGGTTGACGATGCCCAGCAGACCTTTGAAAAACTGCTGACTTTCGCCACTCCGCTGGGGCTCTATGCCGAAGAGTGGGATGCGCGCGGGTACGCCCGGGGTAATTTTCCTCAGGCGCTGAGCCATCTGGCGTTAATCAGCGCGGCGGTGTTTCTTGACCGTAAACTGAGCGGGGAAAAATCTCTCTGGCAGCCGTAAGCATTTTATTGCGATATTTTTAAATGAATTTTCTCAATATGCAGGTCTTTTTGCGTAAAGAAAGTTCAGTTGCGAGAAATCGCAGTTTCTTCTCGTGCCGTTATGCACATATAATGTGCAGCCGGTCACACTGGCCGGCATGGGATCGTCTCCACTACAAGCCTGCATGGCATTACAACCTGACTAATTATGAAAAAGAGCATTCGCGCGATTGTTACACTGGCTTTGGCCGTGGCTGCATTCAGCCACTCGGCTTTCGCCGTGGTTTATCCTCTGCCTGCCAAAAACAGTCGTCTGGTAGGTGAGAACCTTGAAATCACCATCCCGGCGGACAGCAAACTGCCGCTGGAAGCCTTTGCTGCCCAGTACCAAATGGGCCTGAGTAACCTGCTGGAAGCGAACCCGGGCGTGGATGTGTATCTGCCGAAGCCGGGCAGCAAACTGATCATTCCCCAGCAGTTGATCCTGCCGGACGCGCCGCGTCAGGGCATCGTGATCAACAGCGCAGAAATGCGTCTTTACTACTACCCAAAGGGCAGTAATACCGTCGTGGTGCTGCCGATTGGCATCGGTGAGCTGGGCAAAGATACGCCGGTAAACTGGACCACCACCGTACAGCGTAAAAAAGATGGCCCGACCTGGACGCCGACCAAAAAGATGCATGAAGAGTACGCCGCGCGCGGTGAAAGCCTGCCGGCGGTCTTTCCGGCCGGTCCGGATAATCCGATGGGGCTCTACGCGCTGTACATTGGTCGCCTGTATGCTATTCACGGCACCAACGCTAACTTCGGCATTGGCCTGCGCGTCAGCCACGGCTGCGTGCGCCTGCGCAACGACGATATCAAATGGCTGTTTGATAACGTGCCGGTCGGCACCCGCGTGCAGTTTATCGACCAACCGGTGAAGGCCAGCGTCGAGCCGGACGGCAGCCGCTACGTGGAAGTGCATAATCCGCTGTCGCAGACCGAAGCGCAGTTCACCTCCCGCGAGCCGGTGCCGATCACCATCACCCCGGCGGTGAGCAAAGTAGTGGTTGACGCCAGCATCAATACGCGGGCGATGGACGACGCGCTGAAAGTACGCTCCGGCATGCCGACCAAAGTGAACGGTCCGGCGGAAGCCGCCACCCCGGCGGCCCCACTGCCGCTGGAAGAGAGCAGCGGTGCACAGCCACAAGAGTTACCGTCTACGCCGGCTAACCAACCGCCGCTGCCGACCGACAGCGCCCCAGAGGCCGCTCCGCAGGACAATGCCGCGCCGCAGGCCGAAGACGAACAGTCCACCCCGGCGCCGATCAGCAGCGCTACCGGTGAAACCGTGCCGGCCCCGCCCGCCTCCTGAGGCGCGCGTCAGGCATAAAAAAAGGGGCGTCGACCTGGTCGACGCCCCTTTTTATTTGAACCGCAGCGCCTGACTCAGGCTACGGCAGCCTGCCTGTCGATCGCCCGGGCAATCGCATCGGAGTGGGTCAGCGCGCGAATCTCGCTGAATAACGCGCTCGCCTGCGCATACTCCTTACGCAGAAAACCCAGCCACTGCTTGATGCGGGCCACGTGATAGTGCCCGGTATCGCCCTGCTTCTCCAGCCGGGTGTACTTATGCAGCAGCTGTACCACCTCCGGCCACGGCATCCGCGGCGCATTCTCTTTGATAACCCGACTCAGGTTCGGCACGTTCAGCGCCCCGCGGCCAATCATCACGTCGCGACAGCCGCTGGCGGCCCGGCACGCCTGCGCGGAGGCATAATCCCAAATCTCGCCGTTAGCAATCACCGGAATGGTCAGCCGCTGGCGAATGTCACCGATGGCCGCCCAGTTAATGCGATCGGCTTTGTAGCCATCCTCTTTGGTGCGACCGTGCACCACCAGTTCGCTGGCGCCGGCCTGCTGCACCGCATCGGCAATCTCAAACTGCCGCGCGCCGCTGTCCCAGCCGAGCCGGATTTTCACCGTTACCGGCAGATCGGCCGGCACCGCCTCACGCATGGCCTTCGCGCCGCGGTATATCAGCTCGGGATCTTTCAGCAGTGACGCGCCGCCGCCGCTGCCGTTGACCGTTTTCGACGGACAACCGCAGTTGAGATCGACGCCCCAGGAGCCGAGCGCCACCGCGCGGGCGGCGTTTTCCGCCAGCCACTGCGGCTGCTGTCCCAGCAGCTGGATGCGCACCGGCGTGCCTGAAGGCGTGCGGCTGGCGTGCTGCAGCTCCGGGCACAGGCGGTAAAACAGCTTGACCGGCAGCAGCGCATCCACCACCCGCAGAAACTCGGTGATGCAGAGATCATAATCATTGACCTCCGTCAGCAGCTCCCTGACCAGCGAATCGAGTACCCCCTCCATCGGGGCAAGCAGTACGCGGAAAGTCACAGGCGCAGCAAATTAGCGGTTGCCGTTCGCCGGTGCAGCACGGCGCTGGCGTGGCGCGCCACCGTCGGCGCTGCGACGCCCGCTGCCGGCCGGTCGATCGCCCTGCTGACGACGACCGCCGTTGCCGCCGTTACCCGCACCGCCCGCGCCGTTCTGACGCGGGGCGCGGCCACGGCCGCCGCCATTACCGCCGCCGCCGCCGCCGCGCGACTGGCGGCCATTCTGAATCGGCTCCGCCTTGATGCTCGGATCCGGCTCAAAGCCGTCAATGGCGATGCGCGGAATGTCGCGCTTCAGCAGCCGCTCAATGTCGCGCAGCAGCTTGTGTTCATCGACGCAGACCAGGGACAGCGCTTCGCCGGTTGCCGCGGCGCGGCCGGTACGGCCAATGCGGTGGACGTAATCTTCCGGGACATTCGGCAGCTCGTAGTTTACGACGTGCGGTAATTCCTCAATGTCCAGGCCGCGGGCGGCGATATCGGTCGCCACCAGCACGCGAATACCGCCGCTTTTAAAATCACTCAGTGCGCGGGTTCGCGCCCCCTGGCTTTTATTGCCGTGGATGGCCGCCGCGGTAATACCGTCTTTGCCCAGCTGCTCGGCAAGGTGGTTAGCACCGTGCTTGGTCCGGGTAAATACCAGCACCTGCTGCCAGTCGCCGCGACCGATCATCAGCGACAGCAGCTCCCGCTTGCGCTTTTTATCGACAAAATGGACGTGCTGCGTGACCTGCTCAGAGGCGGTATTGCGGCGCGCCACTTCCACCTGCTCCGGGTTGTGCAGCAGCTTTTCCGCCAGCTGTTTGATCTCATCAGAGAACGTGGCGGAGAACAGCAGATTCTGACGCCTGGCCGGCAGCTTCGCCAACACGCGACGAATGTCGTGGATAAAGCCCATATCCAGCATGCGATCCGCTTCATCCAGCACCAGAATGTCAATGTGGGAGAGATCCACCGCGTTCTGATGTTCGAGATCGAGCAGGCGTCCCGGGGTCGCCACCAGCACGTCCACGCCGCCGCGCAGCTTCATCATCTGCGGATTAATACTGACGCCACCAAATACCACCAGCGAGCGCAGGTTCAGGTATTTGCTGTACTCACGGACGTTTTCACCCACCTGCGCCGCCAGTTCGCGCGTCGGCGTCAGGATCAGCGCGCGGACCGGACGACGCCCTTTGGCGGCCGGAGGGTTGGCAGAGAGACGCTGCAGCAGCGGCAGCGTAAAGCCGGCGGTTTTACCGGTCCCGGTCTGCGCGCTGGCCATCAGATCGCCGCCGCGCAACACTACCGGAATCGCCTGGCGCTGAATCGGGGTCGGTTCACGGTAACCCTGTTCCGTAACGGCACGCACAATATCGGCGCTAAGGCCGAGAGCTTCAAAAGACATAAAGGATATCACTCCAGACCGCCCTGACCGCGTTTGCGGTGTAGTTTCCAGGGGGATAGTAAAATGCCCGGCTTAGCCGAACACTCAAAGGGGGACACAAACCACAGTGCATGAGCGCCTGAGTGTATCAGACCTTGCGCCCGGCAGGAAAAGAATTCTGGCCTGGTGATGCCGGCTGCGCACCGGTCAGCTGCGGCATCACCTCACGAATCAACGTAAAAAAATGGCGCAGTCGCGCCGGGTAGTAGCTGGCCCACGGCCAGGTCAGCCAGATTGGCAGCGGCGGCGGCTGCCAGTCGCTAAACAGCGGAACCAGCCGTCCCGCGGCCAGATCGTCCTGCACCACCCACGCCGACACCGCCGCAACCCCCATCCCGGCCAGCGCGGCCTTACGCACCGCATACAGGCTGTCGCTGAAAAAGCGCGGCGTGATGGCCAGATTCAGCTGCGCTCCGGAGGCGTGATGCAGCGCTATCTCGTTTCGGTAAAAGCTCGTGATTGCCAGCCACGGCAGCGTACCAAGCTGGCGGACATCGGCCGGCAGCGGCTGACGCGCCAGCAGCGCCGGCGCGGCCACCAGATAGCGCGGCACCTCACCGATCAGTGCGGTAACGATGCTCGGATCGTCCGGCGCGCCCACCTGGATTGCACAGTCAACGTTTTCCGCCACGAAATCCGGGGTGCGGTCATTGAGCATCCATTCGATATTCAGGCGCGGACAGCGCGCCAGCCAGTCCATCAGCGGATCCATAAGCTGATCCTGACCAAAGGCGTGCGGGGCCCGCACCCGCAGCGTACCCACCGGGTCGTCGCTGGCGTCGGTGAGCGCGTCTTCGAGCGCAAACCAGCTGCTCAGCAGCGTACGCGCGTGCCGATAGCCGCGTTCACCGTCGTCGGTCAGCTTGAAGCCGTGCGTGTTGCGCAGCAGCAGCCGGGCGCCAAGCATCTGCTCCAGCGTTTGCAGGCGCCGGCTGACCGTCGGCTGACTGATATTCAGCTGCCGCGCCGCCGCGGAGAGACTGCCGCTCTCCACGATACGGATAAATGTGTGCATCAGTTCAATACGGTCGATGCTGCCGCTGGCGAGAGCTTTCATACGTTAGGTGTATAACAGTTTTACCTCCATGGCGTCTACCGCGTATCACACTTAACGGGTTTAATGGCGCAAACGAGTTATCCGGAGAAGAGATCACATGCCACACATTGCTCACGCGCTACCGCGGCGGGTCATCTTTACCCTGGCGGCCGGCGCCGGATTTAGCGTGGCCAGTATCTACTACAGCCAGCCGATGCTGGAGAGCATCAGTCGGGCGCTGCGCGTCGACGTTGCCCAGGCCGGGCTGATCCCTATGCTGACGCAAATCGGCTATGCGCTGGGGATCCTGCTGCTGGCCCCGCTCGGAGACCGCTACGACCGGCGGCGAATCATTTTGCTGAAGGGGCTGCTGTTGGTCGCCGCGCTGCTGCTGTGCGGCGCTTCCGGCGGCCTTAGCGCGCTGCTGGTAGTCAGTTTTCTCGTGGGGCTGACCGCTACCGTCGCGCAAGATATTGTGCCAGCGGCCGCCCATCTCGCGCCCGCCTGGTCGCGAGGCAAAACGGTCGGATCGGTCATGACTGGCTTACTGGTGGGCATTCTGCTGTCGCGGGTGGCCAGTGGCGCCGCGGCGGCGTATTTCGGCTGGCGCGCCATCTGGTTTATCGCCGCCGGGCTGATGGTGGCGATAAGTCTGGCGCTGTGGCGAATTTTACCGCCGATGCCGCCCGCAACGCGGATCAGCTATCCGCGCCTGCTGCGATCGCTGGTAGAGCTGTGGCGGCAATACCGCACGCTGCGGCGGGCAGCTCTGGCCCAGGGGCTGCTGTCGGTGGCATTCAGCGCTTTCTGGTCCACGCTGGCGCTAATGCTAAGCGATCGCTTTCACTTTGACAGCGCGATCGCCGGAGCTTTTGGCCTCGCCGGCGCCGCCGGTGCGCTGGCGGCGCCGCTGGCGGGCAGCCTGGCTGACCGCGTCGGTCCGGCGCGGGTGACCGAAGTCGGCGCCGGACTGGTAACGCTCTCGTTTGCGCTGATGTTTTTACTGCCGCTACTGCCGCTGCCGGCGCAGCTGGGGCTGATCGTGGTCAGCACGGTGGGGTTCGATCTCGGGGTACAGGCCACGTTGGTGGCGCATCAGACGCTGATTTACAGTCTGGCACCGGAGGCGCGTAGCCGGCTCAATGCGCTGCTGTTTACCGTGGTGTTTATCGGCATGGCGGCCGGTGCCGCACTGGGAAGCACCGCGCTGGCGCACTTTGGCTGGAGCGGGGTGGTGACGTTAGCTACGGTTGCCGGAGCGGCGAGTCTGGCGGTCAGGCTTGCCAGCCGACGATAACAGCCAGTAAAACTCAGGGCGCCCGCGGGCGCCCTGTTGCCGTCAGACGCGTTTTTTTGACGACGCGCGCAGACGCTGAGGCTCTTTGGCCAGCAGGGAGATCAGTGCCGGCCCCACCAGCATGATCACGCCCATCATGCCGAGCAGCAGGGGGTTGTGCACCACGCGCGAGAGCAGGAACAGCGCCAACATTGCCGCGCCGAAGTAGTACGTGGTAGAGGCTTCTTCCAGAAAGTCGCCGAGGCCGCGCAGGGAGGCGACGCGCTGAGCAATCAGCGTGCCTGTAAACACCACGCTGTAAGCTGCCAGTAAAACGGCGCTGACCTCAACCAGCGCCTGATGCTTCCAGCCCCAGACCAGGGCGGCAATCAGCAGCAGATGCAGGGAAATGTGTACGCAGGTTTGTCCGGTGACAATCTGAACACGGTTAGACCATTTCATCGTTTTCTCCTGGGGACCCGCCGGGCAGCCGGAGTAGTCGCCGCGATAATCCGCCGAATGGCAGAGATTCAGACTACCCTGGAATACGGAAAATGCCGCAAATAACCCGCCGCAGGTACACCCTTTTGTGACAAAGACTACACTTTAACCTTATCAAGACGATAAGGAGAGCCGTTAAGTATGCCACAAAAAGGCGGGTCGTTGCGTTTAAACATTTTAACCCTGAATATACACAAGGGATTTACCAGCTTTAACCGCCGTTTTATGTTGCCCGATTTGCGCGAAGCCATTCGCGGTACCGGGGCCGATCTGGTCCTGTTACAAGAGGTTACCGGCAGCCAACTGCTGCACGGTACGCCTCCCGACGGCTGGCCTACGGCGTCCCACCTCGCGTTTCTGGCCGACAGCGTCTGGCCGCAGTATGCCTACGGGCGCAACGCGGTGTATCCCGAGGGTGACCACGGCAATGCGGTGCTGTCGCGCTTCCCTATTCACCGCGTCCACAATCGTGATATCTCCACGCCCGGCAGTGAAAAGCGCGGCGTCCTGCACTGCGAAATCGCGCTGCCAGACGATCGTCCACCGCTGCAGGTCATGTGTATTCATCTCGGCCTGCGGGCAGCGCAGCGCCGCGCGCAGCTGGCGCAGCTGTGTGAACTGATCGCCGCCCTGCCCCCGGCGTCGCCGCTGGTGGTCGGCGGTGACTTCAATGACTGGCAGCAGTACGCCACTCGCAAACTGCAGCAATGCGCTAATCTGAAAGAGGTCTTCAGCCAGCATGCAGGCCGTCCGGCGCGAACCTTTCCCGCCTGGCTGCCGCTGCTGCGTCTGGATCGCCTGTATGTTCGCAACGCGGCGTTCAGCCGCCCCTTGAGCCTGCCACGTCAGCCCTGGTCGCAGCTCTCCGATCATGCTCCGCTGGCAGTGGAGATTCAATTATGAAACCCGCATGGCGCAGCGGTAACCAGATCCGCTTGTTGATTAACGGCGATGCCTTTTTTCCCCGGGTTTTTGACGCCATCCGGCAGGCCAAACGCTCGGTGGTGCTGGAAACCTTCATTCTGTTCTATGACAACATCGGTCGTGAACTGCATGCGGTGCTGCAAGCCACGGCGGCGCGCGGCGTCAGCGTCGAGGTGATGGTCGATGCCTACGGCTCGCCGGACCTGGAGGGAGAGTTCATTAATACCCTTACCGCGGCCGGCGTAAGGTTTGTTCTCTACGATCCCGGCCCGCGCCTGCTGGGCGTGCGCACCAATGTCTTTCGCCGCCTGCACCGCAAGATAGTCACCGTGGATGATGAGGTGGCGTTCGTCGGCGGCATAAACTACTCCGCGGAACACATGATTGATTACGGGCCGGAAGCTAAACAGGATTACAGCGTTGAGGTGCGGGGGCCGGTGGTGGACGACATCGTGGCTTATACTCGCGAGGCGATCGGCAGTCAGCAGAAGGTCAGTCACTGGTGGTCGCGGCACGGCCGCATTCGGCCGGATCGCCCGTTGCCCGGCGAGGCGCAGGCGCTGTTTGTCTGGCGGGATAACGATCAGCACCGCGACGATATTGAGCGTCACTATCTGCAAATGCTGCGCGAAGCCAAACGGCAGGTCATTATTGCCAATGCCTATTTCTTTCCCGGCTATCGCTTACTGAAAGAGATGCGCAATGCGGCGCGGCGCGGCGTACGGGTCAAGCTTATCGTGCAGGGCGAACCCGATATGCCGATTGTGAAAGTCGGTGCCGAGCTGCTTTACACCTGGCTGGTTAACGCCGGGGTGGAGATTTACGAATATATTCGCCGACCGCTGCACGCCAAGATTGCGCTACAGGATTCGCACTGGGTGACCGTTGGCTCCAGCAACCTCGATCCGCTGAGCCTGTCGCTGAATCTGGAAGCCAACCTGATTTTCCACGATCGGGCGTTTAATCAGCAGCTGACTGACCATTTGACCACTCTGCTGAAAGCAGATTGCCGGCGGGTTGACGCGAGCGATTTACCGCGGCGCAATCTGTGGCAGCTGAGTAAAAACGTGGTGGTCTTTCATTTTCTGCGCCACTTTCCGGCGATTGCCGGCTGGCTGCCGGCGCATACCCCGCGGCTGGCAGAGGTTGATCCGCCGGTGCAGCCGGAGCTGGAGACACAGGATCGCATCGATGTCGATAACGGAGGCGTAAAACCCTGATGTCACGATCGCACAAGGTCTGGAAACAGACCAAAAGCATCCTTACCTGGCTGTTTTTTATCGCGGTGCTGGTGCTGCTGGTGCTCTATGCGCGCAAAGTGGACTGGGGCGATGTCTGGAATGTGATTCGGGATTACAATCGCACGGCCTTTTTTAGCGCGGTGGCGCTGGTGGTAGTCAGCTATCTGATCTACGGCGTCTACGATCTGATCGGCCGTGCCTGGTGCCGCCACCGGCTGGCGAAGCGTCAGGTGATGCTGGTGTCGTTTATCTGTTACGCGTTTAATCTGACGCTCTCCACCTGGGTTGGCGGCGTGGCCATGCGCTACCGGCTCTATTCGCGGCTGGGCCTGCCGGGTAAAACGATTACCCGCATCTTCTCGATGAGCATCGCCACCAACTGGCTGGGCTACCTGCTGGTCGCCGGGACGATTTTTGCCGCCGGTCTGGTACCGGTGCCGCGACACTGGTACATCGGCGACGGTACGCTGCAGATCATCGGCGCCGGTCTGCTGCTGGCCAGCGCGCTGTTTCTCGGGCTGTGCGCGTGTTCACCGCGCCGCAGCTGGAAGGTCCGCGGACACAAGCTGTCGCTGCCGTCGCTGCCGATGGCGCTGTTTCAGTTTGCCATTTCCAGCGCTAACTGGATGGTGATGGGCACCATTATCTGGATCCTGATGGGTCAGCAGGTCGCGTGGCCGGTGATCCTCGGCGTGCTGCTGGTCAGCAGTATTGCCGGAGTGATTATTCATATTCCGGCCGGTATTGGGGTGATGGAGGCGGTATTTCTGGCGCTGCTGTCCGGCGAGTCGGTAACGCAGGGAACCATCATTGCCGCCCTGCTGGCGTGGCGGGTGCTCTATTTTATCCTGCCGCTGCTGCTGGCGCTGGTGCTGTATCTGTGTCTGGAGAGCCGGGCAACGTCGCTGCGAACCCGCCATCCGCACGATGCCGGCGGTTAAAAAAACGCCTCCGAACGGAGGCGTTATAGCATCAGCGGCGGTTGCCAAAGATGCGAAGCAGCATCAGGAACAGGTTAATGAAGTCAAGATAGAGGGTCAGCGCGCCCATGATTGAGTAGCGGCGCAAATTCTCTTTGTCGCGAACATCAATTTGCTCACCGATGTTTTTCAGCTTCTGGGTGTCATAGGCGGTCAGGCCGACAAACACCACCACGCCAATATAGGTGACGGCCCACATCAGCGCGCTGCTCTTCAGCCAGATATTGACCAGCGAGGCCAGCACAATACCGATCAATGCCATAAACAGCATGCTGCCCATGCCGCTCAGATCGCGTTTCGTGGTGTAGCCCCAGAAGCTCATTGCGCCAAACATCCCGGCCGTCACCACAAAAGTCGAGGCGATGGAAGACTGGGTGTAGACGATAAAGATCGAGGCCATGGTCAGGCCCGTCAATGCCGAATAAAGCATAAACAGGCTGGTTGCCAGCGCTCCGCTCATCTTATGAACCATGCCGGAGAGCACAAAGACCAGCGCCAGCTGAGCAATGATCAGGCCAAAAAAGGTGATCTGGCTTTGAAACACAAACTGCAGGATAGCCGGCGTGTTGGCAGCATACCAGGCGACAAACGCCGTCAGCAGCAGCCCGCAGGTCATCCAGCCGTACACTTGCGCCATATAGGTTTGCAGCCCGCTGGCGGTGCGCTGCATAACAGAATTGTCGGAACCCGGATATCGATCCATGATGCCCCCTTTCAGGTGAGTCTGGGAAATCCCCGCGGGTGCGGGGCGTTAACGCCTACAGTCTGGCACAGGATCGGCAATATTGACCAGTGCTTTCCCTTACCCGCCGGCGCGCGCCATGCAGCGCTGATAGCGACCGTCGACGCGCTGCGCAAACCAGGCGGTGGTCAGCTTGCGGGTTATTTTGGGGCTGTCGAGGGCGATCCCCGGCAGTTGCTCGCGCGGCAGGCGGCTTCCGGCCTGGCCGTCGGCCAGTGCAAATACCCGGTGCCACAGCGCGCTGTCGCTGAAGTCCGCGGTAGTGCTCAGCTCCAGCGCGTCGCGTATCGCGGCATTATCCATCTTTAGCTGCGGCCCCAGCACCCGCACGGCTTTTTCGGTCGCACCGGCCTGGCGGCTTCCCCAGGCGATCAGATCGCCATCGCGCGCCAGCCTGATGCCGCTCAGGCGACTAACCGCCGACTGAAATGCCGCATTGCGGCTGGCATACCAGCCAGCGTTAAAGTCAGCAAAACGGTACAGCGGCCGGCTGTAGTCCGCCGGGTAGCCCAGCAGGTGCATAATGCCAAAGTACATGCCGCCGCGGCGGGTGAAGACTTCATTGCGAATGCGCTGGGTTACCGGCCACGGATACCCCCTGGCATGCGCCTCAGCAAACGCGATACTCACCTGCATCGGCCCGCCGGTGCGGATGGGATTCAGCTGACCAAACAGCCGCTGCCCCAGCGGCACAGAATCCAGCATGTCGTCGAAGATGTCGCTGAGGTCCTGCTCGGTACGCACGCTATCAAGCCGTTCGCGATAGCTTTTACCGTTTGGTGAGTCCACGCGCAGCGCGGTATGCACTAAAAACGCGGGAATATGCAGGCTGGCGGCGCGGCGGTCAATTTCCGCCCAGGCAATCTTCGCCAGTCCAGGCACCGCCGGATTGGCGGTGAACGTGGACTCCTGTTCGGCTACCGCCAGCGTGGCGCAGAAGTTACTGTCGGTCATCGGCAGCTGCTGACTGAGAAAGGCGGTGTAGATGTCGCTGGCCCAGCCGGCCTGGTCACTGACGCCGGACGGCATCAGCCGGATGAGTGTTGCCTTCGCCGTTTCCGGTTGCAGCGGCGCCGGCGCCGGCGGGGTACGGCTGCTGCAGCCGGCCAGCAGCAGGGCCAGCAGCAGCGGGGAGAACAGTTTGATCATGCGCGTCCGTTATTCTGTCGGTGTGGAGGACCAGCGCGCGGCGGCGTCGCGGTCGCTGTCGCGGGCATCCACCCAGCGGTCGCCCTGCGGAGTGGTTTCCCGCTTCCAGAACGGCGCGCGGGTTTTCAGCGTATCCATGATAAATTCCGCCGCCGCAAAGGCGGCCGCACGGTGGGCAGAACTGACGCCGACCAGCACAATCTGGTCGCCGGGGAACAGCGCTCCCGTGCGGTGGATCACGGTCACCCGCCCAAGCGGCCAGCGCGCGCGCGCGTCCTCTACCAGCGCGTGCAGCACGCTTTCGGTCATGCCGGGATAGTGCTCCAGGCTCAGCGCCTGCACGCTGGCACCGAGGTTGTGATTGCGCACTTTACCGGTAAAGGTCACCACTGCGCCGTCGTCGTCGCCGGCCAGTAGCCAGTCGTACTCTTCACCGAATGCAAAGGGGGTTGCCCCCACGCGAATACGGGTGTGCATCTTATCCTCCGGTGACCGGTGGGAAAAACGCCACTTCATCGCCATCGCGCAGCGGATGATCAAAGGACACCAGCGTCTGATTCACCGCCGCCAGCAGGTTGTCTGCCGACAGCGCCAGCGCCCAGCGTTCACCGCGTAAGGCCAGCCGATCGCGCAGCGCCGCTACGCTGGTTATCCCCTGCCACGCCAGCTCGAGGCTGGCGGTGTCGGTGAGTTCACGTACCTGAGCGAAGAACAGCACGCGGATCATGCTTCACCTGCCTGAAAGTCTCCTGACTTACCGCCCCGCTTGCTGAGCAGACGCACCTGTTCAATCACCATGTCTTTTTGCACCGCTTTGCACATGTCATACAGGGTCAACGCCGCCACCGAGGCGGCGGTCAGCGCTTCCATCTCAACGCCGGTTTTGCCGGTCAGCCGGCAGCAGGTCTCAATGCGTACGCGATGCGCTTCGGGTTGCGCCTCGAGGATCACCTCCACGCTGCTGAGCATCAGCGGATGACAGAGCGGAATCAGATCCCAGGTGCGTTTCGCCGCCTGGATACCGGCAATGCGGGCGGTAGCAAAGACATCGCCTTTATGATGATGTCCGTCGAGGATCATCTGCAGCGTTTCCGGCTGCATCGTAACAAACGCTTCCGCACGGGCTTCGCGCACGGTCTCCGCCTTGGCCGCAACATCGACCATATGGGCGTCGCCGCGGGCGGACAGGTGGGTTAACTGCGACATAATCAGACTTTCTTCAGTTGCGAGACAAAGTTACAGGGGCGGTGGCGGGCATCCAGCTGATCCAGCAGAATGTGCTGCCAGGCCAGCCGACAGGCACCAGTAGATCCAGGCATCGCGACAATCAGCGTGTCGTTAGCCAGGCCGGCCAGCGCGCGGGATTGCAGGGTCGAACTGCCCACATCCTCCCAGGAGAGCATGCGAAACACCTCGCCAAACCCCTCAATGGTACGATCGAACAGCGGCAGCAGCGCCTCCGGTGTACTGTTTTTAGCATGGAATCCGGTACCGCCAGCGATCAGCACAACCTGGACATCGGCGCTGGCAATCCAGCTGGAGACGGTGGCGCGAATCCGGTAGCGGTTATCCGCCACCAGCGCGTGATCCACCACCCGGTGGCCGGCCTCGGCAATCGCCTCACGCAGATAGTCACCGGAGCTGTCGTTGCTGGCATCGCGACTGTCGGAGACGGTGAGAACAGCTAGATTGAGCGGAACAAACGTCGCGGACATTGTACTCATGGGATCTCCTTGTCAACCACCAATAAACGAAAGATTTTGGGTTATGCCGGTCTGTCCCTGATGCAAGAAATGGGTCTGTTTCTTTTGCCCCAGGCTGTCGGCAATACGCGCCTGCAGGGCCGCCTGTTGACCATCATCGGCCAGCAGATCGCGCAGCGGGACGCCCGCCTCACCAAACAGGCACAGATGCAAATTGCCCAACGCGGAGACGCGCAGACGGTTACAGCTGGCGCAGAACGACGGCTCATACGGCATGATCAGCCCGACCTCCCCCTGATAGTCGGGGTGACCGAAGACCTGCGCCGGACCGTCGCTGCGGCCGCGCGGTTTAAGCTGCCACCCCTGGGCTATCAGCTCGCGGCGAATCACCTCCCCGGAGAGATGGTGGCGACGAAACAGCGCTCCTCCCTCACCGGTCTCCATCAGCTCAATAAACCGCAGCTGAATGGGGCGGGTCTTGATCCACGCCAGAAAACGGGCCAGGCTGCGGTCATTCAGATCGCGCATCAGTACCGCGTTCACCTTTACCGTGGCATAACCGGCGTCCAGCGCGGCATCAATACCGGCCATAACCTGATGAAAACGATCCTGCCCGGTGATGGCGTGGAACTGACGCGGGTCGAGCGAATCCATACTGACGTTAATCGCCGTCAGCCCGGCGTCGCGCCAGCCGGCCACCTCGCGGGCCAGCCGGTAGCCGTTAGTGGTCACCGCCACGCGGCTAATGCCGGGAGTCGCCGCCACGGTGGCGATAATGTCGGTGAAATCGCGCCGCAGCGAAGGTTCGCCGCCGGTCAGGCGTACCTTTTCGGTACCGGCCGCCGCGAAGGCGGCCGTTAACCGGCGGATCTCCGCCAGCGTCAGAAACTGTTTGTTGGTAACCCCCTGCGGACGGTAACCATCGGGCAGGCAATAGGTGCAGCGAAAGTTGCACACGTCGGTTACCGACAGGCGCAGATAGTAAAATCGGCGCGCGAAGGCATCGGTTAATTGTGTCACGTTTACACCTTTCCAATAACGGGAGGCGCCGCCATTTCTCGCGACGCCCTGGCAGCCGGGGCTGCGGCCAGTCCACCGTATCCGAAGACCCAGGCGAAAAGGCTAGAGTGTGTGTCCTGCCAGTGTAGCGCCGCCGCCGCCGGCTTGTCACCTGCGCCAGACGCTATATAACTCATTTTATATCGCTTTTACTCTCACTTTTCGCCACTTATCGCTTAGTATCGCTCCACGTTCGTGCACAATAAAACTCGCCGGGTTGAGAACAAAACATTTTGTTATATTTACGCCACGCCATTTGTTCTTTCTTGCTCAAGGAGTGTCATGCGTAATCGTACGCTTGCTGATTTGGACCGCGTAGTCGCCCTCGGCGGCGGCCATGGCCTGGGACGGGTGATGTCTGCCCTGTCGCCGCTGGGCTCCCGCCTGACCGGGATTGTAACCACCACCGACAATGGCGGATCAACCGGGCGGATTCGCCGCTCCGAGGGCGGGATTGCCTGGGGGGATATGCGCAATTGTCTCAATCAGCTGATCACCGAGCCGAGCGTCGCCTCGGCGATGTTTGAGTACCGCTTTACCGGCAACGGCGAGCTGGCCGGGCATAACCTGGGTAATCTGATGCTGAAGGCCCTTGATCACCTTAGCGTGCGGCCGCTGGAGGCCATCAACATCATCCGCAATTTGCTGAAGGTGGACGCATTTCTGATCCCGATGTCAGAACAGCCGGTGGATTTGGTGGCGATGGACGCTGAGGGCCATTTGGTCTACGGCGAGACCGATATCGATCAGATGCCGCTGGCGCCGCAGGAGCTGATGCTGTCGCCCAGCGTCAGCGCCACTCGCGAGGCGATTGAAGCCATTGGCGAGGCGGATTTAATCCTGATTGGCCCCGGCAGTTTTTATACCAGCCTGATGCCGGTGCTGCTGCTGCCGGAGATTGCCCAGGCGCTGCGCCGTACGCCGTCGACCATGGTATTTATTGGTAATCTCGGCCGCGAGCTGAGCCCGGCCGCCGCGCGGCTGCGGGTGGCGGATAAGCTGACGCAGATGGAAAACGCCATCGGTAAGCGGGTAATCGACGCGCTGATTGTTGCGCCCGGTATCGACACCGACGGCGTCACCGACCGGCTGCTGATTCAGGAGCCGCTGGAGGCCGCCGATATCCGCTACCGCCACGACCGTCACCTGCTGCGCCTGGCGCTGGAGCACGCGGTTCAGGCCATTCACTGACGATCGTGGGGCGCACGCCCGCGATCGTCAGGAAGCGGCGATAAACAGCTCGCGCAGCGCATGCAGCCGATCGCGCGCTGCGGCGGCGGCCTCAAACTCCAGATTCTGCGCGTGCTGCTGCATCTCCTGCTCCAGCTGATGAATGTGCTTCTGCAGCGCCTGCGGCGAGAGATCCTGCAGACCGTCGGCCAGCGCCTCCTCGCGGCTGCTGCTCTTGCTGCCGCGACCGCGACCTTTGGCTTTGGTTTTTGCCAGTCCCTGCCCCAGCTCAAGAATGTCAGATATCTTCTTGTTCAGTCCCTGCGGCACGATGCCATGCTGCGCGTTGTGCAGCTGCTGTTTCTCGCGGCGGCGTTCGGTCTCATCGATGGCGCGCGCCATCGAGGGCGTCACTTTGTCTCCGTAGAGAATCGCCTTGCCGTTGACGTTACGCGCCGCGCGCCCAATGGTCTGGATCAGCGAACGCTCCGAACGCAGGAAGCCCTCTTTATCGGCATCGAGAATCGCCACCAGCGAGACCTCCGGCATATCCAATCCCTCACGCAGCAGGTTGATGCCGACCAGCACGTCAAACTCACCCAGCCGCAGGTCGCGAATGATCTCCACGCGCTCCACGGTGTCGATGTCAGAGTGCAGGTAGCGTACCCGCTCGCCGTGTTCGGTCAGATATTCGGTCAGATCTTCAGCCATGCGCTTGGTCAGCACCGTCACCAGCACCCGCTCGTTGATGGCCACGCGTTGACGGATCTCTGACAGCAGATCGTCCACCTGGGTCGCGACGGGCCTGACCTCTATCAGCGGATCCAGCAGGCCGGTTGGCCGCACCACCTGGTCTATGACCTCGCCGCCCGATTTTTCTAACTCGTAGTTGCCCGGAGTGGCAGAGACATAGATAGTCTGCGGCGCCAGTGCCTCAAACTCTTCAAACTTCAGCGGGCGGTTATCCAGCGCCGACGGCAGACGAAAACCGTACTCCACCAGCGTCTCTTTACGCGCCCGGTCGCCGCGGAACATGCCGCCAATCTGTGGAATCGTCACGTGAGACTCATCTACCACCAGCAGACCGTCGGCGGGCAGGTAATCAAACAGCGTTGGCGGCGCCTCGCCCGGGCCGCGCCCGGAGAGATAGCGCGAGTAGTTTTCAATGCCCGAGCAGTAGCCCAGCTCGTTCATCATTTCCAGGTCAAACTGCGTGCGTTGGCTAATGCGCTGCTCTTCCAGCAGCTTATTGTTGGCCAGCAGGGTTTGTCGGCGGTCCGCCAGCTCGATCTTGATCGCTTCCATCGCCTGCAGAATGCGCTCGCGCGGAGTGACGTAGTGGGTCTTGGGATAGATGGTGTAGCGCGGCACCACCTGGCCAACCTGGCCGGTCAGCGGATCGAAAATTGACAGTCGCTCCACCTCGTCATCAAACAGCTCCACCCGCAGGGCGTACTCGTCCGATTCCGCCGGGAAGATATCGATCACCTCTCCGCGCACGCGGAAAGTGCCGCGCTGGAACGCCTGATCGTTGCGGGTATATTGCAATTCGGCCAGCCGCCGCAGGATCGCGCGCTGATCGATAATCATGCCCCGCGTCAGATGCAGCATCATTTTCAAGTAGAGATCGGGATCGCCCAGACCGTAAATTGCCGAGACGGAGGCCACCACCACCACATCCCGGCGCTCCAGCAGCGCTTTAGTTGCGGAGAGGCGCATCTGCTCAATGTGTTCGTTAACCGACGCGTCCTTCTCGATAAAGGTGTCGGAGCTGGGTACGTAGGCTTCCGGTTGATAATAGTCGTAGTAGGAGACGAAGTACTCGACGGCGTTATCGGGGAAAAACTCTTTCATCTCACCGTACAGCTGTGCGGCCAGCGTCTTATTTGGCGCCAGTACCATGGTCGGACGATTCAGGTCGGCGATGACGTTGGCGATGGTGAAGGTTTTTCCCGATCCGGTGACGCCGAGCAGGGTTTGGTGGGCCAGCCCGTCCTCCAGCCCCTCTTCAAGGCGACGAATCGCTTCGGGCTGATCGCCGGCGGGCTGAAAGGCGGAATTCAGGGTAAAGACTTTGCTGCTCATAGCGGGACGACCTGCCGATGTGAGGGGTGATAAGGATTACTGGCTAATATTACTCGCCGTGGCTAATTTTGCCAGTCAATATAACTGGATATATCCTCAGTATTTTGCCATGCTGTGCGCACGGGCAGAGGTCGCCTTTTTACCGTGCAGCGCTGCCTTGCGGGTGGAGATCAGTTATCCCCAGAGATTCTGATGCGTTATCCTTTGTCAAGAGTCTGTCAGCAAATTCGCCGGTGCGGCAGAGTCCGATTATCCTCAGGCTTGATTTTAAATAACGATATGATTTTAAATAAATAATTTTAAAAGTCGAGTTTAACACCAGTTTGCTTACAACCCGCGTCCGCTCTCGCCTTCAGCGACTTTTCATTGTGAAATACACAACCTTATCCACAGGAATGGTGGATAACTGATGACAGCCCCGTCAGCGTCTGGCGTGGGGAAAAATCCCCCTGGCGCGATTTCCGCGGCGAAATATTTTTTTTGCGCTTTTTTTTGCTGAGCTTTGCCGATTTAACCGGCACTAATCTGCGATTTTTTAACTGTGTCAAGCGCCAACTTTAGCCGCCGGTGACGGGGCGAGGCAAAAATCTTCTGCACCACCGCTGCACCGCGCCAGACCGCGCATCAGCACCGAAACGGTGCAGGCTGACGCTTGCGGAAAGCAATTAATTAGCTCCGTTGACCAATCACCGAAGTGACACTTTCCCTGCTTAACTGGCCATTGTCGTGATAAACGCCACTTTGGCCTGCTTATTGCTTAATTTTCTGACCAGGAGAGCGATGCGCCCCCGGCGCGAACTGAGTCCCGATGCCAAACGTCACAGAACGCCAGCCACCGGTGTGCTCCAACCCGTCAAAGGAGAGTCTCCAATGTTACGTTTACGTGCGGTGAATCAATACTACGGTCAGCACCATATTTTATGGGATGTTGACCTCGATTTAACGCCCGGCAGCTGCACGGCGATTGTCGGCCGCTCAGGCATGGGGAAGACCACGCTGGTGAACTGCATCATGGGGCATTTACCGGTAAACAGCGGCAGCGTCGAGTGGTTAGCCGACGGAGGACAGGTGCAAAACCTGCTGGCTCACCCATCGTCCCAGCGCGCCGCGCTGGGGATGGGCTACATGCCGCAGGTACGGCAGGTCTTTTCGCAGCTCACGGTTGAAGAGAACCTGCATATTGCGCTGATGGCCGGCCAGCCGGACCGCCATAAGGCGATTCCAGCGACGGTATACGATCTGTTCCCGACGCTGTGGTCGCGGCGTCATCAGCGCGCCGGGGAATTAACTCGCGGCGATCAGCAGCAGCTGGCGCTGGCGCGCGCGCTGGTGCTGGAGCCAAAATTACTGCTTCTGGATGAGCCGGCGGAGGGGATGACGCCGTGGCTGGAGGAGGAGATGGGCAACCTGCTGCACCGCCTCAACCACGATTTTGGTTTGACCATCCTGCTGCTGGAGCAGCGCATCTCGCTGATTCGCCGGGTCGCGCAACACTTCTGCCTGCTGCACCGCGGCCGCAATGTGGCACAGGGTAGCGTTAACCAGCTGGACGATGCGATGCTCGCCAGCTGGCGGATTGCGGTCTGAGCCGCTTCAGGGCAGCCGGACCCAGCGGCCAAGATCGGCCTGCCGTTCGGCGGCGTTAAGGTGGGGGATCTCACCGAGCAGCGGCGCCCGCAGGCCGGCGCGCAGGGTCTGCATATATTCCGTATGGCGCCCGCCGGGCGGCACGATCTGGTTGGCAATCCAGCCCGCCAGCGGCAGGCCGCTGGCCAGAATCGCCTGCTGCGTAAGCAGTGCGTGATTAATGCAGCCCAGCCTGACCCCTACCACCAGCACCACCGGCAGCTGCGCCTCTGCCACCCAGTCTGCGTAGCTGACCCCCTCGCCGAGCGGCGTGTACCAGCCGCCGGCACCCTCCACCAGCAGCCAGTCTGATTTTTTCTCCAGCGCGGCCAGACCGCGATGCATTGCCGCCAGCGACACCGGCCGATCGCTTTCGGCGCTAACAATGTGCGGCGAGGTCGGTTCAGCAAAGGCAAACGGATTTACCTCTTCATAGCGCAGCGGCACCGCGCTATGTTGCTGCAGCGCCAGAGCATCCTCGTTACGCAGCCCCTCAGCAGTCTGTTCACAGCCTGAGGCCACCGGCTTGTAGCCCACTGCGCACCAGCCGGCCGCCGTGGCCGCCTGCAGCAGGGCGCTACTGGCGACGGTTTTTCCCACTTCGGTATCGGTGCCGGTAATAAAAAAGCGTTTACTCAACGTCAATCACTCCATAAACAATCTGATAACTGAGGCGATAGCCCTGCGCATCCCGCGGCCAGGCCGCGGCCAGCCGCTGCAGCCGCGCTTTATCGAGGCGCGGCCGCGCCTGCCCGCTATGCAGGTGGGTAGCGCCAATTCCCTTCAGTGAGTGCAGCGCCGCCAGCGGGGTGTCAAACCACAGCCGCAGCGGCTCACCGTGCAGCCTGGCCGCTGAGGCGGCGCGAATAGCGGCCTCCGGCAAAAAGCGGTTTACCGGCGGCGCGGCGTCCAGCGCCAGCCAGGCCTCACGCACCTCACTGAGCGAGCCCGCTTCCAGCGTGCTGAACAGCACTCGCCCTCCCGGGCGGGTGACCCGGCACAGCTCGGCCAGCGCCAGCGACAGCGAACTGCACCACTGTACGGCGAGATTGCTCCACACCGCATCTACGCTGTTATCCGCCAGCGGCAAGGCCTCAATATCCCCCAGCAGGTAGCGGTCGGCGACGCCCCCCTGCCGGGCGCGCTGCAGCATGCCCGGCGACAGATCCAGCGCCGTCACCGTCATCCCCTGCGCGCGCCAGCGCTGGCTAAACCAGCCGGTGCCGCAGCCGGCATCCAGCAGCTCGCCTGCGGGCAGCGTGCCCCCCAGCGCCAGCAGACGGTCGCCGCACTGCCGCTGCATCTGCGCATGTTGCTGATAGCTTTCCGCCGCACGGCCAAAAGCCTGCGCCACGGCGGCTTTATTCACCTGCGTCACTGAGTGCCTCCAACAGTCCGTTAATATCGGCCTCACGATGCGCGGCGCTCAGCGTAATGCGCAGCCGGGCGGTACCCGGCGGCACCGTCGGCGGACGGATCGCCCCCACCCAGTAGCCGCGCCGGCGGAGGTGTCCGGCCAGCCGCAGCGTGCGGGCGTTATCGCCGACAATCAGCGGCTGAATGGCGGATGCCGACGCGGTCAGCGGCAGCCCGCGCGCCGCGGCCTGCTGGCGGAACCAGTCAATATTGTGCTGCAGTCGGGCGCGCAACGCATCGCCCTGCTGCACGCAGCGCAGCGCCGCCTGCAGCGCCACCGCCTGCGCCGGTGGCATAGCGGTGCTGTAGATCAGATGCCGGGCAAACTGCAGCAAATACTCGGCCACCGCTTCGCTGCACAGCACTGCCGCGCCGCTGAGGCCAAAGGCTTTGCCGAAGGTCACTATCAGCAGGTCCGGCCGAACGCCCTGCTGCGCACAGCTACCGCGCCCCGCCTCGCCGAGCACGCCCACGCCGTGCGCATCATCCACCAGCAGCCAGCTACGGTGCTGACGGCTAAGCGCTGACAGCAGCGGCAGCGGAGCGGCGTCGCCATCCATGCTAAAGAGGCCTTCGGTAACGACCAGCGTCTCACCGTCGGTCGGCGCCGCCAGCAGGCGAGCCAGCGAGTCTGGCGAGTTGTGGTGAAAACGTCGCAGCGTGGCCGGGCTGTGCATCCCCGCCTCCAGCAGCGACGCGTGCGCCAGCTTATCGGCGAGCAGCCGATCCCCCGGGCCCAGCAGCGCGGCGATGGTTGCCTGATTGGCCGCAAATCCGGAGATAAACAGCAGCGCCCGGGGGTAGCCCAGCCACTCCGCCAGCGCCGACTCCAGATTCGCCTGTGCCGGGGTGTAGCCAGTGACGTGCGCCGAGGCGGCACTGCCTACACCGTAGCGCGCAGCGCCCTCCTGCCAGGCACTTATCAGCTGCGGATGGCGGCTCAGCCCGAGGTAATCATTACCGGCGAAGTTGCACCACTGGCCGTCGGCAGCGCGCAGGGTGCGCGCGTCCGGACGATCCAGGACCACCCGCTGTCGCAGGCTATCCTCCGCCCGCCTCGCCGCCAGCGCGGCGTCGATGCGCGCATGCCAGCTCATTACAGCGCCGCGTTATAGAACTGGTCGGTGTCAGCGTGCAGCAGCGCCGCGTCGAGCGCCTGCTGCTGCTCGACATCGCCGGCCTGGGTCGTCGTGTGCTCCGGATTCAGCCCCAGCTTGCGGAACAGAATCAGATCGCTATCCTCGGCCGGATTCGGGGTGGTCAGCAGTTTACAGCCGTAGAAGATGGAGTTCGCTCCGGCCATGAAGCACATTGCCTGCGTTTGTTCACTCATTTGCTCGCGGCCGGCAGAAAGGCGCACGTGCGAACGCGGCATCATGATGCGCGCCACCGCGATCGTGCGGATAAAGTCAAAGGGATCCACATCGTCGTTATCGGCCAGCGGCGTGCCTTTAACCTTCACCAGCATATTGATTGGCACGCTTTCCGGCGGTACCGGCAGATTGGCCAGCTGCATCAGCAGACCGGCGCGGTCATTCACGCTCTCACCCAGGCCGACAATGCCGCCGGAGCAGACCTTGATCCCGGCGTCACGCACGCGATCGAGGGTATCTAAGCGTTCCTGGTAGGAGCGGGTGGTGATGATATTGCCGTAAAATTCCGGCGAGGTGTCGAGGTTGTGATTGTAGAAATCGAGGCCAGCATCGGCCAGCATCCGGGCCTGATCGTCACTGAGGGTGCCGAGGGTCATGCAGGTTTCCATGCCCATCTCTTTTACCCCTTTAACCATCTGTGCCAGCCACGGCAGATCGCGATCCTTCGGGTTCTTCCACGCGGCGCCCATGCAAAAGCGGGTCGACCCTGCGGCCCTGGCCTGGCGGGCAGAGGAGAGCACCTCCTCCACCTCCATCAGTCGCTCGGTTTCCAGCCCGGTTTTGTAGCGCGAGCTCTGCGGACAATATTTACAGTCTTCCGGACAGGCGCCGGTTTTTATCGACAGCAGCGTACTGACCTGAACCTGCCGCGGATCAAAATGTTGACGATGCACCTGCTGTGCTTCAAACATCAGTTCCAGAAAGGGTTTATCAAACAGCGCCTGCGTCTGTTCAAGCGTCCAGCGGGTTGCCATTGCGTGCTCCAAATAGAGATTGTCAGTCGTTTTAATGGGGTTATAATTGTAAACTAATTTTTTTGTATTTAGTTTACAAGGTTTTTTCATGACGTCCGATGACCTCGCCTTTGATCGCCAGCACATCTGGCATCCCTATACCTCGATGACCGACCCCCTGCCCTGTTATCCGGTGGTGAGCGCCCGGGGCGCAACCCTGACGCTGGCCGATGGGCGCGAGCTGGTAGATGGCATGTCCTCATGGTGGGCGGCGGTACACGGTTACAATCACCCGCGCCTGAACGCCGCGCTGCAAACGCAAATCAGCCAGATGTCACACGTGATGTTTGGCGGAATTACGCATCCGCCGGCCGTCGCGCTATGCCGGCAGCTGGTGGCCATGACCCCGGCGCCGCTGGAGTGCGTGTTTCTTGCCGACTCCGGCTCGGTCGCGGTGGAAGTGGCAATGAAGATGGCCCTGCAGTACTGGCAGGCGCGGGGCGAGCCGCGCCAGCGGTTTCTCACCCTGCGGCGCGGCTACCACGGTGATACCTTCTCGGCGATGTCGGTGTGCGATCCGGAAAATTCGATGCACAGCCTGTGGCAGGGCTATCTGCCCAGCCACCTGTTCGCCGCCGCGCCGACCGGCGGCTTTTCGGGCGAAGCACCGGAAATCGATGATTTTCGCCGGCTGATCTCCGATAATCACCAGCAGATTGCCGCGGTCATTCTCGAACCGATCGTCCAGGGCGCTGGCGGTATGCGCTTCTATGCGCCGGGCTATTTGCAGGCGGTGCGGGCGCTGTGTGACCGCTTTGGAATCCTGCTGATTGCCGATGAAATTGCCACCGGCTTTGGCCGCACCGGCAAGCTGTTTGCCTGCGAACACGCCGACATTGCGCCGGACATTCTGTGCCTCGGTAAGGCGCTGACCGGCGGAACGCTGACGCTGTCTGCCACCCTGACGACCCGTCAGGTGGCGGAGACCATCAGCAACGGCGAGGCAGGCTGCTTTATGCACGGCCCAACCTTTATGGGCAACCCGCTGGCCTGCGCGGTAGCCAGCGAGAGCCTGGCGATCCTGCAGGAGGGAGAGTGGCAGCAGCAGGTGGCGGGCATTGCGCAGCAGCTGCGCGACGGTTTGCTGCCGCTGCGTGACCGCCCGGCGGTAGCCGATGTGCGGGTACTTGGCGCTATCGGCGTGGTGGAAACCCACCGTCCGGTGGCAATGGCCGCCATCCAGCAGCGGTTTGTTGAGCTGGGGGTGTGGATCCGCCCGTTTGGCCGGCTCATCTACCTGATGCCGCCCTATGTCAGCACGCCGGCGCAGCTGCGGCAGCTGACCGGAGCTATCGCTACCGCGCTTGAGGATCCGAGCCTGCTGCAGTAAAGGGCGCGTGCCGCTAAGCACAACCTCCCGTGTTGCACTACGCTTTTATGACCTTATCAACACGGGAGGATGTATGCCCCAGGACAAACAAACCAACCGGCGCATCGTGCTGGCTTCGCGCCCCCACGGTGCCCCTGACGCTTCGAATTTTCGCCTGGAGAGTGGCCACGTCCCCACCCCGGCAGCCGGTCAGCTGCTGCTGCGAACCGTCTATCTGTCCCTCGACCCCTACATGCGCGGCCGCATGAGTGATGCCCCCTCTTACGTACCGCCGGTGGCGGTGAATGAGGTCATGGGCGCCGGCACCGTCGCCATCGTCGAGCAATCCCAGCACCCCGATTATCAACCCGGCGACTGGGTCGTCAGCCAGAACGGCTGGCAGGATTTTGCTCTGTCCGACGGCCGCGGGCTGTTTAAGCTCAGCGGCCCGGTCCTGAAGCACCCCTCCTGGGCGCTGGGCGTACTGGGGATGACCGGCTTTACCGCTTATATGGGGCTGCTGGACATTGGCCAGCCGCAGGCGGGTGAGACGGTGGTGGTCGGTGCGGCCACCGGCGCGGTCGGCTCGATCGTCGGCCAGATCGCCAAAATAAAAGGATGCCACGTCGTCGGGATTGCCGGCGGAGAGGAAAAATGCCGCTATGCCGAAGAGGTGCTGGGATTTGATACCTGCCTCAATCACCATGAAGAGGGGCTGGCGGAGCGACTCAGCCGCTACTGTCCCGACGGCATTGATGTCTATTTCGAAAGCACCGGCGGCAAAATCTTTGATGCCGTGCTGCCGCTGATGAACAGTAAAGGCCGCATTCCGGTCTGCGGCCTGATCGCCGACTACAACAGCACCGCGCCCGCCAGCGGCCCGAATAAGCTGCCGCTGCTGCAAAGCGCCATCCTGCGTAAGCGCCTGCGGGTGCAGGGCTTCATCATCTCGCTTGACTACGCCGATCGCTTTGCGGAGTTCTTTAACAAAATGAGCCAGTGGGTCGCCGGCGATCGCCTGGTGTTCCGTGAAGATGTGGTTGACGGGCTGGATAACGCTCCCGAGACCTTTATCGGCATGCTGGAAGGTAAAAACTTTGGCAAAGTGATTGTCCGCGTTGCGGGCGACAAACCCTGATATTGAGTGAGGCACGCGCAATGAAAGTCCTGATGGTTTTAACCTCGCATGATACCCTCGGCGATACCGGCAAAAAGACCGGCTTCTGGCTGGAGGAGTTCGCCGCGCCCTGGTACGTATTTAAAGACGCCGGGCTGGACGTCGTCCTGGCCTCGCCCAAAGGCGGACAGCCGCCGCTCGATCCGGTCAGCGATGAGCCGGACGCGCAAACCCCGGATACCGAGCGATTCCGCCAGGATGCCGACGCGCGGCACGCGCTGGCGCATACCTTGCCGCTCTCTTCGGTAGACGCCGGTCAATATGATGCGCTGTTCTACCCCGGTGGCCACGGGCCGCTGTGGGATCTGGCTAACGATGAAGCCAGCCTGTCTCTGATTGAA
Source organism: Pantoea sp. 1.19 (assembly GCF_001922585.1). GTDB lineage: Bacteria > Pseudomonadota > Gammaproteobacteria > Enterobacterales > Enterobacteriaceae > 1-19. The sequence continues at coordinate 392,981 of NZ_MRBS01000001.1, read as the reverse complement.
AACATGTTCGCCAGCCGCAAGCCGGTCGGCGCCGTGTGCCACGCGCCGGGGGTACTGCGCCACGCGAAGCGTCCCGACGGATCGCCGCTGGTAGCCGGCTTACAGGTGACGGGATTCACCAATGAAGAGGAGAAGGCAGTTGGCCTGACCGACGTGGTGCCGTTCCTGGTTGAAGATGCGCTGAAAGCGCAGGGTGCCCATTTCAAATGCGGCGCCCCCTGGGGCGTGTTTACGCTGACCGACGGCTGGCTGGTCACCGGACAAAATCCGGCGTCGTCCGCCGCCGCCGCCGAGCAGCTGATCGCCCTGCTCGATAAATAAACCCACGGGGCGGCGGTGCGCCGCCCCTTCCGCCGTTACTCCTCCAGCGGCCGTATTACCACCCACATTGGCCCCTGCCCAACGGCATAGCGCTTCAGCGGCTGCAGTCCGCCCTCTGCGCCAATCCGGTATACCGCAATATGGTGAGATTTTTGTCCGGCGGCCACCAGATACGCTCCCTGCGAGTCAATATTGAAGCCGCGCGGCTGGGTTTCGGTCGGCACTTCCGTCAGCCGGGTCAGCGAGTCGCCTCCGGCGCTGATGCGAAACGCAGTGAGCGTGCTGGCGGTGCGATCGCAGCTGTAGAGGAACTGGCCATCCGGCGTAATGTGGATATCCGCCGCCCAGCGGGTGCCGCTGAAGCCGGCATCGAGCATATCCACGCTCTGTACGTGCAGCACCTGGCCGCTGGCGTCGTCGAGCTGCCAGACATCGACGCAGCTGTTCAGTTCGTTGACGCTGTAGGCCCAGGGCAGCCGCGGATGAAACACCATATGGCGCGGTCCGGCGCCGGGGGCGGTGTGCACTTCCCCTTGGGGAGTGGCCGTCAACTCTCCCGCGGCGCCCAGCGCGTACAGGCAAATGCGATCCTGCTTCAGCGCCGGCACAAACAGCGTCTGGTTGCGCGGATCGATATTGGCCGAATGACAGCCCGCCAACCCGCCTTGCACCGTTACCGGCTCGCCCGGCAGACCATCGCGGAGCGGCGAGACGCTGACGCAGGCGTCGTTGTACGAAGCGCAGAACAGCCAGCGGCCGCTACGATCGGTTGAAATATGCGACGGACTACCCGACAGGGAAGCCTGACCGGCAGCAGAGAGTTTACCTTCGGCATCAATGCGCCACGCCAGCACGCGGAAGTCCGGACGCACGCCGGCATACAGATAGCGCCCATCGGGGCTGACCACCAGCGGCTGTACCTGCGCGTGCACGTCCACGACCTGCAGCAGAGTCAGTGCGCCCTGCTCATCCATTTTCCAGCAGTGAATCTGTCCACTTTCCGGGCTGGCAGTGTATACAACGTGTTTCATGAGCTCTCCTTAATTAGTCTGAATATGAGACGCCGTTATGTGGTCAGTCGGGAGGCGCCAGGGTAGTATTTGCCTTTTCCTTGCTAAAGAGACCCTGCTTATGAGCTATCGCGTCATTGCGCTGGACCTGGACGGCACCCTGCTAACGCCGCAGAAAACCATTTTGCCCGCCTCGCTGGACGCACTGGCGAAAGCGCGCCAGGCAGGCGTCAAGGTACTGATCGTGACCGGACGTCATCACGTCGCCATCCACCCTTTTTATCAGGCCATGGCGCTGGATACACCTGCTATTTGCTGTAATGGCACGTATTTGTATGATTATCCGGCAAAAAAGGTCATCTCTTCAACGCCGCTTGAGCTTGGCCAGACGCGCGAAACGATAGCGATACTGGAGCAGTATGGCATTCACGGACTGCTGTACGTTGACGACGCAATGCTCTATCAAACGGCTACCGGTCACGTCGAACGCACCCTGACATGGGCGGCGTCGCTGCCGGTCGCACAGCGTCCGGTATTCCGCCAGGTGGATTCGCTGGCCGCCGCCGCAGAGCAGGCCGACGCCATCTGGAAGTTTGCCCTCTCCCACGATAATCTCGACGAACTGCACGCCGTAACCGATCGCCTGCAGCAGACGCTGGGGCTGGCCTGCGAATGGTCATGGCACGACCAGGTTGACGTTGCCCAGCGCGGTAACAGCAAAGGCAAGCGCCTGCAGGAGTGGGTGACCTCGCAGGGCTATCGCATGGATGACGTCATCGCCTTTGGTGACAATTTTAACGATCTCAGCATGCTGGAGCACGTGGGACTGGGCGTGGCCATGGGCAACGCCGTCGAGGCGGTTAAGGCTCGCGCCGATCGGGTGATCGGCGATAATCAGTCGAATGCCATCGCCGATACCCTGTATCAGGAAGTGCTGTAATCAGACGCTGACGGCGACGCTTTTGATCTGGGCATACAGCCACATGCCGGGACGAATAGCCAGCTCATCGCGCGCCCAGGGCGTAATCCGCGCCCACAGGCTGCGGTTGCCGATCTGCAGCCTGACCTCGATTTGCGCCTCCACTTCCAGCAGCTCCTCCACCCTGGCGGGCAGGACGTTGCGGATGCTGCCGGGTCCGCCGGGATGGAGCACCAGCGACACATCCGCTGACTGGATGCGGATGCGCAGCGTGGACTTCAGCGGCGCATCGACCCGATTGACCCAAATATGCTGATCTCCGAGCGACAGCGCGGTCATCGCGTAGTCCGGATGCTGTTCCAGCACCTGTGCGGTCAGCACCGTACTTTGGTCACCTCGCGCAAGCCACGGGCGCATCGCCCGGCTGGCCCATACCTCTTCCAGCGGGCCACATGCCCGCACTTCCCCCTGTTCCAGTACCAGCACATTATCGGCCAGCTGCAGGATCTCCTCCAGACTGTGGCTCACGTAAAGCAGTGGGATCTCCAGCTCCGCCGCCAGCCGCTGCAGATAGGGCAGCAGCTCGCGCTTACGCGGCAGATCCAGCGACGCCAGCGGTTCATCCAGCAGCAACAGATCCGGCGCGGTCAACAGCGCGCGACCTATCGCCACCCGCTGCTTCTCGCCGCCTGACAGCGATGCGGGAAAACGCGTCAGCAATCCCTCCAGCCCCAGCAGCGCCACCAGGTGTTCAAAGCGCGGGCGCTGCTCCGGCGCCATGCCATACTGCAAATTGCCGCGCACGCGATAGTGCGGAAACAGTCTGGCGTCCTGAAACACGTAGCCGATGCGCCGCTTTTCCGGCGGCAGAAAGCGGCCTCGCGCGGTATCGCTGAGCACCCGATCGCGCAGTATGATATGCCCTTCCTGCGGGCGAACCAGCCCGCTGATGGCGTTAATTAACGAGGTTTTACCGGCGCCGGAGACGCCAAACACGGCGGTGATGCCGCGCGCGGGCAGCTGCACGTCCACGCGGAGCCGGTGTTCACCCTGCCGCAGAGTAAAATTCAGGTCGAGCATGCGAGCCTCTTTTGTCCCCAGCGGGTTAGCCATTCCGAACCGAGCAGCGACGCCAGTGCCAGTGCAATGGCAATCACGCAGAGCCGCGCTGCCGCGCCTTCAGCTCCGGGCGTTTCAATCAGCGTATACATCGCCAGCGGCAGCGTGCGCGTCTCGCCGGGGATATTGGATACAAAGGTTATCGTGGCGCCAAACTCGCCGAGAGAACGGGCAAACGCCAGCACCGTACCGGCGATAACCCCCGGCAGGATCAGCGGCAGCGTGATGGTAAAAAAGACCCGCCAGCGTCCGGCACCCAGCGTGCGCGCCGCCTGCTCCAGCCGGCGATCGACCCCCTCCAGCGCGAGACGCATTGCCCGAACCATCAGCGGAAACGCAATCACCGCCGAGGCCAGCGCCGCACCGCGCCAGCTAAAAGAAAAGCTAAAACCAAACCAGTCATACAACCGTTCGCCAATGATCCCGCGCCGGCCAAAGCCGACCAGCAGCAGATAGCCGATCACCACCGGCGGCAGCACCAGCGGCAGGTGGACCAGGCCATCCAGCAGGGCCTTACCGGGAAAGCGCACGCGCACCAGTAGCCAGGCCATTAACATGCCAAACGGCAGGCTGACCGCTACGGCGACCAGCGACACCTTCAGGCTGAGCAGCAGCGCCTGCCACTCCAGTTCAGTCAGCATCATTGTCGCGTGGTGAACCCGTATTGTTGGAAAATGGCCGCCGCCTGTGGCCCTGCCAGGTAGTGATAGAACCGATCGACGACGGCGTTATCGCGCCCGCTGACTTTCGCCATGGGGTACTCAACCGGCGGGTGCGTCTCCGGCGGGAACGTGCCCACTACCCGAACTTTCTGGCTGGCAACCGCGTCGGATCCGTAGACGATGCCGTACGGCGCTTCCCGACGCTCCACCAGCGCCAGCGCCGCACGCACGCTGCTGGCGCGCGCCAGCCGCGGTGCCAACGTTGTCCAGGCCCCCAGCGACTGGAGCGCCTGTTTGGCATAGATACCGGCCGGCACGTGATCCGGATCGCCCACCGCCAGACGGCCGTCCGCCAGCAGCCGGCGCCACGGCGTCTGCGCCGTCAGGGGGACCGGCTGGGGATTGGCCGCCTCGGGCGCAATCAGCACCAGCGTATTGCCCAACAGCGTGGTCCGGCTGCGGGGATCCACACTCTGCTTGCTGACCGCATAATCCATCCACTGCTGATCGGCGGAGATAAACACGTCCGCTGGTGCGCCCTGTGCAAGCTGGCGCGCGAGGGTGGAGGAGGAGGCATAAGACGTCACAATGTTTACCGCCTGCTCCTGCTGATATCGGGCCGCAATCGCGTCGAGCGCATTGGTCAGCGAGGCGGCGGCAAACACCGTGATCGCGGGGGTGGCCAGCACCGGGCCGGCCAACAGCAGGCTCAGGCAGCCAGCCAGAAAAATACGGCGACGCATCAGAAACATGGAAACCTCTCAGTGACGTTATATAGTTGACACTATAACGCGTAATTTCGGGCTGTCATCTGATTATCGGCAGCGCGGAATGCGAGCTGAGAGGAAACGTGATGGCGCGGTGCTGAATCGCGGCGATGGCGCCAGAACGGAGAAAAAACAACGCCCGTCGGGACGGGCGCAGATATCAGGCATCGCGTTTTGGGGTGGGTTGATCATCACGGTGAGCAAATTTAGAGATGACGTTAAAGATCTCGCCCATTCCCCAAATCAGCCCCAGAATAATTGCCATCACCACCGGCACCATCAGTACCGCGAAAGCAAGGCTTTTAAGCAATTCCAGCATGCGTGTCCCCTGGAGTCGGTTGGAAACCCCTGATTCTACGCACTGGGCAGAATATTGCACTCACCTTTTGTGTTGTCGGCGGCCGCTGCCTCGTATCGGAGATGACACCCTCCGATGACTCTTCTACACTCAGGGCCTGTTTTTGCCGGGAGAGACCATGCAGGCTGACATCTCACTGATTATCCGACTGCAGCAGACGCTGTTTGCCGATCCACGCCGCATCGCGCTGTTAAAGCAGATCCAGCACAGCGGCTCCATCAGCCAGGGCGCGCGTCAGGCGGGGATCAGTTACAAGAGCGCGTGGGACGCGATGGATACCATGAACCGCTTAAGCGGACGTACGCTGGTGGAGCGGGTGACCGGCGGCAAAGGCGGCGGCGGTGCACAGCTCACCCCTTTCGGCCTGCGGCTAATCCAGCTGTATGACCTGCTGGGCCAGATGCAGCAGAAAGCCTTTGATGCGCTCCAGGATGATGCGGTGCCGCTCGACAGCCTGCTGGGCGCGATTGCCCGCAGCTCACTGCAAACCAGCGCCCGCAATCAGCTGTTTGGCACACTGCTGACGCGCGATGGCCATCCGCCACAGCAGACGGTGACGGTGCTGCTGGCGGACGGCGTCACCCGGCTCAGCGTGGCCCTCACCGCCCGCAGCGCCGAGCGGCTGGGGCTGGAGGTGGGCAAAGCGGTGCTGCTGCTGATTAAAGCGCCGCAAATTCAGCTGGGCGACGTTGACGACGGGGCGGAGAACCGCCTGCCGGTCACCGTCGTGGCGATCGAGGCGGGCGAATCCCTGTGCGAAGCGATCGTACAGTTGGGAAGCGGTGATACGCTGTGCGTCACGCTGCCGCGTGAGGAAGTCGCGCGACAGTCTCTGCTACCGGGAATGCAAACTACAGCACATTTTCACGCCGATAACGTGATTCTTGCCACCCTGGTCTGAGCGCAGCGCGGACGTTTGACATCCTGCAGCAAAAGCGGTCATTGTGTGTTTTCAATGCATAAAATGGAACGCATTATGACTACGTTGCATATTTCGCAAGGCACGTTTCGTCTTAGCGATCGCCACAATTTGTCGCTGGAGGCGCTGTCGCTGCGCGCCGGTGAGTGCTGGGCCTTTGTCGGCGCCAACGGCAGCGGTAAGTCTGCGCTGGCGCGGGCGCTGGCCGGCGAGCTGCCGCCGCAGCGCGGCAGGGTGGAAAGCGGCTTTCGCCGACCCGTTCGCCTCTCTTTTGAGCAGCTGCAGCAGCTGGTGGCCGAAGAGTGGGCGCGCAACAATACCGATCTGCTGGGGGCCGAGGAAGAGGACACCGGCCGCACCGCGGCAGAAGTGATTCAACAGGAGATTGCCGATCCGCTCCGCGCCCGGTCGCTGGCTGAGCAGTTCGCGATTACCCCCCTGCTCACGCGCCGCTTCAAATACCTCTCCACCGGTGAAACACGCAAAGTGCTGCTCTGCCAGACACTGATGCCGCAACCCGACCTGCTGATTCTGGATGAGCCCTTTGACGGTTTGGATGTGGTCTCGCGCGCCGGTTTGACCGCGCTGCTGGAAGGTCTGCATCGGCAGGGGCTGACGCTGGTGCTGGTGCTCAACCGCTTTGACGACATTCCCGCCTTTGCCAGCCGGGTCGGCGTACTGGCCGACTGCACGCTCAGCGCCGTGGGCGATCGTGATACGCTGCTGCAGCAGGCGCTGGTTGCCCAGCTGGCGCACAGCGAAAAAATGCAGGGGATCGCGCTACCGGACGCCGATAACCCGCAGGCGCTACCGCCGCTGGCGACCGACGCCCCCCGGGTGCAGCTGCGCAATGGCGTGGTGTCCTATGATGATCGGCCAGTGTTACACCAGCTTAACTGGACAGTGCAACCCGGTGAGCACTGGCAGATTGTGGGACCGAACGGCGCCGGCAAATCGACCCTGCTCAGCCTGGTGACCGGCGATCATCCGCAGGGTTACAGCAACGACCTGACGCTGTTTGGCCGGCGACGCGGCAGCGGCGAAACCATCTGGGAGATTAAACGCCACATCGGCTATGTCAGCAGCAGTTTGCACCTCGACTGGCGCGTCAGCAGCAGCGTGCGTAATGTAGTGATCTCCGGCTTTTTCGACTCGATTGGTCTCTATCAGGCGGTCTCCGATCGGCAGCGACTGTTAGCCGATCAGTGGCTGGCGCTGCTGGGGCTGCAGGCGCAGGGCGATCAGCCGTTTCACAGCCTGTCATGGGGGCAGCAGCGACTGGTGCTGATCGCCCGCGCGCTGGTCAAGCATCCGACCCTGTTGATTCTTGATGAACCCCTGCAGGGGCTGGATCCGCTGAACCGGGCGCTGGTAAAGCGCTTTATCGACGTGATGCTGTCAGAGGGGCGGACCCAGCTGCTGTTTGTCTCGCATCACGCGGAAGATGCGCCGCAGTGCATTAGCCACCGCCTCACCTTCGTCCCCGACGGCGAGATCTATCGCTATCGGCAGACGTGTTTGTTGCCGCGCTAACCGGCTGCCGGGCTGGCGCATGCAGTGCCGGCCCACCGCGCGAATAATGTAACCGCTTCCACAGCCTTCACTGCTATTTCAATGGTAACACCGCTTATCCCTTCTCCTCTGCAGCGCCCTGGTATCGTCAGATGATGTAATCGATACCATTTATACCATTTCGATCACGCTTTTTTATGGCAAGCTATGCCACAATAATGCGATTTTTATAGGGGAGGTAACTATTCATGCGCGTTCTGGTTACAGGTGGTAGCGGTTACATTGGCAGCCATACCTGCGTCGCACTCATGGCGCAGGGGCATGAGGTGGTGATACTCGACAATCTGCACAACAGCAAGCGCAGCGTACTGCGCGCCATGACGTCGCTCAGCGGTCGGGCACCGATCTTTATCGAAGGGGATGTGCGCGATGCCGGTCTACTGACTTCGCTGTTCGCAACGCAGTCTGTTGATAGCGTGATCCACTTCGCCGGGCTGAAGGCGGTTGGCGAATCGGTCAGTCAGCCGCTGGCCTATTACGATAATAACGTCACCGGCACCCTGACCCTGCTGCAGGCGATGCAGGTGGCCGGCGTCCGGCAGTTTATTTTCAGCTCCTCCGCGACCGTCTACGGTGACCAGCCGCAGGTGCCCTACGCCGAAAGCTTTCCCACCGGACAGCCCGCCAGCCCCTATGGCCGCAGTAAGCTGATGGTTGAACAGCTGCTCACCGATCTGGCGCAGGCCGATCCCCGCTGGCATATCGCCCTGCTGCGCTATTTTAATCCGGTCGGCGCGCATCCCTCCGGCGAGATGGGCGAAGATCCGCAGGGCATCCCTAACAACCTGATGCCCTATATTGCCCAGGTAGCGGTAGGCCGCCGCCCGTCGCTGGCGGTGTTTGGTGATGACTACCCCACCCCTGACGGAACCGGCGTGCGCGACTATATTCACGTGATGGATTTGGCAGAGGGCCATATTGCGGCAATGCAGACCACCGCGGCGCGCCCCGGCGCGCACGTCTACAACCTCGGTTCCGGCGAAGGCCACAGCGTGCTGGAGGTGATCCACGCTTTTAGCCAGGCCTGCGGCAAAGCGATCCCCTGGCACGTTGAACCGCGCCGCGCCGGCGATCTGCCGGCCTACTGGGCGGCGACCGACAAGGCGCGCCACGAGCTGCACTGGCATACCCGCTTAACCTTAAACGATATGGCACACGATACCTGGCGCTGGCAATCCAGCCATCCCCAGGGTTATGAGGACGCACCATGAGTACTTTTAATCCGGTCGATCATCCGCACCGCCGCTATAACCCGCTTAGCGATCAGTGGGTGCTGGTCTCTCCCCACCGCGCCAAGCGCCCGTGGCAGGGGGCCCAGGAGACGCCGGCGCCATCGCAGCTGCCGGCGCACGATCCCGACTGCTTCCTGTGCGCGGGGAACACCCGCATCACCGGCGATGTCAACCCGAACTATCACGGGACCTGGGTGTTTCCCAATGATTTTGCCGCGCTGATGCCCGATACGCCGGCAGCACCGCGCAGCGATGACCTGCTGATGCGCTGCGAGAGCGCGCGCGGAACCAGCCGGGTTATCTGCTTTTCTCCGGACCACAGCAAAACGCTGCCCGAGCTACCGCTGAACGCGCTGGAAGAGGTGGTTCGCACCTGGCAGGCGCAGACCGCCGAACTGGGCCGTGACTATCCGTGGGTACAGGTTTTTGAGAACAAAGGCGCCGCGATGGGCTGTTCTAATCCACACCCGCATGGCCAGGTGTGGGCTAACAGCTTCCTGCCCAACGAGGCCGCTCGCGAAGATAATCACCAGCGCGCCTGGTACGCCCAGCACGGCTCTCCGCTGCTGTTGGATTACGCCGCGCGCGAGCGGGCGGACGGCAAGCGCACGGTCGTTGACACCGAGCACTGGCTGGCGGTGGTACCGTGGTGGGCGGCGTGGCCGTTCGAGACCCTGCTGCTGCCGAAAGCGCACGTGAAGCGCCTGGTGGACCTCACCGACGCGCAGCGAAAAGATCTGGCGCTGGCGCTGAAGCAACTCACCAGCCGCTATGACAACCTGTTCCAGTGCTCATTCCCCTACTCCATGGGCTGGCACGGCGCGCCGTTTAACGGCGAAGAGAACGCCCACTGGCAGCTGCATGCTCACTTTTATCCGCCGCTGCTGCGATCGGCAACGGTGCGCAAATTTATGGTTGGCTACGAAATGCTGGCCGAAACCCAACGTGACCTGACCGCCGAACAGGCCGCTGAGCGGCTGCGGGCGGTCAGCGCTGTCCATTATCGCGAGCGTGGAGATAACGCATGAGTTTACAGACCCTCACCCACCGGACGTTTACCGATCGTTTCGGCTATGCGCCGACCCACTGCATCCAGGCACCGGGCCGTGTCAACCTGATCGGTGAACACACCGACTATAACGACGGCTTCGTGCTGCCTTGCGCGATCGACTACCAGACGGTGATCAGCTGTGCGGCACGCGACGACCGCCAGGTGAGAGCGCTGGCGGTAGATTATGACGGCGAAGAGGATAGCTTTTCACTCGATGCGCCGATCGTTGCCCTGCACGATAAGATGTGGGCCAACTACGTGCGCGGCGTGGTCAAGCACCTGCAGCAGCGCTGCCCGGATATTGGCGGTGTCGATATGGTGATCAGCGGCAATGTGCCGCAGGGTGCCGGATTAAGCTCCTCTGCCTCGCTGGAAGTGGCCATCGGTACCGCTATTCAGCAGCTTTATCAGCTGCCGCTGACCGGCGCGGACATTGCGTTGAACGGCCAGGAGGCGGAGAACCAGTTTGTCGGCTGCAACTGCGGCATCATGGATCAGCTGATCTCCGCGCTTGGCCAGCGCGATCACGCGATGCTGCTGGACTGCCGCGATCTGAGCACCCGCGCGGTACCGATGCCGCAGGATGTGGCGGTGGTGATCATTAACACCAATTTCCGCCGCAGCCTGGTGGGCAGCGAATACAATACCCGCCGCCAACAGTGCGAAACCGGCGCGCGCCTGTTTGAGCAGACCTCGCTGCGCGACGTCTCGCTGGCGGACTTTCGTAAGGTTGAGCACAGCATGGATGCCGATGTCGCCCGCCGCGTGCGTCACGTGCTGACCGAAAACGCCCGCACGCTGGAGGCCGCTGAGGCGCTGGCGAAAGGCGATCTGACCCGCATGGGCCAGCTGATGGCCGACTCACACGCCTCGATGCGCGATGATTTTGAAATCACCGTGCCGCCGGTCGACAGCCTGGTGGAGATTGTGAAGGCGGTGATTGGCGACCGCGGCGGCGTACGCATGACCGGTGGCGGCTTTGGCGGCTGCGTGGTGGCCTTAATGCCGCAGTCGCTGGTAGAGCCGGTGCGGGCGGCGGTCGCGGCGCAGTATGAGGCGCAAAACGGCCTGAAGGAGACGTTCTACGTCTGCACCGCCTCGGCCGGAGCCGGCGTATGCTAAGCCCGCGCCCCACCTCTCTGGCCCCCGACGGCCAGCCGTGGCGGATTAGCGTGCTGCGAAACCGAAACGGCGTGGTCGCTACCTTTATGGACTGGGGAGCGACCTGGCTTTCCGCCCGGATACCGCTGCCCGACGGCAGCGTGCGCGAAGCGCTGCTTGGCGGCGCCTCTCCTGATGCCTGGCTGCGTCAGAGTGCCTACCTCGGCGCGACCGTGGGCCGCTATGCCAATCGCATAGCGGCCGCCCGCCTTAACCGAACCGGCCAGCAACTGGTCGCCAATCAGGGAGAGAATCAGCTGCACGGCGGGCCGGAAGGTTTTGATAAACGCCGCTGGCAAATCCTTGAACAGAGTGAGCAGCACGTGCGCTACCGGCTGTATTCGCCGGACGGCGATCAGGGTTTTCCCGGTAATGTCGTGGCCGAGATCGGCTTTACGCTGGGCGATGATAATGCCCTCGATATCCGCTGGCAGGCGCAGTCAGACCAGCCTTCGCCGGTCAATCTGACCAACCACGCCTACTTTAATCTCGATGCTCATCACGGCGATGCGCGTGAACACCGGCTGCAGCTGGATGCCGATCGCTACCTGCCGGTGGATGCAGACGGCCTGCCGCAGGAAGGACTGCGAAGCGTGGCCAACAGCGGCTTTGATTTTCGCCAGCTAAAGGCGATCGCCACGGACTTTCTCAGGGATGCCGAACAACAGCGGGTAAAAGGCTACGATCACGCCTTTTTACTCAACGCCGCAGGCAGTCTGGCGCAGCCGGTTGCCCGGCTGGCCGCCGCAGATGGCCGCCTGACGCTGGCGGTCTATACCGATGCGCCGGCGCTGCAGCTGTATACCGGTAACTGGCTGCACGGCACGCCCAATCGCACCGGGGGCGAATACGCGGATTACGCCGGCATCGCGCTGGAGAGCGGCTGGCTGGCGGACTCGCCAAATCATCCGGAGTGGCCGCAGCCTGACTGCTGGCTGCAGCCCGGCGAAACGCGGCACGCCACCACCCGCTATCACTTCCTCGCTGAATGAAAAACAGGCAGTGCGTGGGCGAATGGCTTACGCACTGCCCCGTTTTCCGCTATGGTATGGCACCAGAGAGTTGCCGCAGGCGTGTCGCGGTAGACGCGGATTTGTCATTATCATAGAAACTTAAGTATATGAAGGAGTTAAACTATGGCAGTAACTAAGCTGGTGCTGGTACGCCACGGCGAGAGCCAGTGGAACAACGAAAACCGCTTTACCGGTTGGTACGACGTTGACCTGTCCGAGAAAGGCCGCAGCGAAGCCAAAGCGGCGGGCGCCCTGCTGAAAAAAGAGGGTTTTACCTTCGATTTCGCCTATACCTCCGTGCTGAAGCGCGCCATCCATACGCTGTGGAACGTGCTGGATGAGCTGGATCAGGCCTGGCTGCCGGTGGAGAAATCCTGGCGCCTGAACGAGCGCCACTATGGCGCCCTGCAGGGTCTGAACAAAGCAGAGACCGCGGAAAAATATGGCGACGAGCAGGTTAAACAGTGGCGCCGCGGCTTTGCCGTCACCCCACCGGAGCTGGATCGCGCCGATGAGCGTTTCCCCGGCCACGATCCGCGCTATGCCCAGCTGACCCCGGAGCAGCTGCCGACCACCGAAAGCCTGGCGCTGACCATCGATCGCGTGCTGCCGTACTGGAACGAATCGATCCTGCCGCGCATGAAGCGCGGTGAAAAGGTGATCATTGCCGCGCACGGCAACTCCCTGCGCGCGCTGGTGAAATACCTCGATGGGATGAGCGAAGACGAGATCCTCGAATTCAACATTCCGACCGGCGTGCCGCTGGTGTATGAGTTTGACGACAACTTCAAACCGCTGAAGCGCTACTACCTCGGTGACGCCGATGAAATCGCAGCGAAAGCGGCGGCGGTTGCTAACCAGGGCAAGGCCAAATAAGGCATTGTTTGTGAATACAGGTCGCCCTCGGGCGGCCTTTTTTTTGGGCTTCCTGCGCGCTGACGTCGAAACCTGCGCGCGTTAACACTTTGCCACCGCGAAGGTTGCCCGCCGCCGCGCCGCGGGTCAGGATAGCAGCGTGCGTGTTAACTGACGGAATCGCTGCTATGTCCGCTACCCCACGCCGCGCTCTGGTGGCTGCCGCTGCCGGTAACTTTATCGAGTGGTATGAGTTTGCCGTGTACGGCTTTCTCGCTTCCCTGATGGCCCGGCACTTTTTTCAGCTGGCAGGCGTGACGCCGCTGACCGCGATGCTGCTCACCTGGGCGTCGTTTGCCATCGCCTTTTTCTTTCGTCCGCTCGGCGCGCTGCTGTTTGGTCGACTTGGCGATCGCTACGGACGCCGGCCGACGCTGATTGCGGTGCTGGTGCTGATGACGCTGACCACCAGCGCTATCGGCCTGCTGCCGACCTGGAGCACGCTGGGCGTCGCGGCGCCGCTGTTGCTCACGCTGCTGCGTATTCTGCAGGGCGTGTTTGCCGGCGGCGAGTTTGGCGGCGCGGTGGCGCTGATGACCGAATATGCTCCCCCGGGCCGCCGCGGCTATTACGGTGCCTGGCAATCCTTTACCGTCGCGCTGGGGCTGCTGGGTGGGATTGCCGTGGTGGCGCTGCTGGCATGGACTCTGGGCGAAGCGGCGCTGTACGCCGGGGCATGGCGGATCCCCTTTTTACTGGCGCTGCCGCTCGGTGCCGTGGCGCTGTGGCTACGCCTGCACCTGCCGGAGACGCCAACGTTTAGCGCGCAGCAGCAGGCGGATCCGCCACCGCGCCGGCCTTCAGTCAGTGATACGCTGCGCACTCTGGCGCTGGGCATGGGCCGGCTGATGATCTGGTCTGCGGCCGGCTATACTTTCCTCGTGATCATGCCGGGCTACCTGCAAACCTCGCTGCACGCCGGACTGCGCACCGCGTTGCTGCTGGCGCTGCTATCGAATCTGGGGTTTGCCTTGACTATCCTGCCCGCGGGCTGGCTGAGCGACCGACTGGGGCGTCGGCGAGTCATGGTGACCGCGGCGGTGATCTTGCTGCTGCTTACGCTGCCGCTGTTAAAGGTGCTGCAGGCTGACGTGCCGCTGCTGTGGAAAGGCCTCGCGGTGATGCTGGCCGGGGCGGTGGTGGGGATGCTGGCTGGACCGGGCCCGGCGATGCTGGCGGAGATGTTTCCCACGCGCGTGCGCTTTACCGGACTGGGGCTGACCTATTCGCTGTCGAACGCGCTGTTCTCCGGCTGCGCCGGGCTAATTATCACCGCGTTGGTCAGGCAAACCGGCTACCTGGATATGCCGGCCTGGTATGTGATGGTCACCGCACTGATAAGCATTGCGGCGCTGATGACCCTGCGGCCGGACGACCATCGCCGGCCACTGCGGGAACGGTGAAAAACGCCGCGGAATGCGGCGTTGCGCTGGCGCGCGCCGGCCTAGCCGCGGCGCGCTTTGACCGCCGCCGCCAGCTGATGCAGCACGGCTTCGGTGTCTTCCCAGCCGATGCAGGCATCGGTGACGCTCTTTCCGTAGACCAGCGGTTCGCCGCTGTCAAGACTCTGATTGCCTTCAACCAGATGGCTCTCAATCATCACGCCGATAATGCCGCGCTCGCCGCCGGCAATCTGCCCGGCAACGTCTGCCGCGACCTGCAGCTGCTTTTTAAACTGTTTGCTGCTGTTGGCGTGGCTGAAGTCAATCATCACCTGCTGCGGCAGCCCGGCGTTCTCCAATCCGGCCTTCACCGCCTGCACGTGCTGCGCGCTGTAGTTGGGCTCTCTGCCGCCGCGTAAAATAATGTGGCAATCGCCGTTGCCGGCAGTTTCTACGATCGCGGAATGGCCATATTTGGTGACCGACAGGAAGCAGTGCGGGGCGCCGGCGGCGTTGATCGCGTCAATCGCCACCTTAATGGTGCCGTCGGTGCCGTTTTTAAAGCCCACCGGGCAAGAGAGGCCGGAGGCCAGCTCACGATGCACCTGGGACTCGGTGGTACGGGCGCCAATCGCCCCCCAGCTCATCAGATCCGCCATGTACTGCGGGGTGATCATATCAAGAAACTCCCCCGCCGCCGGCAGGCCGCTGTCGTTAATATCGAGCAGCAGCTTGCGCGCCAGCCGCAGCCCGTCATTAATCTGGTAGCTGTTATCCATGTACGGATCGTTAATCAGCCCTTTCCAGCCCACCGTGGTGCGCGGTTTTTCAAAATAGACCCGCATCACTATTTCCAGCTCGCCGCGTAGCGCTTCTCGCAGCTGCAGCAGACGGGCGCCATACGCTTTGGCCGCCGCCGGATCGTGAATAGAACAGGGACCAATCACCACCAGCAGGCGATCATCGTTGTTTTTCAGAATATGATGAATGGCCTGACGAGCCTCAGCCACCGTCCGCGCCGCGCTGTCCGTTGCGGGAAATTTTTCCAACAGGGCGACAGGCGGGAGTAATTCTTTTATTTCCTTGATTCTCAAATCATCGTTCTGGTAATTCATAACGCTTCCACAGTTAGCCATCCAGGGTGCCGCCGGGCACATCGGTCTCCAATTTATCCCGCCCGCCCGCGAGTGTAAATCGTCTTTCACCCTCCTTTTCCCGGTTCCGACTGGAAAATGGCGCAGCGGTAACTACACTTTACTGACGTTGAGGCTGAATAATCCCGCTGAGTCAGTTTTTCCTGTTATTTCTCAACCTCAGGGCGGGGTTTTATTTCAGATTTATTGCGTTACGCCATGAATCCACCTTACTTCTCGGGTAAAGGTACTCTCATTGAAAGGAGCAAAGATGAATAAGTTCGCGATGGTATTTCTGACAGCAGCAATGACGCTGGGCAGCGGTGCGGCACTGGCGGCTAACGGCAATGCGAATCAGGCCGCTAATGCAGGCGCGGTAGCGCCGGGCGCCAAACAGAATCTGCCGCCCAATAATGTTGATAACAGCAACATCAACACCGGCGACGTTGACAGCACACACAAGCAGATGAAGAACCACGAAAATATGTCTGCCGACGAAGTGCATAAAAACACGCAGTGCAAAGATGGTAAGTGTCCAAACATTAACGAGAAAGTGGGCAACAATGTGGATACTAAAACCGACGGCACCACGCAGTAATTCGCTCGTCGGCCCCGTCTGACCTCAGGGAGCCCCGGCTCCCTGCTCTTTTTCCTCTTTCTCAGGCCCGCTTCTCCTCGCTTTCCGCTATCATAGTGCGATTAGCATGCAGATCGGGATACTTATGGCGCATTCTCATTCACATCATCACGCACCCGCCGCGGGAGCCTCAGGCGATGGCAATGCCCGTCGCCTACTCGCCGCGCTGTGGATTACCGGCCTGTTTATGGTCGTCGAGGTCATCGGCGGACTGCTGTCCGGCTCGCTCGCGCTGCTGGCCGATGCCGGCCATATGCTCACCGATACCGCCGCCCTGCTGGTGGCGCTGCTGGCGGTACGCTTCGCCCACCGTCGCCCCGGCGCGCGTCATACCTTTGGTCTGCTGCGCCTGACCACGCTGGCGGCTTTTGTTAACGCCATCGCGCTGATCGTGATTACCGCGCTGATCGTCTGGGAAGCGATCCAACGTTTCTATCAGCCGCGGCCGGTGGCCGGCGGCATGATGCTGACGATCGCCGTTGCCGGCCTGCTGGCTAACCTACTGGCTTTCTGGCTACTGCACCGCGGTAGTGACGAGAAAAACCTCAATGTGCGCGCTGCGGCACTGCACGTGCTCGGCGATTTGCTCGGCTCAGTGGGGGCGATTGCCGCCGCGATAATAATCATGCTGACCGGCTGGACGCCGATTGATCCGATTCTGTCAGTCTTGGTCGCGCTGCTGGTGCTGCGCAGTGCCTGGACGCTGCTGCGCGAGAGCGGCCATGAGCTGTTAGAAGGCGCCCCGGACCACATTGACGTGGCCAAACTGACGCGTGGACTGCAGCTGCAGCTGCCGGAAGTGCGCAGCGTCCATCACGTGCATCTGTGGCAGGTGGGTGAAAAACCGGTGTTAACGCTGCACGTACAGGTGATTCCGACCCGGGATCACGATGCGCTGCTGCAGCGTATCCATCGCTGGCTGCATGATAATTATCAGATTGAGCACGCTACGGTACAAATGGAATACCAGCCCTGCACCGGACTGACCTGCGCCCTGGGCGAGGGGCAGGTCCCCGCCCATGGCCATCATCATCCTTAACCGGACAGCGCCCGCGAGCCGCTGGCGCGGGCGCTTTTCATCCACCGCAGGCTACCGTTAACGGCAATCAGCGTCAGCAGCACGTACTCCAGCGCCATCGCCCAGACGCCCTGGCGGACGAAAATCATGACGCTTATCACGTTGACAAGCGTCCACAGCGGCCAGTTTTCCACGTACTTCCGCGTCATTAAAATCATCGCCACCATCGACAATACCATCATGCAGGCGTCCCAGAAGGGAAACGCATCCGGCTGCAGTTCGGGCATCGTCACCGCGAGGCCCAGCGTCTGTAAGGCACTGACCGACAGGCGCGTGAGCAAGGCAAACACCGGATCGATATAGCGGGTCATCAGGGCAATCGCCAGCACGCAGGCAGCGCCCCACGCCAGCGCCTTACCGCGCGGCAGCCAGCGGATGCTGAGCGCCGCCTGCTGGTCCACCGTCTGACGCCGCCAGGCCAGCCAGCCATAGATGTTGGCCAGGAAGAAGAACAGCTGCAGCAACAGACTGGCATAGAGCTGAATCTGGAAAAAAATGATCGCAAACAGCGAGACATTGATCAGACCAAACAGGTAGTTGATATTTTTTTCAAGGCTGGCCAGCCAGATACACAGCAGCCCGGCGAGGGTGCCCACCGCTTCAATCCACGACAGATCATATCCGCCGGCGCCCAGTGGTATGTGCACCAGAATGGTGTGGGTGCTGAAAAAGTCCATGTTGTTCTCCTGTGGCGCGTCAGGCCTGTCCCCGCGCGTGACGTTTCAGTTCTGCGGCAAAGGTTAGCATACGATTTAACGGTACCAGCGCCTGCTGGCGCAGCGCGGCGTCCACCTGAACTCGGTGGGCGTCTCCGCCGTGTGCCAGGGCGTCAGCGATGGCCTGCAAGCCGTTCATCGCCATCCAGGGACAGTGTGCGCAGCTGCGACAGGTCGCCCCCTCCCCGGCCGTTGGCGCGGCGATCAGGATTTTTTCCGGGCAGGCCTGCTGCATTTTGTAGAAAATACCGCGATCGGTCGCCACAATCAGCGTCTGCTGCGGCAGCGTTTTCGCCGCCTGAATCAGCTGGCTGGTCGAACCAACCGCGTCGGCCAGCGCCACAATCGCCGACGGTGATTCCGGGTGGACCAGAATCGCCGCCTGCGGATAAAGCGCCTTCATCTGCTGCAGGCCCTGAAGTTTAAACTCATCGTGCACGATGCAGGCCCCCTGCCAGCACAGGACGTCAGCCCCGGTCTGGCTGGCAACATAGCGCCCAAGATGCCGATCCGGCGCCCAGAGGATCTTCTCGCCCCGGGCATCCAGATGTTCAATCAGTTCGACGGCAATACTGGAGGTGACCACCCAGTCAGCGCGGGCTTTTACCGCCGCCGAGGTGTTGGCATACACCACCACGGTGCGATCGGGATGTGCGTCACAGAACGCGCTAAATGCTTCGATCGGGCAGCCCAGATCCAGCGAGCACTCGGCGGCCAGCGTCGGCATCAGAATGGTTTTTTCCGGGCTAAGGATACTGGCGGTTTCGCCCATAAAACGCACGCCGGCTACCAGCAGCGTGCTGGCGGGATGCTGGCTACCAAAGCGCGCCATCTCCAGCGAGTCCGCCACGCAGCCGCCGGTCTCTTCCGCCAGCGCCTGAATCTCCGGGTCGGTATAATAATGCGCGACCAGCACCGCATCGCGTTCGCGCAGCAGACGGGCGATGGTGCGGCGCAGCGCCAGCCTCTCGTCGGCCGTCAGACGAGCAGGCTTTGGCGGAAAGGGATAAACAGCGGCCTCCGGATCAAACATCAGGCTCATGTCAGGCATCTCGTTTTTTGTATTTAACACGCTCGCGGTAGACTGCTTATATTGAGCATTAATCGCCCGCAACTGTTTTGTATACTAAACAAGATAGCGAAGTTTACCGCGCCTGTCGCTGCTTTTTTCTCATCCATCCGCGCGGTGCTTCAGGCGCTCAGAGTGAAGCCGTGGCGGCTTTCCAGCGCCAGCAGCATCGCTTTCGCCTCCAGCCCGCCGGCAAAACCGGTGAGCTTACCGTTGCTGCCAATCACCCGGTGGCAGGGAGCCACGATCGAGAGCGGATTTTTTCCGTTGGCCGCGCCTACCGCTCTGACCGCGCGCGGCTTACCAATCCGTTCGGCTATCTCGCGGTAGCTACGCGTTTCGCCAAACGGGATCAGCACCAGCTCCGCCCAAACGGCCTGCTGGAAAGGCGTGCCCATAAACGCCAGCGGCAGGGAGAACTGCTGCCGCTCACCGGCAAAGTATTGCGTCAGCTGCCGTCTTGCCTCCAACAGGACAGGCTGCCGATCGTCGCGCTGGCGCGGTGTCAGATTGACCCGTCCGGCCAGTTCGTTTTCCCACAGCACCCCAACCAGCGCGTCAGCACGCGCAATCAGCGTCAGGGTACCCACCGGTGATGGCATGTCGCTATAACAGTAAGACATCGTGTTTCTCCAGCTGCTAGTGCGGTATCGTGCGATTATTATGCGGTAGCCGCCAGCAAAAACTGGCCATTTTCGGTCATCAGCGTAAAAAAATTTGCTGACCGAAAGTGGCGAGTAGGCGGATTCAGCGAGCGCTATGCTGGCAATGATTCGATGCGGAGGGGAAGGATGATGGAGAATGAGGCGGCCTGGCAGGCGCTGCTGTCGCGCGATGCCCGCTTTGATGGCGTATTTTTTGTCGGCGTCAGTTCAACCGGCATCTACTGCCGTCCGGTGTGTCCGGTCAAACCACCGCTGCGGCGCCACTGCCACTTTTTTATCAGCGCGGCGGCCGCCGAGCAGGCGGGATTTCGCCCCTGCCTGCGCTGTCGTCCGGAACTGGCCCCCGGCAACGCGCCGATGGATCAGGGGGGACGCATCGCTGAAGGGATCCTTGCGGCGATTGACGAGGGGCTAAGCTGTAGCGAGAGCAGCGTCGGACAGCTGGCCGCCCGTTTCGGCCTCAGCAGTCGTCAACTGCGGCGAGTGGTGCAGCAGCAGCTGGGCGTCTCGCCGGTGGCACTGACCCAAACCCGCCGCTTACTGCTGGCGAAGCAGCTGCTGACCGATACCCAGCTGCCGGTCACCGATGTGGCCTTTGCCAGCGGTTTTCGCAGCCTGCGGCGCTTCCATGCGGCCTTCAGCGATCGCTATCGGCTGGCGCCGCGTCAGCTCAGACGCCAGCCCGGCGGCGTGGTCGGTGATCACGTCAGCCTGCTGCTCAGCTATCGCCCGCCCTACGACTGGGATGCCATGCTCAATTTTCTGGCCCGGCGCGCTATCCTGCACGTTGAAACGATTGAGGAAAAACACTATCTGCGTACGGTACAGCTGGGAAGCACAACCGGCTGGATACGCGTTGGACCGGTCGTGGGCAAGCCATCCCTGCGGGTCGACGCCAGCCATTCACTGCTACCGGTACTGCCTGCCCTGCTGGGGAGGCTGCGACAGCTGTTTGATCTGGCTGCGCAACCCGATCGCATCGCCGCGCAGCTGGGACGGGATCCCACGCTGAGCGCCAGCGTCGCGGCACACCCCGGCTTGCGCGTGGCCGGCGCATTTGACGGCTTTGAGCTGGCCGTAAGGGCCATTTTGGGCCAGCAGGTGACGGTAAAAGCCGCCACTACGCTGGCCGGCCGCTTCAGTGACACCTTTGGCGCCCACATTGCCACCCCTTTTCCGGCATTGACGCGTCTGGCACCGCCACCGCAGCGGCTGATGGCCGCCAGTATTGATGAGATTGCGCAGCTGGGGATCGTCAGCGCCCGCGCCCGGGCGATCATCGCCCTCGCACAGGCCATGGGCCGCGGCGAGCTGCAGCTCAGCGCCAGCAGCGATCCTGAACGTACGCTTCTTCAGCTGATGACGTTACCGGGCATCGGGCCGTGGACGGCGCACTATATTGCGATGCGCGCCCTGCGCTGACCGGACGCCTTTCCCAGGGAGGATATTGTCGTGCGTCATCACCTCGGGGGCGTGAGTGCTAAGCAGGCAGAAGCGATCTCGCAGGCGTGGTCGCCGTGGCGAAGCTATGCCGTGATGCATATCTGGCAGAGAGACTGACCGTCATCGTCTGTGAAGGGCGGCTGTGCGTTTACTGCGCCCCCTTATCACGGCGGGACGATCGTGCAGGAGGGCCAGCGCAGCGCGCTCTCGCTATACGCACTGCGCAGCGGCGGCCCATCCTGCCAAATGACGCACAGCAAAAAGGCGCCTTTAGGGCGCCTTCTTACATCATGGTGGGTCGTGCAGGATTCGAACCTGCGACCAATTGATTAAAAGTCAACTGCTCTACCAACTGAGCTAACGACCCATGAAATCATATTTTTTCCTGTTCCCGCAACCCGGGCTGGGGATGCCGGAAACGTACTGCCTGTTCGAACACTTGCGTGGTGGGTCGTGCAGGATTCGAACCTGCGACCAATTGATTAAAAGTCAACTGCTCTACCAACTGAGCTAACGACCCAACAAGGTGACTCTCTGAAAGCGCCCCACCCCGGGCCAGTCAGCCGCGAAAAAGTGGTGGGTCGTGCAGGATTCGAACCTGCGACCAATTGATTAAAAGTCAACTGCTCTACCAACTGAGCTAACGACCCGCTTTCAGCGCTGTCCGGGTATGTGTTAATCTGCCCGGGCAACGGCGGCATATATTACTGATTTGAATTTTCAGCGCAACCTCTATTTTTCGATCCTTGTATCAGGTGCTTGCATTTCACGCGGCAAGACCAGAAATCATACGATATCCGGTCAAGCCGGGCGCATTATGCTCCTGACTATCCCGCTACGCGCTTTTGCGCTTGTTTAGCAGATTCGCTATTTGGATACTGTTTGATCACTTGCTGCCAGACGGCTTTCGCCTTGGCGCTGTCGCCTTTGTCTTGCATGATCACGCCAATCTTATACAGCGCTTCCGCGCTTTTTGGCGACTTCGGATAATTTTTCACCACCGTGGCAAAATAGTAGGCCGCATCGTCCTTTTTGCCCTTGTTGTAATTCAGCTGACCCAGCCAGTAATTAGCATTCGGCTGATAGGTGGAGTCCGGATACTTTTTCACAAATGCCTGAAAAGCGCCGATCGCCTGATCATACTGTTTTTTTTCCAGCACCAGAGCAACGGCCGCGTTGTAGTCGGTGTTAGCATCACCGCTCTGCGTGGCGGCCGCAGCGGGCGCCTGCGCGGTGGGTTCAGCGGCTGGCGTACTGCTGCCGGCCGGAGCGCCTCCCGCGGCGCTAGCCTCTCCCGCGGCTGCCGATCCACTGCTGAGGGTATCCAGCTGCTGATAAAGCTGCTTCTGCCGCTCAACGGCCTGATTTAGCTGATAGGTATTTTCCTGAATCTGGCCACGCAGCGCGTCGATGTCGCTCTGCGTATCTGAGAGTTGTTGTTGCAGTTGCTGAAGAAGCTGCGCCTGCGCGTTGGAGATACGCTCAAGGGTTGTGACGCGATCCTCAACGGAACCTGATCCCACGCTACTGATTGACGCCTGGGCATAAGCGGCCCAGGGGGCCGCTACGCCAACCAGTAACGCCAGACTCAGTGCGTGACGTCTGAAGTTACTCATAGGTTGATTCTCTTAGTATACCAGTACGGCACGACGGTTTTTGGCGTATGCCGCTTCGTCGTGGCCCAGCACGGCCGGCTTCTCTTTACCGTAGGAAACGATAGAGATCTGGTCAGCGGACACGCCTTTGCCCTGCAGGTACATCTTCACGGCGTTAGCACGACGCTCACCCAGCGCAATGTTGTATTCCGGGGTACCGCGCTCATCCGCGTGGCCTTCTACGGTCACTTTATAAGATGGGTTGCTACGCAGGAATGCAGCGTGCTGATCCAGCATCTGCGCGTAATCAGGCTGTACGTCATATTTGTCCAGACCGAAGTAGACGATGTTGTTCTGCTGCAGCTGCTGCATCTGCAGACGCGCCTGCTCGTCAGATGACATGTTGCCGCTATTAGCGCCGCTGCCATATGCACCGTCAGCGCCCATACCGTTGGTCTGGTCGTTGTCGTTGTTTTTGTGCGAGCTACATGCCGCCACCGCGATCACTGGCAGCGCCAGCATGAAACCCTTCAGCACTTTGTTCAGTTGCATTTCTAAGATCCTATTATTGTTCGCTATACATATTTACACATGCATCACAGATACGGCGACCAGGCAGGGAATTTAACCTGTCCATCGGTGGCCGGAAGACGCGCTTTGAAACGCCCATCTGTTGAAACCAACTGCAACACGGAACCCATCCCCTGAGTAGAGCTGTAGATTACCATAGTGCCGTTAGGCGCAAGACTTGGCGTCTCATCCAGGAACGTATCCGTCAACTGTTGGACGGCTCCCGTTTCCAGATCCTGCTTGGCGACGTGCTGTGCACCACTGTTGGTGCTGATCATCACCATTGATTTACCGTCAGTGCTCACATCTCCATCCTGATTCTGGGCACCTTCCCAGGTCAGACGCTGCGGCGCACCGCCGTTAACGTTGATTTTGTAGATCTGTGGGCGACCGGCCTGATCGGAGGTATAGGCCAGGTTCTGGCTGTCCGGGAACCAGCTCGGTTCAGTGCTGTTAAAGCGACCATCCGTTACCTGACGAATCTGGCCTGAGCCGAGATCCATGACGTACAGATTCAGGCTGCCGGTTTTCGACAGGGCAAAGGCCAGCTTAGTGCCGTCCGGCGAGAACGCCGGCGCACCGTTGTGGCGCGGGAAAGAAGCAACCTGCTTAATCGCCCCACTGGCCAGCGTCTGAATCACCAGCGCGGATTTGCCGCTTTCAAAGGTCACATAGGCTAATTTGCTGCCGTCCGGCGACCAGGCCGGAGACATCAGCGGCTGCGGAGAACGATGCACCACAAACTGATTGTAACCATCATAATCTGACACGCGCAGTTCATACGGGAACTGGCCGCCGTTAGTCTGTACAACGTAGGCAATACGGGTGCGGAAGGCGCCCTTGATGCCGGTCAGTTTTTCAAAGGTCTCGTCGCTGGCGGTGTGCGCCGCGTAGCGTAGCCACTGCTTGGTTACCTTGTACTGGTTTTGCGCCAGTACGGTGCCCGGATTGCCGGAGGTATCCACCAGCTGCCAGGAGACGGTGTAGCTACCATCAGCGCCCGGCTGGATCTGACCGACCACGACGGCATCAATACCCAGTGCGGTCCAGGCCTGCGGCTGAACCTCAGACGGGCTGGAAGGCTGTTGCGGGAGGCGCTGACGATCCAGCGGATTAAACTTACCGCTGTTGCGCAGGTCGGCCGCAATGATGCCGCCGATATCTTCCGGCGCCGCGCCCGGCCCCTGCCACTTAAACGGCACCACGCCGATCGGACGCGCGGTGTTGACGCCCTGGGTAATCTCAATGCGCACTTCTGCATGCAGGGCCGCAGCCCACAGCAGCAGAAAGCTTAACGCTACACGAAATGCCTGCTTCATCTTTTCTCCCATACCTGGACCCGAGTCCACGATAAACGCTGTCTGACTTGCCCGGCGTAGCCAACGTGGCTAACCAACCGGACACAACCAATGCTCACTACAGACTACGACATGTTACACAGAGTTCAACCTGCCGCAGCGATCAGGGTTTAAATTCCACCGTGGCGCTCTTCACCGCCTGCCAAACCTCCTGGCTTGGTGGCTTCGGGATCCGCGCCAGGCGGGCGGCGTTGATGGCCGCCTGACACAGCGCTGGGTCACCACCGGCGGGCGTGGCAGAAATGAGCAGGCCATCCGGCGCCAGTTTTATGCGCACATCACAGGTGCGGCCTTTAAAAGTATCCGAATCATAAAACTTGCTCTGGATTGCCCCTTTCACCTGTCCGAGGTAGCTGTCGATTGCCGCACCGGAGGCGCCCGCCTTCTTCTGTGTGCCCTGCCCCGGCGCGCCGCCACCGGCGGTGCCCGACTTCGGCGCATTTTTACCGGCGCTGAGGTCCCCAAGCAGATCGCCAACGTCCCCCGCTTCTTTTGCAGCTTCGGCGGCAGCTTGCTTTTTCGCTTCCGCTGCGGCTTTCGCTTTAGCGGCCGCGTCGGCTTTTTTCTTCGCCTCAGCATCCGCTTTGGCTTTGGCTTCCGCCTCGGCTTTTTTCTTCGCGTCGGCCTCGGCTTTGGATTTGGCCTCGGCCTTCGCTTTCGCTTCCGCCGCGGCTTGTTGTTTAGCCTCTGCCGCGGCCTCAGCTTTGGCTTTGGCTGCCGCCTCGGCTTTGGCTTTCGCTGCCTCCGCATCCGCCTGCTTTTTCGCTTCAGCCGCAGCCTGCTTCGCCTCTTCCTGCGCCTGCTTTTTCGCTTCGGCCGCAGCCTGCTTCGCCTCTTCCTGCGCCTGCTTTTTCGCATCGGCGGCGGCCTTCGCCCGGGCGTCCGCCTCGGCTTTGGCGTCCGCTTTGGCTTTCACAGCGGCGGCTTCGGCCTGTTTCTGCTGCTCCTGCGCCTGTTTAGCCGCTTCCTGGGCCGCGCGCTGCTGCTGAGCCTGTTCGGCCGCCTGCTGTTTAGCGGTTTCCTGCGCCTGCAAACGCTCTTTTTCCATCTCTTTCAAACGCTGCTGCTCGGCCGCCTGCTTTTGCTGGAGCTCTTCCGCCTGCTGCTGTGCTTTTTTCTGGCGCTGCTGCTCGGCGCGCTGGCTATCGGCCTGCTGGTTTTGCTCGCGGTTATACTGCTCGACCACCGCACCGGGGTCGACCATCACGGCATCAATGGCTTCGCCGCCGCCGCCGCCGCTGGCCTCAATGTTTTCGTCAAACGAACTCCATATCAGCAGTGCAATCAGCAAAATATGCAGCACGACCGATACGATGACGGCGCGTTTTAACTTCTTGTCTTGTTCGGTTGCCTTCAACACACTCGGTTCCCAAAAACAGGTTGGCTGCCAAAAATTAGATTGGCTGCGTCATCAGGCCGACGGATTTGACGCCCGCCTGATGTAACAAGTTGAGCGCCTTGATGATTTCATCGTAAGGCACCTCTTTCGCACCGCCAATCAGAAATACGGTCTTCGGATTGGCTTCCAACCGGCGCTGCGCTTCTGCCATCACCTGCTCGGGAGGAAGCTGCTCGAGTCGATCGTGATCCACCACCACGGTGTACTGGCCCACGCCGGAGACCTCAACAATCACCGGAGGATTGTCGTTGCTGCCGACGGTCTGCGAATCGGTCGCATCGGGCAGATCCACCTCAACGCTCTGGGTGATAATCGGCGCGGTCGCCATAAAAATCAGCAGCAGTACCAGCAGCACATCCAGCAGCGGGACGATATTAATCTCAGATTTCAGATCGCGGCGGCCGCGACCACGGGTTCTGGCCATGGTTACCTCTGCTTACTTGCTGTTCTCGCTGGAGAATGCCTGACGGTGCAGGATAGCCGTGAACTCTTCCATAAAGTTGTCGTAGTTCTGCTCAAGCTTATTCACGCGCTGATTAAGACGGTTGTAGGCCATCACCGCCGGAATCGCAGCAAACAGACCAATGGCGGTCGCAATCAGCGCCTCGGCGATCCCCGGCGCCACCATCTGCAGCGTGGCCTGTTTTACCGCACCCAGCGCGATAAAGGCGTGCATGATCCCCCAAACGGTGCCGAACAGACCAATATAGGGGCTGATGGAACCGACAGTCCCGAGGAAGGGAATGTGATTTTCCAGCGCTTCCAGCTCGCGATTCATGGAGATGCGCATCGCACGCGTCGCGCCTTCAACCACCGCTTCGGGGGCATGGCTGTTGGCGCGGTGCAGGCGGGCAAACTCTTTAAAACCGGAATAAAAAATCTGCTCCGAGCCGCTGAGTTCATCACGACGCGCCTGGCTCTCCTGGTAGAGTCGGGACAGCTCAACGCCGGACCAAAATTTGTCTTCAAAGGCATCGGCTTCACGGCCAGCGGCGTTCAGTATGCGGGTACGCTGAATGATCACCGCCCAGGATGCAATTGAAAACCCAATCAATATCAACATGATAAGTTTGACCAGAAGGCTTGCCTTCAGGAACAAATCAAGAATGTTCATGTCAGTCACTGCTTGAACTCCGCGACAATAGACTCAGGAAGCGCAATTGGCTTCATTAGGTGTGGATTAATGCAGGCGATCAGGACTTCCGCTTCATTCAGAACCTGCCCTTCTGCATTGACAATACGTTGGATGAAGGTCATGCCAGTACGCCGCAGCGCCACCACTTCGCTCTGCACTTCCAGCAGATCATCGAGCCTGGCGGCAGCCCGGTAGTCAATGCTCATGCGACGCACGACAAACGCAACCTGCTGTTCCAGCAATGTCTGCTGATGAAAGTTGCGCTGACGCAGCATTTCGGTGCGTGCGCGCTCGTAAAAAGCAAGATAGCTGGCGTGATAAACCACGCCGCCGGCATCGGTGTCTTCATAGTAGACACGGACCGGCCAGGTAAACAGCGTTGTACTCACTCGACATCCTGGCAATGCGTTAACGATTTCTTTAACCGCGACAATGCAATCCCGCCGCGGCGTGACACAGCGTGTACTATACGCATTCGCCCTCAGCTTGGGAATGGATTGTCAAAGGCTTGAGAAAATAATTATTGCTCTGAAATGGCGAACTGACAGAGGGAGGAAACGGGCGGAGACTTCACTGACAAAAAAGGACATGATTGACACAACCAGGCCCTCAGCAGGCCCGGTTGTAACAGGCTTATAAAAACCAGAACGACAGACCGGCCAGCAGTACCAGCAGCGCCGGTAGCGGCGTGAACAGCGCCTGCCATCGCAGACGCTGCGGATGGAAGCCCACTCCGTGAATCACCCCGGTACAGATCGCCCAGATCAGCAGCAGTCCCTGCCAGAGGCTCAACGAACTGGTTTTCGCCGCCACGCGCGACGGATCCCACAGAATACAGCCGGCCATCACCAGCGCCAGCACCAGAGAAAGCGCCCGCAGGGGGCGCTTATCCATCATGTCATACAATCCTGCAATCACCGCCCGCATCAGGCCTTCTCTTTCTCTGCGGTGTCTTCAACGTGATCGATTGCCAGCGCCGTAATGATGCCGAAGGCGCAGGCCAGCAGGGTTCCTAATATCCAGGCAAAATACCACATAGGGGAGCTCCCGTTAGTAAAGTGAGTGCGAATTACTTTCAATATCTTGCTTAGTGATACGACCAAACATCTTGTAGTAACACCAGGCGGTATAGGCCAGGATAATCGGCACGAACACAATGGCGGCGTACAGCATCACGCTCAGCGTCAGCTGACTGGAGGTGGCATCCCACATTGTCAGGCTGGCGCCCGGCATCGTGCTCGAGGGCATGATGAACGGGAACAGGGTTATTCCCGCGGTCAAAATCACGCAGGCCAAGGTCAGCGAAGAGAACAGGAACGCCCAGGCTCCGCGCTCCAGCCGTGAACAGAGCACGGTCAGCAGCGGTAGCAGCACGCCCAGCGCCGGGATAGCCCACAGCAGCGGCTGCTGCTGGAAGTTGACCAGCCAGGCGCCAGCTTCGCGTACGACCTCTTTGTGCAGCGGATTCGACACGCCATTATGGTCGAGAACCGATTTCAGGCTGTAACCCTCAATGCCGTTCATTACCCAGATCCCTGCCAGCAAAAACGCCACCATCATCACCAGCGCGCCGATCTGCGCCGCGGTGCGGCAGCGCAGATGCAGCTCACCTACGGTGCGCATTTGCAGATAGGTCGCGCCCTGCGTCAGGATCATCGCCACGCTGACCACGCCGGCCAGCAGGCCAAACGGGTTGAGCAGCTGGAAGAAATTGCCGCTGTAGCTGACGCGTAAGAAGTCATCGAGGGTAAACGGCACGCCCTGCAGCAGGTTTCCGAACGCCACGCCAATCACCAGCGGGGGTACAAAGCTGCCAATGAAAATGCCCCAGTCCCACATGTTACGCCAGCGGCGGTCCTCTATCTTGGAGCGATAATCAAAGCCAACCGGGCGAAAGAACAGCGAGGCCAGGACCAGGATCATCGCGATATAGAACCCTGAGAACGCGGCGGCATAGACCATCGGCCAGGCAGCAAACAGCGCACCACCGGCGGTGATCAGCCATACCTGGTTTCCGTCCCAGTGTGGCGCCACGCTGTTGATCATGATACGGCGCTCAGTATCGCTACGGCCAAGCACCTGCGACAGCATGCCGACACCCATATCAAAACCATCAGTGACGGCAAAGCCAATTAACAATACGCCAATCAGCAGCCACCAGATAAAACGCAATACTTCGTAATCTAACATACGTGGACTCCTGTCTTAACGCACCGGCTGCGCGGACGCCGTGGATTGTTCAAAGTGGTAACGACCGGTTTTCAGGCTGCTCGGCCCCAGTCGGGCATACTTAAACATCAGGTACATTTCCGCGATCAGGAACAGTGTGTACAGACCGCAGATCAGCGTCATGGAGAACAGCACGTCGCCCACGGACAGCGATGAGTTAGCCACAGCGGTTGGTAAGACTTCACCAATCGCCCAGGGTTGACGACCGTATTCGGCGACGAACCATCCCGACTCAATGGCGATCCACGGCAGTGGAATACCGTACAGGCAGGCTTTCAGCAGTAAGCGGTTTTTACCGATACGATTACGCAAGACGCTCCAGAACGACAGACCGATGATGATAAGCAGCAGACCGGCTACGGCAACCATGATGCGGAACGCTAAATAGAGCGGTGCCACGGCCGGAATGGAATCTTTCGTTGCCTGCTGTATCTGGGCTTCGGTAGCCTGCGATATATCGGGCGTGTAGCGCTGCAGGAGCAGGCCATAGCCGAGATCTTTCTTGCTGGCCTCAAAGGCGCTACGCACCGCCGGATCGTCATTGCCGCTGCGCAGCTGGCTCAGCAGAGCATAGGCTTTCATCCCGTTACGAATACGCACCTCATGCTGCGCCATCAGCTCTTTAATCCCAATCACGGGTTTATCCAGCGAGCGCGTGGCAATCAGGCCCAGAACGTAGGGGATCTGTATGGCATAGTTGTTCTTTTCTGCGGCCTGGTCGGGAATGGCAAACAGATTGAATGCGGCAGGCGCCGGCTGCGTCTCCCACTCGGCCTCAATGGCGGCGAGCTTGGTTTTCTGTACGTCGCCGACTTCATAACCGGACTCATCACCTAACACGATAACCGAGAGTACCGCGGCCATACCAAAGCTCGCGGCAATAGCGAAAGAGCGCTTTGCAAAAGCAAAATCGCGCCCCTTCAGCATGTACCAGGCGCTGATGCCGAGGATAAACATGGCGCCGGTGGTGTAGCCCGCCGCGACGGTATGGACAAATTTCACCTGCGCAACCGGATTGAGTACCAGTTCGGAGAAGCTGACCATTTCCATACGCATGGTTTCAAAATTGAAGTTGGACGCCACCGGATTGTTCATCCAGCCATTGGCGACCAGAATCCACAGTGCGGACATGTTTGAACCCAGCGCGACCAGCCAGGTGACCGCCATATGCTGCACTTTGCCCAGGCGATCCCAGCCAAAGAAAAACAGGCCCACAAAAGTGGATTCAAGGAAGAAAGCCATCAGACCTTCGATGGCCAGCGGTGCACCAAAAATATCACCCACGTAGTGAGAATAATAAGACCAGTTAGTCCCGAACTGAAACTCCATGGTTAAACCGGTTGCAACACCCAGCGCGAAGTTAATGCCAAATAACTTGCCCCAGAATTTGGTCATGTCCTTATAAATTTGTTTGCCCGAGAGCACGTATACCGTTTCCATGATCGCCAGCAAAAACGCCATACCCAGCGTAAGCGGCACGAACAGGAAATGGTACATCGCCGTCAGCGCAAACTGTAAACGTGACAGTTCGACGATATCTAACATCTTAACTCCTTGATCCTCTCAGGAAGATGACGGAAACCCCGGTAATTTTTGACGTTCCCCGCATTCAAACTCGCGCCCACATCCCGGCATGGCGTTACTGCTTTCCGTCTCGCCTACGCCCGGCGGCAACCGCTCCGGGAATACGCGAATGGTGACAAGGTGCTCTTCTGCCGCCGCCACGCTAAACGGTGCAATTTTACATGGGCACAAAACGTGGGCAAATTGACTCAGGACAATTTAAGCCTATGCCACGCGATAATGCCAGTATTCTGATTTGTAAAATCTTCGGTTTTTTTGATCTGTGTTAATGCGCGACAGCCATTATCAGCAATGGTGTCAGGAATGTTAATGCTCTGTGGATGGATAATTACTGCAAGGCTAAATTTAGTGATTGCAATTGATAATTATTTTTTACCGGCGCAGATGCCATGTGTGAACAAAAGCGTAGACGCTACTGGAGATTAATTCCTGCATGACGACCGCTTTTTGCCATTATTTTTCACGACGGCGGCAAAAAAAAGGCCACCCTAAGGTGGCCTCGGCGTCAGCAACGCGAGTTACTGCGGCAGAACCGCTTTAACCGCATCGCCGATGTCGGCCAGGCTGCGCACGGTTTTCACTCCGGCCGCTTCCAGTGCGGCAAACTTCTCATCCGCCGTGCCCTTACCACCAGCAATGATCGCGCCCGCGTGGCCCATACGTTTGCCCTTTGGCGCCGTCACGCCGGCGATGTAGCCTACCACCGGCTTGGTGACGTGGTCTTTAATGAACGCCGCCGCCTCTTCTTCCGCGCTGCCGCCAATCTCACCGATCATCACGATCACTTCGGTCTGCGCATCGTCCTGGAACATTTTCAGGATATCGATAAAGTTGGAGCCCGGAATCGGGTCACCGCCAATGCCGACACAGGTAGACTGTCCGTAGCCAATATCGGTGGTCTGCTTAACGGCTTCATAGGTCAGGGTACCGGAGCGGGAGACGATGCCCACGCGGCCAAGCTGGTGAATGTGGCCCGGCATAATACCGATTTTACACTCACCGGGAGTGATCACACCCGGGCAGTTTGGACCGATCATCCGCACACCGGCCTCATCCAGCTTCACTTTCACCGTCAGCATGTCCAGCGTCGGGATCCCTTCGGTGATGGTGATGATCAGCTTGATGCCCGCATCGATCGCTTCAAGGATACCGTCTTTACAGAACGGGGCCGGCACGTAGATGACCGAGGCGGTAGCGCCGGTGGCTTCCACCGCTTCACGCACGGTATTAAATACCGGCAGGCCGAGGTGGGTAGTCCCACCTTTACCCGGGGTCACGCCGCCAACCAGCTGCGTGCCGTAGGCCAGCGCCTGCTCAGAGTGGAAAGTACCCTGCCCGCCGGTAAAGCCCTGGCAGATAACTTTGGTGTTCTTGTCGATCAAAATGGACATTATTTCCCCTCCGCGGCAGCCACAACGCGCTGCGCCGCGTCTGTCAAACTGGTTGCTGCAATGATGTTCAGACCGCTGTCCGCCAGTTTCTGTGCGCCCAGCTCAGCGTTGTTACCTTCCAAACGGACGACAACCGGGACGTTCACGCCCACTTCCGCCACCGCGCCGATGATGCCATCGGCAATCAGGTCGCAGCGTACAATGCCGCCGAAGATATTGACGAATACCGCTTTTACCGCATCGTCCGACAGGATGATTTTAAACGCCTCGGTCACGCGCTCTTTGGTCGCGCCACCGCCCACGTCGAGGAAGTTGGCCGGCTGGCCACCGTGGTGTTTCACGATGTCCATGGTCCCCATGGCCAGACCGGCACCGTTGACCATACACCCAATGTTGCCATCCAGTGCTACGTAGTTCAGCTCCCACTGGGTGGCATGGGCTTCGCGGGGATCTTCCTGGCTCGGATCGCGCATTTCACGCAGCTCAGGCTGGCGGAACATCGCGTTGCCATCGGCGCCCAGTTTACCATCGAGGCAGATCAGATCGCCCTGCCTGGTGATTACCAGCGGGTTGATTTCAACCAGCGCCAGATCGCGCTCGAGGAACAGCGTCGCCAGCCCCATGAAGATTTTGGTGAACTGATTAACCTGCTTGCCGGTCAGGCCCAGTTTGAACGCCAGTTCGCGGCCCTGATAAGGCTGCGGGCCGGTCAGCGGATCCAGCGCCATTTTGTGGATCAGGTGCGGCGTCTCTTCCGCCACTTTCTCAATTTCCACGCCGCCTTCGGTGGAGGCCATAAATACCACGCGACGCGTGCTGCGATCGACCACGGCGCCAAGGTACAGCTCCTGATCGATATCGGTCGCGGCCTCAACCAGAATCTGGTTTACCGGCTGTCCGTCAGCATCTGTTTGATAGGTCACCAGACGCTTGCCGAGCCAGTTTTCCGCAAAGGCGCGGATCTCTTCTTTACTTTTAACGACTTTCACACCGCCCGCTTTACCGCGGCCGCCGGCATGAACCTGACATTTTACCACCCACGGGCCTGCGCCGATTTTAGAGGCCGCTTCTTCCGCTTCACGTGGCGTGGTGCAGGCGTAACCGGTCGGCGCCGGTAAGCCGTATCGTGCAAACAGCTGTTTCGCCTGATACTCGTGTAAGTTCATGATGTTCTATCCATTCAGGTCTGTTAAGACGGGTCAGTTTCCCTAACGTCAGCGCCGGGTCCCGACCAGAGAAAACGGAGCACGGCGCATACCGCGCTCCGGGAGAATTAGACGTCCAGCAGCAGGCGCGCCGGATCTTCCAGCATCTCTTTGACCGCCACCAGATAGCCCACAGATTCGCGGCCGTCGATTAAGCGGTGGTCGTAAGAGAGCGCCAGATACATCATCGGCAGAATCACCACCTGACCATTGACCGCCATCGGACGGTCTTTGATCGCGTGCATGCCGAGAATCGCGCTCTGCGGCGGATTGATGATTGGCGTTGACATCAGCGAACCAAACACTCCACCGTTGGTGATGGTGAAGTTTCCGCCGGTCAGCTCTTCAACGGTCAGTTTGCCGTCGCGACCTTTCACCGCCAGCTCTTTGATTTTCTTCTCGATGTCCGCCATGCTCAGCGCATCGACATCCTTCAGTACCGGCGTGACCAGCCCACGTGGGGTAGACACGGCGATGCTGACGTCGAAGTAGTTGTGGTACACCACGTCCTCGCCGTCGATCGAGGCGTTCACTTCCGGGAAGCGCTTCAGCGCTTCAACTACCGCCTTGATGTAGAAGGACATGAAGCCCAGGCGCACGCCGTGGCGCTTTTCGAAGGCTTCGCCGTACTGCTTGCGCAGTTCCATGATCGGCTTCATGTTCACTTCGTTGAAGGTCGTCAACATCGCGGTGCTGTTTTTAGCCTCCAGCAGACGTTCAGCGACGCGCTTGCGCAGGCGAGTCATCGGGACGCGTTTTTCGCTGCGGTTAGCAACGGCCGGTTGCTCCGCCGCCGCAGGTTGCACCTCGGCCTTCGCGGCCGGTTTCTGCGCCAGATGTTTTTCCACGTCTTCGCGCGTCAGTCGCCCACCTACGCCAGTGCCTTTAATCTGCGAAGCATCCAGGGCGTGCTCAGCAATCAGGCGACGGATCGCCGGACTGAGCGCATCGCTGCTCTCTTCTTCCAGCGAGGCAGTCTGACGCTGTGCCGGGTCAGACGCGCTGTTGTCAGCTTTTGCCGAGGTGGCTTTGCCTTCGCTGTTGCCCTCTTTCAGGCGTCCCAGCAGCTGGCGAGAGGTTACGGTTGCGCCCTCTTCTTCCAGCACGGCTTCCAGCACGCCGTCGGCGGCCGCAGGCACTTCGAGCACCACTTTGTCCGTTTCAATTTCTACCAGCACTTCGTCACGGGTGACGGTGTCGCCTGGTTTTTTGTGCCAGGTTGCCACGGTGGCATCGGCAACGGATTCAGGCAGGTCCGGGACGAGAATATCTACGCTACTCATTATCTATCCTTTATTTAATCTACGTTCAGCGCGTCATTGACCAGATCGTGTTGCTGTTTCTGGTGAACGGACATGTAGCCAACAGCCGGTGATGCAGAAGCGGGACGGCCGGCATAGCGCAGGGAAGCCCCGAAAGGCACAACTTCACGGAAGTGGTGCTGACTGCAATACCATGCACCCTGGTTGAGCGGCTCTTCCTGACACCACACGAAATCATGGACATGTGCATACGGCCGCAACGCTTCCTGCACCGCTTTGTGCGGGAACGGATAGAGTTGCTCAATACGCACAATTGCCACGTCGGTTTGCTCATTTTTACGACGCTGCTCCAGCAGGTCGTAATAGACTTTCCCTGAGCAGAGCACGACGCGTTTCACCCCTTGCGGATCGATATCGTCAATCTCGCCGATCGCCGGCTGGAAGCTGCCATGGGCCAGCTCATCCAGCGAGGACACCGCCAGCGGGTGGCGCAGCAGGGATTTCGGCGACATCACCACCAGCGGACGGCGCATACCGCGCAGCGCCTGTCGACGCAGCATGTGGTAGACCTGCGCCGGGGTGGATGGGACGCACACCTGCATGTTCTGCTCAGCGCAGAGTTGTAAATAGCGCTCAAGGCGCGCGGAGGAGTGCTCCGGGCCCTGGCCCTCATAGCCGTGCGGCAGCAGCATCACCAGGCCGCACATCCGGCCCCATTTTTGCTCGCCGGAGCTGATGAACTGATCGATAACCACCTGCGCGCCGTTAGCAAAGTCACCAAATTGCGCTTCCCAAATGGTCAGGGTGCGCGGTTCCGCCGTAGCGTAGCCGTATTCAAACGCCAGCACCGCCTCTTCGGACAGTACCGAATCCCACACTTTGAAATCGCCCTGACCATTGTGGATGTGCTGCAGCGGAATCCAGGTGGAACCGTTACTCTGGTTATGCACGACCGCATGGCGGTGAAAGAAGGTGCCGCGGCCCATATCTTCACCGGAGAGACGGCACGGGATGCCCTCATCAACCAGCGTGGCATAGGCCAGCGTTTCCGCAGCGCCCCAGTCAAACAGCTTATTGCCGGCGGCCATCTCCTGGCGGTCACCATAGATTTTTGCCACCCGCGACTGCATTTCTACGCCGTCCGGCACCTGGCTGATACGCTTCGCCAGCTCCTGCAGACGCTTCACTTCAACCTGATGCGGATAGCTCTCGTCCCAGTCGTGATTCAGATACGGTGACCAGGTGAAGGAGTGCAGGCTCATCGGACGCCACTCCGGCACGACGCACTCACCGGCATCCAGCGCATCGCGATACAGATTGACCATCTCAGTGGCATCTTCCAGCTTCGCGACCTGCTCCGCTTCCAGTTTGTCGGCATACAGTTTGCGCGGTGTTGGATGCTTTTTGATTTTCTGGTACATCACCGGCTGAGTGGCGCTCGGCTCATCCGCCTCGTTATGGCCGTGACGGCGGTAGCACACCAGATCGATGAACACGTCGCGCTTAAAGGTATTGCGGAAATCCAGCGCCAGGCGGGTAACGAAAGCAACAGCTTCCGGATCGTCCGCATTGACGTGGAAAATCGGCGACTGCACCATTTTGCCGATGTCAGTACAATACTCTGTAGAGCGGGCATCACGCGGGTTGGAGGTGGTAAAACCAATCTGGTTGTTAATCACGATACGCACAGTACCGCCCACTTCATAGCCGCGCGCCTGAGACATGTTCAGCGTCTCCTGCACCACGCCCTGCCCGGCCACGGCGGCATCACCGTGGATGGTGATCGGCAGCACTTTGCTGCTGCTCGGCTCGTCGAGACGATCGATGCGCGCACGCACCGATCCCATCACAACCGGGCTAACAATTTCGAGGTGTGACGGGTTAAACGCCAGCGCCAGGTGGACCATGCCGCCTTCGGTTTCAACGTCGGACGAAAAACCCATGTGGTATTTCACGTCGCCGGTGCCGAGGTGCTCTTTATGCTTGCCGGAGAACTCATCAAACAGGTCCTGCGGCTTTTTACCCAGCACGTTAATCAGCACGTTCAGTCGACCGCGGTGCGCCATACCCAGCACCACTTCGCGCGTACCGTGTTTGCCGGCGTGACGAATCATTTCGCGCAGCATCGGCACCAGCGCATCGCCGCCTTCCAGCGAGAAGCGTTTGGCCCCGGGGAATTTGGCACCGAGATAGCGCTCCAGCCCTTCGGCGGCAGTCAGCTCTTTCAGCAGGTTCTTTTTCTCATCGCGTGAGAATGACGGCTGACCGACAACGGATTCGATCCGCTGCTGTATCCAGCGCTTCTCTTCCGTATTGGTCAGGTGCATATATTCGGCGCCGATGGCACCGCAGTAGGTCTGCTTGAGTGCCGCATAAAGATCGGCAAGCTTCATGGTCTCTTTGCCGATGGCAAATGAGCCGACGTTGAAGGTCTCCTGGAAATCGTCCTCCGTCAAATCGTGAAAAGCCGGGTTCAGATCGGGCACACTGTCGCGTTTCCACAATCCGAGCGGATCAAGATTGGCATTCTGATGGCCGCGAAACCGGAAGGCGTTAATCAGCTGCAGCACTTTGACCTGCTTGGAGTTGGTCTGCGGATCGCTGACGGATGCTGTGTAGCGCGTGGCATCTTTGGCCAGACGACGGAAGTATTCGCGGGTCGTGGAGTGGAAATGTTCAGGTCTAACCCCGGCGCCAGGCAGCTGCTGGAACAGATCGCGCCAGGCAGCATCAACAGAGTCAGGATCGGTTAAAAAATCTTCATAGAGCTGCTCTATGTAAGATTGGTTCGCGCCGGCCAGCCAGGAGGAGTCCAGCCAGGGCTTCATTGCGCTGTTCTGCATTGTGATCCCTTAAGCATCATTTGCTTTTTTTCGAGGTTTCATTTGTGCCGGGTTAACGGCTTGCCGTAGTCCGGTTCGATACGAGCATTGCGCGCAACGGCGCCCCAGGCCCGTAAGGGAACCTTTGCAAGGATTTTTCCGGAGCGGGAAAGTCCTTTCAGAGATTTCCTTAAAACCTCCGGGAACCCCTGCGGGTTCCCGGAAAGCAATTATGCACTTCTTTGCAGCAACATCGACTTGATATGACCAATCGCGCGGGTCGGGTTCAATCCTTTCGGACACACGCTGACGCAGTTCATGATGCTGTGGCAGCGGAATACGCTGAACGCATCGTTCAGATTGTCCAGCCGCGCATCCGTTTCGGTATCCCGGCTGTCAATCAGGAAGCGGTAAGCCGCCAGCAGGCCGGCCGGGCCGATAAATTTGTCCGGATTCCACCAGAATGATGGGCAGGACGTTGAGCAGCAGGCACAGAGGATACACTCGTAGAGGCCATCCAGATGTTCACGCTCAGCCGGAGACTGCAGGTGCTCGCGCGCCGGCGGATTTTTGCCGTCATTCAGCAGGAACGGTTTGATCTTCTCGTACTGGGCGTAGAACTGGCTCATGTCGACCACCAGATCGCGCACCACCGGCAGCCCCGGCAGCGGGCGGATCACAATCTTCTGCTTCCCTGCACCGAGCGCGGACACCGGCGTGATGCACGCCAGGCCGTTTTTACCGTTCATGTTCAGACCATCCGAGCCGCATACTCCTTCACGACAGGAGCGACGAAACGCCAGCGTCGGATCCTTATCCTTCAGCCGCATCAGCGCATCCAGCAGCATCATGTCGCGCCCCTCTTCCGCTTCGAGGGTATAGTCCTGCATGCGCGGCGCGTCATCCACTTCAGGGTTGTAACGATAAATAGAAAATTCGACTCTCATCGCTGTCTCTCCGCAATTAGTAGGTACGCGCTTTGGGCGGGAATGCCTCGCGCAGTGTCGGCTGCATGTTCACCTCACGGCGGGTCATACTCTCGCTTTGCGGAAGATAGAGACTGTGACACAGCCAGTTCGCATCATCACGCTCCGGGAAGTCGAAGCGGCTGTGTGCGCCGCGACTTTCGGTACGGAAGTTTGCCGCAACCGCCGTGGCGTAGGCCGTTTCCATCAGGTTATCCAGCTCCAGGCACTCTACGCGCTGGGTGTTGAAGTCTTTGGAACGGTCGTCCAGCCGCGCTTTTTTCAGCCGCTCGCGCAGCGTTTTCAGCTCATCCAGCCCCTTCGCCATCGCATCCCCTTCGCGGAATACCGAGAAGTTATGCTGCATACAGGTTTGCAGGGCTTTACGCAGCTCGGCCGGATCTTCGCCGCTGGTATTGTTGTCCCAGCGGTTGTAGCGCGCCAGCGCAGCATTGATGTCTTCCTCGGTAGCGTCGCGCAGCTCGCCCTGTTCGGCGATGGACTCCTGCAAATGCAGGCCGGCCGCGCGGCCAAATACCACCAGGTCCAGCAGCGAGTTACCGCCGAGGCGGTTAGCACCGTGAACGGAGACACAGGCGATTTCCCCTACGGCAAACAGCCCCGGAATCACCACATCTTCACCCTGCTCGTTCAGGGTAATCGCCTGACCGGAGACGCGGGTCGGAATACCGCCCATCATATAGTGGCAGGTCGGAATCACCGGAATCGGCTCTTTCACCGGATCGACATGGGCAAAAGTGCGGGACAGCTCAAGAATACCCGGCAGGCGGGACTCCAGCACCTCTTTGCCAAGATGATCGAGCTTCAGCTTGATGTGCGGCCCCCACGGACCGTCACAGCCGCGACCTTCGCGAATTTCGATCATCATGGACCGGGCTACCACGTCGCGACCGGCAAGGTCTTTCGCGTTCGGCGCATAGCGCTCCATGAAGCGTTCGCCGTGCTTGTTCAGCAGGTAGCCACCTTCGCCGCGACAGCCCTCAGTAACCAGCACGCCCGCACCGGCAATGCCGGTAGGGTGGAACTGCCACATTTCCATATCCTGCACCGGAACGCCGGCGCGCAGCGCCATCCCAACCCCGTCGCCGGTATTGATGTGGGCGTTGGTGGTGGACTGATAAATACGGCCGGCACCGCCGGTAGCCAGCACGGTGGCTTTGGCTTTGAAGTACACCACTTCACCGGTTTCAATGCACATCGCGGTGCAGCCTACCACCGCGCCGTCGGCGTTTTTCACCAAATCGAGTGCATACCACTCAGAGAAGATCGTGGTGTGGTTTTTCAGGTTCTGCTGATACAGGGTATGCAGTAGCGCATGACCGGTACGGTCAGCCGCCGCCGCGGTACGCGCCGCCTGCTCACCGCCAAAATTCTTCGACTGGCCACCGAACGGACGCTGATAAATACGGCCATCGTCGAGGCGTGAGAACGGCAGCCCCATGTGCTCCAGCTCCAGAATCGCTTCCGGGCCGGTTTTACACATATACTCGATAGCGTCCTGATCTCCAATGTAGTCGGAGCCTTTGACGGTGTCGTACATGTGCCATTCCCAGTTATCTTCATGGGTGTTGCCCAGTGCAACGGTGATGCCGCCCTGCGCAGAAACCGTGTGTGAGCGGGTTGGGAATACTTTGGACAGCAGCGCACAGGTCTGTCCGGATTGTGAAATTTGCAGCGCCGCGCGCATACCTGCGCCACCGGCCCCAATCACGACTGCATCAAACTCTCTGACTGGCAATTTCATCACGCCCCCCATACCACAACGGTTCCATAAAACGCATAGGATAACAACACCAACACCACGACCAGCTGCAGGCACAGGCGCAGTGCCTGGCATTTCACGTAGTCCGTCAATACCTGCCACAGACCAATCCAGCCGTGTGCAAGAATGGAGAGTAGTGCAATCAGCGTGAAGACTTTGGTAAAGTTCGAGGCGAAAAACGCCCGCCAGGTGTCATACGTCAGGGTGTCAGCGAAAATCACGAAACCAAGGATATAGAGCACATACAGGGTAATCACCATGGCCGAGGCGCGAACCAGCAGCCAGTCATGAACGCCAGTGCGCCCCAGTGCAGAAGCATTGCTTACCATACGAGGACTCCAGCCAGAATTGAAAGCACGACGGTTATTACAAACGACAGTTTTGCTGAGCGCGTGCCCACTTCAAGCGTTTCAGCGAGGAAGCCAAAATCCATCAGCATGTGGCGGATACCGCCGGCAATGTGGTATGCCAGAGCAGTGAGAATGCCCCACATGATGAACTTGACGAAGAAGCTGCCCATGATCGCCGAAGCTTGCAGAAAACCTTCGGGAGAAGAGAGGGACAGACCCAGTAACCAGAGCAGAATCCCGACGGCGACAAAGGTGATCACGCCGGAAATGCGGTGGAGTATCGATGCTATTGCAGTTACGGGAAACCGGATCGTAGAGAGATCCAAGTTGACAGGTCGTTGTTTTTTCACGGTTTTGCCCACACAGCCCTTTCTTATTTTGCTTCCTCCGGCCTGAAGGTCGAACCTGAAAACTCAGGATCGTTAAGCACCGTCACCAATACAGCAACATCCAGTGTTAATTGACGCGGTAAAACGCTGGGTGGCTCCTGGTGTCAGGGTGTTCCGGAGACCTGGCGCAAAGTATAGGAGGTTCACAAACTCATTACAATTCCCCCACAAACTCTTTGGTCACATTTGGGCGGAACAGTGATCTATCTCACGATTTTCACAATTAACACAATTTTAATTATCTGATTTGACAAAAGTTCAACATTCCTGTTACAAACGACGCAGTAAAAAACGATGATGCTGAAAAGTTATGGGGATACACTTTCCCCTAAGCGCAAGTTATGTAACATTGATGGGGTTAACACCCGCTAGCATCAGGTACCGATTACGAGACAATCATGATCAGACCCGATCTTTCACCACCGTGAAACGCAGCATGCCCCTGTCCGCCTGACCCAGCTCGACGCGCGCCCGTCACTCTGTACCCTGCACGATACAATATGCCACAGAGTTGATTGCCTGCAGGTTTTCCGGGAGAGCGGCGAACGGGACATACCCCGATTTATGGCAACAGAAAGATTCCGACAAATTAAGTAAGGCGCTAAGGAGACTGTAAATGGCTGATAAAAAAGCGACGCTAACCGTAGATGGCGAAGCTCCTGTTGAGTTGAGCGTGCTACAAGGCACCCTGGGCCCGGAAGAGATCGACATTCGCCCATTAGGCTCAAAAGGGTATTTCACCTTTGACCCGGGTTTCACATCCACGGCGTCCTGTGAATCAAAAATCACGTTTATCGACGGCGATAACGGCATCCTGCTGCACCGCGGTTTCCCTATCGATCAGCTGGCTACCCACTCCAATTATCTGGAAGTGTGCTATATCCTGCTGAACGGTGAAGCGCCCACAAAGGCGCAGTTTGACGAATTTAAAACTATCGTGACGCGCCATACGATGATTCACGAACAGATTACCCATCTGTTCCGCGGCTTCCGTCGCGATTCGCACCCAATGGCGGTGATGTGCGGCGTAACCGGCGCGCTGGCGGCGTTCTATCACGATGCGATGGACGTTAACATTGAACGCCACCGTGAAATCGCCGCGTTCCGCCTGCTGTCAAAAATGCCGACCGTGGCGGCCATGTGTTACAAATATTCTATCGGTCAGCCGTTTGTCTATCCGCGCAACGATCTTTCCTACGCCGGCAACTTCCTGAACATGATGTTCTCGACGCCGTGCGAAGAGTACAAAGTCAACCCGGTACTGGAACGCGCCATGGACCGTATCCTGATCCTGCATGCGGATCACGAGCAGAATGCCTCGACCTCCACGGTACGTACCGCGGGCTCCTCCGGTGCTAACCCGTTTGCCTGTATCGCCGCCGGTATTGCATCACTCTGGGGACCGGCGCACGGCGGTGCCAACGAAGCCTGTCTGCGCATGCTGGAAGAGATAAGCTCCGTCGATCACATCCCGGAATTTGTTCGCCGTGCAAAAGATAAAAATGACTCTTTCCGCCTGATGGGCTTCGGTCACCGCGTCTATAAAAACTACGATCCGCGCGCCACCGTGATGCGTGAAACCTGTCATGAAGTGCTGAACGAGCTGGGGATGAAAGATGACCTGCTGGAAGTGGCGATGGAGCTGGAACACATTGCCCTGAACGATCCCTACTTCATCGAGCGTAAACTCTATCCGAACGTCGACTTCTACTCCGGCATCATTCTGAAAGCGATGGGGATTCCGTCCAGCATGTTTACGGTTATTTTTGCCATGGCGCGCACCGTCGGCTGGATTGCCCACTGGAAAGAGATGCACGATGATGGCATCAAGATTGCCCGTCCACGTCAGCTCTATACCGGTTACGAGCAGCGCGACTTTGAGTCACAGCTGAAAAAGTAAGCCGAGTCATTTACTAAAAGACCCGCTCAGGCGGGTCTTTTTATTAGCGCTGGCAGCCGGGGCAGAAAAAAAACGGCCGCGAGGATTGCAGGCTCTTTTCGATACGCGTTCCGCAGCGCTCGCAGGGCTCGCCAGCGCGGTGAAACACGCGAAAGCGAAATTGCGCACCGTGATGGTCAGGCCCCGGGTGCTTCTGACCGCGGGTGCGGTAAGAGCACTGCGGGATCGACAGCAGCGCGACGCTGAGCGCCGAGAGCTGCGTCTCATCCAGATCAGCCGCCCGATGCTGCGGCAGCAGTTTTGCCTGCCATAAAATTTCCGCGCGTAAATAGTTGCCCAGCCCGGCCAGAAACGCCTGATCGAGCAGCAGACCGCTAAACTGACGCCGGCGAAAGCGCGTCGAGAGCAGACGAGCCTTAACCGCCTCCACGCTCAGCGTGGGATCGAGCACATCCGGCCCGACCCGCTGTAAAAACGGGTGGCTGGCCAGGGTTTCCGCATTCAGCAAAGAGATGTCCGATGCACTGTACAGCTGAATCGCCTGCTTGCGGGTTGCCAGCCGCACGCGCAGCGTGCGTTTAGCATCTTTAGCGCGGGTTGCCGCCTGCGGCCGGGAGATCCGCCAGACGCCGTACAGCTGATTGTGGCTGTAAAGGGTCAGGCCGTTTGAAAAATGGGTCAACAGCGCCTTGCCGCGAGTTTCAAACTCGGTGATCCGACAGCCAATCAGCTCAGGCTCGTAGGTCTTCAGCTCGGGAAAAGCAAACCACACTTCCTCCAGCGGATCGTCCTGAATCGCTGCCGCCAGCTGATCGGCCGCGCGACGTATTTCTGGGCCTTCCGGCATCGTTCCTCCTCAGTGAGTCGCCCCGCCGCTGTGGCGCAGATCGGTCTCAACGCTCAGCGCCACGCGTATCGCAATCGTCAATCCCTCAACCACCGTCTGCAGCGCCATGCTGGCGGCGCCGGGGTGATGCACCGCCTGCTCCGGTAGCCACGGAATGTGAATAAAGCCGCCTTTTACCATCCCGCCACCGGCGGCCTGCGCCTGCAGCAGTCCGTACATCACGTGGTTACAGACATAGGTGCCGGCGCTCTGCGAAACCGAGGCGGGGATCCCCGCCTCTCGCAGCGCCTGCACCGTCGCTTTGATCGGCAGCGTGGAGAACCAGGCGGCCGGACCGCCAGGCACCACCGGCGTATCCACCGGCTGATTGCCCTGATTATCCGGTATACGGGCATCGTCAACATTGATAGCCACCCGTTCGACCGTCATATCCACGCGCCCTCCCGCCTGCCCGACGGCAATCACCACCGCCGGCTGGGTCTCCTCCATCGCCGCCTGCAGCCGCATCAGCGCGAGGCCAAACACGCAGGGAAGCTGGCGCGCACGCACCGTGGCACCGGCGATAATCCGTCCCTCCAGCTGCTTCACCGCCTCCCAGGAGGGGTTGATGCGTT
This sequence comes from Pantoea sp. 1.19, assembly GCF_001922585.1. Taxonomy (GTDB): domain Bacteria; phylum Pseudomonadota; class Gammaproteobacteria; order Enterobacterales; family Enterobacteriaceae; genus 1-19. The sequence continues at coordinate 348,441 of NZ_MRBS01000001.1, read as the reverse complement.
CGCCGCCAAATGGCTCAAACGCGGTAATCAGAACCGTTTTCATCCTCGCCTCACAGGAACATCAGCCAGTAGAGTAAAAAGATATTCACCACCAGCAGCGCAAGACCGGTTGGAATTTGCGCGCGGATGACCGCGTTTTTATCCGGCAGCTCAAGCAGGGCGGCCGGCACAATATTAAAGTTAGCCGCCATCGGCGTCATCAGCGTTCCGCAGTAGCCGGAGAACATGCCAATCGCCGCCATCACCGCCGGATTGCCGCCGTGCTGCAGGACCAGGATTGGGATACCGATGCCGGCGGTAACAATCGGAAAGGCGGCAAACGCATTTCCCATAATCATAGTGAGCAGCGCCATGCCTATCGCGTAGGTGGCGACGGCGATAAAGCGGTGGTCGACCGCCAGCCAGGTTTCCGTCAGATGGGCAATGGCCGTGCCCACGCCCGCCTGGGTAAACAGCAGCCCCAGCGTCGCCAGCAGCTGTGGCAGTATGAAGGCCCAACCGACCGAATCGAGCAGGCGACGCGCCTCCTGCAGCGACTGCCCGACGTTCTCCCGGGTTAAGCGCAGCGCTACCGCCCAGCCGAGCAGGCAGCCAGCAGTCATCGAAAACAGCGTGACCAGCGTCGCGTGATTGCCGGCGCCAAACAGCGCTAACTGCAGTCCGGGTATCCAGTTAAAGGCCAGCACGCCAGCCACCGTGCCCAGCGGAATCGCCAGCGCCGGCCAGAACAGGCGGTTGCCCAGCCGCTGCGCGCTGGCTTTACGCTCTGACTCACTGCGCTGGTGGTAGCGCCCGAGACGCACGCCGCCGAAGCCCGCCAGCAGCGCCATCACCACCACGATGCCGCCAACGAGGATATTCAGCAGGCGCTTGGCCGCCTCAGCGTCACCCAGCCAGTGATGCAGCAGATCGGTAGCCCAGTCGCCGATCAGGAAAGTTATCCCGTACAGCCCCCAGAACAGCCCGGTGGCCAGCCGCCGCGGATTATGCTTGTCGCGCAGAGATAATCCGGCCACCAGCAGCAGGATGACGCCCGCCAGCCAGTAAAGGTAGGTTTGCTGAAACATCAGCGTTCCCCCTTGGCGTGCAGCGCATCGCGATTTAGCTTAGCAAGTTGAGACGCCAGTTGCTTATCCAGCCGACGCAGGCGATACGCGTGGATAATAAAGGCGCTGACCGCGGTGGGAATGCCCCATAGCGCGATGTGCAGCGGTTCAGTCTCGATCCCGCCCGATTCCAGCATAAAGTTGTGCATAAAGATGATCGCGCCAAAAGCGACGAATATATCCTCACCAAAAAACAGCCCGACATTGTCGGTGGCTGCCGCCATCGCCCGCAGACGGTGCCGTACTTCCGGCGGCAGCGCGCCATAGCGATTTTCTGCGGCACCTTCGGTCATCGGTGCCAGCAGCGGGCGCACCATTTGCGGATGGCCGCCCAGGCTGGTCAACCCCAGCGCCGCGGTCGCTTCGCGCAGAAACAGATAGACCATCAGCAGCCGTCCGCTGGTGGCAGTTTTGATCTGCGCGATCCACGCCTGCGCCCGCTCCTTCAGTCCGTGTCGCTCGAGCAGACCAATGACGGCCAGCGGCAGCAGCAGAATCAGCGGCAGATTGCGGGTGCTGAGAAAACCAGCGCCCAGCTTTTCCAGAATGGTCGTCACCGGCATCAGCGCCGCCACGCCGGTCACAATACCGGCAACGATCACCACCAGTACCGGATTGAAGCGCAATACAAAACCGACGATAATCGCCGCGATCCCCAGCAGTGGCCAGAGATTAATCGTTTGTTCCATCGTGTCTTTCCCTGTAAAGATGCCTTCCCTCAGACCTGAGATGAAGCGCAGAAGTTATGCGTGCACGGCCACGCCGGCCGCGGTAAAAGCCGCGCGAAGACGCCGGGCAAACTCGAGCGCGTGGGCGCCGTCGCCGTGCAGACATACCGACTGCGCGTTGACCCTCACCCACTCACCATTTACGGCGCGTACCCGGCCATCGCACACCATCGACAGCGTCTGGTCAATCGCCCGTTCGGCCTCCTCAATGATTGCACCGGGCGCCCCGCGCGGCACCAGCGCGCCACTGGCCTGGTAGCCGCGATCGGCAAACACCTCTTCGCAGGTGGTCAGCCCCAGCTGTCGGGCCACCTGCACCGAGACGCTACCGGCCAGCCCCACCAGTACCAGCTGCGGATCGCTGTCGCGTACCGCCCGCGCAATGGCCGCCGCCAGTGCGGGATCTTCTGCCGACTGGTTGTACAACATGCCGTGCGGTTTGACGTGCCGCAGTGAAATGCCCGTTTCAGCCGCCAGCGCGGCGAGGGTGTCGATTTGCTCACGCACCAGCGCATAAACCTGCTCCGGCGGCAGGGACATGCGGGTACGGCCAAAATTCTCCCGATCGGGAAAGCTGGGATGCGCACCGGCCGCGACGCCATACTGCCGCGCCCAGCGCAGCGATTGACGCATCGTGTGCGCGTCGCCGGCGTGATATCCGCAGGCGATGTTGGCAGAGCTTACCAGCTGCAACAGCGCCTCTTCACAATCGGCCCCTTCGCCCAAATCGGCGTTTACATCAATCTGCATTCTGTAACCCCCACTGAATCTGATCCAGCGCCCGCTGCTGCTGCTGTTTCGCGAGCTGGGCTTCTTCCAGCGTGCAGTGGACGAAATGGATCGGATCGCCCAGCCGCACCTGTGCCAGATGGTAGCGATCGGCCTCGATCACGCAGGCGATGCGCGGATAGCCGCCGGTGGTCTGCGCATCGGCCATCAGCACAATCGGCTGACCGCCCGGCGGCACCTGAATCACGCCGGGGAACACGCCGTGTGACAGCAGCTCCCGCCCGTTCGGACGATGCAGTTTGCGCCCCTGCAGGCGATACCCCATGCGGTTACTCTGCGCGCCAAGTTGCCAGGGAGTACGCCAGAATGCCTCCTGCGACTCAGCGCTGAATTCGTGATATTCCGGCCCCGGCAGCGCGCGGATGCGGTTGCCCCACAGCAGCTGCCGCACTCCAGCGACCGTCTGCAGACGGTGGGCAGGCGTGCCCAACGGGAGCATATCGCCCTCCTGCAGCCGGCGGCCGTAAAAACCGCCAAAACCGGCATTGGTGTCGGTGCTGCGTGACCCCAACACCTCCGGCACCTCAAACCCGCCGTCCACCGCAAGGTAGCTGCGCATCCCGCGCAGTGGCTTCTTCATCTCCAAAATCTGCCCGGCGCGAAACGGCACACGCCAGCCGGTCCAGACCGTGCGCCCATCCAGTCGGGCGTCGCAGCCGGCGCCGGTCAATGCCAGCCAGCCGTCGCGTTCAAACCGGGCGCTGAACTGTCCGAGCGTAATCTCCAGCGCCGGAGCAGCGGCCGGGTTACTGACCAGCAGATTCGCGGTCTGCAGCGCGGGCAGATCCAGCGCACCGCTCAGGCCGATGCCGAGCTGACGCCAGCCGGTCCGGCCACCATCTTGTAAAGTACTCAGCATACCGGCGCGTAAAATGGTCAGCATACGCCCCCCTTTTGTGGCGCAAAGCGCACGCGATCGCCGGGACGCAGCAGAACCGGATCGTCACTGGATGGATCAAACAGCGGCAGATGCGTTCGGCCAATCAGCTGCCAGCCTCCGGGCGACGCCAGCGGATAGACACCGGTCTGACTGCCACCAATGCCGACGCTCCCGGCCGGGACCGTCAGGCGCGGCTCATCGCGGCGCGGCGTGTGCAGCGCGGCGGGCAGGCCACCGAGATAAGGGAAGCCGGGCTGAAAACCGATAAAGTAAACCAGATAGTTGATGCTGCTGTGCAGCGCCACCACTTGGGCAGGCGTCAGCCGGCAGTGGGTGGCCACCTCCGCAAGGTCGGGCCCCGCTTCACCACCGTAGGTCACCGGAATAACAATGTCGCGCGAAGCGGGCACGCTGGCTTCACTCTCCTCCCACCAGCGCTGCAGACGCTCAGTGACGTCCAGCGCCGTCACATCGGGTTCGCGCAGGATCAGCGTGAGGTTGTTCATTCCGGGAATGACTTCAAGGATATCGTCGCGCTGGCTCAGGCGCTGGGTGAGCCCCCAAATGCGCTGCTGACTGGCAACCGACACCGGTGGTTCCAGCTCCAGCACGACGGCTCGTTCACCGAGCAGATAACAGCGTGCGCGTTGCAAAATCGTCCCCTGATAACATAGCTAATACAAATGACTAACGAGTTAACCAGTTATGCGAAATAAGATCAGCGGTGTCAATTGCAAAAATCTGAAACTCAGGACGCTTCCCCCGCCCTGAGATGACTTCAGGCCGGATTAGGGATATCAATAAAGGTGACGTCAAAACCGTGATTCTGCGCCAGCCACTCCCCCAGCGCGCGGATGCCACCGCGCTCGGTAGCGTGATGTCCGGCGGCAAAAAAGTGCACTCCCTGCTCGCGGGCGCTGTGGATGGTCTGCTCAGAGACTTCACCGGTAATAAAGGCATCCACGCCAAAGCGGGCGGCTTCGTCAATGAATCCCTGCCCGCCGCCGGTACACCAGGCGACGCGGCGGATCTCCGTTGGCGCGTGATCACCACAGTGCAGCGGCGTGCGCCCCAGCCGTTCGGCAATACGCGCCGCCAGCGCGTCGCCGCTGAGCGGCTGGGCCAACTCCCCCCAGGGCACCAGCGGCGCCACGGTTCCGCGCACCTCAATGCCGAGGGTGCTGGCTAACTGCGCGTTGTTACCCAGCTGCGGGTGAGCATCGAGCGGCAGATGCCAGCCGAACAGATTGATGTCATGGGTTAGCAGCGCTTTCAGTCGTGCGCGCTTCATGCCCGTTATCTGCGGCGCCTCATTCTTCCAAAACCAGCCGTGGTGAACGAGAATCGCATCCGCCTGCAGGCGTACCGCTTCGTCAATCAGCGCCTGACAGGCGGTAACGCCGGTCACGATTTTCTGAATCTCCCGTCGCCCTTCAACCTGCAGACCGTTTGGGGCGTAATCGGAAAAGCTGGCGCTGTCGAGCAGCGCATTCACCAGCTGCTCCAGCTGTCGGTTCGTCTTCATCGTACTTTTTCTCCCTGCGCCGGCGCTATCCGGCGCTGTCATGCTTTGCGGCCTCGAAGGCCGCCAGCGTCGCTTTACGTGCGGCCTTATGATCCACGATCGGCTGCGGATAATCGAGTCTGCGCCCCATTTTCTTTGCCCAGCCGTGAGGATCGTGAATTGCCGACGCCGGCACCTCACGCAGCTCCGGAACCCAGCGACGAATAAATTCGCCCGCTTCATCAAAGCGCTGACCCTGGGTCGTGGGATTGAAAATGCGAAAATAGGGGGCCGCGTCGGTACCGGTTGACGCCGCCCACTGCCAGCCACCGTTATTTGCGGCAAGGTCGCCATCAATCAGCTGGGACATGAACCAGCGCTCCCCCTCTCGCCAGTCAATCAGCAGATCTTTCACCAGAAAACTGGCAACGATCATCCGCAGGCGGTTGTGCATCCAGCCCAGTGCTTTCAGCTGACGCATACCGGCATCGACGATTGGATAACCGGTTTTGCCCTCCTGCCACGCCTGCAGATGCGCGGCATTAGACTGCCAGGCTACGCCATCCGTCCAGTCGACAAACGGGCGGTGCTTGCACAGCGTCGGCCAGGCAACCAGCAAATGACGGTAAAATTCGCGCCAGATCAGCTCATTAAGCCAGACGAACGCTTGGGTATCTCCCAGCGCCTGCGGGTGCTCATGCAGCAGGCGATGCAGGCACTGGCGCGGTGACAGCACGCCGCAGGCCAGATACGCTGACAGGCGACTGGTGCTGTCGCGCGCCGGAAAATCACGTCCAGTGGCATACCCGACTACCGGCTGCTGACAAAATTCCCGCAGCCGGGCGAGCGCCGCGGTCTCACCGGCCGGAAACAGCGTGTCATCCCAATGTTCGCAGGGATAGTCAAAGGGGGCAATGGCATCCCCCTGGCCCGCGTCGCTGGTGCGCTTCTTTGGCGCTGGCAGACAAGGCGGCAGCTGCGCCTGCAGGCGTTTGACGAACGCTTTACTAAAGGGGGTGAAGACTTTATACATTTCCCCACCGCCGGTCAGCACGCTGCCCGGCGCGAGTAGCAGGCTGTCATCAAAGCCCTGGACCGTCACGCCCGCCGCGGTCAGTCGCCGCTCGGCCTGCGCATCGCGGTCACGTTCGTTGATTTCGTACTGATAATTATAAAACAGCTGATCGACCTGCTGCTGCTGGCAGAACTGCTGCAGCGCATCCAGCGCATCGCTGAAGCGATCGACCTGGCGATAATGCAGAGGGATCCCCTTCTCTGCCAGCGCCGCGCTGAGCTGACGCAGGTTTTCCTGGATAAAGCCCGCCTGCTTCGGCGCCATATGGTGCGCTTCCCACTGCCCCGGCGTGGCGATAAACAGTGCCAGCACGCGGGCCTCGCTATCCCGGCAGGCGGCATGCAAAGCCGTATTGTCGTGCATGCGCAAATCGTTACGCAGCCAAACCAGATGCGTTTTCATCTTTCCTCCGCGGTTTACCGGCCGTAGCGCAAGCGCAGCGCCTCCGGATAGGGTTCAAAGTAGCGCTGCTGGGCCAGCCAGGGGTGGGGGTATTCGGCCTGATAATGTTTCAGCAGGGTAACCGGGGCCAGCAGCGGCTGCAGCCCGCGGCGGTAGCGATCAATCAGATCGGAGAGTTCGCTGCGCTGCGCGGCGCTGAGGCGATCGCTGAAGTACCCCTGAATATGCATCAGCACGTTGGTGTGATTTTCCCGGGTGGCGTGATGCGCCAGCAGCGTCATCAGTTTCTGCCGGTAGGCCAGCGCGAACTCCCGCAGTGAGGACCAGTCGGCCATATGGGCGACAAACGGCCCCAGTTCACGGTACAGCGGCTGCGAATGGGCTAACAACAGCAGCTTATAGCGGCTGTGAAAATCATACAGCGCCTGCCGCGTCAGCTGGTGATCGATAATCTGGTTCAGTTCGTGCAGCGCGCAGATCCGCTCCACAAAATTTTCGCGGATGGCATCATCATGCAGGCGGCCATCCTCTTCCACCGGCAGCCAGGGCATCTCACGCATCAGCGCGGCGGTAAAGACGCCAACGCCCTCTTTACGGTTGTTGTTATTGTCCGGCTGGTAGACCCGCACCCGTTCCATACCGCAGCTGGGGGACTTGGCACACACCAGGTAACCGCACAGATGATGCAGATGGCTGACTTTATGTGTGGCGAAATCACGCATTCTGGCGGTGATGTCCTCGCCCCCTTCTTTGCTGAAGCACAGGGCGACGGCGTCATCTTTCTGCACCAGGCGCAGCGCCGGGCGCGGGGTGGGCAGACCGATAGCCATCTCCGGGCACACCGGTTCATAACGCACAAAAGAGGCGAGTTGATCGGTCGCGAACAGACACCGTTTGTGACCGCCATCGAAGCGCACCGTATCGCCTAGCAGACAGGCACTGATGCCGACAGGAATTTTATCACTCATACCTATACAACCATTTTTTATTTTGTACAGGTTTTGAGTGTAACCTGGATGCCCGGCGATAACAGCCTTTCGCCGTATGAAAGCCCAAAAAAAACCCACGCAAGCGTGGGTTAGTGGTCATGTCATCAAGGCCTTCATCACCGAATCAGTACAGGTAACTGCCGGCCGCTTCGGCCTGGGCCTGCCACACCGGCTGAGAGCTGGTCTTGCTCCAGACGCGATGCAAATAGCTGTAGAAGCGTGCGCGATCGCGGCGAAACAGCATCACCGGCAGCGCCAGCAGGCCTACCGTCAATGCTGCTGCACGACGCAGGAAAATTTTGTGCCAGGGATAAGCGTTATAGATCGCCACACGTCCTCCTTAAATTTGATTAAAATCACATAAAAATGTAATGAATCTGAAACTGTTCAAAATTGTAGCGCTACTGATGAAATTTTACTACTGATCAGACCACTTTTTTGCGTAAAAAAGCCGCTTTATTGTGCGCTGATGTAAGTAAGTTACATAAATGCTGCCGGGATGTTATTACCCAGTGCGCGGCCCGCGCCTGACGCAGTTATTCTTCCGTGCTATGCTCGCCTGCATCCAGAAGCCTTGAGAGGATCGACCGGTTGACCACCGTGCTGATAGTTGAAGATGAAAAGGAGATCCGTCGCTTTGTGCGCATTGCGCTGGAGGGACTCTCCCTGAAGGTGCATGAGGCCGATACGCTACAGCGTGGCCTGATTGAGGCGGCAACGCGCAAACCCGATCTAATCATTCTCGATCTCGGTCTGCCGGACGGCGACGGCCTGCGCCTGATCGAAGAGGTGCGCCAGTGGAGCCATCTGCCGATCATCGTGCTGTCAGCCCGCAGCGACGAGCAGGACAAAATTGTGGCGCTGGATGCCGGCGCGGATGATTTTCTCACCAAGCCGTTTGGCAGCGGCGAACTCCTTGCGCGGGTGCGGGTGGCGCTTCGCCACCATGCAGGCAGCACCCCGCAGCAAAGTCATTTCCATTTTGGCGAAGTGACGGTCGATCTCGCCGCACGCCGCGTATTGCGCGCCGGAGAAGCGCTGCACCTGACGCCAACCGAGTTCCGACTGTTAGCCTTGCTGCTGAACAACGCCGGAAAAGTATTGACCCAGCGCCAGCTGCTCAGCCAGGTGTGGGGACCCAACGCGACCGAACACAGCCATTACCTGCGGATCTACATGGGGCATTTGCGGCAGAAGCTGGAGGTCAGCCCGGCACAGCCGCAGCACCTGCTCACCGAAACCGGCATTGGCTACCGTTTTATGCCCTGAGCAGCCCGGCCTGCGGCGCATAAAAAAAGGGCTGAGGACCCCCATCGCCAGATGAGTTCCCTCAGCCCCCGGCCTGCGATCAGGCGTTTTTCAGCACGTCACTGACGATATCTACCGCTTCCTTTTCAATACGCTCGCGGTGCTCAGCACCGAGGAAGCTCTCGCAATAGATTTTGTACGCATCTTCCGTTCCGGACGGCCGTGCGGCAAACCAGCCATTTTCGGTCATGACTTTCAGACCGCCAATGGCCGCACCGTTGCCCGGTGCGTTGGTAAGGCGAGCGGTAATGGGATCGCCCGCCAGCGTTTCGGCGCTGACCATTTCCGGCGACAGCTTCGACAGCGCGGCCTTTTGCGCCGAAGTCGCCGATGCCTGCAAACGGTTATAACTCGGGGCGCCGAAGCGGGCGGCCAGTGCGTCATAATGCTGCTGCGGGTTCTTACCGGTGACCGCCGTAATCTCCGCCGCCAGCAGGCAGAGGATGATACCGTCTTTGTCCGTTGACCACGGCGTACCGTCGAAGCGCAGGAACGAGGCGCCGGCGCTCTCTTCACCGCCAAAGCCAAAGCTGCCGTCAAACAGGCCGTCGACAAACCATTTAAAGCCCACCGGCACTTCCACCAGCGTGCGGCCAATGTCTGCCACCACCCGATCGATCATCGCGCTGGAAACGAGGGTTTTGCCCACCGCCACGTCTTTGCCCCACTGCGGACGGTGCTGGAACAGATAGTGAATGGCTACCGCCAGATAGTGATTAGGGTTCATCAGCCCGTCCGGCGTGACAATCCCATGGCGGTCGTAGTCCGGATCGTTGCCAAATGCCAGATCGAACTTATCACGCAGCGCCAGCAGGCCGGCCATCGCGCTTGGCGAGGAGCAGTCCATCCGCACCGCGCCGTCTTTGTCCAGATGCATGAAGCGGAAGGTTTGATCCACCGCATCGTTAACCAGCGTAATGTCCAGGTTATAAAAGCTGGCAATGCGCTTCCAGTACTCGATGCCGGAGCCCCCGAGCGGATCGACGCCAATTTTTAGCCCGGCTTGTTGAATCGCGGCAATGTCCACTACCTGCGCCAGCTCTTCAACGTAGGGCTGCATCAGATCCTGCTCAGTAATGTGTCCACTGGCGAGGGCGGCATCCAGCGTCAGGCGCTTAACCTCTTTCAGGCCGCCGGCGATCAGCGCGTTGGCGCGATCTTCCACCACTTTAGTGACGTTGGTGTCAGCCGGGCCGCCGTTGGGCGGATTGTATTTGATGCCACCATCTTCCGGAGGATTGTGCGAAGGCGTGATAACGATACCATCAGCCTGCGCGCCGCCCCGCTTGTTCCAGCTCAGGATCGCGTGAGAAATCGCCGGCGTTGGGGTGAAGCCGTTGTTCTCCTGCACGATGACATCCACACCGTTGGCGGTGAGCACTTCCAGCACCGACAGGATCGCCGGCTCGGAGAGGGCATGCGTGTCTTTACCCACATAACAAGGCCCGGTGATACCGTTTTTCTTGCGCTCTTCGGCAATCGCCTGCGCGATAGCCAGAATGTGGGGTTCATTAAAGCTTTGACGTCCTGCGCTGCCACGGTGACCAGAAGTCCCAAACTTCACCGCATGTTCGGCGTTACCCACGTCGGGCTTAAGCACGTAATACTGCGACGTTAGCTGGGCAACGTTAATCAAATCGCTCTGCCGGGCAGGCTGCCCGGCACGGGGGTGAGTGGCCATTGGCGCTTCTCCCTGACGCTACAGTTAAAGGGTGCCACAAACCTTTTCAATCAGTTCCGCCGGGAACTGCATTGACTGCATGATGTGTTCGATCATGCTGCATTTGCGACCTGTATTGGTATTGGTAATGACCCACAGCGGCGTGCCCGGTACGTGTTTCGGCTTGGTCTGGGCGCCGCTCTGCAACAGCGTCTGCTGATCGCCGGCAAAATAGAGACGCGTCCGCCCGCTGAGGGATTCGGTGGCGTCAGTAAATGCCCTGGCGTCCAGCCGGTAAAGCGTCGACAGGATCAGCATAAACCGGTTCACTGCCCGCTTCTGTTCAGCATATTCATCCGACAACAGCAGTTCGCGGATTGCCCGTACGTTCCCCTGCGGATGACCGGCCTCTTTTTTTACCGGCGCCGGGGCGGGTGTCGCACTGTTCTGATGCGGAGGGGTCGCCGCCGCTTCCGCAGGGAGACGCTTCTGACCGGCCGCGACGCTAAGCATACGGCGTAAAATGTCTGAGGCGCTCTCCCCTATGTGTTGCGTATGGCTGGCAATATAGCGGTAGAGCTCTTCATCGACTTCGATCGTTTTCATCTTTTTCCAGTACGTATATGGCTTTTCAGGAGTTGCCGCCGCCGGGGTAACACCTCACGCCAGGAGTATAAGGGGTAATCCCGACAGCGTGTAGCGTTCTCCGGCTTCGCAGGCAAAAGTCAGATTAAGTCTAACGCCTTGTGCAAAAAGCCGACACCCCGGGGCGACAGCGAAGGTAAAAATCATGATACCCTAAGCTTTATCATCCTCAGTAAGAACTTTGCCATGATTTTGAATGTCCGCTTGCAATCTGAACAGTTACGCTCCGTACATCCCCCACTGGTACTGATCCACGGCTTGTTTGGCAGCCTGGATAATTTGGGTGGGCTGGCGCGGGGACTCAAAGACGATCGTCCATTGGTACAGATCGATGTCCGCAATCATGGCCTGTCGCCGCGGGCAGATCAGATGAATTATGCCGCGATGGCGCAGGACGTGCTGGACACGCTGGATCACCTCGGTATCGATCGCGTTAGCGTGATTGGCCACTCAATGGGCGGCAAGATTGCCATGGCACTGACGGCGCTGGCGCCGACCCGACTGGCGCAGCTGGTGCTGATTGATATTGCGCCAGTGGATTACCACACCCGTCGCCACGATGCGATTTTTGCCGCGGTGAACGCCGTCACCGCCGCGCAGGTCACCCGCCGTCAGGACGCCAGCGAGATCATGCAGCAGCATATTCCCGAACCGGGGATTGTCCAGTTTCTGCTGAAATCGTTTCACGAGGGAAGCTGGCGCTTTAACGTGCCGGTGTTGTGGCAGGAGTACAGCCACATCGCCGGCTGGCAGCCGGTGCCCGCCTGGTCAGGTGACGCGCTGTTTATCCGCGGTGGCGACTCGCCGTATCTGGAGGATCGCTACCGCGATGCCCTGCTGGCTCAGTTTCCCAAGGCCCGTGCGCACGTGATTGCCGGAGCTGGACACTGGGTTCACGCCGAGAAGCCGGACGCGGTACTGCGCAGCATCCGACGTTTTTTTGCACTGTAGTCAACCGCTTGCCAGGTGCTTTAAAGATTGTCGTCCCCGCGAAGGAGGGGTATGATGTCGCGCTAATTTTGCCAGCCGCACCGGCAAATGAACCCGGACCGACTCACGCGCCGCCGGCGCGTCCACGCAGCAAACAAGATTTATGGCCAAAGAACAGACAGACCGCACCACGCTCGATCTTTTTGCAGATGAGCGCCGCCCGGGACGGCCCAAGACCAATCCACTGACGCGCGATGAGCAGCTGCGGATCAATAAACGCAATCAGCTCCGACGCGATCGGGTTCGCGGCCTGCGCCGGGTGGAGTTAAAGATGAACGCCGACGCGGTCGATGCGCTGAACCGGTTAGCGGAAGCGCGTAACATGAGCCGCAGCGAGCTGATTGAAGAGATGCTGCTCACGCAGCTGGAGCAGCATCTGGATGAGGGCCGCTGATCCCCATCCTGCACGTGAGCAGGGCACAATGCGACAAATGCCGCGAGATTACGCGTTTCGTCGCCTCTGACGCTCTGCTATTATTGCGTCATCTGCGCCATCTCCGCAGTCACCCTATCAATATGTATTAAGAGGTTAGTAAACTCATGGCAATCGTAGGCATTTTCTTCGGCAGCGATACCGGCAATACCGAAAATATTGCAAAAATGATCCAGAAACAGCTGGGTAAAGATGTCGCCGAAGTGCATGACATTGCTAAAAGCACCAAAGAGGATCTGGCGGCATTTGATATCCTGCTGCTGGGCATTCCCACCTGGTATTATGGTGAGGCCCAGTGCGATTGGGATGACTTTTTCCCCACGCTGGAAGACATCGATTTTAACGGTAAGCTGGTGGCGCTGTTTGGCTGCGGCGATCAGGAAGATTACGCGGAGTACTTCTGCGACGCGATGGGCACTCTGCGCGACATCATTGAGCCCAAAGGCGCGGTGATTGTCGGACACTGGCCGACCGCCGGCTACCATTTTGAAGCCTCGAAGGGGCTGGCAGACGACCAGCACTTCCTCGGACTGGCAATTGATGAAGACCGCCAGCCGGAGCTGACCAATGAGCGCGTTGACGCCTGGGTTAAGCAAGTGAAAGAAGAGATGCAGCTCGACGCCATTCTCAACGCCTGATCGTCCCGCCCGATGTGCGCACCGCCTCACGTCGGGCGATGGGTTTTTCCGATACAAATGATAGTGACAAGTTTGTAACTTTCGCCGTCAAACCGGTACAATATCCTCATAGCTCACCGGCTTACTCCCTTCCCCTGCGCCCGCGCTGGAGGGGGCAAGCAACGCGAAATGTCAACCTCCGCTGAGGGCGCTGGCTCCCCTGATGCACCCACTGGCGGTGCTATGGCCCTTCAGACGCTCCCCCGGTTTTCATTTCTTGTCATCCCCCCTATACTGGGTGACGCCTAACCGCAATTGACCGGTGTTCACGGCACGCTGCCACGCCAGGTCTCGAAAAAAGTAACAGGACAATATCCGCATGACTGACAATAACATCGCATTAAAAAAGGCCGGCCTGAAAGTCACTCTTCCGCGACTGAAAATCCTGGAAGTGCTTCAGGAACCTGAGTGCCATCACGTCAGTGCGGAAGACTTGTATAAGCGCCTGATCGACATGGGCGAAGAAATTGGTCTTGCCACGGTATATCGCGTACTTAACCAGTTTGACGACGCCGGTATCGTGACTCGCCACAACTTTGAAGGCGGTAAGTCAGTCTTTGAACTGACCCAGCAGCATCATCACGACCACCTGATCTGCCTCGATTGCGGCAAAGTGATTGAGTTTAGCGATGAGTCAATCGAAACCCGCCAGCGCGAGATTGCCACCCGTCACGGCATCAAGCTGAGTAACCACAGTCTGTATTTGTACGGTCACTGCACCACCGGTGACTGTCGCGAAGATGACACGCTGCACGATAAGTGATCCATCACCGAGCAAAACCGGCCCCCGCGCCGGTTTTTTTATCTCTTCAGCGGGCATACACCGGCAGCCAGCCGACCAGCGACAGCAGCGCCGTGATGATACTCAGCGCGCCAAACGCCAGCACGAAGAGCACCGCTGTCTGTCCACCCGGTGCCTGCCAGCCATCGGTAAACCGCCGGCGCGCCTGGCGGGCCAGCAGCGCCGGCGTGATCACCGCCCACAGCGTCGCCGCCAGCCCGGCGTAGCCAATGGCCACTAAAAACCCCTGCGGCCAGATCAGCGATGCGCCCAGCGGCAGGGCAAAGGTTAGCAGAGTGGTCTTCGCCCTGCCCCAGCGGTCGCCCCGCGCCCCGGTCAAATCCGCCAGATAGTCAAACAGGCCCAGCGTGACGCCAAGAAACGAACTGGCCACCGCAAACGTAGAGAACAGCGTCAAAAGCAGGCTCAGCCACGGACTGTTTAGCAGTCCGGAGAGCGCTTCCACCAGTACATCAATATTGCCGCCGCGCTGCGCCAGCGTCACGAACTCGCCGCGCGGCAAATTGCCCATGGTGCCCGTCATCCAGATCAGATAGATACTCAACGCCAGCACGGTGCCGGCGACCAGGCACTGCACCACCTTGCGGACGTTTTTCCGGTAATAGACCATCAGCCCGGAGATATTACCGTGATAGCCAAACGAAGCCAGACAAAATGGCAATACCATCCAGACGTACGGAAACCACGCCCGCTGCTCCGGCCAGCTTCCCAGTAGCGCTGCCGGCTGGGCGTGCCAAAGCAATCCGCCAAATATCATCAGAAAAGCAATAAGCTTGGCGCCCAAAAAAATCAGCGTCATTCGACTGGCCGCCCCGGTGCCCAGCCAGATAAATAGCGCCACCAGCAGCGTAAAGCCGGCGCCGGCCGTCCGTGCGCTCACCGGCAGACCCAGCTGGTTCAGGGTGTGCTGCCAGATAGCCCCGCTGGCGGAAATGTAGGCATAGGTGAGGATCCCCAGCACAAACAGAATCGACAGGCCGTTAATTCGGCTCCAGCCGCGCCCCAGCAGATCGCGGGTGACGGTGGCAAAACTGGCGCCGCTGGGATAGTGCAGATTGGCCTCCAGAAAGTGCAGTCCGGAGAGCAGCATACTGCCCCAGGTCAGCAGCATGGCCAGCAGCGACCAGCCAAACCAGGCGCCGGACATCACCACCGGCAGAGAGAACATCCCGGCACCAATGATGGTACCGCTGATAATCAACGTCCCCCAGATAATGGAGGGAGAGTGAGGGGTAGAGCTAGCCACAAACGATCCTTAGCCAAACAGACAAAAAAACCGGTTTATCCTCTGGAAAACCGGTCAATATGCCGCACAGTCTACAACCAAATTTACTCTCAAACTAGTACAAAGGTATCACCCCTTGCTGACCGATGGCGTGACCGCACGCGCCGATGCCTGCCCGCTAAGGGTAAACGCGGAAATCAGCGTGAAGGTTCCGGCGATGATACCCAGCATCAGGTACGTTCCGTGGAAACCGGCCTTGTCATACATGTAACCGGCGAACAGCGACATGCCCATCATCGCCAGCTGCTTGAAAAAGCAGAAGCACACCAGATAGATAGTGGCGGAAAAACGCACCTCAAACTGGGTCGTAATGTATTTAAAGCAGCCCACGATCAGGAACGGAATTTCAAACATGTGCAGGGTTTTCAGCACCACCACCTCCAGCGGCGTGGAAGCAAACGACGAGCCGATGATGCGAATCGACATGATAAACCCGGCCACCAGCAGCGCGTTTTTCCCGCCGATGCGGTTCACAATCAGCGGCGCGAAAAACATGATAAACGCGTTCAGCAGCTCACCGAGGGTGGTGACATAGCCAAACACCCGCGTGCCTTCCTGCGGCGAGCTAAAAAAGCTGGTGAAAAAGTTGGCGAACTGTTGGTCAAACACTTCATAGGTACACGCCACGCCGACCACGTACAGCGATAAAAACCACAGTTTTGGCTGCTTCAGCAACTCCAACGCCAGCCGCACGCTAAACGCGTGATGGTTAGCCCCCAGCGATTGCACCACCTTTTCTGTCGGTCCGGCCTGCGGGCGGGCAAACCACAGCAGTACCGCGAGGATCAGCGCACAGCCCGATCCCAACCAGAAGACAAACTGGTTATTGATGGTAAACATGATCCCGGCGATCGACGCACAAATCGCCCAGCCAATACAGCCAAACATCCGCGCGCGACCAAATTCAAACTGGCTGCGGCGGCTGACTTTCTCAATGTACGCCTCAATCGCCGGTGCACCGCCGTTATAGATAAAGCCGAGATAGATCCCGCCAACGATAGACCCCAGCAGAATGTGGGTTTTCAGCAGCGGACCGAAGACGTAGATAAAAAACGGCGCAAACATCACCAGCATCAGGGTAATCACCCACAGCAGGTGCTTTCGCAGGCCAAGCTTATCTGACAGCAGGCCAAATACCGGCTGAAACACCAGCGAGAAGAAGGAGATACAGGCAAAAATGACCCCAGTATCGCTCTTACTGATTTGGTTGACGTCGTGCAGCCAGATCGGGAAGAACGGAAAATAGGCGCCCATGATGAAAAAATAGAAAAAGAAAAACAGCCCAAACATCCAAAAGTTGGTATTTCTCAGGTAGGTCATGATCAATCCTCAGTGACGGCGGCGCGCCTGCCGCGCCGCCTGCCGTTCGCCCTTAGCGACGGGACCAGCTAAATTGATAGCGGTAATGGCTGTCGCTCAGCACAAAGTCGGGCGCTACGCTGGGGCTCCAGGAGTCATCACCGCCCACCCCCATATGAAAGCCGTCCAGATTGAGCCAGCATCCGGGCTCTTCGCGCAGCAGGTGGCGATGCGTTGTCTCCATCAGCTGGGTCAGGCTGTAGCGGCTCAGGCCGAAATGGAAGTCACCACGCCACTGATGATCGCCGCACGCCAGCCAGCGGGTCTCGCAGCGCAGGCCATTCTCGGTCGGAAACACGTACGGCGTATGCAGCTCCGCCAGCGGCAGCTGCCAGCGCCCCTGCTGGGCCGCCAAACGGCGATCGGGATAGTTTTCATGCGGTCCGAGGCCCAACCAGCTGACCCGGTCCGGCACCTGCGCCAGCTGACAGCTCACACCGATGCGCGCCGGTGCCGGGGCACCCTGCGCTACCTGAACCTCAACCGTCACGTGCAGATCGCCGGCGGCGTCGATATCAAAACGCTTGCGGCTAATAAAGCCGATCGTCCCGCGGCAGCGCCACGCCTGTTCGGTTTCGACGCTGACGCCCTGCGCGGTACGCCAGGCGTTCACGCTCACCCGTTCAGCTTCGGCCTGGTAGTAGCCGGCGGCTTTCCACCGCTCCACCCAGGCGTTCGGATCGATACGTTCTGCTTCGCTAACGCCGATATCGTTATCCAGCGGAGCGCGCACAAACTGGTCGCGCAGTGGGCTAAGCAGCGCCGCTTCTCCGTGATGCCACCACTGCTGCAGTTCACCGCGCTGCGTGCAGAACTGCCAGCGATGCGCGCCGAACGTCACAATAATCTGATCATTTTCTTCGCGCAGCTGCGGCAGTTCGCCGCCGACGGTGGCGCGCGGGATGATGCGCAGCGGCGCGGGCAGCTGCCACTGATCCCAGGCGCAGCGGTGCCCGGCATCGCTCCAGGCGGTGGCCTGCGGTTGCCGTACGGTGACGTTCAGCCACAGCTGGCCGTCACCCTGCCACGCCGGTGGTTCACCGAGTTCCAGCACCGCGCTGCCCTGCGGCGCCAGCCGCAGGGGCTGTTCACCGCGGGCAATCACGTCACCATCGGCCTCAATCTGCCAGCAAAATTGCTCGTTATCGCTGGTACGGAACAGGTATTCGCTAACCACTTCCACACGCAGCGGCTGCTGGCTAACCAGCCTGAACTGGAAAAACTGCTGTGCACGCTGGGCTTCATACAGTGCCGGATGGGGCGTGCGGTCGGCAAACACCAGGCCGTTCATGCAAAACTGGCGATCGTTAGGCTTGTCGCCAAAGTCGCCGCCGTAGGCCATCCAGTGGTTGCCCTGTGCATCATGCTGCAGCAGCGACTGGTCGACCCAGTCCCAAACAAATCCGCCCTGCAGTTTGGGATACTGACGAAATGCCTGCCAGTAGCGATCGAAACCGCCGAGGCTGTTGCCCATCGCGTGAGCGTATTCGCACAAAATCAGCGGACGGGTTTCGCCAGGCATGCCCACCCACTTTTTAATCGACCATTTGGGTACCGCCGGGAAGGGCTGGTCCTGATCAACACGGGCATACATTGGACAAACGATATCGGTGGCGGGCGTGTCAGCACCGCCGCCCTCATACTGCACGGGTCGGCTTGGATCGGTGCGTTTCACCCACTGGTACAGCGCATCGTGATTGCGACCGTAACCGGACTCATTTCCCAGCGACCAGATAATGATCGACGGATGGTTGCGGTCGCGCTGCACCATGCGCGTAACCCGCTCCCCCATCGCTGCCAGCCAGCGCGGATCGTCACTCAGCCGGTTCATCGGCTGCATACCGTGAGTTTCAATGTTGGCCTCATCCACCACATACAGCCCGTAGCGGTCGCAGAGGCGATACCACAGCGGATGATTAGGGTAGTGGGAGCAGCGTACGGCGTTAAAGTTATGCTGCTTCATCAGCATGATATCCTGACGCATAGTGGCTTCATCCACCACCTGCCCCTGTTCAGGATGATGTTCGTGACGGTTAGTGCCGCGAATCAGCAGCGGCTGGCCGTTGAGGGTCAGCAGGCCGTTCTCGATGCGCACGCGGCGAAAGCCCACATCGCAGGCCTCTGCCTCCAGCACCTGACCGCCGGCATCCCGCAGACTCACTACCGCCCGGTACAGGTGCGGCTCTTCGGCACTCCACAGGCGCGGGTTCTCCAGCGGCAGACGCAGCGTCACCTGCTCCGCGCGATGACCGCGCTCATCAATAATAGCGCTGCCCGGTGCCGCATCGATCTCACCCAGCAGAACGGTATCCTGCCACAGCTGCAGCTGCACGCGAGCATCCGTATAACCGCGGCCGCCGAGGCTGACCGTCATCGCCAGCTCGGCGCGACGCAAATCCTCACTGAGCGGAGTCTCGACCTGATAATCAGCAATGTGGATATCCGGTTTTTGCAGCAGCCAGACGTCGCGAAAGATCCCACTCATGCGCCACATATCCTGATCTTCCAGCCAGCTGCCGTCGCTCCAGCGCAGCACCATCACCGCCAGGCGATTGCTACCGTCAGTCAGCCGATCGGTCAGATCAAACTCCGCCGGCAGGCGGCTGTCCTGCGAGTAGCCTACCCAGACGCCGTTACACCACAGGTGAAACGCCGAATTTACGCCGTCAAAAATTATGCGGGTACGGCGATCGCCGGCGGCGCGGCGGTCCCAATCAAATGTGAGCGAATAACATCCTGTTGGATTCTCTTCCGGTACCTGCGGTGGCGTGGTGGCTATCGGGTAGTTAACGTTAGTGTAAATCGGCGCATCATAGCCAAACCGCTGCCAGTTGGACGGCACCGGGATCGCCGCCGCATCCGGCAGATCCTCCTGCAGCCAGCGTTCGGGCACGGCCTCCGGTCGGGAAAAGTAGCTGAACTGCCACGCTCCGTTCAGACTGCGCCGGCGCTCAGGCACCGCATCGTCGCGCGCCGCCAGCGGGTCTGCCCAGCTGTGAAAAGGCGGGTGCGCCTCCAACCGGTGCCAGTGCGTGACCGTCGGATTTTCCCAGTCGCGACGCGCCAGCAGTGCCGCCAGAGATCCCTGTGTCATACGTATGTGCTCCCCTACAATGTTATCCGCTCACAATTTTAAATACAGCCTGCGCGGACACCGGAATGAAGTAAAGCAGCCCGGCTTATTTACTTGAAGAGGATCACACTCCGGCAAATTACAGAGAAAGCTTACTGACCTGATGCGCCAGCGCGCTCAGGGCGCGGGCCAGCTGCGCCGGCGACTGGCCATCGCCGGGCGCCGCTGTAGTCTCCCGCTGGCTGAGCGTCACCGCCAGAACATCGACCCGATGCGGCTGCTGCGGCGAGCGAATCTGCGCGACCAGCCGCTCGACGCTGGCGGCGCCAAGGCTAAGAAAATCCTGTCGTACCGTGGTCAGGGGCGGAATAAACCAGGCGCTGTCTTCCGTATCATCGTACCCTACCACCGACACCTGCGCCGGCACGGCATAGCCCAGCTCGCTCAGCGCGCGCAGCGCCCCCAGCGCCATTTGATCATTGCCCAGCAGGATCGCGGTGACGGCGCCCTGCGCCATCAGGCTGCGGGTACAGGCGTAGCCGGATGCAGCGCTCCAGTCCCCCTCGGCGACGCCGGCCGGCGTCAGGCCGTGAGTGGCCAGCGCGTTCAGCCACCCCTCATAGCGCAGACGGGCGGAAACCGACTCTCGCGGCCCGGTGACCAGCGCAATCTTCCGGTGGCCCCGTTCCAGCAGGTGCCCGACGCCAAGCCGTGCGCCCTGCCCCGGATCAAACAGGATACTGTTGACCGCCAGCGCCGGAGATACGTCGAGAAACAGGGCCGGTACGACGCCGCATGCCTGCTGCAGCGCCGCGGCTTCCGCATCCTCCAGCGGGATATTGACGATGATACCGTCTACCCGCTGCGACAACAGGCTGTTGACGGCGCTGCGGCAGGTCTCACCGTGCGGCTCGCGCACCATTGATATGACGACGTTAAACCCCAGCGCTTCCGCCCGCGCTTTAATCGATGAGGCAATTTGAGACGGTGCGTGCAGGGCCAGGTCGGTGGTGGCTAACCCGAGCGTGTAGCTCTGTTTACCGGCCAGCTGCTGCGCCACGCGGTTGGGAACATAGTTGAGCGCCGCCATTGCCTGCTCAACCTTATGACGGGTTTTGGCCGACACGTGTGCCGCCTGGTTTATCACCCGCGAGACGGTTTGATAAGAAACGCCCGCCTGATCGGCGACGTCGTATAGGGTGACCGATTTTGCTTTAATCATCTGGAGTTACGCCTGACGAATGGACGTCGGCAGAGTAGCAAATTTTGCCGATAATGGGCAGATAAGAGGGTCACTGCGCGCGTGGGCTCCCCCACGCGCGCACTACTCAGTGCCAGGGCACCGTCTCGCTGCGGCTGTGCCGCTGACCATCCGGACTGCTGGTGCGGATCAGCACGGCACCGCTCACCCGCGGCGGAGTGCGGTCATCGTAGCGCTGCCACTGCTTGCCGCCATCGGCAGACCAGTCAATCGGCAAACCGGGCAGCGCCACGTTAGCCCGCAGCACCCCGTCGCGAATGACGCCGCCTGGCGGCGGTACGCGCCAGACAATCCCCGCGTTATCCAGCCTGGCCAACTCGCGCTGGCCGAGCAAATTGGCAAAATGCCGCCAGTCGGCCAGCAGCGCCTGCCGATCGACAAAGTGGGTTTTACCGCCCTCGTAGCGCCGCCCGGCTACGTAATCCTGCTCCCATCCGGCGCGGTGCCAGCTGCGCTCTGCCACCGCCAGCAGGCGTGGGAACAACATAGACTGTACCTGCTCATCGGTACGGACAGTTTCGCTCCACAGCTGTGCCGACAGCCCAAACGCGCCCGGCCATGGGGTGCTGGCTTCGGCGCTGAACGAATGCCCGTCGCGATCGACTGACGTTTCAGCATTTTGCGGCAGGTTATCAGGCGCAAAGCTGAAGATTTTGCGCTCATCGTTAAACCGGGTGCCCCAGTAGTAGCCGCGCTCCAGCGGATTGACCTCGTAGGGAAAATCCAGGTAGACGTAATCAGGATTGGAAATAATGACTTCGTAACCCTTATTGGCCCAGTTATTCACACTTTCCGCCCCGCCCCAAAACAGGGTATCCCAGAAGTTAACCGCCACCCGCGGCGTGGCAAAGTCACGCGCGCTGGCGGCCGCCTTCAGGCCATCCTGCCACGCCTGCATACGCGGAATACCATGCTGGTGAACAAGCTGGCTCACTTTTAGTGCAAACCAGCTCGGCAGGTGGGCTAAATCCTTGACCTGTCCCGAGGACACCAACGCCTGGCAAACGGCAGATTTGGCCCAGGGCTGATCCTGCTGGCTGAGATCCTGCACGCCTTTTCCCGCCTCGGGATGCCGGCTGTCAGTATAGCCAGCGCCAAGGCGAATATTTTTCGCCTCGTCGCCGCCAAAGTGCCAGGTGGTCAGCGGCACGCCCGCTTCGCGGTGCATCGCCTGGATCTCGCTAATCACTTTATCGACAAAGCGCAAAGAAGACGGCAGGCAGGGATTCAGGTAGCTGGTGCGATCGTAGTACTGGACCGAGGTGGTATTGGAGGTATCGCTCGGATCCCGCAGGCGCCAGGCGCGGGCCTCCTCCTCGCGACCCGCCCGGGTAAGGCGCTGATAGCGAGCCTCCATTGCCACCACCGCCGCCCGGGCATGAGCGGGCATATCGATCTCCGGAATCACCTCGATGCCGCGCGCGCTGGCATAGCGCAGGATATCGATATAGTCACTGCGCCGGTAGAAGCCGCTGCCGTTGTTATTGCTCTCCGGACCGGAACCCAGCTGAGGCAGCAGACAGCGCTGCTCGCTGAGATCGTGGCAGCGCCGTCCCCCCACTTCGGTTAACTCCGGCAGACCGGGGATGGCAATTCGCCAGCCCTCATCATCACTCAGGTGAAAATGAAACCTGTTCAGCTTAAGCGCCGCCATCTGGTCAAGCAGCGCCAGCACCACCGCTTTGCTGTGAAAATTACGCCCGACATCCAGAAACACCCCGCGGTAAGGGAAGCGCGGTGCGTCCTCTACCCGCAGCGTGGGCAGCCGGTACGGTGGCTCAGCCGGCAGCAGCGAGGCGATCGACATCACCCCGTAGCGCACGCCGTTTGCATCATAGCCGGTTACCGTCGCCCCTTGCTGCGTGATCGCCAGCCGGTAGGCACCGGCAATCGCCTGCTGCCCGGAAAAGGCCGCCGGTGCGATCGCCGTTTGGATCGGATAGCCGTCCGGTCGGAACGAAAGGCCCATACGCTGAAAATGTTGGCGCAGCGCCTGCTGCTCCGCCTCGCTCAGCCCCGGCAAAGCAATATGCACGCCGCCGCTGAGCGAGGCCTGTTTGCCGGTGAGCGTCGTGCGCTGCGGCGTCGGCAGGATCGCCCCGCGCAGCCGCGCGGCGGGTAGCGGCAGCACATCGTGATTTTTATTAAAGCGACTCTCCGCTGTCATCAGCACGTTGCGGTCGTCGCCGTTCTTCCGCCACTGATCACCAAACGGCTGGACAAAGCGGCTGAGATCCTCGGTATCGGTACTCGCTAGGACCTTCGGCGCGGCCTCCCCGGCGGTGACATACCAGCGCGGCATAATATCGCTGATGCCCACCTGCCAGTATTCCAACACAAGGGGGATCTCCAGGGTTTCGCCGGCGGCGATGCCGCGAAACTTGGCGGTGGGCTCCAGCCGGGTAAGATCGCCCACTACGTGCGTCAGCCGGAACTGATCGCTGTCAACGCGCAGGGCCTGGTGTACCTGACTCATCCATATCGCCCAACGCTTGCTGGTGATCGCCGGGCCGGGATTGGTCAGGCGGATCACCGCCCGATTACAGGCGGCCCAGTCCGCGCCCAGCGCCGCGCAGTCCACGCCGTGCTGGCCGGCCTGATTGTCGGTGACCTGATACTGCACACCAAACTGGCTAATCTGCTCCACCACCTGCCGATCGCTTTCCAACGCGCCGCGGCTGCAGCCCGTCAGCGCCAGGATCGCCAGCGCCACGGCGCTGAGTTTGCCTCGCTTCATGCTTCACTCCCCTGTGTCAGTTATGGTTGCGTATCTCTTGCCACACCCTGCCGCACTGCTCGTTAATCGCCCCGGCGCCGCCGGTTTGTCGGGCAGTGAGACAGCGCTGATAATCCAGCACCCGCACCGTCTCCTGCTCGGCAAAGGAGCGGTGGCGCGGGTGCTGCTGCATCACCTCCAGCACGGTTTTACAGGCGGCCACTTTGTCGATCGATCCCTCCGCGGAGAGGATGCAGCGACGCCAGGCCTCCCGCAGTCCATCCTCCGCCGGCGCGCTGACGCAGCCGGCCAGCGCCAGCGCCAGCAGCGCATGTCGCACCTGACGTTTCATCGGCGGCCTCCCTGCTGGGGAGAGAAGAGGGTAAAAGGTGCCATTACGATAAATTTCACGTCTTTTTCATCCTGAAAGAGATTGCCGTAGCCGCCGCTAAAACTGGGCAAATCGCTGTGGTTTTGGTAGCGGGTAACGTGCAGTTTAAACAGGGTGCCTTTGGCCAATCCCTCCTGCACGGTATACAGCAGGTCGAGATTCCAGGCAGATTCGCGCACCCGCTGATGCTGGTTAAAAGCCGGGTTTGACGCGGGTTTCGCATCCCACCCCCAAGCCATCGAGGTCCCCACGCCCCAGCCGGGCAGCTGCCAGCCCGCCAGGTCATACAGCACGCCGGCGAAAATGGCCTTCTCGCCGTTGGCGTTCCAGTCAGAGCGGGAGTCCCACCAGATATCCAGTCGGCCATTTGAACTGGCATAGGCGGGAGTCATACGCTGCAGAAAAAACCCCTGATTCCCTTCGGCTTTGACCCAGGTCCCTTCGAGGCGCAGATCGAACGGACCGGCGGTATAGCCCAGCGTCAGCGCCTGCAGCCAGGCCAGCCCGTCGTAGACATCATTTGCGCTACCGACGCCGCCGTGTTCCCGATCTTTTGCGCCGTAAAACTGATAGCTGGTGCGTAGATCGCGCCCGGCCAGCGGTACCGTCCACGCCACTTTGCCAAAATACTGATCCATGTAACGCGCCGCCTGTCCGTAAGCGGCCTCCAGCGACAGCCGTGAAGAAAATTGCAGTTTGGCACCCACCGACTGCAACCATGGGATACCAGTAACGCCGTCGGCTTTACGGAAGCGGTACATGTTGCGATACCACGGGGCCTTGTATTCATCACTCCACATCCAGGACAGTGAGAGATCGCCCACGCCCGCCACACGCTGCACGATCCCTGCCTCCACGCCGCGATAGGTCCCGGGCAGGAAGCTCCAGTGCGGCGCCAGTAGCGTTTGTCCGGTCGGCTGCAAATAGCCGCCGCGCAGCCACAGATCGTGATGGTGTAATTTTACCGCCGCCCGATACAGACTCATTCCACTGCGATCGCCGTCCCAGCGCTCATCCCAGCGAGTTTTGGCGTTGCTGAAGCCAATTTCATTCGGTGCAGCCGGACCGCTGTTGGCCATTTCCAGTGCGCCAAACGCCGCCAGATCGAGACCGAGCAGATCGGCCGCATAGCCCGAACTGAAATCGAGACTGCCGTTGAAGGTGGCGTGATGCAGGTTCGCCTCATACTGCCGGTAGCGATCGCTGTGGGGATCGGTGTTTTTCCGGTCGCGCTGGCGCTGCCAGTAGTAAAGTCCACCGGTTAGCGACGCATCATCCACAAATCCACTCGCGACGGCCGGGGGTGGCAGGCCGCCACCGGCCGTCGCGCATAAAACCATCGCGCAGGCATACGCCTTGCGCCGGCCAACTGGGCTGCGCATCGTTTCATTCCTCTTTGACAAAACAAACCCTTAGCGGGCAAAAATGGATAATAAGCGGGAACACCGCGCGGTAAAGTCCGGCGGATGTCGGGATTCAGGATATTTTTCACGACGCGAATTATCAATGCATCTCAGTGGCAATATTGTCAAAGCATGACCGGAAGCACAAAAACGATGAAAATCGCAATATACTGTAAATAGTTGCAATTAAAGGAATTTGTTACTCAATGAATTCATACAGCGAACGCGGAGAACGCTCACTCTGAGCAACTTATTTTGCGATATAAAATTTTGACTTGTAGCTTAATTTTTAGATAACCACCTGCGTAACGCGCAATTGCACGGGTAAATCGCCGTAAAATGGCGCGCGTCTGTCAGCACCGTGACGGTATGGCCAACGGCGGACCGGCCGCAGAAAATGACATCAGCTTCAGCCATGCCAAACCTTGCTGGAATGTGCGCGACGACGAACGCAGCGAGATGCGTTTGTCATCGTCCGATCTGCGGCAACCGTGCGCGCGGAGGCGATACCCCCGTTTCGGCGGCTATGCACTCCGTACCGGAGCCCTGCGCCCTGCCGATCGCCGCCCTGCGGTTTACCCGGCGGCGGCTTTCCCCCTGGCCACCCCGCTGCTGAAAATGGCCTGACAGATGCGTGAGGCGCATAAGGTGATCCCCTGCGGCGGCGCACCAGAAGGCGGCATCTTGATGATCTGCATGTCGCTGACCGCGCCGTTTGGTATGGTCATCGCCACCAGCGTCGGGATCGTGCTGGCCTCTCTGCGGCTTCGGTGCCGCATCGCGTCAATAACGCACCTTTCCTCGGGTAACGGGGAGGTGCTGGCCGCCGCGCGGAACTGGCCCGCTGCTGTTCGCCCGGCGGAAAGCGTGTTCAGCAAACCGTAAACCCGCGTTGCGGGCAAACGGATGGGGTCTGAAGTGGAACGCCGGACCGGTGCTGGCCCCCCACCTTTTTCGCGCTGTATTGCACGTCTGCCGGCAGGCTGCGAGCGGCGGGTAAGTCGCCGGAAATTGCGGCCCCTCCCCGGCTGACTCCCGTTCTGTGCCTGACCGGGAAGCGACGTTAGCGAATCGGTGAGTCACCTGATGCAGAGAAACGTCTCTGCATCATCACCCCGATCGCCTGCTGGAGCCAGGCCAGCACCGCTGGCGTCATCCATGTTCCTTTCATCAGATCCGGCTCCCGCTGCATAGCAGTATGAAACTTTTGCTGAGTCTCCGGGGTCGTGCCCGCATACGACTGGAACAGCACCAGCCAGTGTTCAGCCAGCTTTTGCGCCTCCTCTGAGGCAGGTTCGCGATTTTCCCGCTGCGCCCGGTGCAATTTCGCTACCAGCGGCGGCCATTCCATCATGCGGTCAAAGTAGTGCGCCCGGGTAAAGGCCATCTCTTCGGCAGAGAGATACTTCTCCCAGAGCATCAGCTTCGATTCGGCAAACGCCCGCGTAATGTAATCGATCACTGGCGAAGTGATGCCGGTCTGGGCCTGCATCTGCGGTTCAACGATGTGCATCTCGTTCAGCCGGGTGAGAAACTCCGGCTTGCCCGCGGTGTCCTGCTCCAGCCGTTCCATCCAGCGCGTCGCCAGGTCCCTTGCCCGCGGATCGGTAACAGGAATGCGCTGTTCCAGCAGCGCGTTTGCCTCAGCAACCAGCCCTGACCAGATATCCGCCAGCGCCTCCTTGTTCAGCGCAAACGGCAGCTGCTGTAACTCTTCTTTGCTAAACCAGCGATCGTACATGTTCATTAACTCCAGAGTCTGTAGCCAGGATTCCAGATCCGGCGTCACATCGTCGGTGAGGCCGGTACGCAGCGCCACCAGCCGGTCGCGCAGTGTGTGTATGCTGCGCAGCTGTTTATCCAGCAGCGTGATTTGCACATCAAGTAGCTCGCTTAATGACAGCGACGCCTGTTCCAGAAATCCTCTGATTTCAGCCAGGGGCAGCCCCGCTTTGGCCAGCGCCTGGATCATGTGCAGGCGTTGCACATCCGCCAGGTTATAAAGCCGGTAACCTGCCGCGCTTCTGGCAGACGGCAGCAACAGCCCTGTTTGCTCATAGTGATGCAAGGTCCTCACGCTAATACCGGCTCGTTTCGCCAGTTCACCCACCTGAATCAACATAACTGCTCCTTTTCCTTTGCCAGTGCCACCACTCTGGCGCCTGACGTTACGTGAGGGTCAACACGTTATGCAAAAAAACGCCGCCTGGCGTCGTTTCGGTATGCTTTATCCGCCCCAGGCCGGGCGTAGGCGGGTCGTACGGCCGCGTTTATCGTCATGGCGTTCCCACCCGTGGCTGTCGCCCATGGCCGGTCCTGAGCCGCATCGGGGATGCGGCTCAGGACCGGCCATGGGCGACAGCCTTGCTGGCGATCGCGCTGCAGCAGTGGATTGCAGCAAGGTGTGCGTTTGCCTGACGAATCAGCGTGGCGAAAGGTCCGGGCGGCGTGGTCGCGGCAGGGAGGGCTGGAACGCGCTAAAGTCGACCCTCCATATGCACGGGGAAGGCTGGACTGACCGACAAA
Organism: Pantoea sp. 1.19; assembly: GCF_001922585.1. GTDB lineage: Bacteria > Pseudomonadota > Gammaproteobacteria > Enterobacterales > Enterobacteriaceae > 1-19. The sequence continues at coordinate 320,439 of NZ_MRBS01000001.1, read as the reverse complement.
AAAATGCGGGGCCGCCTGAGCAGCCCCGCACTGAGCAGATGACACACCGCCGGCGATTATCCGCCGATTTTAGCCCAGGTATCGCGCAGCCCAACGGTGCGGTTGAACACCAGCTTACCGGGGGCCGACCAGACGCTGTCCGCGCAGAAATAGCCTTCGCGTTCAAACTGATACGGCATCGTTGCGGCCGCGTTCTGCAGACCCGGCTCGACAAATCCCTGGCGAATGACCAGTGACTCAGGATTAATCACCGACAGAAAGTCCGCTTCAGCACCCGGATTCGGCACGCTGAACAGGCGGTCGTACAGGCGGAACTCTGCCGGCAGCGCATGCTCTGCCGAGACCCAGTGGATCACCCCTTTTACCTTGCGGCCATCGCTCGGATCCTTACTCAGGGTGTCGGCATCATAGGTGCAGTACAGGCAGGTGATGTTGCCCGCTTCATCTTTCGCCACGCGCTCGGCGCGAATAACATACGCGTTACGCAGGCGCACCTCTTTACCCAACACCAGGCGCTTATATTGCTTATTCGCCTCTTCGCGGAAATCGGCGCGGTCAATCCACAGCTCGCGACTAAACGGCACTTCGCGCGTGCCCATCTCCGGCTGATTGGGGTGGTTAGGCATTGCAATCAGCACTTCCTGACCGGCAGGGAAGTTTTCAATCACCACCTTGACCGGATCGAGCACCGCCATCGCGCGCGGCGCACTGTCATTCAGATCGTCGCGAATGCAAGACTCCAGCGACGCCATCTCCACGATATTATCCTGCTTGGTGACGCCAATTCGGCGGCAGAATTCGCGAATCGACGCGGCGGTATAGCCGCGGCGACGCAGGCCGGAGACGGTCAGCATGCGCGGATCATCCCAGCCTTCCACCACCTTCTCTGTTACCAGCTGCGTCAGCTTACGCTTCGACATCACGGTATATTCCAGATTCAGGCGGGAAAATTCGTACTGGCGCGGATGTACCGGAATCGAGATATTGTCCAGCACCCAGTCGTACAGCCGACGGTTATCCTGAAACTCCAGCGTACACAGTGAGTGAGTAATGCCTTCCAGCGCATCGGAAATGCAGTGGGTAAAGTCATACATCGGGTAGATGCACCACTTGTTGCCGGTCTGGTGATGCTCGGCAAATTTAATGCGGTACAGGACCGGATCGCGCATCACGATAAAGGTGGACGCCATATCGATTTTGGCGCGCAGGCAGGCCGTACCTTCGGCGAACTCACCGGCCCGCATTTTCTCAAACAGCGCCAGGTTCTCTTCCACACTGCGATCGCGATACGGGCTGTTTTTACCCGGCTGGGTCAGGGTACCGCGATACTCGCGGATCTGATCCGGCGTCAGCTCATCGACATAGGCCAGACCCTTGCCAATCAGCTCGACGGCGTAAAGATACAGCTGATCGAAATAATCAGAGGAGTAGTGCACATCGCCAGACCACTGGAAACCGAGCCACTGCACGTCGCGCTTGATCGATTCGACGAACTCCATATCCTCTTTCACCGGATTGGTGTCATCAAAGCGCAGATTGCATTGTCCCTGGTAATCTTGTGCGATGCCAAAGTTGAGACAGATAGATTTGGCATGGCCGATGTGCAGATAGCCATTGGGCTCGGGGGGAAAGCGGGTGTGCACACTGCTGTGCTTACCGCTCGCCAGGTCTTCGTCAATAATCTGACGAATAAAGTTGGTTGGGCGGGCTTCAGCCTCACTCATTACAAATTCCTCGATGCGTATGCGAATGCCTGTGATTCAGGCGCAGAAATAACGGATTATGATCCACAAACTCAGCAAGGGAAACAACCGTTTGTTACCGCTGACGATGAAAAAAGGGCAGGGAGTGCTCCCTGCCCTGCTCACTGCCCGCGCGAGAGTTAGCCTTTCACTTGGTACAGCGGGGTTTCCCCGGCAATGACGCTGCCCCCTGCCATCAGGTTGATTCCGACGTAATCATCAATGTTGCTGACCACCACCGGACTGATCATGGAGCGGGCGTGGGCGTTGAGATAGTCGAGATCCATCTCCAGCACCGGCTGACCGGCGGTGACGGTGGCCCCTTCTTCAATCAGTCGGCGAAAGCCTTTCCCTTCCAACGCCACGGTATCCAGCCCCATGTGCACCACCACTTCAACGCCGGCGTCGGTCTCCAGGCAGAAGGCGTGGTTAGTATTGAAGATTTTAACGACCGTCCCGGCCGCCGGGGAAACCACGGTGGCGCTGGTCGGCTTGATAGCCAGGCCATCGCCAACCGCCTTGCTGGCAAAAGCCTCATCGGGCACCTGATCGATCGCCACAACCTCTCCGCTCACCGGCGCCAGCAGCGTCTCAACGATGGCTGAAGCGGCCTGTGCGGTGGCAGCCGGAGACGGAGACGGAGCAACGGAGGCTGCCGCCCCCTGCCCCGCCGCCGCGATCGGCCCTTTTGCCAGTACGTTTTTCATCGCCGAGGCGATGGTTTCCGCCCGGGTGCCAACAATGATCTGTACGCTGGTGTGGTTGAGACGAATGACGCCGGAAGCGCCCAGCCGCCGGGCCAGTCCTTCGTTTACCTCACTGCTGTCCTTCACGTTCAGGCGCAGGCGGGTAATACAGGCATCAATGTTCGTCAGATTGTCCGAACCGCCAACGGCAGCGATATATTTCCGCGCCAGGCCATCAGTTTCCGATTCACCGCGGTGGGAGGCATCCACGTTAACGTCATAACCATCCGCCTCATCGCCGCTGGTCGCCAGCTCGCGCCCCGGGGTCAGCAGATTGAATTTTTTGATGGTGAAACGAAACACCCCGTAGTAAATGACGAAGAACACCAGGCCCTGTGGAATCAGCATATACCAGTGGGTCGCCAGCGGGTTACGGGTCGACAGCATTAAGTCCACCAGGCCGGCGCTGAAGCCGAAACCGGCAATCCAGTGCATGCTGGCGGCGATAAACACCGAGATACCGGTCAGCACCGCGTGCAGGAAATAGAGCACCGGCGCGACAAACATAAAGGAGAACTCCAGCGGCTCGGTGATGCCGGTAAAGAAAGCGGCAAACGCGCCGGCCAGCATAATCCCCAGTACTTTGGCCTTATTCTCCGGGCGGGCGCAGTGATAGATCGCCAGCGCCGCACCAGGCAGACCAAACATCATGATGGGGAAGAAGCCGGCCTGATAGCGCCCGGTGATACCGACGATGCCGGTACCGTTGGCAATCGACTGCGCGCCACCGAGAAACTTCGGAATATCGTTGATTCCCGCCACGTCAAACCAGAATACGGAGTTCAGGGCATGATGCAGCCCGACCGGGATCAGCAACCGGTTGAAAAAGGCGTAGATGCCCGCTCCGGCGGAGCCAAGCTTCTGAATATGCTCACCAAAACTGACCAGTCCGCTGAACACCACCGGCCAGACGTACATCAGAATAAACGCCACGAGGATCATTAAAAACGAGATAAGGATCGGTACCAGTCGCCGACCGCTGAAAAAGGAGAGCGCTTTAGGCAATTCGACCTGGCTGAAGCGGTTATACACTTCCGCCGAGATAATCCCGACAAGGATCCCCACAAACTGGTTTTCAATTTTGCCGAACGCGGGGGGAACCTGATCGAGCGGGATTTTCTGGATCATCGATACCGCCGCCGGCGAACAGAGGGTGGTCAACACCAGAAAGCCAACAAAGCCAGTGAGCGCAGCCGCACCGTCTTTATCTTTTGACATCCCGTAGGCAACGCCAATGGCAAACAGCACCGACATATGATCAATGATCGCCGATCCGGATTTAATAAACAGCGCCGCCAGCGCGTTGCCACCGCCCCAGCTGACAGGATCGATCCAGTAACCGACCCCCATCAGTATTGCGGCGGCCGGTAGCGTTGCCACAGGCACCATCAGTGCCCGGCCAACCTTTTGTAGATAGCCTAAAATATTCACTCGTTCCCCCTATGTATCCTCAGGCCGCTAAAGTTGTCGTTAGTTTTTGGTCACAGTCTTCAACGGTGGATTATGACAGTTATACGCGCCAGGCGAAGTGTAAAGAGATTTTATTTCGCCCCGCAAATTAAAACCTTACCTTTTGTGATTTTTATCACCATAAATTGCGTAAGGGTCGCTTCATATGTAGCCACAACTGCAAACTTATTTTATGATCTGAAAAAACCGGGCAGCAGTCGGCCACCACGGGCTTCCCGATCCGTCCGCCTGCACTCCCCGTCGCCTCCGCGCATGATCCGGTCGCGCGGAGGTGCCTGACCCATTCCGTTCAGTGATAAAGAGGTGCTCCATGAGATTGATCCCCCTGTCCACCCCGACGCACGTGGGTAAATGGGCTGCCCGCCACATTGTGCAGCGCATCAACGCCTTCGCCCCCAGCGCCGAACGTCCGTTTGTACTGGGCTTGCCCACCGGCGGTACCCCGCTGGAGGCTTACAAACATTTGGTTGAGATGCACAAAGCGGGCCAGGTCAGTTTTAAACACGTGGTGACGTTCAATATGGATGAGTACGTCGGCCTGCCGAGTGACCATCCGGAAAGCTACCACAGCTTTATGCACCGTAATTTCTTTGACCACGTTGATATTCCTCGTGAAAATATCAACCTTCTCAATGGTAATGCGCCCGACGTTGACGCAGAATGTCGCCGCTACGAAGAGAAAATTCGGGCTTACGGTAAAATCCACCTGTTTATGGGCGGCGTGGGTAATGACGGGCATATCGCTTTTAACGAACCGGCCTCATCGCTATCGTCTCGTACCCGCATCAAAACGCTGACCCACGACACCCGCGTCGCAAACTCGCGCTTTTTTGACGACGACGTCAGCCAGGTGCCGAAATATGCCCTGACCGTCGGCGTCGGCACGCTGCTGGATGCGGAAGAGGTGATGATTCTGGTGACCGGCCACGTCAAAGCTCAGGCCCTGCAGGCCGCGGTAGAAGGCAACGTCAACCACATGTGGACCATCAGCTGCCTGCAGCTGCACCCCAAATCGGTGGTGGTATGCGATGAGGGCGCCACGATGGAGCTGAAAGTGAAGACTGTAAAATACTTCCGCGAGATGGAAGCGGAAAATATGAACAACCTGTAATCCGCTGACCGCTGCGCCAGGCGCAGCGGTTCGCCCGCGCGGCGGCTTGCCGCGCACGTCAGCAATCTGAAATACCGGGAGTGACTATGTACGCGTTATTTAATGGCCGTTTTTACACCGGCCACGAGATTCTGGACCAGCATGCCGTCATTATTCATGACGGTCTGATTGAGCGAATCTGTCCACTGGCAGCGCTGCCGGCCGACATTCCGCGACGCGATCTGCAGGGCGCGCTGGTCGCTCCCGGCTTTATCGATCTGCAGCTGAACGGCTGCGGTGGCGTGCAGTTCAACGACGATATTAATGCCCTTAGCGTCGACACGCTGAGCACCATGCAACAAACTAACCAGCGGGCGGGCTGCACCAGCTTTTTGCCGACCCTGATCACCAGCAGCGATGCGCTGATGGCGCGCGCCATTGAGGTTACCCGCGCTTTTATGGTGCAAAATAAGCACCAGGTACTGGGACTGCATCTGGAAGGTCCCTGGCTCAGCGTCGAGAAAAAAGGCACGCACAACGCGGCGCTGATTCGCCAGCCGGAGCCAGCCCTGGTGACGTTGCTGTGCGATAATGCTGACGTCATTGCTCAGGTTACCCTGGCCCCCGAAAACGTCGATCCTGCGGTTATCCGACAGCTAAGCGACGCCGGCATTGTGGTCTCTGCCGGCCACTCTAACGCCGGTCAGGCGGCGGTGAAAGCCGGCGTGCGTGCCGGCATTCGTTTTGCGACCCATCTGTATAACGCCATGTCCACGCTCAGCGGCCGCGAGCCCGGGATGGTCGGAACGCTGTTCGACTCCCCGGAGGTCTGGTGCGGCATTATTGCCGATGGCCTGCACGTAGACTTTGCCAACGTACGCACCGCCAAACGTATCAAAGGGGATAAATTAGTGCTGGTTACGGATGCCACCGCCGCAGCGGGGGCGTCTATCGATCAGTTCATTTTTGCTGATAAAACCATATACTGTCGCGACGGACTGTGCGTAGATGAACACGGCACTCTCAGTGGATCTTCATTAACAATGATCGAAGCCGTGAAGAACAGCGTCGAACATGTTGGCATCGCTCTGGATGAAGCATTGAGAATGGCCACTCTCTACCCGGCCCGCGCCATCGGCGTGGAACAGTCGTTAGGCAGTATAGAAGCCGGAAAAGTGGCCAACCTGACGGTGTTTTCACGTGATTATCACATTATCCAGACGTTTGTTAATGGTAACGACGTCTTAAGCGAGTAATTCTGGAATGACCACTGGCGGACAGGCCCAAATTGGTAACGTTGATCTGGTAAAACAATTAAATAGCGCGGCCGTCTACCGGCTAATAGACCAACAGGGGCCGATCTCCCGCATCCAGATAGCGGAAACCAGCCAGCTCGCCCCCGCCAGCGTGACAAAAATCACGCGTCAGCTTATTGAGCGCGGCCTGATCAAAGAGGTGGAGCAACAGGCCTCCACCGGCGGTCGCCGCGCGATTTCTATCATTACCGAAACGCGCGGCTTTCATACCATTGGCATCCGCCTCGGGCGCAACGACGCTACCCTGAACCTGTTTGATCTTAGCGGGAAAGTGCTGGCCTCGGCCGATTATCCCCTGCCGGAACGCACCCAGGAAACGCTGGAGCACGCGCTGTTTATGGCCATTGAGGCTTTTTGTACGCAGCACCAGCGTAAGCTGCGCGAGCTGATTGCCATTTCGGTGGTATTGCCGGGGCTGGTAGACCCGCATCTCGGCGTCATACGCTATATGCCGCACATTGAGGTTGGCCACTGGCCGCTGGTAGCACACCTGGAACAGCGTTTTAACGTCACCTGCTTTATTGGCCACGATATCCGCAGTCTGGCCCTGGCGGAGCACTATTTTGGCGCCAGCCAGGATTGCGCCGACTCTATTCTGGTACGGGTGCATCGCGGTACCGGCGCGGGCATCATCACTAACGGACAGATTTTCCTGGGCAGTAACGGTAACGTAGGTGAGATTGGCCACATTCAGGTCGATCCGCTGGGAGAGCGCTGCTACTGCGGCAATTTTGGCTGCTTGGAAACTCTGGCGGCAAACACCGCCATCGAGCAGCGGGTGCAGCATCTGCTGCGGCAAGGCTACCCCTCCTCGCTGAGCGCGGCGCACTGTACGATTGAGGAGATTTGTAAAGCGGCGCAGCGCAGCGACGCGCTGGCCTGCGAGGTGATTGACCACGTTGGTCGCCATCTGGGCAAAGCGATTGCCATTACCATTAACCTGTTTAATCCGCAAAAAATCGTTATCGCCGGTGAAATCGCCGAAGCCGACAATGTGCTGTTTCCCGCTATTGAGCGCTGTATCAATACGCAAACGCTAGCGGCCTTCCGCAAAAATTTACCGGTGGTGCGCTCTGCGCTGGACCACCGTTCGGCGATCGGTGCCTTTGCGCTCGCCAAGCGCGCCATGCTGAACGGCCTGCTGCTGCAGCGCCTGCTCGAAGGATAAAGAGAGAAAAATAATGACCATCAAAAATGTCATTTGCGACATCGACGGCGTGCTGATGCACGATAATACCGCCGTACCTGGTGCGCGCGAATTCCTGGCCCGCATTCTTGAAAAAAATATGCCACTGGTGGTGCTGACCAACTACCCCTCACAAACCGGGCAGGATTTGGCCAACCGCTTTGCCTCGGCCGGGCTCGAGCTGCCGGAAAGTGCGTTCTTCACCTCGGCTATGGCCACCGCCGACTTCCTGCGTCGCCAGGAGGGCAAGAAAGCCTATGTCATCGGCGAAGGCGCGCTGATTCACGAGCTGTACAAAGCCGGGTTCACCATCACCGACATCAACCCGGACTTTGTTATCGTCGGCGAGACCCGCTCGTTTAACTGGGAAATGATGCACAAAGCCGCCTGGTTCGTGGCCAACGGCGCCCGCTTCATCGCCACCAATCCCGATACGCACGCGCGCGGCTTTGTTCCCGCCTGCGGGGCACTGTGCGCCGGCATCGAAAAAATTTCCGGCCGGAAACCGTTCTATGTCGGGAAACCCAGCCCGTGGATCATCCGCGCCGCGTTAAATAAGATGCAGGCGCACTCCGAGGAGACGGTGATCGTCGGTGATAATCTGCGTACCGACATTCTGGCCGGCTTTCAGGCCGGGCTGGAGACCATCCTGGTCCTGTCGGGGGTATCGACCCTGAGCGATGTCGATGCCATGCCGTTTCGCCCCAGCTGGATTTTCCCGTCGGTAGCCGATATCGATATATTTTAATCTTCACTACCGGGCGCGTTCGCGCGCCCGCCTCCCCCTCTACCCCGCCCGGCGACTAAAATTGTCGTTTCGTTAATTTTAGCCCATTAAAACTGAACATCCTCTAATAATACTGCCGACGCAATCGACATTTTATTAGCATGAAGCTAAATCACTTGCATGAACGGCAAATTTACCGCATGTTCATTAGCACCCCGGCAGTCACCGCGCTGCCAGTTATTATCATGCGTCTGACCCGCCCGACGCCGCACTGCGCCAGACGGGAACGGCATCACCGCCGAGTTGTAAGGGAGTTTGTCTATGTGTTCGATTTTTGGCGTGCTGGATTTAAAAACTGACCCGGCAGAACTGCGTAAAAAGGCCCTCGAGCTTTCCCGCCTGATGCGTCACCGTGGCCCAGACTGGTCAGGTGTCTATGCCGATGACCATGCGATTCTGGCGCACGAGCGCCTCTCCATCGTAGACGTCAACAACGGCGCTCAGCCACTGTACAACGCCGATCGTACGCACGTGCTTGCCGTTAACGGTGAAATTTATAACCATCAGGCGCTGCGCGCAGAATTGCGCGATCGCTACGATTTCCAGACCGGATCCGACTGCGAAGTGATTCTGGCACTGTATCAGGAAAAAGGCGTCGACTTCCTCGATGACCTGCAGGGGATGTTTGCCTTTATTCTGTATGACAGCGTGAAAAATCAGTATCTGATCGGACGCGATCACATCGGCATCATTCCGCTGTACATGGGGAATGATGAGCACGGCAACCTGTTTGTCGCCTCGGAGATGAAAGCGCTGGTGCCGGTCTGCCGCAGCATCAAAGAGTTTCCCCCGGGAAGCTACCTCTCCAGCAGCGACGGAGAAATCCGCCGTTACTGGCAGCGTGACTGGATGGAATACGCGGCGGTTGAGCACAACACCACTCACCCGGCGATGCTGAAAGACGCGCTGGAAGAGTCGGTCAAAAGCCACCTGATGTCGGACGTCCCTTATGGCGTGCTGCTGTCCGGCGGGCTCGACTCTTCCATCATCTCGGCGATCACCAAGAAGTATGCGGCTAAGCGCGTAGAAGATCAGGATAAAAGTGATGCCTGGTGGCCCCAGCTGCACTCCTTTGCCGTAGGGCTGGAAGGTTCACCGGACCTGAAAGCGGCGAAAGCGGTTGCTGATCATCTGGGTACCGTGCACCACGAAATTCATTTCACCGTGCAGGAAGGGCTGGATGCCATCCGCGATGTGATCTATCACATTGAAACCTATGACGTCACCACCATCCGCGCATCCACGCCGATGTACCTGATGTCGCGTAAAATTAAGGCGATGGGCATCAAGATGGTGCTCTCTGGTGAAGGCGCCGACGAAGTCTTTGGCGGCTACCTCTACTTCCATAAGGCGCCAAACGCCAAAGAGTTTCACGAAGAGAACGTGCGTAAGCTGCAGGCGCTGCACATGTTTGACTGCGCCCGCGCCAACAAAGCGATGTCCGCCTGGGGCGTGGAGGCCCGCGTGCCCTTCCTGGATAAAAAATTCCTCGACGTGGCGATGCGCATCAACCCGGCGGATAAGATGTGCGGCAGCAACGGTAAAATGGAAAAACACATTCTGCGTGAATGTTTTGCCTCCTACCTGCCGGAAAGCGTCGCCTGGCGTCAGAAAGAGCAGTTCTCTGACGGCGTCGGCTACAGCTGGATTGATACGCTGAAAGAAGTGGCGGCCCAACAGGTGAGCGATCAGCAGCTGCAAACGGCCCACTTCCGCTTCCCGTACAACACGCCCACCTCAAAAGAGGGCTATCTGTACCGTGAGCTGTTTGAAACGCTGTTCCCGGTGCCCAGTGCCGCAGAGTGCGTCCCTGGCGGCCCGTCCGTCGCCTGCTCCTCGGCGAAGGCGATTGAGTGGGACGAAGCGTTTAAAACCATGGACGATCCTTCCGGCCGTGCGGTCGGTGTCCATCAGTCTGCTTATAAATAAGCTGCTGATTCGCGTGTTAAAAAACGAGCCATTGCGGCTCGTTTTTTTATTCTCGCCCCGTTTTCAAGCCAAAACTGACGATAAAATCGCCAGGCTGTTTAAATGCCAGACAAACGGCACCGGCGCGGTGAAAAACGCTAAAAAAGGTGTTGACGCTGCCAGACCAACTCCGCATAATGCGCCCCGCAACGCCGATGAAGGTAGCGCGAAAAAAAGATGGCTACGTAGCTCAGCTGGTTAGAGCACAGCACTCATAATGCTGGGGTCACAGGTTCGATTCCCGTCGTAGCCACCAATTTTTTTTTGCGGGAGTGGCGAAATTGGTAGACGCACCAGATTTAGGTTCTGGCGCCGCAAGGTGTGCGAGTTCAAGTCTCGCCTCCCGCACCATTTCCGTCAGCGGCTTGCACGGATGGGGTATCGCCAAGCGGTAAGGCACCGGTTTTTGATACCGGCATTCCCTGGTTCGAATCCAGGTACCCCAGCCACTTTTTAAGACCGTGATGACCCCCATATCATCAGGGTATGCAGTATAAGGCTACGTAGCTCAGCTGGTTAGAGCACAGCACTCATAATGCTGGGGTCACAGGTTCGATTCCCGTCGTAGCCACCATTTTAATTGGGGTATCGCCAAGCGGTAAGGCACCGGATTCTGATTCCGGCATTCCGGGGTTCGAATCCCTGTACCCCAGCCATCTTTGCTACAATTTGATTTACACCTGTTGGGGTGTCGCCAAGCGGTAAGGCACCGGATTCTGATTCCGGCATTCCGGGGTTCGAATCCCTGCACCCCAGCCACTTTTCTCTCCTGTTCTATCCTGATGGGGTATCGCCAAGCGGTAAGGCACCGGTTTTTGATACCGGCATTCCCTGGTTCGAATCCAGGTACCCCAGCCATACTGTCCCCTGTTGCCAGAATACACCCGGACGCCCGCGCGCTACAGCCGCACCGCCGTTTGCGCTAAAAAACGGCCGCGCCGTCGACGACAGCCGCGGCCGATGAAGGCAAACGTTCTACAGCCCCAGCGCGTAGCGCAGCGCCTGTCGTTTCAGCACCCCGCCGCGTTCGGCAGCAATCAGCCCCAGGTTGCGCAGGACCTTAAGCGGCGCAATGCGATTGCTGAAGGCGAAATAGAACACATCCATGCCGCTTTGCATCAGCGTATTGTCCAACCGACGTCGCTGCTGATAGCGGCGCAGCACCGCTTCCGATGCCCAGTTCTCCGCGCGACTGCGCGCTTCTGTCAGAATTTCCAGCAGCGCATCCACGTCGCGATACCCCAGATTCACCCCCTGTCCGGCGAGCGGATTGATGGTATGCGCGGCATCGCCGACCAGCGCCAGCCCGGGTAGCACGTAGCGGCTGGCATGTCGGCGGGTCAGTGGAAAACTGCCGGCGGCCACCGGCGTCACCCGCCCTACTCGCGCCGGAAAATGGTTAGCAATCTCCTGCTGCAGCTGCGGCATACTCATTGCCTGCAGCTGTCGGATGCGCGCCGGGCGGTCGTACCACACCAGCGACGCCCAGTGACCAAACAGCGGCAGCAGTGCCCGCGGCCCCTCCGGCGTAAACTGCTGCCAGGTACAATCCCCGGCGGGCTGGTCGCCCTGTACGGTAATCAGCATACACGACTGGGTATAGTTCCAGCCGTGTACGCCAATGCCGGCCAGCTGACGCACCAGCGAGTTAGCCCCGTCGGCGCCGATCACCAGCCGCGCGCGGAGGCACTCGCCGTCGGCCAGCTGCAAATGCCAGCCATCATTGCCCTCGCTCAGGCCGGTCAGTTTGGCCGGGCAGCGCAGCGTGACGCCATCCTGCTGCAGCTGTTGCCACAGCGCCTGCTGCAGAACGCCGTTCTCTACCATGTAGCCCAGTTCGGGCAGCCCAAGCAGCGACGCATCAAAGTTTACCGCCGCACTGCGCCACTCCCAGGTCTCCAGTTTGCGGTACGGCGCGAGGCGCATCGCTTCAACCCGCGGCCAGACCGCCAGCTGTTTCAGCAGCGCCACCGAGCGACTGCCGATGGCAGAGATGCGGACATCTGGCGGCGCATCGGCGTCAAAGGGGGGCGGCGCTTCACGCTCCAGCACCGCTACCTGAAACCCCTGCTGCGCCAGTCCGCACGCCAGGGCACCGCCGACCATGCCGCCGCCGACGACGACGATATCAAAATGCGGGTCAGTCATGTTGCTATCCTTGTGTGATGGACGAAAAATGCCCTGCCGCGGCGGCAGTGGCTTCGTCGTGCCTGATGAGGCACAGTGTAGCGGATTTTCTCCACCAATCCGACGCCGCTACGCTGGTCACAACAGCGCCAAAGCATTACAATACGCGCCCTGCATTCCTTCCTGCATGACAAATGGCAAGTCGATGACAAAAAAACTGCATATTAAAACCTGGGGCTGTCAGATGAATGAGTACGACTCATCCAAGATGGCTGACCTGCTGGAGAACACGCACGGCTACACGCTGACGGAGCAAGCCGAGGAAGCGGATATTCTGCTGCTCAATACCTGTTCTATCCGCGAAAAAGCCCAGGAAAAAGTTTTCCACCAGCTCGGACGCTGGAAAACGCTCAAAGAGCGTAATCCGGATCTGATCATCGGCGTGGGCGGCTGCGTGGCATCGCAGGAAGGCGATCACATTCGTCAGCGCGCGCACTATGTCGACATCGTGTTCGGGCCACAAACCCTGCACCGGCTGCCGGAAATGATCAATACCGTACGCGGCTCAAAAAGCCCGGTCGTCGACATCAGCTTTCCGGAAATCGAAAAATTCGATCGCCTGCCGGAGCCGCGTGCTGAAGGCCCGACCGCGTTTGTCTCGATAATGGAAGGCTGCAACAAATACTGTACCTTCTGCGTGGTGCCTTACACCCGCGGTGAAGAAGTGAGCCGCCCGTGCGATGATATCCTGCTGGAGATTGCGCAGCTGGCAGCACAGGGCGTGCGTGAGGTCAATCTGCTGGGCCAGAACGTCAATGCCTACCGCGGCCCCACTTTTGATGGTGACATTTGCAGCTTTGCCGAGCTGCTGCGGCTGGTGGCGGCAATCGACGGCATTGACCGCATCCGCTTCACCACCAGCCATCCGATTGAGTTCACCGACGACATCATCGAGGTCTATCGCGATACGCCGGAGCTGGTGAGCTTCCTGCATCTGCCGGTACAGAGCGGCGCCGATCGCATTCTGACGCTGATGAAACGGGCGCACACCGCGCTGGAGTACAAAGCGATCATCCGCAAGCTGCGCGACGCGCGGCCGGATATTCAGATCAGTTCGGACTTCATCATCGGCTTCCCGGGTGAGACCGCCGATGACTTTGCGCAGACCATGAAGCTGATTGCCGACGTCAACTTCGATATGAGCTTCAGCTTTATCTACTCTGCCCGCCCCGGTACGCCGGCCGCCGACCTGCCGGATGACGTCAGCGAAGAGGAAAAAAAGCAGCGCCTGTATATTCTGCAAGAGCGCATTAGCCAGCAGGCGATGGCGTGGAGCCGCCGGATGCTGGGTAGCGTCCAGCGTATTCTGGTGGAAGGCACCTCACGTAAGAACGTGATGGAACTCTCCGGACGCACCGAAAATAACCGCGTGGTCAACTTTGAAGGTACCCCGGAAATGATCGGTAAATTCGTCGATGTCGAAATCGTCGACGTCTATCCAAACTCGCTGCGCGGTAAAGTGGTACGTACCGAGGCGGAAATGGGGCTGCGCGTCAGCGAATCGCCGGCCTCGGTTATCGCGCGCACGCGCAAAGAAAACGAGATCGGCGTGGGTACGTTCCAGCCCTGATGCTGCGCCCAAACTGCGGCGGATCTCTGCGATCCGCCCAGTCTTTTCATCATCTTGCTCTTGCTTTCTCAGTCCGGCACCCAAATATCTGCCTGACGACTTGCGTCACGTCCGACGCCCATAAATACTGTGTTTAGCGCCAGGCCGCGCCGCCGTCCTGACGCCCCCTTTTTTTTCAACCTGGCCCTGTGTGACCGTAAGGATTAGTTTGAACATCGAAACCGTAGAATTTCAGCTTGAACCCGCCGACAATGCCCGGCTGCTCAGCCTGTGTGGCCCGTTTGATGACAATATCAAACAGCTGGAGCGCCGTCTGGGCATCGAGATTAATCGCCGCGACAACGCCTTTAAGCTGGCGGGACGTGCGCTGTGCGTTCACGCCGCCGTGAATATCCTGCGGCATCTCTACGTCGATACCGCGCCGGTGCGCGGCGAAATCCCGGATATCGATCCGGAGCAGATTCACCTGGCGATCAAAGAGAGTCGCGTGCTCGAACAGACCGCTGACAGCGTGCCGGAGTTTGGTAAAGCGATACACATCAAAACCAAGCGCGGCGTCATTAAGCCGCGCACGCCAAATCAGGCGCAGTACATCGCCAATATTCTCGACCACGATATCAGTTTTGGCATCGGCCCGGCGGGCACCGGCAAAACCTATCTGGCGGTCGCCGCCGCGGTGGATGCGCTGGAGCGTCAGGAGATTCGCCGCATTCTGCTGACCCGTCCGGCGGTAGAAGCCGGAGAAAAGCTTGGCTTCCTGCCCGGCGATCTCAGTCAGAAGGTCGATCCCTATCTGCGCCCGCTGTACGATGCCCTGTTTGAAATGCTGGGCTTTGAGCGCGTCGAGAAGCTGATTGAACGTAACGTGATTGAGGTTGCCCCGCTGGCTTACATGCGCGGACGGACGCTAAACGATGCCTTTATCATTCTCGATGAAAGCCAGAACACCACCCTCGAGCAGATGAAAATGTTCCTGACCCGCATCGGTTTTAATTCGAAAGCGGTGGTGACCGGTGACGTGACGCAGATTGACCTGCCGCGCCACATGAAATCGGGCCTGCGTCACGCCATAGAGGTGCTGTCCGAAGTGGACGACATCAGCTTCAATTTCTTCCACAGCGAAGACGTGGTCCGTCACCCGGTGGTCGCCCGCATCGTTAACGCCTACGAGGTGTGGGAAGAGGCCGACCAGCGCAAGCGCGATGCCGCCGCTCAGGAGCGCCGCCGGGAAGCCTCTGCTGAGCAGACTGAAGCGCAGGTGAGCAAATGAGTCAGGTCACCCTGGATCTGCAGCTGGCCTGTGCCTCCGCAGACGGGCTGCCCGCCGAAGCCGAGTTTCAGCGCTGGCTTAACGCAGTACTCAGCCAGTTTCAGGACGAGAGTGAAGTGACCGTGCGCCTCGTGGATGAGGCGGAAAGCCGGATGCTGAATCACACCTATCGCGGTAAGGACAAGCCCACTAACGTGCTCTCCTTCCCGTTTGAGGCACCACCGGGCATTGAGCTGCCGCTGCTGGGCGATCTGATCATCTGCCGCCAGGTCGTTGAGCAGGAAGCCGACGAACAGCACAAAGCGCGGGAGGCCCACTGGGCGCATATGGTCATTCACGGCTGCCTGCATTTGCTCGGCTACGACCACATTGAAGACGAGGAAGCCGAAGAGATGGAGTCGCTGGAAACAGAGATAATGCTTGCTCTTGGTTATCCCGACCCGTACATTTCGGAGAAAGAGGCGCCCTGAGGCGCCGTGCCAGATCCCGACCTGCCCGCCACTGCGGGCAGCCTTTTCAACAACATGAGTGATAATTACACAACGCCATGAGCGACGACCATTCTCAGAACAGCGACAGTCCCAGTAGTAAAAAGGGCTTTTTTAGCCTGCTGCTTAATCAGCTGTTCCACGGTGAGCCTAAAAACCGTGAAGACCTGCTGGAACTGATTCGCGATTCAGAACAGAACGACCTGATCGATCCGGATACCCGTGACATGCTGGAGGGGGTAATGGACATTGCCGAACAGCGCGTCCGCGACATCATGATCCCCCGTTCACAAATGGTCACGCTGAAACGCAGCCAGACACTGGATGAGTGCCTGGATGTGATCATCGAATCCGCCCACTCGCGCTTTCCGGTGATCAGTGAAGACAAGGATCACGTCGAAGGCATTCTGATGGCCAAGGATCTGCTGCCGTTTATGCGCAGCGATGCCGATGCGTTCAGTATGGAAAAAGTGCTGCGCCCGGCGGTTGTGGTGCCGGAAAGCAAGCGCGTCGATCGGATGCTAAAAGAATTTCGTCAGCAGCGCTATCACATGGCGCTGGTGATTGATGAGTTTGGCGGCGTCTCCGGCCTGGTCACCATTGAAGATATCCTTGAGCTCATCGTCGGCGAAATCGAAGATGAATACGACGACGAGGAAGAAAGCGATATTCGTCAGCTCAGCCGTCACGCCTATACCATGCGCGCCCTGACGCCGATCGAGGATTTTAACGAGGTATTTGGTACCCACTTCAGCGATGATGAAGTCGACACCATCGGCGGCCTGGTGATGCAGGGCTTTGGCCATCTGCCGGCGCGCGGCGAGAGCATCGATATCGACGGTTACCAGTTCAAAGTGGCGATGGCTGACAGCCGCCGCATTATTCAGGTACACGTTAAAATTCCGGACGACTCCACGCCCCCCTCACTGGAAAACTGATGCCGCCATGGCTATTGCTTCTCTGCTGAATCGCCAGCGGGTTCGTACCCCGCTGGCCGTGCTCACGGGTGCCTGCGGCACCCTGGCGTTTTCGCCTTACGATTGCTGGCCGGCCGGCCTGCTCTCCCTGGTGGGGCTGCTGGCCGTTACGCTGAACCGTCGCGGTCGGCAGGCCGCCTGGCTGGGCTTTGCCTGGGGCCTGGGACTGTTTGGCACCGGCATCAACTGGGTCTGGGTCAGCATTGCGACCTTTGGCGGCATGCCGGAAGCGGTTAACCTGTTTCTGGTGGCACTGCTGGCCGCATTTATGTCGCTCTACCCGGCCCTGTTTGCCGGGCTGCTGAGCCGCCTGTTTCCTCGCACCACGCTGTGGCGGCTGGCGCTCGCCGCGCCGGCGCTATGGCAACTCACAGAGTTCCTGCGTGGTTGGGTGCTAACGGGCTTCCCGTGGCTGCAGTTTGGCTACTCGCAAATTAGCGGACCGCTGAAAGGGATTGCCCCCCTGCTGGGGGTAGAAGGGATCACCTTCCTGCTGATGATCATTGCCGGTTTGCTGACCTGGGCGCTGGCGGCGAGGCGCCTCGCCGGCGCGCTGGCCGCGCTGGCGCTGCTGCTGCTGCCGTGGCCGCTGCGCTACATTGACTGGTTCACCCCGCAGCCGCAGCGTGAAGTTCAGGTGGCGCTGGTGCAGGGCGACATTGCCCAGTCGATGAAGTGGGACCCGCAAAATCTGATCAATACGCTGCGCATTTACACCCAGCTAAGCCGTCCGTGGATGGGGAAGACCCCGCTGATCATCTGGCCGGAATCGGCAATTCCGGATCTGGAATCCAATCAGCAGCCGTTCCTGCACTCGCTGGATAACGAGCTGCGGCAGGCCGGCAGCAGCATCATCACCGGCATTGTCGATTCGCGCGTCGAAGAGAATCAGTATCACGACTACAACTCGATTATCGTGCTGGGCGGCGAACGCCCCTATAACTACTTTGCTGGCAATCGCTATCAAAAGAACCATCTGGTGCCGTTCGGCGAATTCGTTCCGCTGGCGTCGCTGCTGCGCCCGCTGGCGCCGTTTTTCGATCTGCCGATGTCCTCGTTTAGCCGGGGAGCCTACGTTCAACCGCAGCTGCGGGTTGACGGGTACGCGCTGACCGCCGCAATCTGCTACGAGATCGTGCTGGGGCAACAGGTGCGCGATAACTTCCGCCCCGATACGGATTTCCTGCTGACCCTCTCAAATGATGCCTGGTTTGGTCATTCGATCGGTCCGTGGCAGCACTTCCAGATGGCGCGGATGCGCGCGCTTGAGTTGGGGCGGCCCCTGTTGCGCAGCACCAATAACGGCATCACCGCCGTGATAGACGCGCGCGGTAACGTCAGCGCCAGTTTGCCACAGTTTACTCGCGACGTGCTCACTGCCGATGTGATCCCTACCCGCGGGCTGACGCCCTGGGCGCGCATAGGGCACGCCGGTATCTGGAGCCTGACCGCCCTGTTCGCCGCGCTGTCTCTGCTCGGCTGGCGCCGCGCCCGACGCTAACCCCCCCCCGGCCCGCAGCGCCAGCGCCGCGGGCCGTACCCTCGCCTTATTTTCACCTGGCACACCATTTGCATTAACTCTGTCGCACTCATCCTGAGCGACCGCGTACGCCGCTGAGCGGCGTAGTTGCCCCCTGTCGAGGCGCTATCTGCCCCACGATGGCGCACAGCGGTAAATATTGCTTCATGACGGTGCGGTAGCGGTCGCAAAAAAGAAACTTTCTTGTTTCATCATGTTAACAATCGGCTATGGTATTGAGTGTCAAAGCAGGCTCTGCTTTGGAAAAAAACGATACAGCGGCACACACAACGACACCCGGTGCAGACACTCTGCGCCTGACCACTGGAATAAGGAGTTGGCACATGAAACTGAAGAAACTGGGGCTAAGCCTGGCCGTGGTGGCACTGGCCTCCGGTATCGCTCATGCTGAGGACGCACCCACTCAATCCGCCGCGGCCAGCAGTGGCCAGAGCGCAACGCTGGATAAAATCGCGAAGAACGGCGTGATCGTGGTGGGGCACCGTGAATCCTCCGTGCCCTTTTCCTACTACGACAATCAGCAAAAGGTCGTGGGGTACTCTCAGGACTACTCCAACGCCATCGTCGACGCGATCAAGAAAAAGCTGAACAAGCCGGATCTGCAGGTGAAGATGATCCCCATTACCTCGCAAAACCGCATCCCCCTGCTGCAAAACGGCACTTACGATTTTGAATGTGGTTCAACCACCAACAACCTTGAACGCCAGAAACAGGCCGCTTTCTCCGACACGATTTTCGTAGTCGGCACCCGCCTGCTGGTTAAGAAAGGTGGTCCGATCAAAGACTTTGCCGACCTGCAAGGCAAAACGGTGGTAGTCACCTCCGGTACCACCTCTGAGGTGCTGCTGAACAAGCTGAATGATGAGAAGAAAATGGCGATGCGCATCATCAGTGCCAAAGATCACGGAGATTCGTTCCGCACGCTGGAAACCGGACGCGCCGTCGCTTTTATGATGGATGATGCGCTGCTGGCCGGTGAGCGAGCCAAGGCGAAGAAACCGGGCAACTGGGATATCGTCGGCACGCCACAATCCCATGAGGCCTACGGCTGTATGCTGCGCAAAGAGGATCCGGGTTTTAAAGCCCTGATGGATGAGACCATCGCCGGTGCGCAAACCTCGGGTGAAGCAGCGAAGTGGTTCGATAAATGGTTCAAAAATCCGATCCCACCGAAGAATGTTAACCTGAACTTCGATCTGTCTGACGATATGAAAACCCTGTTTACATCGCCGAACGACAAAGCCTTAAATTAATAACAATCAGGGCAGTATGCTGCCCGCCCGATGATTGCATCAGGCCCGGGACAGACTGAGCGTGGGCGGGCCGTTCCCCCGCCGACGCAATAACAGTGGTCATCGATCAATCTTCATTTCAGGGTAGCGCTGCTACCCTTTTTTTTACCGGAGAGCTGTATGGGAATTGACTGGAACTGGGGGATATTTTTACAGGAAGCCCCCTTCGGCAACACTACCTACCTGGGCTGGCTATGGTCAGGATTTCAGGTCACCATCGCCGTCTCGGTTTGCGCGTGGCTGATCGCATTTTTCGTCGGATCCTTCTTCGGCATCCTACGCACGACTCCCAGTAAATTACTGGCGGGGATTGGCACCTGCTACGTCGAACTGTTTCGTAATGTGCCGCTCATCGTACAGTTCTTTTTCTGGTATCTGGTGGCGCCGGAGCTGGTGGGGGAAGATCTCGGGATGTGGTTTAAAGCCGAGCTGGATCCCAATATTCAGTTTTTCGCCTCTTCGGTGGTCTGCCTCGGTCTGTTCACCGCCGCACGCGTTTGCGAACAGGTGCGTGCCGCGATCCAGTCGCTGCCAAAGGGGCAAAAAAATGCCGGTCTGGCGATGGGCTTAACGCTGCCGCAGACCTATCGCTATGTGCTGCTGCCGAATGCCTATCGGGTGATAGTGCCACCGATGACCTCGGAAATGCTCAACTTAGTGAAAAACTCAGCGATTGCCTCAACCATCGGCCTGGTGGATATGGCCGCACAGGCCGGCAAGCTGCTGGACTATTCGGCGCACGCCTACGAATCCTTTACCGCCATTACCCTGGCATATATTGCCATTAACCTGGTGATCATGGGCCTGATGAGCCTGGTGGAGCGCAAAGTGCGCGTACCCGGCAATATGGGAGGTAAATGATGTACGATTTTGACTGGAGTTCTATTCCTCCCAGCCTGCCCTACCTGCTTAACGGACTGACGGTCACCTTAAAAATCACCGTGACGGCCGTGGTATTCGGCATTCTCTGGGGGACGCTGCTGGCAGTAATGCGTCTCTCTACCTTTAAACCAGTCAGCTGGTTTGCCCGCCTCTACGTTAATCTGTTTCGCTCGGTACCGCTGGTGATGGTGCTGCTGTGGTTCTATCTGGTGGTGCCCAGTCTGCTGCAAAAGGTGCTGGGGCTGTCGCCAAAAACCGATATCCGTCTCATCTCCGCGATGGTGGCCTTCGCGCTGTTTGAAGCCGCGTACTACTCGGAAATCATTCGCGCCGGCATCCTCAGCATTTCGCGCGGCCAGGGCAACGCCGCGCTGGCGCTGGGCATGACCCCGTGGCAAAGCATGCGGCTGATCATTTTGCCGCAGGCCTTCCGCGCCATGGTACCGCTGCTATTAACCCAGGGCATCGTACTCTTTCAGGACACCTCGCTGGTTTACGTCCTGAGCCTGGCAGATTTCTTCCGTACCGCGACCACCATTGGCGAGCGCGACGGTACCCAGGTTGAGATGGTGCTGTTTGCCGGCCTGGTCTATTTCGTTATCAGTATCAGCGCCTCTCTGCTGGTCAGCTACTTGAAGAAAAGGACAGTACAATGATTTCCCTGAAAAATGTTTCTAAGTGGTATGGGCACTTTCAGGTGCTGACGGATTGTTCCACCGAGGTGAAAAAGGGGGAAGTGGTGGTGGTCTGCGGTCCCTCCGGCTCCGGTAAATCAACCCTGATCAAAACGGTGAATGGCCTGGAGCCTATCCAGCAAGGGTCGATTGAGGTCAACGGCACCGAGGTGACCGACAAGAAAACGAACCTCGCTACGTTGCGTTCACGGGTCGGCATGGTTTTCCAGCACTTCGAGCTGTTTCCTCATCTGAGCATCGTCGACAATCTGACGCTGGCGCAGGTCAAAGTGTTAAAGCGAGACAAAGCCGAAGCGCGCGAAAAAGGCCTGAAACTACTGGCGCGCGTTGGCTTATCAGCCCACGCCAATAAACATCCCGGCCAGCTGTCCGGCGGTCAGCAGCAGCGCGTAGCGATCGCCCGTGCGCTGTGCATGGATCCGGTGGCGATGCTGTTTGATGAACCCACCTCGGCGCTGGATCCGGAGATGATTAATGAGGTACTGGACGTCATGGTTGAGCTGGCCAATGAGGGAATGACCATGATGGTCGTCACGCATGAGATGGGCTTTGCGCGGAAGGTGGCCGACCGGGTGATTTTCATGGATGAGGGAAAAATCATTGAAGACTCGCCTAAGGATGCGTTTTTTGCCCATCCGCAATCCGAACGCGCGAAGGATTTTTTAGCCAAGATCCTGCACTGACGTGCGGCGTGCGCACCGCAAGGTGCGCACGTCATGCCCTTGCCTGCTGCCGTTTTTCACGTCACGCTTTCCGACTACCTGATTAAGACATAGAGACATGGAGAGACCATGACGCGACCTGTCATTTTCGATTGCGATCCCGGTATCGACGACGCCATTGCGCTGGCGCTGGCGCTGCGCGCGCCGGAGCTGGATATCCGCGCGGTCACCGTGTGCGCCGGCAACCAGACGCTGAGCAAAACCTTGCACAATGCTCTCGGATTACTGACCCTGATGGGCCGTGCGGATATTCCGGTGGCCGCCGGCGCGGCGGGACCGCTACTGCGTCAGGCAATCACCGCGCCGGAGGTGCACGGTGACAGCGGTCTCGGCACCCTGCAACTGCCGCCCGCCGCGCGTGAGGTTGAGCAGGAGCACGCAGTGGCAATGATGGCACGGTTGCTGCGCGACTCGCCGGAACCGCTGACGCTGATCGCCACGGGACCGCTGACCAATATTGCGCTGCTGCTGATGCAGTATCCGACGCTGCGCGCTCAGATTGCCTGTGTGGTGCTGATGGGCGGCGGCATCCAAATGGGTAACGTCACCCCGGTTGCGGAGTTCAATTTTTATGCTGACCCGGAAGCGGCAGATCGCGTGCTGCAAAGCGGCGTGCCGCTGGTGATGGCCGGACTCAACGTGACTCACCAGGCCTGCCTGCTGCCCGCAGAGTGCGCCGCCGTGCGCGCGCTGAATAACCCGGTCGCGCTGGCGGTGGCTGAGCTGCTCGATTTTCTGCTGCCCCGCGATCGCCAGGCCGCACATCCGCTGCCGGGCGCCGCGATGCACGATCCGACCGCCGTCGCCTGGCTGCTGGCGCCGGAACTGTTTACTGCGGAACGTCTGTGGGTCGGCGTTGAGACGCAGGGCGCGCTGACCAGCGGCATGAGCGTAGTGGACACCGCGCGACAAACCGGTCGCGAGCCGAACGTCAACGTGTTGACGCGAATCGACAGGGAGGGGTTTGTGGCGCTGATGCTGGCGCGCCTTGCCCGCTACGGTTAACCCTCAGGGCGGCAAGCCGCCCTGTTCGATCAGGGATCGAAGGGTTGACGCTGGAACTGGTCGTGCCCGCACTCCGGGCAGCGACTCAGCGTTTCCGGAGTGTAAATACCGCGGGTAAAGTGGCACTTTTCGCAGACCAGATTACCGAGGCCAACCACTTCACCGCTGTGGTAGACACCGTGATGCTGCAAATCCTGAAACACTTCGCGCCACTCCAGCTGAGTTTTATCGGTGATATCCGCCAGTTCTTGCCACACGCTTTCGCGGATCACGCGAAAAAAAACGCTGTCCTCTTCTTCCGCGGCCGATTCACCGTAGCTGCGGGCAAACTCCTCTAAGTCACGCTGCACCGCGCGGGTAACCTGGTCTATCTCACTGCGGGTCAACTCTCCCACCTCAATCAGCCGCGTGCGCGCGCGTGATACCAGTGACTCGATATCGCGCTCACCTTCTTCCAGTCTGGCCGTCAGTGCGGTCAGCAGCTGGCGATAGGTCTGTCCTAATTTATTCATCATGGCTCCCTGTAAGATGGTCATCACTAAACAGTTTAGCGTCTGAAGCAGAAAAACCCGGTAACTTGCACAGATTTACGTGAAATGTGGAAGGCACGCTACAGGGGGTGGAGAAAAGCTGCGCTGAACGAGATGAGGTGTTGTTGACGCAAAGGCTTATCAGCTATGCTATGCGGATCACAACCCCATTGAGTGTTCAATGCGCTATTCATAAGGACCACTGGCTGCCATGCAAGAGCAATACCGCCCGGAAGAGATTGAATCCCAGGTACAGCAACACTGGGACGAGAAGCAGACTTTTAAAGTTACGGAAGAGCCAGGTAAAGAGAAATATTACTGCCTTTCCATGCTGCCCTATCCTTCCGGCCGCCTACATATGGGCCACGTTCGCAACTATACCATTGGCGACGTCATCTCCCGTTACCAGCGCATGCTGGGTAAAAACGTGCTGCAACCCATCGGCTGGGATGCATTTGGCCTGCCGGCAGAAGGCGCGGCGGTAAAAAACAACACCGCCCCGGCGCCCTGGACTTACGAAAACATCGCCTACATGAAAAACCAGCTGAAACTGCTGGGTTTTGGCTACGACTGGAGCCGCGAACTGGCCACCTGTACACCAGAATATTACCGCTGGGAGCAGTGGTTCTTTACCAAACTGTATGAAAAAGGCCTGGTCTATAAAAAGACCTCGGCGGTGAACTGGTGCCCGAACGACCTCACCGTCCTCGCGAATGAGCAGGTGATCGATGGCTGCTGCTGGCGCTGTGACACCAAGGTCGAGCGTAAAGAGATCCCGCAGTGGTTTATCAAAATCACCGCCTATGCCGATGAGCTGCTTAACGATTTGGATACGCTGGAAGAGTGGCCTGAGCAGGTGAAAACCATGCAGCGCAACTGGATCGGCCGCTCAGAGGGGGTGGAGATCACCTTCGACGTGGTGGAGAGCCAGGAGAAGCTGACCGTCTACACCACCCGTCCGGATACCTTTATCGGCGCAACCTATCTGGCCGTGGCCGCAGGCCATCCGCTGGCGGCGCAAGCGGCGGTGAATAATCCGGCGCTGGCTGATTTTATTGCCGAGTGCCGCAACACCAAAGTGGCCGAAGCGGAAATGGCCACCATGGAGAAAAAAGGCGTGGCCACCGGCATGTTCGCCATCCATCCGCTGACCGGTGAGACGCTGCCGGTCTGGGTCGCCAATTTCGTACTGATGGAGTACGGTACCGGCGCGGTCATGGCCGTACCGGGCCATGACCAGCGTGACTGGGAGTTTGCGACCAAATATGGTCTGCCGGTCAAAGCCGTTATTCGCCACCCTGACGGCAGCGAGCCGGATGTTAGCGCCGCGGCGATGACCGAAAAAGGCGCGCTGTTCAACTCCGGCGAATTTGACGGCCTCGACCATCAGGCCGGGTTCAATGCCATCGCCGACGCGCTGATCGCCAAAGGCGTCGGCGAACGCAAAGTCAATTATCGCCTGCGTGACTGGGGCGTTTCCCGTCAGCGCTACTGGGGCGCCCCCATTCCAATGGTGACCCTGGAAGATGGCACCGTCATGCCCACCCCGGAAGATCAGCTGCCGGTGGTGCTGCCGGAAGATGTGGTAATGGACGGCATCACCAGCCCGATTAAAGCCGATCCCGAATGGGCACAAACCACCGTCAATGGTCAGCCTGCGCTGCGTGAAACCGACACCTTCGATACCTTTATGGAGTCGTCCTGGTACTACGCGCGCTACACCTGCCCGGATTACGATCGCGGCATGTTGGATCCGGCTGCAGCCAACTACTGGCTGCCGGTCGATCAGTATGTGGGGGGGATTGAGCACGCCATTATGCACCTGCTCTACTTCCGCTTCTTCCATAAGCTGATGCGCGATGCGGGCCTGGTCACCTCCAGTGAACCGGCGAAGCGCCTGCTGTGTCAGGGCATGGTGCTGGCGGATGCCTTCTACTACACTGGCGCTAACGGTGAGCGTAACTGGGTATCACCGGTCGATGTCAGCGTTGAGCGCGACGAAAAGGGGCGCATTGTTAAAGCCACCGATGCCAGCGGACGCGAGCTGGTGTACACCGGCATGAGCAAAATGTCGAAGTCAAAAAACAACGGCATTGATCCGCAGGTGATGGTAGAGCGCTACGGCGCCGATACCGTGCGTCTGTTTATGATGTTTGCCTCACCGGCCGACATGACCCTGGAGTGGCAGGAGTCCGGCGTAGAGGGGGCTAATCGCTTCCTGAAACGCGTGTGGAAGCTGGTGCATGAACACACCAGCAAAGGCGCAACCTCGCCGCTGAATCCGGATACCCTTCACGATGAGCAGAAGGCGCTGCGCCGCGATCTGCACAAAACCATCGCCAAGGTATCGGACGATATCGGCCGTCGTCAGACCTTTAACACCGCCATCGCCGCGATCATGGAGCTGATGAACAAACTGACCCGTGCGCCGCAGGAGAGCGAGCAGGACCGCGCACTGATGCAGGAAGCGCTGCGGGCGGTGGTGAGTATGCTCTATCCATTTACGCCGCACGCCAGCTTTGCCCTGTGGCAGGCTCTGGGTGGCGAAGGCGACATTGACCATGCACACTGGCCACAGGTTGACGACGCCGCGATGGTGGAGGATTCCGTGCTGGTGGTGGTGCAGGTAAACGGCAAAGTGCGCGGTAAAATCACCGTCGCAGCGGATGCCACGCAGGAGCAGGTTCAGGCACGTGCGGCCCAGGAGCACCTGGTCGCCAAATATCTGGACGGCGTCACTGTTCGTAAAGTGATCTACGTTCCGGGCAAACTTCTTAACCTGGTTGTGGGTTAAGCGCAGGAGGGCGTTGTGCGACATCCGATTTTGACTCTGTTGTTAGGCCTGGCGGTGACCATCACCGTCGGCTGCGGCTTTCATCCGCGCGGCACCACCCAGGTGCCGAACGAACTGAAAACGCTGATTTTAGACACCAGCGACCCGTACGGTCCGATGACCCGCGCTGTGCGTGAACAGCTGCGGCTGAACAACGTCACCCTGGTCGACAGCAATACCCGGCGTAAGGATCTGCCTTCGCTGCGCATCCTGGGGACCACCGTCGGTCAGGATACCGCATCGATCTTCCGCGACGGCACCACCGCCGAGTATCAGATGACGATGAATGTGACTGCCCAGGTGCTGATCCCTAACCAGGGGATCTTCCCGATAAGCGTCACGGTCTATCGTTCGTTCTTTGATAACCCGCAGGCGGCACTGGCGAAGGACTCCGAGCAGACGATTATCGAGCAGGAAATGCGCGATAAGGCGGCGGAGCAGCTGGTGCGGAAACTGCTGACGGTGCACGCCGCGGAAGAGCAGCTTAAGCAGCAGAAAGCCACCGGCGACGAGCCGGTGGGTCTGGATACCACCCCGGGCGAGTCCGGCGATCGTCATACCGGCACGCGAATGAAACCGGACGTATGACGCGGATTTGGCCCGAACAGCTTGGCGCGCAGCTTCAGGAAGGGCTGCGCCCCTGCTATTTTCTTCAGGGCAACGATCCCCTGCTACTGCAGGAGAGCCACGATGCCCTGCGTAAGGCCGCCGAGGGCCAGGGCTTTACGGAACACCTCACCTTCTCTCTCGATGCCAGCACCGACTGGGACACGATCTTTAGCCACTGCCAGGCGCTGAGCCTGTTTGCCAGCCGCCAGACGCTAACCCTGATATTTCCGGATAGCGGCCCCAATGCCGCAATGGGTGCTCAACTGGAGCAGCTGGCCGGACTGTGTCATCACGATCTGCTGCTGTTGCTGCGCCTGCCCAAACTGACCCGCGCGCAGGAAAACAGCGGCTGGTATAAAGCGCTCAGCGAGCAGGCGGCGCTGGTGCCGTGCCAGACGCCGGAGCACGCCCAACTGCCGCGCTGGGTAATGAGCCGCGCCAAAAGCCAGGGACTGACGCTGGATGACGCTGCCTGCCAGCTGCTGTGCTACTGCTATGAGGGCAATATGCTGGCACTGGCGCAGGCGCTGGAGCGCCTCTCGCTGCTGTGGCCGGATGGTAAACTGACCCTGCCGCGGGTTGAACAGGCGGTCAATGATGCCGCCCATTTTACGCCGTTTCACTGGATTGATGCCCTGCTGGCGGGCAAAAGCAAGCGCGCGCTGCACATTCTGCAGCAGCTGCGTCAGGAGGAGAGCGAACCGGTGATCCTGCTGCGCACGCTGCAGCGCGAGATGATGACGCTGCTGCAGTTACAGCGCCAGATGCGCAGCACGCCGCTGCGCACGCTGTTTGATCAGCAGCGCGTCTGGCAGAACCGGCGCCCGCTGCTCAGCGAGGCGCTGCAGCGTCTGCAACCGGCGCAGCTGCACCACGGCTTTCGGCTCTTAAGCCAGATGGAGCTGACCCTGAAGCAGGATTACGGTCAGTCGCTGTGGGCGGAGCTGGAAACGCTGTCGCTTCTCCTCTGCCTGCCCCATTTTCCGGAACACTTCTGTGATGTCGACGCTTCCTGAACTGCACGCGCTGTTTGGCGGCACCTTTGACCCCATACACTATGGCCATTTGCTGCCGGTCAGCGCGCTGGCCGAAGAGACAGGCCTCTCCCGCGTCACGCTGCTGCCCAATAACGTACCGCCGCACCGTCCGCAGCCGCAGGCGACACCGGCTCAGCGCGTGGCGATGGTAAGACTGGCAATTGCCGACCGGCCGCTGTTTCAGCTGGATACGCGCGAGCTGGACCGCGACGCCCCCTCCTGGACGGTAGAAACCCTGGCGCAGCTGCGGGCCGAGCGCGGTGATCAGCAGCCACTCGGATTCATTATTGGCCAGGACTCGCTGCTCACCCTGCCGCGCTGGCACCGCTGGCAGGCGCTGCTGTCGCTCTGCCACCTGCTGGTGCTGACCCGCCCCGGCTATGCCACTACCCTGCCAGACGCGGCGCAGCGCCGCTGGCTGGAGGCACATCGGGCCACTGATGTCGATCAGCTGCGCGCGGCTCCCGCCGGTCGCATCTGGCTGGCGGCCACGCCGGAAGTCGATCTGTCGGCAACGCAGATTCGCGAGCGACTGCGCCACGGGCAGAACTGTAACCAGCTGTTGCCGCCGGCGGTGGCCGCCTACATCGCCCGAGAGGGTTTATATCGCGACGCCTGAGCCCGTGCTATACTGCGCCGCTTCATTTCAGGGCCGGCCGGGCGCCGGCGCTGAATACCGATTCTGTCACGTCGTTGACTATGTAAAGACACACGCAAGGGGAAACTTTTGGAAGGCAAAGCACTCCAAGACTTCATTATTGATAAGATTGATGATCTTAAAGGGCATGACATTGTCGCGCTGAACGTTCAGGGCAAATCCAGCATCACCGACTGCATGATTATCTGCACCGGTACCTCCACCCGCCACGTGGTGTCGATTGCCGAACACGTCATGCAGGAGGCGCGCCATGCGGGCCTGATGCCGCTGGGCATTGAAGGCCAGGCCGCAGCGGACTGGGTGGTCGTCGATCTCGGTGAGGTGATTGTTCACGTCATGCAGGAAGAGAGTCGCCATCTGTACGAGCTGGAAAAACTCTGGAGCTAAGCGGTGAAGTTGCAGCTGGTTGCCGTCGGTACCAAAATGCCCGACTGGGTAGAACGCGGTTTTATGGAGTATCTGCGCCGCTTTCCGCGCGACATGCCCTTTGAGCTGATCGAAGTGGCCGCCGGCAAGCGCGGCAAAAACGCCGATATCCCCCGCATTCTCGATAAAGAGGGTGAGCTGATGCTGGCGGCGGTTGGCAAAGGCAACCGTATTGTAACGCTGGATATCCCAGGCCGGCCGTGGGATACCCCGCAGCTGGCGGGCCAGCTGGAGCGCTGGAAGCAAGATGGTCGCGACGTCAGCCTGCTGATTGGCGGGCCCGAGGGGCTGGCGCCCGCCTGCAAAGCTGCGGCCGAGCAAAGCTGGTCACTCTCTCCCCTAACCCTGCCCCATCCGCTGGTCAGGGTGCTCGTGGCAGAGAGCCTGTACCGGGCCTGGAGCATCACGGCCAATCATCCTTATCATCGCGAGTAACGGTAACGCCACAGAGTAAAAAAGCAGCGGATGAAATTAAAACGCAACTCCTTTCGTGATTATAACGCCGAATCGGCGCTTTTTGTTCGCCGCGCGCTGATCGCTTTTTTTGGCATCCTGCTGCTGTCCGGCGTGCTGATTGCCAACCTCTATCATCTGCAAATCCTGCGCCACGAGGATTATCAAACCCGATCGAACGAAAACCGCATTAAGCTGGTGCCGGTCGCACCCAGCCGCGGCATTATCTACGATCGTAACGGCATTCCGCTGGCGCTGAACCGCACTATTTATCAGCTCGAGCTGGTGCCGGAAAAGGTGGACAACCTGCAGCAAACGCTGGAGCAGCTGCGTCCGGTGGTCGATCTCAGCGACGATGATATTGACGCTTTCCAGAAAGAGCGCCGCCGCTCCCGCCGCTTTACCTCCATTCCGGTTAAGGTTGGGCTGAACGACGTGCAGGTGGCGCGCTTTGCCGTGAACCAATACCGCTTCCCCGGCGTAGAGGTGAAAGGCTACCAGCGCCGCTACTACCCCTATGGTTCTGCCCTGACCCACGTCATCGGCTACGTCTCAAAAATCAACGATCGCGATGTCGAGCGGCTCAGTAAAGAGGGCATCTGGGCCAACTACGCCGCCACGCATGATATCGGAAAGCTGGGTATTGAGCGCTATTACGAAGAGGTGCTGCACGGAAAAACCGGCTACGAAGAGGTGGAAGTCAACAACCGCGGCCGGGTTATTCGTCAGCTGCATGAGCAGTCACCGCAGGCCGGACGCGATATCTGGCTCACCATTGACCTGCATCTGCAGCAGTATATCGAAACGCTGCTGGTCGGCAGCCGCGCGGCGGTGGTGGTCACCGATCCGCGCAACGGCGATGTGCTGGCGATGGTCTCCACCCCCAGCTACGATCCCAATCTGTTCGTCGATGGTATCTCCAGCGCCGACTACAAACGCCTGCTGAACGATGAAAACCGCCCGCTGATTAACCGCGCCACCCAGGGGGCCTATCCGCCGGCCTCGACGGTGAAACCCTATGTCGCCGTCTCGGCACTCAGCGCCGGGGTCATCAACCGCAATACCTCGCTGTTCGATCCCGGCTGGTGGCAGCTTCCCGGTTCCGAAAAGCGCTACCGCGACTGGAAAAAATGGGGCCACGGTCGCCTCAACGTCACCAAATCGCTGGAAGAGTCAGCGGATACCTTCTTCTATCAGGTGGCCTACGATATGGGCATCGATCGCCTCTCCAGCTGGATGGAGAAGTTTGGCTACGGCCATTATACCGGGATTGATCTCGCGGAGGAGACCGCCGGTAACATGCCCACGCGCGAATGGAAGATGAAGCGCTTTAAAAAGCCCTGGTACCAGGGGGACACTATCCCGGTCGGCATTGGGCAGGGCTACTGGACCGCCACCCCGATGCAGATGAACAAAGCCCTGATGACCCTGATCAACGACGGCGTGGTTAAAGTGCCGCACCTGATGCGCGCGGTAAAAGAGCACAGCGTAATGGTGCCCTTTAAGCAGCCGATCAGCGCGCCGATCGGTGACATTCACTCCGGCTACTGGGAGATCGCCAAAGACGGAATGTACGGCGTTGCTAACCGCGCGAACGGCACCGCTCATAAAAGCTTCGCCGATGCGCCGTACAAAATCGCGGCTAAATCAGGGACGGCACAGGTGTACGGTTTGAAAGAGAACGAGACCTATAACGCCCATAAAATTGCTGAACGCCTGCGCGACCATAAGCTGATGACGGCGTTTGCCCCCTACGATAATCCGCGCGTTGCCGTGGCCATCATTCTGGAAAACGGCGGCGCGGGACCGGCGGTAGGTACCGTCATGCGCCAGATTCTCGACCACATTATGTTGGGCGATAACAATACCACTTTGCCGGATGCGCCACCGACGCCGCCCGGCTATGAAGGCGAATAAGCATGTCGATGAATGACAGTCCTCAAAAACGTTCGATCTGGACGCGCATCCATATCGACCCCATTTTTTTGCTCTGTATTCTGGCCCTGCTGACCTACAGCGCGATTGTGATGTGGAGCGCCAGCGGCCAGGATCCGGGCATGATGGAGCGCAAGATCGGTCAAATCATGATGGGGCTGGTGGTGATGGTAGTGATGGCGCAAATTCCGCCGCGCATCTACGAAGGCTGGGCGCCCTATCTCTATATTATCAGCGTGATCCTGCTGGTGGCGGTGGATGTATTTGGGCAGATCAGTAAAGGCGCCCAGCGCTGGCTGGATCTCGGCGTCGTGCGCTTCCAGCCGTCAGAGATCGCCAAAATCGCCGTCCCGCTGATGGTGGCGCGCTTTATGAACCGCGACGTCTGCCCGCCATCGCTGAAAAACACCGGCCTGGCGCTGATGCTGATTTTTGTACCGACGCTGCTGGTAGCGGCCCAGCCGGATCTCGGCACCTCGATTCTGGTCTGCGCCTCGGGCCTGTTTGTCCTGTTTCTCTCCGGCCTGAGCTGGCGCCTGATCGGCGTCGCCGCGCTGCTGCTGGCGGCATTTATTCCGATACTCTGGTTCTTCCTGATGCATGACTATCAGCGCGACAGGGTCATGATGTTGCTCGACCCCGAAAGCGATCCGCTCGGCGCCGGCTATCACATCATTCAGTCGAAAATTGCCATCGGCTCGGGTGGGCTGCGTGGAAAAGGCTGGCTGCACGGCACGCAGTCGCAGCTGGAGTTTTTGCCCGAGCGGCATACCGACTTTATCTTTGCCGTACTGGCAGAAGAGCTGGGCCTGCTTGGGGTGATTCTGCTGGTCGTGCTCTACCTGCTGCTGATCATGCGCGGACTGATCATTGCCGCCCGCGCGCAAACCACGTTTGGCCGGGTAATGGCCGGCGGCCTGATGCTGATTCTGTTTGTGTATGTTTTTGTGAATATTGGCATGGTGAGTGGTATCTTACCGGTGGTTGGCGTACCGCTGCCGCTGGTTAGCTACGGGGGATCGGCGCTGATTGTGCTGATGGCCGGATTTGGCATCGTCATGTCGATCCACACTCACCGAAAAATGTTATCAAAAAGCGTATAAGAGGCGAGAAATGCGTAAGGATTGGCTTTGGATTGCCGGCACATCAGTGCTGCTGGCGGCCTGCAGTACGGAACAGCAACCGGCCCCGGTCTCAGCGCCGGCGGCGGTATGTCAGGGCCCGGTGACCGAAATTGGCGGCACCGAGCCGCGCTATGAGCCGGTCGATCCGCGCACCAGCCAGGATTATCGCATGAACGGTAAGACCTACCGCATTGTGAGCAATCCGGCCACCTTCAGCGAAACCGGGCTGGCGGCGTGGTACGGCGACGAGGCCAGCGGCAAGCCTACCGCCCTCGGTGAAACCTTCGATCCCGATGCGCTCACCGCCGCGCACCCCACCCTGCCGCTGCCGAGCTACGTACGGGTGACCAACCTTGCCAACGGCCGCCAGTTGGTAGTGCGGGTTAACGACCGCGGTCCCTACACCCCGGGACGGATTATCGATTTGTCACGCGCCGCCGGTGACCGCCTCAATCTCTCCAATAACACCCGGGTTCGACTGGACGCCATTGTCGTCGCGCCGGATGGCAGCCTGTCCGGCCCCGGCAGCTGTGGCACAGTGGTCGCGAAGCAGAGTTATGCCCTGCCCGCCCGACCGGACCTCGGCGGATCATCACCGATGGGCAGCATCGCGCCGGCCGGGGCGCAGGCAGCCGCGGCGCCCGCCGCCGCACAGCCGATAGATAATCGCCAGCTGCAGTCAGAAGATAATCTGGGCGCGCCAGTGCAAAGCAGCGGCTTTCTCGGCGCACCGCAGCCGCTAGCCAGCGGCGTACTGGAAGGCAGCGAACCCGCGCCAGCCGCCGCGCCGGTTGCCGCCGCCGCGATGCCCGCCAGCGGCGCACCGACGACCGGCAACTGGGGCGTACAGGTCGCCGCAGTAAAGGACGCCAGCCGCGCCCGCATGCTGGGTGAAAGCCTGGGCGCTCGCTTTAACGTTGCGTGGCAGGCCAGCCCGTCTGCCGACGGTATCTGGCGCGTGCAGCTGGGACAATTCAGCCGTCGTGAGCAGGCGCAGGCATTATTGCAGCGTTTGAGCCAGGAAGCGCAGCAGTCCGGATTTGTGGTGCCGCTGCCTGCCACGCGCTAACCGCGCGCGCAGAAAAATCTGTTAACATGTCCGGGATAAAGGGCGGTGCCCTGCCCGGGCGCATTTGCTATAGTAAGGCACTTTTTTCATTTAACTCACGGATGTCATTGTCCTCACCCATGAACCAGTTGATCCCCTCCCGCTTAATGAAGCGCATGACCGCCGCGATGCTGCTGCTCGGTCTTTGCAGTGCTGTACACGCCGAAGACGTAAACCTGAAGACGATGATTCCCGGCGTGCCGGATATCGACGCCGAAGCCTACGTGTTGATTGATTACAACTCAGGCAAGGTGCTGGCCGAGAAAAACGCTGACGTCCGTCGCGATCCGGCCAGCCTGACCAAAATGATGACCAGCTATGTGATTGGCCAGGCCGTCAAAGCGGGCAAAATCCATCAGGACGACATGGTGACCATCGGCCAGGATGCCTGGGCCACCGGTAATCCGGTGTTTAAAGGCTCTTCGCTGATGTTCCTTAAGCCGGGCGACCGCGTACCGGTTTCTCAGCTGACGCGCGGCATCGTGCTGCAGTCCGGCAACGACGCCTGCGTAGCGATGGCTGACTATGTCGCCGGCAGTCAGGACGCGTTTGTCGGCCTGATGAACAACTACGTGAAGGCGCTGGGGCTGCAAAACACCCACTTTGGCACCGTGCACGGCCTCGATGCCGAGGGGCAGTACAGCTCCGCGCGCGACATGGCGCTGATCGGCCAGGCGCTGATCCGCGACGTGCCGGAGGAGTACGCCGTCTACCGCGAAAAAGAGTTTACCTTTAACAATATCCGTCAGATGAACCGCAACGGCCTGCTGTGGGACACCAGCCTGAACGTGGATGGCATTAAAACCGGCCACACCAACGCCGCCGGCTACAACCTGGTCGCCTCGGCAACCGAGGGGCAGATGCGCCTGATCTCTGCGGTACTGGGCGGGCACACCTACAAAGGTCGCGAAGTGGAGAGCAAAAAGCTGCTGACCTGGGGCTTCCGCTTCTTCGAAACCGTGGCGCCGCTGAAGGCCGGAAAAGAGTTTGCCTCTGAGCCAGTCTGGTTTGGCGACAGCGATCGGGTGCAGCTTGGCGTAGAGAAAGACGTTTACCTGACCATTCCGCGCGGCCGCATGAAAGACCTGAAGGCCAGCTACGTACTGACTAACACCGAACTGCACGCGCCGCTGCAGAAAAATCAGGTAGTCGGCTCAATCAACTTCCAGCTGGACGGCAAAACCATCGACCAGCGCCCACTGGTGGTGCTGAAAGAGATGCCGGAAGGCGGCTTCTTTAGCCGCATCGTCGACTACATTAAGCTGATGTTTCACCACTGGTTTGGCTAAGATCGGTGCGGATGCACGTGCAGAAACTTGATTATTCTGCCCCGCATCCCCATATAATAGCCATAACCGCGCTCCCGCTCTGGCGGGAGCGCCTGCTTTAGCGTGACGGAGAGTATATGAAAACCAATCTGAAAGAACTGCTGGAATTCCCCACCCCTTTTACCTACAAAGTGATGGGACTGGCGAAGCCGGAGCTGGTTGATCAGGTGGTTGAAGTGGTCCAGCGCCATGCGCCCGGGGACTATAATCCGGATGTGAAACCCAGCAGCAAGGGTAATTATCACTCGGTGTCAATCACCATCACCGCCACCCACATCGAGCAGGTCGAAACCCTGTACGAAGAGCTGGGCAATATCGAAATCGTCCGCATGGTGCTGTAACTCTCTCACGGGCGGGGCCTCCTCCCGCCCGGTTCATTTGGACCCGCTATGACCCCAGTTGCTCCCCTTATCGTACGCCAGCTCGGCCTGCAGCCCTGGTCGCCGGTCTCAATGGCCATGCATCAGTTTACCGACGCCCGCGAGGCCGATACCCCGGATGAGATCTGGCTGGTCGAACACCCACCGGTATTCACTCAGGGACAGGCGGGTAAAGCCGAACACCTGCTGATGACCGGTGACATTCCGGTGGTGCAAAGCGATCGCGGCGGTCAGGTCACCTACCACGGCCCCGGCCAGCAGGTGATGTATGTGCTGATCGACATCAAACGCCGTAAAATCGGCGTACGCCAGCTGGTCAGCGCCCTGGAACAGACGGTGATCGCCACCCTCGCCGACTATCAAATCCCGGCGCAGGCCCGCCCGGATGCCCCCGGGGTCTACGTCGCGCAGCAAAAAATTTGCTCGCTGGGCCTGCGTATTCGTCAGGGCCGCTCGTTTCACGGCCTGGCGCTGAACGTTAATATGGATTTATCACCGTTCCGGCGCATCAATCCCTGCGGCTATGCCGGGATGACGATGACCCAGCTGAGCCACTGGCAGCCGGGCATTTCTCTCATTGACGTCCAGCCGGCGTTAATTGCCCACTTTACTCGCTTACTGGCTATTCCGGCGTGGCAGTGGGGCGATGCGCTGATGCTGTCGAAAGCTTAACCGTGCGTGCGACTTTACAACATTTCCGTTACCTTTGCGCCGCAGCGTGCTGCGTGCCATCGGGCGAGATGGTATACTTCGGCCGCTTTTCTCAAAAAAAGTTGAAAATCAAAATTAGTCGTTGAGTTGCCATCGCTACCACGTGGAACCCGCAAGATTATGAGTAAACCAATTCAGATGGAACGCGGCGTAAAATACCGCGACGCAGACAAAATGGCCCTGATCCCGGTGAAAACCGTGGTAAGCGAACAGCCAGAGCGGTTGAAAAAGCCGGAGTGGATGAAAATCAAACTCCCCGCTGACTCCAGCCGTATCCAGGGCATCAAGGCCGCCATGCGGAAAAACGGCCTGCACTCCGTCTGTGAGGAAGCGTCCTGCCCTAACCTCGCCGAATGCTTTAACCACGGTACCGCCACCTTTATGATCCTCGGCGCGATTTGCACCCGACGCTGCCCGTTCTGCGACGTTGCCCACGGTCGGCCGGTGGCTCCCGATGCCAATGAGCCGGCTAAACTGGCGCAAACCATTGCCGACATGGGCCTGCGCTACGTGGTGGTTACCTCGGTAGACCGCGACGACCTGCGCGACGGCGGGGCACAGCACTTTGCCGACTCCATTCGCGCCATCCGTGAAAAGAACCCGACCATCAAGATTGAAACTCTGGTGCCCGACTTCCGCGGCCGCATGGATCGCGCGCTGGAGATCCTCACCGCGACGCCGCCGGACGTGTTTAACCACAATCTTGAGAACGTGCCGCGCCTGTATCGCCAGGTGCGCCCGGGGGCCAACTATGAATGGTCGCTGACCCTGCTGGAGCGCTTTAAAGCGGCACATCCGGACATTCCCACCAAATCAGGCCTGATGGTGGGACTGGGGGAAACGAACGCCGAGATCGTTGAAGTCATGCGTGATTTGCGCCGTCACGGCGTCACCATGCTGACGCTGGGACAGTATTTGCAGCCGAGCCGCCATCACCTGCCGGTACAGCGCTACGTCAGCCCGGCCGAATTCGAAGAGATGAAAGAAGAAGCGCTGGCGATGGGCTTCACCCATGCCGCCTGCGGACCGTTTGTTCGCTCATCGTACCACGCCGATCTGCAGGCTAAAGGTGAAGAAGTGAAGTAATGCTTTTTGCGGGATGAAAAAAGGTCGGGAGAGTCCCGACCTTTTTTATGCCGTCGCCAATCACTCTTTGTGGGTTGGGCGCTCCGCCGGCGTCTCGTCAATCGCCACGCTATTCACACTGCGCTCATCATCGCGCATTGACTTCTTAAAGCCTTTGATTGCCGCCCCCAAATCGCCGCCCAAACTGCGCAGTTTATTTGTACCAAACAGCAACACGATCAGCGCGCCGATGATCAGCAGTTTCGCCAGACTGATACCTTCCATATTTCACCTTTTGCCTTAGTGGACCGCCCGCGCGGTCGTGACCGTCAAGGACCTGTCACCGGGCCCGAATAGCGCTATTAAACGCCTGCGCGCCGTCAACCGCAAACCGGGTCTGTAACAGAGTACGTCACTGCGCTTGACAATCCGCCGAACCGCCTTGCAACTGCGGTAACGCAAAGCGCCGGTTGGCCAGCACCGGCAACCGGTCGCGCACCTCGGCCAGCCGCTCACGACTCAGTTCGGCAAACAGCAGCGCGGGCGCCTCGGCCGCACAGGCGATGGTCACCCCGAGCGGATCGACCACCCGACTGCTGCCGATATTGCGCGGGCCGCACTCTCCTACCGCCACCATATAACAGGTGTTCTCCAGCGCGCGGGCGGCCACCAACACTTGCCAGTGATGCTCCTTGAGGGGACCCCTGACCCAGGCTGATGGCAACACCAGTACCTCCGCCCCGTCTAACGCCAGCCGACGGGCCAGTTCCGGAAAGCGCACGTCATAGCAGGTCATCAGGCCTACCTTCATCCCCCCGACTGACAGCAACGCCGGCAGCGTTTGCCCGGCAGATACCCGGCGTGACTCCTGCACGGCAAAGGCATCGTACAGGTGCAGTTTGTCATAGCGGGCGACAATGTCGCCGTCCCGCAGCGCCACCAGGGTATTACACACCCGATCGCGCCCGTCGGGCACGTGCAGCGTGAACAGCGTTGTCAGCGCCTGCCCCCGGCTCTGCGCCAGCAGCCGCTGCATAAAAGGACCGTCAAGCGGCTGGGCCGCATTCACCCCCCAATCGGGGTCAGCATTATCCCGTGCCAGCACCGCCTCTGGCAGAACCAGCAGATCGGCCTGCGCCTGCGCCGCCTGCTGCATCAGTTGAGCGCAGGTGGCAGCATTCTCCTGCCAGTCGCGCGCCACGGCAAACTGTCCCAGACCGACCTTCATTATGCCGTCGCCAGTCGCTTAGTGCGGTAGACCGGTGCATCTTCATAGCCTTCCCGCTGATAAAACTGATTAGCTTTGGTGCGAGCGACATGGCAATGCACCTCGAGACGATCGCAGCCGCGTTCGCCCGCCCGCCGCTCCGCCTCCTCCAGCAATTGCTGTCCCAACCCCTTGCTGCGCTCGCCGTCGGCCACGCAAAAATAGCTTATCCGCGCAAAATCCCCGGCCAGCGCCAGCTGAGGAATAAAGTGCAGCGATAAAAATCCCAGCACGGTATGCCCCGCTTCGGCAATCAGCAGCACCTCATCCTGATGCGCAATCAGTGCTTCCAGCCGCCCGGAAATAAAGCCTGCCGTATCGGCATAGCCCAATTCTGTTAACAGCGCGCTGAGGGCAAATGCATCGCTCGCCTGAGCTGTCCGAATCATCATCTCTTTTCACTCCTGCGTCATCAGGTTAACCTGTGGGTCTTAACAGGTAGAGTGTAATGCATCCCCTCTGCCTTTACCGTGCGATACTTATCAGAGATACCACGAATGTTTCCGACTTTTTTGGCAGTATTTATCGGCGGCGGTGCCGGCAGCGTTCTGCGCTGGCTACTGAGCCTGCGGCTCAACCCCGCGCATCAGGCAATTCCGCTGGGAACGCTCAGCGCTAACCTGGCCGGCGCATTTATTATTGGCCTTGGCATCGCACTGTTCAGCCGCTTCAGCCACTGGGATCCGACGTGGAAGTTGCTGTTGACCACTGGCTTCTGCGGCGGTCTGACGACCTTTTCCACCTTCTCACTGGAAGTGGTCATGCTACTCCAGGACGGGCGCGTAGCCTGGGCGCTTCTCAACGTTGGACTGAACCTGCTGGGATCGCTACTGATGACCGCCCTGGCGTTTTGGCTGGTGAATCATTTCTCACCGCTTTAATGTTTCCTTAACGTAACTTTGCAACACTCGCTTCCATGGCCCTTCACTGGATAGCATGATGAAAGCGTGGTTACCCCGTACATTAAGCGAATTCTCCGCCAGTTTGCTGGTACTCCTTGGTACGCTGGCCTGGCTGATAATCTGGTTTCAGCACTGAACTGCCGGCAAAAAAAAACCCGCCTCGCGGCGGGTTTTAAGAATTCTGACTGTTAACTTACAGAGCGATAACGTTAGCAGCAGACGGGCCTTTCTGGCCATTGGTGATTTCAAACTCAACGCGCTGACCTTCGGCCAGGGTTTTGAAACCGTTGCTCTGAATGGCAGAGAAGTGTACGAATACGTCTTTGCTACCATCTTCCGGAGTAATGAAACCGAATCCTTTGGATTCATTAAACCACTTAACGTTACCTTTGATCTTGGACATCAATATTACCTTTACATGAAAAATGGACACTAAACTGTGTCGTCATCTAGTACAGCAATTGCCAGCGAGTTTGTCCAGTCCCAGATGCTGAAAAAGTGATAAATATCGTCATTTTTTGTCATCATCCGGCACGGCACTCCTCGCCAACGCCTTAAAACTGCCAGCGGAACCAGGCAAAGTAGACATTGCCATTGTTCCAGGTTCCGGGGATATAGGTCATCTGGAAAGTCGCGTCACCGTATCCCACCGAGGCCAGCGGTAACACCAGCGGAATCGGAATATAGTTCCAATTATCCCGCATCGTCACCCCCGCCGTATAGCCGAGACCGAGATGAAAATTCTGATCCTGCAGCGGCCGCCAGGTACTTTCCCACCCGTAGCCCCCAATCGGCTCCCACTTATTAAAGGAGTCCTTAAACGCCATCACATACAGGCCATGCCAGTTGCCCTTCTCATCCCAACGCGACATGCCGGCACCGGCTCCCCACGGGCGCTCATTGTACTTATCAATGTGCTCCTGATCGTAGGTCAGCCGGTTGTGCCAGGTGATGGCCGGAATATAGAGATCACCGTGTTGTGGCGACTGCCACGTCTCTTTAACATTGCCGGTGAAGGTCTGCCACCAGCCACGATCGGCACCCTCGCGGTCGTGAGTAGAAGCGGCGCAGGTGGAGCCTGCCGCCAGGCTCGCCACCAGCATCAAAGTAAGGTGTCGTGTCTTCATGTTACATCTATTCCTGGTCAGTGGGGTTAGCATCCCCACGAGCAAACGTCCCTAACATCGCCATACAGAATGGACATCAGGATAAACCGTGCAGGTCTCCCCCTGTTCCCCATTGCGCGATCGGCGCAAACTGAGATTCAGCGAGTAAAAATTTTTATTTACTCAAGTCGCCCATTCGGTTAGATCATAGTGCGTATCGACTTAATTTTTCCTTAACAGGACAAAAATACATATTTTGATACAAACCAGGCCGTAGGATGGCGGCGCAGAAGGAAGACTGTTTACTGGAGACTACAGGATGGTGTTAAGAATTCGCTGTCGCCGCTGCGGCAGTCACAAAGTCCGCTTTACCACGCATAATAATCCGCCGGGCTCTCCCCATGGCGCGATCTGCGCAGAGTGCGCTCACCCCTTATCCCGCCTCGATCTCCTGCCGCATCCACCGGGGCGACCGCCGCAGTATGCCAGCGATCCGGAGATAAGCCGGGCAGACGCGTCACCATAAAAAAAGCCCGCCAATGCGGGCCAGAAGGGCAACGTCGGGAGTTATCGGCCGCCATCAGCGGTGCCGCGCGCTACACCACTAACGCTATCCCCCACACCAGCGCAAAACCGATAATGCCCATCAGGGTGGTCAACACGGTCCAACTGCGCAGACCGTCTGCAACCGACAGACCGAGAAAACGGGTGACCACCCAGAAACCGGAGTCATTGACGTGAGAGAGCCCGAAGCCGCCAAAACAGGCCGCCAGCGCCAGCATCACCAGCTGGGTATCGGATAAACCGCTGGCCGCCGTGGCCAGCAGGCCGCAGGTGGTAACAATCGCGACCGTTGCCGATCCCTGGGACGCACGCAGCGCCAGCGCCAGCAGGAACGCCGCCGGCAGCAAGGGCAAGTGCAGCGCGTGCAGCGATTCTGCCAGCGCTTTACCCACTCCCGACTCCACCAGCACTTTGCCAAACGCGCCACCGGCGCCGGACACCAGAATGACGCCGGCGGCACTGGGGATGGCATTGCCCGTGATCGCTTCCAGCTTGTCACGCGTCCACCCGCGACGCAGGCCGAGCAGCCAGCAGGCCAGCGCCAGCGAAATCAGCAGGGCAATCGCCGGGGAACCGATAATCACCAGCAGGTTATGCAGCTTGCCGGCGGGAATTTTATCGGTCACCAGCGTGCCCATCAGGATCAATAAAATCGGTAAGACAATCAGCGCGGAGATCAGGAATGCCCCTGGAGCTGGCGCGGCATCGCGCGGCGCCGGTTGTTCTTCCGGCTTCGCCAGCTGCAGCTGCTCCAGCACCTCGACCGACAGCTGATAGGTCTTTCTGTTCAGCCGTCGGGCCACCAGATAGCCCAACAGACCGGTCGGTACGCAAACCGCGAGCCCCCAGAGCATCAGCAGGCCGATATCCGCATTCAGCAGGTTCGCCGCCGCGGCCGGCCCAGGATGGGTGGGAATAGCGACGTGCACCATTAACATCATGCCGGCCATGGGTAAACCGTATTTCACCGGCGAGACGCGGGCAACTTTGGCAAAGCCGTAAATCAGCGGAATCACGATAATAAAGCCGACATCAAAGAACACCGGCAGGCCAAGAATAAACGCCACCAGCGTCAGGGCGCCCACCGTGCGCTTGACCCCCAGTCGGCCGGTAATCTTTTTCGCCAGCGAATCCGCCCCGCCAGAGCTTTCAATGACCGCGCCGAGCATCGCGCCCAGCGTCACGATAATGGTAATGCCGCCCAGCAGCGATCCCAAACCGCTGGTGATCACTGAGACCACTTTATCGGCGGGAATATCGCTGCAGACGGCAACGAACAGGCTGGAAATCAACAGCGCCACAAATGGATGGACTTTGGCTTTAATCACTAACAGCAGCAGCAGCACCACACTTACCAGCGCGATGGTCAATAACAGGGCAGTAGACATAGGGAGGTAAGCCTTCTTAACGATCGCACACTGACGGTGCGTAATGAAAATCCCCTGGTGAGAAAGCCACCTCTGCGGATGGCTTTCGCCGTTTTTTAGTGTGTGGGTGTTGGTGTAATCCAGGGCTGCAGCCAGCCTAATCCGGCCAGCGTGTTACCGCGGGGAAAATATTCGCAGCCCACCCATCCCGGGTAGCCACTCTCATCCAGTTTCGCAAACAGCCAGCCGTAATCGATTTCGCCGTCATCCGGCTCGTGGCGGTCTGGCGCGGAGGCAATTTGCACATGCTGATACTGTCCGGCGTACTCACGTATCAGGTGAGTCAGATTGCCGTCGACCAGCTGCGCGTGGAACAAATCCAGCTGAATAAAGACATTATCGCGGTCAATCCGTCGCACCATCTCCAGCGTCTGATACTGGCTGGCATACAAATAGTTGGGCTTTGTGGTGGGATTGAGCGCCTCCAGCAGTAGCCGCTTCCCGTGCGGCGCAAAGCGTGCGGCGGCGTAGCGCAGGTTCTCTACCAGCGTCGCGCAGGCGCGTTCGCGGTCGGCTCCCGGCGGCAGGACGCCGGCCATCACGTGCACCTGCGGACAATCCAGCGCCAGGGCGTAGTCCAGGGCACGGTCAATATCGCGTCGCGCTTCGGCTTCGCGTCCGGGGATCGCCGCCAGCCCCCACTCTCCCCGTGCGGTATCGCCGGGGGCGGTATTGAACAGCACCAGAGCGAGGCCGTGCTTATCCAGCTCTGCCTTCAGTACCTCTGGTGGATAGTCGTAGGGAAACAAAAACTCCACGGCGCGAAAGCCCGCCTCGGCGGCGGCGGCAAAGCGCTCAAGGAACGGCAACTCGCTAAATAGCGTCGACAGGTTGGCGGCAAACTTAGGCATGGGTTCTCCTCAGGGGCGTAGCTCCGCCACCTCTTCTTCGGTCAGATAACGAATCGGGCGATCGCCCAGCGTAAAGATCAGTCGTGCCGTCTCTTCCAGCTCTTCGGTATTATTAGCGGCCTCACGTAGCGAGCTGCCGGTCACCACCGGCCCGTGATTGGCCAGCAGGTAGGCGTTATAGTCCGGCGCCAGGCGGGCCAGATCCTCACCCAGCCGCGCGTCACCGGGACGGTAATAGGGCACCACCGGCACGTCTCCCACCCGCATCACCACATAGGGGGTAAAAGGACGAATACAGTTACGCGTGTCCAGCCCCTGCAGGCAGGAGAGCGCAGTAAGGTACAGCGAGTGCAGGTGCACGATGGCCCGGCACGCCGGTTTGTTCAGATAGATAGCGCGATGAAAGCTGATCTCCTTTGAGGGCTTATCACCGCTCAGCCACTCACCCTGCAGGGTAACGCGGGATAGCCGATCGGCCTGCAGCTCGCCGAGGCAAGAGCCGGTTGGCGTGGCCAACAGCGTCCCGTCCTCCAGCAGCAGCGAGAGATTTCCGGCAGAGCCGGTCGCGTAACCGCGCTGAAAAAAGGAGGCGCCCAGGCGTACCATCTCGTCACGTGCTTGTTGTTCAGTCATAGCGCAAATGCCTCCTGTGCGCGGGAGAAGAACTGTTCATCACCAAAGTTTCCGGATTTCAGCGCCAGCGAAATCGGCTGATCGGTTGCGCGGACCCAGGGCACGCCGGGAGCAATCACCGGGCCAATGTGAAACGCATGGATCCCCAACGTTTGCGCTACCACACCGGAGGTTTCTCCGCCGGCAACGATAAAACGCTGATAGCCGCGCGCTTTCAGTTCGCGTACCACCTCGGCGAACAGCTGCTCAACGGCATCACTGCTGCGCTGTGCGCCATACTGCTGCTGAATCGCCTGCAGCGTCTGCGCATCAGCGGTCGCGTACAGCAGCGGAGCCAGCGGGCCGCGCTGGGCTTCCACCCAGTCACACAGCGTTTGGGCGTACGCCGGCAGTGTCGTCAGGCAGCGCGCCACGTCGATTTCACACGCCGGCGCGCGCTGACGATAGTGTGCCACCTGCGCATTGGTCATCGTCGAGCAGGATCCGGCGATCACCACCGCGCGATCCCCCTGCGGGCGCCCTGCCTGCTGCGCCCGCTCACGATCGTAGCCGGCCTGCGCCCACTGCCGCGCAAGGCCAATCGCCAGCCCGGATCCGCCG
Organism: Pantoea sp. 1.19; assembly: GCF_001922585.1. Lineage (GTDB taxonomy): Bacteria > Pseudomonadota > Gammaproteobacteria > Enterobacterales > Enterobacteriaceae > 1-19. The sequence continues at coordinate 275,959 of NZ_MRBS01000001.1, read as the reverse complement.
GTCACCAGCGGCAAATCCTGCACCGCCTCGCCTTGCACCAGCAGGTCCGCTTCGCTTACCGCATCCAGTACCGCATAACGCATCCCGGCGGCGCGCAGCGCCGTCAGCCGCTCCCTCGTGGCCTGCGCACCGGCGGCGATCGTCGCGGCGTTCACCAGCCCGCAGCGCCCCTGCGCCTGCGCGTCCATCAGGCGGATCAGCGAGCTGTCGGTCATCGGCGTCACCGGATGGTGGCGCATACCCGATTCACTCAGCAGCTGCTCCCCGACAAACAGATAGCCCTGATACACGCTGCGTCCGTTAACCGGCAGCGCGGGAGAGAGAATGGTCATCGGCGCGCCCAGCGCGTCCAGCAGCGCATCGGTCACCGGACCAATGTTACCGCTGGCGGTACTGTCAAACGTTGAGCAGTATTTAAAGTAGAAACGGTCGCAGCCCTGCTGCTGTAGCCATGCCAGTGCTTCCAGCGACTGGGCTACCGCCTGGTCAACCGGGCAGGAGCGGGATTTCAGGCTCACTACAATCGCGCGCGCATCACCGGCGAGTGCCGCATCCGGCACGCCGTTAACCTGTACGGTAGAGAGGCCGTTCTGCACCAGAAAACTGGCGATATCGGTCGCGCCGGTAAAATCGTCTGCGATCACCCCTAAACGTTTCATGCTTTCTTCTCCTCACCCGGCAGGGTGATACCGCTAAAGATTTTGATCACTGCGCTGTCATCTTCCTTGCCAAATCCGGCGTTGCTGGCGGCAGTAAACATGTTCAGCGCCGTCGAGGCGAGCGGCAGCGGAAAATGTAGCGCCTGCCCGGTATCCGCTACCAGGCCGAGATCCTTCACAAAAATATTCACCGCCGACTTCGGACTGTAGTCGCCATCCACCACGTGGCGCATGCGGTTTTCAAACATCCACGAATTGCCCGCCGCGTGGGTCACCACGTCATACATGGTATCGAGCGGGATCCCCGCCCGTGCCGCCAGCGCCATGGCCTCAGCGCCCGCAGCGATATGCACCCCGGCCAACAACTGATGGATGATTTTCACCGTGGATCCGAGCCCGGGTTCGCTACCGATGCGATACACCTTGCCGGCTACCGCATCCAGTACCGGCGCAAGCGCGGTAAAGGCCGCATCGCTGCCAGACGCCATCACCGTCATCTCGCCCAGCGCGGCTTTTGCCGCCCCGCCGGATACCGGCGCATCCAGCATCAGCAATCCGTGCGCGGCCAGAGCATCCGCAATCTCGCGCGCATCCCCGGCGGAAATCGTGGAGGAGACCATGACCGCCGTACCCGGTTTCAGCTGCGCGGCCAGCCCCTGTTCGCCAAACAGGATCTGTTTGACCTGCCGGGCGTTCACCACCAGCAGCAGCACGGCATCCAGCCGATCCGCAAAGTGTTCCGCGCTGGCGGCGGCGCCGCGCGCACCGGCGGCCAGCAGCGTTTCCCGCGCCTGAGGGTTGAGATCGACGCCCCAAGTGGCTAACCCGGCGCGCACGCACGATTGGGCGGCTCCCATGCCCATGGAACCTAACCCCACAACGCAAACGGCCAAAGGTGTAGTGAGTGACATGTTGACTCCATGTTAATATTGGTGATTAATTGTTTTCTTATGTGAAGTATAGCGCCGATTGCGGCAAGTTTGTGCGACCAGCCTCACAATAATTAACAGGCGTAGGTAGTTTTCACATGATTTAACAGATGATAAGGAAACGGTTAATTATTATCGTTAAAACAGAAGGTTAAACGTCATCGTATCGTGCCGCATTAGCGGTTTTTTTTGTGAGGCATGCCGTTTAAACGTGAAAATTTGCGAAGTTACTGCAGCAGCAGCGATATACTACACCGCATTTACTGCCCACAGTTCACAGTCACACAGGAGACGGTATGATCCCCGTTGAACGGCATCAACAGATCCTCGCCCTCGTCGCCCAGCGCGGCGTGGTGAGCATTGCAGAACTGACGGATCGGCTCCGCGTATCGCATATGACCATCCGGCGCGATCTACAAAAACTGGAAGAACAGGGGGCGGTACTGCTGGTGTCCGGCGGCGTACGCTCGCCCGAACGGCTGGCCAGCGAACCCTCTCACCTGGATAAAACCCGCCTGTCCAGCGCGGAAAAGCAGGCAATTGGCCGCGCCGCGGCGGCGATCATACCGCGCCACAGCTGCATCTACCTTGATGCCGGCACCACAACGCTGGCGCTGGCGCGCGAGCTGGCCGGACGCGATGATTTGACGCTGGTAACCAATGATTTTGTGATAGCCGGATTTTTAATTGAATCCTCCGCCTGTCGCATGATTCACACCGGCGGGAACCTGTGTCGGGAGAACCGCTCCTGCACCGGCGAGGCCGCCGCACTGGCGCTGCGCAATCTGGCGATTGATATCGCGTTTATCTCTGCGTCCTGCTGGGGAGCCCGCGGGATATTTACTCCGGATGAAGAAAAGGTGGTGGTAAAACGCGCCGCCGCCGCCGCCAGCAGCAAGCGGGTGCTGCTGGCGGACAGTTCAAAATACAACAAAGTCGCCACCTGGCTGGCGCTGGAACTGGACCAGTTTGATCAGCTGATCAGCGACGCGGGTCTCTCTGCCGCCGCCCAGCAGGAGCTGAAACAGCGCTCCGGCGAGACAATACTGGCACAGTAGCCGCTGCCGCGGGTGGGCGGAGTCACACCGTTGCTTAAATAAACGTCAAGATCGCGACGAAAATCGAGGTCGACTCTATACTTTTGGGTGCTTGTTATCCTTTTCCACCCACAAGAAGGAGATCGACATGAGCACCATCAATACCTGCATTGGGCGCTACTGTCTTAAGGCACGCGTCAGCAACGGCGTGATAGAAGGGAGCATCGCCATTAACGGCGAAAGCGGCACGGCCATTAGCGTACAGCGTTTCCGGGAACATCACCTGAACGATGTACTGAATAAGGTTATCTATCCGGTCACCGGTGGCAATCATCATCTGACGGACGATTTCCGTCGCGTCTTGCACAAGGCCGGATTCACCCAGTCACACTGATTTACGGCGTGGGCGGGTCAGGCTCGCCCACCGCGCGGGTAGTGAATGATATTGTGGAACTTTAGCGGGACGGCGCCGCGATTTTCATAGCCGTGCGCCACGTCCGCCGCGAAACGCTCCCCTTCCCCCGCCGCCAGCACCCGGAGCGTGCCGTCTATCGTCAACCACAGCGTCCCGCTTTCAACCAGCACATGTTCGACGGTTCCCACCGCATGCGGCGCGGATTCGCTACGCGCGCCGGGCGGCAGCCAGAGACGCAGCATCTCAAACCCCAGCGTCGCGTCCCACGGAAAAACCGGCGTCACGCGCATCGCCTGCGGCGCGGCGGGTAGCGCCTGCGGTGGCCCGACGTCCAGGCGAATAAACTGGCTAAAAGGTACGCCAAAGCCGGTAGCAATTTTCCACAGGGTAGCCACCGTTGGGCTGGACTCTCCGCGCTCGATCTGGCCGAGCATCGCTTTGCTGACCCCGGTAAACTGCGCCGTATCGCCGAGGCTCCAGCGGCGTTCGCCGCGCAGCTGTTTCAGGGTTGCCGCCACCCGGGCGCTGACTGCATTCATCTTATCTTCTCGCATCCCCGCAGTTTATCACTTGTCCGTCGCCGTGTACTGTGCCAGTCTTGTGCGTTATAACGCACAGCCGGACGCCGCCATGCCTGATTCTCTCCGTCGACTCACCCACCTGCTGCCGCTGCTGTCCGCCGGGCTGGTGGCCGTGCTGGTCAGCTACGCCAGCTCAGCGGCGATCGTTTTTCAGGCGCTGAAAGCCGCGGGCGCCACCCCACACCAGCTGGGAGAGTGGCTGTCGACCCTCGGCATCGCAATGGGGTTAACCACCCTCGCGCTGACGCTACGCTATAAAATGCCGATCCTCACCGCGTGGTCCACCCCCGGCGCCGCCCTGCTGGTAACCAGTCTGCACGGCGCGACGCTGGCACAGGCGGTTGGCATATTTATGTTTGCTTCTGCACTAACGCTGCTGTGCGCCCTCACCGGGTTATTTACGCGCCTGATGAACACCATCCCACTGGCGCTGGCCAATGCCATGCTGGCCGGGATCTTACTGCGCTTCGGTCTGTCGACGTTTCAGGGACTGGCGGTCGATCCGCTGCTCTGCGGCAGCATGTGTGCGGCCTATTTGCTGGCGCGCCGGCTGCTTTCGCGGTTCGCTATTGTGCTGACGCTGATCGCGGGGCTACTGGTGGCTGCCGGTCAGGGTACGCTGCCATCATCCCTGCCCACCGCGGTCCTCGCGATCCCCCACTGGGTGACGCCGGACTTCTCACTGCCGCTGCTGATCGGCGTGGGCCTGCCGTGGTTTCTGGTGACCATGGCGTCGCAGAACGCCCCCGGCATCGCCACGCTGCAGGCCTTTAATTATCCGGCGCCGCCCTCCCCACTGCTGGGCTGGACCGCCCTGACCTCACTGCTGCTGGCGCCGCTGGGGGGCTTTTCCATCTGCATTGCGGCGATCAGTGCCGCCCTCTGCATGGGACCCGACGTTCATCCGGATCCCCATCGCCGCTGGCTGGCAGCGATAGCAGCCGGCGGTTTTTACCTGCTGGCCGGCACGCTGGGCGGTTGGCTGGCGGTGGTGATGGTCCAGTTATCTCCCACGCTGATAAATACGCTGGCCGGACTGGCGCTGCTCAGTACCCTCGGCGGCAGCCTGCTGCGCGCGCTGCAGCCGGATGCGCAGCGCGAGGCGGCGCTGATCGCCTTTCTGATCACCGCCTCTGGCGTCACGCTGTGGGGTATAAGTGCCGCCTGCTGGGGACTGCTGGCCGGCGTGTGCTGTCTGCGCTGGCTCCGGCCACGCTAACTGTGCTAGATCTGATGCCTACCCGACTACGTCCGCGGAGAGAAAAGCATGTCCACCAGTCTGTTAATCGCCAATCGTCAGCTTCATTTTGGCCGCGGTAGCCTCCAGCAATTGCCGGCGCTGCTCGGCGCGGATCCCCTCCCGACGCTGCTATTTTGTAACCCCTCTCTGCAGCGCGGACCGCACTGGGCGACGCTGGACGAGGCCCTGTCCCCGCTGTTAATTGGCCGGGAGGTGGTCACCCACGAAGCGTCACCGCAGGAGATTGACGCCTGGGTCAGCCGCTGGCGCGGCCAGGCGCGGCGCATTGTCGCCATCGGTGGCGGCAGCGTGCTCGATGCGGCGAAGGCCGTGGCCGCGCTGTGCGAACAGCCTTTACCCTGCTTTCGCTACCTGGAAAAAATCGGTGATACGCGCCTCAACGGCAGCACCCTGCCGGTGATTGCCGTTCCGACTACCGCAGGAACCGGCAGCGAAGCCACGCAAAATGCGGTGATCACCGACCAGGCGCAGCGGCAGGTCAAGGCATCACTGCGGCATGAGAACATGGTGCCGGCGATGGCGTTCCTCGATGCCAGCCTGCTGGATAGCGCGCCGGCGCCGATACTGGCGCACTGTGGTATAGATGCCTTTACCCATCTGCTGGAAGCCTGGCTCTCGCGGACAGCCACGCGGCTGACCCGGGAGAGTGCCCTGCAGGGGATGCGTCTGTTTATGCGCGCCTGGCCGGCGCTGGCACAGCAGGATGCCGCCGGCGATGAAGCGCGCGAGGCAATGCTGCTGGCCTCCTGGCTGGGCGGACAGGCGCTAAGCAGCGCCGGACTGGGCGTCATTCACGGGCTGGCCGGTGAGATTGGCGCGATAAAAACCTGGCATCATGGTGAAGTGTGCGGAAGGCTGCTGCTGCCCTTTTTGTCGCTGTTGAATGACAGCGAGCATCCACAGCATCAGGCGCGCGTGATCGAGCTGGGAGAGGCGCTGTTTCCGCTGCAGCATACCGCGCCGGCACGCCACCTTCGCGACTGGCTACAGCAGCAGGCTTGCCATCCGTTCTGGGCCTCCCCGCCGACATTAAGCGAGGAGGAGTGCGACTGGATCCTGGCGCGTGCCAACAGTAAAAATAGCTGGGTGGTTTGGGACCGCGAGCAGTGCTATGCCCTGCTCCGCGCGGCCTGGCCGGCAGCCTGAGCCTTACTTCTCTACCGGCCTCAGGGTCACCACATCATGGGAATTAACAGCCTGACGGATGCCGCGCTCATCGGTATACATCATCATTCCGCTGGCTTGATCCAGCTGCGGTTTTCCATCGACCACCACCGTCTGACCGTTTTTCATTTGCATCATCCACGGCTGCGACGCGCAGCCGGCCAGCATCAGCGCCACCAGCATCAGCAGCCCCGGGCGTAATGACTCCTTCATGATTATTCCTCTGTGTTTTACGATGAATGTCGCGCCGCGCCATGCGGCGGCGGCGCTCACAGGATACGCCGATTTTCCATCCAGACGAATGGCGATAAGAGGTTAGCGGTAGATTTCGCTCTTTTTGTCGGTTTCCCCTCGGCGGGGATCCTGATAAACTGGTTATTCATACAGTAACAAGAACGGATAGTCTGATGTTTGTTGAGCTGGTTTACGATAAGCGTAATTTCACCGGTTTACCGGGAGCGAATGAAAAACTGCTGGCCGAGTTAACACGGCGGGTGCAGCGCCTCTATCCCGAGGCCGAGGTTCGGGTGAAAGCCATGCACAATCCGGCGCTGAATACCGATGGCAATAAGGGCGATCGGGAAAAGCTGCACCGCATGCTGGAAGAGATGTTTGACGACGCCCCTATGTGGCTGGATGTCGACTGAACGACGATTAAAACTGTAACTTGATCTCCATCACAAAAAAAAGCATATTGCGCACAAATCTTGCTATTTGTGCGGTATTCCCTCATGACTCTTTATCAACACATGCTGGTTTTCTACGGCGTCGTGGCGCTGGTGGCCACCGTAATTACCTTTTTTATCGCCAAAGATCGCATCAGCATCAAGGTGTTAAGCGCAGTACTGGTCGGCGCAACCTGGCCGATGAGTTTTCCGGTTGCCCTGCTGTTCGCCCTTTTCTGAGTTGACTCACCGACACATCCTGACAAACTATAACCCTGCGCCAGGGGGGTGTCGCGAGGATGCCTGCTTCCCCGGTTTCGCGTGACAAACGGTTTATCATCACAGGGAGTGTCTATGCGCATCATCCATATTCTGTTGGTCTCCTTCACCCTTTCCGGCTGCACCGCGGTATTTGGCCCGGAGCCCGCTGCGCCGGCAGAGCAATCGCGCCAGCAGAGCTGTCAAAATGAATCCGCACCCAGCGAAAGCGACTGCGGACACTTTCCCGCGCCGTCCTTACACTGAACAAAAAACGCGCCGAATAATCCGGCGCGCGATCGGTCTGGCGATACTGACGCAGTCTCACATATACAGTGAGGCCTCCCCCACCGGACGCGTCTTGAAGCGACGGTGGATCCAGAGGTACTGTTCCGGCGCGCGCAGGATCTCTTTTTCAATCACTTTGTTGATAAAGCGCGCCGCCGCGGCTTCATCATCCGCCGGATAACCCTGCAGCTCAGGTTCGATGATCAGGCGATAGCCGCGATTATTGGCTTTACGGATCATGGTGATGGTCAGAATAGCCGCGTCGGACAGTCGCGATAAGACGTAAGTCCCATTCGTGGTCGCCACGTTATCCACGGCGAAAAAAGGCGCGAAGGTACTGCCTTTCGGGCCATAATCCTGATCCGGTGCAAACCAGACCGCCTCGCCCTTTTTCAGCGCGCCCACCATGCCACGCAGATTACGGCGATCGATCATCGCCTTATTGGAACGCATCCGACCGCGCGTCTGCACCCACTCCATCAGCGGATTATTGTGCGGGCGGTAGGTCGCCATCATCGGTTTACACAGGCCCATGACCCGGCCACCCAGCTCCAGTGACATAAAGTGGATGCCCACGACCATCACACCGCGGTTGTTCTGCTGCGCACGCTGCAGATTATCGAGGCCATCCACATCAAACCAGCGGCGGACACGGTTATCTGACCAGAACCAGGCCATGCCGGTTTCAATCAGCGCCATGCCCAGCGATACAAAATTCTGTGCTATCAGCTTCTCTTTTTCATTCTCGCTTAGCCCGGGAAAGCAGAGATCAATATTTTTACGGGCAATGCGCTCGCGACGCTTCAGCACTTTTCGCGACAGGCTGCCGGCAGTGGACCCGATGCGGGTCAGCAGCGGATAGGGTAATTGCACCAGCGCCCAGAGTACGAACAGACCAAACCAGGTCAGCCAGTAGCGCGGGTGCAAATATTTTTTTTCCAAACGTTGTGGTTGCTGCATACTTCACCTTTAATGCAATGAGGTATCGCATTAAAGAAAACTATCAATAAGCGCGACACGGTTTACAGTCAGACTACGGATAGGGGTATTTAGTGCAGTCTGAGTTGTAACAAATTAATATTTCATCCTCTGGCGATCGCGTCCGGTATGCATCGCAGCGGGATAAACCCTGGTTTTTCTCGCGATAAATGTACCGCCATCACGAAATGATCATATACGGCAATATCAGGACAGCGCATTAGCGGCGGTGATCTGCATCTCTTCTTTTTTAATCAGTAACATACTGGACTTACAAAAAATACACACCGCGCCATACGGATTCGCTTGACGAATATCGAAGAGCGACTGGCGGTATTGGCATCCCTGACATTCGGGACATTTAAATTGAAACATCATCATTACATCAGACCTTAAACCTGTTGTTATTTTCATCGTTTCGGCATAATTAAGGATCAATGGTGCGCTCTGGCCGAACGGGTGAGATTAGGGATTTGACTCAGCAATCGAGACGCTCTCAGGTTGACGTGCAGAGGGACCAGCGAGGTAACAGCAGGATGAATCATTAACTACGTTGCACCCAATTAGAAAAAAAAGAAAGGGTAATTTTGTAAATGCCGCCTTTACGTTCTCTTTCGCTGGCGAAAGACTCACTTTACGACGACATCGTTGGCGCAGCCAGAAGAATAATCTGAGTTCTTCCGATCGTCAGGTGCCCCTCGCTAGCCGGTTCACACACCCCGTTAGCCCCTGATACCGACGGCGCGATCGCCGCCGCGGGCGGCAGCGCACACGCCGGCGTCCCCACCTACGTTACTGACGCCCTCACGACCATGTGTTATTCGCCCCGGCTACGGAACATTGCTTAGCACGCATATTAATAGGCAACTTAAAACTAAAAATCGCTATTTTAAATAAATTCTATACAACCATCTTTTATTAATACCATGAGCGAGATTTTACTCTAGGATAAATCCCACCAATAAGACCCACCCCCTGAGTAGTTAATTTGACGTGTTTGTAGTGCGCTTGTTGTGACGGCCCTTCCGTCACCGGCGTTCAAGGAAAAGTGATCGGCGCTATCCGGTCCGAACACATAATGAAACCAAGGAGAATTTTATGCAGAAACCCACGTTATCCCTGCTGACCGCCGGCGCGCTGTGCTTGTTTACCGCCGCCAGCTCGGCCGCCATTGTCACTCCCGGCGGCTCGGTCAAATTTGAGGGTGAGATTGTGAATGGCACCTGCGCGGTAGATGCCGATTCCGTTGACCAGACCGTGCAGATGGGTCAGGTACGCACCAACGATCTGTCGGCCGAAAGCCAGGTTAGCGGCGCCAAGGGATTCAATATCGTGCTGAAAGATTGCGGTACCAGTGCGTCCGGCGGTGATAATCCGACAACCGCGCCTACCGTTTCAATCATCTTCAGCGGCGTCTCGGTGCCCAATAATGCCAATATCCTCTCTCTGCAAAATGGCGTGCCAAGCCCTGCCACCAATGTCGGTATCCAGATCCTGGACCGCACCGGCGCGCCGGTCGCGCTGGATGGCAGCACCGCCAGCGCGAAAACGACGCTGCTGGAGGGCACCAACGTCATTCCTTTCCAGGCGCGCTACTACGCACTGGGGCAGGCGACGGCGGGTACAGCCAATGCGGATGCCACGTTTAGCGTGCAGTACGACTAATACCCGGCGGATACGCTGAGTCTGGCGGCTGCCCCTTTGCCCGGCAGCCGCCGCTTATTCCCGCGGGAGACGCCCCGCCCCCTGAAGTCGCCGACGGCCGCGCCGCGCGGGCAGCGGTCATTGCGCCGCCGCCGGGCCCGGACTCGCCAATTCGCGTCGTCTCGGGACAGCACGATTTACCCCATGCGTCTCCCGCGGCTTATTGAAGGAAACCCAACGATGAACACACTCATTCGTCACCCTTTTAGCCTGTTGTTGCTGTTTCTTACCCTGACCCTGACACCGCTGCTGCGCGCCGAGGCGGGCATTGCGCTAGGCGCCACTCGGGTGATATATCCGGCCTCCAGTAAGCAGGTACAGCTGTCGGTGATGAACAGCGACGAGGGCAGTCATTTTCTGATCCAGTCGTGGGTGGAGAACGCCACCGGTGAAAAAGATCCGCGCTTCGTGATCACCCCACCGCTGTTTTTGATGAAAGGCAAAAAAGAGAGCACCCTGCGCATTATTGATGCCAGCCAGCAGGCTTTGCCGCAGGATCGTGAAAGCCTGTTCTGGATTAATGTCAAAGCGATTCCGGCAATGGAAAAAGCCAATCAGTCTGCCAATACGCTGCAGTTCGCGATCGTTAACCGTATCAAGCTACTGTACCGCCCCGCCGGCTTAAAACCTGCCGTCGATCGCGCGCCGGAACAGCTGCGTTTTCACCGCAGCGGGACGACGCTGACGCTGCATAATCCGACCCCCTATTACCTGACCATTAACGAACTGAAAGCCGGCAACACCCTGCTGCCCAACGCCCTGGTACCGCCGATGGCCAGCGTCAGCGTTGCCGTGCCGGCAGGAGCAACCGGCCCGGTGACCTACCGCACCATCAACGATTACGGTGCGCTGACGCCCGTCATGTCGGCCACGTATCAGCCAAACTGAAAGGAAGCGTCATCATGGCCGTATTATCGGACTGCACGCGTCGTCGCGGCGTCCGCCGGGCGGTAGGTCTGGCGTCCGTGCTGTTCGGCAGCGCGGTTACCGCTGCACCGGCGAGCGAACTCTGGTTTAATCCGCGCTTTTTAGCCGACGATCCGGCCGCCGTGGCCGATCTGGGGATGTATGAGCAGGGGCTGGAAGTACCGCCAGGTACCTGGCACGTCGACATCTACGTTAACGATCAGTTTGTGACCGCGCAGGACATCGTCTTCCGCCAGGACGTGCAGCGGCAGCAGTTGACTCCCTGCCTGACGCGCAAGGATCTGGCGACGCTGGGCGTGCGCGATAACGCCGTGGCTGCCGCAACGGCCCCCTGTACCGTACTCTCACAGCTATTGCCGGCGGCGCAAGCAGAATTCGACGTCGGCCAGCAGCGCCTCAACCTCACGATTCCACAGGCGCAGCTCTACAGCGTGGCCCGCGGCGACATCCCTCCACAATACTGGGATGATGGCATCACCGCGGGCCTGCTGAACTATGCCTTCAGCGCCAACGACGGCCGCAGCGGCGACGGAAGCCGCACTCACTTTGCCTGGCTGAATCTGCAAAGCGGCCTGAACGTCGGTCCGTGGCGGCTGCGCGATAATTCCGTGTGGAATACCAGCCGCGGCCAGGGGAATGCGTCCTCCACTCAGCGCTGGCAGCATATTAATAGCTGGCTGGAGCGTGACATCAAATTTTTGCGCGCCCGCCTGACCCTGGGCGACAGTTTTTCCAGCGGTGATATCTTCGACGGCATGAATTTTCGCGGCGTGCAGCTGGCCTCTGATGACAGCATGCTGCCGGATAGCCTGCGCGGCTATGCGCCGGTGATCCGCGGCATCGCGCGCGGCACGGCGCAGGTTATCGTTCGACAAAACGGCTATGAAATTTATCAGCGCACCGTGCCACCGGGCCCCTTTGCAATCGACGATCTGTACGCCACCGGCGGCGGCGGCGATTTACAGGTCAGCATCATTGAGGCCGATGGCAGCCGGCAGACCTTTACCCAGCCCTGGGCCACGGTACCGCTGATGCAGCGTGAAGGGCATACGCGCTACGCGCTGACCGCCGGCCGTTTTCGCAGCGGCAATGAAGACCAGCGAACGCCGGCATTTGTACAAACCACCGCCATGCACGGCCTGGCAGGCGGCTGGACGCTGCTGGGCGGCACGCAGCTGGCCGGCGACTATCGCGCGTTTAACGCCGGCGTGGTAAAAAACCTCGGCGCCTGGGGAGCGCTCTCCAGCGATGTGACCCAGGCTAACGCGACCCTCAGTGACGGCAGTCAGCACAGCGGGCAGTCGCTGCGTTTTATGTACAGCAAAGCGCTGGTCGCCACCGGCACCAATGTACAGCTGGCGGGCTATCGCTACTCCACCTCCGGCTACTACAGCTTTTCCGAAGCTAACTGGGATCGCCAGCGCGAGCATCACGGCGTCGGCGGCGTCATGGTACCGGACGCGCCGCTTACCACGCCCGACATCGGCACGTGGAACCCCGGCGTATCGAAGCGCGGTCGCCTGCAGCTGAGCCTTAATCAGCAGTTGGGCAGCGCCGCTTCGCTGTTTATCACCGGGAGCCGGCAAAGCTACTGGGGGAGTGATAAAACGGACAGCCTGCTGCTGGCCGGTTTCAACGCGGTCAACCGGGATATCAGCTGGTCGGTCAGCTACAGCCTAAATAAAAGCGCCTGGCTTAGCGGCCGCGACCAGCTGCTGGCGTTTAATCTGAACATTCCCTTCAGCCACTGGCTACCGCAGGGCAATACCTCCGCCTGGCGCCAGGCCAACGCCAAATACAGCGCATCCAGCGATCTGCAGGGGCGCAGCACCCAACTGGCCGGTCTGTACGGCACACTGCTGGACGATCGTAACCTGACCTACAGCCTGCAAACCGGCTATACCCACGACAGCCGCGCGCAGGCGGGCAGCAGTACCCTTGCCTCCACCAACTGGCGCGGCGGCTACGGTAACGCCAGCCTTGGCTACAGTCAGAGCCCGGATCAGCGTCAGCTGTACTACGGCGTCAGCGGCAGCGTGGTCGCCCATGAAAACGGCCTGACTTTCGGTCAGCCGGCTAACAGCACCGTGGTCCTGGTCAAGGCTCCGGGCGCCGACCACGTCGCGGTTGAAAACCAGACCGGCGTTACCACCGACTGGCGCGGTTACGCGCTGCTGCCCTACGCCACCGAATACCGGGAAAACCGCATTGCCCTGAATACCGATACGCTGGCTAACGACGTCGATTTGCCGGACGCGGTCGTACGCGTAGTCCCGACTCACGGTGCGGTCGCCCGCGCGGAGTTTACCCCGCGCGTTGGTAAAAAAGTGCTAATGACCCTGATCGTTGATGGCAAACCGCTGCCGTTCGGCACGCGCATCACTGCCGCCGGCGGCGGCGGCATCGTCGGCGATAATGGCCAGGTCTATCTGACCGGCCTGCCCGCGGCGGGTGATGTGGTCGCTAACTGGGGAGAAGACGCCAGCACCCGCTGTCGCGCCCATTACCAGCTGGGTCGCACCCAGCTTCCCGATGGTTTATACGCCGTCACCGCCACCTGTTATCGCGGAGAGCCCAATGCCTCAACCACCTAATATCTGGCTGCTGAGCCTGCTGCTGTTACTGAGTCCGGCGCACAGCGCCGACAGCACGCTGACCATCACCGGCACGCTGCAGGATAACACCTGTGAAGTCGACACCGCGCAGAAGGCTATCACCGTCAGCCTGGGCACCCATGCGGCGAAGCAGTTCACCGCTCCCGGTAGCACCGCGCCGCCGGTACCGTTCGATCTTGTCCTCTCGCGCTGCGGCAGCGCCGCACGTGGCGTCAAGGTCTTTTTCACCGGTACCGGCGACGGTCAGCAACCGACGCTACTGCAGCTGGATAGGGTCAGCGGCGCCGCGCAGGGCGTGGCAATCGCGCTGCTTGATGCGCAGCAGGCGCCACTGCCGCTGAATGCGACCGCAGAAGAGGTCGCCCTGCTGCCGCTGCGACCCGGGCAAACTAACGTGCTGCCCTTTTATGCCCAGTTGACCGCCACGCAGGCGCCGGTGTCCGCCGGGACAATCAGCGCCACCGCCGCATTCACGCTGGAATACCCCTGAGGAGAAACGGATGAAACGTTCTGTATTTCCCCGCGCCGGCCTGCTGCTGTTGGCGCTGGGCACCGCGTCGCTGGCCCACGCCGGTGACGTGACGTTAACGGTTAACGGTCAGGTGGTCGCCCGCCCCTGCACCATCGCTACCCCGGCGGCCACCGCCGATTTGGGGACGCTGTCCACCGGGGATTTTGCCAGCGCCGGTGCCGCCTCGGCCTGGCAATCGGTCGCCCTCCAGCTTACCCAGTGTCCGGCGGGCACCGCGCGCGTCACCGCTACCTTCAGCGGCGAGTCCGACGCCAACGGCTACTATCTCAATCAGGGCAGTGCCGGCAACCTGCAGCTGGAGCTACAGAACAGCGCCGGCCAGCGGCTGAATAGCGGTGACAGCCAGCAGGTAGCGGTGGATGCCGACGCGCAATCTGCCCGCTTTCCCCTGCGTGTGCGCGCGGTAAGCACCCAGGGCGGCGCCACTCAGGGCAGCATTCAGGCCGTCATTAACGTTACCTATACCTGGAGTTAAGGAGTTTTTTGTGATGATCACCCTGCTGCGCCGCGGCGCACTGCTGCTGTTAACCCTGATTGCCCTGCCCACTCACGCTTTTACCTGTCAGGCAATGGGCAAATCGATCAGCACTTCGGGAACGGTGAACGTGCCGATCGATTTAGCCCCTATCGTCGGGGCCAATGAAAACCTGGTGGTGGATCTGTCGAAGTCGATTCAGTGCCGCAACGACTACCCCAGCCTGTATACCGATCCGGTGCGGGTCAATACCGGCTCCGATTTTCAGGGGCAGCTCGCCGCGTTTAGCGGATCGCTGACGTATTACGGCAGCCGCTATCCCTTTCCGTTGAAATCCCCTACCGCGTGGGTCAACCACACCTGGTCGACCTTTGAACCCTGGCAGGCAGTGCTCTATTTAACACCGGTCGGTTCCGCCAGCGGCGTGGTCATCAAAGCGGGTACGACCATTGCCCAGCTGCTGTTGGAAAAAGAGGACAGCCGCAACGGTACCAAACAGTTTATCACCTGGAACCTGATTGCTAACAACGACGTGGTGATTCCAACCGGCGGCTGCGATGTCTCATCGCGCAACGTGACGGTCAATTTGCCGGACTATCCCGGGTCGAAAAGCGTCCCGCTGACGGTGAGCTGCGGGCGCCAGCAGGCGCTGGCATTTACGCTGACCGGCACCACGGCAGATGCCAGTCAGACGGTTTTCAGTAACGTGGCCAGCGCCCCGGTCGCCGGCGGCGTCGGCGTACAGATCCTGCGCAACGGTGCACCGGTAACCGCCGGGATGCCGGTCCCACTTGGCCAGGTTGGCACCTCACCGGTCAACCTCGGCCTGACCGCCACTTACGGTCCCACCGGCGGGCAAATCACCGCCGGCAATGTGCAATCGATCATTGATGTAACCTTCAGCTACCAGTGAGGGCGTTCGCGCTGGCCATTAGTCGCTAAGCGAATGGGTGCTGATGATGATACGCCGGTGCAGGTGGCTGCGGGCGTCGCTGCCCCAGCAGAAGTTGGCCCAACGCGGATAGAAATCATCCCAGTGGGTAATCTCCTGACACAGCGGCGGCTGTTGCGCGCTGTCATGCACGTAGATATGGTGGCCCGGCGTGTCCAGCGCCCAGGCAATCAGTGATTCCCACATCACGCGTGCGGCGTGCGTTTGGGCACTGTCGGTGATGATGATCGCGTGGGTTTCCAGAAAGTGACAAAAAAAACGGCGGGCGATGCCGTGGACGGCCGGTTCGTGCCCCGGCTGGCGGGTACGCCAGACCATCACCTGCACGCAGGCGGTTTCGGGCCAGGTCAGATCGCGCATAAACTCCAGCCGTACGGCATACACGGTCTCGGCGGGCTGCGTGGTCGTTAATACCCGGTACTGCGCTTCCCCACCGGCCTTGACGATGCGGTAGCCCGGCGGAAGCGTCAGTCCGCTGACGGCGTAGTCGGCGGTGCCGGCGGCAATAAACTGCGCCGTATCGTCAATATTGCTGACTTTCGGACTCAGAATTTGGTTGAAACTGGTATCGGGAATGAGTATCGGCATGATCTCTTTGGCTTGATCAATTTTCACGCGGTCTCCTGTCATACCGGAGGATAAGGAACGCATCAATCCTGGCCTGGAATCGCCGCCGCCGACAGGCGACGCCGTCCTCAGCGTGAATACAGCGAACTTTTCAGCGCCATCAGCGTGAACTCGACCAGCCGTTCATCCTCAAAGCGCCCCAGCGACTGCACGCTGGAAATAATACTCTCATCGCTTAACGCGCCCCCCTCAGCCAGCAGCTGGCGGGTCGCTGCACCGATCAGGCGAAAGACCTCCTGGTGCATCTCTCCTGCATAATCCAACTCAGCGTACTCCAACCGGTAACTCGCGCGCGGACGGTATGAATAACGCGTTCAGCCCGGCAAGTCAAAATTAAGCTCGGAATAATACGCAATCAGCTGTCCTGATTTATCGCGAAAAACCACGAAAAACCGGATCGCGTGGCCTCTGCACAGCGCGCCGCGTCTCAACCGCCGCCGTGGGCGAACGGCGGCTGAACGCGATGAGGCACCGTTTAGATTAAAGGGATGTCGAACGCGATCGGCGCAGTGAACTGCACGATAACCCCGCCGGCACCGTGCGGATCCCCTGCAGGCAACCCGGCAGGCACACTCCCTGCTGCCAGCGCTGGATCCCCTGCCGCAAGCCTGCCCGGGTAGCCGCGTCGCATTCGACACCGGCGGCGGTTTTCCCGACATCGTCGCCGACGGCTTTGCTACCGGCGTGCGGTTGCCCCCCCGACACGGGCATGAGTGCCGTGTCGACTGAACCGCCGCTGCGCTTAGCGATGGGCGCCTCAACGGATAACGGTCGGCACCGCGCGGCCCGCCGCCGCGGGATCGAAGCGGGCCCGCGGCATCACGATGTGCATGCACGCCGCCGGCCACTGAGCCCGGAACGGTCAACCGCAGGGACAGACAGTCACAGGGCGGGTGACGGCCAGCTGACCTTTCCCCCGCGTCCGGCATGGCCGCTGCCTGTCCGAAGCGCCGCTGGCTCCTCACCTCGGGGCCGCATGCGGTCTTCGCCCTTGCCCAATGAGTACCTTGGCGATGTCAGCCGTCGTCTCCCCGGCGTGCGCTGCGCGGCCCTGCTGCCCGGAGTACGCCAGCGTCTACGGTCAGCGAGAGCGTCTAACCTCGCGGGGCTCCGGTCAGCGGGTACGCCGCATCGCACAGCAAAAAATCGGGCACTTCCGGTAAACTGAACCAGGCTTAACAGCACAATCGCGCAATCGCATGGAGAACAGAACATGATCAAAGGGTTTTACTCAGAAATCGCCAACGCCGGGCACGATAGCAGCGTCGGCATCCGTATCGCCCCGCTGGTTCCCGGCCGCCAGCTCAGCAGCTTCGGTACCCGGCTTGAAGCGGGCAAGCGAGTCGGCTGCCACGCCCACGCCCACGGCGATGAGTGGTATATCGTGCTGGCCGGAGAGGGCCGTATCTGGCTGGCCGACGTTGGCCCAGACGGGCAATTAACCAACAAACGCAGTCACGATCTGCAGGCGGGCGATACCTTCCCGATCGCTGAACATACCGCTCATCAGCTGGTTGCCACTACGCAGCTCGACTTTATCTTCCTCTGTCCACCGTCACATCTCCAGGATGACCGGACGCTGTTTGCCGATTTAGCCTGAGGGAAAACCGACTCTGCCCCCGGGAGTGGGGTCGGTTTAATGAAGGCAGCAATATTGAACGGTAACTCCCGGTTCCCGGCCCTGCACATCATGTAGTAGATGAGCCTGCCCGGGCCCCATATTGATAACGGCTTTGTTGAATAAATCAGATTTGAGGGCGAGTTGCCCTGTAACAGACCATCATTCAGGCAATACGCACGCTTTCCGGCATGCCCGCCTTCGTCATTTTGTTCAGTGCACGTACTATAGCCAGAGCCTCTGCAATCTGGCCGTCGTAGTCCCGTAGCGTCAGCGCACCGCCGAACAACGGCTTTACCCTGTACATTGCCGTTTCCGCTATTAAGCGACGATGATAATCTGTCGTCCATTTCCACCGGGCACTGCTTCCGCTCAGTCGTTGATTCGCCACTGCACGGCTGCGGTCTGTATAATCACCTGACCAGTAACCCGCGCCTTTCCGGGGAGGGATAACGGCACTGATTTTTTTGCGACGCAGTTCGACGCGGCTTAAACGTGTAGCGTAAGCCCCGTCTGCTACCGCAGGCCTGATTTTCCGGTGTGTCCGTCGGATTAGGCCCGGGCAGGCTTCTGAATCGGTCACATTGTTCGGCGACAGGTCTGCGCAAATAAGTTCATGTGTTTTTGCATCGACGGCCAGATGCCGCTTTCGCCAGATACGACGTTGCTCCTTGCCGTGCTTTTTCACTTTCCACTCACCTTCGGCGAAGACTTTCAGGCCTGTGGAATCCATGGCCCGATGCGCTATTTCGCTCCGGGTGAGGGTTTAAAGCTGACATCGACGGACTGCGCCCGTTTGCTGACACGGGTGTCATCCGGGCAGCGTAACGGATACCCGTCAGGGCAATAATGGAATCAATAAAGCCCTGTGCGGCCCGCAGGGTCAGCCGGAAAACGCGCTTAACGACCAGAACGGTCGTGATGGCAAGGTCTGAATAACGCAACGGTCTGCCTCGTGATGAAGGCGCTGCTGGCTCGCACCCTGCCCTCATTCATCGTCGTCCAGCCAGACAGTGACGAAACTACGATAAATGAGGGCGTTATTGTCGTTCTTCCCGTTAGTGATTTTGTACTTCTGCGTTGCCACGGTACTACCTGCGTTATCAGAATAATCGGTGATCTGAACCTGCCGTTGGGCAAAATTGCGATTTATTCAACAAAGCCCATGAGTAGGCTTACTTGTTAACCCTCCAGGGGTGAAAGATAAACCTCTCACCCTACCTGTGATTGCGGACTTAGGGCTGCGCAGCCCTGTATCAGACACCTATTTTTAAAAATCAACATGGCAACATACAAGTTCGTGATAACGCATACCTCAGTCACCTTTTAGTAGTATCAACATCGCCTTTTCATGGTTTTCAATGTTTTTGATGCCTTGCCCCTCAGGTCCCCATTCCTCATAGCTCATCATGATGGCTTGTTTTAAGCTCTCAGCTCGCTCTGTTTCAGCATAGAATTTTTTCTTATCCGCAGGCGAATAATTACTGAGTCTTGAGTTGCTGCTTGGTGAAATCAGGCAAAGATTCCCGAAACGATGGACATCATTCCCCATTTTATTTACACCAGCCGGATCGGTTTGGGGAAAATAGTGCTCAACCGATGTTCGACTCGGTGAAAACTGGAAATCCTCGAAGTGTTTCTTAATATCGGGATGATTAGCCCCTTTACCGTCGAAGCTCTGACCCGCAGTGAGATCACGCCACAAGCGATAATCGAGCAAATTAAACACATAGTTCTGCACACCAGTGCCACGATGCAGAGGATCAGTATTAAATTGCTCTTTTTCACCACAGATTTCAGACAGAAACTCACTGCTGAGCTTCTCAAGCGCCTCCAGATAAGCCGTTCCGTTTATGTCGAGTTCGTTCGAAGCAAGACCATTCAGAATGACCAGAGAGCGATTGAGCCATCGTTTGTAAACATAGGCGGGATGTGAGACATGGAACATAGACAAGATCATCGCCAGCCGTTTGGTTAAACTAGTCTCCCCATCTTTACCGAAGGAGTTTTTATAGCCAAAGTTTGAATTATTATTGTGTTCATAACACTCAAGCTTCTGAAGGCTCCACTCCTGATCGTTTGCCTTATCGCGTTTAATGACATAGCGGTCAAACAAGATGCGAAACTTCAACAAATCAAACACAAATTGAGTGATTTTTTCTCTGTCATTTTTTATGATCTCAAAGGCCTGGAGCAGCTTTTTATCATCCAGAGAAACGTTGTCGCCAACAGTCACTTTTAGAACATGCAGCAGAAAGTTGGAGAAATCGATAATAGAATCAAAGCGCTGCTCTCTGACTTTTTCATCGTCGTTATCGGTGTCATGAAAGCGTCGAGTCCCGATAATGTTCCGCAGTGTCGGTTTTTCGTCTGTGCTATGGTGGGTTTCTGTCACGCACTTGATTTCCACAAAATCGGTTGGGAAACCTGACCATTTTTCGCCAAATAAAACCTTGCGAGCCTCCGGGTTAAAGCCTAATTGTGCATAGCGCCCCATGTCTGCGCAGGCATCCCATATGGCTGAAAAGCTGTTTCTTGAAGCCGTGTCGCCGCTGTAAACCGACATCAAATGTGCTTTCAATACCTCATGTTTTTCCAGTTGCTCACCCCGGTTATTCATGATTTCAAAGTAGTGGTTGAGGTCGGTATCTTTAGGCACTGGGACACGCAAAATAGTCACGTGTTTGAGCAGATACTGGCAGAAGTCGCTGGTGTCTATGTTATGGATCTTAAAGTATCGCTCTATAAGGGTAAACGCAGCCCGGATTGAGGGTTCTTCCGGATCGCTGTTCTGCGCCTGTTGAAACAGATTTTGCAGTGTTCGTGCTGATTTGGGACGGCTGTCAAAGTCAAGATTGAGGTGAAGGTGCGATAAAACTTGTTCGCTGCCATGAACAACGGTTTTTAAGTATGCGAGCAAAATCGACAGCGTTGTATGTCTTTGCTGTCCATCAATCGTTTCATAAACGATTGCATCTTTATGAGGGCTGTCAGCGCCATCCCGGATATACACTACCAGGCTGCCCAGATAGTATTTCGCCTCTTTCTGTTCTCCGGTCTTTTCAAAGTCTTGAATACCATCGGCAATATCCTGAATGAGCTGCTCGATCTCCGCTGCTCCCCAGGCGTAGTTACGTTGGTAAATGGGAATAACATAATGGCTGTTTTCGCTGAATAATTTTTCGACAGTCAGCAATGCTAAATCGTTACTTGTTGTCATCGACATCTCCCAGCATTTTGGCGATTGAATCCTGTACGGACCTGGCATTGAGAAAGCGGATATTTTCACATCGCTTTGGCTCGAAGCGCAGAACTTGTTGTGGGTGAATGGCTTTACCCATCACTCTTAACAATCCTCGGGCCTCACGCGCATAGCTATCAATACTGTCCATGCCGATTTTTTGATATTGCAGTCGTAAGTAATAACTCCAGCAAAAACAAACTTTTGCTGCCTGAGCTAATTCATGGTCACCAAATTTATCGTAATAGGCCATCACAGCGCACATAAAGAGATTTTTGATATACATATCTCCCTTACGTGAACATCCGGAATAACGGGTATGTTTTTTTAAGAAATCGCCAAGCAACGCTTTCTCACCATCAAACAGGGTGTGATGCAAAGACTTGTAGTACTGGATGTACTCAAAAAAGCGTTTTCCGTTAATGATGATCTGATTAATTTGAAACGGGTAAGACTGATGCTGCTTATCCCACTTCCTTGCGGGGTCGTTATTGTAATGTTCAACGGCAAAATCCAGGGCCAGCAGAGACTGTAGGTAGTGGTAATCACATGTGGAGAGGTTGATCCCTTTGAACACCTCAAGATTGTGACGACTGAACTGAATCCCATAGTCGCCATCCAGCCAACGGCGCTGACGGAACAAGAACTCGCCCATAATCAGATGAAGGCTGGCGGATTCATCATCCGGACTGACACCTTGCTCCCAAAGGCTGACATGGTGGAGCCGTTCCGCCTGCCCGGTTGTTTGCATCATCTCGCGTAAATGGTATGCCTTTAACAAATCATAAGGCGCAAGGGCCTTGCCTCTGGCATTTTGCGAGTCGAAAAACTGAAACGCTTCGCTTAAGTCATCGAGTGTTACTTCGATGAGTTCACATCGGTTACACACAAAATGCAGCAGTGATTGACGTTCATCATCATTAAGCCCCACGAGGCGGCTTTCAATAACTTTGGCATTATGCTCAAGGTTATTAATACTCACCCTTGAAGCAAATACCTGCTCCAGCAAGGGGGATGAAAACTTACTGCGTTGATCAAGTAGTGTACAGAGTAGTGTGAGCGTCAGAAGTCGCTGCTGTCCGTCAACAATATTAAGCGCTATCGCACTAGCTGGTTTTAATTCATCTTTGTGCAACACTACCGTTCCAAGCCGGTAGCATTCTTTATCCCGGTGGCTTAACACGTCATCAATCAGTTGATTAACATGTTTGGGCTGCCATTTGTAGGGACGCTGGTAGGAAGGAATAGTGAGTTGCTGCCTGAGCAGGTCCCCAACTTTTTTTACCTGATAGTTTACCTGTCCCATGATTACAATACCTGCCCAACAATCGTAGTTGCCAGTTGAACAAATGGCGGCAGTCTGACTGTCTGACTGCGGTTGGGTTTATGACAAAGGGCCATTAGCGCATTTCCTTTGGCTTCAATTTTTTTAGTAAAATTTGAAAAATGCATTCGATACCCTGCTACAACCTGCTACATGTGGCAGGTTGTAGCAGCCCACTACGAAGATAATTTTTTCAGTATGCGTTACTTCCAGAAAGGAACCGCGCACATAACTTTTAAGCGGTGCGATCTGACAAGAAAGATGAATGATATCTTGGCGAATCACTATCCGGGGATGCTGGCTAGCTCACGCTAACGTTGATTTGCGTTAAGAGATTTTACTTACACCAGCCGTTACATAAATTTTTGAAAAGTATGAACCAAGATAGGGAATTTAGTATAACCGATTGAATTTATTTGGCACCCCTACAGGATTGAATAATAACCTACAACTTGATGTTTAATAGCGAAATTTATAAGTTTCAAAATCACACATACCCCCAAAGATACCCCCAAACGTTTTTGTGACACCTCATTTTGGCTGTTTTTCATCCATCGCAGGCGCATTCAACTCTCTGCATAACGCGATAAGCTGAAACCCTTTATTGTATGATAGTTCTCTCCTACATTAAGGAACCCACCAGCCATGAGAATGACCAGCCGTAAAAAAGAGGTACTTACTTACTTTGAGCCTGAAAGTCTGGAATGGGTGACCGGTGAGATTGGCCCACCCCCTTTTGACGTCTCCGGCGTTGCTTATCTGCTGCATGGTGTTGAGTCATTCGATAAGCGGCACATGCTCGAATCCACCAGGCGAACGCTCGAGGCAATGGTAAGGGATGGTCTGCTGGAAAAGATAACCAGCTACGAACAGCGGCAGGACACCACACAATCTGGATCTGGCGGCGGCGTCTGGTGTCACTGCTCCCGTTATGGGCTTCCCGGTAGCACGGCACTGCTGCCCGATACCGGCGGAAAGCATGATGCCATCGAGGGCGAATATGCCAGGGTAACTTAATGGCTTGGCGACTGTCTTACACTGTCTTACAGTAGTAAAATGGCCTCCTGTTCCTTTGCTGCTGGTGGCCCTAATGAGTAAATCCCTGTCTGTTACTTTTCGCCTCCCTGCCGATATGGTCGAGGCGTTCAATTCTGCCGTGTCTGCTTCTGGCGCTGATAAAACCGCCTGGCTGATTGATGCCATTGCTCACAAGCTGGGCCAGCCAGAAAGTAATCTCGATCACCGAATATTGCCGCTGGTCGAACGCATGGAAGCGGCGGCGGCGGCGCTGATTGGCGGCAAGCAGGGCATCCCTCCCAATCAATACGACGAAAGGGCGGTGATCGGTATCGTGGCGGCCACTATCAGGCAGGGGTTTGATAACGGTCGCATCATCGCGGAACGTCTTAACGAGGCGGGTTATCAGACTCTGGCGGGCAAGGCGTGGGATAAGGACATCTACAGCGCGTGGAAGCGGAAAGGCGGCAATCTGGCTGCTATCAATGCGGCTTTGCAGAATCAGGCCAGTGTTTAAAGAGGATAATCCTCCCCTTTTACATGCGGGATAATCCCGGATGTTCTGCCTGATTTTAAATGTGTGATTTTCTCATGTGTACCGCCTGTGGTTCCGGTCGGTCTACATACCCGGAATTGTAGGGATGTAAAACAGTAACAGGGTGACTGGCGGTAACTCTGTTACTTCCCGGTAGGTGGCTCCGATTTCAGAGCCTCCACTACGGGAACCTTCGTACCGCTATCTCAGGCGCTGCGGCTTCTTCCATTGCCATGCAGGTGCTTTCATCATCTCCCCGAACCGTTTACGCCGGGCTAGTTCGTCGGTGACTTTGCGCTGAATCTCTCTGTGGTCGGCTGCCGTTATGCTGTGACCTGAATACTCCATCTCTGCGGCTGTCAGGGCGGCTATCTGTTGTGGGGTCATGGTTGTGCGCCTCGGCTGTTCTGAGCCTGTTATCGTAGCACTGAGGCGGCAGGATAATCACGGCTGTGCTGCTTCTTTCCGGTACTTACAGCGCGGCTGTGACGGCCTATAAAACTAAAAAAATCGGGTTAGCGTGATAGCAGAACTTTGGCGGCGGTCATTTAGCGGAAAGCGGCTGAAGATTTACCCTCCCCCCTCTCACCCAGTGGGTAAACTTCGTTTACCTGTCCCGAAAGTTGGGGAACCCATTTCGCAGGTGCAAACACCCGAATCACGGTGGGGTGGCGCGGGAAAAGGGCAAAAAAAGTTTTCTAACCTGCGGCGGTGTGAAAAGAGGCTAGGCGGCGGTACTTTGCCGGCAGGGCGGTGAACTCTTTACCTGCCCCCGGCCCCTTTCCTCCACAATAAAACAGCCTCGCCCTCGTTAATGCTGCCGCTTTCGTCCCGGCTCATGGGTATCAGATAGATTTCTGTTGGGCTGTGCTCAGGATCTGGTCTCATGCCTGAGACAATCTTTTTTAACTCCGTTATCTGTCTGCTAACTGTCATCTCTTAGCCTCCTGATATGCGCTGCGCCATCTTTGACAGAATCGAATAGCTCTTTCATCTCAGCATTATGCGGGAATGTGTAGCCTGTTCTGGCGTGTAGCTTCTTCGCCACCTCGTCAGCGTTCCCCTCTGGTGCTGTCCCGGATAACTCGTCAATCAAGGCAGATAATACCAGCGAATCGAATTTATCTTCTGGCTGGCTGCCGTCTATCATCTTTCTAATCGCTATCAGCTTCTGTCTGGTGGTCATCAGGCTAAAACCCTTCCTCTTCGGCTATTTGCTCGGCGATCTCTTTTAATGGCTTGCCGAACGTCTTAATACTCCACTCAGCGACTGCGGCTAGCCAGGCTGATGAATCAATAAAACCGTCTGCTTTTATAAACTGGCTGCGTTCTGGTGGTGGGTTATCACTGGCTGGCTTTGGCCTGATAGCATGTATGACCTTCTCTAGTGCGGCAATCTGGCTTTTCATGCTCATTGGTCATATTCCAGTTTAATACGGCGCGGATCTCCAACTGGGTAGTCCTCATGCCATGCCTCGCCAAATCTGGCTTTAATTTTACGGATGGTGTTGAGTGTCGTCATATTTTTTACCTGCTGAGGCGTCAATCACTCGCAGTCGGATAAATTTGCCTGAACTTGGTTCATCATCTCCGGGGAAAATGACGGGGGCGTCCTCAACGGGTCTGGTGCTCTCAATCTGCCTTTTCATTTCGGCAAGAGTCTTACGGACGTTCGTTAAGCATTTCCTCAACCTGTTTTTGCAGTTCCTCAAGCTCGCGCTTCATCTGGTCAATCTCTGCGACTCTGGCGGCGCTGGCGGCGGCATTGATGATATGCGAGCCAATATCCGGTGATACCTCGCCCTTTGATATGGCGGCGAGTACCGAAAGGCTGAACCGGGTCAGGTCTGTTGTGTCGGCTAGGAACTCAACCGTGGGCAATGTTGCCTTGCTCACCGGGTCGCAACGGTCAGCCCATATCTTGAGACAAGCCGTGTCTCCGCTCTTGATGCCGTCCTCTATGGCTTTCATGGCATCAGGCGTTAACTCCATCAGCTTTCGGCGGATCTCCGCGCCCTTGCCGGGTCTGCCGTTGGGATTTCCAGACTTCCCCTTAGTCCAGCGGGTAGGGTGCTTTCCCTGTTCTTTCCTGCTATCAGGCATCTGTCTGCCACCTTTCGCTATTTCTCAAACCCGTTTTACCTTGACCAAACTCAACATGATCGCGTCCCTGCGATGCTGAGTTATTTTTTCTGACGTGGCTGGAGCATCCCGCCTCCGCGAGTGCTTTCCTCTTTCATTTGGAAGAGTGCGACTTGCTTCATCATGCCGGCCAGCTGTTTTTGAGTAGCGGCGTCAATTCCTCCGGTTGTGGTTATATGGAAATTGACCTCTTGATGAATTACGTTCCCACCACCAGCGCCGGACAAATCACGGTTACTGATAACCTTGCCGTTATCACCGGGAATCATGTACTGGCTGCCGTTACTGGCTTTAAAGATCTCCGGCTTGCCGCCCTCGCCTACGCGATACATGCTGTTGGCGTTGACTGGGCCGCCGTGCTCACGCGCACCGGCCACAGCTAAACCTTTAGAAGCCATCAACGCTGTTGAATAGGCTGTTGTGCCTACGGTTGAAGCGGTTCCCATGGTGGCGATCGATGCGCTCACTGCTGCCGGCCCCCACATCCCTGCTGCGGCTGTTGCCTGCGTTGCTGTTGCCCCAAGCGCTGCTGATGCTGCTGTCTGTCCCATGAGCATGTTTTTCACATACTGCAGGCCCATCTCTACCAGACCACTGACCACACTATTCAGGATTGTGGTGCCGATGTTGGCGAATGCCTCACTGAGTCTCTGAGTGCCATTCAGAAGGCCGGTAATGGCATTAGTCGCGCCACCCTGAAGAGAGTCAACCGCGTCAGCCAGAAGGCTATTAGCGGCGCTCTGGTTGCGGTAAACCTCCCACTGAGCCGCTATGCGCTGCTGTTCGTACTGAGTGTTGGCAGCATTCATTAATGCCAGGCCATTGAGGGTAATTTGTCCCTTTTCTGTTTCAAACTGCTTTATCAGTTCTAACTTTTTCGCGTTTTCATTGGCCAGAGCCTGAACCGGATCTATAGCCCCTTGAGCTTCCTGAAGCGGGCTAACCACAGTGTTCTGCGTCGCCATGATTTTGGCTAAGTTCACCTGGTGTTGCTGCTCCATCTGCTCGGCGACTGCGTCATGTTGCTGCTGAGTGATGGTCTTTTGCTCCAGCGCCGTTTTGAGGTCAGCGACATCCTGCTTATAGCGGGTGTTCTCTGCCTGCTCGGGAATTAACTTCATAGCAGCAACCTGAGCGCGGATTGCTGCGGACGTATCCCATATCTCTCCACGATACTTACCGGCCAGCGCAATTTGCTCCTGAGTGGCCCCTTTGCCCAGTGACAACTGAGCCTGGAGAACGGCCTGAGACCGGCTCATTTCATGTGTAGAATCTGCTGATAATTCGGATTGCTGACGCAGGCTTTCCAGCTTCTGCGATACAGATTCTGCCGAAGAGGCTGACCGCTTATCTTGCTGCTCGCTTTGCTGCTGGGCTTTCCGGCGATTTTCTTCTGCTTTCTGCTGGTCGAACGCTACACCGGCCCTTGCGCGTGCCAGCTGAACATCACGTTCTATCTGGTCGGAGTCGGGGCTGCCGTCCTTTTTGGCAAGATTGCGAATCTCCATTTCAGCCTTGAGCTGGGCACGTTTCTTCTCGTTAAACTCACTTTGCAGGTCAATTTGTTCCTGCTGGTTGTCGAGATAGTCCTGAATGTCTTTAGGCCTGCTGACAATCAGGCTAGTGGAGTTGAATGTTTCTTTGGCTCTGGAAGCAAAATTGATGGCATTTCCAAATTGGTTCATCAATCCGCTTGCTAAACCAGCCTGATCCCCATCACGCTTAAGCAGGTCAATGCCTTGGGCAAGATTGCCATTCAACTGAGCGCGCAATAAGCCCGTCTTACTCACTGTCTGGCTAAGTTTGTTTTCTGCTGCGTCTACCCTGCCGGCCTGAATAGCTATATCACGCTGTACCTGCTCATAATCTGCGGAAACAGCGGCAGCACCGCGGATGCGGGCGGCCTGCTCGATAAATGTTTTCTTTTGCTCCAGCGCTGCCAGTTCGCCTCGCAGCTCGCTGATTGCGTCTTTCTGGTCGATGATTGATTGCTGCGCTTTCGCTATCTCTGCGGAAATCTGAGTCTGGTTCATCTCCTTCATCTTGGAGATGACAGCATCTAGCTTATCGGCAAAGTCGATGCTTTCCTGTTTTGCCTGCTGAGCCTTCTGGTAGAAATAGAATATTGCTGCCGCTGCCAGTGTGGCCGCGCCTGCGGGGCCACCAATTAAGGCAAGCATACTCCTCGCCCCGGCTGCGGCTGCTGACATTGCCCCCTGAGCTGCTGCCGCACGATAAGCAGCGGCGGCATTGGCTATTTGCCCAGCTGTTGCTGCTGCCAGCGCACCAACATATCTGGACCCCATTACCGCACTAACAGCCAGAATGGCTGTTGATACAAGTTCTAAGTTTTCAGAAAGGGTGATCACTGCGCTGTTAAATACAGCCACTGCTGTCTTCACCGTCGCAGACGAACCAACGAATCGTGTGATGTTATTTCCAGCCACCTCAAGGGATTGGCCGATTGTTGCTGTAGTCCTGGCGAATTCCTGTCCGATGCTAGATCCTTGGGATAACAGGCCATTAACCACAACATCAGTGGTCAGCTTGCCCTGTGCCGCCATATTACGCATCTGGCCTATGGTGACGCCCATTGAATCAGCAAGCGCTACGATAAGGCGGTTCCCCTGCTCGTTCACTGAGTTAAATTCTTCACCACGCAGTGCGCCAGAGGCTAAACCTTGCGAGAGCTGGATAATGGCGTTTTCAGCTTCCTGTGCGGTAGCGCCCGATACCACAAATCCCTGGTTAATGATGGTGGTGAGCTTGGCGAGATCGTCTGCGCTGGTTCCATACTGCCGGGTCGCTCGCTCTAATCGGGCATACAGTGACGCAGTGGCGTCGAGGCTTGAGCGGGTTTGCTGTGTAATATTGAAAACGCGCTCAGTAACAGAAGCCAACTGCTCTCCCGGCCTGACAGCGTTAGCCAGTTTGTTGTTAACGTTTGCCCAGGCATCGGCATAGGCGGCGACTTGCTGAACTGACAGGGCAGCGGTAATCGCAGTGGCCACGCGGGAAAGCGATGACATTGAGCGCTCTGCGACATTGATCTGCTTGCCCGCTTTAACAGCGGATTCACCCATGCCATCAAGTGTGTTATCGAGCTTTGCCGCCTTTTCAAGCGCCCTCTCAAGCTCTAGATCAACTTCGTAATAGAAGCCCCCTAATTTGGTGCCATCCATTCATCCCCCTTAATGACTGACGCGAGGCGAGCTTTTAGCCAGCGCGACGCGGTGCATAGTTTCGATCACGTTCAGCCCGTGGTTTGTTACCTGGTACTCCCTGCCGCTCAGAGAAATCATCTCCATCAGCATGGTGTATGCCTCACGTTCATAATCAGCCTTGCCGCTGCTGCGGGCAGCATAAACGCAGTTATCAACCAGCCCCGACGCCAGCAATTCGCGGCGCGTCTCACCGGTTTTACCGTTATGGGTGAACTGTGCGTTGCCATGCTCCCGGATTCGGTCACGGATGTATGTTTCTGCGATAGTTTCAGCCAGGCGCTGTAGCCGTTCCATCACGCCTCCTGATCCAGTTGGGCAAATGCTTTATCCATCAGGCCGCGAGCGATAACGTGAATAGTTGGAGCCACGCCTAATGGTGATTTAGCGCGTTCCTGTTCTTGAATTTTTCTTAGGGCTTCGATTTGTTCAACCCGCATCAGTACGGGTTTGACGGTTGGCTGCTGGATCATGGACACCTCCTGTTATTTTATACAGTAATTATAATTGCAATTACTGAAATAGTGGAGTGATTCATGCCGATTTATGAAACGTTAATTTGATCGTTTTGATCGAATATTTTGTTTATAAAAAACCTCGCCGAAACGAGGTTACTATGCTCAAAAAATCCCACTTATTTTGTAATGTATATATCTCATTTTTTGGATTATTGAGTTTTTGCCAATACGATGATCCTTAGCACCGGAAACAATCAGTAAATCAGTGCCTTCGATAACCTTTCCTCCTAGATGATACTGAATCATCTCGAAAGACGGGCTAGAGGTTGGTTGAAGGTATTGATATTGGCAAATCGCAGTGTTTTTTATCAGGGTTCCAAAAGAATTTTCAGCCTCATAATCTACATAAGCATCAGAAAGATACATTTTAAGGGAACCATCATTGATGTATTTTTTCAAAGGACTACCGCTTCCTTTGTACAACCTTGAAATGGCCTCATCCTGAGTGAGTACTTTTGTTACCACTATTGATTTTCCCAATCTATATGAGCTTGGTGATTTCATATTATCTTTCGTAATTTCACTACATACTGAAACCATACCAGCGTCGTAAGACTTTTCGGGCGGCACCAGTAGTATCCCGCTCAAGGCTATGAACCCCAACGCCGCCACTGAAAACAAAACTATCTTTTTTTTATTCATATCCCTATCCCGTCAGTATTGGTGAGACTAATCCTATTGGGCTGAGCGTCCCATGGCAATAAAAACCATCCATAGATTGAGCGTCATTTATTTGGCTTTGAGTCTGAACGCCTCGCCGCCCGGTCTGGCTAATCCCATCCTACGCTGTGTGTCGCCTGCTGCTCTGGTGACATCACCAAAGGTATCGACCAGCACGGCGGGGCGCACTCGCTTTGCCAGGCACTGATTACGCCGGTTTTTGAGCCACTCTCTGCCGGCTTCGGTCTCGCATTTGTCGAACACTTCCAGCCAGCGTGAGGCGGCTCTGCGATACAGCCCTTTTGATTCCAGTTCCTGCGCCATTTTGTCATTCACCATCAGCGGCCCCCTTGAGCTTATTCAGCGCCTCAGTGGCTTTCTGCTGCTGTTCGGTTGTCACTTCACCCGCCGGCTGGCCTGTCAGGTCATAACGCTGCCCGCCAGATGATAAGGCCATCAGGTAGCTGGCGCTCTGCGTATACCCGGCTAACGCGGCCTTGAATGAGCCTGTGCCGAACTGAATCCCTCTGGCCTCAATATCGGCAATGGCATCATGCAGGATACCCACCTTGAGCGGCTTTGGCGCTTCCCTGTTGAACAGCTCAGGCCAGTGCTCAGACAGGCGCTTTATCTTCCTGATACGGGCTTTCGCCGTTTTCTTTGATTTCGCTGTCTGTGCTTTCGCTGGTGCGCCTTTAGCTGGTTTGGCTGCCGCTTGCCCTGGTGCTGAGGCGGTCGTTTCTTTGGGCTTCTCTGGCGCTGAATACAGCCCCTTTGGTTTGCGCTTAATGCTCAGGGTTTGCATTGCCTTATCCTCTGTCGTGGTGCTGGTGGCCTGCTGGTGTTGAAAATGGCGGGCGGCATCGGTTGTGCCGGGTGCTTAGCCCGCCGCACGTCTTAAAAATCATCGTCGAAAGGTGGCCGCTGATCGAACCCATCCGGCGGGTTGTGCGTGTCCCATCCCGGCGCTGCGCCTGTTGCCGGTGGGCTTTCCTGATAGCTGGCTTTCTTCCTTCCTCCCGGTCGCGTCGTCCTGGCGCTTATCACGCTGTCAGCGATAACCTGCGGCTGCTCCTTCTGCGCTCCATCCTGAGCCGCCCACTGGTTAAGCTGCATGTTGCCGGCAATGCTTATCATGTCGCCCTTAACGTGCTTTGCCAGCGCGGCGGCCTGATTGCCGAAAGCCACCACGCCCAGCCAGAACGTAGCCTCGCCGTTCTGTGCGGTACGGCAGGGAAGCGCCACGGATAACCGTGCCATTGCCATATGCTTCCCGGTTGTTGTTGTGCGGATCTGTGGATCGGCCACCAGCCGCCCGTATGCAGATACCTGTGCGCTCATTTTTTGCCCTCGATTATTAGTTTTACTTATCGCCTGTGAACGGCTCGACTTTTTTTCTGTATATAAGCAAAAACGTGTCGGTTCATTCGGTTCATCGGTTCACTGCCCTGCAGCCCGCGCCAGCTCTGGGTTTCGCTGAACCGACTCTTATTTTTTGGCGTCGGTTCAGCGCCATGCTTTTTCGGTTCACTGCCAGCCAGAAAAATATCGCCTCGCTTACTTTCGGTTCAAAATGACAATTTTTCGGTTCAGCGTCGGTTCAGAATCAGTAATAAAAACCTTATAAATCAAAGCAATTAATCTACTGAACCGAATGAACCGACTGAACCGACAGCAATTCCTCACACGTGAAAAAAGAGAATTAATCTGGCTGGCCTTCCTCTTCCTCCGGCAAAAATTGCAGGACGTAGACGGTTATTTGCCTGCCGTCGATCCTTGGCGTTTTTCGCTGGTAGCCTCTGCCGTCTGCTGGCGGATTAAGCATCCCCGCTTCTTTGAGCACGCGGGCAACCTGTTGCTTGTTGAATCCTCTGGCGATCTCCTTCTCAAACGTCGCGGGCAGGGTAAAAAACGTCATCGGTGAATCGTCGTGCGCCCCTCGCTGCCGATAACCGGCAAGGTTTTGTATTGGCAGGCTGGCCGGATCGTAGGGAAACGGGGCGAACCGGCTCAGGCCGTAGGCATTAAGAAAAGCCTCGGTCTGCTCAATGATCTGCTGGTGCTCTTTGTTCCCTGTGCCGAACTCTTTCAGCCATGCGTTATAGGCGTGCTGGATAGCGTCACGGCACGCCTGAGCATCCCAGCCAGTGATTGCGCTGCTGAGAAGCAAAGCGGCCTCCAGAATGGCGAACCTGCCGCCGACGCGGTGTACCTGCTCCCCATAGTCTGCGGGAATCAGGCTGCGCCAGCGTTCCTCACACTCACGAACAGTTCTGGCCGCTTTGTCTTTGTCGCCCGCCAGTAACTTCACCCATGCCCTGCCGGCTGCCCCGTGGTTTTTCTGCCAGGCGAATTTCAGCGCGTCAGCGTGGTCTTTACCCGATTTGTACCCGTGGAAATTGACCGCCTTAGTCATGGGGATGTTCAGGAGCCGGACAAGCTGGCCCGCTTTGGTCTGCCTGCCTGAAGTGGCGATGAATGTTTCCATGTCCATTTCACCGGTACTGATAGCGATAGTTCGCCAGCGTTTTAAGTCCCGGTTCCCTCCCTCTTTCGCGCCCTGTAGCTTGCCAACGCCGTTAAAAAGCGCATATGCGGATTGTGAAACGCTGACCGGATCTGAACCCTGCCCGACTTCATCCAGCGGCATCAGGCCGTCGTTGTGGGCGGCGGCCTCGTTTATCAGCCCCAGCGCCGTCCCGTACCACGTCAGGCGAAGTGCGTCGGGATTGCCGTAGAGGCTGCTGGCCACGTTCTGCGTGGTGGTCTTCCCCGCGCTCGACTGTTCGTAAAAGTGGATGCCGAACCCGTCTCGCTCTGCCAGTCCGATCAATGGTGCGGCCAGCGCGGCGGCGACGGCGGTCATCATCGAATAATTGCCATACGACAGCCGGGCAACTGAATCACGCCAGCTCTCTGCTGAGCCTTTGACCCTGTAGCCGGCAGCGGCTGAACTTCTGCCGTTGAACAGCACGGGGCGCTCAGGCTGCCCGATAACGTCGCCGTCGGGCATGATATATGCGCCAGACTGCCATCCCGTCGCGTCGGCCACGCGCCACAGCTCGCGGCTTCCACTTCTTTGCAGCCAGTCGGCCAGCGTTGCCCGTAGCGCGTTTTTCGTGGTGACGTTCACGCCACCAGCTTTCAACCTTTTCCAGCCCTCACGCTCGCCAATATCTGCCAGCGGGATCGCTGCCGTCGTCTGTGAATCAGCGCCGAACGCCAGCCAGGACACAATCAGATACTGGTCTTTATCGTCCCTTCCGGTACCGATAACCTCCAGCGGTGAGCATAACCAGCTCTCGTTATTGATTATCTCGCCTGAATCCTTATCAACCTTTGGCGTTATCCAGAAAACCCCATCGGCGCGGCTCTCAATGCGCGGCTTCAGCGGGTCGGATGCTTCATCCCTTACCGTAACCTTACCGCCATCAATCGCCTGTAACTGTGGTTTCACCTGCACGCCCTCCGGCTGATAAATCGAATCCCTGAGCGCCGCTCTGGCGGCTTCTGTACCGAACTGCTGGCGGTAGTCGTCCCAGTCGAATTTCTGCTCTCCCGGCGGGATTGATACCGAACCGGAAACGCGCTGCGCGGCTTTCTCTGCTGCCAACTTCCCGGTATTCGGTTGTTCGTCGTCGTGATAATCGTTATCCCCGGCAATGACGATCTGCGCGTCCGGGTATCTGCGGCGCATAACCTCAGCCACGGGCAGCAGGTTGCCCGCGTCAACCGCCGCCACGGTCAGCGCGTCAGGTCGCATCAGGTGAATGGACAAGGCCGTCGCCAGCCCTTCGGCAATTAAGACGCTCTCCGGCGCTGCCGTTGCGTTGACGGCGTGATATGCCCCGCGCTTTGCCGAACCGGTCAGAAGTCGCTTTTCTCCGCGTGGAGTAATGTTCTGCGCCGCCACAACCTCGCCTGAATCATCCACCAGCGTCAGGAGCAATGACCCATCGGGCAGGATCGGGAAGGTGAACCCGGCCAGCCCTTTGCCGGACAGGTAAACCGATTCCCCCTGTGCGCTGCTTTGCAGGCGCTCACTGAACAGGCGGGCAAAGGTATTCCGGCGCTGCTCGGCTTCGTCTGCGGCCTGTTTCTGGCGCTCCTGCTCGCGCCGGTGGCGCATGGATTCGGCCTGCTGCTTTCTCTGGCTGGCCTCTTCGGGTGATTGTGTTGCCCGGTAATCAATACCCATCACGTCAGCGGCGAGTTTTGCCGCCTCCGTAGCGTCGCACTGGTTCACCTTGGCTATTAAGTCCAGCCCGTCGCCAGCCCCGCACTGGTTGCAGATGTGTGAACCCCGCCCGTTATCATCGAACCGGAACCGGTCAGATCCCCCGCAAGCGGGGCACGCGGCATGGCGGCGCGGTGAGTCTGGAACGTCAATAGACAGGCCGGCCAGCACATGAGGCCAGCGCCCTGCGGCGGCGGCGGTGACTTCGCGGATCAGCTCAATGCTTTTCATCGATCCCCCCTTCTGCCAGTGACTCCGCCATATCTGCAATCATACTTTTCCAGATCTCCCCGCCGAACTCAGTCAGTCCGTGCCCTGTGAGGCATTTCTTCATCAGCACGATCCCCATTCTTTCCCACTGCTGATACCCCTCTTTGAGCGGGGTCAGGGCGAACGAGTCCACCAGCTCACGAATACCCTTTGCCCCATCGGTAACGGCCACCTCAATGCGAGCGCCGCCAATGGTCATCGGAAACCAGTCGCCCCCGTTCTGCTGCCTTACGCTGTCATACACGGCTGCGGCGAACTGGCTAGCCAGGGCGTTTAATTCAAAGTTTTTTGTCATCATCTGGCCTCTCAGTGCTTTACCGGCGCATCAGGTACGCCCTCGCTGTTCAGCATTTCGATAAATCCGTCATGAAGCATCGCCAGCGCCATCCGCCCCTGCTCTGACAGCCTCAGTCCCTTGCCGGGTATGGCTTCCGTCATCGTCTTATAGATGCCCACGGCAAGCGGATAGCCAGCCTCTGCGCCGTACTTCTCCAGCGCCAGACCCTCGATGTGGTTTGCCAGTGAAAATCGCTCCGCTGCCGGATAAACGGCAATCGCGCCATGCTCTCCGGCGTAAATGGTGGCGGTGTCGGTTCCTCCCTGCTCGTTTTTCACCTCGATGGTGCTGTAGGTCTCTCTCTGCTCAATGATGAAAAGCGCGGCGACTACCCAGCGCCACGTCTCGGCCCACTGCTCGCCGGTCGGCGTGAAATAGCCCAGGCGTTCCGCCTCCCATATCAGAGAGATCGCTCTCAGCCCTGTGAAAAGGTCGCCGTCTGAGTCCCCGGCGTCCAGCTTGCGGATTGCGGTGCGGTAGCCCGTCAGGGAATTCCCGTCCCTGATTCCGTCTGGCGTTGCTTCTGCGTACCGTCCTACTTTCATGGCTTCCCCCCGCCCCGGTTGTTCTCCAGCCTCATGACGTCACCGATCAGCGCGTCCACCGCCTCCGGCACGCCATCCAGCAACGTGATAAGCGTCCCGATAATCTGGCAGGCACGCTCGTTGCTGCCGCTTTCCGCTTCAAGCCAAAGGGAAAGAACTGCCTGCGCCTGTGAAATTTGGCAACACGCATCTTCTGCGCTAATGATCCGGCTCACTGGTCGCCCTCCATAGCCAGCGAATCGGCCAGCCCGTCTAAAATTGTCAGCACGGCGTCCACCATATCGGGCGCGTTGCCGTCATCCTTGGTCATGCTGTTCAGCCATACGCTGAGCACGGTCTGCGCCTGCTGAATCCGGCACATGACGGTTTCATTGCTTAGCTTTTTATTCACTTTGCCGCCCTCTGCGCCATCTCTCCCCCCAGCCATATCACAACGCTGCCTGACAGCTCACCAATCAGCGCCGCGACGGCTTCCACCTCTGACCAGTCCATGCGGTGCGGGTGTTGCTCTATCATCCGCGCGATGATTTCTATCTGGTGGGCGCGTTCTGCCGCCTGCTCTAATGTGATTTCATGGCTCACGCTTCGCCTCCCAGCGCACGGGCTGCCACGCGCTCGGCAATCTGGATCAGATCCGCCCCGGCTTCCGACTCTTCATCGCTGGCAGTCAGAAACATGGCAGCATTGAGAAGGGCGCGGATTTTCCCCAGCGCGTCGATAGCATCATTCTGTGTGAGTTGGTCTTTGCGGTTCACTTCACGTTCTCCAGTCCGGGGATAGTCATCTGTGTAATGGCGGTCAGGTATGCAATGGCGGGCCTGATTAGTTTCAGCTCGCGCCTGCGCTGGTTCATCTCTGCGCTGCCGTGCTTTCCGTGTCGCCAGTGGGATTTACGCTCTGCGGCAGCGATGGCGCTCTGCGCCTGCTGTAACGGCATGGCGTCCAGCTCTGCCAGCGTAGGAATGGGGATCGGGCGAATGTCAGCAAAGGCGGCGAACGGGCGGAAATAGCTGTTGACCAGCTCGCGCTGTACCTGCCACGAAAGCGAGTCTTTGAACGGTTTTACAACCATCAAATAGCCAGACTCAAATATCAGCGTCACGTCCTCGGTGATTTTTTCTGCTGATTTTTTGCGCGTGTCTTTTATAGACGCGCACTTTTTGCGCGTGTCTATGGCGTACTGACTGGAAAGAAGGGCGCGGTATTCATCGGCTGAAACCTTTACAAAGTCAGTGCCGGAGATGAAATGCTCAATATGACGGTTAAAAGCCTGACGCGCTGAACCATCAGGGCGCTGGTGGGCCTCGTCAATCATGGCAAACGTCACGACACGCTGGCCCCGGTACTCTACGGCTGGCATGGCCTGGCTGATTGCTGGCGCGGTATTAGTGAGCATAAGCACCTCCTTTGCGTATGCGTCCGGCAAAGAATGTGACGTGATCACGAGCAAGCGACTGACGGGCTTCGCGCTCGGATTGTGCTTCGATATGGTGAATCTTTGCGGTGATTGTCTGGCAATTACGCGGAACGGCAGCAATCAGCCAGATAAATGACGGCTGCTGTGCCTCTGAATTCAGGTCGTGAGCGTTCCGCCCTTGCGGGTGTGTGGTATGATTCAAAACAGCTTCCTCGTTACTGATAATAACGCTGGTAGTTAGATGCCCTGTTAGTGTTCCACCACTGCGGGGCATTGTTTTTATAGGTAGCACAATGATAAGGTGACCACCTAATAACGGTGAGATTAATTTAATAGGTGACCACCTGTCAATGATAAAGCGCGATAAGAGTCCAAAAGGTGAAGGGCAATCCCCACAATTCAGAATGCGGATAACCCCGGAACTTAAAGAACAATTTGAATCTGTGGCTGCTGAGTCCGGTGTGAGTTTGGCTAACTGGCTCAAGACGCTAGGACGCAAAGAGCTTGAGCGTTTAGGCATCGAACCAAAGGGCTGATAGTCGTCCTGCATACTGCAAAGGGGCGGATTTGAAATCCCGCCCTTTTTTACGGACTCCAGAAACACAACCAGTCCCGCCTGAGTATTGCCGCCCTTCTTTAAACCGTAACTCTTTAAGAGTTTTGCCTGTGCATAGCTCACCACCTTATTGAGGGTAAGCGCCTCGCCCTCGCGTACTGCTAACGAAACTCCGGGCGCTGCGGTATCGAAACGGTTGCCAGTGGCCAGCCCTCGCGTACTGGTCACGAAACTACTTGCTGACTCGGCATCAAATTCAGGTTTTCTCAGGTTTTGAATATCAACTTTTGACAACAAGCCGGCCGCTCCGGGACTGCTCTCAATGTCTGGTTTTGTGAGGTTCCCGGCAGCCATATCAGGCGGGTAGATATAGTGCCCGGACGTCATGCCAGCCAGCGGGAAGCCTTTAACTTGGGCGGCGTTCATCAGTGAACCTCCGGCAATTGGGGCTGATACTTGCGCCATAACTCAGCCTCTTCTGCAATCAGGCGTGATTTTTCGGCTTTGCAGGATTGAAGGTCTTTGCCGCGCTTGCTGGCCTTCTTGTCATAGGCAGCCTGTCGCTTGCTGTGATCGTTCAGGAAAGCGAACGGAACACCATAGCTGCCCGTCTTGCGGATAGATGGGATGACCTCACGGAATACCCAGTTAGTGAATCGATGGGCGAATGTGCCGGGTGTGGTGGCCTTGCGGCTGCGGGCGATCAATTTGTAGAAACCGGATTCACCAACTGTGCGCATAAGCTGTTGGCCTCCGGGGGTGGGTGTTAAACACTCCCCCTTCTCATCGTGGTCTAATCGACGCAATGCGACTTTGTGATCGGAAATTTCCAGCGCCTCACAAATATCTTTGGCGATAAACCACGGCTCACCGCAAATGCTGACGATTCGCACCGACTTCCCCTCGAATTTAATAACCGAAATATTATCTTCATCAGCGGCGAAAATAGCGTTGATGCTGGTGGTAGGCTGAGGGGCGGCCTTAGAATTCAATCTGCTTTTTTCAGTTTTCATTTGTCAGGCTCCGTTAAGCGACGTTGAACGCATCCGGGTACAGGGAAAGGATTTCGTTAACCTCATGCTGAGACAGTCCGGCATACCCACCAGCTTCAGCATTACGGTTAACCAGTTGGATAACGCGCATCACGTCAGCGCGACAGGTGATCCGGTAACGGAAGTGGCTGCCGATCCCGTCGCCGTTCGGCTCATTAATGCGCTCAAGCTGAATATCAAGCCGTCGTTCTAAATCGGAGGCATAATTTCTCCCTGAAGACAGCCGGCAGTATCGAAGGATCTCGTTCTCAGTGAAACCATTAACGCCGGTGCGCATCATGTAAACGCGGGCGCGGTGCTTTTTGGGTGCTGGCTTAATATTGGCGATAGGCATATCATTACAGGTGCTGCCCTGTCCGACGATGCCCGCCTCTGTGCGGGTTTTCTTTTGCATTAAGCTACCTCGCCACGAGATTCGGCGATGCGCTGATTAACCCACTCATCAACTTCACTTTCAACGAAAGCGATAGCGCGGGAACC
Source organism: Pantoea sp. 1.19 (assembly GCF_001922585.1). Classification (GTDB taxonomy): domain Bacteria; phylum Pseudomonadota; class Gammaproteobacteria; order Enterobacterales; family Enterobacteriaceae; genus 1-19. The sequence goes on along the minus strand of NZ_MRBS01000001.1, from coordinate 236,722 downwards.
AATTTTTACTGATTGAGGAAAGCGACTTTCTTTAAGCAAACGATAAATCCACGCCTTGCTATAGCCTGTACGGCGCTGAACTTCTGATAAGCGAATTAGTGATTGAGACATATTTACCTCGTAACGTCTATTGCGGTGTACAAGGTAAATGATGGCATGAAAAACATGTTTATTTTCATACCCTCAAGCATGAGGGAGAATAATGCGGAAAAGACCCTTAGGGTTCATGGCTGCGCTTACCCATGAAAGCTTAACTACCCTGAGGGTTAGGAGTAACAAGCCCTCAGGGTTAGAAGATTTTCCGCCTAACTACCCTGAGGGTGCGGGTTTTACCCCCGCTTAATGGGGCATGCAACTAGTTCTATCGACTCTGCTTGGCGATTGGTGAAACCCATTTCTTCCAGTTCATGCCTGATAGAAGCTTGGTTTGCTCGCGTGGCTCTATCATTCTCATGATCATATCTAGCCCATTCTTTATTTCTAATTTGTATAGCAAGAAATAGGGGATCATCTTCTCGATATTTTTTGATTAGAATTGGTCGCTCATTTTCAAGTTTGATAAGTTGACGCTTAAGCGTGTCTATCTCCATGCGCAAAATTTCAATATCGGAATCGCTCATAGGATTTCTTTCATCAGTCTTAACAGATGCTGGTTTGACCTCTTCAAGAGGCACAGACAAATCGATCCCAAGTTTATCCGCTAACTCTTTTAATTCAGAACGTCTGAATCCATAAGTGTCAAAATGAGGAGCAGACCAATGCTGTTTAGTTTCCGGCCAAGATTTTGCCATATTAAATTCCTCCGATATCAGAACGGTATATCATCATCAAAATCAATCTTTGGCCACGGGGATTCTATTATCTCAGGAACACATTTCTCCTCGTGAATAGCTTTTAGCAACGACTCAAGCTCTACATCCTCATAACCGCCATCAGTTGGTTCTATGGTTTTAGCGATTCCTTGCTTAACCCATTCACCGAGGTTATTTTCTTGATGTTGAATGTAAAGGAAATCAGCAACCTGAGACTCATCAACATGTGGTTGCTGTAAGCGTATTCTGGAAATAAGCTCCCTAAGGCTTATAAACTCACTGTCACGTTCCTTAAGAACCTTCGCAATATCTAACATAACGCCACCTCACGCCCTCTTATTTTGGCGGCTATGCCAGCCCGCAGAGGTGTGCGGGTTTTCGGGGATCAGCCTAGACATAGCCTATTCTTTGTTCGTCTACTAAAGTCTACTCCGGTATGCTAGCACTGTCTATTCGTACAGTCATGCCTGTTTCCCGAACGTGCCATGCACCACGTTTTCGCCGTTCTCCAGCGCTTCCATGTAGTCGGCATACCACTGAAGCATCTCCCGGCGTCCATCCAGATACTGGGCGTGGTTGTAGGTGCCACGAATACTGTTCTTATCTGCGTGAGCCAACTGCGTTTCAATCCATGCAGTGTTATAGCCCTGCTCATGCAAAATGGTGCTCATAGTGTGTCTGAAGCCGTGACCGGTAGCTTTACCGTCATAACCGATTCGTTTGATAACCTGATTGATACTGGCCTCGCTCATCGTCTTCCCTGCATCGTTGCGCCCGGGGAACACATAGCGCCCTCTTCCCGTCAGCTGGTGAATTTCTTCAAGGAGAGATTTAGCCTGGATGGAAAGCGGCACTACATGAGGGCGGCGCATCTTCATCCGTTCTGCAGGTATCTGCCAGATGCCTTTCTCTAAATCGAATTCAGCCCATTCAGCAGCGCGTAACTCAATCGTGCGTGTGCCAGTAAGCATCAACAGCCGGGTGGCATTTTGTGTAACCCTGCTGCCAGTGTATTCACTAAGTGCGCGAAGGAAGCCGCCAATCTGTTCGGTGAGAAGATGAGGGAAATGCTTTTGCTTTGGCGCTTTTAGTGCGCCGGCGAGATCGGTAACAGGATTATGCTCTGCCCTGCCAGTAATAACGGCATAGGTAAAAATCTGACTGCAAGCCTGCCGAGTTTTCTTCAGCTTATCCAGAACGCCGCGCTGCTCCATCTTTCTGAGCACCAGCAGCATCTCTGCCGCTTTGATTTCTGCGATGGCACGTTTACCGATAAACGGGAACACATCTTTTTGCAGGTACTCCAGAATGTCACTGGCATAGCCCTGTGACCAGTTGGGGCGCTTATGCTCATGCCATTCAATCGCCAGTGCCTCAAAGCTGTTACTGACCGCCAGAATCTTAGCCTGCTTTTCCGTCTGTTTAACTTCGCCCGGATCACCACCAGCGGCCAAAGTGCGTTTTGCTTCGTCACGCTTTGCCCTAGCATCCGCCAGCGATACGTCAGGATATACCCCCAGCGCCAGCAACTTTTCTTTACCGGCTACGCGGTACTTTAACCGCCAGTAACGTGAGCCATTAGTATTCACCAGCAGATACAAGCCGCCGCCGTCAGAGAGCTTGTAGGCTTTATCTCTGGCCTTGGAAGTGTCCACTGTGCGGGCATTGAGTTTCAATTTGGGGGTATCTCATTTCATTGAACAGGAATCTACCCCCAAATGTACCCCCACATGATTGTTGATTTCAATAGATGATAGTAGACGTTGAGATAATGAGATTCGCGGGAAGGTGCTTACTGACTGGGATTTTGTGGACTTTAGTAGACGACAGGAGAAGTGAAAATGGCACGCCCTACAGGATTCGAACCTGTGACCTACGGCTTAGAAGTTCCTAGAATCAGCTTTTAACACAGTAACTTACCGCATCTGACCGCGCTCACACGTCCCATGATGCAAAAACATGCAAAGGCATGTAAAACGACTCAAACCCCTGCATGTCCCAAATCTGTCCCACTCAAACAGGCCCTGCCCCATCGGTAAAATCCAGCACCTGGTAAATCACCCGCCCAAGCACCTCGACGCCCTCCATTTGTTCGCCGGCAATGCACTCTCCATCTGGCATTACCAGCCCTTTCACCGACAGCCTGACAAACTCAATACTTCCGCAGTTGCTAACCAGCAGCGTATCTCCAATTTTTGCCTGAGAGACAGGCTTGATGATCGCAAACCCGCCAGGGAAATCATGCACGCGCACAGACGTGTCGATGCCCGGCAGTTCGTCAATTCGAAAGGGGCGCTCGACGTAGTCCCTCGCTGGTGACGGAAACCCCATATTAGCGACCGCCGTTGTTCGGGTTGAACAGGTGGAATGTACGGCGCTCTCCCTCCTCGGTGCTCACGTCGCGAAACGAGTGCTGGTGAGTCTCAATCCAACGGTTTGCCTCCGCCAATGTCCAGTGCCAGTTAACATGTCCCAGCTCTCGCACAAAATCCGTCGTTGATACCGTCCGGCGCCCTCCCCGGCCAATGCTGATAGCGGCCACAAACGCCGTCTCTATCTCGTATGCTCGCGGCATGATAGTTACTCCGATTAGTTACTGTATTTATATACAGTATTATTGATCGAGGCAGGCTATCAAGCGGGTTTTTGGCGGGGAGAGTTACTACGTTGAGTTGTCGATGAATTTAGAGCGCACTATTCAGTGACGCCAAGGCAGGTCAGCACCATCAAGCGGTCTTTTCAAGCTTTTCAATCCTGCCGATCAGGTCAGCTACGACTTTGTCGCGCTCTTCGATGGATTCCATAAGAGCTAATATTGCTTCATGGTGAAGAGCGGCCGATACGCCATAAGTGTCAGGAGAAAGCACATCGTCCACCACGGTTCCATCTTTAAGAGTAATTCGGCCCGTTTTCGTTACTGCGTCTGGGAACACAGATTGAACAGACTGGGCACTAAACCCATACCCTCTAACCCCAGTATCCAGCCTCTCATAATGGATACCGCGTATTCCACGCATCTTTACCAGCGGGTCTTCTATATATCCAAATATTTTTTTGATTCTCTCGTCAGATTGGGTCTGCCAGTTACCCACCCCCCTGCCGTCTGGATAAAATAAAAAGTCAGCGCCCAGTCCTTCTTTCGCAATCACAGACACTTGAAAGTGAGATAGTAACGTATCTCCGCCCCTTACTCCACCGGCTGTATATGAACCATCGTACCAGGCACCCTTTAAAAAGTTTATATATGTATTCGGCTGACCATCGCCAGAACTGTTGCTTATATATATTTTTTTATTACCTCCAAAAGCGGTTTCTAACCCTATGCTTTTCCCTCCAACCGCTTTTATATCACCATTTATCAATCCACCGCTCTTACCATCAATCGTGTTTAATCGTGGATCATTACCCTGAGCAGCAGTGCCACTCTCGCTGCCGAACTGCGCAATATTCTTCCAGGCATCACTCGCGGCTTTCGCCCCCGTCCCACCCTGCGCAATGCTAAGCGCAGTAGTCAATCCGTTCAGGCTGGTGATGTCGTTATTAGCCCCTTTTTTTGCCAGCGACTTTTGCCCGGGAACGGTTACCTGCTCGCCGTTAATAGTGATGGTCACATCACCGGCGCCGTTCATTACGTCAGCGAACCCGCCCATGTAGGACTGATACATGCGGAACGTTTCAGCGATGTCCTGCGCCAGACCGTCCACGCTCAGGCTGTCACTGAGCAGGATGGCGTATTTCTGCCCGGACAACGCCGGCGATGCTGCGGGACTGACGGTCAGCCCAGTTGCTGAATTCACGGCGGTGATCTGGAAAACCTGCGCAGGATTAGACATCACGATGATAGTGCAGCCCACTCGGATCAGACTGCCGGCAGCCGTCCAGTTTGTGCCTGTGCCGGTTGCGGTATTGCCGTTAACTGAAATTGTTCCTGTTGTGTAAATCATAGTTTCCTCTTAAATTCCTACAAATTTGGCGAGCGGAATTCTCAATCCTGAAGATTGAAGAATCTGAGACCAGCTTTTCTGATTTTTTGAAACATATGACGCCTGTAACTGGCTTCCATCCCACTTCAAAACAACCCCTGAGTATCCTGATACAGCACCGTCATTACTGTAATTCCCGGGGGTAGAATTGATGAGAATCCACGGATTAAATCCCGGGTGAATAGAAAAAACGTTGTTTTGCAGATCAAATCCTGCAGGTATATCCATAAAGCCAATAATTCTAGGCATGCTTGCTGCAGACTTAGCACTCCAAACGATGTTTCCATTTTGATCAAATACATCCAGATATCCACTTTGAATGCTCGAATTCCTTGAAGTCCGGATCATATCTCCAGCTTCAGGCTCAAACATATCCGCACCAGGCATTGAAACCTTACCAGTGTTCATCCTAAGCCAGCGTAAGTTACCGTCATTCCAGAACTGTTGAGCAGAAAAACCAAACGAGTATCCGTCAGTGAATGGGTTAACAACCTGAACAGCACCAACATCGGTGATTGGTGAAACGCCCCTCCTGTCAAGAAATATTGTAGATCTGTTGTTGGAGTCTATCGTTATTTTGCCATTTTGATTGAAAGCCTCAAATCCGCTCATTGAAAGCTATATACCTCCACATTAAGGACTAATGCACGCGAGGTGTATTCAGGTAGATACGTTACCGTAAATCCCCCGTTATATGCCCTGCAGGAATACAGGCTGGTATAAGACGGATCAAATGAGTTAGACACAGGCGTGACGATGCTCCCATCTACAGTAATTCCGGGGAAGGATATATTTTTCATGCTATCACCTGAAAAAAATTGTACGCTGACAACGCCAATGAATCTTAATGAAAAATCAGAAAGATCAACAGAAATTCTCCCAGATGAATCCCAGCATTGTAGCCCCTGTGGCATTACCATAACCCCATTCTTACGCGCAGGACATTATTGCCATCGAAGATTTGAATTAAGTTACTTGAAATAAGCATCCTACCCCCTCCGGCAACACCGTTTATCTCAAAGTTACCGCCCTTATCTAGCCTCCATCCTGATGTTCCTGGTGCATAATCATTTGACTGGATATAGTTGCCGATTTTTGTGTTGCCGATAGTCCCGTCCTGAATAAACGTTTCTCGGATAAATGTCTGGCCGTTTTGAATCACAAACGGCAATGACACTGCGCCGCCGGCCTGAGACATAACCGCAAATCTGTCTGCCAGAAACAGCACCTGCGACTGCATCCCAGCAGGCGTATTCTGCACCCCAATGCCCATCCCAGCAGCATATTGACGACCGTTTGAGTCGACCCCAACTTTGATGCTGTACATCGCATTGAGATTGCCGTTGACATCGGCCAAAGCCTGCGCGGTCTGATTTATTACGGCGCTCTGACCGTTCACAGTCACGCTGAGCGAGTTGATTTTAGTCGCCGAAACCTGCGAAAAATCAGCCATCACCTGCGCGAAATCAGTCGCGTTGCCACTACCGGCGCCTGCGCTCGCATCCAACGTTTTCAGGGACTCGGCTACAGCCTGACTCGCGTCGGCCATGACGTTATCTACGCGCTCAATCCCCGCTTTGTTGTCCCGGTACTGAACGCTCAGTAGGTTGCGCTGGCTGACCTGAGCCAGAGCATTGTTGATCAGTGCGATAGCGTTGTTCTGCACGCCGCCGCTGGCCGTGTCAGTGCGGGCACCCAGCTCCTCCAGACGGGACGACATAGCGGAGTCAAGTGTGGTCACCGCTTGCGTCAAATCTGTGACGTCAGCGCGGTTCTGCTCCGTTTTTGCAGTCAGCTCGTTTACTGCGGTAGTGCGGGCCTCCGTCTCGTTTGCCAACGTCTGGCGTACCTCCGTCAGCCCCGACTCGTTTTGCGAGGTTTTCGCCTCGAGGCGAGTCACGTCCGTCACCCTCGCTTCCGACTCGGTGGCAATGACCTCCCGGAGCTGTTCAAATTTTGCAGAATTAGCGCCCTGCTGCGCAGACTGCCGCACGACAACATCAGCGATAGCCAGCGAGTTGCCGATAATCGCCTCTGCGGTCTGTTTATTTGAGCCGACAGCGGCTGCAAGACCGTCCGCGTTTTCCCGAATGGCCTCGGCCAGCCCAGCCAGTTTTTCGCTACTGTCAACGGCGTTTTCGATAAGGCTTTGGAACACCTCGGAGTCTTTAATCTCCTCCAGGATTGCATCCGTAATGTCGGAAACATCGATGCTGGCCTGTCCACGCACCCACTCCGTGTAACCGGACTCATTGCCGGTTCGGTCTACCAGCTGCGCGCGATACCAGAAAATCTGCCCCGCTTTCAGGCCCATCTGCTGATATTTGCGCTGCGGATATGGTACATCGGCCAGCAGCATCGCATCAGCGTCGCTACCGGTCAGGCTGTACTGAATTTCAGTTTTCAGCGTGTCGCCGGTGTTGGCCGGGAATGACCAGCTGACGTTGATACCAAAAACGACATCATCAGTAGCGGTCAGGCCGATTGGCTTCGGAACATCTCCCATGCGTCCAGAGAGTTGTGTTAGGGCAGATGTAGCCCACAGACTGGAAGCGCCGGCGGAGTTGATCGCCCGGACTCGCACCAGGTAATCACCCGCAAAAATTCCCACTACCTCAATATTTCTCAGGCCCGTTTCAGGGGTATTAATCCACTGGCTCTCCCCGCGTTTCCACTGTATCTGATAGGCAACTATATCTGCCTGAGGCTTTCCACTTTTATCAAGCGGCGCATCCCATGTAGCCACAAGCGTAGCAACACGCTGCCCTTGGCGAACGCTATCATAGCCAGAGACGGAGATATTTCCCGGCTGCGCCACCAGCCCGGTCGGGATTAGGCTGATCGGAGGCGTATCCAGACGAGCATTGTTATCGACCGCATCATATTTTGATGCGTTATACTCGGCCCCTGTGATTGTGAAGGTGTTTTCTTCATCATCAAATCTCAGGTTTGTAACGCGGAAGTATTGCAGGCGCAACTGCCCGGCATCGATGACGAATACAGCGTTGGATAACGGTGCTGCCGTGAAAGGCGTGGCAACCACCAGCTGCGTTCCGTTTACGGACTGAATCACCCTGCTTTCAACGGTACCGCCCTGCGTGCGGATCATGAGCGTGTCACCCGCAACGGCACTGGTACCCCGATCGGTTGTCACAGCCTTCAGCACGGCGTTATATCCGGTGATACGCCCGCCATAAACCCGCCCTGAAAGGCGTTCGTCGGCAAATGCAAACACAGTTCCCGGCACGTAAACATAGCCATCAAGACCGGTCTGTAGCGTGATAATCCGGTCAAGTGAGTTGGAATAAACCGCCCATCCGCCCCGGCGTTGTGCTTCGCTCTCGCGCGTACAGCCGATTGCGGTGATTTGCGTCTGCTTAAACTTGAACTGCTTCACCAAGTCAGGAAAAATTACCGCCGTGGTACGGTCCTGATAATGATTTTCTGGATCACTAAAATTGATAAGCGCGCTGGAGTAGCGGTTCTTTTCGCTGCCGCTGGAGTATGTAGGCTTGCCTACCACCGAGGCGCGCGTGAGGATCTGTAGCTTCGAGGTATCGACCGGCATATCGGAGACAACGTTAAACATGTTGTTGCCCCAGAACGTCATCCCGTTGAATCCAGCGGCGATGTCCTTTATTACCTGCCACGCATCGGCCTGTGACTGGATGTAAGCGTCGAACATGAAGCGAGGTTCTTTGCCATTACCTCCGTTTCCATCAGGTACCTGCTGATCGCAACGCTGCCCAATGCGGTAAAGTTCCCATTTATCCAGCATATCCGGCTTTACACGGCGGCCAAGCCCGAAACGTGGTTCGGTCAGAACATCAAACCAGATCCACGCCGGATTATTGGTCCATCCCCATTTAAAGGTTCCATCCCAGGTACCCATGTAGGTCCGTGCTAATGGATCGTAGTTCGATGGAATGCGAATAATTCGCCCCTTCGGCTTACAGGAAATCCTCGGAATATTGTTGAATGATTTTGCGTTAAAAGAGACGTACAGCAGCGCTGTGTGCGGGTAACGAAGGCGGGCGTCGATCACTTCAGTAATGGCCTGCACCTGTGTTTTGTTCTGCAACAGTTGGGTGCTGCTGTCAGCAGTATCGCGAACGACGCGGATCTGCCAGCCCGTGCTGGATTTAGGCAGATTGATGCGGTGCGTGAGTTCGTACAGTGAGCTGAGCTTTTCGTTCACCGTCTTAGTCATAACCGTTTCGTAAGCGCCACCATCTGTGGCCACATCGATATGGTAGGTAATTGTGGCTCCTACAATATCGCCGTTATTTTCCTGCTGCTGAAGCCCGGTAATGCCGATTCGCACCAACACAGCGTCAATTTGGGTATTGCTGAGCGCGCGCGTCCAAGGCGTGGCATTCGTCAGTGCTACGCCAATGGTGGTTTCGTTCTCCACCGCCGGGAATCCTGGTATTGGCTCCTGCGTCTGTGTTCCTGGGCGAAAATCCCAAGACACATTCTCGAAATTCATGCTGCCGTCGGCATTGCCTAGCGGTGTACCGTCCAAATAAATACCCCCCTCTGTCAGCTGGCCGGCAAACTCTCCTTCACCCAGTGCCAGCAGCATGCGACAACGGGCCATTGACTGAGCTGAATCCTGCTGCTCTACGGGCGTATGCTGTTTCTGACTGCCGCCCTTTGCACCACTGATCGTTGCCATATGTCTCCCATAAAAAACCGCCGAAGCGGGTGTGACAGATATCAGAAAGCAAAAACCCGCCGAAGCGGGTTAAGTAATTGATTAAATGAAGATTCGCCAATGGCGTAGTTAAGCCACATCAGCGCCGTGGATCAGGTAACGAAGAGCTTCGACGCCGTTGGTGTTGTATCGGAATGCTTCGACCTGCTTGTCAGAGTGCGCCGACTTGTCCAGGAAGAACTTGCCGAACTCTTCAGTTTTAAGGCTGTGCTTGTTGGCGATACGGCCGATTTTGTTTGCCGACACATCCAGCATTTTCCCCACCTCACGCGCCGTGTAGTGGATCTCTTCCATAACCGGCAGCGGGATAGCATCGAAACCGGCAATCGGATTGATGAGGCTGGCTGCTGCTACCTGCTTCGCTTCAGGTGCCAAGTGTGGCATCAGGTCAAAGAGGTTCGTGACGGCTTCGACGGTCATCTTCAATGTGCGTGCCTTGCGGTACTCAACAAGACCGGTGACAGACTTACCGCTGGTAATGTGTGCCTCATGCATAGCCTCAAGCTTATCCACCAGAGAACGGCGAACTGCTTTTGATTCCCGAGCCGCCACACGAAGCGCCTGCTTGATCGTCATACCAATTACGTCAATTGGCCTGCCTCCGCTACTGCCAGAAGGTTTTGCACTTTTTGTGTAAAACTCTCCTTCAAGCTCGTCCTCGATTTTTTCAAGGAACTTGTTATTGCGCACCATTGGCTCTCCGCACTCTTTTCGAGCAGCATTAACCATTTCAAGCAACGACTGGCTATCGATGCTTTTCTCAGTGACAGATCCAAAGTTTTTTGCTAAAGTCAACTTAGTCATTAGACGTTCCTATACGTTGGTAGACATGGCCGCCAGCTCCACACTGGCGGTTTTCTTTTTGCGCCATCCCATGCGCCTGTCAGTGAATCTCCTTCCTTAAACGCGGCAGAACACGTGACCAGTTATCATCACGCTCTGGCTGATATGGAATGTGTAGCGTGGCCTTCTCTATTGCCACTCGAGCCTGTTCGAACGTCCAGCGGAACTCTTTGCCGAAGTCGTGAAATTTTCCGGCGTGCGCAGACTTCATTGAGTACATTGCTGGAGTCAGCTCTTTTGCAAAATCCTGCATGCGGTTCCCGATGTCCCATAACCACGCAAGCCGGCAGAGATCTTCATCGGTGAACTGAAAGGATGACAATCCTTTTTCGCCCTTACCCAAAAACTCACCTTCGATAACCTTGCCGGCCAGATACTCCACTGCTTCAGCGGTCTGCTTTGATGAAAGCTCGTCGATGTGCTTCACGCCGAACTCTTTGTGAACCAGCTTATAAACAGCCTGGTAGGTCATGCCGTACTTACCCATGATGCGGTTGACGATGCCACGCAGCGGAGTGCGATCATCAACGGTTGTTTCCGGCTTGCGGATGGCAGCGCCTTTAGTCCAGTAGTCATGCAGAGCGGTGAAGCACTCTTCCTGGTAACGAACCAGGCGGTCGCGAATGTCGTCGCGCACCTTCGCCGGGTTAATGCTGAATAGCCAGCCATTGAGCTTCTTAAGTGGAATGCACAGCACGTCGCGCAATTTGCTATCCATCGCAACCATGTTCATATGAACACAGTTGAATTTTTGCTTAGTGCCCATGAGTTTACGAACCTGAGTTGACCAACTCATGCCGAGATTTTCAACAATCGGCCTCATTGCCACATACGCAACACCTGCTGCCATAGCGGTGATGATGTGCTGTCCGTGGAACGGTAAAGAGGTGGTGTTTACTGCTTCAATAATTGCTATACTATTCATTGTTAGTTGCTCCGAAAGTTACTGACAAAGAAGCCCCGTTAGTGTTCGAGCACTGCGGGGTTTCGCCATTTTCAGGCCTCAACACTTTTACTTCCTACTAATCCGTACGCCTTTCTCAGCTGGTAAATAACCTCAGTATTAAACTGGCGGCTCTGCTGCTCACCATTTGCTTCAATGGCGCGCTTGATGTCATCGGGGATGCGTATCTTGCGCTGGTACATATCTTTAGCCTTTCCCATTCTCAACCTCCTTAATGCCCCACCGTGGGACACAAAAACAGTGTCACACCGTGCGTCATTGAAGTCAACCCCACCGTGGGGCATAATTTCTTTCACATAACGCATTCAATTGATTAGGAAGTTAGCATGAGTAGAGAAGATCCGCAGTTTCGCATACGTCTTCCCATTGAATTAAAAGAAAAAATAGAGTTATCCGCTAAGACTAATAACCGCTCCATGAATTCCGAGATTGTGCAAAGGTTAGATGTTAGCTTTGTTGAAGAAATATCCAGCGATAAGCTAATCTCAGCGCTAGATGTGATTAAAATAGCGTCAGAAGCCACCGGCAGACTTTCTACTATCATATTTAAAAGGACGTTTGAAGAAATTAATAGAAAGGCAAGGATCGGCCACAAGTCCTTTTCCATCACGCTGGACGACTTAGAGTTAGATGGGTTGAGCGAGGATGATTTCGTTTCTGTATTCGAACCTACCTTCAATAAGCTCAAGGAACTGGGATATGAGATACCAGACTCAACCTGGGATGTTACCGGATTTTTAGTGGTTGTCCCTTAAAAAATGCCCACCTGAGTGGGCTATCGTCAGTTTAATGGCAATGGCTTAACATCTACATTACCGCTAGGATCTGCAAATAGTCTAACAGCTTTAGTCTGGTTTGCTTGGAGGTTGATATCGCGCCCGCTGGGAACAGTATCAGATATGCACATTTTCCCTTCACCTTTTACCGCTACATTCCATTCACCTGGTTTAAGATAAAATGTAGCTTTTTCGCCTGGATCTAATACAGCAGCTCTAGTGTTGTTTAGATAAACACCTGTAAAACAAGCGCTACCCAAGTAACCTTCATCACGAACAACAATAAGCTTTGCATTAGCCTCTTCATTTTGGATTTGGTACATCAAAACTCGTTCTTGCGACGCTGGTTTCGCGTCACTGGGCAAAACTGCAGTAGTAGCGCACCCAGATAGCCCCAAAAAAGTAACCAACAAAAATATTCTCTTCATTTTCATAGTCTCGTAGCTTTAGGCAGTTTAAATTTTATCATCGAGAAGCTCGAATGCCAGGGTTTTGAATAAGGCAGAAAATTCAGATATCCTCGGCCACAATACCCGCGCTTATGATAGCTCCACCGATCTCACGCTCCCCATACAAGACTGCCACAGGATTCCCCATCGCAATAGTGTTGACTGCGCCGCCGAAAGCATATGAGGGTCTATTGTCGGGATCGTCGCGGCCCTGCAGGCCCTTCGGTTGAGGTGAAAGCATTTGGAAAACACCTCCTGCCATCGTACCAATGCCACCTGAAATCAGAGCGCCACCTGCAGGGGCGGCCCAGCCATAAGATAGCCCAGTTACAAGGATGCCGGCAACCACCATCACTGCGCCAAGTATGGTCTGAAACACCCCAGCCTTCTTCGCCCCTTCCATCACCGGCGCGATGCGTATGTCATTTTCACCGCCTAGGCTTTTGAAATCCTCAACGCCGATATTGCGTTTTCCCCGGAATACCGCGAACACCATGCCATTTTTCTTGGCGTTCATGAGATAGCTTTCCAGCCCGTCAAAGTTGACGCACAGAGCCTTAACCGCTTCTGCTGATGTCTGCACTGCCATCTTGTGAACACGCCCGAATCGGGCACCAAGTGCGCCATACAGGCGAATAGTGGTTAAGCGAGCCATGGTTTAATCTCCTGTGGCAGGTGTTTGTGACGAACGCAGATCATCGTGCGTTCTTTGAAATAACCTCGGGCATACGGAGTAATGCAGGAAGGCTGCCCGTAAAGGTGATGGAGTAGCTCACCTTCCTCGGTGATGATGCCCGCGTGGTTCCATTTATTTGATTGCACCTGCATGATGACCATGCAGCCAGGAGCAGGGTCACACTCGACAAACCCCTCTTTCTCCCAATTGTCAAAGTAGAGGTTGTCCGTATACTGGCTCTCCCACCACGGATAATCCACACGGAAATCGTTCAGCACGATACCCTGCGTGGCGTGCCAGTCCATAATCAGCCCCCAACAGTCATGCGAACCCAGAATAAACGGACGTCCGATCAGTGGTATCACTTCTGGCGCTATCTCTGCGTACTCGTCGCAGTCGGGCGCATAGATACCCCACACAACGCCGGAATTATTGCACTGCTGGCGATCAAGACCCGACGGAATGGGCCGGGCCCCGTCGCCTGGGTGGGAGTGGATGACTCGAATAATCGTTCCGATATCTTCGGCGTTAGCCCAATACTCTCCGTCTATGCGAAAATGTTCTGTCGGATTTTCGTGGATGTTCGGTACGGGAATATATCGCTGGCGGCGACCAGACTGAATAACGAAGCCACAGCACTCGCGTGGAGATTCCTCCAGTGCATGCGCCCGGATAGCTGCCATTATGGTTTTATTCATTGATGCGTCCGTTTATCGGGTGAAGAGAACAGTTGCCGGGAAGCCTCCAAAATCAAGGATTGCCGCGTCAGGATCAGCCAGGCCAGCGCCAAACCGTTTACGGCAGTCACTAAAACATCCGCCACACACATCAAGAGCAGGATCTGATACCGGATTCCCTTTCGCGTCGAAATATACAATGCCGTTATAGGTGCACCCATCTCCGCTACGATACTGGCCGCGCAGCGCCCATTCACAAAGCGATGTGATTTGTCGGGTGGGGATCACAAGATTCTGCAAGTCGGCCGGGCTGCTGAGTGCCCAAGTGATCATCTCGTCGTCTTCGGAAGTTTTGGTATCAAGCCAGAAGGTCTGTAGTGTGAACATTGACGAATCAGCTGTAGGGTTCAAGCCACCAGGGTAATTTACGGCATCGAGATAAACAGCATAGGTGTCGATAATGCTCACTTTTGCGTTAACCATGTCCTTAAATTGTAGGCATAGTGCAGTGATATGGCCGTCAAGATTTGAGACACTGAGAGTAGGCTCCGCCGCCTGGTCTGTTGAAAGTTCCAGGCTTGCTACCTGAAACGGCCAAAAATCGTAGGTATTGCCACCGAAGACGATTGGCTTGGGTCCAAGCCTTTCTTCATCTCCATTGGCAGCATCGATTTCTTCCGGCGTATGGGGAAAAGGTGCGTAGTGGAATCGGTGGATCCCTCCACTGAACTCTGAAGCGTCAACTTCAACCAAGCGGACCCTGCCACCCGGCGCCAGCATCGCCGCCTGATCGACTAATGCCATTATGCGTACACTCCGTAAGCCCGCTTGATAGTGAACGTCAGTTCCGCTGCGTTGCTATTAATCATGCCTTTTCGCACCGAATCAGCCACAACGCGATAAAGCCCCTTTTCTTCTCCCGGCGGGGTAATGATGAAAGCTTTTACAGTATGGGCCAGGAGAAAAGCACGAATCTCGTTAACCTCAGCCTCCTTGCCGACATATACCATCGGGACCTGTATAGCCGTGGAGTTAATGCCGTTATCAGCTGCCTGCTCATACCCGTCGCCAAACCGAGCTGTTCGGATTGCCTGAGCGTACTCAATGGGCCCACTGCTTAGCTGTATAGGCCATTTATAAGTTTCGATTGCCATATGTCTCCCATAAAAAACCGCCGAAGCGGGTGTGACAGATATCAGAAAGCAAAAACCCGCCGAAGCGGGTTAATATATTAATGGGTTGATTCTAATTGCAGGCCTCATTTCCGACATAGTCTGCAATTGAGCCATCAGCTATTGGTGAAAGATGATCGTCTGGTTTAGATGAGCGAATTTCACCTAATGTCTCGCCAGAACCTAAATACATAACCTTCCTTGCGCTGCAATCGTAGGCGCGCTGCGAATAAGTTGTACCGGACTTTCCATCTCGCTTGGTGATTATAGTGGCGAGATTTCCTTTGTTTCCAATCTCCAGCACGGTAAAAGTCGCATTAGGATCTGACGGCACGTGCAGATTGTAAGGCGGCTTGCTAGCCGCTGCAGTAACCGAAACTATCGCCATTGCACCAAAAATCAGTTTCTTCATATCCCTCTCCCCCTAAGTAAGTATGGCGATAATACTAAAGCGGATCTGATGCAATTGGAAGCAAGAAAGGTAAGCAGTCGCCTAACAAAAGGCAACTAGGATTTGATGCTAGTTGTTGTCTCTGAAGTCTTGGGCGACGCGAGATAAGTAACTCATGATTTCATGCTTACGGGCCTTTTCATGGGCATCTGGATGCATTATGGCAATCAGCGAATATCTGTTTTCATAGAGTTCTCCCTGTACATATACCAAACATGCATCGTTATCAGGGTCATCGCGTTTACATACCCTGTCGTTTTGAGGCCGATTTTTTGGGAACGTTTTTGGGGGAAGGCATAAATGAATGTGCATAAGTCCAGACCGGAACGCACTATGGGGCTGAGTGTAAGCTACGTCTCTGCCAAAATAACTAGGCAAATCATTTGTGGCTTTATATCGTTTAAAGTCTTGAAGAATGGATGACTCTAATTCCGGAAAGCGCAAGAAAGCCTCTGAGAAGAAGCTTTCTTTGGTGTGGTAGTTTATCGAAACCTCAATATGCTCCACTTAACCTAGCCTTAATGAAATTTCAGAGTATTCATTTTGGCTGTTGTTAATGATGCCAGTTCTTTCACAGCCACTAAATCGGTTTCAGATTCAAACTCCACAGCATTGCGCATCAAACCTTTTGAGAAGCTGTTAAGTCGAGTAGCTGAAGATCGAGCTTTTGCAATATGGCGCCAATAGGCTCTCAACTCTGTGGCTACGAAATCAGGAAGTTCTTCAGTTGCGATAGTTTTCTTAATGTCCTCTTCAAAGGCCCTTAAGAACATTTCACACGCTTCGGTGGTTTCTAGACCATTTTCCAAAACGTAAAATTTAGCAGATTGCGAGTCCATCTCTACAAGCCGAATGTAGTAATCATCCATTGCATTAGTCAGCTTGCTTAAGGCTTTTTTACCCTCTTCTATGCTGCGAGCATAGTCATCAATAGATGGGGCACCTTTAGATGATTTAGCCATTATGGGTGCTGGTTGCGCTATAAAATCCTGAGCCATGGCAGCAGGTTGAGCCAATGGCCCACACAACGCAGCAAATGTAATGGCATTAAAGGGATTCATTACAACCTCGACTAAACTTCATGGAATTCCTGATAACTTGTGTTATCGGAGTGAAGTCTAATACCTTTACTCATAAATGAGCAATCTTAAACCCTACAAGATCGTAGCAAGTTCGGCGACGTTTGAAAACACTCGTTTGCACGTTATGCGATTTTAACAACCATTTACCAATCTGGTAAGTGACGATGTCGTCAAGATCGGGCTGCAATACTGAACACCTGTACATTACTTCAGCGTAATGAATAGCACTTTTTGCAAAAAGGCAAAGAAGAGCTTGGATGTTTTTCACCCTAGTCAAGAGTTATACTCCGCCGCCATTTTTTTGCTTCCCATCCTTTTGGCTTTCCTCGCCATATAGTCATCAGCCACCGCGTCGCCTCTTCTTTCGTGGAGCCCTTCAGATCTGGATTCCCAGTCGGTGAGTGCGGTAGCCTCTAGCGAGGCTACCGGATGGCATTAGCGGCCTTTAACAAATTTGTAAATCATTCCACCGTCCTTCAGTTGTTTTTGCACTACCTGAATAGCGGCTTTCTGCATCTCGGCCGCCAACGCCCTGCCCATTGCATCCCCGCCGCCCACCGATTGCACCGACGAATTACCGCTGGCATCAACATGTACGGTTGTTTGTATCACTGGTGCCGGGGTGACTGTACCAGCGTTATTACCCAGTCCGTGCATAGGTGCTCGCCCGACCAGCCCGCCATCGGCGTAGCCACTCATCATGCCGTATAGATTTGACACTCCGATCCGCTCAGTAGCCTCTTTTGTGAATACAAACTCACCTTTGTGAACCACGCCAGCGGGCTCGTACTTATTACCAGGTCCGGTGTAGCCACCACCATCAAACTGCGGCGTGTAGGCATGAAAGTCTGTCGACACCCCCATCGCTCCATTAGAGCTAAGTGAAGCCGTTGAAGCTGTGGACGCTGAGGCTCCAGCGCTAATCCAGCCCATTGCGGCCTGAACGGCCTGGGCGATGAGTAGCTTGTTGATGACTTCGACGATCATCTTCAGCATGGACGAGCCAAACTCTTTGATATTTGCCTTACCGGTAGTTACCAGGGTTGTCATCATATCGGCTAACCCGTTGAATCCTGCCTGCGCTACCTGCTGAGCGGAGCTGAAAGCGTCCGTGGCGCTGTCGGCAAAGTCGGCCCAGCCTTTCTTAGCTCCAGACAACCAGTCCTCGCGTAGCGCGTCCTGCGCAGAATAATAATCCTCTGCTGCTTTCAACTGTGCCTGAAAGCCAGCATCTTTCAGGTCGCCTCCGGCGTTTTTCCAGCCGGAAGCGAGCTGCGCTCGTTCCAGTTGCCGCTGAGCTTCGCGATTGCTCAGCGTTGAGCCAGCAATCATCGCTTTGGTTTTCTCAGCCATCTGCGTGGCGTACTTCTGCGATGCATCCATACGCTTGTTAAGTTGCTCCTGAGCGGTGATCTGGTCGCCCAATAGAGCTTTCTGACGTGCTAACTGCAGTACCTGGTCTTTACTGGCGAGCAGGGATTGCTCCTGCTTTGAAAGCTGCCGAGTACGCGCAGCCTCCTCTAACACAGTGAATTGTGATTCCGCTTTCCAGAGGTCTTTACGCTGCTGGCTAATCACATCATTAATGCCACTGTGCTGTTGCAAGACCTTGAATTGCGCCTGCAGCGCCAGCAGTTCACTTTGACCAGTATACTCCGCCCGGCTGCCAGCTGATGTGGTGTAAGCACGCGCCTTTGGCGTCTTCGAATCCTTGAACTGGTTGTTGATGTTCGCAACGCGCTTTTGGTATTCCGCATCGGACATTCCGACATTGCTTTTTGGATCTGAAGCCGCCGCCTGGTTCATCCTGATGCGCTGGCGGTCCAGGTCTGCTATAGCCTTTGTCCGCTTCTCCGCATTTGTCAGGCCCTGGTTTAACCCCTGCTGTAAAGAAATGGCGTCTTTCAGGTTCTGATTGTGCTGTGCACGCGCATCACTGGCCGCTTTCTCCTTCGCCATCTGGACATCACCCTGGAGAGTAAAAGCGTTAATCTGAGCGTTCAGTACACCCAATTCTTTGCGCCATTCATCCAGCCGACCATTCGAGCGGTTGTAGCCAGTCGCTTCGGAATTGCTGATCTGCGCCTGAATACTGTCCCGGCGGTTGGTAAGTGTCTTTAGCGCTTCGTTTTGCGTCGGTGCGCGACCAATTCCCTCGATTGCATCCCACATCCCTTTTGCCATGTCGGTCAGGCCGCGCATGATGCGGGAAATCGTCCCCAGCGACTCCTTCATGTTTTTAGCGGCGTTATTCATACCGTCTGCCGCGGCCTGGTTGGCAGCAGCCAGAGCTTCGGTATAGCGACCCTCTTCCTGTAACGCCGCAATATGCTCGTACTGAACCGCCGTCAGGAAGTGATATTTATCATTAAGCGCGAGAATGCCTTTAGAAGGGTCGTTTGCTAGCGCAGCAAAGTCTTTGGCCAGGTCATCAAGCGCTATACCTGACTCTTTCGAAAACTTCGCAGCAGAAACTGTGAGCATTTCGAAGTTGGCACCGGCCGGCACGCCAGCTTTCACCAGACTGTTCAGTGCATCAGAGGCACTGGAATACGAAATACCTGCCGCGCTAGCCGCTGATACCGTATTCTGCAGAGATGTAGCCGTCAGGCCGGAATAGCTGTTGGTCAGCGCCAGAGACTTTCGTAGCTCTTCGGAGCGCTCTGCAGCGCTGTAGAAATTGTATGCCACCAGCGCGCCGGCCGTTACCAGCCCACCCATCGCCAGCCTGACGGGAGTAATCAGACTGGACAGCGCCTTGAGCGAATTGCCAACGCCGCCGAATGAGTCTTTGATCTGGCCGCCCTGCTGAATGGCTATCATCCAGATGGGCATACCACCAGCGATAGAAGTCGCAATATCAGTAAACTGCGCTGGCAGCATGCGCATAGCCTGTCGGTACTGCCCCGCTGATATCTCACCGCGCTTCCAGGCGTTTTCCTGATCGCGCAGCCGCGCAATCATCGGGGCTGCCTGAGTGGCAACGCCCAGTTGCGCGGCTTTCATCTCCAACAGTTCGGACCGTGTTTTATCAATGGCGTTTGCTTGTTCCTGCAGGCTGGCAATAAACGACTGCCCAGTGGCCACGGCGCGCTGTGCAGCCTGCGCCTGTTCCAGACGCGCCCGTCCTTCGGCCGTTTCCGCCTCCATAACTTGAAACAGCTTTTGCCGCGTGGTTTCCAGCACGGCGTTATAACGGGAGTAGTCATCATCATCGACCATACCCTTGCCGCGGTAGCCGGACAGGCTTTTTTGCAGGCCTTCAAGCTCGTTCAGCGCGCGGTTGACCGGGCTGATGCGGTTAAGCAGATTCTGGAGCTCCTGTTTTTGGTGCGCACTGGCTTGAGTAGCTGCCTGAGAAGCCGTCTGATTTTGGCGCTGC
The DNA here is from genome assembly GCF_001922585.1 of Pantoea sp. 1.19. GTDB lineage: Bacteria > Pseudomonadota > Gammaproteobacteria > Enterobacterales > Enterobacteriaceae > 1-19. The sequence continues at coordinate 216,738 of NZ_MRBS01000001.1, read as the reverse complement.
GACTCGCTGAACTGACGAACGCGCTGATGCAGCATCTCTATTTCTCGGGCTGTCTCTGCCGTAACTTTGGCAGCCCCTTTGTTGATACTGCCAAAGTTATCCGCGCCTTTGGCTGCTCCCGCCGCGGCACCTTCGAAATCATCCAGCGCTTTGCTACCGCGCTCCAGCTCGGAGGTGTTGACGCGCAGAGAGATTGTTGCAATATCGGACATCAAGCCCCCTTATGAATCATATCCAGCGCTGCGCGCTCCATGATCCGAATATCGTCAAGAACGGCCGCCTCATCTTCCACGCCGCTTACTTTCATCAGCCAAGGCAGTACGTTGTAGTCCAACCCGGTAACCCCCCCCACTCCGGTTCGCCACTGCGTAGCCATGGCGCGAAACACTCCGAATGCGGCCCAGCAGTCGGGCCAAACTCCAACGATTTGCTCTTCTTCGGTGTAATCATCGGCACTCAGGCCGAAAGCGGAGAGCTCCTCTGATGAGGGTTCTGGCGTATAGAATGCTGAGGCAACCGCGATCAGTTTTTTTGACGATTTCCCATCAGCTCGTTGTAGTAGTGTCGAGTGATCGCTTCCAGCGCGCGCGGATAGTTGTCCAGCAGCGTCTCAAGGTTTTCCCGACCGAATACATCCGGCAGCGCCCAGGCTTCGATGATTTCCATCAGGAATTCGACGGCATTTTTGCCCTCCATTGATTCAATAGCCGCCAGCTCTTTCAGTGGCTTGTGAAGAAAGGTGAAGGTGATGACGCCATCCTCATCTCCGGCGCGAGGGATTGCAACGTTAACCTTAAAGGTCGGTTTAGGCTGGAGCTGGAAAGTTTTTGCCATGTTTTCCTCAGATATAAATCAGGCCCGGCAAGCGGGCCCGTTAAAGGTTGAATTACGCGGCGCTCTGCGGGGTAACGTCTTTGTAAAACGTCATGTCACGGGACTGGATGGCAAACGAGGGTTGCACCGTCTCAACAGCATTCGGCGCCGTGGTTGGCTGCGGATCGAAGGATGGCTTACCTGACCAGTAACGGGTTTCCTTCGCTTTTGGCACATACATGCGCATCGGCAACGTATCACCGTAGCGATCGGCAGCTGACAATACGCTGTATATAGGAAGCGAAGAGTCGTGCGCCATCGTAATAGTCTGCGACTTGGCCGCCTTATAAGTCGCAAGATTTCGCTGTCGGTCATCTGAAAGAAACTGAATCTGCGTGTACTGCTGATCGCCGCCCGACTGAGCAACCTCTGTAATTTGCGGAATTTCAGTCCACTCGACGACTTTGGTAAGGGAGCCGGCACCGGTTCCCACAGGGAAAAAGTTGGTATCGGTGCTGTTTATTACTCCGATCGTCACGCTTGTGGTCGTCTGTGCTGTTACGCGCGCCACCAGACTATCAACCAACGTCCAACCACTCGAGACCAAGACTACATCGCCGACCGCAAGGCCGTGACCACTTGCAACGGTAAAGACAGCGCCTGAAGCATTGCTCACAGACGTAACCGCCACAGGCGTGGCAAGTTTGGAGCCGACGAAAATTGTGGCACCATTAGGTAATGCGAAGCCCATAGGGATTCTCCATGAAGAAATATGAAACCGGCTGAGCCGGAAGGTTGTTCAAGCTGAGATATCAGCCCGGTAGTTGATGCTGACAGGGATAGTCCAAGCGTTATCGGTTGAGATGCCGGCATACTGTGCGGGTTCGCCGCTGACGTAGCAGATAAACCCCTCTCCCTGCACCTCAGTGCCGTTGGCAAAAAGCGCCTCAATCTGCGCAGCGATGGCCCGGCCCTCTGCGCGCCCCTGTGCTGCAGGGATCACCACATTTATCTGATAAACTCCCATAAAAACCTTACAGCGTTGGCTGAGGTCGATGGCATACGGCGACGCTGGCATATCGTGAGAAGTCAGGTAAATACCTCTGGGCGGATCAAAAGCAATATTGTCGTAAGCCACTGGTAGCCCCTGTGCATCGGCCCACTCTCCCAGCCGCGCCTCCAGCAAGCCGATGATATCGGGGCGGCTCACAATTGCACCTCCTGCACCGCTTCATCAAAGAACCGCTGAAACTCAGCGGCGGTGATCCGCACCATGCCGCCGGGGGCCTGCTTCGAATGGCCAAACTCCAGCGGGTAGGCGTAGGGCACGTTGTTGGCGAAATAGACCGCCGTCATCCCCACTTTAAACTGCTCGATCACCAATTTACCGGCGGCGATGGTCTGGCTGCCCTGCTTATCAACGTGCCCGGTTTCACCCTCCGCCGACTGGTTGAACGACACCTGCCAGTTGCCACGAAAGCGGCCGCCGGTATAGCCCGGTGGCGCTTTAAGGCCCATGCTGTCGTTAACTTTTATTCCCCGGCGCAGCCGCCCGGCTTTGGTTAGGTTGCCCGGGCTCTGGCGCAGCAGGCTGTTATGCTCGGCCACCGCCGAGTTGTAGGCGATCGCCGTCTGGTTGACTTCCCATAACTCCGGGTTGCCCACCGGCGACATCTGCACCAGTCGCGCCAGAATTTTGATCGATACCGCGCGCACCACCCCCTCCTGCCGCGCCTTTGCTTGGCTGACAAAGGCGCTGACCGACGCCATAAACGACTTGTTATCTGACATATCACGCCCTCAGCTGTGCCTGGTAGCAGATTACTATAGGGCCGGGCTTCACCGGATGGGGATGCACGATACGGTGAGGCTTACTGTCCACCTCAACCAGATCACCAATCCTCAACTCCTCATCCCAGGTGAAGAGGATGGCCACGTCGCCGGCCTGAATGTTGCTGCCGTCGATTTCGCGCGGGTCGTATTCGGTACGTACGCCGATGGCGGTGAAATTCAGATCCGGCTCGCGCACCTCTTTCCCCGCCACCACTTTGATGCTGCCTTTGCGGGTCACAGCGTACTGCATGCCGTTATCGGTCAGCAGTCGTTTGGCGGTGGCGCGCATGCGGGTGTAGTCGATCGCCATATCAGCCCCGCTCGGCAAAGGAGTTGATAGAAAATCCACGCCCGGCGGTAAGAGTCCCCAGCACCGCGAACACGGCCGGATACTGCGGGGTGAACGTCTCGCCGTCTGCTACCGCATAGGTGGTGGTCACTGCCCCTTCCACGCGCTCCGACTTCACTGCCGCTTCGCGTACGCTGCCCAGCAGCTCCCCGTTCATCGCCTCCAGCGCCAGCATGCACTGTGCATTGATGACTTGGCGGGGAATTTTTCTGGCAGGGATCGGGTAGCCATCGAACCAGGCATCGCTGCGCGGCCACGCCAGCGGTTGATACGGGTCAGTACGCCGCCCGTCCCACTCAAGCCCCTCTAAATAATCCATGGCACGGGTCAGCATCACCTCAATGTCGCCGGTGATCTCCCTGCCCCGCCGGTCCGCGAATGACTCCAGAACCGCCACGCTGGCGTAGCTGTTAAAGTCGGGCGAATCGGGATCGCTATTAATCATGCTTCCCCCTGGGTGATGGGGCTTACGCCCCATATGGTTAGTCACCTGTCGGCGCGGTGTAGGTAATCGTCTGCGACGTCTGGCTCACGCCATCCACCGAAGCGGTGACCGTGAACGTGCCGGCAGTGGCCGAGGTGATTTTCACCGTCGTGCCGCCGGATGAGCCCGTACGGGATGAGTTAGTACCAAGGATCCCGCCGGTCGTCGTCCACAAGACATTCGCCCCAGCGACGCCTGCGCCGTCTCTGGTGTATTTCAGCGCCAGGGTTACCGCGTCAGTGCCGTCAGCAGTTGCGGTGGTTTTATCCGCCGACAGCATTACTCCCCCGCGGCGGCATCCAGCTTGATCAGCACGCCAGCCGTGGATTTGTTGCTGGTGACGTGCTTTTTCCAGTTGGCACCGGTGCCGATCTTGGTCAGGTCCGGGTTTTCGCCTTTGGAGGTGTCCCAGCTGTAACCCATCAGCTCAACGTTAACGGTACCTTCCGCACGGTAGCCCACCGCGAGGTTCTCTTGGGTATTGATGTCGTAGGAGCGGAAGCCCGGAGCCTGCGATTCGGTGATGGTCACCGCACCGGTCACCAGCCCGAGGATCGCGTTCACGTCCATGGTATCGGTGACCAGCACCGGTTTACCCAGGGTGCCCGGCTGGCCGCCGTACACCACCACGCCAGCCTCTTCGTAAATCTTATTGGCGATCGCCTCGTCGATGATGTCGAAGTAGGTGGCGGAGTGCATGACGAACAGCACCACGCGGTTAAATTTGTCGCCGTACTTACGCAGGCCACGGGTCAGGGTTTTCTTACCGTCGGTGGCGATATTGGCGTTCACCACCATTTCGTCGTTCGCGCCAATCGCCGCCACCAACCCTTTCAGGCCGTACTTCACGTAACCTTCGAGGGTAGCATCAGCCACGTCCACGCCGATCACTTCTGAGAACTCATCCACGCTGCGGCCGCGGCGTTTAAACGCCTCTTCGGTGGTTTCGTAAGGGCCGTATTTCCATGGCGCCTTAACCGATACCGCCTCACCGGCACCGATTTTTTTGCCGCTGATGGTGCTGGTTGAGTTGACGTCGCGCGACTCAATGCTGCCGCCGACTTTGTAGAATGCGCGCTTGCGAAAATCGCCTTCGATCAGCTCGTTATCCAGCAGGATCGCGCCGTTAGAGGAGGCGTTAAACACCTCCAGATTATCCTGGCGGCGCTCGAGAAACGCGGTCTGCGCCAAGTCGTCGTAAATCTTCAGGTCACTGTTAACAGTGGTTGCCATCGTCGTTAAATCCTTTATTTAGGAAGCTGGAGGAAAGCCTGCTGGCCGTGCTTACGGATATAGGCTGCTTTATCGGTGGAGGTCATTTCCGAGCGTTTCAGGCTGCCGCCGCCCTGCTTGTGCCCGCCTGCGCCGGTACCTTCAGCGCGCGGGAACAGGTGGGGAGCCGTCTCCTTGAGCGACTCGGCCCACTCCAGAGGGGTCAGCGGCGTCTTTCCGTCTTTGCCGAACAGAACATCACCATTTGCATCAACCGCTACGGCCTCGCCTTCGTTGTTGAGCTGGAATGCGCCTTTGGCGCGCAGGATCAGGTCGTCGGAGGCCTCCGCCAGCGCACCGGCTTTTGCCGCTGCTGCACGGATAGCGTCGCCAAGCACCCGATCCCGAAATTTATTGGAAAACGCCTCTGCCTTGTCGGCGCGTTCATTGGCCGCCTTGATCTGCTTATCAACGTCAGAACGCATACGCTCAGTACGCTTATCCAGCACCTCGTCAATTTTTCCGGCGGCAATAAGCTTTGCCTCTTCGTCGTCGGAAAAACGCTGCAGGATGCTGCGCACGGCGTCAGGATCGATGCCCTCAAAGCGGGACAGATGTTCTTTATGTTGTTTGAGGGTACCCAGCAGCTCAGCGTTTTTGTTTTTCAGGCCGGTGACCTCTGAGGCCACCCGCTCATCAATTAGCTTCTGCATTTCCGGTGTAATTTCCGGCTGACCACCGCCGCCACCGCCGCCTTCTTCTTCGCCGGCAGCGGTGTAATATTTAGTAAGCATGTTACGAATTAGCATCAGTTTCCCCTTGGGATTTGCCGGGCTTTGCCCATAAAAAAAGGCCGCCCATAGGCAGCCTTATTGTGTTAAAAATCGTTGTCAGACGTGACCGTTGGCCTCGTCCATTGTTGCTGCGCTCACCAGAGAACCTATCATCCTCGCTTCCACAGTTGTTCCACCGGCCATTCTGGCCAGCTCATCGAGTTGCTCAACAAGATCATCTGGGCGAGGTTTTGAGTGGTACAGGTTATGCGCCATTTTCAGGTATTTGAGTTCTTCTTCAGCCATGCAAGGAGCTCCGGTTCGATACGTGTCTGATCATCCTCGCTGCCAAGCATGAACATCGCAAGAGTTTCGGCAAACAATTCCCTCTCGTTCTCAGATGCGTAATAACTGACCGGACGCCACCACCCGCCCTTATAAGCTTCTGCAGTTATTTTTCTGACCTCTGCCAGCCGTTGGTAATAAAGATGATGTCCCATTTCATGAATTACAGTCCCTGCGATACTGGCTACAGCCGCATAATTGAACTGGATTTTTTCTGCCGCATCAGCTGCAGAATCAGAAATGGTGAACAACTTATCCAGCGATAAATCCGAAACAAAATCATATTTCGTCTGCTGAAGCGCAAAGTTACGCCACTCCTCCTGCTTCAGTGCCCAAGGTGTGATATGCACAGATTTCGTTTCAGAAACATATGCACCGGCAGCAGAACCTTTAATCCCCGGCACCTCACCAAACGAACTCACCGGCGGTAGATCGAAGCGTTCAATTACGTCCCGCATTGCGCCGGCGGCGATTCGTGCTGACTCCAGCGTAGTGCCCTCCGGAAAGCGGATTTCATCGGCAATAATGCCACGCATCCCTTTCTCAATATCTGCCACCGATTGCGCGTCAGCCAAAGAAAAGCCGGGATATTTCCCGGCCTGTTTCGACTCTGATAATGCTTTAAGCTGGCCCAGCGTCAGCCATTCACCCTTATCGGTAAACATATCCCCCAGCTGCAACTTACCGGCGCGGAAAAGTCGCCCACGCTCGGTACCCAGCACCTGATCCTGCCGCACCGGAGACTGACGAGCGAGCCATTCCAGATAGGTAGTATCCTCCGGCACCTGTCCATCCATACTGGCACGGGTGCCAGGCGACATTTCGTCACTGCCTATCCCCAGCTCGCGCCACGATTTGGTGACCAGCGTTTCAGTGGATCGGCAGCAAAAATGGATACGGCCAGGTCCCTGTAGATAAGGGATTTTATGCCCCACGGGCTTTCCTTCCAGCGTGTATTTTTTCCGGTCGCGAATGATGCAGATTGGCGTTGTCTTATTATCGAGCGTGGATAACCACTGCTTACAGTCGAGAATATCGCTATTTGCCTCAGCGAAACTGTCACGCGCAATCGCCGCAAGATGGTTCACCGCCGTTTTGGTAATGCTCATGGCGTTGGCCCGGCTCATCTGCAGCGCGCCATCCTGCCGGTTAGCAGCTGCGGTACCACGCACCTTGCGGGCGATCTGCTCGGTACTATCGCCAGCCATATAGCCGGTGCGCACCGCGTTCATCACTCGGGCAAGCCGATCGGCCTCGAGATTATCCGCCCACTCCTTCAGTAGCCGCCCCTGAAAAGGACGAGACATTGCCGTGGCATAGACCACATCAGGCGTTATTGCCGCCAGTGGATAACGGCGCAGCACAGGGCCGGGAAGCAAATTACTGAACAGATCGTACTGATAACCCACCTCATGCGAAGACAAAGCCAGCAGCTCATCGGCCAGCGTGCCGAACGCGCCCTGAACCGCTATGCTGTTCACTTTTCGCACGCTGTCCAGCAGACTCTCCAGTCTCGCCACGGTGAAACTTTCGCGCGGCAGGTCTTCCAGTGCCACCAGCAGGCGTGCCGACAGCTCAGCGTCGCTGTCATTGAGGATTTTCACCATACGCCTCGCTGCCCCGGTACCGTAGCGGCTGACAAACAGCGAATGTGCGATAGCCTCATCACGCAGGCGGTTGTTTACCTTGTTCATTGCTACCGCCGATCAGCGTGGGTGTGGAATTATTCAGCTCGTCGATAACCGATTCCGGATCGGCGGCTGGGTCTATGAGGTCCAGCTTCTGCATAGCTCTGACTAAATCGGCGCTACGAATGGCTCCGGACTGCCAGGCGTTAACGACAGCGGTCACCATGCCGGACTCTGCCACTCGTGCGATGAATTCATGGCTGATGGTGTAAGCCACTGCTTCGCCCTTTAATCCGATATAGCGGGCGCACCAGGTCAGTACGCGACTATAGGCCTCTGATACGTTAGAGACGCAAATACCCAGAACCGAGGTAGACGAGCTATGTTCGCTGCTCGACTGGGTTGCGGTCTTCGCCGTCGCATTCTGTTCTATCAATCGGGCACCGAGAGCCACCATGTAATCGCGCTTGCTGTCCATAGCCTCTTTCGCCAGCATATTCGGCTGAGCCTGGGCGTAACCAAAATTACCCTCTTTAGGTAACAGCAGTGGCGATCGTGAGCCGATCTTTATGCCTGTTTTCTCGAGGTGATCGCGCCAGCCCTCGTCGAGGCCGGAGATGTGCGGCTGCACCTGCCCACAGAACCAGACGCTGTCCTCATAGTCAGCGCTGTTGCGGTAGTGCCCATGGTTAATTTCGGTCAGTGCCGCCAACGGAGATTCATCGATTGTCGGATCGTTATTTTGCGCACCAACGAAGGTGAAAGGAATTTCATCCCAGAAGTTCTCTCCCTTCGGCTTGGGCTCATACTCGCTGCTGATCTCGAACGTTCCGTTTTGCGTATCCCCGCTACGCCGCCAGACGCGGCACTTAAACCGCCCCTCTTCCAGCGCCAGCTCTCGGTACTGAATCAGCTCCTTGAAGCCATAGCCATCCGGCTCTTCGATGCACTCGCGCAGCACCACTAATACCAAGCGATTGCGCCCGTTAACGCGCTCTGTTCGCCAGTTTGTAATCTGCTCGGCCTGATATCGCAAGATGATCGCCTGCTGGCCATCCTCGGCAAAATCGACGTAGAGGCCATCACGCGCCACTTCCAACACGTTCTCGGTCACCAGCTGCGACTGCTGGTAAATACTAGTGCCAGCACCGTCAGCGTTGGTCAGCAAGTAGGTAAGTTTATCCGGTCCGGTGAAAGTCGGGTCTTTACGAAAAGCCATGCCCAGCATGCCAATTTTGGTGTTGCCGGTTATTTCATAAAACACCGCGCGCGCCAGATAATCATCATTGCGCCGTTTGTTGCGCTCCGAGGTATCGGAGGGGTCCAGCTTAGGCAGATAGGCATGCCCGGCAGCCCTTACGGCATCCGCGCCCCGGCAGAAATCGCGCAGCTTTTTCCAGCTGGCGCAGGCCGCTTTTTGTTCCGGCCGCACAAAAGTGATGTCGTAGTTTGCCATCAGTAGGTGGTATCCATTGAGATTGAGTAAGCAGCTTTGCGTACATTCTTTTTGACGACGGCAAAATATCGGAACGCATCAGCACCGTGCGATGTGAAGTCGTGCAGCGGCTTGTCTTTCCAGCAGCCGCGCTTGTCGTCCCACTCCTTGCGGTAGCCCTCAAGGTGAGAGATACCCTGCTCACATTTAGCGGAGTCGAAAGCGCATTTGGGGAGGATTTCACGTACTGAGTCGATGCCGGTGTCAACACCGAGCTTTGGCGCGACTTTGAAACGGATAGAGTAAACCTGCCCATCTATCTCGAGGCCTTCCGCTGCTATCTGTTTACGGCTTTTGCCATCACCGGAAAACTCTCGGTTATCGATGTCGTGCGGTGCCCAGTGGTCGCCATATTCGTAGCCGCGGTCTTTCAGCACCTTCATGTAGTGACGAAGGCCTTCGCCGCTGTTCTCGTAGTAGTCGATAACGTGGAACTCATCACCAATCTCACGCACGAACCAGATGGCCGTTGAGTCACCTACGCCTAAATCCCAGAAGGTGTGAACCAACTGATGAGAGTTATCAGGCAGCTCACCAACACGCTTATTCGTGTAGAGCCAGCGGAACTGCTTAGCGTAGTAGGCACCCTCGACAGACTGCTCAAAGGCTTCAGCCGGTATCGATGGATACTCGCGCTTCATATCGTCGCCGAGCGTCTTCTCTTTGGCGTAATACCAAGCCTTCTGACGCTCGTTCAGGCTGATGCCCTGCTTAGCCTCAATATTGTCAAAATAATCGCTCAGACGCTGCGGTAGTGGCTCTACCGGGTCGATTGCATAAAGTGGATTCTTCCACCAGGAGAAGAAGAAAAACTTCCAGTCGAGGTTAGACAGCTGCTTACCCTGCAGTTGAGCTTTCTCAGCCGTCTGGCAGTAATCGAAAAAGTAACTAGCACGACCTTCAGCCGTGCTCTCAATCGTGGTAAAGCAGTCACTTGATACCGCCTCAAACGCACCAGTGACGATCTCCCGCGCTTTATCGGGAAACTTAGCGCATATCTTGCCGAACTCTGAAACGTGCAGGAAACGCAGCGTGCCGCCACGGAATGACGTACTGACGTATAGTGATCCACCCTTCTTGAATACCAGCTCACCCGCAGAGTCATTGCTCGCCGGGTTAGCAGCCCTGATTTCTGCCGGCAGCCGGTCATAGGCGTATTTCACCTTTTCGCGGAACAGGCGTTTAGCATCATTTAGGGTATGAGCAATCAGGGCGCATTTGGCAGCTTCGAACAAAGCCGCGTCCAGCTGGATAATACACACCTCGGTGGTGAAGCCTAACTGGCGAGCCTTCAGGATGATGTTACGGGTATGCATGCCCTCGAAGTATTCAAGCTGCTCAGGCGTCATTTGGAAACGTACTGGCTTGCCTTCTTTGTCGGTTATCCAGTATAGGTGATTCAGTCGCCAGAGCTTATCCCGCAGAAGCTTGAGGTGTTCTGGCTTCATTCTCACCCCTTAGCGAGATCGTCCATCAGGTCGGAAAGCGTACCTACCACATCGTGCTCAGTTTTTACCTGCTCGCGGAATGCCTGGACAGTTACATGCTTACCAAGCAATTCGAGGTTCTTGACCTTGTCCGGCCATTTGATTTTCTTCAGCAGCCCAGCCGCATCACCTGCCACCTCAGTGACGTCCATACCTGACAGCGTGGTGCGCCAGACTTTGGGCCAGTCTTTGATTGGCTTCAGCTCACCGTTGGCGTTGAGGATGTCGAGCACGTCCATCTGGTCAATCTCTACCAAGCGGCGCAAGACGTAATCGGCGTTAACCTGCGCGCGCTCGTTACGCTCTGCTTTCAGTTCTGCGATGCGATCCTGTATTTCAGGTTTCTTCAGGTTTTCCTGTCCAATGCTGTAAGCGGTTTTGTCGCTGTATCCCGCTCGCTTGGCTGCCTGAGTTGCATTCAGGTCTGACAAATACTCACGGGCAAACAGCTCTTGTTTGTCGGTGAGCTTTGCCATTTAGCATTTCCTGCTGGTTGGTTTTGTGTTTTGCCGTGATGCTGCGATAACACCGCATCAGGATTCAGTGTGTTTATTCTGTGAAGGCCACTATTTAGCAACCTTGGAAGAATATTCTAAAAAGCCGTTGTGAAAGTGGCTCTCTATGCTGCTGCATACAGTAGCTTCATCTGCCCTTTGACCGTGAATGCTGACATGCAGCGCGCTTCGAAGTCACGGTAGTCGCTACAACCATTAGCGATTCCGGTCACCGCTATTATCTGGTTCTCTACCAACCGTAATGCGTCTGGTTTAAGGTACTGGTGTATCTTGTCACCAGCAGCAAGCCTGCTTTTTACTTCAGCATAAACTTCAGGTGGCAGTACTGGGCCATAAATCCACTTGGCGCTTATCATCCCGAACAATGCCGGACGCCTGCCGGGGCGATGGCGGGGTAACCCGGACATCTTAAAGAGCGCAGCATAAAACGGCTCGCTAAAGCGCTTCTCCCACGGCTGAGATTTGTCTAGAAGAAAGATAGCCTTGATTCGCTCATCATCTGACTGGTAGCCCGCATTACGGATAATCGCGTCTATCTGCTCGTCGCACCAGATTTCAAAGTCTACCGAAAGCCATTGAGCGAAACGAACAGCCAGCTTGGGGTGAAGCCATGTTCCACCGCCACGATCCTTACGAGCTCTGCTGGTTTTTACATATGTGATTTTCCCATATCTAACTTCCAGCGCATGAAGATAGCGAACGGTTTCAGGAAGCCTTAGCCATTGGGCTGGTTCTTTCCCAAATTTATCTGCTGCTGTTGTGGCGTCAAACCATCCATCTTCATTAAATCGCATGGGATGGCCTTCGAACTGAATCGGAATAATATTGCTCATCGGAATTTCCTTTTAGTGGTGAACCTTGTCTCACAGGAGTACGGCCCTCAGAAGGCATCCGACAGCCAGCCGAATTCCTCAAGGGTCACCCTGAAAGGTTCTGAGTTAAATGCGCGTGAGATGCGCGGTGAAATGCAGATACAAAAAAGCCCCGTATCAGCGGGGATTTAATAAAACTTGTATTTTCTAAGAACTTTCCTAGAATCCTAATTGAGCATGACAGCTCACCTTGTACTTACCGCTTTGCCACCACACCAATATCCTTGCATCCTCCAACGCCAGGTGTGGTGGCTCTTTTTACCTCAGGCACCGCTGTAGTCGGGGGAGGCATCATCAGGCCCACTCGTAAATGGGCCCTGTGATGAAAGCCGTTGTGAAAGTGGCTATCAGTGATGAGCCTCCAAAATCAGAGCGTCATTGCCGGATAGATATCGTCAGGTGGCATTGTAAGCCGTCCCTTCTCATCCCTCCTGCCAATATCCTCAAGCATGTCACCAAACTCATGTACCAGTGCGTTCATGTACTTGATCCCGCGCCTATTAAGCAGTGGTGGTTTCCCTCCAGTAAACACTGATCTTGAGTCAGGCTCAGATTGCTTCTGAAGCATCGAAACATAGAACTTTGCACGCCATTCTTCAGGCTTTCTGTCGGCCAGATAGCCATCCAATAGCGGCATAAGAAAGTGGCGATCAACTTCAATGTCTCCGGACGAGTACCGATATACAGGGCGACGGTTGGTTGTCATCAAATGCAGAACATAAGCTTCAGCGACACGCCACGCGAAAAACTCGTGAGGTTTTACATTTCCCATCACTCAAGCCCTGGCACATTGATTTGCAGCTTGGCGTATGCTTCCTGTCGGTTGTTAACCAACTGGCGCTTTCTACCCCCCACTCCCCAGTAATTCATTGTTCTTGCACAATCACTGACAACTGCGGATTCTTCTTTGAAGATGTGATCTGCCATATTGGCTTCTGCCATGTAGCTGGCAATTACGACCATCTCTCCGGAGAAATATTTATCTAGGACCGTATAAACGCCGACCTTGAACGCGGGATCGATATATCCAGCATACTCATATGCCAGGAACCGAGTGACATAGGTTCCACCCTTACGCCCTTTTATGATTCTAAATGGTGTAGATTCTCCACCTTTTACTAACTCATTGATAAATGAACGGGTTACAGGGCTTCGAAGAAAGTCAGTGGGACGAAGGTTATCTACATTCCTCCCCGCTGCCTTTGCTGCCTTCCAGATATCGGTGATTGAAATAAATTTTTCATCATCAATGCGTACTGGTGTATCGAACACTGCTAGTTCTTTCATAGCGTTTTACCTTTTAGAAAGTGAGCCTGTCTCACAGAAAAGCCGCCCGAGAGAGGTCGCCACCTTTAACGGCTGTTCTCAGGCTCGCTTTCTGAAAAGCTCTCGTGGGTTTGCGCGTGAGATGCGCGAGGGGTACTGCAGGTACAAAAAAGCCCGACCGAAGTCAGGCTCTGTTTAATTCTGGTGCTCTTTATTTGACGGTTTCGATTGTCGAACCGTGAGAGTTCATGACGTACACGTTGTCGCCGGGATAGATGAACTGGTAGCGCAGGCCGCTGAATGCTTTTCGTCTGGCGTGTTCAGGGCTTTCGAAATCTTCAATCAGGATCGCAATCGCATCAGTGTCGAGCACGTCGTCACGCTCACTGAAAATCAACTCCTCTTCCTGTAATGCTTTCTTGCACTCCGGGTCTTCATAGACTGGTGGGAGGAAGATTACAAAGTCAGGATTGGAACGGCTGCTGGTCATTCGGAGGATTTCTTCAAAGCGTGGGGAGCCAGATCGAGCAATGGTGATGCTTTCCTGCTCCGCAATATGAGTTACGCCATCAATGATGCTTTTTACAGTGAACATGGTCATTTCCTTCTTCGTCTTCTTGGTGTGAAAAAGCTCCGCTATTGCGAGGCTCGGTTAATTCAGGCACTGCTCTCTGATGTACTGCTGGAGGTAACTCACTTGCTTTGTGACGACTCCGATTTGCTCTCTGAGACGCCAATAATGCTGCTCAACTCCGTCATCAGGTCGGGCGGTGGTAGCATGGCCCACGCGGCCGGGGCTGGTCTCTTCACCTGAGCTGGCTGGACAGCTGGCTTTGATGTACACCCGGCGATTGCCAGCAGAAACATCATCGCGCAGCTTTTCGATAGTTGCTTTCGCATCTGCAATCTCTCCGGTGTATTTGGCATCGAGCGCTGCAACATCGCGCTGGCGGGTCTGCATGTCGGTGATAGTGGCGGTTGCTTCGGCCAGGCTGTTTTGCGCAGTATCACGTTGGCCCTGGTACTGAATCGCGTTGCTACGGTAGTGAAGCGCTGCGAGCGTAGCGCCGACAGCGCACAGCATCAGCAAAATAACTGTCACGGCCACCAGCCGCGATGTGATGCTCATTGCTGCCCCCAAAGACACACGTCACGCTCAATCTCACGCCGGTTCATCAGCCCTTTCCACTGTTGTCCGCCCGCGTAGGTCCAGCGGCGTAGCTCGTTACATGCCCCCGCCGTGTCGCCTGCGTTTATTTTCTTCAGCAGGGTTGACTGGCGGAATGCTCCAGCGCCGACGTTATATGCAAACGAGTAGAGAGCCGCTCGCGTGGTATCGGGGATCGGACGCTTAATTAAAGGGTCAATCTGATTGGCCACCGTTCGCAGGTCTTTATTCAGCAATGCCTGACACTCGGGTTCGGTGTAGGTTTTGCTTTTGATGATGTCCTTCCCTGTGTGCCCATAACAAACCGACCAGACACCGACGACATCCTGATATGGTTTGTGCTCGACACCCTCAAATGGCGGAATGAGCACAGCAGCTATTGCGATCGCACCGCCACCAGCGGCAGCGATCAGCTTTTTCCGCAGGGACGATGATACGGCCATTTTCACTGCTCCTGTGGTGGCGCCGGCGTGTATCCGCGCTGAAGGGCCTGCTCGTATGCTTTGGTCTGCCTGTGCTTGAAATACAGATTAACCATAAATGTCGCGATACCAATCACGATACCGCTTATCACTGCAACCAGGTTCCAGTCGAGGTCATGCAGCCACTGTGACACGCTACCTCCACAGACTAATGTGCCGGATACGCAATAGCTGGCTGCCGATGCGATTTTGTCAGGCATAGTTTTCACGTTTCCACCCCCGTCAGGGGACTCGTTCAAATTGGGAATTGTCTGGATCATTTACTGAGCGAGTCCGGTTAATCTTTCCACGCGACTGAAAAGAAAACACCTGAAACAGACATGAAAAAACCCGCCACTGTGCGGGTTTTGTTTTTGGTGCTCACAGCAGGGCTTGAACCTGCACTCCGCCGGTTATGAGCCGGGCGCTTTAACCAGTTAAGCTATGCGAGCGCGTGTTTGCAATTTGTGCTATCAGGTAAAAATGTTACTTGATCAATACGCACATTGTTCGTATTATTTACCCATCGAAAGGCAACACCGCCTTAGCAAGGAGATAAAAATGAGCGTTATCATCGGAAGCCCAACCAAAACTATCACAGCATACAACGATGAAACCTTTGCCACTCAGCAAGAGGCGGTTGAATGCGCAAACTGGCTGAACAGCGAATATGGCGAAGATGCCGCTGAAATGTTTGTTTTTGAAAAAAACGATGGCGAATGGGTGGTAGCGTGGTAACCCCATCACCTGAAGAAATAAGAGCCGCAAGATCTGCGGCTCGCCTTACTCAGTCCCAATGCGCTAAGCTGGTACACAGCACGTTACGCAGCTGGCAGTTCTGGGAAGCTGGAGACAGGAAAATGCATCCCGCAATTTGGGAATTGTTTCTTTTGAAAAAACCGCAAAATTAAATTTCTAATTACCACTTAAGCCTGCGGCATGTTGGTTTGCGGTGACCGTCGCCCCTATCCGGCATTCACGGCTATCGCGTAACGACGCCATCGGTACATTCACCACAACGAAAAGCCCCCTGTTTCACAACACGCGTTCATTGCCAGGCAATTACACGTCAGGAGGCTTATCTGTTGTGCAGATATGAAAAAAGGCCCACCGAAGTGAGCCTTAAAATTGGCGCCAGATAGCTTCTGGCTGGTCATATCCATTTCTGTTATCGTTAAATCGCCAAAAATAACCTTACAGATATGGAGTATTTAATGAGCGACACTGTCAGCTTTAAATGCCCTGGCTGCGGCCATGACCTCGTCGTAAGCGGTCCCACTGAAATCACAGACACAAACGATATCGAAGGAACCACCTGCAACAACTGCGGGCGTACCATTCACAAGAATGATATTGTCGACCAGGTCAGACAACATGCTGCCGAACTGGTCAGGAATATGTTCGGGAAGCACTTCAAGTAATGCCTGCAGTTTTCTCTCAATGCCGCTGGTGTCGGCCTTAATTGATGCCAGCATTGACTATGCTCCTATGAATAAAAAAGGCCGCCCTGTGGCGAACTTTGAAATTGGTGCAGCATACTGGACTCGAACCAGTAACCGGCGGATTAGAACTCCGCTGCTCTATCCGATTGAGCCAATGCTGCTTATTGTTTGCCGGGGCCGCAGTTCCTCATGACCGCTCATCGGCTTGCGTTACCATTTCGTCGAAAACGACAATATGGCACAAATAAAAAAGCCCCAGCAGTTACGCTAGGGCTTCTTACGGTGATGCTTCAGCTGAATGCCAATGGGCTTATATCCGCCGTTTACTTACTTCCTCGTCATCACCGCGCTCAGTTCGCTTTGCTTCCCGAGCATATATGCAATGTGCCAGGTTTATTGCCCTTTGTCTTTAGCAATTTGTGCTATTATGCAGCGATTGCAGTAATTTCTTTCTCCCGCTCACGCTTAACAGCATAGAACAATTCTCCTTCAAGGATATTTTGCGCCCATTCCATTCTGTTTCTGGCTTCCTTCGGCGTGATGCCGGTGAAGTAAATCAGACTTGAAGCAATGTTTTGCGCGCTCTTGCGCTTGCAGTATCGTAATCTGGCTACAGAGCGGAGGGGATTGTCACGCCCGAAGGTCTTAACGATTACTGATTCCATGAAAGCAGCATCATCTGATTCTTTGGCGAGAGCGATGATGTTGCTTGCGGATGATTGTGGAACCAGAATATCGCGCGCCTTGCGCATAAGCTCTTCCCCTCTGTAGCCCTCACAGTGAAGCTCTGTTACTACCCTTTCAATTTGCCTAGCCTTCTGCTCGCTCCATTCGCAGCGCATCATGAGGCGGCCTATCACGTTAACTTCCCCGCGCTCGTACTCGTCGCCAGATAAGTGATCACCCCACACTGTTAACAGGTGTCGTATCCATGCCTGCTGAGAGGTGTTGATGGTTTTCCAGCCATTGCCAAACAACCGACGCATATCAGCAGCAGAGCGCACGCCGGAAAGCCTGACAATCTGCTGATAGTCTTTTTCGATTCTCATCGTTTCTTCCTTCTCGGATTAGCGTCCCATGACTGCACATGGGTTGGCTGCACTGCTGGAGTGATAGGCCGGAATCTGCTGAGTAATTTCTTTAGCCAGGTCATGCTGCCTCCCTCTGCTTTACCAATTCACGCAGCAAAGCCCTGTAACGCGCTCTGATGCGTTCCAGTTCCTCTCTGGTGTATCGGTGTGGTGTATTGTTGTTTTCGAGTGCCTCGACGCGCTGAGGGCCGATTTTTGCTATGAGGTTGATGCGGTATGGACCGATATTGCCGGAGTGGTGAGTATTACAGGCTGAACACTGGCTGTGGCAGTTGTCCTCGTTGAACCGCAATTGCGATGCTTTAGCCGTCGTTCGGTAGTGGCCGGCATGATAGCTGACCGCCGTTGTACTGCCGCAGCTGATGCAGATATCTCCGTCTCTCGCCCTGATGTAGTCGTTGAATGCTCGCTGGGTCATGTTCATCCAGTGGCTTAATGGCTTTACATCGGCCTTGCGCTTGTTCCATGCAGCACGCCGCTCTTTCTCCTCGCGCTGTTGCTTGCGCTGGGTGAGTTGCTTAGCGAGTTGGATGGCACATTTTGGAGAGCAGGCGGTTTGCAGGGTGTTGCGGGGGATGAATTTCTCAGAGCAGGCTTTACACTTCTTCGGCTTTGGCGGCTTGCCTTTAACCATCGTCCCCTCCAGTCATATCACCATTCGGATCTCGGAATATCGCGTAAAACGCGCTGCAGTCATCGCACACCCACGCCTCATCGGGCGACAGCGGTATTCCACAGTCTGCGCAGCACTGTTCTTTCATCTCGTCCTCCTCATGCGATCCCATTTGGCCTGCAATAGCCCATGAACGTAATCAAATGAAATTACCTGGCTAGCTGGCGGGATGGGCTTTGGTTTGTTTGTACTGCGGCGGGTCGGGCGGAAAATCAGGTTATCGAGGGCTAACTGCGTGACGCTTTTCTTTCTCCTTGTCATGCTCGCCTCGCTTCGGAAATAGCCCGATTGAACACCATCATTTTCCGGCTCTGGCCAAATTTCAGGCCAAGATTCCCCAGGGCGTATCTCGACTCTGCGCCACCGTTAAGCCTGATTAATTTGCCATTATCTATCAGGCGCTGGATTGTAGATTTGATAGTGTTTTCTTTAGCGTCGGTTTTGCTAACAACTCTTTTCAGCAGTTCAGAAGAGCTGATTGATAAAATCTCCGGCATCACCTCTAATACAGCCCTCTCAATTTCAATCATTATCCGTGCCATTAAGCCACCTCCCCAGCATCAACAACCCCACCCTGCCCCGCAGTGAACATCGCATACGACAGCGGGTCGCAGATCCTCACCTCCATTTCGTGAGCCGTTTTCTGATAAACGGCGTGGCTCCGCCGCGTCTGTGACGACAACCAAATTGCCTCTTCTATCGCCGCTGCGATGTCTGTGAACACTGTCATGACGCTCTCCCAAAGTAATCATTGCTGTAGCGAACATCCCGAAATTTCACGCCGTTACCGACGGCCCAAGCCTGGGAGTATTCAATCAGGCTCTCCATGCGCTTAATGCCCATCTTTGCCGTCGATTCCCTGATGTTGCAGAACTCCCCCTCAAGCCCCGGCACCACTTCAGCACCCATGCCGGTAGCCATCGCATGACCTGAAACAAACAACGTTTTCCACTGCACCGGCGTGCGCGGTTTGCCCAGCCATTCGGCCTGACGCGCCACATCGCCACACAGGGCATGAAAGAGGCTGTTTTGCAGAAGAGTGCGGTCAAAGTCGGTGATGCGGATTGTGATGGGATGATGGTCGTTAAGCGGGAGTTTGAGGATTGCGTCTATCAGATTGCGCCGCACTTGCTCATTGCGGAGGAAAAACGTTTTTTTCTCCATCACCCCTCCGGTTAGTTTTCCTGACACCAACAAAAAGGGCCACCGTCACCGATAGCCCAGTTATTAGCTCTGCTGTGTACCAGTTCATCTGATGAACTCCCATCCGAATTTAGCTATTGCCACCGGAGCAAGACCGATAAGCAGCCACGTCAACAATAAAGCAAACAGACTTCCGAAAAGGCCTGCACCCCTGTTAATTCTGACGAAAACTATGCTCAAGATGATAAAGAACCATGCCAGCATCCACCCAACAGTTATAAGTTTTGCGAATATCACGCCCTCTCCTCCCCGCCCAGCGCCAAAAAATAAGGGCCGCGATAATCAGCAGCCCTGTGAGTTTCTCTGTTGTGTATGCCTGGTGCATTATTCCTCCGGTGGCGGGGGTAGTGGCTGCCAGTGGGTTACTTCTTTCAGGCCTAAATTTACTTCAACATCTGCGGTCAGGTATTGCTCGAACCATACTTTGCTTGATGAGACACTATGTTCAATTTTAAAGATGAAACAGTTAACCCACCCATTGTGAAAGGCAACTACCTTCTGTCCATTTTCAGGCATCCGCTCACTGCACTTTATCCAGTTTCTCATCACTCACTCTCCTGCATCATCAGGTAGCAGATCATCGCGGCGCGGAGTGGGTTGGCTTGATACTGAATTCCATGCGCCCGACAGCTGGATTGAGCGTCCCACCATTGGTGCGCTCCATGCTCACTGGCATCGGGCATTAACGCTATGCGGTTGGCCACAATAATCGGCCATGCGTCTGCGGGGTTGTTGCATGGTTCGAAAATTCTACCAAGTTTTTCCACTGCGCCATTCATTAATCCGAAGTTACCCCTCCCCAGCCAGTGAAGCGCCACTTCTGCGTTTATTTTGTTGTCACTCAGTTTGCTGTAGTCCATCAAAATCCTCCCCGTTTCTGGCCTTTGGCTGGCTGCTGCCGTGCATCACGCTCAGTACGCGCCGCCATCTGGTCCATGTCATAAATTGCTCCGTCCTTCTGCAGACAGAACACGGTGCCAGTGTTGCCGTGGCGGTTAAGTCGCAGCAGCAGCTCAGTTTCACCTGCCGGAACGGTTTCATCGAAAGCGCCTTCGCGGTGGATGCCCACCCAGTAATCACAGTCCTGTTCAATCTGCCCGGTGTCGCGCGAGTCGCTTGGTAATGGCCGCTTGTTGACGCGCTTCTCCAGCTCACGGTTCAACTGAGTCAGCAGCACAACGACGCAGCCAAGCTCTTTGGCAAGATTCTTCAGTCCTTTGGTGATCATCCCATATGCGAGGTCGTTACGGTCGGCCTTCTCGGCTGTCATCAGGGTCAGGTAATCGACCAATACCATTCCTACGGCGCCCTTCTGGCGTCTCACCTTGCGGCACTCTGCGACGATGTGCGCCAGAGACAGTCCGGGGGTGTCGTCGATGTACAGCAGGTCTTCTTCTCGCATCCGGTTTGCTGTTTTTATTGCCCTGTCGAAATCAGCGTCATAGTCGCCTTGGTACTCCGCATCAGCGTCATCAGTGGCCGGCATGTAAAAAATGCTCGGGTTAACGCCTGATTTCTGCCCTACCAACTTTTCCAGAATTTGGTCTGCGGGCATCTCCAGACTGAACATCAGGGCGGGCTTCTTCTCGCGAATTGCGCAGTTGATTGCCATCTGACTGTATAGCGTGGTTTTCCCCATTTTAGGCCGAGCGCCGATGACGAACAGCGAGCCTTTGACCAGACCTTTCGGTGCCAGCATTCGATCTAGCGACGGAATACCGGTGCTCATTCCGCGCTGTTCACCCTGCGGATCGAAGCGCTTTTCAAGGTCAGTCACCCACTCGTCCATCACATCGCCAAAAGAACGCAGCCCGCGGCGTTTTCCGGTTTTGGCGTAGTCGCTGATTTGCGTGGTAAGCATGGTGATCGACTCCAGCTTTTCGACGGCTGTCATGCTGTTGCGGCTGTAGAGCAGCTCCAGTGCTTCGCTCAGCTTGCTGATTGCGTAACGCTCCATAGCTTTATCGCGTACCACGGCAGCGTAAGCTGTCAGATTTGCAACTGATGGAGTGTTCTTTGCCATCTCGGCCAGATAAGCAAATCCGCCAAATTGCTTTCCGCCAGCTTCCAGCTCATCTGACAGGGTCAGCAGGTCGATTGGCTTATTTCGAGCTAACAGGTCGCGGATGGCGCTGAAGATAATTGCGTGTGAAGCGTTGAAGAAACTTTCTGACTTCAGCATCGCCATAACCTTCTGCGTGCGCTCTTCGCCACCGTCCAGCATGAGGCCACCGATAACCGCCTGCTCTGCATCGAGGCTATGCGGTGGTTGCATGAGATTATCTGTCATCCTTGTCTCCTTCTCGAACGTCGCGATAGAGCTTCTCAGAGAGGAAGCTGTCGAACTTCATGCGGCGCCATGTCTTTCCAGTGCGGTTATCAGGTCGGTCTTCCAGCATCCAGCGGCAGTTGGCGCTAATGTACTGGAGGTAGGTTCGGAATCCTTCCATGGTGAGAGGTTCGCCGTTATCAAACTGACGTGCGATTTTGTTGGCCTTCCCCCAAAATCGTTTAATCAGGTTTCGGCGGTCTTCATCCATAACTCGCCAGCCTCTTGCTTCCGGAAGCTCTTCCTTCAGGCATTGCCAGACCTCTTCGCATGAAATCCGTTGCTTCTGAACAGCATGTTTTGATGCGGAAGTTGCACACTCAATATCTTTAGATATTGAGTTATTAGTTAGTAATTCATTATCTGTGGTAATTTGCTGGTAATTTGCTGGTACAGCATCCCGATCAGGCGTTGCGGTGCCTGGCTTCGTGCTGGTAATCTGCTGGTGATCTGCTGGTACAGAATTCAGCTGATAATCGTCGTATTTTGTGATGCGAATAATCGAGAACTTGCTGTTAGATACCCAGCTAACCATATCCAGTTTTTTAAACTTTCTGAGCAGGTACTGGACACGATCTGGTGATAATCCAGTTTCAAAAGCCAGGGCGTTTCTGCCAGAAAGCAACTCTCCACGCCTGACCAGTTTCTCCCCTAAGTCTGTCATCACATTTTCAGGGGAATATTTTGCTTTCAGGATCAGGTGAATCCACAGGTGAGCCGCCTCTGGGTCTTTATAGAATGGCAGCTCCATAATTTTACGATGCAGCAAGGCGAACCCCTTACCGGTTACCTCCGGCGTCTCTGCTTGCTTGCGCTTAAACGCTAAGACGTTGCTCATTGGTTCTTCTCCTTAACCTTATACGTTTCCAGAATTTCCCTCAGCTTCGGCGCGATTGCCGGATTGCATTTGGTCAGGAAGTCGAGGCGAAGAAGGTTTTTATGCACACCAGTGTGGCGATAAGACTGCTTTTTCATGTATAATTACTCCGTTGAAATTGCTTACATTTCGATATCAGGCGCTGAAACTGTTCCCGCAGTCCGGCGCCTTTTCTTTTCCCATCGCAGCAGCTACCGCTTGTCTGGCCACCTCTGCTATCAGGCTCGTTTCCCAAACCTTTTCCAGCAGCACAAATACCGTCGCCATATCGCGCAGGTTTAACCTGCTCACTTTCGATTCATGCCATCCTGCCTCAGCGGCCAGAACGCGCTGGCCTTTATGGGTCAGACGACTGCGCAATTCTGTTTCTACTTCGTTGATCAACTTGCTGTTTCTTGCGTGTTCCATGATTGATAATTTCCATATCAGTTAATTGGTTACGTGCGACACCCGTGGGGTGCCACTGTTGTTTTGCCCCCTGCAACAGGTGGCGGTCTGATTGATAAAGAGCGACGATGCTTATGCTGCTTTTTGCGGAGGGAATAACGAGTCCAGATTTGTTTTCCCGCCGAGTTTGTTTAATGCCTGCACAATGATTCGACATGAGGTTAAGTCAGGGTGGCGCTTACCGGATTCATAATTTCCAATCCGTGACGCACCCCATCCGCCACATGCCTGAGCGAGAGCTGACTGGGTTATCCCCAGCTTCCTCCTTTCATTTGCTATGTTATTCATGCTTCTTCCTTAACTTGCTAACCATGCGCATATTAAACACAAATTGTGATAGCAAATCAACACAAATCGTGTAAGGCGTGTTATCACGTAATGTGATAAAAAATGATTATGAAAACAAAAGAAACCATCTCTCAAAGAATTAAGCGGCTGCGTGAGTTCAAAGGCCTTTCACAACGGGCTTTGGCTGAGCTCTGCGGTTGGGCTTCGCAGTCTCGGATAGGAAATTATGAGTCGGGAACTAGAGCGGTAAGCGTTGATGATGCAGAGGTAATAGCACGGGCTCTTGGCGTTAGCTCCGCAGAACTGTTGTTTGGCTCCGCATATAAGGGTCCATATGATGCAGGAAAATCATACCCAGTCCTCAGCAAAGTGCAGGCCGGCGCATGGGGTGAGGCTATTGAGGCCTACACCCTGAAGGAAGTGGATATGTGGCTGGAGTCTGACGCTCACATCCAGGGGGAAGCTTTCTGGCTTGAAGTTGAAGGCGACTCCATGACGGCGCCAGCAGGCCTCAGCATACCTGAAGGAACGTTTGTTCTGTTTGATACCGGGCGAGACGCGATCAACAACAGCCTGGTGATTGCCAAGCTGTCAGACAGCAATGAGGCCACGTTTAAGCGCTTGGTGCTCGACGGTGCGCAGAAGTATTTGAAGGGGCTAAACCCTCAGTGGCCCATGATACCCGTCAACGGTAACTGCCGGATCATCGGGGTGGCTGTCGAGACTAAGATGCGACTGGTTTAGCTGAAATCCTATAAATATAAATTTTTACTGGGCGGGAGCATGAACACAGATAAAAATGGAAAAATAGCATTTATTTTTCCTGCAAATGAACAGTCAGGAATAGCCAAGCCAACCTTAAATTTTAAATCAATTAATGGCCATTTTCATATAACAGTAGGTATATCATTTATAAATCTTCTTGTTGATGACATCTATTTCACAAGGCTTGATGTCGTTTCACCATCTGGCGAAAGCATTATGAGTGAAAAGATAAAACCCATACCAGCCAACAGCATAGACCCAGTGATGCATACTTCATTTCTGTCGGCAAGCATGTATTTGGAAGCAAAAGAATCTGGAGTGTATACCTTCAAATGTGAGCTGATAGAATCACTTAGAGACTCACTAGATAAAAAAGAAGCATATTTCAATGTAGTAAGCGAGGATTGGCATGGGTAATGCTAAACTAGAGTTAGTCCATAGCACATCGCCTGAATCGCTTAGTAGTAGACTCAGAGTGACAGATGGTTCATCATCATATGGCAATGGCGGCGGTGGAGGAGATGACATGCTACTTAGGGTTGCTAAACTGGAAGCTAATGTTGAAGACATCAAAGCAAATCTTGCCGAAGCTCGTGCGGATATCCGTGAGCTACGCAAGACTTCTGCTGACACTTCTCGCGATGTAGCTGTAATTCTTCAGAAGCAGATCGATATAGATGAAAAATTATCAAAAAAACCAAGCATCAGCGAAATGAACTCATCCATAATATCGGCAGTAAACAAACAAATCCTCTGGACGATCTTTACAGCTATAGCTATCGCTGGGATATCGCTGTCAGTTGCGAAGTTGTTTTTCTAAAAGATTATCCTCCAGTCAATGCCAAGCCGCTACCGAAGCGGCTTTTTCGCTCCTGCAGCATCTGCCCTTTCGTCACTCCTGCACTTTTTCGTCACTCCTGCACTTTTTCGTCACTCCTGCACTTTTTTTCACCTCCTGCACCCTGCGGGTAAACCTGCACCCTGCCACTTAGCGGGGCTTTCTCGGCCACAAACCTCATAGCAACCATTCTGATTTTAAAATAACCATTGAAAACAGTGGGTAAAGCAACCCACCACCAATTAAACACAATTTGTGTTGACGCATTTAACACGATATGTGATTATCTGCTCATCGAAACGAAACATCGACGGCAAGCTAACTACTTGCGACCTCATAGGTCTGCTCATTAACAAGACGATTCCTACCTGATGCAGGTAGGCCGGAGCGAGTGCTTCGGGGTGTGGTGAATGTGGCTATGCGCACACGGTACAGCCAACATTCATGCTTCATGAATGCTCTCCTTTATCCGGGCATTGATGGCTGTAAATGCTCGCCGGGAGGCACCGGCACCACACCACCAAAGCACTCATCAGGAGAAATACCATGAATTCGAAGCAGCGTTACAACGCAAAACGTGCAGCCGCTCATCGTGCAAAACGTCGCAGCGAGCCTCGGTTTGTAAAAATCATCAATGCCGCTCTGTACGGGTCTGATCGCGTTAGCAAAGCGCTGAGCAGTATCGATTACAAAATGAGCCCGAGGCCATCGCGTGAAGAAATCGGCGGCACCTGCCTGCCTGATGTTGCGATTTATGCGGCCGGGTATCGGAAGAGTAACGGGATAACAGCGAGGTAATCATGGACACAGCAACAGAGTTTAAAAAGATAGCGCCGTATATCGCCAATCGCGTCAGAGAGCGCATCACAGACAACATGCCAGACGAAGCCATCATGAAGCTGATACACGCTGAAATCATGGAGCACTTCGCTAATCAGCAGCAGATGTTTATGCAGTACCTGAACTTTACAGCAGACCAGCGGAGGATGTTTGCAGCAGCGATGTATGACGCTCTGACGCCGCTGGCTGAGAAATTAGAAACGACAGTTAACCCACTCTATGCAGCCTATGTGGAGCGAACAGGAAATACTGGCGCACTGAATTACATGACAGGCCGCTAAGCGGCCTTTTATTGGCAATTACGAGATATCAAAATGAACGCTACCGAATTAAATAGGATTTTATATGAGCACCATCAATGGGTTCAAAGCGAAGGCAAGTCAGGAAAGTGCGCCAACCTGCGCCGTGCCAACCTGCGCGATGCCGACCTGATTGGTGCCAACCTGCGCGATGCCGACCTGCGCGGTTCCAGCTTGCCGGAGAAAACTTTTGTAATGGTGGGTGAGGATTATTTCCTGCAAATCACTAACGGTGAGTGTGTACGGGTGGGTTGCCAGCAACATACCGTAGAGCAGTGGCGCAAATTCTCCAGGCTGGAAATTGCGAAAATGGATGGGGCAAAGGCGTTGAAATTCTACCCGCGACTGTTGGATATTATTGATTTTTATCTTGGAAAAGGCGAGCGCCCTGGCTGGGTTAAATTAACTGACGAGGTTGAAGATGGGACAATTTAAAGGCACGCCCGGGCCGTGGCGGTTAGACCAATATGGGAACGTAGTTCACGGCCAGGCTGATGGCTTTGGAATAAATAAATCTGTGCGGGTAAGTGGCGTGGCTATTCCTGGGCAGGTAACGGCAGAATACGAAGCTAACACTCGGTTGTTAGCCGCAGCACCTGAGCTTTTTGAGTCGCTTCGTGGGTTAATCGCTCTTTATGAGCATGACGAAGGCTGCCGGCAGACACAAGAGTACAAAAGAGCAAAGGCCGCCATGGCAAAGGCATTGGGCCAGTAACCACTACAGGAGAGTGAGGATGCATGACATCGAAATTCCCGAAAGCTTTGATCCGGATTGGGTTGCTGAGCAATTAAGAGTTTTAGCGGAAAAGCTTGAGGTAGTGAATTATCAGGTTCCGCCTGATGAAGATACCAGCAGCATAGAGCAGGCAATTCGAATTGTGGAAGCTCTTCGTGACTATGCAGGCCACTGAGTAACACCGTAAAGCTGTCTGCTCAGACGGCTTTGAGGTGCTACGCAGCGACATTTAACAGGAGATATCAGGATGGGAAATATGAGCTATTGCCAGTTCAGAAATACAAAGCTGGATTTCGAGCAGTGCCTTGATGCGATCGGAAATTGTTCGTCTTTATCTGATTTCAGCAAAGACGAACAGAAATATGCCAGATCTTTACGAGAAATGGCTGAACAGTATATTGAATGGTTCGATCAGATCGAAACACAAAGCCTTGAATAAGGAATGGAATGCGAATAGCCCGCCACTGAGGGATTAATTTTTTGCAATAAGGAAAGAAAAATTGAGCAAATACAGAAAGTTAGATCAACTAATTTTGGACAGCATTAGCACTGGGCCAAGTAAATTTTCGGATATTTATTTTGGCAAGCCTGGCAGCAGCAGTAAAGGTGCTTACCCAGCATGTCGTGAATTGTGCGCGGGAGCCGAGGAACCGGCCCGCATTCTCGACCGCCGACTTCAGGCTATGAGAAAAAAGGGATTAATCGTGTATATGAAGGGCTGGCGGAAGCTTTGATCCCTTAACCAGGGTGGGGAAGATAATGCAAGAATTTGAATATTTTGTTATGGATGGGCGGGCAAGATTTAACACCGAGCGCGCAGCAGTATTCGAATCGTTAGGGAGAACGCCACCAAAGCAGTGGAAGCTGAGCCGTGACTGGGGCGGGATGGACGCAGTTCTGGTTCGCGCCCCAGTGATAATCGCTTTAAAAAACGGCGGATCTTCATGCGGTGACTTTGAATACGTCTGCGACATAGAGTAAATCGCAAAGCCGTTATACGTGACGGCTTGACGATTTATTGTAAATTTCGCCCCTGTTAAGGGGCATTTTAATTCCATATCAACGAGGTAAACCCATGCGCTTAGCTTACGCAGGGGCGGCATCGGGCTGCCCTACATTCGACGGCATCAAATCAGTGATGCACGCACGTAAAAACATTCTGACCGGCGCCGACTTTGCACCGCCACCGAAAAAAAGCTGGTTGCAAAAACTGTTTGAAATCCTGAGTGCGGAGGGCAATCCGTAATGAAACTCACATACAAAGACGAACAGGAAATTACTGCGATCATTGCCTCACTTTCTGATGCAGATCATGAGCGCATTCGCGAGACGGTCGAATACCGGGCGGAACGTGATTCAGCTAATCCGATAATGACCGCAATTCGAGAGTATTATCCAGGCGAACACACAAAACTCGCGTGCAATTATCTGGACGAGAGCGACGTTGATTATCAGCAGCGAGCAGGAGAAATGCTGTTTGATGTGCTGACGATGATTATTACGCGCGAATATGCAGTTGAGGTGTTTATGCGCCGGCATTCGTTTGACGAGGTGGCGTGATGGAGCCGGGCATCTACTACGACATCAGCAATGAGGACTATCACGGCGGCCCGGGCATCAGCAAATCGCAGCTGGATGATATTGCAGTTAGCCCAGCTATCTATCAGTGGCGGAAAGGTGCGCCAGTTGATGAAGAAAAAACAGCCGCGCTGGATTTAGGCACCGCCCTGCACTGCCTGCTTCTTGAGCCAGATGAATTTAGCAAGCGCTTTGAGATAGGGCCGGAGGTTAACCGCCGGACTACTGCAGGAAAGGAGAAGGAAAAGGAATTTCTGGAACGGTGCGAGGCTGAGGGAATCACGCCTATCACGCACGACGACAACCGGAAGCTGAAGCTGATGCGTGAAAGTGCAATGGCCCATCCGATTGCCCGGTGGATGCTCGAAGCGCAGGGAAATGCAGAGGCGAGCATTTACTGGAGTGACCGAGACACCGGCGTTTTATCGCGCTGCCGGCCGGACAAAATCATCACTGAGTTTAACTGGTGCATTGATGTAAAAAGCACAGCTGATATCGACAGGTTTAAAAAGGATTTCTATAGCTACCGCTATCACGTCCAGGACTCCTTCTACACGGATGGATATGCCTCGCAATTTGGTGAGATTCCTACTTTCGCATTTCTGGCAGTCAGTACATCAATCAGCTGCGGCAGATTCCCGGTGCAGGTATTCATACTTGACCAGTTAGCCAAGGATGCCGGGCGAGCAGAATATAAAAGAAACCTTCAAACCTACGCAGAATGCATGTCGCGCAATGAGTGGCCCGGCATAGCAACACTATCTCTCCCTTATTGGGCTAAGGAATTACGCAATGACTAACCAGCCTCCTATTGCCAGCGCTGACCTGCAGAAGACGCAGCAAAGCAAGCAGGTTGCCAACAAAACGCCCGAGCAAACGCTTGTCGGCTTCATGAATCAGCCAGCCATGAAAAGCCAGCTTGCTGCGGCTCTTCCTCGTCATATGACGGCTGACCGCATGATTCGCATCGTCACCACTGAAATACGCAAAAACCCGACGCTCGCAAAGTGTGACACTCAAAGCTTTATCGGTGCCGTCGTACAGTGCTCTCAGCTTGGCCTGGAGCCTGGCGGCGCACTTGGTCACGCATACCTCATTCCATTCGAGAAAAGGAAAAAAGACTCGGCAGGAAATTGGGTTACAGAGCGCACTGATATACAGCTAATTATCGGCTACCGCGGGATGATTGATTTAGCTCGGCGCTCAGGGCAAATCATCAGCCTTTCTGCTCGCGCTGTGCGAGAGGGGGATGAATTCAGTTACGAATATGGCCTTGATGAGCGGCTTCACCATAAGCCATGTGATGATGAGTCAGCGCCGATTACGCATGTTTATTCCGTAGCAAAGCTCAGGGATGGCGGGGTTCAGTTTGAAGTTATGAGTGCTCGCCAAGTCAATCAGGTAGCAGCTCAAAGCAAATCAGTAAAAAAGAATAAAGACGGGTCAATCAACTGGGATGGCACAAACTCTCCTTGGGCTACTCACTGGGAAGAGATGGCAAAGAAAACTGTCATCCGTCGCCTGTTCAAATATCTGCCGGTCAGCATTGAAATGCAGAAAGCTGTAGTTTTGGATGAAAAAGCCGAGTCTGACATTGATCAGGACAACGCATCCGTATTGAGTGCCGAATACAGCGTTCTCGAAGGTGATTCAGGAAACCATTCATGATTGCTTTAAAGAACGAACAGATGACAGAGGTAGAGCAGCGCTTAGCCGAGCTTGAAGAGGCGCAGTTGCTGCATGAACAGGAACTTTACGACGCACGTGCTGAATTTGATGATTTAGCGGCTGCTATGGGTTGGAGCAAACGCGATCTGGTTAACGGCATTGGGCCGATGGATTACGCGCGGAATCTGAAAGCCAGGGCAGAGTCGGCAGAGGTGAAAAAATGACGTACGCCGATCCGATTGACGAAGCAACTGCCCGCGAGATGCAGCTGATCGAGATTGCTCTGGCTAACCGCACGCATCCTGAGCCCCGCTCCCCGATTTGCAAAAACTGCGGAGAGCCATCATTACCGGCGACCAGTTACTGCAGTTCTGAATGTCGCGAGGACGACGAGCGCATTGAGCGCGCTAAGCAGCATCGCCGAGTGGCATGAGTCCGGCGCAGGAAAATGCGCTAAGGGCCGTAGCGCGTAAATGCAGGAGCGAAATCATCAGCGCCATACATGGCAGGCCTAAATCAGAGCACGACCGCATCACCACCTCCATCCTCGATAAATATACACAGCAGATCAGCGCCCTACCGACAGGAAGATTCAGGGCAAAATCCTGGCTTTCTTACTACGTGATGCTGATAGGTAAAGAGCAGCGATGTTGATCATGACAGTAAAAAAGGCGACACATACACGGGCCAGACTCTCACCAATCTGGCCTTTTTATTTGCTTCGCGCTGGCGCTGTGCTGGCAGCATAAGGAGTAGATATGGAAACCTATGCCCTATCTATGGATGAGGCCTGCGCGTTCCTCGGAATTTCTCGCCCCACCTGCCAGCAGTGGATACGCAGCGGCAGGCTCATGGCAACGCGCAAAGACCCGTCCAAACCAAAATCGCCTTACCTTCTCACCCGTCAGGCATGTATTGCCGCTCTCAACAATCCGATGCACACTGTCGCCGTGAGCGCGGCAGATGCACATGAGGAGAATAAATCATGTCGATCTTCCGCAGAGGTTCCGTCTGGTACGGGAGTTACACGACGCCGGGCGGGAAGCGCATTAAAGAGTCTCTTGGCACAGAGGACAGAAAGCAGGCTCAGGAGCTCCACGACCGCAGAAAGGCTGAGTTATGGCGAATAGAGCGGCTGGGTGATTTCCCCGATGTTACATTCGAAGAAGCATGCCTGCGCTGGCTGGAAGAAAAGGCGCACAAAAAATCACTCGATGCTGATAAGGGCCGGATCGGATTCTGGCTCATGCATTTTGAGGGTGTGCTGCTGAAGGATATAACCGAGGCAAAGATTTACGCCGCGGTCAGCAGGATGACCAACCGCAAGGCAAAAGAGCGATGGGAGCAACGCGCCGTATCGATGGCGAAGAAGGGGCTGGATATCGGCGAGTACAAACCGGCCGCCGTTTCCACCTCTACAAAAGCGAAGCACCTGGCATTAATGAAGGCGCTGATGCGGGCAGCGGAACGTGAGTGGAAGTGGATCGAAAAGTCGCCGGTTATCAAAGTGCCTCAGGAAAGAAATAAGCGGGTGCGGTGGCTCGAACCCGCTGAGGCGAAGCGACTGATTGAAGAGTGCCCTGAACCGCTCAAGTCTACCGTAGAGTTCGCGCTGGCAACAGGATTGCGCCGGTCGAACATCGTTGACCTGACGTGGCAGCAGATTGACCTGCAGAGAAAGGTGGCGTGGATATACCCGGAAGAGAGCAAATCAGGCAGAGCTATTGGCGTAGCACTGAATGAAATGGCGGAAGCTGTTTTGAGGCGGCAGATCGGCCGGCATCACAACTGGGTATTCGTTCACACCGAATCGGTGAAGAGGAATGACGGAACCACTACAGCAAGCGTCAGGAAGATGCGGGTTGATTCAAACACTGCGTGGCGAGCAGCATTGAAACGAGCTGGGATAGAAGATTTCCGGTTCCATGACCTTCGCCATACGTGGGCGAGCTGGTTAATTCAGGCGGGCGTTCCGTTATCGGCACTTCAGGAAATGGGAGGCTGGGAAAGCATCGAAATGGTACAGCGATACGCCCACCTTGCACCTAACCACTTGACCGAGCATGCACGGCAAATTGATGCGATTTTTGGCAGTCGTGTCCCAAATCTGTCCCATGTGGAAAACCTGGCAGCCGGAGGAAGGGGGTAAGTCGTTGAATTTATTTGGCACGCCCTACAGGATTCGAACCTGTGACCTACGGCTTAGAAGGCCGGTGCTCTATCCAGCTGAGCTAAGGGCGCATTGTGAGACGGCTCGAATTATACGGCGGGAACGCACTGAGTCAACGATTTTGCTCGCCGGGCTGCTCTGCTGCTGCACTTATGAACAGTCCGGGCGAATCTCTGCCTGACAGTGGCCGC
The DNA here is from genome assembly GCF_001922585.1 of Pantoea sp. 1.19. Classification (GTDB taxonomy): domain Bacteria; phylum Pseudomonadota; class Gammaproteobacteria; order Enterobacterales; family Enterobacteriaceae; genus 1-19. The sequence goes on along the minus strand of NZ_MRBS01000001.1, from coordinate 184,602 downwards.
CGCTTCTGACAAAATAGGCGCCATCCCCCGATTTAACCTAACACAGTGGATTTCCTCTCTGATGGCAGCAAAAATTATTGATGGTAAAACGATTGCGCAGCAGGTGCGTACGGAAGTTGCGGCAACGGTGCAGCAGCGCCTGGCGGCAGGCAAACGTGCCCCCGGGCTGGCGGTCGTGCTGGTGGGTGAGAACCCGGCCTCGCAGATTTACGTGGGCAGCAAGCGCCGCGCCTGTGACGAGGTGGGATTCCTCTCTCACTCTTACGATCTGCCCGCAACCACCAGCGAAGCGGAGCTGCTGGCGCTTATCGATCAGCTGAATGCCGATCGCCGCATCGACGGCATTCTGGTCCAGCTGCCGCTGCCGGCCGGTATCGATAACGTGAAGGTGCTGGAGCGCATTGCGCCAGAAAAAGACGTGGATGGTTTTCATCCTTATAACGTCGGCCGCCTGTGCCAGCGCGCGCCCAAGCTGCGCCCCTGCACGCCGCGCGGTATCGTGACGCTGCTGGAGCGTTACAATATTGACACTCACGGCCTGAATGCCGTGGTGGTGGGTGCCTCAAACATTGTTGGCCGCCCGATGAGCATGGAGCTGCTGCTGGCCGGCTGCACCACCACCGTGACCCACCGCTTTACCAAAAATCTGCGTCACCATATTGAGCATGCGGATCTGCTGGTAGTGGCGGTCGGTAAGCCGGGTTTTATCCCCGGCGACTGGATTAAACCCGGCGCGATTGTGATTGACGTGGGCATTAACCGTCTGGAAAGCGGCAAAGTGGTCGGCGATGTAGACTTCGACAGCGCCGCCGAACGCGCGGCCTGGATTACGCCGGTCCCCGGCGGCGTGGGTCCGATGACCGTGGCGACGCTGATTCAGAATACGCTACAGGCGTGCGAAGCGACCGACGCGGAGGGCGCGTAAAAATGGCTACGTTTTCACTGGGTAAGTTTACGCACGTCGATCTGTGTGATTTGCTGAAGCTGGAGGGTTGGGTCGAGAGCGGCGCACAAGCGAAGCTGGTGATTGCCGAGGGCCAGGTAAAAGTGGATGGTGCGGTGGAAACCCGCAAGCGCTGCAAAATCCACCCGGGTCAAACGGTAGAATTTGCCGGCGAGCGCGTTACCGTTCAGCAGCAGTGATCATCGGGAAGCCCCGGCCGCCGGTGGCACTCCTGTCGCGTCGGGTCGGCGCCCCCTCCTCCCCCCGGCGCTCGTGCGGCGGAGAGGAGGCCTGAGGCCGATAGTTATCATGAGCAGCCGGTAAAAAAAACGCCCCGGCGTATCGCCGGGGCGTCAGATCGGCGGGCGAGAGAGCATTGCCTTACTTGCGACGCCAGCGGGTACCGCCCGCGCCGTCTTCCAGCACAATGCCCATGGCATTCAGCCGATCGCGCGCCACGTCGGCCTGCGCCCAGTCTTTCGCCGCGCGCGCATCGTTACGCATCTTAATTAAGCCTTCAATTTCCGCCACGTCGTCAGCCGCCTCGCCGGCGCCGCCCTGTAAGAAACGTTCCGGATCGCTGGCCAGCAGGCCCAGTACGCCCGCCAGCTGACGCAGACGTGCGGCCAGGCCGTCGGCCGCCGCGGCGTCTTCCGCTTTCACGCGGTTAATCTCACGCGCCAGATCGAACAGCACCGACAGTGCCTCCGGAGTATTGAAATCATCGTCCATCGCCTCGCGAAAGCGCGTGTCGAAAGCGTCACCGCCCTGCACCGCCGCCTGCGCGTCGGTATTACGCAGCGCGGTGTACAGACGCTCCATGCTCGCCCGCGCCTGACGCAGGTTCTCTTCACCGTAGTTCAGCTGGCTGCGGTAGTGCCCGGACATCAGGAAGTAGCGCACCGTCTCCGGGTCAAAGTGCTGCAGCACGTCGCGAACGGTGAAGAAGTTATCGAGAGATTTTGACATCTTTTCCCTATCGACCATCACCATGCCGGAGTGCATCCAGTAGTTGACGTACGGGCCGTCGTGAGCGCAGGTGGACTGGGCGATTTCGTTTTCATGGTGCGGAAACATCAGGTCTGAGCCCCCGCCGTGAATATCAAAATGCTCGCCCAGCTGTTTGCAATTCATTGCCGAGCACTCGATGTGCCAGCCAGGACGTCCGGTGCCCCACGGTGAGGGCCAGCCCGGTTCGTTGGCTTTAGACATTTTCCACAGCACAAAGTCCATTGGATTGCGCTTCACTTCGGCCACCTCTACCCGGGCGCCGGCCTGCAGCTGATCGAGATCCTGACGCGAGAGCTGGCCATAATGGGGATCGCTGTCCACGGCAAACATGACGTCGCCGTTTTTCGCCACGTAGGCGTGATGACGGGCCAGCAGCTTTTCCGTCAGTTCGATGATCTCGGCGATGTGGTGAGTGGCGCGCGGTTCCAGATCCGGCGGCAGAATGTTCAGGGCAGCAAAGTCGCGGTGCATTTCCCCGATCATTCGCTCGGTCAGCTGCTGGATGCTTTCGCCATGTTCATTGGCGCGCTTGATGATTTTGTCATCAATGTCGGTGATGTTACGCACGTAGTTCACCTGATAACCGGCGTAGCGCAGGTAGCGGGACACCACGTCAAAAGCGACAAAGGTGCGGCCATGGCCGATGTGGCAGAGATCATAAACGGTAATACCACACACGTACATGCCCACTCGCCCGGGGTGAATGGGGATAAATGCCTCTTTCTGGCGACTCAGCGTGTTGAAAATCTTAAGCATTGGGATATTCCGTTAATGACGTGTGCGGTATGTCGCGCGTTGCAGGCGCGCGGTAATCTGTTATTTTTCACCCTCGACAACGCCTTTGCAACCTTTAGCACGCTTTTGCCTGGATTTTCTGCATCTGCCCTGCGCGGCGGCGGGGGCGGTAGTGTGACAGGGGCAAATTGTGATATAAGACCTCTTTGCTGAGGCCCCGTCCGCTTGCCGGAGGCGGTCTCAATCATGATTAATCTCGCTTTGCAGGATAATAATATGGTCACTTTCCACACCAATCATGGCGACATCGTCATTAAAACGTTCGATGACAAAGCGCCGGTAACCGTGAAAAATTTCCTCGACTATTGCCGCGAAGGTTTTTACGACAACACCATTTTCCACCGCGTGATCAACGGCTTTATGGTTCAGGGCGGCGGCTTTGAGCCGGGCATGAAGCAAAAGCAGACCAAAGGCGAAATTCAGAACGAAGCCAATAACGGCCTGAAAAACACCCGCGGCACGCTGGCGATGGCCCGTACCCAGGCACCCCACTCTGCCACCGCGCAGTTCTTCATCAACGTGGTCGATAATGATTTCCTGAACTTCAGCAGCGAAAGCCTGCAGGGCTGGGGCTACTGCGTATTTGCTGAAGTCACGGAAGGCATGGACGTGGTTGATAAGATCAAAGCCGTCGCCACCGGCCGCAGCGGTATGCATCAGGACGTACCGAAAGAAGACGTTGTTGTCACCTCCGTGACCGTCAGCGAGTAAGATGGGCCATACGCTCTTCATTGCAGATTTACATCTCTGCCCGCAGGAACCGGCGATCGTCGCCGGTTTTCTGCATTTCCTGCAGCGTGATGCCGTCCAGGCCGACGCGCTCTATATTCTCGGTGATTTGTTTGAAGCCTGGATTGGCGATGACGATCCCGAACCGCTCCACCGGGAGATAGCGCACGCGCTGCAGCGGCTCAGCGTCGCCGGGGTGCCGGTTTACTTTATCCACGGCAATCGCGATTTTCTGCTGGGGCACGACTACGCCCGCGCCAGCGGCATGTGTCTGCTGCCCGAGCAGCAGGTGCTGGAGCTGCACGGCCAGCGGCTGCTGATTTTGCACGGCGATACCCTCTGCACCGACGATGACGGCTATCAGCGTTTTCGCCGCAGAGTGCATCAGCGCTGGCTGCAAAAACTGTTTCTGGCGCTGCCATTGGCGCTGCGTCAGCGCATTGCCGAACGGCTGCGCGCCGGCAGTAAAGCGGCTAACGGCAGTAAATCCCTGACGATCATGGACGTCAATCCAGACGCGGTCACAGAGACAATGCGCGCGCAGCAGGTGCGGGTGATGATCCACGGCCATACCCACCGTCCGGCGATTCACGCCCTGCAAATCGACGGGGAACCGGCCGAGCGGCTGGTGCTGGGCGCCTGGCATGAAGCCGGCTCAATGATCAAAGTCTCCGCCGCCGGGCGCGAACTGATCGCCTTCCCGTTTTAACCGCCGCGCTTGCCCGTTCAACACGCCTGTTTCCTGCTACGCAACCGTTTTCCTTGCCGCCGCGTCATGCTATTCTCTCAGCCCTCTTCCGCCGCAGCCGTTGGTTAGCTGGGGTGGCGTCAGGTTAAAAACAGGAGTCCGCTTCTCATGTCTTCCACCGCAGCTTGCCGCGTCGCCATCGTTATGGGTTCCAGAAGTGACTGGGCAACCATGCAATTTACCGCTGAAATTCTTACCGAGCTGGACGTGCCCTTCCACGTGGAAGTGGTGTCTGCCCATCGCACCCCCGATAAATTGTTCAGCTTTGCCGACGGCGCGGCCGAAGCGGGTTACCAGGTGATCATTGCCGGTGCCGGCGGCGCAGCGCATCTGCCCGGCATGATTGCTGCGAAAACGCTCGTGCCGGTGCTGGGCGTACCGGTGCAGAGCGCCGCGCTGAGCGGCGTGGACAGCCTGTACTCGATTGTGCAGATGCCCCGCGGGATCCCGGTCGGCACGCTGGCCATCGGGAAAGCCGGGGCCGCCAACGCCGGGCTGCTGGCGGCACAAATTCTCGCCACGCACGACGCGGCGCTGCGCGCCCGCCTGGCCGCCTGGCGCCTGGCGCAGACCGATGAGGTGCTCAATCACCCGGACCCGCGGGAGGCCGTATGAAGCCCGTTTGCGTATTAGGCAACGGCCAGCTTGGCCGCATGCTGCGTCAGGCCGGTGAGCCGTTGGGCATTGCCGTCTGGCCCGTCGGCCTGGATGCGGAGCCGCAGGCGCTGCCTATCGCCCGCAGCGTGATCACCGCCGAAATCGAACGCTGGCCGGAAACGGCGCTGACCCGCGAGCTGGCCAGCCATCCGGCATTTGTTAACCGCGATATTTTTCCCCGCCTGGCCGATCGGCTGACGCAAAAACAGCTGCTGGATGAGCTGGATCTGCCCACCGCGCCCTGGCAGCTGCTGGCCGGCGCCGGGCAGTGGCCCGAGGTGTTTGCCCGCCTCGGCGAGCTGACGATCGTCAAGCGCCGCACCGGCGGCTACGACGGTCGCGGCCAGTGGCGCGTCCGCGTCACCGACCCGCTGACCCTGCCGGATGACTGCTACGGCGAATGCATTGTCGAACAGGGCATCGCCTTTAGCGGCGAAGTCTCGCTGGTTGGCGCGCGCGGCCACGATGGCCGAACGGTATTTTATCCGCTGACCCACAATTTGCATCAGGAGGGCATCCTGCGCACCAGCGTAGCGCTGCCCACGCCACCGGCTGCCCAGCAGGCGCAAGCCGAGGCGATGCTCAGCGCCATCATGCATGCCCTGAACTACGTGGGCGTGATGGCGATGGAGTGTTTTGTGCTGAACGGTGAGCTGCTGATTAACGAGCTGGCGCCGCGGGTGCACAACAGCGGACACTGGACGCAGAACGGCGCCTCCATCAGCCAGTTTGAACTGCATCTGCGGGCGATCCTCGATCTGCCGCTGCCGACGCCGGTGGTCAATCGCCCGGCAGTGATGGTTAACCTGATCGGCACCGCGGTAAATCACGCCTGGCTGGAAGAGCCGCTGGTCAACCTTCACTGGTATGAAAAGGACGTGCGTCCGGGCCGCAAGGTCGGCCACCTGAACCTGTCCGATACCTGTCCGCAACGGTTAACCGCCGCGCTGAATGGCCTGCTGCCGCAGCTGCCGGAAGCCTACGCCAGCGGCATCAGCTGGGCGATTGAGCGGCTGTCTGACGCGCAGTAATCGCCCCACCGGGGCGGGTGTATCCCGCCCCGCGCTTGCGGTCAAAACCCCCGCCACAGCGCTTTACCGCGCAGCAAGCGCAGTCCCAGCCAGCCGCCGCACAGCGACAGCAGCAGCGCGCCGGTCAGCGGTAGCACGCCCCACAGCAGGAAATTTGGCTGCCAGGGAAAATCAAAGACCTTACGCTGCAGCCCCCACAGCGCCGCCTCGGCGCCCAGCGCGGCGGCCGCGCCGGCAATGGCCCCCAGCAGAGCAAACTCCGCCCACAGCGTACGACGCAGCAGCGTTTTTCCCGCGCCCAGCGTACGACAAACCACCAGCTCCTGACGCCGCTGACGCATACCCACCTGTATTTGGGCAAACAGCAGCAGCACACCGCAGAGGGTAACCAGCACCACCATCACTTCCAGTGCCTGACTCACCTGCGCCAGTATCTGGCCTATCTGACGCATGATATGGCCAATATCCAGCAGGCTGAGCGTAGGAAAGCTGCGATTCAGCTGCGCCAGCATCGGGGCGTTCTCCGCGGTGCGGAAACTGGTTAGCCAGCTTTGCGGCTGACCCTCCAGCCCTCCCGGCGGGAAAATAAAGAAAAAGTTCGGCTTCAGGCTCTCCCAGTCCACGCTACGCAGGCTGCTGATGGTGGCGGTAAAAGCCTGAGTATCGCCGCTGAACGTCAGCGTATCGCCGATGTTTACCCCCAGCCGCGTCGCCAGCTGCGCCTCAATGGATACCTCCCCCACCGCCGGCGGCCAGTGTCCGGCCACCAGCGGATTGTGATCGGGCTTCTCCGCCAGCCAGGTGAGGTTCAACTCGCGATTCAGCGCGCCGTCCAGCGTCGGATCGGCCGGCTTCCCTTTCAGTTCGGTCAGCCTCGCGCGCACCACCGGATAGAATGCCTGCGGCTGTACCCGGTGCTGCTGCAGAAACTGCCTCACCTGCGGCACCTGCTGATCGGTGATATTGAGCAGGAAATAGTTTGGGCTGCCCGGCGGCAGCTGCTGCTGCCAGCGATCCAGCAGATCGCCACGCATCACCAGCAGCAGCGCCAGCAGCATAAACGACAGCGAGAAAGCCGCCAGCTGGCTGAAGGTCGTCCACGGCTGACGCAGCAGGCGGTTAATCGCCAGCCGCAGCGGCAGGGCGCGTACCGACAGCCGCCTCAGCAGCAGCAGCGCTCCCCAGCCCACGCCGCCCAGCAGCGCAGTGAGCAGCACTACACCGCCTAACAGCGCCCACAGCAGCGTGCTGCCGCCCACCAGCGCGGCCAGCAGGGCCACCACCACCAGCGCCATCACCGGCAGGTATACTTTCAGCGGCCAGACCCGGGCGTCCACCTCCTCGCGCAATACGCGCAGCGGCTGGGTCGCCAGCAGCAGCCGCCACGGTCGCAGGCCGACCAGCAGAGAGATCACCAGCAGCGCCCCCAGCGCCCACAGCCACGGCCAGCCGCTGGCGGCCGGCAGGGCGCCGGGCAGAACCGGACGCAGCATTTGCAGCAGCAGCGCCTCTACCCCTTTCCCCACCGCGCTGCCGCAGGCAGCCGCCAGCGTTAGCAGGATAAGCCACTGACCGAGAATCAGCCTGCGAAGGCCCGCCCGCGTGGCCCCCAGGGTCTTCAGCACCGCCACCAGGTCGTAGCGGCTGCGGCAGTAGTGGCTCATCGCCACCGCCACTGCCGCAATCGCCAGCATCAGCGTCAGCAGCGCCGACAGCAGTAAAAACTGCTGGGCGCGCTGCAGTGAGCGCCCGAGCGCATCGTCCGAGTTTTCCAGGCTAATCCAGCGCTGATGGGGATCCAACCGCGGGGCGATCCAGCGGTCATAGTGCGCCAGCGCCGGCGGTTCACCGGCAAATTTATAGCGCCAGGTCAGCCGACTCCCCGGCTGGATCGCCCCGGTTTTCTCCACGTCCGCGAGGCTCATCAGCAGGCGCGGTGCGGTCTGAAACGGATTAAATCCGCCGTCCGGCTCCTGCAGGACCGTTCCGGCGACGCGCAGGGTGGTATCGCCAACGTCGAGGACGTCACCGACCTGCAGGTTCAGCAGCGCCATCAGCCGCGGTGCCAGCAGCACCGAACCGGGTGTCGGACGCAGGCCGGGAGGATCGGTGCGCAGCTCGCCGAACATCGGATAGGCGGCATCGACCGCCTTGATAGCGGCCAGCTGCGGCGTATCCTGGGCAAACGTCATGGTCATAAAGGTCAGCTGACGGCCGGTACGCAGCCCATCACGCTGCGCCTGCTCCAGCCACGCTTCGTCGATCGCCCGGCTGCTTTCCAGCGTGCGGTCGCCGGCCATCACGTCGCGTCCCTGCTGGGTCAGCCCCTTTTCCATCCGGTCGCTGACGCTGCCCAGCGCCAGTACGCAAGCCACCGCCAGCGACAGTGACAGCCAGACAATCAGCAGCGACGGCGTGCGCCATTCGCGCCAGAACCAGCGCCAAATCATGCTTCCTCCCACAGTTTGCCGTCGCGCAGCCGCAGCCGCCGGTCGCAGCGTGCCGCCAGCTGCGGATCGTGAGTCACCAGAATCAGCGTGGTGGCAAAGTCCCGGTTGAGAGAAAACAGCAGATCGGCAATTTTATCGCCGGTTTGCCGGTCAAGATTGCCGGTCGGCTCATCAGCGAACAGCACGCCCGGTCGCCCATTGAACGCGCGGGCCAGCGCCACGCGCTGCTGCTCACCGCCCGACAGCTGGGCGGGCAGATGTTGCAGCCGCTGTCCCAGTCCCAGCTGCTCCAGCAGGCGGCGCGCCTGGTCGCGGCTCTGCTTGTCGCTGTCGCCGCGCAGCAGCGACGGTAACTGGACATTTTCCAGCGCATTAAGGGTTGGCACCAGCATAAACGACTGAAAGACAAAGCCGACCTGTTCAGCACGCAGTCGGGCGCGCGCCTCCTCATCCAGCTGATGCAGCGGCTGGCCGCACAGCCAGACCTCGCCGGCGCTTCCGTCATCCAGACCGGCGAGAATGCCAAGCAGCGTAGACTTCCCCGATCCTGACTCGCCAATCAGCGCAAGGGTCTGCGCCGGTTTGACAACCAGCTCAACTCCGGTAAGGATGGAGAGACGATGCTCACCCTGACCGACGGATTTACTCAAATTATGCACTTCAACACTGTTTTCCGCTGGCATTTACCTGTCCTGTTAATTGTGAGTCTGTTAACGCTGCACAGCGCCGCCGCGCGCACCCTGCTGGTACTGGGCGACAGCCTGAGCGCGGGCTATCAGATGTCCGCGCAGCAGGCGTGGCCGGCGCTGCTGGATAAGCAGTGGCAGCCCGCTACCCGGGTAGTGAACGGCAGCATAAGCGGCGATACGGCCGCGCAGGGCCTGGCCCGCCTGCCGGCGCTGCTACAGCAGCACCGCCCCGACTGGGTACTGATCGAGCTGGGGGGGAATGATGGCCTGCGCGGTTTTCCACCGCAGGATATCGCCGCCACGCTCACTAAAACCATCGAAGCCGTCAAAGCCGCCGGCGCCGAGCCGCTGCTGATGCAAATCCGCCTGCCGGCCAACTACGGTCGCCGCTATACCGAAGCGTTCAGCGCCATCTATCCCGAACTGGCCAGCCGCTTTCAGCTGCCGCTGCTGCCCTTTTTTATGGAGCAGGTGTATCTGAAACCGGCGTGGATGCAGCGCGATGGCATTCACCCGACTCCGGACGCGCAGCCGTTTATTACCGAACTGATGGCTAAAAGCTTAGCGCCTATAGTTAAACATGCAGCGTTCGCTGACGAGACGGCAGGCAGGTAAAGATATGCAAAAATGCGTTTTTATTACCGGATGCTCCAGCGGTATTGGCTTGGTCGCGGCGCAGGATCTGCAGCAGCGCGGCTATCGCGTGCTGGCCGGATGCCGTAAGCCAGACGATGTGGCCCGGATGAACGATCAGGGCTATACCGGCGTGCTGTTGGATATGGACGATGCTGACAGCGTCGCCGCCGCCGCCGAACGGGTGCTGACGCTGTGCGATGGACGCCTGTACGGCCTGTTTAATAACGCGGGCTACGGCGTTTACGGCCCGCTGTACAGCCTGAGCCGCGCGCAGCTGGAGGCACAGTTCGCTACCAATCTGTTTGGTCTGCACCAGCTGACTACCCTGCTGCTACCTGCCATGCTGCCCCACGGCGAGGGGCGCATCATCAACACCAGCTCGGTGATGGGGCTGGTCAGCACCCCGGGACGCGGCGCCTATGCCGCCAGCAAATACGCCCTCGAGGCGTGGAGCGATGCCCTGCGCATGGAGCTGCACGGCAGCGGCGTGCGGGTTAGCCTGATCGAGCCCGGCCCGTTGAGCACCGCGTTTACCGCCAACGTCAATCAGACCCGGGCGGACAGGCCGGTTAAGAATCCCGGCATCGCCGCGCGCTTTGAATTACCGGCTACCGCGGTGTTGCCAAAGCTGCGCCACGCGCTGGAAAGCCGCCGTCCGCGACTGCGCTATCCGGTGACGCTGGTGGCCCATGCGCTGACCCTGCTGCGCCGCCTGCTGCCCGCCCGGATGCTGGATCGCCTGCTGCGTGGTAAGGAAACGCCGCCGCCCCCTTGAAAAGACAGGTTCTCGCCCGCACTTGGGTAAGTTAACGACACACCACAAAGAGATTTGCCATGTCACCGAATGCCGCCATTATTGAGGTTAACGAAAGTAATTTGCAGCAGACGCTGGAACAGTCGATGTCCGTTCCGGTGCTGTTCTACTTCTGGTCGAACCGCAGCCAGCACTGCCAGCAGCTGACGCCGGTGCTGGAGAGCCTCGCGCAGCAGTACGCCGGGCAGTTTATCCTGGCCACGCTGGACTGTGATGCCGAACCCATGGTGGCTTCGCAGTTTGGCCTGCGGGCGATCCCCACCGTGTATCTGTTCCAGAATGGTCAGCCGGTGGATGGCTTCCAGGGACCGCAGCCGGAAGAGGCAATCCGCGCCCTGCTGGACAAAGTGCTGCCGCGCGAAGAGGAGCTGAAAGCCCAGCAGGCGATGGCGCTGATGGAGAGCGGCGATATGACCGGCGCACTGCCGCTGCTGAAAGAGGCGTGGATGCTGTGTGAACAGAAAAACAGCGAGATCGCCTGCCTGCTGGCAGAGGTGCAGATCGCGCTGAACCGCAGCGAAGAGGCGGAAAGCGTGCTGAAAAGCGTACCGCTACAGGATCAGGATAGCCGCTATCACGGCCTGCTGGCACAGATTGATCTGCTAAAGCAGGCGGCCGACACCCCCGAGATTCAGCAGCTGCAGCAACAGCTGGCGGACGCACCGGACGATATCGCCCTGGCCAGCAAGCTGGCGCTACAGCTGCATCAGGTAGGACGCAATGAGGAAGCGCTGGAATTGCTGTACGGTCATCTGAAACGTGATCTCAGCGCCGGCGAAGGCCAGGCACGTAAAATGTTTCAGGAGATCCTGACCGCGCTGGGCACCGGCGACGCGCTGGCGGCCAAATATCGCCGCCAGCTCTATTCTCTGCTGTACTGACGGCGACGGCGAGCGGCACACGCCCTCACCGCCGCTCGCCGCGTTTGCTTCAGTTATCCCGATCGGTGATGAAATAGGTCAGATCATAGCTCCGACGTTCCCTGACGCCCTGGCTAACCAGCCCCATCTTTATCGCCTCTTCGGCCTGAAAAAGCGCCCGGCCGCTTTCTGCGGACACAATCTCATCCAGTCTGGCAGCCGGTATGTGCGTGCAATCGGCATAAATCGTGCGGAACATCTCGCTGTAGAGGGCGTTCTCCTCCTGCAACCGTTTGATCCTGTCGGGCTGCAAATAGTTCTCTCCGTTGGTGCTGATTGCCGAAGGGTGGAGAATAAAGCTCGCCTTGGGCAGGGTATAGCGCTGCGGTGAGGCACAGTAAATCAGGGTGGCGGCGGATGCCGTGGTGGCAATGTTAATCATGTTCAGCCGAATCCGGCTGCTGCGCAGCGCCTCGTAGGCAATGTAGCCCGCGTCCATATCTCCGCCTTCGCTGCTGATATAGATATCCACCGCATTCAGGGCCGGCAGATCGGCTTCCAGCTGCGCCAGCACTGACAGCAGCCAGGTGACGGTCTGATTGGTAATTTCACCGGTGAACCAGACGCCCGCCTGGTGAATGTGATCATTGTTTACGCGCTCATTTTTTACAAAGCTGATGTTTGCCTGCGCACTGCCGCACACCAGCAGCGCCGCCACTACGGCCGCTATTACACGCATAGAATTCCTTAGGTTAGGAGACGTTCAGAAAGCACTGCGGGTGCAGCATAGCCAGCCGCCGCCGGCGAAGATATCCCCTCCCGGCCGCGGCGCCGCGTACCCGCGCCGCGCCGGCAGGGAAAGCTCTCAGTGTGACGATAGTGCAGCGGCGCCGGCGACAGCGGTTCGCCGTGCGGGAGGCCGATAAATCCTAATGACCGCCGGCGGTCATTTTTGGGATGATAGGCCTCTGCCGCCGCGGCTCAGATCGTCCATGATTGGACAGCTCGCCTGGTCATTGCCCGGACAGCTGGCGGCCAGCGCCAGCAGCCGGGCGCGCATCGCACTCAGTTCGGCCATCTGTGCCTCAATGTCGGCCACTTTTTGCAGCGTTCGCGCTTTCACGTCGGCGCTGTGGCGCTGTGGATCATTAAACAGCTGCACCATCTCCCGACACTCATCGAGGCTAAATCCCACCTGCCGCGCCTGGCGCAGCAGCGTCAGCTCCTCCAGGTGGTGCTGCGCGTAGCAGCGATAGCCGTTTGCGGCGCGGTTCGGTGGCGTCAGTAGCCCCTTTTCTTCGTAAAAACGGATCGCTTTCTGGCTCAACCCGGTGTGCCGGGCCACATCGCTGATGTTCATGCTCCCCCCACTTGACCCTCCCCTTAATGGAGGGTTTACCCTGCTATCTTGCTGGAAAATCATCGGGGCGCCTACCCCAGGGAGCGAGTATGTTATCAACCATTCATCTGACGCTGGCGGGACTCTCCTGCGGTCACTGCGTCAATCGGGTGCAACGTTTGTTGGAGCAGCGCGAGGATGTGACGCATGCCGAAGTCACGCTGACCGCGGCCAGCGTAGAGGGGCACGCCAGTGCCGAAGCGCTGATCGCGGCCATCGCGGCCGCCGGTTATCAGGCGAGCGAGTCCGCCTCCCCAAAGTGTGAACCGCCGGCAGCCGCCGCGCCCGGGCCGCAGGCGCCGTCGGCGGATTCTCCCCCTCTCGCCGGCAGCGTAACGCTGCTGATTGGCGGCATGAGCTGCGCCAGCTGCGTCAGTCGGGTTGAGCAGGCGCTGCGGCGCGTTCCCGGAGTACAGCAGGCGCGGGTGAACCTCGCCGAGCGCAGCGCGCTGATCGTGGGCCCGGCGGAAACCGGGGCGCTGATCGCCGCCGTGACCGCCGCCGGCTATCAGGCGGAATGGGTGGCGGATGAACAGCAGCGTCGCGATAAACAGCAGCAGCATGCGCGTCAGGCGATGCGCCGCTTTGGCCTGCAGGGCGGGCTGGCGCTGCTGGTCGGTATCCCAATGATGCTGTGGGGGATGCGCGGCGACAATATGTTACTGAGCGACGCCAACCGGCCGCTGTGGCTGGGACTGGGGCTGCTGACGCTGCTGGTGATGGTACTGGCCGGCGGTCACTTTTACCGTAGCGCCTGGCAGAGCCTGCGCCATCGCAGCGCGACGATGGATACGCTGGTGGCCATCGGAACCGCCGCGGCCTGGGGGTATTCAATGACGGTGACGCTGTGGCCGTCGCTGTTCCCCGCGCCGGCGCGCCACCTCTATTTTGAGGCCAGCGCGATGATAATCGGCCTGATTAACCTCGGCCACGCGCTGGAGCAGCGGGCGCGGCAGCGCGCTTCTTCAGCGCTGGCGCGCCTGCTGGACTTGACGCCGCCTACGGCGCGGGTGATCGACGATGACGGCGAACGCACGCTCCCCCTCCGCGAGGTCCAGCCGGGCATGCAGCTGCGGATCACGCCCGGCGATCGGGTACCGGTCGACGGTACGCTGTTGGCGGGCGAGGCGTGGCTGGATGAGGCGATGCTGACCGGTGAACCCCTGCCGCAGCATAAGCGCCCGGGGGACCGGCTGCACGCCGGCACGGTGATGCAGGACGGCAGCGCCCGCCTGCGCGCCGAGGCGGTTGGCCAGCATACCGTTCTGGCGCGGATCGTGCAGCGCGTACGCGATGCGCAGAGCAGCAAACCGGCGCTGGGCCAGCTGGCCGACCGCCTCTGCGCGGTGTTTGTACCCGCAGTCCTGCTGATTGCCCTGTTCAGCGGCCTGATGTGGTGGCTGGTCGGCCCGGCACCGCAGGGTGTCTACAGCCTGGTTGCGATCACCACGGTGCTGATCATTGCCTGCCCCTGTGCGCTGGGGCTGGCAACGCCGATGGCGGTGATTGCCGGCGTGGGTCGCGCCGCCGAACTGGGGATTCTGGTGCGCGATGCCGACGCGCTGCAGCGCGCCAGCCGGGTGAATACGCTGGTGTTCGATAAGACCGGCACCCTGACCGAAGGCGCGCCGCAGGTGACTGAGATCCTGACGCTGGGTGAGGTGAGCGAGGCGCAGGCGCTGCGCTGGGCCGGGCTGCTGGAGCAGCACGCCAGCCATCCGCTGGCGCGCGCGATCGTGGCCCGCGCGGCGCCGCTGCCGGATATCCCGCTCAGCACAGTGCATACCCTGCCCGGTAAAGGTCTGAGCGGCGAACTGGACGGCCGCGCGCTGCTGGTGGGCAACGCCGCCCTGCTGCACGAGCGCGGCGTGGCGCTTGACGGCATCACCGATCGCCTTGAGACGCTGGCGCGCCAGGGCGCGACGCCGGTGCTGCTGGCGGTAAACGGTGAGCTCGCCGCCGTATTCGCCCTGCGCGATCCGCTGCGCACCGGCGCACCAGCGGCGCTGGCCCGGCTGCATCAGGCCGGATATCAGCTGGTGATGCTCACCGGGGATACCCCGGCTACCGCCCACGCGGTGGCCGGCGCCGCCGGCATCGACACGGTGATCGCCGGCGTATTGCCGGAGGGAAAAGCTGATGCCATCGTCCGGCTGCAGCAGCAGGGACGCCGGGTCGCCATGATTGGCGACGGGATTAATGACGCCCCGGCGCTGGCACAGGCCGATGTCGGCATCGCGATGGCCAGCGGCAGCGATATTGCCATGGAGAGCGCCGGCATGACGCTTATGCGTCAGGATCTGCAGGGGGTCGGAGACGCGCTGGCGCTGGCCGGAGCCACGCTACGCAATATGCGCCAGAATCTGCTGGGCGCCTGCGTGTATAACGTGCTGGCGATCCCGCTGGCGGCGGGGGCCTTCTGGCCGCTGACCGGCACGCTGTTGAACCCGGTGATTGCCGGCGCCGCGATGGCGCTGTCATCCGTAACGGTGGTGGTCAACGCCAACCGGTTGCTGCGCTACCGGCCCGGCGGTGCCACATTTAAGCATGGTGATGAGCGGCCAAAGTCGTTAGCATGAGCTATCTGACGCAACGGAGCGACCGCGATGGCAACAAGACTTGAGCGACTGCTTGCCCCCCTGCGCCGCCTGCTGCCCGCCCCCTGGCACTATCCGGCGCTGGATCTGTACGCCGACCGGCAGCACCATCTGCACCTGGTCGGTAGTATACATATGGGCACCCGCGACATGTCGCCACTGCCCGCCGCGCTGCTGAACCGGCTGGCACGCGCGGACGCACTGGTGGTGGAAGCGGACATTACCCACGGCGATTCGCCATTTATTGAGCAGCCGGAAGATGCACCGCTGGCCTGCCGCCTGAGCAGCGACGAGCTGGCGCAGCTGCAGCACCTGAGCGAGACGCTGGCGATCGATCCGCAGCGTATCGATCGCCTGCCCGGCTGGCAGATAGCGCTGATGTTTCAGGCGCAGCAGGCGCAGCGGCTCGGCCTGCGCCCCGATTACGGCATTGATTATCAGCTGCTTCGCCAGGCGCACGCCTGGCGCAAGCCGATCATTGAGCTGGAAGGCCCGCAGTCGCAGCTGGCGATGCTGCAGGCGCTGCCGGATAACGGCCTCGCCCTGCTGCAAGATACCCTCACTTACTGGCACAGCAACGCCCGCCTGCTGCAGACCATGATTGGCTGGTGGCTGAGCGCGCGTCCGGTGCGGCGCCAGGGTCACCTGCCCGGCAGCTTTAGCGGTGCGCTCAACGACGTGCTGATGGTGCAGCGTAATCACCGCTGGCGTGAACAGCTGCTGGCGCTGCCGGCGGGACGCTACGTGGTCGCGGTCGGCGCGCTGCACCTGTTCGGTGAAGAGAACCTGCCGTCACTGCTGCGGGAAAAAAAAGAGCCAGCGTAACGCTGGCTCGTCAAAGAGGAATGATTTTATCGTTTTCGTTATTGGCCAGCCTGCGCCGGCCGGAGCGAATTGTCGCGCAAAGTGCGGCATTACGCCAGCGCTATTCGGGTTGATTTACGATTGCCCCATCGTCATCTGATAAGGACAGAGTAGAGTATGACGCCTGCTATCACCCTGTTAGAAAAACACGGCGTGCCCTTCACGCTGCATCCCTACGAGCACGACAACCACGAGACGCACTTTGGCGATGAGGCCGTGCGCAAACTCAATCTGGATGCCCGTCGGGTACTGAAAACCTTGCTGGTTAGCCTGAACGGCGATCCCAAACGGCTGGCAGTAGCGGTCACCCCGGTCGCCGGACAGCTGGATTTAAAAAAGGTCGCCAAAGCGCTGGGCGCGCGCAAAGCCGATATGGCCGATCCGCAGCTGGCGCAGCGGGTAACCGGTTACCTGATCGGCGGCATCAGTCCGCTGGGACAAAAGAAACATCTGCCAACGGTTATCGACCGTCAGGCGCAGCAGTTTGCCACCGTGTATGTCTCCGGCGGCAAGCGCGGGCTCGATGTCGAGCTGGCCGCCGGTGACCTCGCCCAGCACACCGCGGCAATTTTTGCCGATATTGCTCGCGAGACGCCATAATCCCTACGCGGGATGCTGCGCGATCAGGCGATCGAGGATCCAGCGCCCGGCCGGGCCAGGTGGCGTGCGCGTCGACCATACTGCGTCAACGGCGATGCGCTGCGGCCAGCCCGGTACGCGCAGTTCGGTCAGCAGCTGGTGACCAAACTGCTCCACCATCCAGCGCGGCAAAATGGTCCAGCCGAATCCCTGCTCCGCCATCTCCAGCAGCAGCAAATAAGAGGGCGCCGACCAGCTATTTCCGCCGGAGGGCTGCGGCGTTGGCCCCTGCCCCCAGGTATTGAGACGCAGCTGCCGCACCAGGTCCAGCTCGCTCTGGCTGACCTCCGCCTGCCGGGTCAGCGGGTGGTCGTGCCGAATAAAGATCGCCATCTGCGCCTCGACCTGCAGGCGCGAGGTGGCGATATCGGCGGGATAGTGCGGCTGTACGCGGATCACCCCGATATGGATGCGCCCCTTCTGCAGCAGATCGATCACGTCAGCATCTTCGGCAATCATGCAATCAAAATCGATATCAGGATAGCGGGCGGCAAATTTACGCAGCAGCTGTTCGTGATGATCGGCCTGCCAGAAATCGGAGATCGCCATGCTTAAACGCGGCTCCACGCCTTCGGCCATGCGCATCGCTAACTCATCCAGCCGCTCGCTGGCGGCAAGGATCTCGCGGATTTGCCGCAGTGCGTGCTCGCCCTGCGCGGTCAGCACCGGCTGACGGCCGCCGCGATCCAGCAGGCGGAAACCCAGATCGTCTTCCAGATTGGCCACTGCGGCGCTGATGGTCGATTGACTTTTCCCCAGCGCGCGGGCCGCGGCAGAAAACGATCCCTTATCCACGGTCTGGACAAAGGCTAACAGTGATTCCGGAGAGTAACGCATAATCTATCGCTTTTATCGATGGGACCTCATTTTAGCTTATCAGAAAATACGATGATAATGGCCGCCTCACGTAAGGAGTCAGTATGAAAACCCGTAGTTTGAAAGAGCGCGTGATTCACGCGGTCTGCTTTGAGGTGATTGCCATTGCCATCGTGTCGCCGCTGGCGGCGTGGATTATGCATAAGCCCTTGTTTCAGATGGGGGCACTGGCGCTGGCGCTCTCCACCACCGCGATGGTATGGAATATGATCTATAACAGCCTGTTCGATCGTTTCTGGCCACCGGGCGCGCCGCGTCGCCTGCTGGTTCGTATCGGCCACGCGCTGGGCTTTGAGGGCGGGTTTATCCTGATTGGCCTGCCCATCGCCGCCTGGATGCTGGGCACCGGTCTCTGGCAGGCCTTTATGCTGGAAGTGGGCTTTTTCCTGTTCTTCCTGCCCTATACGGTTGCCTATAACTGGATTTATGACCGCGTACGCCAGCGCGTGGTGGCGCGCAAAGCCTGTCATGCATCCTGAGGGGCCGCCGGGCGGCGGCGGTCCTGCGCAAATCATCGCGCGTTCGCGGGGACGGGAGCCAGGGGCATTGTCGGCAGGCTCACATCGCCCGGCGGGGCGTAGTCCGCCGCCCGCAGAGGGGAGTGCTGCTCAATGTAATCCTTCAGCACCTCCGCATCGATAAAACCGGTATTGACGTAGCCGGGACGCTGGTCCAGCCTCGGATAGCCGTCGCCGCCGGTGGCATTAAAGCTCAGCGTGGCCATACGGTAGATCTTTTCCGGCTGCAGCGGCTGCCCGTTAATCTTCACCTCGCTCACCGCCCGACCGTCCGCGCGCAGGCCGATCGCAGCAAACTGCGGATAGGCACCCGAGTCCGCTTCCTTATTGGCCACCACATCGAGATAGGCTTTTACTTCACTGCCGCGCAGCGGAACATACACCACCGTATTGCCGAACGGCTGCACCTTCAGCACGTCTTTATAGCTGATCGGCCCGCTCTCAATGCTGTCGCGCACGCCGCCGCCGCTGATCACCGCAAAATCCGCCCGGGTTCGGGCCATCATGCCGCGTAAAATCAGCTGCGCAAGGTTCGTTTGTTCGAAACGTACTTTGCTGCGATCGCCCTCCAGCCGGCCGCTGACTTCGCCAACCCGGACGAGCAGCTGACGCTCACCGCGCTTCTGAAACGGCGTTAGCAGCTTCATCATCGCGCCATTTTTTGCGATCGGCTCACCGTAGTTCACCCAGCTGTCGCTGCCGTCCGCATTGTGAACAGGGTGCTTTAGATTAACCGGTAACAGCGCGTAATGCTCAAGGGTCAGCTTGCCGTTGCGAAAGCTGAAGTCTGCCCGACCGACATATTTACCCCACTCGTGCGCCTGCACAATCCAGGTGCCATTCTGGCGATCCGGTATACACGGGCTGCCCGGGACATAATCGTGCTGTTTTTGATTTTCAGCCGCCATGCAGACCGGATCCTGCGAGTGACCGCCGACAATCACATCAAGATAGCCCGGCGGCAGCGCGCGGGCCATTTCGACGTCGCCAGGGGCGTTGGATCCGTGCTGCCCGTTATCGTAATGCCCCATATGGGTCACGGCGACGATCACGTCCGGTTTCTCCTGCTGGCGCAGAACATCGATCGCCGCTTTCGCTTCAGCGGCGGGGGGGCGAAACTCAATCTCTTTCAAATACTCCGGATTGCCAATTTTTGCGGTGTCGTCAGTGGTCAGGCCGAGCACGGCGATCTTCAGCCCCATGCGGTTAAACAGCTGCCAGGGCTGGAACAGCCGCTCGCCGCGCGTTTTGTCGTAAATGTTGGCGGAGAGGAAAGGAAATTTGGCCCATTTTTGCTGCTGACGGATAACCGCCAGCGGATGATCAAATTCGTGGTTCCCCACGGCCATCGCGTCATAGCCAATCAGGTTCATCCCGCGAAAATCCGGCTCGGCATCCTGCAGATCCGACTCCGGTACGCCGGTATTGATATCCCCACCGGAGAGGATCAGCACCGCACCGCCGTGCGCCTGTACGTCATAGCGGATCTGATCGATCAGCGTTTTTTGCGCCGCCAGGCCATACTCATCGCGATCGTTGTTCCAGAAACGGCCGTGGTGATCGTTGGTGTGCAAAAGGGTGAACTTGTACGTTCGATCCGCCTCCCAGGCGTGCGCCGACGGGATCAGCAGCAGACCCAGGCTGACCAGAGCTGCGAGCGGGCGTAAATGGCGTAAATACACGTGACGTCTCCTTGAATGATAAATCCGGCATCGCACGTCGCCACGCCGGGTTGAAAGTGATAAGGTCATTCTTCCGCAACAAAAAAATAACATCTACCGTAACGGTGAAGGACTTATGGCAAGCGAACACACCCTTTCTACGCCGCCGGCGCCCCGGCGCACCCTCTTTAAGGTGCTGGGGGCCATCAGCCTCGCTCACCTGCTGAACGATATGATTCAATCGCTGATTCTGGCCATCTATCCGCTGCTGGCCCGCGACTTTTCACTGAACTTTGTGCAGGTCGGCCTGATCACCCTCACCTACCAGGTCACGGCCTCCCTGCTGCAGCCGCTGATCGGCGCCTGGACCGATAAACGCCCACAGCCGTGGTCACTGCCGATCGGCATGGGCTTCACGCTGTCGGGGCTGGTGATGCTGGCCAGCGCACAAAGCTACGGCATGGTGCTGGTCGCCGCAGCACTGGTGGGCACCGGCTCTTCGGTATTTCATCCCGAATCCTCGCGGGTGGCGCGCATGGCCTCCGGCGGCCGACATGGCCTTGCACAATCGCTGTTCCAGGTGGGCGGCAACGTTGGCAGCTCGCTCGGGCCGCTGCTGGCGGCGCTGGTTATCGCGCCTTACGGCAAAGGCAACGTGGCCTGGTTTACCCTGGCCGCCCTGCTGGCTATCGTGGTACTGCTGCAAATTAGCCGCTGGTATCAGGCCCAGCAGCGTAGCGCCGGGGGACGGCCGGCCGAAACGTCAGTGCACGCCCTGCCGCGCGGTAAGGTCGCCGCCGCCGTCGCGATTCTGTTGGTGCTGATTTTCTCTAAATACTTCTACCTTACCAGCATCAGCAGCTATTACACCTTCTACCTGATGCATAAATTCGGGCTGGCGATACAGGATGCCCAGCTGCACCTGTTTGCCTTCCTGTTTGCCGTCGCCGCGGGCACGGTGATCGGCGGCCCGGTGGGCGATAAGATCGGGCGAAAAGCGGTCATTTGGGGATCAATTCTTGGCGTATTGCCATTCACCCTGCTGCTGCCGCATGCCGATCTGGCGTGGACCGGCGTCCTGTCGGTGATCATTGGCTTTGTGCTGGCGTCCGCGTTTTCCGCTATTCTGGTCTACGCCCAGGAGCTGATGCCGGGACGGATTGGCATGGTGTCCGGACTGTTTTTTGGCTTCGCTTTTGGCATGGGCGGCGTTGGTGCGGCGGTTCTCGGCGTGGTGGCGGACCATCAGGGCATTGATGTTGTCTATGATATTTGCGCCTGGCTGCCGGCTCTCGGCATTCTGACCCTGTTTTTGCCCAATAACCGTCATCATTAACCGGTCTTTAACGGGGATAAATACGCAGCCGGCGGCGTCTTTATCCCCGTTTTACATACAGTAATAAAGTTGTATCAATAAAATCTGCCTTATCCCTGTCTATCTTCTTCTGATCCTTTTTTTTTGCCTTCAGGACAAACTTTATCAAGCGGCAGGCGACATTTTGCCATACACTCAGTGGTACACATCTGGACACACTTGTATCCGCCCGTCATCGTCATGGCGTCAGGCGGGCGGATCGCAGCATAAGGAGTCGGGCATGCATCACACCACACCGCTGATCACCACCATTGTGGGGGGATTGGTTCTGGCCTTTATCCTCGGCATGGTGGCAAACCGTCTGCGTATCTCCCCCCTCGTCGGTTATCTGCTGGCCGGCGTGCTGGCGGGGCCCTTTACCCCCGGTTTTGTTGCCGATACCAATCTGGCACCGGAACTGGCCGAACTGGGGGTGATTTTGCTGATGTTTGGCGTCGGCCTGCATTTTTCCCTGAAAGATTTGATGGCGGTAAAGTCGATAGCCATTCCCGGTGCGGTCGCGCAGATTGCCGTCGCGACGCTGCTGGGTATGGCGCTTTCCTGGGCGCTGGGCTGGTCGCTGCTCGCCGGCTGGGTGTTCGGCTTATGTCTGTCCACCGCCAGTACCGTGGTGCTGCTGCGCTCGCTGGAGGAGCGGCAGCTGATTGACAGCCAGCGCGGCCAGATCGCCATCGGCTGGCTGATTGTTGAAGACCTGGTGATGGTGCTGACGCTGGTGCTGCTGCCGGCGGTCGCCGGGATGCTGGAGGCAGGCAACGCCAGCCTGTCGCTGCTGGCGTGGGATCTCCTGCTGACTATCGGCAAAGTGTTTACCTTTATGGCGTTGATGATGCTGGTTGGTCGCCGCGCCATTCCGTGGATCCTCGCACGCAGCGCCGCCACCGGTTCCCGGGAGCTGTTCACCCTGGCGGTGCTGGCGCTGGCGCTGGGCATCGCGTTCGGCGCGGTGGAGCTGTTTGACGTCTCCTTTGCCCTTGGCGCTTTCTTTGCCGGCATGGTGCTCAATGAGTCGGAACTGAGCCAGCGGGCCGCGCACGACACCCTGCCGCTGCGCGATGCGTTTGCCGTGCTGTTTTTCGTCTCGGTCGGCATGCTGTTTGACCCGACGATCCTCTGGACTCAGCCGCTGGCGGTGCTCGGTACGGTGGCGATTATCGTGCTGGGGAAATCAATCGCCGCCTTCGGCCTGGTACGGCTGTTTGGTCACTCCAGGCGCACTGCGCTGACGATTTCGGTGAGCCTGGCGCAAATCGGCGAGTTTGCCTTTATCCTTGCCGGACTGGGAATTTCGCTTAATTTGCTCTCCGACGAGGGGCGTAATCTGGTGCTGGCCGGCGCGATCCTGTCGATCATGATTAACCCGGTGCTGTTTGCGCTGCTGGAGCGGGTGCTGGATAAAACCGACGCCGGGGCGGAGCAGGCCATGGAAGAAGCGATCGAAGAGGAGAAGCAGATTCCGGTCGACCTCTGTAATCATGCGGTACTGGTCGGCTACGGCCGGGTGGGCAGCCTGCTCGGAGCCCAACTGCAGGAGGCCGGCATTCCGATGGTGGTGGTGGAAAACTCCCGCCCACGCGTCGAGGCGCTGCGGGAACAGGGCATCAAAGCGGTACTCGGCAACGCCGCCCGCAGCGAGACCATGGGCCTGGCGCGGCTGGACTGCGCGCGCTGGCTGCTGCTGACCATTCCCAACGGCTATGAGGCCGGAGAGGTGGTGACCTCCGCGCGCGAAACCCGGCCAACTATTGAGATTATCGCCCGGGCGCATTATGACGATGAGGTGAGCTACATTCTGGAACGTGGCGCAGATCGCGTGGTAATGGGAGAACGTGAAATCGCCAACAGCATGATGAGCATCTTGCAGGTTGAGCCCGGCTCCCCGCCGCGCGAGTGCCCGGTGTAGCCCGGCCACAATGCCATCATCCGGCCCCGTCCGCGCAGGACGGGGCTTTTTTGGGCTTAGCGTTCCCAGTAGGCCTCTTCCAGACTGTCCTCACGCTCCGGCAGCCCGCGGGTCAGGCGCGGCGCGTGCTGATTGAGGACCTGATAGCTGACGCGGTTGGCGTATTTACACACCTGCGCCAGCGAAGAGTAGGTCAGATACTGCCGACCGTGCTTGCTGGAGTTGGGTACGTTTTGCCGGTGGTAATTGTTGGCGGTAATGTCGTGTAGTAGCGCGGCCAGCGCGCCATCGCCAGCGCCGTTGGTGTTCATGATCTTCTCCGGGCCGCCCATGTAGGGCGCGATATGGGAAAAGATGCGCAGCGGCTGCTGGCAGTCCTGGTAGCGCATCGCCCGGCTGAACTCATACTGATTGAATTCGGCGATGATGCCGGGCAGCAGCGGATGGTTGGTGGCGCGCTTGCCGGACTCCTCGGTGAAGCCGGCCATGTACAACCCACCCGGACCGGCGGTGCACAGCACCAGGTCGACCCAGTCGAGCGCGATATTGGCGGCCTCCAGCGGATCGGCACTGCCGGTAAGGGCGCAGGCCTCTTCCTCATTCATTGCTAACACCGAGACGTGCTCGCGCAGAAAGGCGCGCCAGAAGTCGGGATTGTCGGCGATCACGTATTGGGTGCCCAGCGTCAGTACCACCGGTACGTTGTGCTTTTTCGCGTAGGCAATCGCCTGCATGGTGGCATCCGGCATCGGTTCGCCCGGCTGACAGCGCACCAGATAAGAGGTCAACACCAGCGCCGAGGCGCCGGCAATGACCGACTCGGGAATGCTCTCGGTACGCAGCTGATTCATCATCCCCGGACTGATGGCAAAGGTGCGTTCGCCCTGCGCGGTCACCAGCGTAAAGCAGCGGCCAATGGCGCCATTCACGCCCTGCAGGTGGTTGAGATCGGTGCGGCTGGAGGTGTTGCACAGATAGCGATAGGCGTAGCCGCCAATCTCGATGTTGTCACACATTACCCCAAGCAGCACTGAGCGGTCATCAGCCAGTACCGAGTAGTTGTGCAGCGTATTGCCGATGGTGCCGCCGGCAAACTGATGAGTAATCAGCTTGTTATCACGCAGTTCGCGATACAGGGCATCGGCGACGGCGTCGTCGATCACCAATGAATGTCCCAGACTTAACCCGTAGCGTACGATAAACGCCTCATCCACGCGGGCTTCAATATCCACCAGCGTCTGATCAATGCCAACGATCCAGCTGCTGCCGTGTTCAGCCTCGGGCTGCACGGGCATCAGCAGCGGATCGCGCGCGCTGACGGGGAAATAGTGTTTGGATTTGCGTTTACCGGGAAATTTCATGGTGCGTTAAACCGTCGGCTAAAAGGCGGAGCATGATAGCACACTCCGCCCAACGATTAACGCCGTTCCGTAACCAGCTGACGCATCATCGCGATGTGTTCCGCATCGTCGTTCAGCGCCGGGATATATTCAAAGCTTTCGCCGCCGGCGTGCAGGAAGATTTCGCGGTTTTCGCCGTTGATCTCCTCCAGCGTTTCCAGACAGTCAGAGGCAAAGCCCGGACTCATGATCTGCAATCGTTTAATTCCCTTCGCCGGCAGTCCCTTCATGGTCTCATCGGTGTAGGGCGTGAGCCAGGGTTCACGGCCAAAGCGCGACTGGAAAGTCATCATCACGTCACCCTCGCCCAGCCCCAGCGCGGCGATCAGCGCGTCGGTGGTATGGCGGCAGCGCTGCGGGTAATCGTCTCCCTGATCGGCAAAGCGCTGCGGAATACCGTGGTAGGAGAGCACCAGCAGGTCCGGCTTGCCGTGGGCGGCGAAGCTGCGCTCTACCGAGGCTTTCAGTGCAGCAATGTAGGCGGGATGGGTGGCGTAATCGCGAATGAAGCTGACGTCCGGCAGTGAGCGGTAGCCGGAGAAGACCTGAGTCAGGCCATCCCACACCGCGGCTACCGTCGAGCAGGAAAACTGCGGATAGAGCGGCAGCACAATCAGTCGGGTAACCCCCTGTTCCAGCAGGCTGTCGACGGCGCTTTTTAGCGATGGGTTGCCGTAGCTCATCCCCAGCGCCACCGGCATATCGAGCTGCGCCGCCAGTGCGTCCCGCTGGCGCTGGCTGAAGACCAGCAGCGGTGAGCCGCCCTCCATCCACACCGAGGCGTAGAGCTTTGAAACCCGTGGAGATCGCAGCGGTAGGATCACGCCGTTCAGCAGCGGCCACCACAGCCAGCGAGGCGTATCAACCACGCGGCGATCGCTGAGGAACTGTTTCAGGTAACGTTTGACGGCGGCGGAGGTCGGCGCATCGGGCGTGCCGAGGTTAACTAACAGGACGCCTGGGATATCTGGCCTCATCTTAATTCCTTGATTTCGGTGCGTGACGTAAAGGGGATATTTTAGCGGAAATCGGCGCAGCGCGAACCAATTGTTGCAAAAGGAGAGGAGGGTAAAGCCGCTGCGCGGGCCGTCAGTCGCGAACCGCGCAGCGCGGGGAATTAACCGAGGATGGCTGCGAGCTCAGCGCTCACTTCTTTCACCGGCTTGGTTCCGTCGATGCGGGTATAGCGCGTGTTACCGGCTGCCGCTTCTTGCGTGTAGTAAGCGATCAGTGGCGCGGTCAGCTGATGATACTCCACCAGGCGCTTGCGGACGGTGGCTTCTTCATCATCTTTACGGATGGTCAGCGCTTCACCGGTGACATCATCTTTATCCGCTTCGCGCGGCGGGTTGAAGGTGACGTGATAAACGCGGCCGGACGGCGCATGGACGCGGCGCCCCACGATACGTTCCACAATCAGCGCATCCGGCACGGCAAATTCCAGCACGTTGTCCACGGTAATGCCGGCCGCCTTCATCGCGTCAGCCTGCGGAATGGTCCGCGGGAAGCCGTCCAGCAGAAAACCGTTGCGGCAATCTTCCTGGGCGATACGCTCTTTCACCAGTGCGATCACCAGCTCGTCGGTCACCAGCTTACCCTCATCCATCAGCGCCTTGGCCTGTTTGCCCAGTTCCGTGCCGGCTTTCACCGCCGCACGTAACATATCACCCGTGGAGATTTGCGGGATCCCGTACTTCTCCATAATAAACTGAGCCTGCGTGCCCTTACCTGCGCCCGGTGCGCCGAGCAGAATAATACGCATTGCGTAATTCCCCTTGCGAATCGCTTAAACAAATGTGTGAAAAAGACGGTGTCCCGCCCTGGGACGTCTGCACAACCCAATGCGGGACACAGCCTGTGGAACATACCATTATGGCCGGGCATCCACAAGGAACGCGCGGCTTATGTGCATCGCCACCAGCGCATTGCGCGCGCGTCCGGGCAAGGTGCTAGCCGGCGTCGGCATAGCGCGTGTGCTGCTGCTGCCGGCGCGTCCAGAGGCTCTGACCCACCACTGCCGACACGATGATCGCGCCGCCCAGCACCGCCTGCGGCGAGGGGCGCTCTCCCAGAAACAGATAGATCCACAGCGGCGCCAGCGCGGTCTCCAGCAGCAGAAACAGCCCGGCGTTGGCCGGTGAAACGTAGCGGGTGGAGAGCGTGATCAGCCCCATCGCTAACGGCATGATCAGCGCGCCTTCCGCCAGCGCCCAGCCCAGCTGCGGCGGCTGCAGCCGCCGCAGGTGATCCAGCAGATCGCCCCCGCCCCAGAGCAGGATCAGCAGCGAAGCCAGCACGCCCCCCAGCGACGGCAGCGCCAGCGTGCCTCCGCTGACCCGGGCGCTGAAGATAAACGCCAGCGCCATCGCCACCGCGGTTCCCAGAGCATACAGATTGGCCAGCGCGCTGCCGCCCGCCTGGCCACTGCCGCTGAGTACCACCCCGACTCCGGTAATGCCAACCAGCGCCGCCAGCATCAGGCTGCGCGGGATCCGCACCTGAAAGATGATCCGTGAGATCAGCGCCGAAATAAACGGGGTGGCCGAGATGATCACCAGTACGGTCGCGACATTGCCGCGGTGCAGGGCGTTAACAAAGCCGGCCGACGCCAGGCAGAAAAACAGCGTCGACAGCAGATTGTCCCGGGTTAGCCAGGGCGATCCCAGCGTGGCGCGACTACCACGCCAGCAGAGCCAGACCGCAAGGCAGACCGACCACATAAGCAAGCCGCGTACAAAAACAATCTCCCAGGCCGTGTCAAAGTGCATCAGGCGTATAAACAGCGCATCGCTGCTTAAAATTATCCCGCCCAGGATACCGATCAGATTACCGTTGGGGCTGCGGGTAAGGCTCATACTTCTCTCCATAATTGCGTCAGCTGACGTTTTACGTCATCGGTCATGTCCACGCCGCGTTTGCTCTCGCCCCGCGACCAGCAGGAGAACCGCAGGGTGCCGGTTTCAGGAAAATAGCGTCCGCCGGCGGCCTTCACCCGCTGGCGGGCACTGTCGCTGAGCGGCGGCACGCGAAAGCAGGTAAACGGCAGATTGGGGGCGCTGATCGAGCGAAAATCCATCCCCGCCAGGTCATCAATGGCAATCGCTTTCACCTGCGCCACATTCCACGGCTTCCAGTCATCGCCGCGGATATGCGCCAGCGCTTCCTCCAGCGGTTGTGCGGAGGCGGTGGCGGATTCAAACAGGCGCAGTTCGCTGCGCAGCAGGGTGCTGAAGTGCCGCGAACGTACCGCCACCAGCGCCAGCCCCACAGTCAGCGAAGCGTGCTTGTGCAGCGGGGCGACAAACAGCGAACTGTCGCGGATCAATTCGCCGTGCAGCGTGGTGGCAAAACTGTGCGAGGCATCGACTACGCCCTTCCCCTGCGTATCTTTCAGCGGATTGACCTCGCCAGTATAGGGATTGACGTGAGTAATCAGGCTAATGCCGCCGGGTTCGGTGGCCGGCACCGCGGTGTTAAACAGCGCGCTGACCGGCTGATAGTGCGCGTGACGCGCGAGGCGCAGCGTTATCTCCTGCTTGCGCAACAGGTGCGCGAGGATAACCAGCCCCACGCGCACCGACGGCACGAAGAACACATCAAACTCCTGAAGTTTGTAGATTCGGGTCAGTTCATCGCGTAATGCGTTCCGTAACCTATGCCCTCGCGAGAAAAAATCGTTGCCGTGCGTGAGCTGCAAATCCGGGGAGAGAGAGGCCGCGTCCATCAGTTGATCAACGCCTGTTGGAACAGCAGCGGCATCACGTTCTCACGGAAGATCGATCCGACGGCAATTTCGCACGGCGGACGGCGATAGTTCACCCAGGCTATCTCCTCGATTTCAGCGCCGGCGCGCGGCTCGCCGACGATATCCACGTGATAAACGTGGTTCTCAATCGCCACCGCCTCAAACTCAGCCACGCCGTGGAACAGGCCAAAGGGCCGGAAGCCCTTCACGCTGACCCCCAGCTCCTCCTGTAGCTCGCGCTGCAGACAGCTCAAATGATCTTCACCGGGCAGAGGCTTGCCGCCGGGGGAGATAAATACCCCGGTGCCGCGCTTGCGGGTGAGCAGCAGCGATCGCTGATGGATAATTATCGCGGCGCACTTCACTATCACTCTCATCATTACACTCCGAAACGGGGCGCACCGGGGTGCGTGAACATCAGGCCGCTGCGCTGGCGGCGCTGCCGGCGGGAACGGTGAGCGTTTCACCTGCCAGGAAACGCACGATATTGTGCGCCAGCGGCGCCTTCTCGCGCAGGTAGGCCAGAACGGTGTCATCGCTGGGCGTCGTAAAGCTGTCAGCAAAAATACTGATCCCCTCAAGGGATTTGGTGGAGATCCCCAGCTGCAGCAGGCGGTATTTCACGTCGTCGGCTGATTGCGCAAAGGTATAAATCGGCGAGTGATACTGGATGTCATACTGGGCCATCATCTCCATCAGGAAGGTTTTGGCCACCTGACGCTGCTCCGGAAAATCGCGCTGGTAGTGCGTGATGCCATCGTTGATGGTGCTGATGCCGTTGCGGCGACAAAAATCCACCAGGTGGGCGTGAATCGCCAGTTTCTCGCCCAGCAGCACCAGGTTTTTCCGGTGAGTCAGAATGTCATTTTCCAGATTTTCAATCGCGATACTGCGAAACGCACCGCTGATATCGGCCACGGTGTGGCCGACGACCAGATCGCCAAAGCGCTGGCGCAGCTCTTCCACCCGGTGGCTGAGGATGCCGCGGTGTAGCGAACACCCGCTGTTACCCGACCAGAGGTGCACGGGAATACCTTGTAACATCAGATAACAGGCTGCCAGCGTGCTATCGCGTCCACCGGTGAACATGACCAGCTGGGGTGGCGGGGTGTGCTGTAGAGTCATAATCCTTTCCTTCACGAGGCTGTTAAGGGAAATATGGGCGATAGAGCTTACCCAAACGTATCCGGGATCGGCGCTGTGCCTGGACAATCTTATGGCGCGCCGGCTGTGCTTCAGGCAGGTTAGGGAAATCGGGCTGGACTTTAAAATGATATAAACAGACACTGAATGTTAGTTAATCTCACAAGGTGACAGGCGATATGCCGGGATTACCCTCACTGCGGGCACTGCGCTATTTTCATCAGGCGGCCCTGCATCAAAGCGTCAGCCTGGCCGCCCAGACGCTCAACGTGACCCACAGCGCGGTCAGTCACCAGCTGCGGCAGCTGGAAGAGTGGCTGGGCAAGCCGCTGTTTCTTCGGGTGCATGGCCGCATTCGCCTGACCGCCGATGGCGAGCGCTTAAAGGTGTGCTGCAGCCAGGCGTTTGGCGACATCGCGTCCACCTGCGAACAGATCCGCGTTCGCCGCCGGAATGCGCTGGCGGTCTCCTGCGCCCCAAGCTTTCTGGCCCAGTGGCTGATCCCGCGCATCAGCCGTTTTTATGAGCGCCACGCGGACATCGTCCTGACCTTTCAGACCCACGTCGATATCGACAAAGTACGCAGCGAGCAATCTGATGTGCTGATCGTCAGCCACGATCAGCCGGCGCTGCAGGACATTGCCGCCACGCTGATTACCGTTGATTATATCGGTCCGGTGTGCGCGCCGGCTTTTCAGCACCGCTTTAACTACGCGACGGATTTCACCACCCTGCCCCTGCTGCACGCTGATACCAAGCTGCATGCCTGGGCGGAGTGGGCAAAAAAAACCGGCGCGCGCGGCGATTTTTGGGCCGGTAAGCATTTTGATAATCTGACGCTGGCGATCCAGGCGGCGCGCAACGGCCTCGGTATCATCATGACGCCGCAGATTCTGGTGAAAAAAGAGATTCGTGATGGCACGCTGGTGGCGCCGCTGGGATTTGCAGAGGTCGATCGGGCGACCTGGATGATGGTAAAACAGACCCGTCAGGAGGAGGAGGAAATTACGTTGTTTCGCCGCTGGCTGCTGGAAGAAGCCGCTTCGGGCCAGTGACGGAAAGACGCCCCCCGCCAACGACGGGGAGCGTGATACCGGTTAGCCCAGCAGCAGCTGGTTCATACGGCGGACAAACTGGTTAGGATCGTCCAGCGTGCCTTTTTCTGCCAGCAGAGCCTGGTCAAGCAGCAGCTCAATCCACTCGGCAAAGCGTCCCTCGTCCTGGGTGTCCGCGGCGCGCCGGACCAGCGGATGCTCCGGGTTCAGCTCGAACAGGTATTTCACTTCCGGCACGTCCTGACCGGCGGCGGCAAACAGTTTTGCCATCTGCGTGGTCATGTCGTTAGCATCGGTGGTGACGATGGCCGGGCTATCGGTCAGGCGGTGGGTCAGTCGCACCTCTTTGACGCGCTCACCCAGCAGGGTTTTTACCCGCTCAACAAACGGCTCAAGGGCTTTTTCCGCCTCTTTTTGCGCGTCCGTCTCTTCGTCCGCCAGCGTGCTCAGCGACTCATCCGCTTTGCTGACAGACTGGAAGGCCTTGCCGTCAAAGTCAGTCAGGTAGCTCATCATCCACTCGTCGATACGATCGGAGAGCAGCAGCACCTCAATTCCTTTTTTACGGAACAGCTCGAGATGCGGACTGTTTTTCGCCGCAGCGTAGCTGTCAGCCGTAATGTAATAAATCTTCTCCTGCCCCTCGACCATGCGGCTAATGTAATCCTCCAGCGAGACGTTCTGCGTCGCGCTGTCGCCGTGGGTTGACGCAAAGCGCAGCAGCTTCGCGATGCTCTCTTTGTTTGCCGTATCCTCTGCAGGTCCCTCTTTCAACACCAGGCCAAACTGCTGCCAGAACTGCTGATACTGTTCTGCATCATCTTTGGCTACGCGCTCCAGCATCTGCAGCGCACGCTTGCTCAGCGCACCGCGCAGGGATTGGGTAACGCGGCTATCCTGCAGAATTTCACGCGATACGTTGAGCGGCAAATCGCTGGAGTCAATCAGCCCACGCACAAAGCGCAGATAGTTCGGCATAAATTGTTCGGCGTCGTCCATGATGAACACGCGCTGCACGTAGAGTTTCAGACCGTGCTTGTGATCGCGGTTCCACATATCCCACGGCGCCCGGGTGGGAATATACAGCAGGCTGGTGTACTCCTGCTTGCCTTCCACGCGGTTGTGGCTCCAGGTCAGCGGATCGCTGAAATCATGGGCAATGTGCTTATAAAATTCTTTGTATTCATCATCGCTGATATCGGACTTGTTGCGGGTCCACAGCGCCTGCGCTTTGTTGATTTTTTCCCAGCTGGTGGTGTCATTCTCTTCATCGTGGCTTTCGATTTCGACCGGCAGCGCAATGTGGTCGGAGTATTTGCTGATGATGGAACGCACGCGCCACGCGTCGAGAAACTCATCCTCGCCTTCACGCAGGTGCAGGGTTATCTCGGTACCGCGATCGGCCTTACTGATCTCCGCGAGGGTGTACTCGCCCTCCCCGGCGGATTCCCAGAATACCGCTTCATCAGGCGCCGCACCGGCGGCACGGGTGCGAACGGTCACCTTATCCGCCACGATGAAAGCGGAGTAGAAGCCTACGCCAAACTGGCCAATCAGCTGGCTGTCTTTGGCCTGATCTGAACCAAGGGATTCAAGGAAAGATTTGGTGCCGGATTTCGCAATGGTCCCCAGGTTTTCGATCACTTCATCACGGCGCATGCCGATACCGTTATCGCTCAGGGTCAGCGTGCGTTGCGCTTTATCGATCGACACGCGAACCCGCAGCTCGCCGTCGCCTTCATACAGCTCCGGGGCGGACAGCGC
This sequence comes from Pantoea sp. 1.19, assembly GCF_001922585.1. Classification (GTDB taxonomy): domain Bacteria; phylum Pseudomonadota; class Gammaproteobacteria; order Enterobacterales; family Enterobacteriaceae; genus 1-19. The sequence goes on along the minus strand of NZ_MRBS01000001.1, from coordinate 152,300 downwards.
ACGAAAACGCAGCTTATCCGCGGCGTCGGAGGCGTTCGAAATCAGCTCACGGAGGAAAATTTCTTTGTTTGAATAGAGTGAGTGAATCATCAGGTGCAGAAGCTGCTTCACTTCTGACTGAAAGCCACGGGTCTCTTGTCCTTTCATGGTCATTACTACCTCAACAGAATCGGGTTGCACTCAGGTTGAAGTAACAGGTGGGGATGTCGCGGAAGGTTTTCAAGATGGCACGTAAGAAAACGTGCCATCAAGTGATTAATATTTAAACTTTTGCCGTCCGGCCAGCGAGTGAGACAGCGTGGTACCATCCACCATTTCCAGCTCGCCGCCGACCGGTACACCGTGCGCAATGCGGCTGGCATCGACGCCATACTGCGCGCAGAGCTCAGCAATATAGTTGGCGGTGGCCTCGCCTTCCACCGTCGGATTGGTGGCCAGGATAACCTCCTGCAAGGGCTCGGTTTGCAGCCGCTGCTCCAGACGATCGAGGCCAATATCGGCCGGGCCGATACCGTCCAGCGGTGACAGGTGGCCCATCAGGACGAAGTAGCGTCCGGCAAACTGTCCGGTCTGCTCAATGGCATGGATGTCGGCCGGGCTTTCAACCACGCAAATCTGACCGTTTTGCTGACGGCGCGCGTTAAGACAAATGGTGCAGTGCTCCTGCTCGGTAAACGTCCGGCAATCGGCGCAGTGGCCAATTTCCGACATGGCCCGGGTCAGGGCCTGCGCCAGACGCATGCCCCCGCTGCGATCGCGCTGCAGCAGGTGAAAGGCCATGCGCTGAGCGGACTTCGGCCCTACGCCAGGCAGACAGCGCAGCGCCTCCATCAGCGATTCAAGCAGCGGACTGGTTTGCATCAGAATGGCATCTTAAAGCCCGGCGGCAGCTGCATACCGGAAGAGACGGAGGCCATTTTTTCCTGCTGGGTTTCCGCGATACGGCGGGCGGCGTCATTAAACGCGGCGGCGATCAGATCTTCCAGCATCTCCTTATCGTCTTCCATCAGGCTCGGGTCTACCTCGACGCGGCGGCAGTTGTGCGCGCCGTTAATGGTCACTTTGACCAGGCCCGCCCCGGACTCACCGGTCACTTCCAGTGCGGCAATCTCTTCCTGCACCTTCGCCATTTTGTCCTGCATCTGCTGGGCCTGCTTCATCAGGTTGCCCAAACCACCTTTACCAAACATAGGCTTCTCTCTTTTTTTGACGGGCCGCGCGATCAACAGCGATCGGCAGCGGGTTAAACCGGACGGATACTCTCTTCATCCAACTCCGCGTCGAAGAAACGGCGCAGGGTTTGCAGGTGATTATCCGCTAACAATGACTGGCGCGCCTGCGCCAGCTTTTCTTCATAAATCGCCTGTCGCCACTCCAGCGGGGTGCGCACCGCTGGATTATCGTCTTCCACAATGCGCAGTTCAATGGGACGCCCCTGCATCTCGCTCAGCGCCTGCGCCAGCAGCTGCTGGGCAGAGGCGGAATTCAGGTGGCGCTGGCTGCTGCGCAGATGCAGACAGACGTCGGCTTCGCTCGCGTCGCGCCAGGCATTGAGCGCCAGCTGCTGCACCAGCTTTGGAATAGCCAGCCTGGCGATATCGGCCGCCCAGCTATCCCGCTGCTGGGCTTCTTCAATCAGTTTTTGCACCAGCTCGGGCGTTTTCTCATGCTCCAGCGCACTGCGCAACGCGCGGGGCGTGGCGACCGCCTCCGCTTTCACTTCGGTTTCGGGCTGCTGCGGCTTCCAGCGGTACGCCTCGGGTTTCTTCGCCTGTGGGGGATCGCTGCGGCGGCGCGCGCTGGCGGCACCCCGTTCGGTTACCGCCGCCAGTCGGTCAAGGGCGGAGTGAGCCGGCCGCGCGCCGGGCGCTGCCGGCTCACTCTTTTTTGTTTTGGGCGCTCCCTGCTGGCGCATCAGCTGCGTACGCGCCTGCAGAAGCTGACTGGTGACATCAGGCAGATCGCCGGCGGGCGGCGGATCCTCCGGAGCCGATGCCGGCGCGGCGGTCGGGATCGGAGCCGACGCCGGCGCGGCGACCGCGCTTTGCGGTGTGGCCGGAGCCGAGCCCGCGCCCTCACCGGCAGGGGCGGCGGCGATCGCTTTCGGGTGGAAGGCCAGCGCGCGCAGCAGAGTCATCTCTACGCCCATGCGGCGATCCGGGGCCCAGGCCAGCTCTTTGCGTCCGGTGAGCAGAATCTGGTAATAGAGCTGCAGATCATCGGGCGGCAGCGCACGCGCTAGCGCGCGTAGCCGCTGACCGGCGGCGGGATCGTCCTCTCCTGCCGCCGTAGGCAGCAGCTGGATCATGGCGATGCGATGCAGTCGGGCCAGCATCTCCACCAGCAGGGCCTCCCACTCGACGCCGCGCGACGCCGCCTGGTCCAACAGCTGCATAACCTGCTCGCCCTGGGCGGCGGCCAGCGCCTCAATCAGTGCCAGCGGCTGCTCATCATCAAGGGTCCCCAGCATCGCGCTGACCGTGTCGCGGGTCACGCTGCCGTCACCCATGGCGATCGCCTGATCGGTCAGGCTCAGCGCATCGCGCATACTGCCATCGGCAGCGCGCGCCAGCAGCTGCAGCGCCCGCGGTTCTGCAGCGATCTGCTCGGCGGTCAGCACGTGCTCCAGCTGGCCGCGGATCTGCTCAACGTCCAGCGCTTTAAGGTGGAACTGCAGGCAGCGCGACAGGATGGTGACCGGCAATTTTTGCGGATCGGTCGTCGCCAGCAAGAATTTAACGTGCGCCGGTGGCTCTTCCAGCGTCTTTAGCAGCGCGTTGAAGCTGTGACGCGAGAGCATGTGGACTTCATCGATCAGGTACACCTTGAAGCGACCGCGCGCCGGCGCGTACTGCACGTTATCCAGCAGATCGCGCGTATCTTCCACTTTGGTGCGTGAGGCGGCATCGATCTCGATCAAATCGACAAAGCGACCCTGCTCAATTTCACGGCAGTTGTCGCACTGGCCGCAGGGCGTGGCGGTAACACCGGTTTCGCAATTCAGCCCTTTTGCCAGCAGGCGGGCAATGGTGGTTTTACCGACCCCGCGGGTGCCGGAGAACAGATAGGCATGATGGATGCGCCCGAGCGACAGGCCGTTTGCCAGCGCGGTCAGAACGTGTTCCTGACCCACCACATCGGTAAAGGCTTGCGGACGCCACTTACGGGCAAGTACCTGATAGCTCATGAATAGGTGCAAAAAGTAAGGAAAACCAGAGGATCATGCTAACACAGCCCCACCGCCACGGCGAGGCTGAATCAACGGCGGGATCAGTGCCCCGGAAAGTTTACCAGGCTGTAGCTGTTGACGCCCTGCGCGGCCAGGCGCTGCTCGCCGGTCAGGTCAAACAGGTTAATAATGAAGGCAGCATCGGTAACCTGCCCCCCGAGACGGCGAATCAGCTTAACGGTGGCTTCAATGGTGCCGCCGGTAGCCAGTAAATCGTCAACCACCAGCACGACATCGTCCGCGGTGATGGCATCTTTGTGCAGTTCCAGCGTGTCCGTACCGTACTCCAGCTCGTAATGCTCAGCGATGGTTTCACGCGGCAGCTTACCCGGCTTGCGCACCGGCACAAAGCCCACGCCCAGACCCAGCGCGACCGGCGCCCCAAACAGAAAGCCGCGCGCTTCGGTGCCCACGACCTTGGTGATACCTTTATCACTAAAGCGTTCAACCAGCAGCGAGATCGCCAGCGCAAACGCTTTAGGATCTTCCAGCAGGCTGGTGACATCGCGGAACAGGATGCCAGGTTTCGGGTAGTCAGGAATGCTTTTAATGCTATCCTTCAGATATTCAAGCTGCTGTGCAGTTGCGGTCATAATCAATGCCTGGTGAAAACAATACAGATTCGCGCAGCCTCAGTCCGCCCTGGCGAACAGCGCCGCCAAACGCAGACAGGATTCGGGGGGAAGGCTACGCACGAAACCCTGAAATCTAGTCAAAATGCCGGACGATTGCAACTATTAGCGCGGGTCCGGCGGCGCAGCCCTGACCGGCAGTCGCCACATCATGAGTAGCAGCCCCGCCAGCAATATCAGCAGCAGGAGCCGAATCCAGCCGGTGTCGACCCACCACAGCGATACGCCAAATGACAGTAAGATCATTGCCACCGCCCGCCTTTTGGCGCCGGGCGGCAGCGCGCGGTGCTGCTCCCAGTGACGCAATAGAGGGCCAAATACGCTGCGCTGATACAGCCAGTGATGGAAAGCCGGCGATGAACGGGCAAAGCACCACGCCGCCAGCAGCACAAAAGGCGTCGTCGGCAGCAGCGGTAAAAAAATGCCCAGCGTGCCCAGCGCCAGCGCCAACATCCCGATCGATAACAGAATAACGCGTCGCATTTCTTCGTCCGTCATGGTAAACCTGCGCCAGCATAGCGGAAATGTCGCCGTTTGCCACCGGCTCCCGCGATCGGAGCCTTGCTTATGCAGGAGAGAAGATGAGAAGCACCCTGTTACTGCGCCAGCTGGGCCAGCAGGTCAGCCAGCTGGCTGAGGCAGTCGCTCCCGTCGCCGGCCAGCGCAGCCGTCAAGCCCGTTTCGATAATCAGCTGTTTCACAGCCACAGTTCCCGGCTGGGCGACTATTTGCAGGAACTCCAGCAGACGCACCAGCAGCTGCTGCACAGCGTTGAACTGCAGCATACCGACCAGGTGCGCTGGCTGGCCGAGCGGGTCGTGGCGCAAATCAGCGCCCTGCAGCGTGAACTGGCGACCGCACCGCTGCGGCGCGGAGAAACCGCTGACCGCGCGGCGCAAAAAACGGTCTATGAGACGCTGGCAGAGCATCAGGATTTTGAGCGGCGGCTTCTGGCGATGATTGCCGATCGTGAAAGCCTGCTTGGCCGGCAGGCGGCCCTTGCAGATCAGCGTCGGCTGCAGCAGGAAATCGCCGCGCTGGAGGGGCGACTGCAACGCTGTCGCCAGGCCCTGAAGCGCATCGAACAGGCGATTGAACGTGGGGAGCGCTAGCCCGCCGCCCTTACCCATAACAGGAGGCAGCATGTCACTTGAGAACGCCCCGGATGAGATCAAACTGGCGGTGGATTTAATTCAGCTACTGGAAGAGAACGCGGTTCCCGCCGCCACGGTGCTGGCCGCGCTGGCCATCGTGCAGCGCGACTTTGCCCGCAAGCTGGCGGCGCAGGAGGATCAGGCGGGCTGATCGCACAGGGTGGGGCTGAGGCGCAGCGTATCGATCATGCACTGCACCATCGCCGGCGCCTCGGCAACCATATCGAAGCTTTCGGGCAGAAATAGCCAGTTTTCCAATACGCCGGTGACATAGGCGCGCAGGACAATCGCGGCGCGCCGGGTATTTAACGCGGCCGGCAACTGTCCGGCTTCGATGCACTGATTAAGCATCTGGATAATTTTGTCGTGACACTCCAGAAACAGAATCTGCTGGAGCTGCTGCAGCGCCACCATTTCACCAACAAACTCACACTTGTGAAACAGCACTTCCAGGAGTTTACGCCGGTGAGTATCGCGGGCGGTGGCCGCGAGGGCATAAATCAGGGTGTCACGCATGACGGAGAGTGGATCGTCGGGGTATTTTAACTGATACTCTTTTTCGACATCGGCAATACCCGACTCCGAATGCGCCAGGATCTCATTCAGCAAATCGGTTTTATTTTTGAAGTGCCAGTAGATGGCCCCGCGCGTCACGCCGGCCCTGCGCGCGATGTCGGTCAGGGATGTCGCCGACACGCCATGGGCTGAAAAACAGGCCAGGGCTGCGTCGAGAATTTCATGGCGCGTTTCAAGCGCTTGCTGTTTAGTCTTTCGTGCCATTACGTGTTGTTTTAAACAGGGCGTGACTTACATACACTTTTGAATGTATGTACCATAGCATGACCCCACATTAAACGCAGCAATGGGTTTAACGGTTTGTGATCCATTGGTAAACAAAAATCGGACACTAGAGGTTTAGTTATGAATAAAAACAGAGGGTTAACGCCTCTGGCGGTCGTATTGATGCTGTCCGGCAGCGTCGTTTTAACAGGATGTGATGACAAACCATCGCAGCAGGGGCAACAGCAGGCGCCGGAAGTTGGGGTCGTCACGCTGAAAACCGAACCATTGCAGGTGACGACCGAACTCCCCGGCAGAACCTCTTCTTACCGCATTGCTGAAGTCCGCCCTCAGGTTTCCGGTATCATTTTAAAGCGTAATTTTGTGGAAGGCAGCGACATCAAAGCCGGTGAATCGCTGTATCAGATCGATCCTGCGACTTATCAGGCCGCGTATGACAGCGCCAAAGGTGATTTAGCCCAGGCGCAGGCCAATGCACAAATTGCCGCACTAACCGTGAAGCGCTATAAACCGCTGCTGGGTACGCAATACATCAGTAAGCAGGAGTACGATCAGGCGGTGGCGACCCAGAGCCAGACCGCCGCGGCGGTAGAAGCGGCCAAAGCCGCGGTGGAAACCGCGCGCATTAATCTCGCCTACACCAAAGTGACCTCGCCAATCAGCGGACGGATTGGCAAATCCACCGTTACCGAGGGTGCCCTGGTGCAAAACGGTCAGACCAACGCGCTGTCCACGGTGCAGCAGCTTGATCCCATCTATGTAGACGTAACTCAGTCGAGTAATGAGTTTTTACGTCTGAAAGAGGAGCTGGCGAGCGGTAAGCTGAAGCAGGAAAACGGCAAGGCGAAAGTGACCCTGCTGCTGCAGGACAGCACGACCTATCCACAGCAGGGCACGCTGGAATTTTCCGATGTGACCGTGGATGAGTCAACCGGCTCACTCACCCTGCGGGCTATTTTCCCGAATCCGAACAGTAACTTGCTGCCCGGCATGTTCGTTCGTGCCCGCCTCGACGAAGGGGTTAATCCGACAGCATTGCTGGTTCCACAGCAGGGTGTGACCCGCACACCGACCGGTGATGCCAGCGCACTGGTGGTGAATAAAGAAAATAAAGTGGAAACGCGTAAGCTGACCGCTGCGCAGGCTATCGGCGACAAATGGCTGGTCACCGAAGGCCTGAAAGCCGGTGACCGGGTGATAGTAAGCGGACTGCAGCGCGTGAAACCGGGCGCCACGGTCACCCCACAGGAAGTGAATGACGATGCCAAAAGCGATGCGAACAGCGCGCAGGACACTGGCAAAGCGCAACAACCTCAGTCTTAACAGGAGCCAGTGATCCATGGCTAAGTTTTTTATCGACCGACCCATCTTCGCATGGGTTATCGCCATCATTATTATGCTGGCGGGCGGGCTGTCGATCCTGAAGTTACCGATTGAGCAATACCCTAACGTTGCCCCACCGGCCATTGAAGTCCAGGCTAACTACCCGGGTGCAGATGCAAAAACGTTACAGGATTCGGTCACCCAGGTAATTGAACAGAATATGAACGGCATCGACGGACTGATGTACATGTCCTCGAGCAGTGACTCATCAGGTTCGCTGACCCTGACCCTGACCTTTGAATCCGGCACCGACGCGGATATTGCTCAGGTTCAGGTACAAAACAAGCTGCAGCTGGCGACGCCGCTGCTGCCACAGGAAGTCCAGCAGCAGGGGATTCAGGTTAAGAAATCCTCCAGTAGCTTCCTGATGGTGGCCGGTTTTATCAGCGATAACGGCAGCATGACGCAAAACGATATTTCGGATTACGTCGGCTCCAACATCAAAGATCCGATCAGCCGCGTGCCCGGCGTGGGTGATACCCAGCTGTTTGGTGCCCAGTACGCGATGCGCATCTGGATGGATCCGCACAAGCTGAATAACTTCCAGCTGACGCCGGTCGATCTGATTAACGCACTGAAAGTACAGAACGCCCAGGTCGCCGCTGGCCAGCTCGGCGGGACGCCGCCGGTGCCCGGTCAGCAGCTGAACGCCTCGATCATTGCGCAAACCCGCCTGACCTCCGCTGAGGAGTTCGGAAAAATCCTGCTGAAAGTCAACGCCGACGGCTCACAGGTTCGCCTGCGCGACGTGGCGAAGGTCGAACTGGGCGGGGAAAACTACGAAATCATCGCTCGCTATAACGGTCACCCGGCCTCCGGCCTGGGGATCAAGCTGGCCACCGGTGCTAACGCACTGGATACCGCCGCGGCGGTTAAGGCCAAACTGGGTGAACTGGAACCGTTCTTCCCGGCCGGTCTGAAAGTGGTTTATCCGTATGACACCACGCCATTCGTGAAGATCTCAATCTTTGAAGTGGTAAAAACGCTGGCAGAAGCTATCGTGCTGGTGTTCATCGTGATGTATCTGTTCCTGCAGAGCTTCCGGGCCACCCTGATCCCGACCATTGCGGTCCCGGTGGTGCTGATGGGAACCTTTGCCATCATCAGCGCGTTTGGCTACTCGATAAACACCCTGACGATGTTCGCCATGGTACTGGCCATCGGCCTGCTGGTGGATGATGCCATCGTGGTGGTGGAAAACGTCGAGCGCGTAATGTCCGAAGAGGGCCTGCCGCCGAAAGAAGCGACCCGTAAGTCAATGGGGCAGATCCAGGGAGCGCTGGTCGGGATTGCGCTGGTGCTCTCCGCGGTATTTATCCCAATGGCCTTCTTTGGCGGGTCGACCGGGGTCATTTACCGTCAGTTCTCCATCACCATTGTTTCGGCGATGATTTTGTCGGTGATCGTGGCGCTGGTGCTGACGCCGGCGCTGTGCGCCACCATGCTCAAACCGATGAAGAAAGGCGAACACGGCAAAACCACCGGCTTCTTCGGCTGGTTTAACCGCATGTTCGATAAAAGCACCCATCACTATACGGACAGCGTCAGTCATATCCTGCGCAGCACCGGTCGCTACCTGATCATTTATGTGGCGATCGTGATTGGGATGGGCGTGCTGTTCATTCGTCTGCCCAGCTCGTTCCTGCCTGAAGAGGATCAGGGGCTGCTGCTGACCATGGCGCAGCTGCCGGCCGGCGCAACGCAGGAGCGCACGCAGAAGGTGCTGGATCAGGTCACGCATTACTACCTGACTCAGGAGAAAGACAACGTTAAATCGGTCTTTACCGTTAACGGCTTCGGCTTCTCCGGCCGCGGTCAGAATACCGGCCTGGCATTTATCAGTCTGAAACCCTGGGATGAACGCCCCGGCGCCGAGAATAAAGTTGAAGCGATTGCTGGCAGGGCCATGAAGGGGCTCTCCACCATCAAAGATGCGATGGTAATCCCGTTCAACCTGCCGGCGATCATTGAGCTGGGTAACGCCACCGGCTTTGACTTTGAACTGATTGACCAGGCTAACCTGGGTCATGAAAAGCTGACGCAGGCGCGTAACCAGCTGTTAGGCATGGCGGCGCAGCATCCCGACATGCTGGTGGGGGTCCGTCCCAACGGGTTGGAAGATACGCCACAGTTTAAGCTGGAAGTGGATCAGGAGAAGGCATCAGCACTCGGCGTGTCCCTGTCTGACATTAACTCGACGCTGGCTTCCGCGTGGGGCGGCTCTTACGTCAATGACTTTATCGATCGCGGTCGCGTGAAAAAAGTCTACGTCATGGGACAGGCGAAAGATCGTATGCTGCCGGACGATATCAACACCTGGTATGTTCGCTCGGCTAACGGCGAGATGGTGCCCTTCTCGGCCTTCTCCTCGTCGAAGTGGCAGTATGGCTCACCGCGTCTGGAACGCTATAACGGTCTGCCATCCATGGAGATTTTAGGCCAGGCGGGCCCGGGCAAAAGTTCGGGTGAAGCGATGGCGCTGATGGAATCTCTGGCCTCGAAGCTGCCTAACGGTATCGGCTTTGACTGGACGGGGATGTCCTATCAGGAGCGTCTGTCGGGTAACCAGGCACCGGCGCTGTACGCCATCTCGCTGATTGTGGTGTTCCTCTGCCTCGCCGCGCTGTACGAGAGCTGGTCAATTCCGTTTGCGGTGATGTTGGTCGTTCCACTGGGGGTCATTGGTGCGCTGATCTTTACGACTCTGCGCGGCTTCAGCAATGACGTCTATTTTGTGGTCGGGCTGCTCACCACCATCGGGCTATCGGCGAAGAACGCCATCCTGATCGTCGAATTCGCCAAAGACCTGATGGAGAAAGAGGGCAAAGGGCTTATCGAGGCCACAATGGAAGCGGTGAGGATGCGTTTACGTCCGATTCTGATGACCTCGCTGGCCTTCATTCTTGGCGTACTGCCGCTGGCCATCAGCACCGGTGCGGGCTCCGGCGCGCAGAACGCCGTAGGTACCGGCGTGATGGGCGGGATGGTGACCGCCACCGTTCTGGCGATCTTCTTTGTACCGCTGTTCTTCGTGGTGGTTCGCCGCCGCTTCAGCAAGCATAAAGACGAGCTGAAAAGCCACCCGGTTGATCATCCACCGAAAGGATAAATCGCTCCCTGCGACAACGAGGCCGCCCTGTGCGGCCTCTTTTTTTGCCTCTTGAAAAGTCACGCGCGCGGTCGCATAATATTGTTATATTATAACGTAACAAATTTAGGAGTGACGATGAAATCAGGTATCCATCCGGCTTACCGTACCGTGGTATTCCACGACACCAGTGCCGATCAGTATTTTAAAGTGGGTTCAACCATTAACACCGCGCGCACCATTGAGCTTGAGGGGGAGACCTTCCCTTATGTGCCGCTGGATGTTTCGTCCGCTTCACACCCCTACTACACCGGTCAGCAGAAAGTGCTGGCCAAAGAGGGCAGTGCCGCGCGGTTTAACCAGCGCTTCGGTCGCTTCCTCGGCCAGAAGTAATCCCATCGTCTGCGGTGCGGCAGCCTGGCTCACCGCTGAGGTCGCCCCCGGGGTCAGTGGGGCCGCCGCGCCCACGCGTTCACCGTCAGGGAAGAGAACATAACGAGGATTTCGCTGAGTGTTGGGCCGCCTGTGCGGCCCTTTTTTGTCGCTTACCGGGGCGTCATTGCCGCGGCCATGGCCGTCACGTTGTGTTTGAACGCCGCGGTGTAAGTAGGCGCCGGCCCATTTTTATCACTCAGGGCTTCCGGATAGAGCTCTCCGCCCGAAGTAGCCCCGCTCTCTTTCGCAATCTGCTGCACCAGGCGTGGATCGGTCTGATTCTCGATGAAGTAGTGCTGAATATGCTGGGCTTTTAACTGAGCGATGAGCGCCGCCACGTCGCTGGCGCTGGCCTCCGCTTCGGTGGAAAACCCGACCGGTGCCAAAAAGCGTACGCCGTAGCGCTGACCGAAGTAGCCGAAGGCATCGTGGCTGGTCAGAACCTGACGCCGGGCGACCGGAATGGCGTTAAAGGTCGACTGCGCCCAGCGATCCAGCTGTTCCAGCTGCTGGATATAGGCCGTGCCCCGCCGGGTAATGGCCGCCGCATCATCAGGATCGGCCTTTACCAGCGCCTGCATCACATTGCGCGCGTAAATCACCCCGTTCTGCATACTGTTCCAGGCGTGGGGATCCGTGACGGTTTTACCGTCTTCCTCCATCTGACGCGTGGAGACGCCGTTGGAGGCTACCACTGGCGGATGGGCGTAGCCGGATGCGGCAATCAGCCGATCCATCCAGCCTTCCAGCCCCAGTCCGCTGACCACCACCAGATCGGCCCGCGCCAGCGCGGCGCTGTCTTGCGGACGCGGTTCAAAACTGTGTGGATCGCCATTGGGACCGACCAGCGTGTTCACCGTGACGGCATCGCCACCAATCTGCTGTACCATATCGCCCAGCACGCTAAAGCTGGCGACCACGTTCAGGCTTTTCGCTTGCAGTGGGCCGGCCGCTAACAGCGCGATAACCGACAGGACAGTCACTTTTTTTTTCATTGGGTTACTCCTTGCCTTAAGAATGGCGCAGGCGAGAGGTGACAACCCCGCCCTGCGGTCCGAAAAAAATTGACAGCAGAAAACAGCCCGCTGCGCACAGTACCACTGCCGGCCCGGCGGGCAGACCCAGCGTCCAGGAGGCGCTCAGCCCCACCAGGCTTGAGAGCGTGCCCACCAGCATCGCGCACAGCAGCATCCCCGGCAGCTGCCGGCCCCAGAAGCGCGCACAGGCGGCCGGTAGCATCATCAGCCCCACTGACATCAGCGTGCCGAGGATCTGAAAGCCAGCGACCAGATTGCCCACCACCGCCAGTAAAAACAGTCGGTGCGCCCAGTCGGTCATGCGCGGACTTTGCTGTCGGAGCCAGCCCGGCTCCATGGCTTCCATCATCAGCGCCGGATACAGCACCGCCAGCAGAATCAGCGTCAGTGCGCTGATGACGGACACCGCCCACAGGGCCTCTGCCTGCACCGCCAACAGCGACCCAAACAGCACGTGCAGCAGATCGACGCTCGAACCGTGCAACGATACCAGCGTGACGCCAAGCGCCAGCGAAGCAAGGTAGAGCCCGGCAAAGCTGGCGTCCTCTTTTAACGGCGTGTGCCGGCTGATCCATCCCGAGAGCAGCGCAACGGTAATCCCGGCAATCAGCCCTCCGGTGCCCATCGCCGCCAGCGACAACCCGCACAGCAGGTAGCCGAGCGCTGCTCCCGGCAGAACCGCATGCGACAGCGCATCGCCCATCAGACTCATACGACGCAGCAGCAGCAATACTCCCAGCGGCGTCGCGCTGAGCGACAACGCCAGACAGGCCACCAGCGCGCGGCGCATGAAAGCAAATTCGAGAAAAGGCTGCAGTAGCGTCATCAGTGGCTCTCCAGCGGATCGATAGGAAGCCGCCAGCGCACACAGTCCGCACGGAGCTGCAGCTCACGGGGAAACAGCCTTGCAATTTGCTGCGCATCATGTAAAACCGCGATTACCGTTTTGCCCTGCTCCGCCAGCCGCCGGATCAGGCACAATAACGTCTCAGTGGTGGGCCTATCGATCCCGGTAAAAGGTTCATCCAGCAGCAGCAGTGCCGGGTCCTGCATCAGTAAACGCGCAAAGCGCACGCGCTGCAGTTGGCCACCCGAGAGCTGATGCAACAGCGTTCCGCGCTGAGCGACCATATCTACCGCCTCAAGACAGTGGCTGACCCGCAGGCGCTGAGCGCATGAGAGGCCGCGCAGCAGGCCGGACCGTTGCCAGCCGCCGGTCGCCACCAGATCGCTAACCGTGACCGGAAACTGCGCGTCCATCTGCGCCTGCTGTGAGAGCCAGCCGACCTGCGCGCGCGGTAGCGGCTGTTCCAGATGGCCGGACACCGGCGGCAACATACCGGCCAGCGTGTTTAAAAGCGTCGATTTTCCGCAGCCGTTGGCGCCGCTGATGGCCGTCAGGGATCCGCCGGGAAATGTACCGTGAATGGCCGGCGTAATTGCGCGCCTGTGATACCCCACCCGCAGGGCGTTCAAGATCAACGTCATGCGTTGGCCCATCCGGTCGCCAGCGCTAACAGCACCAGCAGCGGTAAAAGACACGCCAGCCGGCCCCACAGGGGAAGCAGTAAATAAGAGAAAGGAGACATGCGGCACCGCTTCGGTAATCAGAATATGTTTATGTTATAACATAACACTTGAGGCACCACGATTCCGCCGCAGCCCGGCAAAAAAAGTGTATCGGAGTATGACCGGCCGCCGGACTCCCGTTGGGCAGAATGAACGCAGGAAGCGCCCCACGACCCGCCGCCGCGGCAGGCCGGGTGCGGTGGAGCGCTGGTAGCCGACGCCGGCATCCAACAGCGTCATCATCAGCGCACTCTTGCCATTTTTTGCCGCAGGCCCAATGCTTTAACCAATACTCCCTTTTTGTCAGGATGAAAAATGCACCTGGTTTTCCCAGATAACATCGCTCCGACGGACCTCGATGCCACGCGCCTTGCGGATATCATTCGCCGGAATACTCTCAAAATAGAAAGCCGATTAAATGATGCCCTGGGCTGGTATTCCGGGAACGCGCAAATTGTTCCGGGTAGTTTTCACATTATTGCTATAGAAGTTTTAAACCATTCAGGCTATAGAATGTCATATGAATATCGCTGGCAGGTTTTTAATGCCTGCCTTGACATTGATGCTACCGAAGTGAGCACTGAAAGCGTGACGGTGAGCGTGAGCCACGAAGGCATCACGCTCGACTTTATCGCCGCTCCCCGCCCCTCCCCGGGCGATGAATTGTAATGTTTCGTTAAATAAAATATGCCCGTTTAAATCCAGGTTATAATTGCAGTTAAACGATTAGCACGATTATTGTTTTTATCACTTCCAGGTGGCGGTGCCGCACGGTGGCAACTGCAATGACATGCCTCGCTATGGAGGGAAAAGAGATGGACGAATACTCACCGAAACGGCATGATATAGCCCAGCTGAAATTCCTGTGCGAAAATCTGTACGACGAGTGTCTGGCAACATTAGGTGACAGTCATCACGGCTGGGTTAACGATCCGACCTCGGCCATTAATCTGCAGCTTAACGACTTGATAGAACATATTGCTTCATTCGCAACCAATTACAAAATCAAGTTCATAGAAGACAGTGATTTAATCAGTCAGATTGATGAATATCTCGATGACACCTTTATGCTTTTTAGTAATTACGGGATCAACGCGCAGGACCTGCAGCGCTGGCAAACCTCTGCCAGAAGACTGTTTAACATTTTTTCCGAAGAGTGCGCGGGGCTACGGGGTTTGCCCAGCCATTCTTTTTAGCAGCTAAAAATAATTAATACGGTTTAACAATGACTGAAAAACTTCTTACGAAAACTGATTATCTGATGCGTCTGCGGCGCTGTCGTTCTATCGACACACTTGAGCGGGTTATCGAAAAAAATAAATACGAATTGTCCGATGATGAACTGGCGGTGTTTTACTCCGCTGCCGATCATCGGCTGGCAGAGCTGACCATGAACAAGCTGTATGACAAAGTGCCCGTGTCGGTGTGGAAATATGTGCGCTAGCCACGCGGGGTAAGTTTTTTGGCAGGGCAGAATGGGTGGAGGCCCTGCCAGCTACATCCCGGCACACGCGTCGCCTGCTGCGGCTGCTTCCTTCCGGACCTGACCGAGTTCACAAGTTAGCGTTGCGGGAGAACCAACAGGGCCTCCATTGAGAGCTCAGTTTCCCAAGCGCGGCGGCATTATCTGTGATGCCCTGCTCAATTGCAAGTAAACTCCCGGTGACTGCGGTTTAATTGTCCAGTTGGCCTACACATCTCTCCCCCTTCACGTTATTCTCTCCCGACAGCGGTCACGATCGGGACCTCCCCATGGATGAAGAACTGCAGTTCCCACAGCGCGTCTGGCAGGTGATTGCCGCGATCCCCGCCGGTCGGGTGGCGACCTACGGCGACATTGCCCGGCTGGCCGGCTCTCCGCGCGCGGCCCGGCAGGTGGGCGGCGTGTTGCGCCGGCTGCCGGAGGGCAGCACGCTGCCCTGGCACCGGGTGATCAATCACAACGGTGCGCTTTCGCTGCAGGGTGAGCGCCGCCAGCGCCAGCGTGAGGCGTTACGGCGGGAGGGCATCGACGTGAATGAGGCGGGACGCCTGGCGCTGGCCCGCTATCGCTGGTGCCCCTGATAAAAAAACGCCCCGGACGGGGCGTTTATTGGTGCTTACATTGCTGACGGGGCCGGTACGGCCGATGACGGGGTTACCTGGGTCGGAGAGGTAGCCGGTACGGTACGCGTCGCGCCCGGTGCGGTAGGGATAGCCATTTCCGGCACCGGCACCAGCGTCAGATCTTTTTTGGTGCCGCCACGGGTGACGACCTGCTGCACGCTGTCGGTCACAAAAGCCAGCTTGCCGTCAATGGTCACCGCCGCGCTCAGCAAAATGTTGGCGTTCGGCTGCACATCCGCCGGATTAAACGGCAGCGTGAAGCTGAAAGGCGCCTGTTTGCCTTCCGTGCGGAACACTCGCTGCGACAGCACTTTTGACGGCGCATCGGCCAGCGAGGCATCAGAAAGCGTTACCGTTACCACGGCGTCCGGCGGCAGCGCAATGCGCTGGCGAATCCAGACGTTGCCGGTGACGGCCGGCTGCGCGATCGTGCTGCCCTGCCCTGTGACCTGAGAACCGAGCGTCGGCGTGGGTATGTCGCGTCCTTTATCGGCACAGCCTGCCAGCGCCACCGCCAGCGCTGCACCACTTACCACCTGCCAAAGTTTCATCAACACAGTCTCCTTATCAGATTGCTTCGCCACAACAATTGTGCGGCGCATCCACTCTTTGTCAGAGTTAACCGTTTTATTTTGGCACAGAAAACCGGTTTTTGCCCGGTCACGCTAATAGCGGCCAGCGGGAAAAGCGTCGGCGGTGATTGACGCCGACTGGTCCGATTTCGCACACTGCACCTGTCGACGGATAACGGAGTCACCAACATGAGTCAGGCACTACAAAATTTATTAACCCTTCTTAATCTGGAAAAGCTGGAAGAGGGGCTGTTTCGCGGGCAGAGCGAGGACCTGGGGCTGCGCCAGGTCTTTGGCGGTCAGGTGGTGGGCCAGGCGCTGTATGCCGCCAAGCAGACCGTTCCCGCCGATCGTATGATTCACTCATTTCACAGCTATTTTCTCCGCCCGGGAGACAGCCAGCGGCCCATTATCTACGACGTGGAAACACTGCGCGATGGCCACAGCTTCAGCGCCCGCCGGGTGAGTGCCATTCAGCACGGGCAGCCGATTTTCTACATGACCGCGTCTTTCCAGTCGCCAGAGTGCGGCTTTGAGCATCAGACCAGCATGCCTAACGTGCCCGGCCCCGAGGATTTGCCGTCGGAGACCGATATTGCCCACCAGCTGGCGGCCTTTATTCCGGAAAAAGCGCGCGATAAATTTCTCGCCGAAAAGCCGCTGGAGATCCGCCCGGTGAAATTTCATAACCCGCTGAAGGGGCACGTGGACGAACCGGTCCGCCACGTATGGATCCGCGCCAACGGCGAGATGCCGGCCGATCTGCGGATTCACCAGTATTTACTGGGCTACGCCTCCGATTTTAACTTTTTACCGGTGGCCCTGCAGCCGCACGGCAAGGGGTTTCTTGAGCCGGGGATGCAGGTGGCGACCCTCGATCACTCCATGTGGTTCCATCGCCCGTTGGATCTGAACGACTGGCTGCTGTACAGCGTGGCGAGCCCGTCGGCATCCGGCGCGCGCGGATTTGTCCGCGGCGAGTTCTTTGACCGCGAGGGAACGCTGGTGGCTTCGACCGTGCAGGAAGGGGTGATGCGGCTGCGTGCTCCCTGAGAGCAAAAAAGGCGGCGTCTGCCGACGCCGCCCTGTGTTACCCCGATCAATACTTACTGGTTGTAAGCATTCTCACCGTGGCTGTTGACGTCCAGCCCTTCGCGTTCCTGCTCTTCCGGTACGCGCAGCCCAACCACCATGTCTGCCACCTTAAAGCCCACGAAGGCGACCACACCGGTCCAGACCACGGTGACACCGACGCTGAACAGCTGCACCCAGACCTGATGGCCCATGGTCACGCCTTCAGCATAGCCGACGCCGCCCAGTGATGAAGAGGTAAAGACGCCGGTCAGGATACAGCCCACGATACCGCACACGCCGTGCACGCCGAAGACATCGCAGGGATCGTCCACGCGCAGCCACTTCTTCAGGGTGCTGACGCCCCACAGGCCGGCCAGACCGCCCGCCAGACCAATGATCAATGCCCCCCCTACGCCCACCGTGCCGCACGCTGGCGTAATCGCCACCAGACCGGCAATGGCACCGGAGCAGGCGCCCAGCAGCGAAGGTTTACCGCGCAGCGCCCATTCGCCAAAGGTCCAGGCCAGAATCGCGCCGGCAGTGGCAATCACGGTATTCAGGAACGCCAAGGCAGCAATTTCGTTCGCCGAGCTGGCGGAACCGGCGTTAAAGCCAAACCACCCCACATAAAGGATCGCCGTTCCGGTAAATACCATAGGTAAGTTGTGCGGTTTAAATGCCTCTTTGCCGTAGCCCGCGCGTTTGCCCACCAGATAGGCCCCGACCAGACCGGCCACGGCGGCGTTAATGTGCACGACGGTCCCCCCGGCAAAGTCCAGCGCACCATCCGCGGCGAGGAATCCGCCCGCCCAGACCATGTGGGCGATGGGCAGGTACGCCAGCGTCAGCCAGATCACCACAAAAATCAGCACCGCCGAGAAGCGAATACGTTCCGCGATGGCGCCGACGATCAGGCCGACGGTGATACAGGCAAACGACGCCTGGAACGCAACGTGAATATATTGATAGAAGGAGCCGGTCAGTGCGGTCAGCTCAATCCCCTTCAGCATCGCCATGCTAAAGCCGCCAAAGAACGCGTTGCCCTCGCCGAAGGCCAGCGAATAGCCATACACCATCCACAGCACGCAGACCAACGCGAAAGTCACGGTAACCTGGGTCAGCATTGACAGCACGTTCTTACCGCGAATCAGGCCTCCGTAAAACAGGGCAATACCGGGAATAGACATGAACAGCACCAGCGCGGTGCAGATCATCATAAAGGCGTTGTCGGCCTTATCGGCCACCGCAGGCGCGGCGGCCAGCGCCAGCGACGGCAGCGATGCCAGACCAGAAACCCCCAGTGCAAATAATTTTTTGTTCATTTTACATTTATCCCATTCAGTTTCTGCGCCTGAGATTACAGGGCTGCTTCGTCGTTTTCGCCGGTGCGGATACGGATCACACGCTGCAGTTCTGCAACAAAAATTTTTCCGTCTCCGATTCTGCCGGTGTAGGCCGCTTTGCTAATGACATCAACCACCTCATCCAACTGATCATCGGCAATGGCAACATCGATTTTCACTTTAGGCAGAAAGTTCACGCTGTATTCCGCGCCGCGGTACAGTTCGGCATGCCCCTTCTGACGGCCAAATCCTTTCACTTCGGTGACGGTCAGGCCCTGAATGCCGATGGAAGAGAGCGCTTCCCGCACATCCTCCAGCTTGAATGGTTTAATCACCACGGTAACCAGCTTCATACGTTCCCCTCCAGCTTAAGAATAAAATGGTTTACGCCGATACAAGATCTCTCAAGCAAAGGGTATGCCAACATTGAAAAGAAGCAGGTGTACAGTAAATGCGTCCGTTTTAATGCCTGTTACGACATTTCCAGAACACTCCGGGCAGGATAAGCGGATTGAATTACGAAGGTGCGCCGCACCAGCCGAGTGCAGCGCGCGTTAAGGTAGTGCAGCCGGCCATGTTTTCCCCGCTGGCCGCCCAGTGATGGTGCAGCACGGGCGCGCGGAGCATCAGGCCTGCGCCAGCTCCTCGCCGGCCAGCTGTAGCTGATACATCTGCCAGTAGCGCCCCTGCTGTGCCAGCAGCGCCTGGTGCGTCCCGCGCTCCACGACTTGCCCCCGGTGCAGCACCAGAATCGCATCCGCCTCGGTGATGGTCGACAGCCGGTGTGCGATCACGATAAGCGTAGTGTGCTGACGAACCGCCTGCAGCGCGCGCTGAATCGCCTGTTCAGTACCGGAGTCGATGTTGGCGGTGGCCTCATCGAGGATCAGGATTTTCGGCGAGGCCACCAGCACGCGGGCCAGCGCCAGCAGCTGCTTTTGCCCGACCGACAGCGTGTTGCCCTGCTCGCCCAGCACGCTGTGCAGACCTTGCGGTAGCGCCCGGACCAAATCCGCCAGCTGCGCCGTTTCCAGCGCCTGCCAGACCTGTGCCTCGCTCACCTCCCGACCGAGGGTCACATTGGCCATCAGCGTATCCGCCAGCACCACCGGATCCTGCTGCACCATCGCGATCCCCTCGCGCAGCGTGGCGTGGCTCAGGTCAGACAGCGGCCGGTCGTCGAGGCGAATCTCCCCTTCCGTCAACGGGTAGTAGCCCATCAGCAGGCTGGCCAGCGTGCTTTTACCGCTGCCGGTGTGTCCAACCAGCGCCACAAACGCCTTCGGCGCTACCTCAAGCGAAATATCGCTCAGTACCCGATGATTATCACGATAGGCAAACGAAAGATGCGCCAGGCTAATGCGCCCCGATTGCAGCGGCGTGGCGTCCGTACCGTAATGCTGGCGCGGAGCGTCCATTAATTCAAAGATGCGCTCTCCGGCGACCACCGCCTGCTGCAGCATGGATTGCTGAGTGGTTAGCTCAATCAGCGGTTCGTTAAGCCGGCCAAGGTAATTAATGAATGCATACAGCACGCCCACCTCGATGCTGCCGGCGGTTGAGAAGCCAAACAGCAGCATCAGTCCGCAGAGGATCGCGGCAGAGAACAGGCTGAGCAGCGGACGCAATAAAAAACCGTCCAGCCGCAGGGTTTGCATTCGCGCGTAGTAGTGCTGACGGCTGGCCTGACTCATCCGTTTACCAAAGCGTGCCTGCTGGCGAAACTGCTGGATCACGCTCATGCCGTTAATCACTTCATTGAATCCGTTATTGATGTCCGCCAGATAGCTGCGCACCCGGCGGACTATCGGCGTGCTGTAGCGCTGGTAAATCAGCATGACCAGCAGCACCGCGGGGAAAATGGCGATCGCCACCAGGGCCATTCGCCAGTCGAGGCTGAACATCGCCACCAGCATCGCCCCCACCAGCGCTGCGCTGCGCAGTACCGTCGCCACGACGGTGACGTACAGATCGCGTACGACCTCGGTATCGTTAGTCACGCGGGAAATGATCTGCCCCACCGGCTGGGTATCAAATGCGCTCAGCGGCTGGCGCAGCGCGGCATCCATCACGTCGGTGCGCAGCTGCTGAACCACGCCGACGGCCGCCCGGTTAAACAACAGCGCCTGCCAGTAATGCAGTCCGGCCGCCAGCAGCTGCAGCAGCAGATAGCTGCTGATCAGCCCCACCACCAGCCCCAGCGGCATCCGGTGTTTGGCCACCAGATTGTCGATAAAGTAACTGATCAGTATTGGCCCCAGCACTTCAGCGGCCGCGGCCAGCCAGAGCATCCCCACCGCCAGCCCCAGCGAACGTTTCCACGGTTTTCCGTACGCCAGCAGGCGCTTTAGCGTCGGCCAAAGCCGTTTAACGTTGGCCATCTGCCGCCTCCCCGGATCCCTCATCGTCGCCAATCAGCGCCGCTTCCAGTTGTTGATAGCGATACATGTCACGATACCAGCCCGGTTCCGCAGCCAGGATCGCATGATCGCCACGCTGTACCACCCGTCCCTGATTGAGCACCAGAATCTGATCGGCCTCGGTCAGGGCCGACAGCCGGTGCGCGCTGATAATGACCGTTTTACCGGCCCCCCACTGACGCAGATTATGCAAAATCTGATGTTCTGTCCGGCCATCCACCGCCGAGAGCGCGTCGTCCAGCAGCAGGATTTCCGCTTGCAGCAGCAGCGCGCGGGCAATCGACAGCCGCTGTTTTTGGCCGCCGGAGAGCATCACGCCGCGCTCGCCGACTTCAGTATCGTACCCCTGCGGCAGACGCATGATGTCCTCGTGCACGCTGGCCAGCCGGGCCGCGGCTTCTATGTCGGCCTGGCTCGCATCGGGCGCGCCCAGCGCAATGTTGCGCGCCACGGTGTCAGAAAAGAGAAACGGCGTTTGATTAACGACGGCCAGCCGGCTGCGCCACTCATCCATCCGCAGCTCGGTCAGCGAGATGCCCTGATAGGTAATGCAACCCTCACTGACGTCAAAATGACGCTGTAACAGCGCCAGCAGTGCCGATTTTCCGGCACCGGTCGGGCCGCACAGGCCAATCATCTCACCGGGGCGAATATGCAGCTGGATGTCGCTGAGCGCCGGCGCTGTTGCCTCGGGGAAATGGAAGCGGCGGATAGCTACCGCCAGCGCTCCGCGCCCGGCAGCGAGCGGTTGGGTCCCGTCGACCACCACCGGCGCTTCGGCCAGCAGTGCCTGGATGCGGCTCCAGGCAGCGCTGCCGCGCTCGACAATATTAAACATCCACGCCAGCGCCAGCATCGGCCAAATCATCAGGCCGAGGTACATCACAAAACTGGTCAGTTCGCCGAGGGTCATCTGCTGCTGCCATACCAGCCAACTGCCACCGCCGATCGCCAGCAAATTTGAGGCGCCAATGGCCAGATATATTGTGGGATCGAAACGCGCATCTACCCGCGCCACGCGCAGGTTCTTTGCGCCGGTGTCAGCGGCAATAGCGGCAAACTGTCCCGACTGGCGATCTTCGAGGCCAAAGGCTTTGATCATACGGATGCTGGTCAGGCTCTCCTGCGTCTGATCGTTCAGGCTGGAAAACGCGGCCTGTGCCAGTTTAAAGCGCTCGTGCAACCGATCGCCATAGCGTTTGATCACCAGCGCCATTACCGGCATGGGCAGCAGCGCCAGCAGCGTGAGCTGCCAGCTGATCTGCGTGCTCATCACCAGCAGCACCGCTAACCCCATGACCATCGAATCCACCAGCGTCAGGACGCCCTCACCGGCGGCAAAAACCACCCGATCCACATCGTTGGTGGCGCGGGCGATCAAATCGCCGGTGCGGTGGCGCAAATAAAAACCGGGATGCTGGCGGCTAAGCTGCCGGTAAAACTTCTCGCGTAGCTCCACCGCTAACTGATAGGAGGCGCCAAACAGCAAAATACGCCAAACGTAACGCAGCAGGTAAACCACCACGGCGGTGAGAAGCATCAGCCCTACCCACAGCAGAATCTGCCTGGCGGAGAGCTGTTGTCGCGTCACGCCATCGACAAGGATGCCGACCACCTTTGGCGGCAGCAGCTGCAAGATAGCAATGATGATAAGCAGGGCTACTGCGCCAAGATAGCGCCGCCATTCACGGGTAAAGTACCAGCCCAGCTGATGGAACAATCGCACAAAAAAGTCCTGAATTCGCAGGTGAGCAACTCACCCAGAGGTTGATGTCGGCGCTGCCGCGCCTGACATCAGGGAATCACCGGCAGCGCGGTGGTGTATTTTATCGCCTCCATGGCGAAACTCGACGTCACGTCGATCAGGCCGGGTACGCCTTCGACCAGCCGCTTATAAAACGCGTCGTAGCACTTCATATCCGCGACCTGCACCCGCAGCAGGTAATCATATTCGCCCGCCATGCGGTAAAACGCCATCACCTCCGGCATCTCTTTCACCACATCGGTAAACTGCTGGTACCACTGGCTGCTGTGCTGCTGGGTTTTGATCATGACAAATGCGGTCAGCGGCAGTCCCAGCTTCTCACTATCCAGCAGCGCCACCCGGCCGCGTATGATCCCTTCATCTTCCAACCGTTTCAAGCGTTTCCAACAGGGCGTGGTGGTCAGGCTGACCGCATCGGCGATGGCCTGAAGCGAAAGAGTACAGTCTTGCTGCAAAAGATTTAAAATCAGCCTGTCTTTTCTGTCGAGTGTGATATTTGGCAAAATTTTCTCCCCGCCCGGTGGAAAAAAGGGAAATTATAGCAACTTTTTCTCCCTGCTGACGAGTACTCTGGAGCTTCCTGATTCCACTATGGATAACGAATCATGCTGCGTTCCTCTCAGGCCCTGACGCTACTGCTGTTTGTCATTGTTGCCCTCACCTGGGGCACCACCTGGATGGCGATGAAAATCGCGGTTGAAACGGTGCCACCGATTTTTGCTACCGGACTGCGCTTTCTTTGTGCGGCTCCGCTACTGCTGCTGCTGGCGCGCTGGCGGCGGGCACCGCTGCTATTTCCCCGCGGTCAGCGCGGCTTTCAGCTGGCGGTCACGCTGGCCTACTTCGCCGTGCCTTTCACCCTGATGATTTACGGCGAGCGTTATACTGCCGCCAGCCTGGCCGCCATTATTTTTGCCACCATGCCGGTGGCGGTGCTCGGCGCTTCCATGCTGTTTCTGCGCGAGCGTACGTCCCGTCAGCAGCTGCTGGGATTGGCAATCGCGCTGCTGGCGCTTGGCGGTATTCTCTGGCACGAAACCCGCGGAGGGATGAGTTCGACCATTGGCATTATGGCGCTGACCGCTGCCGTGTTGATGCACGCGGTGATGTACGTCCTTTGCAAGAAGCGTGGCGCAGCGATCCCGGTGCTCAGCTGGAACGCCCTGCCCTGCCTCGGTGCCGGCGTGCTGCTGACCCTGACAGGCTGGCTGACCGAAGCACCGCACGTGGCGCAGTTTACCCCGGCCGCCATTGGCGCGATTGTCTGGTTAGGGGCGCTGGCCGGCGTCGGCGGTATATTGTGCTATTTTGCACTACAGCAGCGCGCCCGTCCCTTTCAGGCATCGCTGGTGTTCCTCGTCTTCCCGGTCATTGCCATTGCGCTGGATAACCTGCTGCGCGGTAGCAGCATCAGCGAAGGCTCACTGTGGCTGATGCTACCGCTGCTCACCGGCATCTTGCTGACGCTCGCCGGGCAACCCGCCGCACGCGCCGCCAAGGTGGCCGCGACCGCCGACGCCCGGCTCCCCGAGTCCCGCTGATCGCACTCTGCCGCTGTCCGCCCGTGCACCGGGTCGATGGCGGCCCGTTAACCGGCCTGTCTGACCGGCCGACGGCATTCACCGCGCTATCCTTCCGCCGCCGCAGGGGATAAAATTCTCCTTTTCAGACGCTAACCAGTGCGTTTGCCCGTCACAGAGGGCGCAGCGCATTGGCGGCAACGACGGAACGGATGGTATGAAACGTGCAGTAGTGGTATTTAGCGGCGGTCAGGACTCAACAACCTGCCTGGTCCAGGCCCTTAACCAATATGACGAGGTGCATTGCGTCACCTTTGATTACGGTCAGCGACATCGCGAAGAGATAGCGGTCGCCGCCTCGCTGGCGGCGCGCCTCGGCGCGGTTGCCCACAAGGTGTTGGACGTCACGCTGCTGAACGCGCTGGCGGTCAGCAGCCTCACCCGTGACAACATTCCGGTGCCCGGCTACGATCCGCAGGCCAGTGGCCTGCCCAGCACGTTTGTCCCCGGGCGCAATATTTTATTTCTGACGCTGGCCGCAATTTATGCCTATCAGGTCGACGCCGAGGCCGTCATTACCGGGGTCTGCGAAACCGACTTTTCCGGCTATCCCGACTGCCGCGATGCGTTTGTTAAAGCGCTGAACCACGCGGTGGCATTGGGAATGGCGCGCGACGTGCGCTTCGAAACGCCATTGATGTGGTTAAACAAAGCGGAGACCTGGGCGCTGGCGGACCACTGGCAGGCATTGCCGCTGATACGTGAAGCCACACTGACCTGTTATAACGGCATCCAGGGGGACGGCTGCGGCGCCTGCGCGGCTTGTCACCTGCGTGCAAACGGGCTGCAGCAGTATCAGCAGCAGCCGGCAGCGGTGATGGCGCAGATGAAGGCGAAGACCGGCCTCGCCTGAGGCCTGGCTGTTGACGGTTGATGCTGGTCGCCCTCAGGCGTTGAGCATATCGCTGAGGCGGGTTTTTAACTCGCCTTCCAGCGGCACTGCCTTTTGCGTTTTCAGGTCGACGCAGGCAAAGGTGAGCAGCGCATCGGCTACCGCCTCTTGCGTTCCCGCCAGCACGATCGTTTGACTCAGCACGCCGCTTTTGCCTTTCAGCTCAACCAGGCGACTGGTGATTGACAGCGTATCGCCCAGCATCGCCGGACGGCGGTAGTTGATATTGATGTTTACCACCACAAAGGCCAACCGGTTTGCCTGCATCCAGGCAAAACTCTCCAGGCGCTCCAGCCATGCCCAGCGCGCCTCCTCCAGAAACTCAAGGTAGCGGGCATTATTAACGTGTTGATAAACATCAAGGTGATAGCCGCGAACTTTGATCGTGGTCTGCATAGTGCGTCCTGTGGGTTAAGAGGCCAAAACTGGTATGACCTCTTCATCCTGACAGCACACCGCGACCTTGTCATCACGCCGTCATCTGGCTGCGAAGGGGATCACAATTTAAGCCGATCCAGATTACGCTCCAGCAGTGCACGCCCGATGCCCGGCACCTCGGTGAGCTGTTCAAGCTGGGTGAAATTTCCGTACTTTTCACGGTAGCTGACGATGGCTTCCGCCTTTTTCAACCCCACGCCGTTCAGGGCGGCCGCGAGCTGATCGGCCGTGGCGCTGTTGATGCTCAACCGCTCGCTGCGGGCGTCGACATCGTTGTCCGCCGCCGCGGCGAGACGGGTCGGCGGCGGGCCGGCATCCGGCGCGGTCACGGCGGGGCTTGCCGCCACCAGCGCGGCACTGCCCAGAGTCAAAGTGAAGATCAAACTGCGTAACAGGGTTGTCCTGATCATGCTGTGTTCCTCCATGTGTTAACAGCCTGCTCAGGGTGCCGTATCCGCCCGACGAAGGCGATCGCCGGATTACGGATATGGAAAGGGCCGCAGAAGCGGCCCTTTCATTTGCAGTGCGTTACATTTTATCTGCGCGCATTATTGCGCTTGTGCCGCGGCACCGTATTTCACTTTGGCGTCTTTACGCAGGTTACTCATCAGGGCAGCAAACACGATTTGCGCGTTGTTTTCCGCCATGCCCGCCGCCATCGCTTTCTGGCTCTCCGCCGGCAGTTTGCCGGGGCGCACGCTGTCCAGCGCCAGCAGGACGAGGTTACCTTCGCCGTCTTCACCTGTACCCCAGGAAGGCCCTTTATCGGTTGGCTTAGGTAGCTCAAACACCGCCTGGGTTAAGCTGTCCTGACCCGAGCGGGTAAAGGTCTTCGGCGCAGAAAGCGTGAGGCCGGCGTCGCTCAGCACCGCATCGCCCTTACCGGCTTTCAGCTCAGCCAGCAGCTTGTCCGCTTCCTGACGCGCCTGCTGGCGGGCTTTATCCATTTTCAACTGCGTAATCACCCGATCACGAACCTCTGACAGCGGTCTCACCGCTTCCGGTTTGTGCTCGCTGATGCGCAGGACAAACGCGCGATCCCCGTCGACGGTGATGATGTCAGAGTTCGGACCTGGCGCACCGTTTTGCCCCAGCAGCGCGCCGTTAAAAATGGCGTCCTGAACCGGTTTAAAGTTCAGCTCCGCCGGTAGCGAGTCGCGGCTAAACCACGGCGTCTCAACCAGCTTCACACCGGCAGCCTGCTCAGCGCCGAGCAGCGATTCATTATCGTTGCTGGCCGCTTCGCTCACTTTGCCCTGCAGCTTATAGTAGGCATCGACGGCGCTCTCGACTTTGACCCGCTCGGCAATCGCATCGTGCACCTCACTCAGCGGTTTGACGCGCTCAGGCTGCGTGTCGTCGAGGCGCGCCACCAGGTAGCCGACGGAGGATTTTAGCGCGCCTGAAAGCTGACCTTTCTCGGTCAGACCGGCATTTTTCAGCTCATCTGGCGTGGTTTCCTGCTCCAGCCAGCCCATGTCGCCGCCTTTTTTCGCAGTGATCGGATCGACGGAACGGGTTTTAGCCAGCTCGGCGAAATCGCCGCCGTTTTTCAGCGCCTCGAGTATGCTGTTAGCGTCGGCTTCCGTTTTGGTCTGAATCACGCTGTAGCGATTCCGCTGAGGCTGGGTGTACTCCTGACGATGACGGTCATACCAGCTCTGAATCTCCGCTTCGCTGGCGGGCTTTTGCATGCTGGCGGCATCCAGCATGATGTAGCTGACGCGGAACTGCTCCGGCGCGAGATAGCTGTTTTTATTCTGCTGCCACGCGTTATTCAGCTCGTCTTCTGATACGGACTGTTTTTCCGCCAGTGCCGCAACGTTGATCACCGCTTCGCGTACCGTACGCTCCTGGGAAACCAACGCGGCCAGCGCGGCCGTTTCACCCGGCAGCATAAAGTCAGTGCCCATAATAGCCCGCACCAGCTGCTGATTTTTCAGATCCTGACGCAGGGCCTGCGCATACTGATCGGCATTCATGCCGATGTTGGCAATCAGGGAAAGATAGCGCGCGTTATCGAATTTACCGTTGGTTTGAAACGCCGGCTGTTCGAAAATTGCCTGTTTGACCTGCTGATCGCTGATCGCCAGATTCAGGCTGTCGGCATACTGATCGATCAGGGTTTCGTCTACCAACTGCGCCAGCGCCTGCTGCCGCATCTGCTGCAGAAAGCCCTCATTACCCGCGAGCTCGGAGAAGCGATCCCCGAGCAGCTGCTGCTGACGATTACGCTCCGTTGCCACCGCGCGCTCCAGTTGCGCCCGGCTGATCTCCTCGCCGTTTACCTTGGCCGCATAGTCGCCGCCCGCAAACTGATAGTTAATGACCCCAGTCAACAAAAAGGACAGGATAATCAGGCCCAGTATGATTTTGAGCACGACATGATTCGCCGCCGCGCGTAAATTGTCCATCATGGTGTGACAACACTCCGCTGTATGTGAATGTAGGCTTCGCGCGCCCGGTTCCCCCGGAGCAATCGCATAGGCGCGATCAAAGCTGAAGCCTGCTGCGTTGACCATCGCGCCCACCCCGCTGCCGGGAGACAGGCGGCCAGCGGCGCCATGGTCAAAAAACAAAAAAGGCACATCGTTACAGTGATGTGCCCGGGTATGTTACATGAGAACCGTCTCACGATCCTCCATTCGACAACAGAAAAGCCGCGCCGTTGCCGCAGAGAGGCTTAATTAACCGCGTCTTTCAGGCCTTTGCCCGCGCGGAAGCCCGGCACTTTGCCAGCCGCGATGGTGATCTCTTTGCCCGTTTGCGGGTTACGTCCGGTACGCGCAGCGCGTTCACGCACGGTAAAGGTACCGAACCCCACCAGCGCCACGTCATCACCGGCTTGCAGAGTCTCTGACACGGAGTCGATAAATGCATCTAACACACGTCCCGCTGCCGCTTTAGAAATGTCCGCGTTGGCAGCAATTTTGTCGATCAACTGTGATTTATTCACTCTCTTCATCCCCTCTTCTTTTAATAAGCTCGCCAGCAGACGACTCGGCGATGCAGTTTTACCGTCAGGGCTGCTCTCATAACCAGCGCACCCAATATACAGTCACCCGACAGCCCTCTAAATTAGCGGCACAAAAAAAAGCTGGCAAGTCCGATTTCACCTGCCAGCCCCTGATTTACACGCTTTTTGCCTCAGGTCACTATTTTGCCGTGGCAACCTGCATGCCGTAAGGCGCATTTTGCAGTGCCAGCTCCAGCACTTCTTCGATGCGCTTCACCGGATGGATAGCCAGATCGGCGATGACGTTGTCCGGAATATCTTCCAGGTCACGCTTGTTCTCGTCCGGGATCAGCACGGTTTTGATGCCGCCGCGGTGAGCAGCCAGCAGCTTCTCTTTTAGACCACCGATCGGTAACACCTGTCCGCGCAGGGTGATTTCTCCGGTCATCGCCACATCGGCGCGCACCGGGTTACCGGTCAGACAGGAGACCAGCGCGGTACACATTGCAATACCGGCACTCGGGCCATCCTTCGGCGTGGCTCCTTCCGGCACGTGCACGTGGATGTCGCGTTTTTCGTAAAAGTCACCGTTGATGCCAAGCTTCTCGGCGCGCGCGCGCACCACGGTCAGCGCCGCCTGAATGGACTCCTGCATCACTTCACCCAGCGAGCCGGTGTAGGTCAGTTTGCCCT
Organism: Pantoea sp. 1.19; assembly: GCF_001922585.1. Classification (GTDB taxonomy): domain Bacteria; phylum Pseudomonadota; class Gammaproteobacteria; order Enterobacterales; family Enterobacteriaceae; genus 1-19. The sequence goes on along the minus strand of NZ_MRBS01000001.1, from coordinate 123,133 downwards.
TGCCCGGCACGCAGGCCGTTTCGATGGTCAGCAGATCGCCGCCCACTTCGGTCCACGCCAGGCCAGTAACCTGACCAACGCGGTTTTCACTGTCGGCGCGGCCATAGTCAAAGCGCTGTACGCCCAGGTAATCTTTCAGGTTGTCGCCGTTGATTTCCAGGTGCTTGAGGGTTTTATCCATCAGCAGCGTTTTGACCGCCTTACGGCACAGCTTGGAGAGTTCACGCTCCAGGCTTCGCACGCCGGCTTCCCGGGTGTAGTAGCGGATGATGCCAACAATTGCGCTGTCATCCACGGTCAGCTCGCCTTTTTTCAGCGCGTTACGCTCAATCTGTTTCGGCAGCAGGTGCTGTTTGGCGATGTTCAGTTTTTCATCTTCGGTGTAGCCCGACAGGCGAATCACTTCCATACGATCCAGCAGCGGCGCCGGAATGTTCATCGAGTTAGACGTTGCAACGAACATCACGTCAGACAGATCGTAATCCACTTCCAGATAGTGGTCGTTAAACGCGACGTTCTGCTCCGGATCCAGCACCTCCAGCAGCGCCGACGCCGGATCGCCGCGCATATCGGATGACATCTTGTCGATTTCATCCAGCAGGAACAGCGGGTTTTTCACGCCAACTTTGGCCATTTTTTGGATCAGCTTACCGGGCATGGAACCAATATAGGTACGGCGGTGACCGCGGATCTCCGCCTCGTCACGCACGCCACCCAGCGCCATTCGCACATATTTACGTCCGGTAGCTTTCGCAATGGACTGGCCCAACGAGGTTTTACCTACCCCCGGCGGTCCCACGAGACACAGGATCGGCCCTTTGATTTTGCTGACGCGACTCTGTACCGCAAGATATTCAAGGATGCGGTCTTTAACGCGTTCCAGTCCGTAGTGGTCAGTGTCGAGTGTCTCCTGCGCTTTGCGCAGATCTTTTTTGACCTTGCTGCGCGCGTTCCACGGCACCTGAACCATCCAGTCAATATAGCCGCGTACCACGGTGGCTTCGGCCGACATCGGCGACATCATTTTCAGCTTCTGCAGTTCGGCTTCGGCCTTCTCATGCGCGTCTTTCGGCATCTTGGCTTCGTCTATCTTGCGCTTCAGCGCTTCGTGTTCGTCCGGCGCATCATCCATTTCACCCAGCTCTTTCTGAATGGCCTTCATCTGCTCATTCAGGTAGTACTCGCGCTGGCTTTTTTCCATCTGCTTTTTAACGCGATTGCGGATGCGTTTTTCAACCTGCAACAGGTCGATTTCTGACTCCATCATCGCCATCAGGTATTCCAGACGCTCGTTAACGTCGGACATCTCCAGCACGGACTGTTTGTCGGCCAGCTTCAGCGGCATATGCGCGGCCACCGTATCCGCCAGTCGGGCGGCATCATCGATGCTGTTCAGTGAAGTCAGCACCTCAGGCGGGATCTTTTTGTTCAGTTTGATATAGCCCTCAAACTGATTGATAGCGGTGCGGACCAGCACTTCCTGCTCGCGTTCATCAATTTCCGGCGAGCTCATGTATTCCGCCTGCGCCGTGAAGTGGTCACCGTTGTCGGCGAGCGTCGTGATGTGCGCGCGCTGCAGGCCCTCTACCAGCACTTTTACCGTGCCGTCAGGCAGTTTCAGCATCTGCAGGATCGACGCCACGGTCCCGACGGAAAACAGGTCGTTAATACCCGGCTCGTCCGTTGAAGCCTCTTTTTGCGCGACTAACAGGATCTTTTTGTCGTGATCCATTGCCGCTTCCAGGCAGCGGATAGATTTCTCCCGCCCCACAAATAAAGGAATCACCATGTGCGGATAAACCACTACGTCACGCAACGGCAACACAGGGATTTCAATGCGTTCAGAACGCTCAGGATTCATAGAGCTCTCTCTTAGTTTAATGTCCGCCAGGGGTTGGTTAGCGTTGGGTCAGTCGTGCAACGCAACCTAACATGTATTTTTTGAGTATATGGGGACAGATTGCTGATATTCAATGACTGGACGTCAGAAAAACGGAAGGGGGAACCTGTTCCCCCTTTACAACTAACTGACTGGATTGTCTTGCTTATTTATTCGCCAGAGGCTTGCGCTTCGTGTTTGCCATAAATCAGCAGGGGATCAGATTCGCCGGCAATGACGTTTTCATCAATCACCACTTTTTCGACATCGTCCATGGACGGCAAATCGTACATGGTCTCCAGCAGCGCGCCCTCCACGATGGAGCGCAGCCCGCGCGCGCCGGTTTTGCGCGACATGGCCTTTTTAGCGATGGCGTTCAGCGCCTCATCGCGAAACTCCAGCTCAACGCCTTCCAGCCCGAACAGCGCCTGGTACTGCTTGGTGAGCGCATTTTTCGGCTCACGCAGGATCTGAATCAGGGCTTCTTCACTCAGCTCGTTGAGGGTAGCAACCACCGGCAAACGGCCAATGAATTCCGGGATCAGACCAAACTTAATCAGATCTTCCGGCTCCACCTGTGACAGCAGCTCGCCCTCGGTCGCTTTTTGCGACTGGCCCTTCACCGACGCGCCAAAGCCAATCCCGGAACCGGTGTCCACGCGCTGGGCGATGACCTTATCGAGACCGGCAAACGCACCGCCGCAGATAAACAGAATCTTGGAGGTATCGACCTGCAAGAACTCCTGCTGCGGATGCTTACGCCCGCCCTGCGGCGGAACGGCGGCAACGGTGCCTTCAATCAGCTTCAGCAGCGCCTGCTGTACACCTTCGCCGGATACGTCCCGGGTGATCGAAGGGTTATCTGACTTGCGAGAGATTTTGTCTATCTCATCGATGTAGACAATCCCACGCTGCGCCTTTTGCACATCGTAGTCACATTTCTGCAGCAGCTTCTGGATAATATTTTCGACATCTTCACCCACGTAACCAGCTTCGGTCAGCGTGGTGGCATCTGCCATGGTGAACGGCACGTCAAGCAGGCGCGCCAGCGTTTCCGCCAGCAGAGTTTTACCGCTGCCGGTCGGACCGATCAGCAGGATGTTACTTTTCCCCAGCTCGACGCCGTTGCTGGTATCACCATTGCGCAGGCGTTTGTAGTGGTTGTACACCGCTACTGCCAGCACTTTCTTCGCGCGCTCCTGACCAATCACATAGTCATCAAGATGGTGACGGATTTCATGGGGCGTCGGCAGTGCGCTACGCTCGCGATGCGGCGCAACCTCTTTAATCTCTTCGCGAATGATGTCGTTGCATAGATCAACGCACTCATCGCAGATATACACTGACGGCCCGGCAATCAGCTTGCGCACTTCATGCTGGCTTTTGCCGCAGAAAGAGCAGTACAGCAACTTACCTGAACCGTCTTTGCGCTTGTCTGTCATCAGTTAACCTCTTCTATTATTTCTGTCCGCACGAAACGGCAGGGGACATTCTGTTTGTCCCTGATATCACACTCGTGCCCGCCTGGTACTAACTATAGACTATCGACCGGCCGGCTCCGAGCGTTATCCGCGGTGAGTCATCACTGAGTCTACCAGTCCGTAGGCCACCGCTTCTTCAGCCGACAGGAAGCGATCGCGCTCGGTATCCAGCTCAATCTGCTCCAGCGATTTACCCGTATGCTGCGCCATTAGCGTATTCATGCGTTTTTTCACTTTCAGGATTTCCTGAGCGTGAATTTCGATGTCGGTCGCCTGCCCCTGGTAGCCGCCGAGGGGCTGATGGATCATGACACGGGAGTTCGGCAAACAGAAGCGTTTTCCTTCCGCACCCGCGGTTAGCAGGAAAGCCCCCATTGAACAGGCCTGGCCCATACAGATGGTGCTCACGTCCGGCTTAATAAACTGCATGGTGTCATAAATGGACATACCGGCAGTGATCACACCACCTGGTGAATTAATGTACAGATAGATATCTTTTTCCGGGTTCTCTGCCTCAAGGAACAGCATTTGCGCCACGATCAGGTTTGCCATATGGTCTTCCACCTGACCAGTCAGAAAAATGATACGTTCCTTAAGCAGGCGGGAGAAGATATCGTAAGAGCGCTCTCCGCGCGAGGTTTGTTCAACCACCATCGGCACCAGAGCCATATGAGGTGCACTAATTCCACGTTCGCCGCTGTATGACATTACCGTCTCCTGGATATTTGTTTATGGCAACACTCGGTACCGATTCTACCCGAGCGAATCAGGTATCACTATGGATTACCCTGCACTCGTTCCGACGCCATCCGACGGTTGAGAAGCCAGCTTCGATGATCAAATCGCAGCGGTCGCCGTGCGAAAACGCTACGCCCTGATGATGCCTGAAGATGTGGGGACAGCCCCAGCCCGATTCAAGCATAACAACGTTTGTGCCAATCGCTAAAGATGAAAACGCTGTCGCCGTCGCTTTTGTCGTTAAAATGAGCAAAAAGTGATTATCCACCGCGTTGCCTGCTGTCTCGCTGCGGCGCACAGTCAAAAAAAAACCGCCACCTGTAGGGTAGCGGTTTTGCTAATGAATAACTTAACCGATTAAGCGGTAGCAGTCTGATTCATCAGTTCCTGGAAGTTGGTCGGCTTTTCGGTGACTTTCGCTTTTTCCAGCACCACTTCGACCGCCTGCTCTTCCAGCGCCACGTTGCGCATATTGTTCATCATCTCTTTATTCTGGCTGTAGAAGGTGATGACTTCCTGCGGATCTTCGTAGGCTGACGCCATCTCTTCGATCAGCGTCTGCACGCGCGCTTCGTCTGCTTTCAGCTCGTGCGAACGAATCACTTCGCCCAGCAGCAGGCCAACCACGACGCGGCGTCGGGCTTGCTCTTCAAACAGCTCGCGCGGCAGCTCCAGCGCCTGCTTCTCGTTGCCACCAAAACGCTGAGCGGCCTGACGACGCAGCACATCGATCTCGCTGTCGATAAGCGCAGCCGGTACATCGATGGCGTTAGCGTTCACCAGACCGTCGATAGCCTGCGTTTTCACACGGTTACGCACGGCACCTTTTAGCTCGCGCTCCATATTTTTACGCACTTCGGTTCGCAGACCGGCTACAGAGCCATCTTCTACGCCGAAACGCTTGATGAACTCTTCGGTCAGCTCCGGCAGCTCACGCTCTTCCACTTTCTTCAGCACAATGGCGAACGTCGCGGCTTTCCCTTTCAGGTTCTCGGCGTGGTAATCCTCCGGGAAAGTGACGTCGATGGAGAACGACTCACCGGCTTTGTGGCCAACAACGCCGTCTTCAAAGCCCGGGATCATGCGGCCCTGGCCCATGGCCAGTACGAAATCAGAGGCTTTACCGCCTTCAAACTCTTCGCCATCCACCGAACCGGTGAAATCGATAGTGATGCGGTCTTCTTTATCCGCTGCACCGTCTTTGTCTTTCCATGAGGCCTGCTGCTTGCGCAGGGTGTCCAGCATCGTGTCGACGTCTTCGTCGGTCACGTTAACCACCGGCTTCTCAACTTCAATGGACTCGAGGCCCTGCAGTTCAACTTCCGGATAGACTTCAAACTCAACGGCAAAGGTGAAATCCTCACCCTGCTGGTATTCACCCGGTACATAGTTCGGCGCGCCGGCCGGATTGATTTTTTCTTTGATGATGGCGTCAACAAAGTTGCGCTGCATCAGGTCACCCAGCACGTCCTGGCGCACAGTGGCACCGTAGCGCTGCGCCACCAGGTTCATGGGGACTTTACCTTTACGGAAGCCGTCAATGCGGACAGTCTTCGCTACGTTGACCAGCTCGCTTTTTACGGCGTTTTCAATCACGTCTTTAGCGACGGTAATGGTTACGCGACGGCCCAGGCCCTGCGTTGTTTCTACTGAAGCTTGCATCTTCTTACCTCAAAAAAATCACGTGCTCGGTCAACTTCAGATGGCGAGGCGCGAGAAGGCGGCCAAACCATCCAACAAACGGGACCGCTTCTGTGCTCAGAATCGTATTCCCTGTTACCACAAGCGTCCCGAAGGCATTGCGGAAAAATAGACGCCGCATTATAGCGACAACATCCCGGTGAGTCGAGGAATCAAGCGGCACAGGGCTTCACATTTTTTGCGCGATAGGATTGATGTTGGTGGGATTACATTTCAAAAAAAACGGCCCGCGGGCCGTTTTTTTTCAGCAAAATGCCTTACCCGATCCGTCATGCCAGCGTACCGGCACCGCGACAATTGGGCGACGCCAGCACTGTATCCTGCAATCCTTCCCACTCTTTACGGGTGTAGGTATGCAGCGCCAGCGCATGCACGCTGCCGGCCATCTCCTGCGCCAGCTCTGCATAGATCATGCGGTGGCGCTGCAGAAATCGCTGTCCCTGAAACTTGTCGCTAACCAATACTACTTTGAAATGGCTTTCCGATCCGGCAGGCACATTGTGACGATAGCTTTCGTCATGCACCTCCAGATGGGATGGGTCAAACGCCGTGCGTAATTTACTTTCAATGTGTTCCCGAATCATAACCCCACCCTCCAGGCCGCGAGCAACGCCCTATCACTTTCAATCATAGACGATTTTGGACACTATCCCGTCGTCCAGAATAAAAAAACGCCCAGGCTGAGCCGGGCGAACGCACGCGTTCACAGCGCACAACGGGGCCCTTCGCAGCGGTTGCTGAGGAGGGTAATCCGTCTGAAAAAACGCGCAACGCAATGAATTAACGTGGAAGAACACTTCCTCCACTGAAAAGCAATGATATGATGAGCGCACTCATGTCAGCAACATCACCCACATTTTGAGAAGACAAGCATGATTAAGAAACTCTTACTTCCCCTGCTGGCTGCCCTGATGCTTGCCGGTTGTGCCAGCAACAGCACCACGCTGAATGTCACGCCGAAAATCCAACTGCCGCAGCAAGATCCCAGCCTAATGGGCGTCACCGTCAGCATCAATGGTGCCGACCAGCGCAGCGATCAGGCGCTGGCTAAAGTAAACCGCGATGGCCAGCTGGTTACCCTCACCCCGTCGCGCGACCTGCGTTTTCTGCTGCAGGAAGTGTTAGAGAAGCAGATGACCACGCGCGGCTACATGATTGGCCCGGCAGGCGCGGTGGATCTGCAGATTGTGGTCAATAATCTCTATGCCGACGTGACGCAGGGTAACGTGCGCTACAGCATTACCACCAAAGCGGACATTTCGATCATCGCCACCGCCAAAAACGGTAACAAGCAGGTGAAAAATTATCGCCAGACCTACAGCGTCGAAGGCGCGTTTAACGCCAGCAATGAAAAAATCACCAATGCGGTTAACGCAACGCTCAGCGACCTGATTGCCGACATGGCACAGGACACCAGCGTCAGCAGCTTCATTAAGCAGAACGCCCGCTAAAACGCCCCACGGCCCGCCTGATGCAGGCCTTATTGGCAAGGATTGTATGGCCTCTCACTTCCTGCGTTTCTTCACTCAGCGCAACAGCGCAATTTTACTGGTGCTCGGCTTTGCCTCCGGGCTGCCGCTGGCGCTGACGTCAGGAACGCTCCAGGCGTGGATGACCGTTGAAAACATCGACCTGAAAACCATTGGCTTCTTCTCCCTCGTCGGCCAGGCATACGTATTTAAGTTTCTCTGGTCACCGATGATGGATCGCTACACCCCGCCGTTTCTGGGCCGGCGTCGCGGCTGGCTGCTGATTACCCAGTTGCTGCTGCTGGCCGGTATTGCGCTGATGGGCACCCTCGATCCCGCCAGCGATCTGTTCTGGCTGGCCGCGCTGGCGGTACTGGTGGCATTCTGTTCCGCCTCGCAGGATATTGTATTCGACGCGTGGAAAACCGACGTACTGCCACCGGAGGCGCGCGGCAGCGGCGCCGCCATCACCGTCCTCGGCTACCGGCTGGCTATGCTGGTGTCAGGCGGACTGGCGCTGTGGCTGGCCGATCGCTACCTCGGCTGGCACCTGACCTACGGGCTGATGGCCCTGATGATGATCCCCGGAATCATCGCTACCCTGTTGGCGAAAGAGCCGGATCACGCGGTCGCGCGACCGGCCAGCCTGGAAGAGGCGGTGGTGGCGCCGCTGCGCGACTTTTTCCAGCGTAACAACGCCTGGCTGATTCTGGCGCTGATCATCCTGTACAAGCTGGGCGATGCATTCGCCGCCAGCCTGACGACTACCTTTCTGATTCGCGGCGTTGGCTTTGAGGCCGGCGAAGTCGGACTGGTGAATAAGTCCCTCGGCTTGTTGGCCACCATCGTTGGTGCGCTGCTCGGTGGTGCGCTGATGGTGCGACTGTCCCTGTTTCGCGCCCTGCTGCTGTTTGGCATCCTGCAGGCGGTTTCTAATCTCGCTTACTGGCTGCTGACGGTCACTGACAAGCACCTCTACAGCATGGCCAGCGCGGTCTTTATCGAAAACCTGTGCGGCGGGATGGGCACCGCAGCCTTTGTCGCGTTACTGATGGCGCTGTGTAATAAATCTTTTTCTGCCACGCAGTTTGCGCTGCTCTCGGCGCTCTCCGCGGTGGGACGCGTGTACGTTGGCCCGGCGGCCGGCTGGCTGGTTGAGCTGTGGGGATGGTCAGGCTTTTACGCCTTTTCGGTGGTGGCGGGCCTGCCGGGCATTTTGCTGCTGCTCACCTGCCGCGACACGCTACGCCGCGCTGAACGCGGTGAGGGCTTTGCGCAGCGGCGCGATTTTGCGCACGGCTACCGCTGGGCACTGCGCCTGATGCTGGCGGGCGCCGCTCTGCTGGCCGCGGCGCTGGTGTTGTTGGCAGGCAGCACCCTGGGCGCGTGGGAGGCCCGCTCGCTGACCGGCTACGGCGCGGAACTGGGAATTGCCCTGCTGCTGCTGGGGATCGCTGCGGGTTCACTGCTGGACTTTTTGGCGGTCCGACGCACCCTGCGATCCGATCAGGTCAGCGATTCCCGGTGATATGTCGGCGACGTTAAAATCGTTATCAAAATGTCGCCGACTTTTTTTTCACCGACAACCGCTTAAAAAAGGGATTGCAATTTTCTTTTTCGCTGAAATATTCTCTCGATAGCGGAATTATTTTTGTAGAGTAAATATCTCGTAAATGATAAAAAAATGTTAAATAAATGCAGTGCTTTTGCGCCGCTTATGCAGCCACCGTTTTTTACCAACATCGCTTAATTGATTTTCGTTATATTCCCGCCAACTCACTGTGCCCATTAAAAAATTGTCACGCTCCGCAACATTTGTGACACTCTTGGCAAAAGGTGTCAACACCCCCCTGACAGAGCCTGAAGCTGGTTTACACTGCATAAACCTTGCCGTAAAATGTTGCTACACATAAACGACAATAGAGCCCTTGTCATTGAGGTCGTTAAATGAGACTCAGGAAATACAATAAAACGTTGGGTATTTTGTCATTAATTGCAGGCACTTTATTGGTAAGTGGCTGCGATTCGGCATTACTCAGTCCGAAAGGACAAATTGGAGTTGAGCAACGTTCGTTGATACTGACAGCTTTCGGGCTGATGTTGATCGTCGTTATTCCTGCCGTTGTGATGGCCGTCGCTTTCGCCTGGAAATATCGTGAATCCAACACTAAAGCGAAATACAGCCCGAACTGGTCCCACTCGAACAAAGTGGAAGCCGTGGTCTGGACTGTCCCCATCCTCATCATCCTGTTCCTTGGTGTGCTGACCTGGAAGACAACGCACTCGCTGGAGCCCAGCAAGCCGTTAGCTTCTGACGTTAAGCCGGTGGAAATCCAGGTGGTGGCGCTGGACTGGAAGTGGCTGTTCATCTATCCGGAGCAGGGCATCGCTACCGTGAACGAGATTGCTTTCCCGGCCAACACGCCGGTGAACTTCAAAATCACCTCCAACTCCGTGATGAACTCCTTCTTCATCCCGACTCTTGGCAGCCAGATCTACGCCATGGCCGGTATGCAGACGAGGCTGCACCTGATTGCGAATGAGCCGGGAACCTTTGACGGCATTTCGTCCAACTACAGCGGTGCGGGCTTCTCTGGCATGAAGTTTAAAGCCATCGCGACGGCTGACCAGCAGGGCTTCGAGCAGTGGGTTGCGAAAGTGAAGCAGTCTCCGGAATCGCTCACGACAATGAATGCCTTTGAAACCCTCGCGAAGCCGAGCGAGTTCCATCCGGTGGAGTACTTCTCCAGCGTGAAACCTGATTTGTTTATGTCCGTAATTAACAAATTTATGAGTCACAACAGCAGCATGAACATGTCTGAGTCAGAACACAAAGGCATGAACATGGGTCACGACATGGACATGTCCTCACACGAAGGCATGAACATGGACCACGCTGCTCATGCAGGAGCCGAGGAATAAGACGATGTTAGGTAAATTATCAATGGACGCCGTGCCGCTGCACGAGCCGATTGTCGTGGTGACCGTTGCCGCGATTATCCTCGGTGGGCTGGCAGTCTGCGCGGCAATCACTTACTTCGGTAAGTGGAAGTACCTGTGGTCCGAATGGCTCACCTCCATCGACCATAAAAAACTGGGTATCATGTATATCATCATGGCGTTTGTCATGCTGCTGCGCGGCTTTGCCGATGCCGTGATGATGCGTAGTCAGCAGGTGCTGGCCTCGGCCGGTGATGCGGGCTTCCTTCCCCCCCATCACTACGATCAGATCTTTACCGCCCACGGCGTTATCATGATCTTCTTCGTGGCGATGCCGTTCGTAGTGGGCCTGATGAACATTGCCGTACCGCTGCAAATCGGTGCGCGCGACGTTGCTTTCCCGTTCCTGAACAACCTGAGCTTCTGGTTTACCGCCGTCGGTGTGGTACTGGTTAACCTGTCGCTGGGCGTGGGTGAATTCGCCCAGACCGGCTGGCTGGCCTATCCGCCGCTCTCCGGTGCGGAGTACAGTCCCGGGGTCGGGGTCGACTACTGGATCTGGAGTCTCCAGCTCTCCGGTATTGGTACGACCTTAACCGGTATCAACTTCTTTGTGACCATCCTGAAAATGCGCGCACCGGGCATGAGCCTGTTTAAAATGCCGGTTTTCACCTGGGCGTCACTCTGTACTAACGTACTGATTATTGCAGCGTTCCCGGTGCTGACCGTGACCCTGACGCTGCTGACCCTGGACCGTTACCTGGGCTTCCACTTCTTTACCAATGACATGGGTGGCAACATGATGATGTATGTCAACCTGATTTGGGTCTGGGGCCACCCGGAAGTGTATATCCTGGTTCTGCCGGTGTTTGGCGTGTTCTCTGAGATCGTTGCGACCTTCTCGAAAAAACGCCTGTTTGGTTATACCTCACTGGTGTGGGCAACGGTGGTGATTACCATCCTGTCCTTCATCGTCTGGCTGCACCACTTCTTCACCATGGGTGCGGGAGCAAACGTCAACGCCTTCTTCGGCATTATGACGATGATCATCGCCATTCCGACCGGGGTGAAAATCTTCAACTGGCTGTTCACCATGTACCAGGGCCGCATCCAGATGCACTCTGCTATGCTGTGGACCGTGGGCTTCCTCGTCACCTTCTCCGTCGGGGGAATGACCGGGGTGCTGCTGGCCGTACCGGGCGCAGACTTCGTGCTGCACAACAGCCTGTTCCTGATTGCTCACTTCCACAACGTGATCATCGGTGGTGTGGTATTCGGCTGCTTTGCCGGTGTGACTTACTGGTTCCCGAAAGCTTTCGGCTTTACCCTGAACGAAACCTGGGGTAAACGCGCCTTCTGGTTCTGGATCATTGGCTTCTTCACCGCGTTCATGCCGCTGTATGCGCTGGGCTTCATGGGAATGACCCGTCGCGTTAGCCAGCATATCGATCCGCAGTTCCATCCGCTGCTGGTGGTTGCCGCCGCGGGTGCCGCGCTGATTGCCTGCGGTGTAATTTGTCAGATTACACAGTTCTACGTGTCGGTGCGTGACCGCGAGCAGAATCGCGATCTGACCGGTGACCCGTGGGGCGGGCGTACGCTGGAGTGGTCAACCTCTTCTCCACCGCCGTTCTATAACTTTGCCAAAATCCCTCACGTTCACGAGCGCGATGCGTTCTGGGAAATGAAAGAGAAAGGCGAAGCCTATAAAAAGCCGGCCAGCTATGAAGAGATCCACATGCCGAAGAACAGCGGCGCGGCGATCGTCATTGCTGCCTTTGCTACCGTGTTTGGTTTTGCCGCAATCTGGCATATCTGGTGGCTGATGGGCGTCGCATTCATCGGAATGATTGCGAGCTGGGTGATTAAGAGCTTCGACGAAGACGTTGATTACTATGTTCCGGTCAAAGAGATCGAGAAGATTGAAAATCAGCACTTCAACGAAATTAGCCAAGCAGGTCTGAAAAATGTCGACTGATACTCTGACTAAGCACCACGACGCCCATGATGATCATGGGCATCACGATGCGGGAGCCAATAAGGTCTTTGGCTTCTGGATCTACCTGATGAGTGACTGCATTATCTTTGCAACCCTGTTTGCGACCTATGCAGTGATGGTAAACGCGACGGCCGGTGGCCCGAGCGGTAAAGATATCTTTGAACTGCCGTTTGTGCTGGTGGAAACCGCACTGCTGCTGCTCTCCTCCATTACCTACGGCATGGCGGTCATCGCCATGAACAAGGGAACGAAAGGTGCGGTCAACGGCTGGCTGGCTATTACCTTCCTGTTCGGTCTCGGCTTTATCGGGATGGAAATCTATGAATTCCATCACCTGATTGCCGAAGGCTTTGGTCCGGATCGCAGCGGCTTCCTGTCAGCCTTCTTCACCCTGGTAGGAACGCACGGTCTGCACGTGACCTCCGGCCTGGTGTGGATGCTGATTCTGATGTACCAGGTTGCCAGCCGTGGCCTGACGGCCACCAACCGTACCCGCATCATGTGCCTGAGCATGTTCTGGCACTTCCTTGATGTGGTATGGATCTGCGTATTCACCGTTGTTTATCTGCTGGGGGTCATGTAATGAGTCATTCTGTAAACGAACATGGCGCCTCTCACGGCAGCGTGAAGTCCTATATGATAGGCTTCATCCTGTCGATCATCCTGACCGGTATTCCGTTCTGGATGGTCATGGATGGCGGCGCGTCGAAAGGCACTATCCTGGCCGTGGTGCTGGTTTGTGCGGTGGTCCAGGTGCTGGTTCACCTGGTCTACTTCCTGCACCTGGACAGCAAATCTGAGGGTGGATGGAACATGGTGGCCATTGTCTTTGCGGCCATTATTATCCTTATCGTTGTGGTAGGCTCGATCTGGATCATGTGGAACCTCAACTACAACATGATGCCCCATTAACTGAGTCGTACGTAATGATTAAGCAATACCTGCAAGTAACGAAACCAGGAATTATTTTCGGAAATTTAATTTCTGTAATCGGGGGTTTTCTGCTCGCTTCAAAAGGCGACATTGATTACACCCTGTTCCTCGTGGCGTTGGTCGGTGTGTCACTGGTTGTGGCATCCGGTTGTGTGTTTAACAACTATATCGACCGCGACATTGACAGAAAAATGGAGAGAACCAAGAACCGAGTGCTGGTGAAAGGCCTCATCGCTCCGAAAGTCACCCTGGTGTATGCAACCTTGCTGGGTATTGCTGGTTTTGCGTTGCTGTGGTTCGGTGCAAACCCGCTGGCCATGTGGCTGGCGGTGATGGGCTTTGTGGTTTACGTTGGCATCTACAGCCTGTACATGAAGCGCCACTCCGTTTACGGTACGCTGATTGGCAGCCTGTCTGGTGCCGCCCCGCCGGTGATTGGCTACTGTGCGGTCACCAACCAGTTTGATGCCGGCGCCCTGATTCTGTTGGCTATTTTCAGTCTCTGGCAGATGCCGCACTCCTATGCGATTGCCATCTTCCGCTTCAAAGACTATCAGGCGGCCAACATTCCGGTACTGCCGGTGGTGAAAGGCATTTCGGTGGCCAAAAATCATATTACGCTGTATATCATCGCGTTTATGATTGCCACGCTGATGCTGACGCTCGGTGGCTATGCCGGTTATAAATATCTGGTGGTTGCCGCCGCGGTGAGCGTCTGGTGGCTGGGCATGGCATTGTCCGGCTACAAGACCTCTAACGACCGCGTCTGGGCTCGTAAGCTGTTTGTGTTCTCCATCGTGGCTATCACCTCACTGAGCGTGATGATGTCAGTCGATTTTATGACTCCGGCCTCGAAGGATTTACTGACCTACGTCTGGTAGCTCCACCGGTTCCACCACTCCCGAAGGGCGCTCTGCGCCCTTTTTCTTTTTGTTACTACTCTAACAAAACTAATGTTTTACCCACCCTCCCCCGCCCTCTAAAATGTTAACAATAGAAAAATTGAGGTAGTCATGAACGACAATAAAATGACGCCGGTCGAGCTGCGAGCGACCTGGGGTTTGGGCACCGTTTTTTCACTGCGCATGCTGGGCATGTTTATGGTGCTGCCGGTGCTCACCACCTGGGGCATGGCGCTGCAGGGCGCCACCGAATCGCTGATTGGCCTGGCGATTGGGATTTACGGTCTGGCACAGGCCATCTTTCAAATTCCCTTTGGCCTGCTCTCCGACCGGATTGGTCGCAAACCGCTGATTGTCGGCGGGCTGCTGATGTTTGTTGTCGGCAGCATCATTGCCGCTACCACCGACTCGATTTGGGGCGTGATCCTCGGGCGCGCTCTGCAGGGTGCCGGGGCGATCGCCGCCGCGGTGATGGCGCTGCTTTCCGATTTGACCCGCGAGCAAAATCGCACCAAGGCGATGGCGTTTATCGGCATCAGCTTCGGCATCACCTTCGCCATCGCCATGGTGCTGGGCCCCATTGTCACCCATCGCTTTGGCCTGCAGGCACTATTCTGGATGATCGCCCTGCTGGCCTCGCTGGCGATTGTCATCACCCTGATGGTGGTGCCAAACGCGAAACATCACGTTCTGAATCGCGAATCCGGCATGGTAAAGGGTAGCCTGCGCAAAGTGCTGGCAGAGCCGCGCCTGCTGCGGCTGAATACGGGCATCATGGCCCTGCACATCTTACTGATGTCGAGCTTTGTCGCACTGCCCGGTCAGTTAGAGCAGGCCGGAATGGCGGCGGAGCAGCAGTGGAAAGTGTGGCTGACTACCATGCTGATTTCGTTTGTTGCGGTACTGCCGTTTATTATCCTTGCCGAAGTGAAGCGCAAAATGAAGCCGGTATTTATCGGCTGCGTGGCGCTGCTGCTGATCGCAGAGATAGTGCTGTGGGGCGCGGGTAACAGCTTCTGGACGCTGGCGATTGGCGTGCAGCTGTTTTTCCTCGGATTTAATCTGATGGAGGCGATCCTGCCATCGCTGGTCAGTAAAGAGTCCCCCGCCGGCTATAAAGGAACGGCAATGGGAGTTTACTCCACCAGCCAGTTTATCGGCGTCGCGCTTGGCGGCAGCCTCGGGGGCTGGGTGCTGCAGCACTTCGATGCGCAAAGCGTCTTCCTGCTTGGCAGCATCGTGGCGATGCTGTGGCTATTGCTGAGCAGCACCATGCAGGAGCCGCCGTACGTTACCAGCCTGCGGATTGTCCTGAAAGGCGAGTTTGATGCGGAGAAACTGCGTCAGCGACTGGCCGCGCAGCCCGGCGTCAGCGCGGTGATGATTGTCACTGAAGAGCGCAGCGCCTACGTAAAAATCGATAGCAAAGTCATCAGCCGCCCCGAGCTGGAGGCGCTGGTCGCCAGCGCCTGAGTCGCAGAGCAATCGCGCGGCGGTTTATCCCGCCGCGCCGCGGTTCAAAACAGGCCCAGCGGTGAGGTACTGTAGCTGACCAGCAAATTTTTGGTGTGCTGATAGTTTGCCAGCGCCATTTTGTGCGTCTCCCGCCCCACGCCGGATTTTTTATAGCCACCAAATGCCGCATGCGCCGGGTAAACGTGATAGCAGTTAGTCCAGACGCGTCCGGCCTTAATGGCCCGTCCCATGCGGTACGCCAGGTTCATATCACGCGTCCATACCCCGGCGCCCAGGCCATACTCGGTCTGATTAGCCAACGCCAGCGCCTCTGCTTCATCCTGAAACGTGGTGATACCAATGACCGGCCCAAAAATCTCCTCCTGAAAACAGCGCATGGTGTTATTGCCCTTGATCAGCGTCGGCTGAATATAGAAACCATTTTCCAGACCGTCACTGACGCGTACGGCCTCCCCGCCGGTGAGGATATTTCCCCCTTCCTGACGGGCAATCTCTATGTAAGACATGATCTTATCAAACTGCTGTTGCGAAGCCTGGGCGCCAATCATGGTGTCGGTGTCCAGCGGATCGCCGCGGCGAATGGTAGCGATTTTATCCAGCACCCGGGTAATAAACTCCGGGTAGATGGACGCCTGAATCAGCGCACGGGAGGGACAGGTACAGACCTCCCCCTGATTGAAAAAGCCCAGCACAACGCCCTCAACGGCCTTCTCGATAAACTCCGGCTCACCCTGCATGATGTCGGCAAAGTAGATGTTGGGTGACTTACCGCCCAGCTCTACGGTGCAGGGAATAATGTTCTCAGCGGCGCAGGTCATAATATGCCGCCCCACGGCAGTGGACCCCGTAAAGGCGATTTTGGCAATGCGCTTGCTGGTGGCCAACGCTTCACCGGCTTCACGGCCGTAGCCCTGCACCACATTCACCACGCCGTCCGGCAGCAAATCACCTATCAGCTCCATCAGCAGGGTAATCGTCAGCGGCGTTTGCTCCGCCGGTTTCAGCACCACGCAGTTACCGGCGGCCAGCGCGGGAGCCAGCTTCCACGCCGCCATCAGCAGCGGGAAGTTCCACGGAATAATCTGCCCCACAACCCCCAGCGGCTCATAAAAATGGTAGGCCACGGTGTGTTCGTCGATCTCCGCCAGCGTACCTTCCTGCGCGCGCAGGCAGCCGGCAAAATAGCGGAAGTGATCCACCGCCAGCGGAAGATCGGCATTAAGCGTCTCCCGTACCGGTTTTCCGTTATCCCAGCTCTCCGCTACCGCCAGCATTTCCAGATGCTGCTGAATGCGATCGGCTATCGCCAGCAGCACCGCCGACCGCTGCTGCACCGATGTTTTTCCCCAGGCGTCCGCCGCGCGGTGTGCGGCATCCAGCGCCCGTTCAATATCCTGAGCATCGGAACGTGGAAAGCGAGCGATCAACGCGCCGGTCACCGGCGACGTATTGTCAAAATAGCGCCCCGCTAGCGGTGCGACAAAGCGACCATCAATAAAGTTGCCGTAGCTCTCAGCAAACGAAACCACGGCATCGGGTGAACCAGGATGTGCGTAGCGCATGGGTAACTCCTTCATTTTCTTCATATCAATGATCATTGCCGGGCGGCGACAGCAGGCACCGCCGCCGCCCCTTACCAGCCTCATCCAAGCAGCTTGCATGCCAACGCCATCCTGACTAATCAACTTATTGATATATATAAGATCACTGCTCGACACTTCGGGATGCTGTCGCGGACGGTATCTGAGATAACGTAACTGTGTTGCAAATCGCAACAACAGAACAGCCAAAGCGATACAATTTTGCAACACACGCAACACCTGAGGTGAACGATGTCCGTAAAACGGCTCCGCCCGCCGCGCGCGGCCGACGCGCTGGCCGACTCCTGGTCACGCAGTCAGCGCTACGGCCTGGCGCCACAGGATGAGGTGTTTCCGCAGCTACCGCCGGGGCAGCTGGCCGACGTGCTGGCACAGCATCAGCAGCGCCAGCAGCTGTCAACGCCGGTGATGCACGCGCTGGCCAGTCAGGTCGCCGATCGCGAGGCGGTGGTCATCCTTTCCGATAGCGCCGGCCTGGTGTTACATACCTGCGGCAGCGATCGCCTGCTGGAAAAGGCACAGCGCATCGCGCTGGCGCCGGGCAACCTGTGGAGCGAATGCGGACGCGGAACCAATGCGATTGGCACCGCGCTGGCGCTGGCAGCGAGCTGCGAGGTGCGCGGCGATCAACACTTTCTGCTGCGAAATCACGGATTATATTGTGCCGCCAGCCCGCTGCAGGCGCCCGACGGTAGCCTGGCCGGGGTGCTGGATATCTCCGGGCCGGTGCGCTTTCCTCATCCACAAACGCTGGCCCAGGTCCAGCAGGCGGCACGCCATATCGAGCACCTGTGGACCAAGGCCAGCCTGCGGCCCGATCAGTGGATGATGAGCCTCCACCCCCGCCAGGAGGGGTTGGACACGCCAGAAGAGGCGCTGCTGCTGTTTGACGACGCGCGGCTGGTGGCAGCTAACCGGGTGGCGCTGCAGTGGTTAGCGATCGCGCCAGCGCAGCTGGGTCAGCAGACCTTCAACCAGCTGTTTCCGCAGGATAGCCAGCGCGCGAGCCGCTTCCCTCAGCCGCTGCGAAGCCGCTGTCAGCCGGCATTCTGGTTTCAGCTGCGGGCACCGCGGCGCCGCCTCAGCGCTGCCGCAGCGCCCTGCTCCGACGCCTCCCCGAGTCTGCCGCACCTGCCCGGCGAGGATCGACGCGTGCTGCGGTTGTTGAACGCCGGCGTGTCACTCTGCATGCACGGAGAAACCGGCTGCGGTAAAGAGTACCTCAGTCGCGCGCTGTGGCAGCAGAGCCGCTGGCGCGAAGGCGGTTTTGTTGCGATCAACTGCGCCGCGCTGCCGGAGGCCCTGATTGAGTCGGAGTTGTTTGGTTATCAGTCGGGGGCCTTTACCGGCGCCCGCCGCCAGGGGTACATCGGAAAAATCCGCGAAGCCGACGGCGGGATCCTGTTCCTCGATGAGATCGGCGATATGCCGCTGGCGCTGCAGACGCGCCTGCTGCGGGTACTGCAGGAGAAAGAGGTCAGCCCGCTGGGCGATACGCGCCGCTACCGGGTCAATTTCAGCGTGATCTGCGCCAGCCACCGTGACCTGAGTCAGTGCGTCGCCGACGGGCGCTTTCGTGAAGATTTACTGTGGCGTTTGCAGGAGTATCGCGTCAGCATTCCGCCTCTGCGCGACTGGCCGCATCTGGCGGCGTTTATTTCTCAACTGTGGCGCGAACTGGGCGGTCCGCCGCGTGGTGTATGCTTGAGCCCGGCGCTGATCGACGTACTCTGCCGCCAGCGCTGGCCGGGGAACGTACGCCAGCTGCGCAGCCTGCTGACGGTGATGCTGGCGCTGGCCGACGACGGCGAGCGACTGGAGCCTCACCATCTGCCGCCGGATTATCAGCCCGCCACCGCGGAGGCCCCGCCCGTGGCGCTGCAGCAGCACGATGACGCGCTGATTGCCGCCACCCTGCAGCGCTTTGCTGGCAACGTCACCCGTGCCGCCGCCGCGCTGGGCGTGGCGCGCAGCACCCTGTATCGGCGCGCCGCCCGCAGGCGGCAGGCGCCCAGCGGGCGTTAATCGCGGAAGTTTTTGAACTGGAACGGCTGCCCCAGATTGCCGCCGCGCACCAGCGCCATGGCGCCTTGCAGATCGTCACGCGATTTACCGGTGACGCGCACCGCTTCTCCCTGAATTTGCGACTGCACTTTCAGCTTGCTGTCTTTGATCAGCTTGACGATCTTCTTCGCGACGTCGGTTTCAATACCCTGCTTCATTTTGGCCTCGACGCTCCAGGTCTTACCGCTGTGTTCGATGCGCTCATCGTCAACTTCCAGCGCGGCGCCTTCAATACCGCGCTTCAGCAGCTTCTCGCGCAGGATATCCACCAGCTGCTTCACCTGAAAATCGGACTCGCTGGTGACGGTGATCGACTGATTTTTCTCACTCAGTTCAAAACTGGCGGTCACGTTACGGAAATCAAAGCGGGTGCTCAGCTCACGGTTGGCATTTTCAACCGCGTTGCGCACTTCCTGCATGTCAATTTCGGAAACAATATCGAAAGATGGCATGATCTCTTCTCCAGATAAAAAAGTGACAGGCATAATACCTGCTTGCGACAGACAAGCAACCTCACGCCGTGCCCGCGGGGCGTGAGGAGACAGGCCAGCATTCGCTGGCGCAGGAGACAACCATGAATATTACCGTACTGGGCTGCGGTGCGCTCGGCCAGATATGGCTGGCCGCACTGCACGATCGGCAGCATCAGGTGCAGGGCTGGCTGCGGGTTCCGCATGCGCACTGCCGCGTGGCCGTGCGCACCCTCAGTGGACAGCCTCTGCATTACACCCTGCCGGCCAATGATCCGCAGCGGCTGGCGCACTGCGATCTGCTGCTGGTGACGCTAAAAGCCTGGCAGGTAGCCAGCGCGACGGTACACCTGCTGCCGCATCTGCCGCCCGACTGCCCGGTACTGCTGTTGCATAACGGCCTGGGTACCCGGGAGGAGCTGGGCGAAATACGCCAGCCGCTGCTGCAGGGCTTTACCACCCATGCGGCGCGGCGCAGCGGCCAGCAGGTGGAGCACGTGGCGGCGGGCATGACCCACATTGGTCCCGCTAACGCCCGCTGCGGCGACCACAGC
Organism: Pantoea sp. 1.19; assembly: GCF_001922585.1. Lineage (GTDB taxonomy): Bacteria > Pseudomonadota > Gammaproteobacteria > Enterobacterales > Enterobacteriaceae > 1-19. The sequence goes on along the minus strand of NZ_MRBS01000001.1, from coordinate 102,926 downwards.
GCGCTGGCGGCGGCGCTGCAGCAGGCGCTGCCGGACGTCGCGTGGCATAATGACATTACGCATTCGGCATGGCAAAAGCTGGCGGTCAACTGCGCCATCAATCCGCTAACGGTGGAATACGACTGTACCAACGGCGCGCTGGCCAACTATCCGGAGCGGGTTAACGCTCTCTGCGACGAAGTGGCCGAGGTGATGGCGCGTGAGGGCCTGCCGGTCGACGATCTGCGCGCCACGGTCTGGGCCGTGATCGCCGCCACAGCGGAAAACACCTCTTCAATGCTGCAGGACATCCGCGCCAGACGGCGTACTGAAATTGACTATATCACAGGCTATCTGCTGCGCGCCGCGCGGCGGATGGGCATCGCCACGCCGGAAAACAGCCGGCTGTATGAACGGATTAAACGTAAGGAGCAATACCATGAACAGCAACGCAGCGGTACTGATCTGTCTGGCACCTGGCACCGAGGAAATTGAGGCGGTCACCGTCGCCGATCTGCTGGTCCGCGCCGGGATCCGCGTCACCTTTGCCAGCGTGGCGGACGACGGCAGCCGCGAAATTCGCTGTTCGCGCGGAGTTCGGCTGATGGCCGACGGGCCGCTGGTGACGCTGGCAGACGGCGACTATGATGCGCTGGTATTACCGGGCGGCCTGCAGGGTGCCGAATGCTTTCGCGACAGCCCGCTGCTGGTCGAGACGGTGCGCCAGTTTTCGCACGCCGGTCGCATTGTGGCGGCAATCTGCGCCGCTCCGGGCACGGTGCTGGTCCCGCACGATCTGTTTCCGGTCGGCAATATGAGCGGCTGGCCGGGATTAAAAGCGACCATTCCCGCCGGGCAGTGGAGCGATCGTCGGGTCACCTGGGATCCGCGGGTCAATCTGCTGACCAGCCAGGGGCCGGGCACGGCAATGGATTTCGGCCTGAAGCTGATTGATTTGCTGGCGGGACGGGAAAAAGCCCGGGAAGTGGCGGAGCAGCTGGTGCTGGCCGCCGGGATTTATAACTACTACGACGGCGAAAGCGCGTAAGCATTGGCGGGGCACACGCCCCGCCAATGCTTCAGGGCCGCCAGACCTTCACGTTGCTGAAGCCCTGCTCATGCAGATAGAGCGCCTGCAGGCGGCTCATCACCCCACGTTCGCAGTACAGTAGCCAGGTTTTGGCCTGGTCAAGCTGCCCAAACTGGCTACCGAGCTTGTAAAACGGCATCGACACCACTTCCACCCCATCGGTGCGCAGCGGCCGCGCTTCCTGCTCATCGCTGGCGCGAATATCGAGGATCGCCTCCTGGTGGCCAATCACCGCGACGGTATCGACTTCCACCACCTCTTCTTCGGTCTGCTCAGCAATCTCACGAATGTCGACGTTGGTGGCTTCATTCACCACCCGGTCCAGCAGGCTAAAATCAAACTTTGCCTCTTCCTCTTCGATTTTCGCCTTCACCGCCTTGACGGTAGGGCTTTTCGAAATCACGCCGCAATATTCCGGCATGGTACGGGCAAAGTCCTCTGTGCCAATCGCGCGCGCCAGATCAATAATCTGCTCTTTATCGTGCGAAATCAGCGGGCGCAAAATCAGGGTATCGGCGGCGTTGTCGATCAGCCGCAGGTTAGTCAGGGTCTGGCTGGAGACCTGGCCTATCGCTTCGCCGGTCACCAGCGCCTGCACGCCGTAGCGCTCAGCGATCTGCGAAGCGGCACGCACCATCATGCGCTTCAGCACAACGCCCATCTGACCATCATCAATATTCTCGAGGATCGCCCCGACCACCGGCTCAAAATTGATGGCGATAAAGCGCACGCGGTGCGAGCTGCCAAAGCGCTTCCACAGATAGTGAGCCACCTGGCGAACGCCGATTTCGTGGGCCGCGCCGCCGAGGTTAAAGAAGCAGTAGTGCACGCGGCAACCGCGGCGCATCAGCATGTAGCTGGAGACGCCGGAGTCAAAGCCGCCGGAAATCAGCGACAGTACATCTTCCTGGGTACCGATGGGGAAGCCGCCGATGCCGGCGTGGCGGGCGGTAACCAGCGTCAAGCGATCGTCTTCGATTTCCAGATTTACCGTCACCTGCGGGTGTTTCAGCTTCACGCTGGCTCCGGCGACGTGTTGATTCAGGCCGCCGCCGACGTAGCGCTCCACGTCCTGGGAGCTGAAGCTGTGGCTGCCGCGGCGCTTCACGCGTACGCAGAAGGTTTTTCCTTCCAGCTGGGCGCGGTAGTGGATCAGGGTCTGCTCATAGATATCGTGCATATCCGTGTAGAGGCGATCCTCCACCTCCAGCACGTGATGGATCCCCGGCACGCGGCTCAGGGCATCGATGTAAACTTCCCGCAGACCGTCTTGCTTAGAGCGCACCACAATGTGGTCCCAGTGGCGGACGACCGCCAGCGTCTCATCGCCGGTGGATTTTAGGACGTTACGGATGTTCCCGGTCAAAATTTTAATAAAACGCAGGCGCACGGACTGGCTTTTGATGGTAATTTCAGGGAACAATTTAATGATAAACTTCATGGCTGCACGGTTCGTTGGTCACCGCGCTGCCACGCGATGGGCAGCAGGTGAAAATCATAATCAGGCAAAATCGTTCAGATTTGCCTCCGGGAGCGCGAGTATATCACTCTTCCTTGCGCGCCGCTGTAGCCGCAGCCAGCCAATGATTATTTTGCTAAACAATTCTGGTCAGCTAACATGACCGCCTGAGAGTAAAAAAAACACGTCAGAGCAGAAACCATTTATGCCAAAAAAAGCTGAACAACCCGCCAGTTTTGAAACGTCGCTTGCCGAACTTGAGCAAATTGTGACCCGACTGGAGAGCGGCGAGCTGCCGCTGGAAGCGGCCCTGACCGAGTTTGAGCGCGGCGTTAAACTGGCGCGAGAGGGTCAGCAGACGCTGCAAAAAGCGGAACAGCGCGTCCAGATTCTGCTGAGCGACGATCGGGACGCCGATCTGACGCCTTTCGCGGCGGAAAAAGAGTGATGGAGTTTATGCACCTCCTGAACGCCTGTCACCAGCGCGTGAATCAGGCGCTGACCGCTTACCTGCAGGCGCAGCCATTTCAGAGCAGTCCGCTGGCGCAGGCCATGGAATATGGCGCACTGTTAGGCGGCAAGCGCCTGCGGCCGTTCCTCGTGTATGCTACTGGCGACATGCTGCAGGCCGATGCCGGCAGTCTGGATGCGCCGGCGGCGGCAGTAGAGTGTATTCACGCCTACTCGTTAATTCACGACGATCTTCCGGCGATGGATAACGACAGCCTGCGGCGGGGGCAGCCCACCTGCCATATACGTTTTGGCGAAGATACCGCGATTTTAGCCGGAGATGCCCTGCAAACGCTGGCCTTCTCCATCCTGAGTGAAGCCCCCATGGCGGGGGTCAGCGACGCACACCGTCTGCGGATGATTGCCGAGCTGGCGCGCGCCAGCGGCAGTGGCGGCATGTGTGGCGGACAGGCGCTGGACCTGGCTGCGGAAGGTCAGCAGGTCTCGCTCAATCAACTGGAGGCCATCCACCGGCATAAAACTGGCGCGCTGATTCGCTGCGCGGTACGGCTGGGTGCGCTGGCCGCCGGTGAACGCGGCGTCGCGGCGCTGCCGGCGCTGGACCGCTATGCGGAAGCTATTGGTCTGGCTTTCCAGGTACAGGATGACATTCTGGATGTGGTGGGGGACACCGCCGTGCTGGGTAAACAGCAGGGTGCCGATCAGCAGCTGGGCAAAAGTACCTATCCGGCTCTGCTGGGGCTGGAGAACGCGCGCGCAAAAGCAGGGGAACTGTACCGGCAATCGCTGGATGCGCTGGATGCGCTGGCGGCACAATCTTTCAATACCCGTTCACTGCGCGCCCTGGCGAGCTTTATTATTGAACGTGACAAATAATGACCACAACGAGTCGCTGATGAGTTTTGATACTGCTAAATACCCCACCCTGGCGCTGGCTGACAGCGTACAGGCGCTGCGCCTGCTACCGAAAGATCAGCTGCCCAAGCTGTGCGATGAGCTGCGCCAGTACCTGCTCGACAGCGTAAGCCGCTCCAGCGGGCACTTTGCGTCCGGACTGGGGGTGGTGGAGCTAACGGTTGCGCTGCACTATGTCTACAACACGCCTTTTGACCACCTGGTGTGGGACGTCGGCCACCAGGCCTATCCGCACAAGATCCTGACCGGGCGGCGCGATCGCATCGGCACCATCCGGCAAAAAGGCGGTCTGCACCCGTTTCCGTGGCGTGATGAGAGCGACTATGACGTGCTCAGCGTCGGGCACTCCTCTACGTCGATCAGCGCCGGCGTTGGCCTGGCCGTGGCCGCCGAGCGGGAGGGCAAAGGTCGGCGTACCGCCTGCGTGATTGGCGACGGCGCGATCACTGCCGGGATGGCCTTTGAAGCCATGAACCACGCCGGCGGCATTAAATCCGATCTGCTGGTGGTGCTGAACGACAACGAGATGTCCATATCTGAAAACGTTGGCGCGCTGAATAATCATCTGGCGCAGCTGCTCTCCGGCAAGCTCTATACCCGCCTGCGCGAAGGCGGTAAAAAAGTCTTCTCCGGTATGCCGCCGATCAAAGAGCTGCTGAAGCGCACGGAAGAACATCTGAAAGGCATGGTGGTTCCCGGCACGCTGTTCGAAGAGCTGGGTTTTAACTACATCGGACCGGTCGACGGCCACGATGTGTTGGCGCTGGTGCAGACGCTGAACAATATGCGCAGCCTGAAGGGACCGCAGTTTCTGCACATCATGACCCGCAAAGGCAAAGGCTACGCGCCGGCGGAAGAAGATCCCATCAGCTGGCATGCGGTACCGAAATTCGATCCCGCCAGCGGCCTGCTGCCGAAAAGCAGCGAGTCGCTGCCTACCTACTCGAAAATTTTTGGCCAGTGGCTCAGCGACGTCGCCAGCAGCGATCCGACGCTGATGGCTATCACTCCGGCGATGCGCGAAGGATCCGGCATGGTGGCGTTTTCGCGTGACTATCCGCAGCAGTACTTTGACGTGGCGATTGCCGAACAGCACGCGATCACTTTCGCCGCCGGGCTGGCGATTGGCGGTTACAAACCGGTGGTAGCTATCTACTCCACCTTCCTGCAGCGCGGCTATGACCAGCTGATTCACGACGTGGCCATTCAACGGCTGCCGGTGCTGTTTGCTATCGATCGCGGCGGTATCGTCGGGGCCGACGGGCAAACCCATCAGGGCGCGTTCGATATCGCCTACCTGCGCTGCATCCCCACCATGGTGATCATGACCCCCAGCGATGAAAATGAATGCCGCCAGATGCTGACCACCGGCTATCTGCACACCGGGGGCCCCAGCGCCGTGCGCTATCCGCGCGGCACCGGCACCGGCGCGGCGCTGACGCCTCTCTCCCCGCTGCCGCTGGGCAAAGGCGTCGTAAAACGCGAAGGGGAAAAACTGGCGATCCTCAATTTCGGCACGCTGCTGCCCGAAGCCGCCGCCGCCGCGGAGGCGCTGAACGCCACCCTGGTGGACATGCGCTTCGTTAAGCCCCTGGATGAGGCGCTGATCCTCTCCCTCGCCGCCGCTCATGAAAACCTGGTGACGCTGGAAGAGGGAACGATCCTCGGCGGTGCCGGCAGCGGTGTGAATGAACTGCTGATGGCGAAGCGCAAAGCGGTTCCGGTGCTCAATTTGGGCCTGCCGGACAGTTTTATTCCGCAGGGCACGCAAGAGGAAATTCGCCGCGATCTGCTGCTGGACGCCGCGGGCATTCAGCAGCAGATTGCCCGCTGGCTGGCGCAGTAGCACCGGCTTATATGCCACGATAAACCCACCCTGCTATGCTTATCTGACCCATAACGCATAGCAGGCACCCGCATGAAAACCATACGCTTAGGCACTACCGATCTCCAGGTTTCCCGTCTCTGTCTTGGCTGTATGACATTTGGCGATCCCGCCGCCGGCAACCACGCCTGGACTCTGCCCGAAGAGAGCAGCCGCCCGCTGATTCAGCAAGCGCTCGAAGCGGGCATTAACTTTTTCGACACCGCCAACAGCTACTCCGACGGCAGCAGTGAAGAGATCGTCGGTCGCGCGCTGCGCGATTTTGCCCGCCGCGATGAAGTGGTGGTCGCGACCAAAGTCTATTTTAAAACCCGCGGACTGGACCAGGGACTGTCGCGGGCGCAGATCCTGCAATCTATCGACGACAGCCTGCAGCGCCTCGGCATGGAATACGTCGATCTGCTACAGATCCACCGCTGGGACTACCACACGCCGATTGAGGAGACGCTGGCGGCACTGGATGAGGTGGTGAAAGCCGGTAAAGCGCGCTACATCGGCGCCTCATCAATGCACGCGCACCAGTTTAAGCTGGCGCTGGATCTGGCCGATCAGCACGGCTGGACGCGATTTATCAGCATGCAGGATCAATACAACCTGATCCAGCGCGAAGAGGAGCGTGAGATGTATCCGCTGTGTCAGCAGCAGCAGATTGCAGTGCTGCCCTGGAGCCCGCTGGCGCGCGGCCGCCTGACCCGCCCGTGGGGAGACACCACCGCCCGCTCGGTCTCCGATCGCTTTGCCGATACCCTCTACGCAGCAACGGCCGACAATGATGCCGCGATTGCCGCCCGCGTTGAAGCGATCGCCGCAGACAAAGGCGTTAGCCGCGCGCAGATCGCGCTGGCCTGGCTGCTGCACAAGCCGGTGGTCACCGCGCCTGTCATCGGTGCATCGCGCGCCGAGCAGCTGGCCGATCTCGTGAAATCAGTGGACGTCAGCCTGACGCCGGAAGAGAGGATTGAACTGGAGAGCGTCTACCTGCCCCACCCGCCCACCGGCTACGAATAAGCCGGCGTGATGGCTCAGGAGATAGACCAGCCGTAGTGGCCTGCCAGCCACAGCAGCGCGGCGGAGAGGATCCCGGCGATAATATCATCGACCATGATCCCCATGCCGCCGTGCACATTACGGTCAAACCAGCGGATCGGCCACGGCTTCCACATGTCCAGAATGCGAAAGATGACAAAGCCGGCAAGCACCCACTGCCAGGTCAGCTGCGGGATCGCCATCAGGGTGATCCACATACCGATAAACTCATCCCAGACGATACTGCCGTGATCGTGTACGCCCATATCCTTTGCCGTACGGTGGCAAAGATAGACGCCAATCGAGATCCCAAACAGCACCAGTAGCGAATAGAGATCGGCCGGCAGCCAGGTCATCAGATACCAGAAGGGGATGGCGGCCAGGCTGCCCATGGTGCCGGGCACCCACGGACTCAGGCCGCTGCCAAAGCCGGTGGCCAGCAGGTGCCAGGGGTTACGCAGATTCAGCCGGCTTTTCGCCACGTCGGTAATGATGCCTTTACGCAAAATGATCGAATCCTTTTAGGGAGAGGTGGGCCGGTTCGCCGCCGTCCATCAGCATCACGCCGTCCTGACCGGGCAGGATCTGGCCGATGCAGGTCCAGGCTACGCCAAGGTGTCCCAGCGCCACATCAATCGCACCGCGATTAATTTCCGGAACGGTGAAACAGAGCTCATAATCTTCACCGCCGGCCAGCGCCCAGCGCAATGCCTGTTCGCGTGCAAAATTATCGCGCAGCAAATCGGAGAGCGGCAGCGCATCCAGGTGCAGACGCGCGCCGCAGCCGCTGGCCTGCAGAATATGACCGAGATCGGACACCAGCCCATCGGAGACGTCAATCGCGGAGGAAGCCAGGCCGCGCAGCGCCTGTCCCTGCAGTATGCGCGGCATCGGCCGCAAATGGCGCTTAATCAGTCCCTCATGCACCGCCGGGTCGCCATGGCGAATATGGTGCATAAGCAGCGCCAGGCCGGCGGCGCTGTCACCGAGCGTACCGGTAACGTAAATCCAGTCCCCGGGCTTCGCGCCGCTGCGCTTCAGGGCTTTGCCGACCGGCACCAGGCCATGGATCCCGAGCGTCATGCTAAGGGGGCCGCGGGTGGTATCGCCGCCAATCAGCTGCATATTGTAGTAATCCAGCAGCTCGAACAGGCTATCGCTAAACGGTTTAAGCCAGCTCTCGTCGACTTTCGGCAGGGTCAGCGCCAGCGTCAGCCACGCCGGATCGGCCCCCATTGCCGCGAGATCGCTCAGGTTAACCGCCAGCGCTTTGTAGCCTAAATCGGCCGGATGGATATCTTTCAGAAAGTGGACGCCTTCCACCAGCGTATCGGTGCTGATGGCCAGGGTCTGCTTATCGGGGACGTTCAGTAACGCGCAGTCATCGCCGATGCCTTTCTCGACGTCGCGTCGCGAACTCGTTACACGATCAAAGTAGCGCGTGATAAGTTCAAATTCACCACATGCCATAGCTGCGTTCCAGTCATTAAAAAAAGAAAGGCCGGATACTCCGGCCTCAACACTCACTTTCTGCTGGGGCGTATCTGTGGCGCCGCTTTATCCAGCACGCCGTTGACAAACTTATGGCTGTCTTCGGCACCGAAAATTTTCGCCAGCTCAATGCCCTCGTTGATGGCAACCTTATAGGGCACATCATCGCGCTTACTCAGCTCATACAGCGACAGGCGCAGGATGGCTTTTTCCACCTGGCCCAGCTCTTCCAGCTGACGGGACAGCCAGGGTTTCATCAGGCCATCCAGGTAAGCGGTGTTGGTCGCCACACCGGCCAGCAACTCACGGAAATAGGTGATATCTACACCCTTTACATCCTGTTCCGCCAGAAACTGGTATTCGACATCCGCGATGTCGTTGTTGGATAACTGCCAGGAGTAAAGCGCCTGGACGGCACACTCACGGGCGCGGCGACGAGCAGCAGGTTTCACAAATTTCCCCTTAAAATCAGGCTTTAATAGCGTTCAGTACGTTGATCATTTCCAGCGCGGTCAGCGCCGCTTCGGCGCCTTTGTTACCGGCTTTGGTACCCGCACGTTCAATCGCTTGTTCAATGTTTTCGGTAGTCAGTACGCCAAAGGCGACCGGAATCTCGCTGTTCATGGCCACGCTGGCCAGACCGGAGCTGGCTTCGCCCGCCACGTACTCAAAGTGGGCGGTGCCGCCGCGGATCACGGTCCCCAGCGCCACCACGGCGTCATAGTTACCGCTGTTAGCCAGCGCACGCGCGGTCATCGGCAACTCATAGGCGCCAGGCACCCACACCACGGTAATGTTCTCGTCTTTGACCTGACCAATTCGCTTCATGGCGTCAATCGCGCCATCCAGCAGGCTGTCGTTGATAAAGTTGTTGAAACGCGCAATAACGATGGCAATACGCGCAGTTGGCGTGGCAACAGCCGCTTCAATGACTTTCATAATTATCCTTTTCGGGTTCGGTTAATGGCCCCGCGGGGGGGCGGATTCTACCACACTCTTCGGGGCGGCGCCCCTTAATTGTGCGGCGTCAGGGTCAGGCGCACATCCGGCCCAACCTGACGCACATCAGTAAAACGCAGGCGCGGCGCATCAGCCAGCCGGGTCAGGCCGGGCAAATGGCACAGGCCGCGCGCGGCGTCGCCGAGCAGCGTCGGGGCCATGTAAATCAGCAGCTCATCGACCAGGCCCGCATTCAGCAGCGCCCCCGCGAGGGTCGCGCCCGCCTCAACCCAGACGCTGTTAATTTGCTGCCGGCCCAGCAGTATCATCAGCGACACCAGGTCCACCTGCCCGTTCAGGGCGGGAACCCGCAGCGGAGAAACCCCCGCGGGGAAGATCCGGGCATCGGGGCGGTCGCCCACCAGCCAGGTCTCTCCCGGCTGCTGCACGACGCGGTGTTCCGCGGTTATCCGCTGACCGGCATCCAGGATCACCCGCACCGGCTGGCGCAGCGCCTCCTGAGGATACGCGGCCTGCAACCGCTCTCCCAGCGCTGACCAGCGTACGGTCAGCGCCGGATCGTCAGCCAGCACGGTTGCGCTGGTACTCAGTATGGCATGACTGGCGGCGCGCAGGCGCTGCACATCCTGACGCGCCTGCGGCGACGTTATCCACTGGCTTTCACCACTGGCCATGGCGGTGCGTCCGTCCGCCGAGGCGCCCATTTTAACCTGGATCCACGGAAAGCCAGTGCGCATGCGCTTCAGAAAGCCGCGGTTCAGCGCCTCGGCTTCGGCCATCATCAGACCGTGACTCACCGCCACGCCGGCCTCGCTCAGGCGGCGCAGCCCGCGTCCCGCGACCTGCGGGTTGGGATCCTGCATGGCCGCCACCACCCGACTGATACCGGCGGCGATCAGCGCATCGCAGCAGGGCGGCGTGCGGCCAACATGGCTGCACGGCTCCAGCGTCACGTAGGCGGTCGCTCCGCGCGCCCGATCGCCGGCCTGACGCAGCGCGTACACTTCAGCATGGGGGTCACCGGCACGGACGTGCCAGCCTTCGCCGACGATGGCGCCCTCACGCACGATCACGCAGCCCACCCGGGGATTGGGATGGGTGGTCCAAGTACCGCGGCGCGCCAGCTCCAGCGCCCGCGCCATATAGCGTGCATCACTCACGTATTAATCCTCCAGGCGGGCGATCTCTTCACCAAATTCGCGCACGTCTTCAAAGCTGCGATACACCGAGGCGAAGCGGATATAGGCGACCTTATCCAGCTTTTTCAGCGCGTCCATCACCAGATTGCCAATCAGCTTACTCGGGACTTCCCGCTCGCCGGTGGCGCGCAGCTGCGATTTAATGTGATTCACCGCATTCGCCACGTCATCCGAGTTCACCGGCCGTTTCTCCAGCGCTTTCATCAGGCCACCGGCCAGCTTGTCCTCGTTAAAGGGTTCGCGCACATCGTTGCTTTTTACCACTCGCGGCATCACCAGTTCGGCCACCTCAAAGGTGGTAAAGCGCTCGTGGCAGAGCAGACACTGGCGGCGGCGGCGAACAGAGGCCCCCTCCCCCACCAGGCGAGAGTCGATAACTTTGGTATCAACGGCGGAACAGAACGGGCAATGCATGACCAGATCCTGACTCTTAACGGTTAAAGGCAACAGTGTAACCTGGCAGGCCGGACAACTGAATGCCAGCCGCGGCGAAAGGCACTATGCTTAACAGCATCCCCACCGGATAAGGAGCGCGATATGACTTTCCCTTCCATCCGAATGCTGACGCTGTTCACCGCGACGCTGGTACTGGCAGGCTGTGCCTCCACCCCACCCCGCCAGCAGCAGGAGGTCCGCACGCTGCATCGCGAAGTGGTGAAACTCAATCAGCACATGCGCCAGCTCACCCGCCAGGCCAGCGCGCTTGAGCGGCAAACGCTGCTTAACCAGCACGCCAGCGCCGGTGCCTGGCTGGTGCCCGCCGCCCGCGCGCCGGTCGAGCTGGAGAGCCGTGCCGGCCCACTGCGCGTCTCGCTGGAGCAGGTGGCCATGGAGGCCAACGGCACCCGGGCCACGCTGCGGCTGGCGGCCACCCGGGGCGGTACGCTCCCGGCGATGACCGCTCGGGTCGACTGGGGCCCCCTGGATCCCGTTACCGGCAAGCCGCTGGCGGCAGAGACCCTGAGCCAGACCTTAACCCTGCCCGCATCGCTGATTGCCCGGGCGGAGACCACCGTTCCGCTGCGCCTGAGCGGCATGACTCCGGAACAGCTGGGGTTTGTGCGACTGTATGATGTGCAGGTAAATAGCGCGGCGCCGGCGCCGCCAGCCCGCTAAATCGCCAAAAAAAACGGCCACCCAGGGGTGGCCGTGTGATACGTCACAGAAAGCGCTTACGGCAGAATCGAGGGCTGATCGGCGCCCTCTTTCTCGACTTTCTGCTGCAGCATATGCTCGCGCTTCATGCCCAGCTTCAGCGCCAGCGCCGAAGAGACGTAGATCGAGGATACCGTACCGATCGCCACGCCAATCAGCATGGTCAGCGAGAAGCCCTGCAGCAGCGCTCCGCCAAACACCAGCAGAATGGCCACCATCGCCATGGTCGTTACCGAGGTGATAATGGTACGACTCAGGGTCTGCGTCAGCGAGACGTTGGTAATGTCGTAGGAAGAACCGCGGCGGATCTTGCGGAAGTTCTCACGGATACGATCCGAGACCACAATCTTATCGTTCAGCGAGTAGCCAATCACTGACATCAGCGAGGCGATAATGGTCAGGTCGATCTCAATGTGGAACAGCGACAGAATGCCCATCGTGATGATCACATCGTGCGCCAGCGCCAGCACAGTACCCAGCGCCAGACGCCATTCGAAGCGAATGCCGATGTAGATCAGAATGGCAATCAGCGCCGACAACAGCGCCATAGCACCGGCCTGCGCCAGATCGCTACCGACGCTGGGGCCGACAAACTCAATGCGCTTTACGGTAGCATCCTGCCCGGTCGCCTGATCAATCACCGCGACCACCTTACCGCCCAACTCCTGACCCGCCGGACCTTCCGACGGTGCCATCCGCACCATGATATCGCGGCTGCTGCCGAAGTTTTGCACCTGCGGCTCTTTAAAGCCGGACGTCTCCAGCGCAGTACGGAGCGTATCGAGGTTTGCCGGTTTCTGCAGATTAATCTCGATGACCGTACCGCCGGTGAAATCCAGCCCCCAGTTAAAGCCGCGCACGCCCATGATGGCAATGGCGGCAACAAGCAGCAGGCCGGAAATGATAAAGGCCACCTTGTCCCAGCGCATAAAGTCGACGACTTTACGCCCGTGGTTTAACTGCTCAATGTTGTATTCCTGTGCCACAACGCACTCCTCAGATTGACAGCTTGTTGATGCGTTTGCCGCCGTACACCAGGTTAACGATGGCACGCGTCCCCAGAATCGCCGTAAACATGGAGGTGCCGATACCGATCGCGGTGGTAATGGCAAAACCTTTAATCGATCCGGTACCCACGGCGTAGAGAATAATCACCTTGATCAGGGTGGTGACGTTCGCATCGACGATACTGGAGAAGGCGCCTTTGTAGCCCTCATGAATCGCCTGCTGCACGCTGCGCCCGTTTCTCAGCTCTTCTTTAATACGCTCGTTAATCAGTACGTTGGCATCTACCGCCACCGCCAGCGTCAGCACGATACCGGCAATCCCCGGCATGGTCAGCGTGGCGCCGGGCAACAGCGACATAATGCCCACAATCAGCACCAGGTTCACCAGCAGCGCCGAAGTCGCAATCAGACCAAACTTCTTATAGAACACCACCATGAAGATGATCGAGGCGAGCAGCCCCCACAGGCAGGCTTCCAGGCCCTGATTGATGTTCTGCTGCCCCATGGTCGGCCCAATGGTGCGCTCTTCTACGATCTGAATCGGGGCGATCAGCGCACCGGCTCGCAGCAGCAGCGACAGCTGACGTGCTTCATTCGGGTTGTTGATGCCGGTAATGCGGAAGCTATTGCCCAGACGCGACTGGATGTTGGCGACGTTAATCACCTCTTCCTGCTTCTGCAGCACCGCACGGCCGTTGGCATCGCGCTTACCGCTGTCTTTGTACTCGACAAACAGCGTCGCCATCGGCTTACCGATGTTGTCCTTGGTGAAGTTCGACATGGCGTTGCCGCCCGCACCATCCAGCGAAATGTTCACCTGCGGCTGGTTATACTCATCCATGCTGGAGGTGGAATCGGTAATGTGGTCACCGGTCAAAATCACGCGCTTATACAGCACCACCGGTTGACCGTCGCGGGTCGGCTTCACTTCGGAATCCCCCGGGACGCGGCCGCTGGCCGCCGCCGTCGGATCGACCGCGGTATTCACCAGGCGGAACTCCAGCGTGGCGGTGGCACCAAGAATTTCTTTCGCCCGCGCCGTGTCCTGAATGCCCGGCAGCTCAACCACGATGCGATCAGAGCCCTGACGCTGCACCAACGGTTCGGCCACGCCAAGTTGATTCACACGGTTACGCAGGATAGTAATGTTTTGCTGAACAGCATACTCACGCGCTTCGCGCATCCGTTCGTCGGTCATCACCGCACGCAGGGCATCGCTGCCGCTGTTGGTGATCACCATATCGCGATGACGCGGGGTGAGGTAATTGACGGCCTCGTTGCGGGCAGCCGTATCGCGGAAGCGGATATCCACTCCGTAGTTTGGCGTCTTACTGACGGTGGTATAAGGAATGCCCTTTTCACGCAGCTCGCTGCGCAGGGTATCCATATTCTGCTCCTGCAGCTTGCTGAACGCGGTGTCCATATCCACTTCCATCAGGAAGTGCACACCGCCGCGCAGGTCAAGACCCAGCTTCATCGGCTCAGCATGCAGGCGAGCCAGCCAGTTCGGCGTAGCCGGCGCCAGGTTTAAGGCCACCACATAGTTTTCACCCAGCGCGCTCAGGATCGCCTCACGGGCGCGCAGCTGCACGTCAGTGTCGGCAAAGCGTGCCAGAATAGCCCCATCTTCCAGAGCCAGTGATTTACTCGGAATGTTTTCTTTCTTCAGTACGTCCTGGATCTGAACCAGCGTCTGCTCACTGGCGGCGCTTCCGCGCGCGCCAGTGACCTGAACAGCCGGATCCTCACCATACAGGTTGGGAAGCGCATAGAGCAGGCCGACCAGAATCACGGCGACCAGCATGATGTACTTCCACAAAGGATAACGGTTTAACACGGCAGTTCCCTTAGGGGTGTCGAATATTACAGCGCCTTCATGGTGCCTTTAGGCAGTACGGCGGCAACGAAATCGCGCTTAATGACCACTTCAGTGGTGTCATTCAGGGCGAGCGTGACATAACCGGTATCAGCCACTTTGCTGACGCGACCGACCAGGCCACCGCTGGTCAGCACTTCATCACCTTTGGAGATGGAGTCCATCAGTTTTTTATGATCTTTGGCACGCTTCTGCTGCGGGCGCAGGATCATAAAATAGAAAATCAGGCCAAACACCACCAGCATGATCACCAGAGAGTACGGACTTCCCTGAGATGGAGCGCCCGCGGCCGCCACGGCGTCAGAAATAAAAAAGCTCATTGATATTCCCTCTATTGTTAATTATCAGACGTTTAATGGCGGAACTGCCTTACCCGTCCGTTGGTAGAACTCGGTAACAAAGGACGCTAATTTACCCTCTTCAATAGCCTGCCGTAAACCCGCCATAAGGCGTTGATAGTAGCGCAGGTTATGAATGGTATTCAGGCGCGCGCCCAGTATTTCGTTACAGCGGTCAAGATGATGCAAGTACGCGCGGGTATAATTGCGACAGGTGTAGCAATCACACTCCGCATCCAGAGGCGCGGTATCATCTTTATATTTGGCGTTGCGAATCTTCACCACGCCATCGGTGACGAACAGGTGGCCGTTGCGTGCATTGCGCGTAGGCATCACGCAGTCAAACATATCCACGCCGCGGCGTACGCCTTCCACCAGGTCTTCCGGTTTCCCGACCCCCATCAGATAGCGGGGTTTGTCAGCCGGGATCTGCGGGCAGACGTGCTCCAGAATGCGGTGCATGTCTTCCTTCGGCTCACCCACCGCCAGGCCGCCCACAGCGTACCCATCAAAGCCAATCTCTACCAGACCTTTGACCGACACATCTCGTAAATCTTCGTAAACGCCGCCCTGAATAATGCCAAACAGGGCGTTCTTATTGCCGAGGCTGTCAAAGCGGTCGCGGCTGCGCTTCGCCCAGCGCAGCGACATCTCCATCGAGCGCTTAGCATAATCCCAGTCCGCCGGGTACGGCGTACATTCATCAAAAATCATCACCACGTCGGAACCGAGATCGTACTGGATCTCCATCGATTTTTCCGGATCGAGGAAAATGGCATCGCCGTTAATCGGATTACGAAAATGCACGCCCGCTTCGGTGATTTTTCGAATATCGCCCAGGCTGAATACCTGAAAACCGCCGGAATCGGTGAGGATCGGACCGGACCAGTGCATAAAGTCATGCAGATCGCCGTGCAGTTTCATGATCTCCTGACCCGGGCGCAGCCACAGGTGGAAGGTGTTACCCAGCAGGATCTGCGCGCCGGTCTCTTTGACCTCTTCCGGCGTCATGCCCTTTACGGTGCCGTAGGTGCCCACCGGCATAAACGCCGGCGTTTCGACCACGCCGCGATCAAAAATCAGCCGGCCGCGACGCGCGCGACCGTCAGTGGTATCTAATTCAAATTTCACGTCTACCTCAACAGAGAAACAGTCTGTCGTTTATGATTGCCCAACCGGCTGGTCAGGCGCATCGGGGTTACGGGTGATGAACATCGCATCCCCGTAGCTAAAAAAGCGGTACTGCTCCGCCACCGCCTGCCGGTACGCATGCATCACCTGACGATAGCCCGCAAAGGCGCTCACCAGCATGATCAGCGTAGATTCCGGCAGGTGAAAATTGGTCACCAGCGCGTCCACCACCCGGTAGTGATAGCCAGGAAAAATAAAAATGCTGGTATCGTCAAAAAACGGCGCAATCAGCGCCCCCTGCGCAGCGTTTGCGGCGCTCTCCAGCGATCGCACAGAAGTGGTGCCCACCGCGATCACCCGGTTGCCGCGGGCTTTACAGGCCAGCACCGCGTCGACTACCTCCTGCGGCACCTCGGCGTACTCGGCGTGCATAATGTGGTCTTCAATATTCTCCACCCGCACCGGCTGGAAGGTGCCGGCACCGACGTGCAGCGTGACAAACGCTATCTCGACGCCTTTCTCGCGCAGCGCCGCCAGCAGCGGCTCGTCAAAGTGCAGGCCGGCAGTCGGGGCCGCGACCGCGCCGGGGCGCTGGCCGTAAACGGTCTGATAGAGCTCCCGGTCAGCCTCTTCGTCAGGGCGATCGATATAGGGCGGCAGCGGCATATGCCCAATAGCATTCAGGATATCCAGCACCGGGCGCGGATCCTCAAACGCCAGCTCAAACAGCGCATCATGACGTGCCACCATGGTGGCGCTCACGCTCTCATCATCGCCCAACAGCAGGGCCGCGCCGGGTTTCGGCGCCTTTGAGGCGCGCACGTGCGCCAGCACGCGCTTCTCGTCCAGCATCCGCTCGACCAGCACCTCGATTTTTCCGCCGCTGGCCTTGCGGCCATACAGGCGTGCCGGGATCACCCGCGTATTGTTAAACACCAGCAGATCGCCCGGCTGCAGCCTGGCCAGCAGGTCTGTAAACACCCCGTGGGTCAGCTCGCCGCTCGGGCCATCGAGGCTCAACAGGCGACAGCCGCTGCGCTCGGGCTGCGGGTAGTGGGCGATCAGGGATTCAGGTAAATCAAATGAGAAATCGGCAACGCGCATGATCAGTCACAGTGAGAAAAACAGGCGGCATAGTGTACTCGAAAAGCGGGGCTGTGTCCCGCGGACGAATGGCGTATAGTAGCGCGATGAACTTTCTTGCACACCTGCACCTGGCCACGCTGGCGAACAGCTCGCTGCTGGGCAACCTGATGGCCGACTTCGTTCGCGGAAATCCCTACGGCAGCTGGCCGCAGGCGGTTGCCGACGGCATCAGCCTGCACCGGCGCGTAGACGCCCTCACCGACGCCCTGCCCGAAGTGCGCGCCGCGCGCGGCTGGTTTCGCGATGAGACGCGCCGCGTAGCGCCAATTACCCTTGATGTTATCTGGGATCATTTTCTCTCCCTGCACTGGTCGCAACTCTCTCCGGGCCGGCCGCTCGCGCAGTTTCTCGCCGAGGCGCAGGCGGAAATTACGCCGGCGCTGGCGGACACGCCGGCGCGCTTTCAGCACCTTAATCGCTACCTGTGGGAGGAGCGCTGGATGGAGCGCTACGCGGAAGCAGACTACCTGCAGCGGGTGCTGAGCGGGATGGCCAGTCGCCGGCCTCGGCTGGCAGCGCTCAGCGACTCCTGGCAGGATTTCATCACCCACTATCACGCGCTTGAAACACAATTCTGGCAATTCTATCCGCGGCTGATGGCGCGGGCCCGCAACGGATCGCTGTAGCCGCCTGCGACTTTTACCCCCTGCTCTTTGCTACTTTTACCCCTTGCCCTTTTTAGAAAAAGGGTTATTGTAACAAGCTGTCTGTAGAAATATGGATATCAATAGTCCTGACCTATCACAGCGATTGGTGAAGGGCATCAATTTCGCAACGGTTACGCCAGCGGGTCTGGCGGTCCGTTATCTCTGCTTACTTTGCTTTTTTACAGGAGTGAACATGGTCCTGGTTACTCGTCAAGCACCGGATTTTACCGCCGCAGCCGTGCTCGGAAACGGTGAAATCGTTGAAAACTTTAACTTTAAAAAGCACATCGCGGGCAAACCGACCGTGCTGTTCTTCTGGCCGATGGATTTCACCTTCGTCTGCCCGTCAGAGCTGATCGCCTTTGACAAGCGCTATGCCGAATTCCAGAAGCGCGGCGTGGAAGTGGTTGGCGTTTCCTTTGACTCCGAGTTCGTGCACAACGCCTGGCGTAACACCCCGGTGGACAAAGGCGGCATCGGCGAAGTCAAATACGCGATGGTCGCTGACGTCAAACGTGACATTCAGAAGGCGTACGGCATCGAGCACCCGGATGCAGGCGTCGCGCTGCGCGGCTCTTTCCTGATCGACCAGAACGGCGTCGTCCGTCACCAGGTAGTGAACGACCTGCCGCTGGGCCGTAACGTTGACGAAATGCTGCGCATGGTTGATGCGCTGCAGTTCCACGAAGAGCACGGCGAAGTGTGCCCGGCGCAGTGGGAAAAAGGAAAAGAGGGGATGGGCGCTTCCCCGGCGGGCGTGGCGAAGTACCTGTCCGAAAACGCCACCAAGCTGTAATCTACCGCTGGTGAGACAAGCCCGCTTCGGCGGGCTTTTTTATTGCCGTGAAAAAAAACGTCAATCTCTCCCGGTAAACCGCAAAGGGGGTTGCGCCGCGTCGTCAGCCCGCTACCCTGTCTCACAGGAATCGTTAATCCACAAGGAGTCGTTGTGCAACAACAGATCGCCGCCTGGCTAAGCGCCTGGCAAATTCACTACGCCGCCCCGCTGGCGGTGGCCGCCGTGGTCGTCATTATTCTGTTCATTTCACTGATTGTGCACCTGCTATTGCACCGGCTGGTACTGCCCATGCTGAGCAAAATCGGTGAAAAACGCGGGGGCGGCTGGCTGAGCGCGCTCACGCAGCACCGCCTGTTTAACCGCCTGGCATTTCTGTTTCAGGGAATCCTGTTTCAAATTCAGTGCCAGATTTGGCTGCACAGCCGCGAGCAGGTACGCGATGTCCTGATCGTGTGCGCGCAGGTATGGACCCTGCTGTTCATCCTGCTGACGCTGTTCGCCCTGCTCGACGTGCTGCTGGCGCTGGCGCGGCGCAGCAACGTCGCCAGTCAGCTGCCGCTGCGCGGCATCTTTCAGGGTATCAAGCTGATCGCCGCCATTTTTTGTGCCATCTTGATTGTCGCCCTGCTGATGGGCAAATCGCCGGTCTACCTGTTCAGCGGGCTGGGGGCAATGACCGCGGTGCTGATGCTGGTATTTAAAGATCCGATTCTCGGTCTGGTGGCCGGCATCCAGCTTTCGGCCAACGACATGCTGAAAATCAACGACTGGCTGGAAATGCCGAAGTACGGCGCCGACGGCGCGGTGATCGATATCGGCCTGACCACGGTCAAAGTGCGCAACTGGGATAACACCATCACGACCATTCCGACCTACGCGCTGATTTCCGACTCGTTTAAAAACTGGCGGGCGATGTCCGAATCGGGCGGACGCCGCATCAAACGCAGTCTGAATATCGACGTCACCAGCATTCACTTTTTGACCGCCGGGCAGTTGCAGGAGCTACAAAAGGCGGAGCTGCTGGCACCGTACATTACGCAAAAACATGAAGAGGTGCTGGCCTGGAACCATCAGGTACAGGGCGATCTGTCGATGCCGCTGAACGGGCGTCACCTGACCAACATCGGTACGTTCCGCGCCTGGCTGGAGAGGTATCTGCGCAGCCACGCCCACATTCATAAAGGCATGACGCTGATGGTTCGCCAGATGGCGCCGACGCCGGATGGCCTGCCCATTGAAATTTACGCTTTCACCAACACCACCGTCTGGCTGGAGTATGAAAGTATCCAATCAGACATCTTCGACCACGTGTTTGCCGTGCTGCCGGCGTTTGGTCTGCGCGTCCACCAGACGCCGACCGGTCACGATCTGCGTCACCTGTCAACGGCAGCGTCGCCAGCGCTGCCAGACCAGCACTAACCAGGCAATCCATCCTCCCCCGACATACAGCGCAATGCGCGTGTCGGGGAACCACGCCAGCAGCGCGAGGATAAACAGCAAAAAAACCACGCCGAGCGCCGCGACCGGCATGCCGCCCGGCAGCGGATAGCCCGTCGGCGGGTGCCGTTCCCTGCCCCGCTCGCGGCGAAAAGCGATGTGCGCCAACAAGATCATCAGCCACACCCACACCGTGGCAAACGTGGCCAGCGACGCGATAATCAGAAAGATTTTTTTGGGCATCATCCAGTTAAGCAACACGGCCAGCAGCATCGCGACGACCATTGCCAGCGTGGCGGCCCATGGAATACCGCGCGACGACAGCCGCTGAAAAACGCGCGGCGCATCGCCCTGGTCGGCCATCGCTTGTAGCATCCGCCCGACGCCAAACACGTCGCTGTTGACTGCGGATATCGAGGCGCTGATCACCACCAGATTGAGCACCGTGGCCGCTGAAGCAATCCCCAGGCGCTCAAACGTCAGGACGAAGGGGCTCCCCTGCTGCCCCACCGCATTCCACGGGTAGATGGCCATGATCACGAACAGCGTACCGGCATAAAACAGCAAGATACGCAGCGGCACCGCGTTAATAGCCTGCGGAATACTTGTCGCCGGATCGCGCGCCTCACCGGCGGTCACGCCGATGATTTCGATGCCACCATAGGCAAACATCACCACCTGCAAAGAGAGGATCATCCCCATGACACCGTGGGCGAAAAAGCCGCCGTGCTGCCAGAGATTGGCAATGCCGGTAGGCCGCCCCCCATTGCCTATTCCCCAGACGATCAGTCCTATCCCCACCGCAATCATCAGCAAAATCGTTATCACTTTAACCAGTGAGAGCCAGAACTCAATTTCACCGAATACCTTGACGCTGAGCAGATTAAGGGCGCCAATCAGCAACACCACGCTTAACACCCAGATCCACTGCGGTACATCGGGAAACCAGACGCCCATGTAAATACCAAACGCCGTCACATCGGCGATCGCCACGATCAGAATTTCAAAGCACCAGGTCCAACCGGTCATAAAGCCATACAGCGGGCCAAGATAGTGATGTGCATAGCGGCTGAAGGCACCGGATTGCGGATCGTTGACCGCCAGCTCGCCCAGCGCGCGCATGATGATCCACGCGGCGACGCCGCCAATCAGATAGGCAACAATCACGCTGGGGCCCGCCATGTTGATCGCCTCCGCGGAGCCGTAAAACAACCCGGTTCCGATCGCCGATCCCAACGCCATAAATCGAATATGTCGGCCTTTCAGGCCCTTAGAGAGGGAGTGCCGCGCTGTCATCGTGATGTCCATTGATAAAGGAAGCCACGACTCCACCCGAAAACGCGGTAAAAAGCAGGTGCAAAAAGTGGGCGTAACCTTTCAGCTAAAACGACTTAATCGAAATAGTCGGTTTTCTTTGCGAAAGGTCACAGGGCGGCAGGCAATGCCGCCCGAAAAACGGTGATCAGGCTCGCTTTTTCATCAGCGACCAGGCCAGCAGCAGCAGCACTATCCAGCCGGCTCCCACGTACAGCGAAATGCGGGTATCCGGGAACCAGCCAATCAGGCCGATGATAAACATCAGGAACACGATCCCCAGCCAGGCGGTCGCCGCGCCGCCCGGCAGCGCAAACTGCAGCGTCGCCGCATCTGCCCGGCTGAGCGAGCGGCGGAAAGCGATCTGCGAGAACAGAATCATTATCCAGACCCAGACGGTGGCAAAAGTCGCCAGCGAAGCGATCACCAGGAACACTTTTTCCGGCATCAGGTAGTTCAGGTACACCGCCACCAGCATCGCCAGCATCATCACCAGCACAGAAACCCACGGGATACCGCGACGGCTGATTTTGCGGAACATTTGC
The DNA here is from genome assembly GCF_001922585.1 of Pantoea sp. 1.19. GTDB lineage: Bacteria > Pseudomonadota > Gammaproteobacteria > Enterobacterales > Enterobacteriaceae > 1-19. The sequence continues at coordinate 81,056 of NZ_MRBS01000001.1, read as the reverse complement.
GGCGCGTGCCCCTGCTCCGCCATGCCGTTCAGCATCCGGCCAACGCCGAACACGTCGCTGTTAATCGCAGACAGCGAGGCCGTGATCACCACAAAGTTCAGGATCGAGGCCGCCGCTGCGATGCCCAGCTGCTGGAACGTCAGCACAAACGGGCTACCGGCGGTACCGACCTGGTTCCACGGATAGATGGACATGATCACAAACAGCGTGCCGACGTAAAAAACCAGAATACGCAGCGGAACCGAATTGATCGCACGGGGAATTGACTTCGCCGGATCCTCGGCCTCGCCGGCGGTAATGCCGATAATTTCAATGCCGCCGTAGGCAAACATCACCATTTGCAGCGAGAGCAGCATCCCCACCACGCCGTGCGCAAAGAATCCGCCGTTGGTCCACAGGTTATGGATGCCGGTAGGCTGTCCGCCGTTGCCGATGCCCCAGACAATAATGCCAATGCCGGCGGCAATCATGATGATAATGGTGGCGACTTTAAAGAAAGAGAACCAGAACTCCACTTCCCCAAAGACTTTTACGCTCAACAGGTTAATTGCGCCAATGATCAGCACCACGCTCAGCACCCAGATCCAGTGCGGCACCTCGGGAAACCAGACGCCCATATAAATGCCGAACGCGGTCACGTCGGCAATAGCCACAATCAGGATCTCAAAGCAGTAGGTCCAGCCGGTAATAAAGCCGGCCATCGGTCCCAGGTAGTCCTGCGCATAGCGGGAAAAGGAGCTGGCCTGCGGATTATTGACGGACATCTCCCCCAGCGCGCGCATAATGATGTAGGCGACGGCGCCGCCAATAATGTAAGCCAGCAGCACGCTCGGCCCGGCCATCTGTATCGCATTGGCAGAGCCGTAAAACAGACCGGTGCCGATCGCCGAGCCCAGCGCCATAAAGCGGATGTGCCGGGTGCTCAATCCGCGTTTGAGCTTATTGGTTTCTTGCATAACAACATCTTACCTGTGAAATGAAAAAACCACGGGCGGGCCCGTGGTCAAAAAGTTAACTGCGCGCGATCAGTTTTCCGTCGCCACGTCACGACGTCCGGCGAGGCGGTCGATCACCCCCAACAGCAGCAGCATCACCAGCACCGGCGGCAGCCAGGAGAGCCCCTGGTCAGCCAGCGGCAGATGCTGACTCCAGGCCGGCAGCACCTCACCGAACGGCGTGGTTTTGATCGCGTCGATAATACCAAAAATCAGGCTCACCAACATGGTCGGCGCAACAATACGTCCCGCCTGGTGCCACCACTTCAGGGTAAAACTCAGCAGTACCAGCACGATACATGGCGGATAGATTGCCGTCAGCACCGGAATCGAGAACTGAATCAGGTGGCTCAGTCCGAGGTTAGACACCAGCATCGAGAACAGGCCGAGAATCAATACCAGCGTGCGATAAGAAAACGGCAGATACTGCTCGAAAAACTCCGCGCAGGCGCAGGTCAGGCCTACCGCGGTCACCATGCAGGCCACAAAAATCAGCGCGGCGAGGAAGACGCTGCCCATACCGCCGAAGGTCTGCTGCACGTAAGCGTGCAGAATGGCGGCACCGTTAACGTTCTGCGCCACCAGCGTGCCGCTGCCGGCGCCCAGTTTAAACAGCGACAGGTAAACCAGCGTCAGGCCCAATCCGGCAATCAGGCCGGCGAGCACGGTATAGCGCGTCAGCAGGCGGGGGTTGTCGATGCCGCGCGAGCGGGCGGCATTGACAATGACGATACCAAACACCAGCGCGCCCAGCGTATCCATCGTCAGGTAGCCGTTGACAAAACCGGTGGAGAACGCCGCTTTCGTATACGCCTCGGTGGCCGGAATTGAGCCCCCGGCCGGCCACAGCACGGCGGCCACGCCGAGCACCACCAGCGCAACAATTTTCAGCGGTGCGAGGAAGTGGCCAACGGTGTCCAGCAGCTTGCCGGGATACAGTGAGATAACCATCACCAGCGAAAAATAGATCAGGCTGTAAATAAACAACGGCAGCTCGCCGTCGCCGGTCAGCGGCGCAATCCCCACTTCAAAGGAGACTGTTGCGGTGCGCGGGGTAGCAAACAGCGGGCCCACGGCCAGATAGCAGACTGCTGCCAGCACCAGCCCGGCGGCTTTGCCGATCGGCGAACTCAGGGCATCCACGCCGCCGCCGACGCGGGCCAGGGCGATCACGGTGATCACCGGTAGACCGACGGCCGTCACCAAAAAGCCCAGTGCCGCCAGCCAGACGTGTTGACCAGACTGAATACCAACCATTGGGGGAAAAATAATGTTACCGGCGCCGACAAACAGGGCGAAGGTCATAAATCCGAGCGCGAGAATGTCGCGGGGGGTCATACTTTTACTCATAGCAATACCGTGGTGACCGTCATATCTGATGTTGTGGTGGAATCTGTTGAACCGCGGCTGTCGCTATCGCACTCTCGCGTAGAGAACCGCAAAGCACGACGTTAATGAAGCGAAAGCACGATTATTAGCGGATATTATTCTGTACGCGCGGGGTGCCCAACAGGGGGGTAAGTAAAACGTTTATAGCGGCGAAAGGCAAGGCGGGATCGGTAAAGCAGTGGCTTATTGTGAATAAAACAACAAACCCAGTGTATATCACTATTTATTCCCCGGATGGTACCCGATGATATGTACAGCGGGTCATCTGCTGGTGACTATTTTGCCCGGATTGGGCGGATTATCTGCCCGGCGGGCGCCTGTTAGCGCCCGCGTAAACACAGGATGACACTCAGCGGCACCTTAATGCCATACGGCCTCCGCCACCTCCACCACCCGGCGGATCTTCTGCCACTGCTGGTCTTCACTCAGGCTGTTGCCCTCCTCCGTCGAGGCAAAACCGCACTGCGGGCTCAGGCAGAGCTGTTCAGGGCGCACATACTGCGCCGCTTCGGCCAGCCGCTGGCGCAGGCTCTCCGCGGACTCCAGCTCGCCGGTTTTAGTGGTCACCAGCCCCAGGACGACCTGTTGATGACCGGGGCGCACAAAGCGCAGCGGCTCAAAGCCGCCCGAGCGCGCATTATCGTACTCGAGATAAAACGCATCCACGTTCACGCTGCCAAACAGCACTTCCGCGACCGGTTCGTAGCCCCCTTCGGCAATCCAGGTTGAGCGGAAATTACCGCGGCAGACGTGTAGCCCAATCGTCATATCGGCCGGCTTATCCGCCAGCGCCTGATTCAGCACCCGGGCATAGGTGGCGGCCAGCTTCTGCGGATCGTCACCCCGCTCGCGCATCTGCCGGCACTGATCCGCCGAACAGAGATACGCCCAGACGGTATCATCCAGCTGAAGATAGCGACAGCCGGCGGCGTAAAAGGCATGGATCGCCTCGCGCCAGGTCGCAGCAAGATCGTCAAAGTAGGCACTCAAATCCGGATAGACACTGGCATCGATCGCCCCGCGCCCCCCGCGAAAATGCAGCACGCTCGGGCTGGGGATGGTCATCTTGGCGACCGCATCGCCGCGCAGCGCATCGAGGAAGCGAAAGTCAGCCAGCATGGGATGGTTGGCGAAGCCCAGCTTCCCTACCACCCGCACCGACTGCGCCCGCGTCTGCACGCCGTTAAACTGAATCCCCTGCTCTGCCTCATAGCGCTCAACGCCCTGCAGCCCGTCGAAAAAGTCAAAATGCCACCAGGCGCGACGAAATTCGCCGTCGGTAACCACCGCCAGGCCACAGGCGCGCTGTTTCGCCACCAGGTCGCGAATCGCCCGATCTTCGACGGCGCGCAGCGCCGCGGCGTCAATTTCACCGGCCTGAAAGCGGGCGCGCGCCTGCTTAATGGCGGCGGGCCGTAAAAAACTGCCCACGGTATCGGCGCGGAACGGCGGGGTAAGGTGTGGCATGGCGTGGCTCCTGCACGGGCGGTGACAGTCTCGTTCGGACATCATCACCGGTTGTCATTATTCAGCCATCTGGATGGCTATGCTTGACTGACAGGTTCGCACGAGCGCCGGTCAACGGCAAACGAAGAATACTCAGCGGCGATGAAAAAAATTCACTCCTCCGCCAGCCCCGCGGCGGCCCGCGCTTCCCGGCGCTGCGTCGCGGAGAGCGGCAGGTAGCCCGCACGGCGCACGTCCGCCTGCCCCTGCGCCGACAGCACCAGCGAAACAAACGCGGCGGTCAGCGGCGGAAGCGGCTGACCGGGCGCTTTATTCACGTACAGCCACAGCGGACGGGAAAAGGGGTAGCGACCGCTGCGGATGGCTTCTTCGCCCGGCGGCACCGGCGGCTCGCCCGGACGGCCAATCGCCAGCAACCGCACGCCGCTATGGCCAAAGCCGGCGCTGGCATAGCCAATGCCATTGACGTCGCGCGCCACCGCCTGCACTACCGCCGCCGAGCCGGGAAATTCCGCCACATCGCGGCGAAAATCCCCCTCGCAGAGCGCCTGTTGTTTAAAATAGCCCCAGGTACCGGAAGCGGAGTTACGCCCGTAGCGGACAATGCTGCGCTGCTGCCAGGCGGGGTTGGGTAACAGTTCGCCCCAGTCGCGCGGCGCGGCGCCCTCACCGCAGCGGCGGGTCACTGAGAACAGTGCGTCCAGCCGATCGGTGGTCAGTGCGGTCAGCGGATTATCCTGGTTGACCACCACCGTCAGCGCGTCCATGGCCACCGGTATCGCCAGCGGCGGATAGCCATAGCGGGCGACAAACAGCCGGCGCTCACTCTCCTGCATCGGCCGGCTCATGGCGCCCAGCTGAGCGGACCCCGCCGCCAGCGCCACCGGCGCCGTCGAGGAGCCCGCCGCCTGGACCTGCACATTGACACCCGGCTGCTGGCGGTTAAAGCGGTCGCCCCACAGGGCCATCAGGTTCCCCAGCGTATCGGAACCAACGCTGGTCAGGTTGCCAACCAGCGGCGCAGCGGCCAGGGCGCTCTGCGTCAGCAGGCAGAGCGCCAGGCCCCATCGGTATGTTGTCATCACAGGGATCCGTTATTGTTCACCGCGCTTATTCTCCGCCAGCATGGGGGCGACGAGCAAGCGCGCGGGCAGCGTGAAGCTAAAGCGCGTGGCAACGCCGGGCTCACTGGCGATCTCCAGCCGCGCGCCGTGGTGGCCAAGCGCGTGCTTCACGATGGCCAGCCCCAGTCCACTGCCGCCGGTCTGCCGCGAGCGCGCCCGATCAACGCGATAAAAACGTTCGGTCAGGCGCGGCAAATGCTCCGCCGCAATGCCCGGGCCGTTATCCTCCACGCTGAAGGCCGCCCCCTGGCGCTGGCGCTGCCAGCCCACCACAATCCGGGTGCCCGCCGGCGTATGGTTCACGGCGTTGTACACCAGATTGGAAACGGCGCTGCGGAGCTGCTCCTCATTTCCCAACACCCTCAGCTGCGCATCGCAGTCGAATTGCAGCACGTGGCGTCCCTGGCTGAGGGTCTCCGCCTCGCGCTGCAGCACCCGCAGCATCATCGGCATATCCACCGTCTGATGCAGATCCAGCGCGGGCGCCGCTTCAATACGCGACAGGGTCAGTAGCTGCCCGACCAGGCTATCCATTCGCCGGGTCTGTTCGCGCATCGTCGCCAGCGCTTTTTCACGCATCGGCCCGGCCGGCATGTCATCCTGCATCATCTCGAGGTAGCCCTGCAGTACGGTCAGGGGCGTGCGCAGCTCGTGGCTGACGTTGGCAAAAAAGTGACGCCGCGCGCCCTCCAGCTGATGCTTATCGGTGACGTCGCGGGCCACCATCAGCCACTGCCCCTCACTGTAGGGCATGATACGGAACTCCAGATGGCGCTGGTTATTCAGCACCAGAGTCAGCGCCTGCGAGAAGTCCCGGCGGGACAACCACTGACTGAACTCCGGATAGCGCAGCAGATTAAGGATGTTTTGTCCGTTGTCTTCCGGCCAGCGCAGGCCAAGATGCTGCTGGGCGAGCCCGTTACACCAGAAGATAGTGCCCTCTTCGGTGGTCAACACCACCGCATCGGGAAGTGACTCGGCGCCGCTGCGAAAGCGTTTAATCAGATGGCTTAACTCACGCCGCCGGCGCCGGTTGCGCAGCTGCATCTGGTACAGCCCGTAAAACAGCGGCTCCCAGCTGGCGCGGCCGGCCGGCGGCGTCATGGCGCGGTCGACCCACAGCCAGTGCGACAGGATCAGCAGATTCCAGCAGTGCCAGCCCAGCACCGCCAGTACGGATAGCAGTAAAAACCACGGCAGCCCGCCGACCATCAGCCCGAGCAGCAGCGCCGGCAGGCAGGCCAACAGTAATTCGGTGAGCAGTCTCTTCCAGGAGAGGCGTTCCAGCACGGTAAACTCCCTGCGGCACGGATCGGCGTCCGCCCGGGGAAGCGTAGCTGATCCCCGGACAGGCGAGATTAAAAACGGGCGGAGAAGCGGTAACCGGTCCCGCGAACTGTCTGTACCATGCGGTCGTGTCCGGCCACCTCCAGCGCTTTGCGCAGGCGACGAATATGCACGTCCACGGTGCGGTCTTCCACATACACGTTAGTGCCCCAGACGTGATTGAGCAACTGTTCGCGGCTGTAGACGCGCTCGGGGTGGGTCATAAAAAAGTGCAGCAGCTTATATTCGGTCGGCCCCATCTCCAGCGGCGTCTCGCCGGACATCACCCGGTGCGACGAGGGATCAAGTTTCAGCCCCTGCATTTCTATCACCTCTTCCACCGCCATGGGCGAAATGCGACGCAGTACGGCTTTAATGCGCGCCACCAGCTCTTTGGGGGAAAACGGCTTGGTAATGTAGTCGTCGGCTCCTACCTCCAGCCCGCGGACGCGATCCTCTTCTTCACCGCGCGCCGTCAGCATCAACACCGGAATATCGCGGGTCAGCGCCTCCCGCTTCAGATGCCTGATAAACTGTATCCCGGAACCGCCGGGCAGCATCCAGTCGAGCAAAATCAGATCGGGCCACGGTTCGATCAGCGCGGTCACCGCGCTGTCGTAATCCCCGGCTTCTATCGGCTGATAATCGTTCTGCTCCAGCACGTAACACAGCATTTCACGGATGGGGGCTTCATCTTCAACCACCAAAATGCGCTTCGCCATTTTGACTCCTGCAGGGGTGACCTCAGGTCACGAGTGATGTGCGCTGGCATTATGCGTCAGTTTTGTGACACTTTTATGATAAACCCATCGCCAGAGCAAGCGTCGGAAATCCCCCCCGGCATCGGGAAAAGTCTTTATACTGCCCCGGTAGCAGGGAACCGCAGACGGGAGAGCTATGCGCATCATTCACACCTCGGACTGGCACCTTGGCCAGTTTTTTTACACCCGCAGCCGCGCCGCCGAGCACCGCGCCTTTTTCCGCTGGCTGATTGCCGCCGTCGAACAGCATCAGGTAGATGCCTTGATCGTCGCCGGTGACATCTTTGATACCGCGTCGCCGCCAAGCTACGCCCGCGAGCTGTATAACCAGTTCGTCGTCGATCTGCACGCCACCGGCTGCCAGCTGGTTATCCTCGCCGGCAACCACGACTCGGTCGCCACCCTCAACGAATCGCGCGAGCTGCTGGCGCAGCTGAACACCCGGGTGATTGCCGCGGCGACGGAAGCGGTCACCGGGCAGGTCATCACCCTGACGCAGCGCGACGGCACGCCGGGCGCGCTGCTGTGCGCCATCCCCTTTTTGCGACCGCGCGACATTCAGTTCAGCCAGGCCGGTCAGTCCGGCCGCGACAAGCAGCGCGATCTGCTGACGGCGATTCGTGACCACTACCAGCGCTGTTGGCAGACCGCCTGTGAGCGCCGCGAAGCCGCCGGACTGGAGGTACCGATCATCGCTACCGGCCACCTGACCGCGCTGGGCGTGACGCCGGGTGACGCGGTGCGCGACATCTATATAGGTACCCTGGATGCCTTTCCGGCCCAGGCCTTTCCACCGGCGGACTATATCGCACTGGGCCATATTCATCGCGCGCAGCAGGTGGCCGGTAATCCGCGCATTCGCTATAGCGGGTCGCCGATTCCGCTGAGTTTTGATGAGCTCGGCAAGCCCAAAAGTGTGGTACTGCTGACGATGGAGGGGCCAGAGATCGGTCAGATCGACACCCTGAGCATTCCCTGCTTTCAGCCGATGGCGATGCTCAGCGGCTCGCTGGAGGAGGTTGAGGCTCAGCTGGCGGCGCTGCCGGACAATCCCGGGGGGCAGCCCACCTGGCTGGATATTGAAGTCAGCGCCAGCGCCTGGCTGAGCGATGTACAGCGGCGAATCGAAGCGATGACCGCCGACCGCCCGGTCGAGGTGCTCCTGCTGCGCCGCCGCCGCGAGCAAAGCGGTGTTGCCCTGCGCGGCGAGGCAAACGAAACGCTGGCGGAGCTGCAGGTCGGGGAGGTGTTTGCCCGCCGCCTGGCCCAGGAGAGCGATCTGGACGGCCCGCAGCGCGCGCGCCTGCAGGCGCTGTTTAACGCCACGCTAAGCGCCATAGATGAGGAGCCTCCGCGGTGAGAATTTTGTCTTTACGGTTTAAGAACCTCAACGCCCTGCGCGGAGAGTGGCAAATCGACTTTCGCGAGGCGCCCTTCTCCGGCAGCGGCCTGTTCGCCATTACCGGCCCCACCGGAGCGGGTAAGACGACCCTGCTTGACGCCATCTGTCTGGCGCTCTATCACGAGACGCCGCGCCTCGGGGGCCTGTCACAAAGCAGCAACGAGCTGATGACCCGCGGCTGCGGCGACTGCCATGCGGAAGTAGAATTCGAAGTTAAAGGCGAAGCCTGGCGCGCTTTCTGGAGCCAAACCCGGGCGCGCGGCAGCGGTAGCGGTAAACTGCAGCCACCGCGCGTTGAGCTGGCGCGGGTCGACGACAACCGCATCGTGGCCGACAAAGTCAAAGAGAAGCTGGAGCGAATGGAGGCGATCACCGGACTCAACTTCAGCCGCTTCACCAAGTCCATGATGCTGTCGCAGGGCCAGTTTGCCGCCTTCCTTAACGCCCGCGCCAACGAGCGCGCCGAACTGCTGGAGCAGATCACCGGTACCGATATCTACAGCCGCCTGTCGGTGGCGGTCTATGAACAGCATAAGCAGGCGCAGGCGGCGCTGGCGCAGCAGCGGGCGCAGGCCGCCAGCATGGCGCTGCTGGATAACGCGGCGCGCGATGTGCTGATTACCCGGCAGCAGCAGCTGGACGCGGATGAGCAAGCACTTACTCAGCAGATTAGCACGCTGGCGGAACAGCGCCACTGGCGGCAGCAGTTCGCCGCGCTGACCGAAGCAGAACGGGCGGCACAGCAGGCACTGGCGGCCGCCAGGCAGGCCGAAGCGGACGCGGCCGACGACCGCGAACGGCTGCAGCAAGCCGAGCCCGCCCGGGCACTGCAGCCGCTGTGGCAGCAGCAGCAGCAGCGCCAGCAAGAGCTGGCAGAGCTGACGCAGCGTCGTCAGCAGGAGGAAGCCCGGCTCAGTGCGGCCCGCGCAGAACGCGAAGCGCTGTGTCGCCTGATCGACGAGCGGCAGCAGGCGCGGCTGCAGGCTCTCCAGCAGCAACGCGAAACGGAAACGCTGCTGGTTGAACAGATCCAGCCGCTGGATCTGCAGCTGGCGCAGTGGGAACAGCAGCTTAGCGCGCTGCGGTCGTCACACGCGGCGCTGCAGCAGGCCCTCACTGAAGGTGAGCAAGCGCTTACCGCAAAACGAGAGATGCAGCAGCAGACGGCGCAACGTCTGGCCGGGCTGCAGCAGTGGCACAACCAGCACGCGGCGGTGGCCGACTGGGGCAGCCTGCTACCCAGCTGGCGTATCAGCCTGACCCACCTGGCGGAGCAAGAGCGCGCCCTGCATCACGGCGACGGTCAGCAGGCCGCTCTGCAACAGACGCTGGCCGGACAGACGCAGCAGCTGGCCGAGCTGGCCCGCCAGCAGGCGCCACTGGCGCAGCAGGTGAGTGAGTGCCAACAGCACTGCGATGCCGCAGCGCAGGAGCTGGTGCGCCTCAACGACCGCCACGATGAATCCACCCTGCGTCAGCAGCTGGCCGCGGCCGATCGCCTGGCAGCACAGCGACAGCAGCTGGCCGCGCTGCTGCCGCAGCTGGAACAGGGGCAGCAGCAGCAGCAGGAACTGACGCACACCCTGCAGCGGCTCACCGCGCAGCAGAACGCGCTCACGCCGCAGCTCAGCGCCGTACGTCTGCAGTATCAGGAAAAGCAGCAGCATGAAAAAGATCTGCACCAGCGGTTAACGCTGGAGCGGCGCATCGTTGATTTAGCGACGCACCGCGCGCAGCTGGTCGCCGGCGAACCCTGCCCGCTGTGCGGCGCCTGTGAACATCCGGCGGTTGAGGCCTATCAGGCGCTGAGTCTGGATGAGCCGGAGCAGCGTCTGGAACGTCTGCGCCAGGAGCTTCAGCAGCTGTATGAACAGGGCACCACCCTGAAGGGGCAGCTTCAGGTTATTGAACAGCAGCGTCAGGAGACCGGGCAGGCGTTAACCGCCCTGCAGACTCGCCGCCAGGCGTGGGCCGACCGCTGGCAGTCGCTGCAGAGCGCGCTGGCGCTCCCCTGGGACACCCGCGCGCTCTGCGAAACCGCCGCATGGCTGGCCGAACAGGAGCACAGCATTAGCCAGCAGCGGCAGCAGCTGGCTGAGCGAGAGGCCGCCCAGCGTCATGCCCAGCAGCAACACGCGCGGCTGGCGGAGGCCAGCCAGGCCCTGCAGGCTCTGCAGCAGCAGCAGGCGCTGCTCGGTCAGCGCCATGAGCAAACGCAGCAACAGGCCGATAGCGCGGCGCGCGAGCAGGCGGCCCGGCAGCAGCAGCTTGCAGAGCAGCGCCGCGAACTGGACGCCGGACTGGTCCCCCTGTCGCTCACCCGCCCCGACAGCGCCGACGCCGACGCCTGGCTGGCGGCGCGCCAGGCGATGTGGCAGCAGTGGCAGCAGCAGAGTCAGGTACGGGAGACGCTGAACGCCGAACAGCAGCAGCGGCTGCAGGCCATCGCCCCGCTGGAGGCCTCACAGAACGAGCGCCGGCTGCAGGCTGAGAAGCTGCAGCACGAGTGTGAGCATCTGCAGCAGCAGCATGACGCGCTGCGCGCCCGCCGCCGCGCACTGTTCGGCGATCGTCAGGCCAGCGCGGAGCGGGCCGAACGGGATCGGCAGCTGCAGGCGGCTGAAGCGGCGCTGCAGGACGCGCAGCAGCGCGGCCAGCAGGCCGACGCCGACGTGGCGCGCTTGCAGGGGCAGCAGCAGTCGCTGAGCGCGCAGATCCAGGCGCTGGAGCAGCGCCTGAGCGACGACACCGCCGCCTTTCAGCAGGCGCTGGCGCACAGCCCGTTTGCCGACCGGGACGCGTTTCTGGCCGCATTGCTGGATGACGCGCGCCTGCGCGCGCTGCAGCAGGCGGAGCAGACGCGGCGCGACCAGTTACAGCAGCAGAATCTGCGCTGGCAGCACGCCCGCCAGGCGCTGGATGTACATCAACAGGCGGCGGGGAAAAATGATGCCGATCCCGCCGCGCTGGCCAGCCGGCTGAACGAGCTGGAGCAGCAGCGACGCGACAACCGCCTGCAGCAGGGGCACCTTCAGCAGCAGCTCAGCAGCGACGCCGCCCAGCGCTCGGCGCAGCAGCGCTTGCTGACGGACATCGCCGCCGCCGAGGCCGCCCAAACCGACTGGGATCGACTCAACCAGCTGATTGGCTCCGCCAGCGGCGATAAGTTTCGCAAATTTGCGCAGGGGTTAACGCTGCAGCAGCTGGTTCACCACGCCAACGCCCAGCTGCAGCGGCTGCACGGCCGCTATCTGCTGCAGCGCGACGCTCTGGAGGGGCTGGAGCTGCGGATTGTCGACACCTGGCAGGCCGACAGCCAGCGCGATACCCGCACCCTGTCCGGCGGTGAGAGTTTTCTGGTCAGTCTGGCGCTGGCGCTGGCGCTCTCCGAGCTGGTCAGTGATAAAACCCGGATCGACTCGCTATTCCTCGACGAAGGCTTCGGCACGCTGGACGCCGATACGCTCGACGTGGCGCTGGATGCGCTGGATGCGCTAAACGCCAGCGGCAAGACCATCGGTATCATCAGCCACGTGGAAGCGCTGAAAGAGCGCGTGCCGGTGCAAATCCGCGTGCGCAAACAAAATGGCCTCGGCTTTAGCCGGCTGGAGATCTGATAGCGACGCGCAGAACCGCGTCCGGGCGTGTGCAACCCCGGGCGCAATTCGCTATCATGCGCGCACGCTCAACCGCCCGTAAGGAAACCGCATGCTTTGGTTCAAAAATTTGATGGTCTATCGCCTGAATCGCGATCTGCCCCTTTCCGCTGACGAGCTGGAAAAACAGCTGGCGGCGTTTGCGTTTACCCCCTGCGGATCGCAGGACATGAGCAAAACCGGTTGGGTTTCGCCCATCGGCCCGCGCAGCGATGCCCTGACCCATGAAAGCCAGGGGCAGCTGATGATTTGCGCCCGTAAAGAGGAAAAAATCCTGCCTTCGCCGGTGATCAAGCAGGCGCTGGAGGCCAAAATCCAGAAGCTGGAGGCGGAGCAGAGCCGCAAGCTGAAAAAAACCGAAAAAGACGCGCTGAAAGATGAAGTGCTGCACAGCCTGCTGCCGCGCGCCTTCAGCCGCTTCAGTCAGACCAGCCTGTGGATCGACACCCAGCGCGGGCTGATCATGGTCGACTGCGCCAGTGCGAAAAAAGCGGAAGATACGCTGGCGCTGCTGCGCAAAAGCATCGGCTCGCTGCCGGTGGTACCACTGACGCTGGAAAGCCCGATTGAGCTCACCCTGACGGAGTGGGTGCGCTCCGGCGAACTGCCGGCGGGCTTTACCCTGCTGGATGAAGCGGAGTTGAAAGCGATCCTCGAGGACGGCGGCGTGATCCGCTGTAAAAAACAGGATCTGGTGTGCGATGAGATTGCCACGCATATTGAGGCCGGTAAGCTGGTCACTAAGCTGGCGCTGGACTGGCGCGAGCGCATCCAGTTCGTACTGGCCGATGACGGTTCGCTGAAGCGTCTGAAATTTGCCGATGCGCTGCGCGAGCAGAACGACGACATTGAGCGGGAAGACGTGAGCGGGCGTTTTGACGCAGACTTTACGCTAATGACCGGAGAACTGGCGGGGCTGATTGCGGAGACCGTCAGCGCGCTGGGCGGTGAGGCGCCGCGCTAACGCCACACGGGCGGCCGGCGGCCGCCCGTGCTGCGCCCACCGTCAGAGATAGCGACAGAGATAGGCGCTGGGTTCCGCCACCTGCAGATAAAACTCGCTGTGGCCGGGTACGTGAAACACCTCACCCACCTCATACCATTTCCAGTCGGTTTCGCCCGGCAGCAGCACTTTCAGGCTGCCGCTCACCACGGTCATCTCTTCCGGCTGGCCGGTACCAAAGGTGTACTCTCCCACGCCCATCACGCCAACGCTGGCGCGACCGGCAGAATCGTTTTCAAATCCAATCGACTTCACTTTTCCGTCAAAATACTCGTTGACATTGAGCATGTATTTTCCTCAAGAATCAGTCAGTTATTCAGGACCACACGGTGGCACCCGCGGAATCAGTGTAGTGCCAGATTCCCCGCGCTGTCACGCACTATTACCGCCGCTCAGGCAGCCACTTCATGCGCCAGACTGAGCAACATCTCGGTGGTGAGCAGCACCGGAATGCCGAGCAGCGCCTGCAGGCGCGCACGGTGCCGCGGCGTAAAGCCGGGACAATCTATTACGATCGCCTCCGCGCCCTGCTCCTGCAGCGCCAGTCCGGCATCATACAACCCGTTATCGTCCGACTGCCACGGACAGGCAGCGGCAAAACAGGGCGGCGACGGGGTGTTTTGCCAGCGCTTGCGCTGCGCCGGGATCAGCGCTTCATCCGGCAGCAGGATCCCGCCTTTTCGCCCGCCGAGAATCCCGGTCATCAGCGTCGGCAGCAGGCGGCCGGCATCCATCAACACCGCATGCGCGGCGGTGAGCGGCGGCATCTCCGGGCTGTAACAGAGCACAATGCTCTCGACGCCCTGCGCTTCCAACTGATTGATCTTCTGCTGAAACGCGTGCTGCAGGCGCGAGAGTGACAGCCAGACCCGCTCGCCGGGCGGCAAGCGCAGCATGATTGCCGCCTCTTCCGGTTCAGCAGCAAAAGCGGCCAGGATTTGCGGTGTGCTCATCCCGTCCAGAATCCCCACTTGCGCAACGCGAGCTGGGTCATCTGGCGGCGTCAGGGCCTGGAACGGGTTGTAGCACGCGGGGCCGGTGGTGAGCACCACCAGTGAAGGAGTCATCATTTACGGTATCGCCCTGGTTAAATCGATCTGCGCCGCACGCGACAGCAGATACGTCACGCACCGCCCGCAGGCGGTGCACTGGTTCCCGGTCCCGCCGGTTACGCCTTATCGCTATCTTCGTAGCGCGCTTTGGCATCTTCGGCCTCGTGGCGATCGGGATGCTCACTGATCAGGGTATCAGGACGGGGATGATCGGCACGCAGTTGATACCAGGTTTCCGTGGTTCCTGCGTGGCCTTTTTCAACTTCTACAATGTGCGCCGTGCGCGGATAGGGAGGTTTGCCCGCCATAGTGTGTCCTCGTGGTCATGATCAACAAAGTGTTAAGTGTAGACCATCACCCGCGGCGACTATCGGCGTTAGCTGGCGCAGGCCAGCGACAGCCGCTCACGCACCTGCGCCACCACCTGCTCTGGCGGCTGCATAGCATCCACCACCAAGTGCGCCGTCTGGCGATACAGCGCTTCGCGTTCGCGGACAATTTGGCGCATCTCTTCCGCGATCGGCCGCCCGGTCAGCGTGGGGCGCTGCCCCTCTTCAGGCCACGCCGTCAGCCGCGCCGCCAACACCTCCGCATCGGCCGCCAGCCAGATCACTTTGCCCTGCTCGCGCATAAAACGGCGGTTATGTAACGCCAGCACCATGCCGCCACCCGTCGCGATCACCGTGTCCGGCTGGCTGACCGCCACCAGCGCCGTACTCTCGCGGTGGCGAAACCCTTCCCAGCCCTCTTCGGCCACGACATCCGCGACGCTCTTTTGCGTCATCTGCTGCAGGTGGTGATCGGTATCGCGAAAGGCATAACCCAGCGCGTTAGCCAGCGCATGGCCCACGGTCGTTTTGCCGCAGCCGCGGGCGCCGATCAGGAACAGGGGAGGCATCATGGCGAAAGGTCCTTGGCACACGGGTGCCACAGCATCAGTTCAACGGGTGCGAAACATCATACCGAGAAATAGTTTGCCGAGCCACCAGTAAGGAATATTTTACAACACCGTTTTAACACCAAAAAATATTCCCCTGGTTAATCAAGGAGCAAAGACAAAAAAGCGCGGAAAAACATGAGTCGTAAAGCTTAATTTACACCTGTTGCAGCGAGCAACATTTGCTTACGACGCGCTATTTTACTTTCGCCGCAGGCGGCCCAATATCTTGCGCATCAGCCTAAACAATGAGGTGCACGATGCAAAACGAAGAGCAGCGTTTAATAGAAGGCCTGTTTACCCGTCTGGAGCAGGCCGAACGTCAGTCCCCCCCGCGCGACCCTGCGGCGGCGGAGCTGATTCGCACGCGTATTTCCCGCCAGCCTGACGCCCCCTACTACATGGCGCAGGCCCTGCTGATTCAGGAAGCGGCCATGAAGCAGCTCAACCAGCGCGTCAGCGAGCTGGAAACCGCGCTGGCCAGCGCGCGCCAGTCG
Organism: Pantoea sp. 1.19; assembly: GCF_001922585.1. Classification (GTDB taxonomy): domain Bacteria; phylum Pseudomonadota; class Gammaproteobacteria; order Enterobacterales; family Enterobacteriaceae; genus 1-19. The sequence goes on along the minus strand of NZ_MRBS01000001.1, from coordinate 65,447 downwards.
CCCCCGGCGCAGAGCGGCGGCTTCCTCGCCGGACTGTTTGGCGGCGGCCAGCGCGGTGCGCCGACGCCACCACCGGCCCCCGCCGCCGCGCCGGCGTGGAACGCCCAGCCCTCCGGCGCTGCCGCGCCCGCCAGCCGCGGCAGCGGTTTTCTCGGCGGTGCGCTACAAACGGCGGTCGGCGTCGCCGGCGGCGTGGTGATGGCCGATATGCTCACCGGCCTGTTCCACCACGCCCAGCCGCAGGAGATCGTCAACATCATCGAGGAACCGGCGTCACAAATGGATGCACCGCTGAACGATACTCAGGACAGCAGCTTTCTGCAGGATGCCAGCTGGCAGCCAGACGCGCGCGGCGACGTCAGCGAAGCGAACGGATTTGACGACGCGACGGGATTTGACGACGCGACGGGATTCGACGACGACAGTTTTATCTAGCCCCGCTGCGCGCGGCCGCGCAGCCACTTCTCCAGCTCATTGGCGAACTGCTGCCGGTCGCGCTGGCTGAGTGCGGCAGGGCCGCCGGTCTGTACGCCGCTGGCCCGCAGCGTATCCATAAAATCGCGCAGGGTCAGCCGCTCGCGGATGGTCGCGTCGGTATAGCGTTCCCCACGCGGGTTGAGCGCCACCGCGCCCTTCTCCATGACCTCGGCCGCCAGCGGAATGTCGCCGGTGATCACCAGATCGCCGGCCGCCACCCGGCGCACAATCTCGTTGTCCGCCACGTCAAACCCGGCGGCTACCCGCAGCGTCCGAATGAACCGCGATGCCGGAACGCTTAGCGACTGATTCGCCACCAGCGTCATCTGCACCTGCTCGCGCTCCGCCGCGCGGTACAGTACGTCTTTTATCACTTTCGGACAGGCGTCCGCATCGACCCAAATCGCCATGCCGGGGCTCTCCTTTCGCTATTCAGGCGGGCACGCTACCACATTGTCAGCCACTTTACTGCCCCCCAGCCCCTGAGCGCACGGACAAAGCTGCAATTCGGCGGCAAATTCCGTAAGCTGGTAGCACTTTTCTATCCCCACGCAGAGAGACAAGATGGACAAAAAAATCGGTTTTATTGGCGGTGGAAACATGGCGAAAGCCATTATTGGTGGCCTGGTCGCAGGCGGCGTGGTCCCGGCGAGCAACCTCTGGATCTATGACCATAAGGTGGCGACGAATCAGGCGCTGCAGCAGCAACATGGTATCCAACCTGGCGATAGCGCCAGTCAGGTCGCCCGCGAGGCCGACATCTTATTCGTGGCGGTAAAGCCGAACGCGGTACTGAAAGTGTTGAAGGAAATCACTGGCGATCTGAACAGCGACACCGTGGTGGTCTCCATTGCGGCGGGCGTCACGCTGGAGTCGCTGGCCGAAGTGCTGGGGCATGATCGCAAAATCGTGCGGGTGATGCCCAATACCCCGGCGCTGGTTAACGAAGGTATGACCTCCGTGACGCCTAACGTGCTGGTCGATCAGAGCGAATGTGACGAAATCGTCGCCATTTTTCGCAGCTTTGGCCGGGCAGAGATCGTACCCGAGTATTTAATCCACGCGGTGGTGGGGGTCAGCGGATCGGCTCCGGCCTACGTATTTATGCTGATTGAGGCGATGGCCGACGCCGCCGTGCTTGGCGGAATGCCGCGCGCACAGGCCTATCAGTTTGCGGCGCAGGCGGTAAAAGGCGCGGCGCAGATGGTACTGCAAAGCGGCGAGCACCCGGGCGTGCTGAAAGACAGCGTCTGCTCGCCGGGGGGTACCACCATAGAAGCGGTGCGGGTACTGGAGCAGAAAGGCTTTCGCTCGGCGGCCATGGAAGCGATCAGCCAGTGCATGAGCAAATCGGAGCAGATGAGCCGTCACTGAGGCAGGATCAGGCGGGATCGCTCCCGCCTGGGATGTCAGAAGAACACGCTCGGCACAATGATCGCCGCAAAAATGGCGACAATCAGCGAATGCTTCACCCAGTAATAGAGGGTGCGATTGCGTTTTTTCAGGTTTTGCCCGGCATCGCGCACGCTGTTAACGTATTTAAAAATGCGGTTAATGAAGCCGGTGCGGTCGTTCTCATCATTCGGCGAACTGGCCGCCGACATCAGCGTAGCGCCCACCCAGTGGTTCACCGCCTGCGCCCAGCGCCACTTCATGGGTCGCTCAATATCGCAGAAAAAGATAATTCGCGTCTGTTCGGTGTCGTTTTGCGCCCAGTGCACATAGGTTTCATCAAATAGCACGGCTTCACCGTCGCGCCAGCTGTGACGCACGCCGTCCACTTCAATAAAGCAGCGGTCATCATTCGGCGTGGCTAAGCCAAGATGGTAGCGTACCGACCCGGCATAGGGGTCACGGTGTTTACCAAGATGGCTGCCGGCCGGCAGCTCGGCAAACATCGCCGCCTTAATGGTCGGGATTTGGCTAACCAGCTCGGTGGTGAACGGGCAGAGCTCGCGCGCGGAAGGGTGCGCATCGCCGTACCACTTCAGATAGAAGCGTTTCCAGCCGCGTTTGAAAAAGGTATTAAATCCGGCATCGTTATTGCCCTGCGCGGCCTTAATATGATCCTGCAAGCGCACCGCTTCGTCACGAATCGTTTCCCAGTTATCGGTAATTTTTTGCAGTTCGGGGAAAGCCTGATTATCGAAGAAAGGCTGTTTTGGCGGCAGCGTTGACAGGCCGGTCATAAACATATTAATCGGCGCCATAAACGTGGAGTGGTCAAAGAGCTGACGGGAAAACTTTTGCTTTTCTCTGCCCCGGGAGTGCGCATACCACACGCTAAGGATAAAAATACCAATAATGATCGCAGCGACCATAAAACGATTCCTTTTGTCAGTTTAACCTTCACGCCTGCATCCCGTAGCGCAACGCACATTACGCGGCGCGGATCAGGGCGCCAAAATTGTAGATAAGCATGACTAAATAGTTTGGCAACAAATGCGCTAGGCCACCTCGGTGCGATTGCGTCCGCGCTCTTTTGCCCGGTACAGCGCCACGTCGGCCGCCTTAAGCCAGGCGCGGTGATGCGGCATCGCTGCCGCCCAGGGCGCGACGCCGACGCTTATCCGTAACCCCCGGCCCTGCAGCGCGGGCAGCGGATGCTCCGCCAGATTATCCCGCAGACGGTCAATCGCCAGCAGGGCGCTGGCGGCACTGGTTTCCGGCATGATCACCGCAAACTCATCGACGCCAAAACGGCCAATCACATCGCTGGCCCGCAGCGTCAGACGCAGCTCTTCAGTCATGACTAAGATGGCCTCATCTCCGCCATCGTGGCCGAATGTATCATTAATTTGCTTAAAGTGATCAATATCAATGATCGCCAGCGTGGCCATCCGCTGATAGCGCAGGCAATTATCATACTCATTACGCAGCAAATGTTCCCAGTGCCGGCGATTATAGATACCGGTCATCCCGTCATGGGTGCTGATTTCCAACAGCCGGTTACGCTGCTGCGCCAGCTTGTTCGCGGTCTGCCAGGTGATCTGCCCAAGGACAATTGGATAGATAATCAGCATCGGCAGGCAGGCCCAGACAACCTCCGGTGAAGAGACCGGCTGCAGCGCCGGCCGCACCAGAAGCCAGCCGATCAGCGCGCCCAGCGCCAGGCTAGCGGCCCCCAGCGTAAAAAAGCGGACGCCCCCGGCGGCAACATTATTCATACTCATCATTGCGAAGATCAGCGCCGAGGGCAGCGGATTGAATCCCATCACGGCTATCCATCCGCCGCCGGCCAGGCCGTCAAACAGCAGATTTTGCTGCTCTGCCCGCAGCGGATCCTTTGCATACCACGCCCGCGCCAGCGCCAGATGCGGCCAGAGCCAGCCGTTAATCAGCAGCGCACCCCATAGCCAGCCCGCATCGTCAGTCTGCGGTAACGCCACGTACACACAGCCGCTGCCCAGGGCAAGGCCCAGCGTTCGCGGCAGCCAGACCCGGCGTGCAAAACGCTGCCCCGAGCGCCGGGTCGTTTCAGACGGCGCAGCGCTCGCCGTGAAGCCAAACCTCATCCGTTCGCTGGTGCCTGGCCGTTATTCTTCAGGCAGGCGCTCATAAAGGTTTTTCGCGCGTCGCCGGTGAGCATCTGTTCGGTCGCCTGAACATTACAGGTCTTCATCCGCATTTGCTGCGGCGTCAGCCCTTTCTCTTCCGGTGCACGCTTTTTCAGGCACTGGCTCATCCAGCTTTTACGCGCCTCTCCTGTTAACGCCTGCGCGCTGGCCTGCTGGTTACACACCGTCATTTTCTGCTGTTGAGGGGTTGTTTCCGCCGCCTGCAGCGGCGCGCCGCAGAGCAGCAGCGCCATGCCGCTGGCAATAAGATAACGTGTCATCACTCTCTCCTGTTTGCCTGACTGAGAAACCGGGCCGCGGGACACCGCGCCCATGCCCTGTAAGCCTGGCAGGTTTTTAGCGTTCAGACAGCCCGCGGCAAACTCGCCGCGGCGCAGGTTACCGCCCCCATCAGCGACGCGGATGCACCAGTAATTTTTGGACGTAGCCGGCCAGCAGGCGGGCATCGTGACGGGCAATAGGGGCATCCTGCGTGGCCACGGCCATCGCGGCGCTCACCTGCCGGGTCAGCTGGTTAAGGGTTTCCTCATCCAGATGACGGAGCATGGCGGTAACGACAATCTCCAGCGCCTCCACTTGCGCGACCAGCTCTTTGGATTCATCTTCTTTTTCTGCCAGCTTAACCAGTAGTTCTGCAATCAGATTTTTCATTGGCAGCTCTCAGTTTTACACTGCAGGAGGGAAACAAACGTTAACACTCTCTTTTCCCCATTGGAAAGAGCCTGATCAGAATATTCTCAGTTGCTTGCGCACTGAACGCTCGCCACCCCGTGAATCACACACTATATTGTGCGCACGATCACAGCAGACGGCAGGATGCCCGTCAGATAGCCTGGACGTCGCCACATCTGTGCGGCATAAAAAGAGGAGTTGTCATGATTGAACTGTTTAAAGCCGTGGGGCTGGGCCTGGTGGTACTGCTGCCGCTGGCCAACCCGCTAACCACCGTCGCGTTATTTTTGGGCATGGCGGGCGATATGGACCAGGCCACCCGCGCCAAACAGTCTTTTCAGGCCTCGCTGTACGTCGTGCTGATCATGCTGGTCTCGTTCTACGCCGGCAATCTGGTGATGAATACCTTTGGTATCTCGATACCCGGTTTGCGGATGGCCGGCGGCCTGATCGTCGCCTTTATCGGTTTTCGCATGCTGTTTCCCCAGGCCCCGGCCGGACACTCACTCGAGGCGGCGCATAAACAGGACGAACTCAGTGCCCGCGAGGAGGTCAATATTGCCTTCGTTCCGCTGGCGATGCCCAGCACCGCCGGGCCGGGCACCATTGCCATGATCATCAGCACCGCGTCCACCATGCACAACAGCACGGCCTTTGCCCCCTGGGTGTTGGCGGTCGCACCGGTGATCACTTTTGTCAGCATAGGCATCATCCTGTGGCTCTGCCTGCGCAGCTCCGGCACCATCATGCGCTGGATAGGGAAAGGCGGCATTGAGGCTATCTCCCGACTGATGGGCTTTTTGCTGGTGTGTATGGGCGTGCAATTCATCATCAACGGCGTACTGGAAGTGATCAAAAGCTACCCCGCCTAGCAAGCCTGATCGGTTGGCGATCGCCGTAATTATTTCTGATTGTTACTGGCAAGACCCGCCCCCCGATCTACAGTTAATACATCCGGATCATTGCCGCGACGACGCGGCTTTCCTGCGCATACGCGCTCCCCATGGCAATACTGAGACGGCGTCATCCCCGGACGCAGGCGGACAGGTTTTCTCTGGAGGTCACTGTGGTCATACCCCATTACGATACCGCGCGTGAGATTGCTGACTATTTTAACAGCCCGGCCTTCCGCCCACCGCAGACGGCAGAAATGCTGGCGGTGATCATGCAGGAACTGATGCAGCGCGGGGAGCCGGCCACCGATCAGGCCATGATTGCCAGCGTCCTGAAACGGCTGGAGCGGGAGGTGGACGCCGCCACCCTGCGCGGCTATCGCGCACTGCTGGCGCAGCTACTGCGCCAGCAGCAGGATTAAGGTAATGCCGCGGAAACCGCCGGTGGCGACGCCACGGGCATCACGGCCACTTTGCCGCTGTGGCGCTGCCATAAGCAGAGCTCTCGCCCGGCGCGAGCCGGGGTTGACGCGTGCGGATCGCCCGCGGTCAGCAGCAGCGCCGACCAGCCAACAGCGTCGTCAAACGGCATGATGGTACTGTCCACCCGGGGAGCGCGCAGCGCGCTGGCCTGCAGGCAGGCCGTCACCATCTGGTGATCTGCGCTGCGCCACGCCTGCGGTGTACTGGCCGTTGCCAGCCCAACCCACAAGCAGAGGCAGGACACTCCCCCTCGCCATGCTGTCATCATCGCTCCCGTCCCGCCCGGTGGTTAACCGCAGTATACGCGGGTGATCGTATTGGATTTATCCGCCATAAAATTCAGGCGATTGAGGTTGAAGTCCATGGTCACCGCGGCGTTCCACGGAATGGCCCGCACCGGTTGTGCAAAGCGCTCTGCCGCCACCGCGCTGAGCGGCTGGCCGACAAACTGTTGATAGCGGGACGCCTGGCAGCGATCCAGCGCCGGATCGACCGCCTCGCTCCCCTGATGCGTCCCCGTCTGGCAGGCCGTCAGCAGCAGTACTGCCGCGGTGATAGCCCCTTTGCTCAACATCGTCATCTGCTTCTCCTTGCGTTTACGTATTGCCCACCCTCAGGGTAACAGATTTGGGCGGCAGGAAACGGGCGCCGGACAAAAACGTGAGCACACAGCATTGCCGGCACCGTCAGCGCGCGAAAGCTATGCGACGCTAACGGCCTCACCGCCAGGGAAGATCGCACAGTCATGGCCATTATGCTGTTAATCATCAGTGCTTTTTTACTCACTCTGCTAGCCCTCGCGCTACGCTAAAGGCCGTCGTTCGCCCGTAAATTGCGCACGCAGTAGTTGTGCCGGCGCAACAATCTGGTCAGACCACACGAAAAGCTCACGGCAAAGTTATACAAATCGATATTTTTTGTATAACTTTATCTGGCGATTTATCTCGCCAACTTGTAACGAATCGGTGCATTGCATCGCCTCTGTAGGTGTTGACTGGATTTCCACCTGCAGAGGCTTTTTTTTTATCCGCGTTGAGGACGCCGTATGCAGCCAGACAGCCCGCAGCAACTTCAGGCGATCGCCGCCCTGCTACACAGCCCCGACACCGGTCACCGCAGCGAAACCGATACGCTGGGCGCCATTGTCATTCATATTCTGCAGGCCGGACAGCAGGTCAATAATCAAGCCATCATTTGCCATCTGCTGCAGAACATGGCAACGGAAAGTGATGTGGTGCAGCTGGATATCTACCGCAGCGCCCTGGAGTTTGTGGTACACCGCACCCTCGACGATCGCCCCGGTTGATCCCCGCACGGGGCGTCAGGTGAGTGAAGCGAAAACCAGCGAAGCGGCCCACGCCAGCAGGGCAGCCGACAACACCAGCAGAGAAACACCGATCGCGCTCGCGGTATGACAGGACATTTTTTTCAGCATAAGTGGCTCCGGCTAAACGGTTTTCCCACAGTATATGTAAACCCTCCCGGTTAGCAGGGTAAAGAGTCTGAAAATGTGCGTTACCCCCGACGCGGGCCCATGGCTAACAGGCTGTGATCGCGCGCAGTAAATGCGCACGCCTCCGCGAAAAACGTCCAGATACCTTTATACTTGAACTTCCTGGCGTAACCCCGAGTGGACTGCATGAACCACGCTGACCGGCGATATTTTAATCCAGACACCGCGGCGGGTAGCCATCCTGCCACCGGATTTATTCGCCGCGCGCTGCGCTGGATGCTCGCGCTGCTGGTTACGCTGTTTGCCCTGACGGTTATCGCACAATTCCTCCTTGCGTCGCACCTTAACCGGCAGTCTGATACCCACGACGGCATCATTGTGTCCCGCGTGATCACCCATGCCGCCACCGATCTGCAGCGTCAGCTGCATGACTACGCCAACTGGGGTGATGCCTGGCGCCATTTGCATCTGGCGCTGGACGTCGACTGGGCATGGCGGGATAACAATCTGGCCGGCACGCTCTATCGGGATTTTGGCATCAATGGCGTGTTTGTTCTCGCTCCGGACGGCAGCACGCGCTACGCGGTGATTAACGGCGAGCTTAGCCAGCACTCGCTGGAGAGCTGGCTCGGCGCCCCGCTGTCGGCCGTCCGGCGCCCGGTCGGGGAGCCTCCGCTGATTGGGGTGGCAGGCCAACCGGCGCTGCTGGCCAGCGCGCCCATCACGCCGGGAGGTGACAGCCGGCTTGGTCCCGGCGCTGGCCCCTGGTCGCAGCTGATTTTTGTACAACTGCTCACGCCGACCGCCCTGCAACAGCTGGGCGAAGCCTACGGTATTACCGGGCTGCGGGTCCTGCCGGAGCGCGAGCAGCCTCATCACCGGCTGGCGCTGCCGCCGTGGCGATTCAGCTGGCAAGCCGACGAGCCGGGACGCAGTCTGCTGCTGACGATGCTGCCCCTGACGTTGTTACTGGGCAGCCTTGTCGCCTTCGGCGCCGGCTGGCTGTATCGCCGCGCGCTGGGCAAAGCGCGCCTGATGGATGAAAACAGTTTTTTACTGGCGCAAAGCCGTGAGGCGCTGGCAGCCAGCGAGCGACGCTTTCGCGACGTGGCCGAAGCATCGACCGATTGGATCTGGGAGCTGGACAACCAGCTGAATTTCACCTGGATTTCGCAACGATTTCCTAATCTGACCGGCTACAGCATCACTCAGTGGCAGGGACGTCCCATTACCGATCTGCTGCAGACTGAAGGGGAACCGCTGGCGGACTGGATCCGTCAGCCCGGCGAGCGCGGCCATCGCCGCCTGCTCTACTGCCACTATCTGTCGGCGCAGGGCCACAGGCGCTACTGCCACCTTGTGATGAAACCGATCTACAGCCGCAGCGGCATTGAGGGCTATCGCGGTACCGCCACCGACGTCACGCTGGAAGTGGAGGCGCAGGCCCGCTTGCAATACATGTCGCGCCACGACGCGCTCACCGGCCTGCCCAACCGCAAGCGGATGCAGGAGTTCCTCGCCGGCAGGCTGCAGGCGCACGCCACACTGGATAATCCGCTGGCGATGATCGGCGTGGATCTCGATCAGTTTAAAGCGATTAATGACCGTTACGGCTATCAGATCGGCGATCGGGTACTGAATGTGGTGTCGCAGCGCCTGAGCAACTGCCTGCAGGATACGGACCTGGTCACCCGCCAGGGGGGGATGAATTTACGGTGATCGTGGCGGAACACGCCACCACTCCGCTGATTGCCGAGCTCTGTGCCCGACTGCTGGGCGAAACAGGCCGGCCAATACGGATCGACGGGCATGACATCGTGGTTTCCGCCAGCATGGGCATCGCGCGTGCACCGCAGGACGCCTGCGACGCCAGCGAACTGCTGCGGCTGTCGGACATTGCGCTGTACCGGGCCAAAAACGCCGGCCGCAACCGTTGGGTCTTTTACCGTCCGGAGATGGCCGAACAAATTGTGCAGCGCCGGGAGATGGAGCGCAGCCTGCGCGAGGCCCTGAAGCAGCAGCAATTCCAGCTGGTCTGGCAGCCCCGTTTCCATCTGAAAAGCCGGCAAATCGTTGCCGCCGAGGCGCTGATCCGCTGGCAGCACCCCTCCCTCGGCACCATCATGCCGGATCAATTTATTCCGCTGGCGGAAGAGACCGGCCTGATCGATCACATCAGCCAGTGGGTGCTGCACACCGCCTGTGCCGAGGCCCTGGCGTGGCCGCAACCGCTGGCCTTTTCAGTCAATATCTCCGCTCAGGAGTTCCACACTGATGGCCTGCTCGATCGGGTGAAGGCGGCCATTTCGGCCACCGGGATGGATCCGCTTCGGCTGGAGCTGGAGGTCACCGAAAGTGCGGCCCTCTGGTCGCCACCGGAGAGCCAGGCGCTGATGTATCAACTCAAAGCACTCGGCATTCGCCTGCTGGTTGATGACTTCGGCACCGGCTACTCCTCACTCAATTATCTGCGCACCTTTCCGTTCGATGGCATCAAACTGGACCGCTCGTTCATCACCGGCCTGCCCGATACCGGCAATGCCAGCCTGATCGTTGAGAACATCATCGGCCTCGGTAAAGCCTTCTCACTCAGCGTTACCGCTGAAGGGGTAGAAACCCACGCCCAGTTAGATAAGCTTACCGCCCTGCGCTGCGATGAAGCGCAGGGCTATTTGATCGCCAAACCAATGAGTCAGGCGCGCTTTATTCGCCAGCTCAGCGAAGCACCGTCGGGGGAACCCGCCTGGCAATACCCCCTCTGACGGCCGCACGGCCGCGCTGTTTCCCCTTAATGCTTTCTTAAGTCTGGCTGGCTAGGCTGTGATGAACAGTCAGGGGAGTCACTATGCGTCCAACTATCCAGGCACCTTATCAATTACGGCTCGCCGACGGCACCGCGCAGACGGCGACATTGCAGCAATTTATTCAGCGCGCGTACCGGCAGGAATTTAACGCCACTATTCCGCACTTTCTGCCACTGCTGCTGGGGCTGTATCGCGCCGATGGCGAGCTGGTCGGCGCCTGCGGTCTGCACCGCGCAGACGCCGGGCCGCTCTATCTGGAGCGCTATCTCGACACACCGATCGAGCAGGTCTTTGCCGCTAAAACCGGCGAGCGGCTGTCGCGTCCACGCCTGATTGAAATCGGTAATTTTGCCTGCGCAGAATCCGGCAATGCGCGCATTCTGTTTGCCGCACTCTGCCTGCTATTGTGCGCCAACCGGTTAGACCACATCGCCTTTACCGGCACGCGCAAGCTGCGCAATATTTTTCATCGTCTGCACCTGTCACCGGTTGAGCTGGCTCCGGCCTGCGCCGACAAAATTGGCGCAGAGGGGTCGCTTTGGGGTGCCTATTACGAAAACCAGCCGCAGGTTATGGTTGGCCAGCTGCGCGGCGGTTACGACACGCTGCGTAAAACCAGTCTGCTGCTGACCCTGTTTGATGCAATGCCAACGCTGTTCTCGCCGCTGAAGCAGGTCAGGCTATGACACTCTTCTCCCGCCTTGCTGAACTGGCGATCGCCCAACCCGCGCGCCCGGCGCTGTGCGACGCCCGGCGCGAAATCGACTATGCCAGCCTGTGGCAGCAGGTGCAGCAGCTCGCGCAGCGGCTGCGCACGGCGCAGGTTCAGCGCCTCGCCCTGGCGCTGGATAACGGACCCGACTGGGCGATCGCCGATTTGGCGGCCATGCTGGCCGGGATCGTGGTTATCCCGCTGCCGCCGTTCTTTACCGCCGCGCAGCAGCAGTGGGTACTGGAGAGCAGCGGCGCCGATGCGCTGATCGGCGCTCCCCGTACCGGCTGGCGCCGCGCGCCGGATTTTTCTCTGCCGCTGCAGCGCTGCCAGCCCGTCGCGCCGCCGGTGCTGCCCGCCGGCACGGCGAAAATCACCTACACCTCCGGCAGCACCGGGCAGCCGAAAGGGGTATGCCTGAGCCTCGATCACCTGCAGCGGGTCAGTCAGGCGCTGGCCGATCGCGTGATGCCGGCAGCGGTCAGCCATCACCTTACGCTGCTGCCGCTGGCTACCCTGCTGGAAAATATCAGCGGACTGTACGTGCCGCTGCTGAGCGGTGTCAGCAGCCGCATCCCCGCGCTGAGCGAGGTCGGTTTTGCCGGTGCCCGTCAGTTTTCCGCCGCGCAGCTGGCCGCGGCGCTGCAGCGCTGGCAGCCGCACAGCCTGGTGCTGGTGCCGGAACTGCTGCGGCTGCTGGTGATGGTCTGTCAGCAGCAGCCGGCGCTGGCTACATCGCTGCGGCTGGTCGCCGTGGGCGGCGGCAAAGTCTCCCCGGCGCTGGTCGAACTGGCGCAGCACATCGGCATTCCGCTGTGCGAGGGCTACGGCCTGTCCGAGTGCGGATCGGTAGTCGCGCTCAATGCGCCGGGCGCCGGGCGTCCTGGAACCGCCGGCCAGCCGCTGCCGCACTGTGAGGTAACCCTGGCGGCCGATGGTGAAATTCTGGTCCGCGGCGCCGGCATGCTTGGCTATCTCGGTGACGCACCGGCACCGGTGCAGATAGCCACCGGCGATCTCGGTCAGCTCGACGCCGACGGCTATCTGACCATCACCGGCCGGAAGAAAAATATTCAGATTACCGCCTGGGGCCGCAATTTCGCGCCGGAATGGGTAGAGGCAGAGGCGCAGCTGTTTCCAGCCATTGGTCGTCTGCTGATCTTCGGCGATGGGCTGCCCGCTAACGTTGCCCTGATCCAGCCGACGCCGGGCGGCGAAAGCGCGCTGGCCGAACAGGTGATGCAGTTAAACCAGCGACTGCCCGATTACGCGCAGGTACATCACTATCTGACGGTGGACTTCAGCGCCGAACGCAACTGGAGCACCGCCAATGGCCGACTGCGGCGCGCCGCGGTTTACGCCGACTGGCAGTCCCGTATCCAGCAGTGTGTTACAGGAGAATCCGCATGACTTTCTATCAGCAGTTACAGCAGGAAACCGCCGAAGCGCGTCAAACTATGCTGGCCGCGCCGGCGATCGCCGCCTGCCAGCGGGGCGAGATCAGCGTCGCGATGTACCGGGCGTTTTTAAGCCAGGCTTTCTATCACGTTAGCCACACCGTACCGCTGATGATGGCGGCCGGCAGTCGCCTGCCCCCGTCGCGCGAAGCGATACGCGGAGCGATTGCCGAATATATCGAAGAGGAGTACGGCCATCAGCAATGGATCCTGAACGATATCCGCGCCTGCGGTGGCGATGCAGAAGCGGTGCGTCACGGCAAACCGGTACTGGCCATCGAACTGATGATCGCCTTTCTCTATGACCAAATCCAGCGCGTCAATCCGCTGAGTATTTTTGGCATGGTACAGGTGCTGGAAGGGACCAGCGTCGCTATCGCTTCAACCGTTGCCGATCAGCTGCAACGCGGGCTGGCGCTGCCTGAAAAAGCCATGAGCTACCTGCGCTCACACGGTGCGCTGGACGTCGAGCATCTGGCTTTTTTTGAGCAATTGATGAATACCATTAGCGATCCCCAGGATCAGGCAGACATCATTCACGCGGCGAAGGTGGTGTATCAGCTGTATGGCGAGATGCTGCGCGGCTTAACGGAGACCTCATCATGAAGCTTGATCAGCGTCATATCTTACTCACCGGCGCCGGCGGCGGGATTGGTCAGGCGCTATCGCATTCGCTGGCGGAGCAAGGCGCGCGGCTGACGCTGCACGGGCGCAATCCGGCGGCGCTCGAAGCGCTGCGCGCTCGCCTCCCCCATCCGGAGCGCCACTGCATCTGGTGTGCCGATTTGGGCGACACCGCCCGCCTGCAGCAGGAGGCAGGCTGGTTTGCACAGCGCCCGGCGCTGGACATTGTGATCAACAACGCCGGTACCAGCCACTTTGCCTGGCTGAGCGATCAGAACGATGCGCAAATCAGCCAGCAGCTGCTGATCAACGTGCAGGCGCCTATCCTGCTCACCCGCATGCTGCTGCCCTATCTGAACAGACCGGCGCTGATCATGAACGTCGGCTCCAGCTTTGGCAGCATTGGCTACGCCGGATTCAGCGTCTACTGTGCCAGCAAATTTGCCCTGCGCGGCTTTAGCGAAGCGCTGCGGCGTGAGCTGGCCGGCACCGGCCTCGAGGTGCTCTATTTCGCCCCGCGGGCGACGCAAACCGCCATCAATTCGGCGGCGGTCAATGCGATGAACAGCGAACTGGGCACCCGCAGCGACACGCCGGAGTACGTGGCGCGTCAGATAGTGATCGCCCTGCAGCGCCAGCTGACCCGACGCTGGCTCGGCTGGCCCGAGCGCTTCTTTGTCACCCTCAATGCGCTCTTTCCCGGGCTGGTCGACAAGGCCCTCAGTAAACAGCGGGCCATCATTGCCCGCCACGCTAACGCATCCCTGTCAATCAAGAGGTCATCATGAAACTGGGCTGGATCGGTCTGTTACTGCTGGTAAGCGTTCCGGCGTTTGCGCAGCCCTCACTCAGCGATATTCAGCACCGCTGGGCCACCTGTCAGTATCGTACACCGGAGAAGCTAAAAGCCGACTGCCTGCAAACCCTGAGCGGAGAGGCCGACAGCGCCAGCGCAGCGGCCCCTTCGCGCGTCGACATGCTGATTTGGTCCGCCATTGTCAAAAGCAGCTGGGCCGGCGCCAAAGGCGGACTCGGCGCGCTGAGCCTGGTGAAAGATGCCAAAGCGCGGCTGGAGCTGGCGCTGCGCCTCAATGCCAACGCGCTCGACGGCTCCGCCCTGACCAGCCTTGGCGCACTCTACTACCAGGTTCCGGGCTGGCCCATCGGCTTTGGCGATAAAAAACAGGCAGAGCAACTGCTGAAAAAAGCGCTGGTGATGAACCCGAACGGCATCGATCCCAACTTCTTCTACGGCGATTTTTTGCTGGAAGAGGGGCGCAAGCAGGAGGCGAAAACCTACCTGCAGAAAGCGCAGGCCGCCGCACCGCGTCCGGGAAGGGAAGATGCTGACCGCGGACGCCAGCAGGAGATTGCCTCCCGCCTGGCGCAGCTGTAATGCATAAAGAAGGCCATCGCATCGACAACAGCCCGTGGCTGCGGGCGGCGGTACTGGGTGCCAATGACGGTATCGTCTCCACCGCCAGCCTGCTGCTCGGCGTCGCCTCGGCGCACGTCAGCCACGCGACCCTGCTGGTCACCGGCGTGGCCGGGCTGGTCGCCGGCGCGATGTCCATGGCCACCGGTGAATACGTTTCGGTCTCTTCGCAAGCGGATACGGAGCGTGCCGCGATGGCCGAAGAGCAGTCGGAGCTGGCGAACGATTACGCCGGCGAGCTGCGCGAGCTGACCGGCATTTACGTCAGCCGCGGGCTGGAGCCGGCGCTGGCGCGCGAGGTTGCCGCCCGGCTAATGGCGCACGACGCGCTGGGTGCGCACGCCCGCGATGAGCTGGGGCTGTCCGCCCTCAGCCGCGCCCGTCCACTGCAGGCGGCACTCACCTCAGCGGCCAGCTTTGCTACCGGCGCCGCGCTGCCGCTGCTGGTGGCGATACTGGTATCGCCGGGAGCAGCGATCGTGGCAATCGCCCTGTCGGCGCTGCTGGCGCTGGCGCTGCTGGGTGGCGTGGCGGCAAAAACCGGGGGGGCCCCCCTGCTGCCCGGCATCCGCAGGATCACCTGCTGGAGCGCGCTGGCGATGGGGCTGTCGGTCGGTGCCGGTGCGCTATTTGGCCTGCACGGCGGATAAATCAACCAACATAACAAGCGGAGTCACGATGAACGAAAAATATGCCCGCAGCCAGATACTGATTCACTGGGCGGTTGTGCTGCTGGTGGTCCTGGCCTGGGCGGCAATAGAGCTGCGCGGCTTTATCCCAAAGGGCCTGCCTCTGCGCGCCGAGATGAAAACCTTGCATTTCACCTTTGGCAGCGGCGTCCTCGTGCTGATGCTACTGCGGGTGGGGCTGCGCCTGCGGCATCGCGCTCCGGCGATACTTCCCGCCCCGCCGCGCTGGCAGACGCTGCTGGCCCACGCCGCGCACGGATGTTTGTATCTGATGTTGATTGGCCTGCCGCTGCTGGGGCTCACCAGCCTGTGGGCGGGGCAGGTCAGCTGGTCGCTGTGTGGCATGACGATGCCGGTTAGCGCCGTGCCGCGGCCCGATGTACAGGAGCAGCTCATATCAATCCATAAGCTGATTGCCAATACCGGTTACTTTTTGATCGGGCTGCACGCGGCCGCTGCGCTGTATCACCACTACGTGGTCAAAGATTCGACGCTGCGGCGCATGCTCCCCTGGCGCTGATCATTTCTGGGACAGAGATAGGCGACGGCGGCGCGGCGTCGTATACTCCAGAAATCGTCTTACTCACCCGCCCTTTGGGCATTGACAGATAAGGATATAGTCATGTCGCTATTCAGTACGACCCGTCCACGCGATCGCCACTACCGGGCCGCCCTCTGGGCCGGTTTTTTTGGTGGCAACGTCGCCAGCTTCGTGAAGTGGGGCACGGAGAATCCGCTGCCGCCGCGCACCGCGGATCGGGCCATCCCCCCCGCCGAGATGCTGCAGGATTTTGGCATGCGGGTTAACGAGATGGTCTATCACTACTCGGGACACTTGGTGAACTGGGGCGTTGCCGGCGTGCATCACCTGTTCTCGATTGTGTTTGCCTTGTTCTACTGCGCCGTGGCGGAAGTCTGGCCGCAGATCAAACTGTGGCAGGGAGTGGCATTTGCGCTGGTGGTCACCGTCGCCTTCCACGGCATCGTGCTGCCGCTCGGGGGATGGGCGCCGCCAATGTGGCAGCTGCCGGCCGACGAACTGTTCTCGGAAACCCTCGGCCACATTCTGTGGATGTGGACCATCGAAGTATTTCGTCGCGACATCCGCAACCGTATTACCGGACAGCCGGACGCCGGGGGACGTTAACCGATTGGCCGCGGCATCGTAACGATGCCGCGACCGCGCATCACGTATTCTGCGGCGGCGTGCGCGACGCCTTACGCCGCTTCTTCCGCGCGGGATCGCTCAGCGGACGCAGCCGGCGGATCCGCGGACGCAGGATCACGCCGGGCATCGCCACCAGCCGGCGCCGGTTCGGATTCTTTACCGGTCTCTCATGCCACAGCTTCAACAGGATCACCGCCAGCGCCAGCAGCGCCGTAACGCCGTTGGCCGCCATCACCGGGATATCTCCCAGACGAAAACCGTACCAGGTCCAGCAGGAGACGCCGAAAAACAGCGCCGCCCACATGCCCAGTGATAGCCCGCTGGTGTCCTTATTTTTCACAATGTGCAGCACCTGCAAAAAAAAGGACCCGGTGGTGACCCAGGCGGCCAGCGTACCCAATGCCACCGGCCAGGGCGACAGTAGCACAATCGACAGCAGCGCCAGCGCCACGGTAAGCGCAACAATCAGGATATTCTTCACGCTGCCGCTCCCTCGCCGCCCGCCAGCCAGGCCTCAACCCGGTCGACGGCCTGCTGCAGGTCTGCCGCCAGAGTCGGCTGCTGGCACAGTGAGCCAAACAGCGCCGGCTGAGCGGCAAACGCCCTGACCGGCGACGCATCGCGGTAAACGGCCAAAAAATCAACGCTCGCGCGCGCACGGTCCTGATAAGCGAACGCCAGTTCGCCGCGCTGCTCGCGCTGCATAAAGCAGAACAGCAGCGCCGGCAGCATCAGCGCCGCGCGGGGGACGACGCCCTGCGCATAGCGCGCTTTCAGCGTCGGCACGATAAACTCATGCAGCTTGGCAATGCTGTCCGAGGAGACCCGCTGCACCGAATCGCGCACCCCGGGATTACTGAAGCGGTGCAGCGTACTGGCGCAGTACGCATCCAGATCAATGCCCGGCGCGGCGAGGGTCGGGGCCAGATCGTCGCGCACATAGTCGCTGAGCCAGCGCGTCACCGTCGGCAGCAGGCTCTGATCGATACTCGCTTTTCCCAGCAGGCCACCGGCCCAGGCGATGCCGCTGTGGCTGGCGTTCAGCACGCGGATTTTTACCTCTTCCCACGGCGTCACGTCGTCCACAAACTCTACACCCACCTGCTCCAGCGGCGGCCGTCCGGCAATAAAGCGATCTTCCATCACCCACTGCGTAAACGCCTCGCAGGTCAGCGGCACCTTGTCATCCGCAATGCCCTGCGCGGCCAGCCGCTCAGGCAGTCCCGCATCCGGCACCGGCGTAATGCGATCGACCATGTTGTTCGGCGAAGTGGTATGGCTGGCCACCCACTCTCCCAGCGCCTCATCGCCGCTGGCGGCAATAAACGCCAGCAGGCCGCGTCGCAGCACATCGCCATTGTGGCGCAGGTTATCGCAGCTCAGCAGCGTCACCGCACCGGCGTTCGCCTCACGGCGGGCGCGCAAAATCTTCACCAGCGCACCGTACAGGGTTTGCGTCTCGCCCTGCCCGGCCAGGTCGCTGGCCACCGCCGGATGCGTCTCGTCCAGCCGTCCGTCGTCTCGCAGAAAATAGCCCCCTTCAGTGACGGTGAAGGAGATGACTTTGGTCTGCGGGTGGGCGCCTTCGGCCACCAGCGACGCCAGGCCGGCATCCCAGAGAATCACCCGGTCAATCACCGCCAGACGGTGCCAGCGGGTCTCACCCTCCGGTGAGATCACTTCGAGCGTGTAGCGCCCCTGCTGGCGGGCCAGCTGCTGCAGCGTGTGTTGAGTAGCGCTGTTGCGGATATTGGCCAGCGAGAGCGACCAGCGGGGAGAAGTGGGTAGAGACGCTGCTTGATGCTGAAGCAAGTGCAGATACCAGGCCTGATGCGCCCGGTGGAAGGCGCCCGCCCCCAGATGTAACCAGCGGGCGTTTTTCACGATAGCGGCGGTCAAACGAACTCCTTAATCTGTGAAGATGGTCACAATGTTACCAGTAACCATAGCATTTTTTGTTCAATCGTCAACGCCTCGCCAATAAACAAATTTATATTATATATACAGATACTCGCCACTCAGCGACAAAACATTTAAAATTTAATTAATACAGCATGTTATGTATAAAATCTCAGATAAATCCGAGCATGATACACACTTAATTACATTAGAATAATAGAAAATAACGCACGGATCGCTCATTTTTATGTGACTTACATCACGCAGTGGAGGGGGGAGATGGCCAGATACAGCCTGTTAAAAAAGCTGGAAATGATGATGGTGGTTTTGATTCTCGCAGCGGCACTGGGCGTGGCCACTACGCTGCTGCTGTCGTGGGTGGGCGTGGATGTCCACTGGCCCTATCCCACGCGCTAATACCCTGAAAAAACGGGCAGGCAAGCCTGCCCGTTTCTGATCAAAACGCGATCGCCACCTTTCCGTACGTTTTCCCCTCCTCGGCAGCGCGCAGCGCCTGCGGCACCGCCGCCAAAGAGAGGTGATCAGCAAAAGTCACCACTATCTCACCGTCGGCTACCCACTGCGCCACACTCTCCCCGGCGCGGGCAATATCGCGCAGATTATCGCCATCCCCGTACGCCCAGGCGAAGCCCAGTGCCACATCGTGTACCGACAGCGCTTTGCCCCACGCCGGCATCGCATCGCTGGAGGGACGCCCTACCACGCAGGCGATTGCGCCGTTATGGCGCAGCAGCGGCAGCAGCGCGGTGGCGGAGTCGGCCGACACCAGATCGATGATGGCGTCTACGCCACGTCCATCGGTTGCGCTCAGTACCTGTGCAACCAGATCCCCCTCCCGCCGGTTCACCACCGCGTCGGCGCCCAAATCGCGCAGCCACTGAGCCTGGCGTGAGGCGCTGGCGATCACCCGCGCACCGGCGCGGCGCGCCATCTGTACCGCAAAGCTACCGACACCGCCGCCGGCGGCGGTGATCAACACCGTCTGTCCCGGCTGCAGATTTAGCTTCAGGTGCACCGCCTGCCAGGCGGTCAGCGCGGCGCAGGGCAGCACCCCGGCGCGGGCAAAATCCAGGCCGTCCGGCAGACGACTGACCACCCGGGCATCCACCACCACCTGTTCGGCAAAGCCGCCCCAGCGATAGAGGTTGGTCAGCGCCATCACCCGATCGCCGGGTTGAAACGCCGTGACGCCCTCTCCCACGGCATCAATTTCACCGGCGGCGTCGATACCA
This sequence comes from Pantoea sp. 1.19, assembly GCF_001922585.1. Lineage (GTDB taxonomy): Bacteria > Pseudomonadota > Gammaproteobacteria > Enterobacterales > Enterobacteriaceae > 1-19. Next base: position 45,850 of record NZ_MRBS01000001.1, on the reverse strand, counting down.
AGAATATGCGGCAGCGGCAAATCCTTACCCTGCTGGGCAAATTTGTAGTCCACCGGATTAATGCTGGAGCCGCGTACCCGAATGCGAACCTCGCCGGGACCGGGCTCCGGCGCATCGACCTCCGCCAGCGTCAGCTGATAATCGGAACCGGTTTGCTGCAGTAACTGTGCTTTCATGGATCGTCACCTTGTTGTCGGGCATAGAAAGGTCGGCGCAGCGCGGACGTTGCGCGCTCGCGCCGCGAACTTAGCCGGCAGAGATGGCGCCGCGCTGACGCGCGTTCAACCTCCGGGGCACAGGATGTTCATCTTTTTCGCACGCCGCGACTGACGAAAAATCCTAACCCACTGATGAAAATGGCTAAAAATCGGTCACCTCGCCGTTTATGAAAGGCGTAGGCAAAATCCTACAGGTGATGACCTCCCTTCCCATTCTGCACCTGGTCAAATTCTGACATCCTCAGCGCCACATCCGGTCCCGTTCCGGTTGGCCCCCACGCCGCATCCGGTCGGGCGCCGCCGGAAAAATATCACCGGGTAGTTTTTATTGACAGTCAGTACAGCGACCGTACCGACAAGGTCAAAAAGATACAGAGCAGCACACCGATGCAGGGCTTACGATGTCCTTCCTGACGGTCGTTCCGCCATCAATCAGGCAGCAGATTATTGGCGATATGGAAAGGGTATGGTGCTCCGATTCACCGCGTGAGAAGCTACGTGAATTTTTAACCCCTGAATCCCGCCGGCCCGCGTCGGGCAGGCAGCTATTGCACCGCCTCAGTTCGGGCTGCCACATCATGAGGCATTCCCGGCCTGAGTTCTCCCCTCCTCCTCCCGCCCTGCGCGCCTCGCGGCGTCTGGCACACAATATGCATCGGCAATCGCCCCCCTTTTGCGGAGCCGTATCATGACCCAACTGCCTTTATCCGACCATCTGCTGACCCGCCCTGGCACCAAATGGATGCAGCTGGCCCTCGGCCTGATCTGTATGATAGCCATCTCCAGCCCGCAATACGTCTGGGCGCTGTTTACCCGTCCGCTGATGGACAAGCTGCAGGTGCCGCTGGCTGAAATCCAGCTGACCTTCTCGCTGCTGATCGTCCTGCAAACCTTTTTTGCCCCTTTCCAGGGGCGGCTGATTGATCGCTTTGGCCCGCGCCGGCTGATCGCGCTGGGCACGCTGCTGACCGGCGGAAGCTGGATGCTGGCGGCGCGCATCGACAGCCTGACGGCGCTGTACCTGAGCTACGGCGTACTCGGCGGACTGGGGACCGGCATTGTCTATATCGGCGTGGTGGGGCTGATGGTGCGCTGGTTTCCGCAGCGGCGCGGCTTTGCCACCGGCATGGTCGCCGCGGGCTACGGCATGGGGGCTATCCTCACCACCTTTCCCGTCACCCACTCTCTGGCGGCGCAGGGGATGGAGAATACGCTGTGGCAATTTGGCGCGCTGATGGCGCTGATCGGCTTTCTCGCCGGCCAGGGGCTGCGTACCCCGCCGCCGGCCGCCGAAGCGCCGGCCCGCCCCGACGCCGCGCTGCCGGTCACGCAGCGGGATTTCCGCTCGCGCGAAATGCTGCGTCAGCCGCTGTTCTGGCTGATGTTCGTGATGATGACCATGATGTCCACCTCCGGGCTGATGGTCACCTCGCAGATGGCGATTTTCGCCGGCGATTTTGGCATTACCTCGGTGACGATCCTCGGCATGGCGGCGCTGCCGCTGGCGATGACCCTCGACCGGTTAATGAACGGCCTGACCCGACCGGTATGTGGCTACCTCTCCGATCGCCTCGGCCGGGAAACGATGATGTTTTTCGCCTTTGGCCTGGAGGGGGTGGCCATGACCCTGTGGCTGCTGTGCAAGGATGATCCGCTGCTGTTTGTGCTGCTCTCCGGGCTGGTGTTCTTCGGCTGGGGAGAGATTTTCTCGCTGTTTCCGGCCACGCTGACCGATACCTTCGGCACCCGTCACGCCACCAGCAACTACGGCTGGCTGTATATGTCTCAGGGCATCGGAGCTGTTGTTGGCGGGCCGCTGGCCGCCCTGCTCTATCAGCATACCCACAGCTGGAGCCTGGTGTTCAGCAGCGCCATTACGCTGGATATTCTCTGTGCCCTGCTGGCGCTACTGCTGCTGAAGCCCTGGCGGGCGCGCTTTCTGCGCCGGCACGGTGCCTGAGTCGGCCATCAGCGGGGCAGCCGGCGGCAGATCCGCGCCATCGCCACGGCGCTCGCCAGCGGAAACGCCGCCAGCAGTAACCAGGGGAGCGCGGCCGCGCCAGAGGGCGTCAGCGCCAGGTCGAGGACGCCGCCGAGCAGCAGATTGCCGATCAGCACCGCACAGCCACCGGCGGTGGCCAGCGCCCCGTAGTGTGCGCCCAGCGTTGACGGCTGGGCAAACGCCGGCACCAGATCCTTCGCGGCGGGTACCAGCAGCATCTGCCCGCAGGTCAGCAGCGTGACCAGACCGGCGGCGGGCAGAAAGCGCAGCCAGCCCGCCGCTGGCGGAGAGGTGGCGCAGAGCGCCACGCAGAGAAAGCCGGCCGACAGCAGCAGAAAACCCAGCGGCAGCACTCGCCGCGCCGGCAGGCGCCGGGCCAGGCGCGCCAGTGGCAGCTGCAGCAGGATAATCAGCAGGGAAGCCAGCATGAACAGCGGCCCCAGATCTCTCTCGCTGCCGCCCACCCGCTGGATCTCCACCGGCAGCGCCAGGTACAGCTGGTTGTAGCTCAGCAGCCAGCTGCTGTACGCCACGATAAAGGCAACAAAACGCCGCTGGCGAAAGGTGGTCCACCACGGCACCACGGTCAGCGCCCCCCTACCGCGCGGCGACGCCGGCAGGCAGAAAAACAGCAGGATCAGCGCCAGCATAAACAGCCCGGCGCCGCTGAGCGCCACCTGGCGAAAGCCCCAGCCGGTGAGCAGCGCGCCCAGCGCCGGCCCGAGCACCGCGCCCAGCTCACCGCAGACGGCAAACAGCGCAAACCACTCCGCCCGACTGCGCTTGCCGCGCGCTTCGCTATCGCCGCCGGCGCGCGCCAGCAGCGCCTCGATGGAGGGAGAGAATAGCGCGCCGCCAACGCCGGTCAGGCAGGCACCCGCCACCACCGGCCAGAGGGCATCGCCCAGCGCCAGCAGCAGATAGCCAGCAATGCGAATGACGCAGCCGCACAGGATCACCCCGCGTGCGCCAAAGCGGTCCGCCAGCGCGCCGCCAAGAATAAACATCCCCTGCTGTGAGAACGTACGCAGCCCGAGAATTAAGCCGATAGCGGTGCCGGAGAGCAGCAGATCATCTCGCAAATAAATCGCCAGAAACGGCACTACGGCGTAAAAACCGAGGTTAAACACCAGCTGACTGCCGAGCAGCAGCGGTGGCCAGACCGCGCCCGGCGCGCGCGGAGCAGCGGCACCCATCGGCATCAGACCAGGAACTGGATGTGAGGTTTGCCGTGGAACGGCGACGGCGCCACCCGCGCTTTCACGCGGAACACCTGCCACAGCAGCGCTTCAGTCAGCACCGCTTCTGGCGTCCCGCTGGCCACCACACGCCCCTGCTGCATCACCCACAGCGCGTCGCAAAACTGCGCCGCGTGGTTGAGATCGTGGATCGCCACGATGCTGGTGACCGGCAGCGCGCCGATCAGCTGCATCAGCTGCAATTGATGCTGTATATCGAGGTGATTCGTGGGCTCATCCAGCAGGATTTCTCGCGGCGACTGGGCCAGCGCGCGGGCGATATTTACCCGCTGGCGCTCGCCACCGGAGAGGCTGAGCCAGCCGCGATCGGCACTCTCCAGCATCTCCACGCGCGCCAGCGCGCCGGTGACCGCCGCCTCATCCTCGTGACGCCAGGCGGAAAACGGCGAATGGTGTGGAATACGGCCCAGCCGAACCACCTCGCGCACCGGCATATTCGCGCCGGTCACCGCGTGCTGCTCCACAAACGCCAGCCGCCGCGCCAGTGTCTTTTTGTTCATCCGCGTCAGGTCTTCGCCGTCCAGCGTAACCCGACCGGCGTGCGGGCGGCGCAGGCCGGCGAGAATGCGCAGCAGCGAAGACTTACCGCTGCCGTTCGGGCCCAGCAGGCCAACGGTACTACCCGCGGCAACGCGCAGCGACACATCATCCACAATCACCTTGCTGCCAACCCGCCAGCTCAGGTGTTCCGCGTGCAGGGTCATCCGGGCGTCCTCGAACGATAAATGATCACGGCGAAGAACGGCACGCCAACCAGCGCCGTAACCACGCCGACCGGCAGGCTCTGCGGCGCAATCAGCAGGCGCGAGGCGAGATCGGCCAGTACCATCAATATGGCCCCCGCCAGCGCGCAGGCAACCAGCAGCGAACGGTGCAGCGGGCCAACAAAGAAACGCATAATATGCGGCACCACCAGCCCCACAAAGCCGATCGAGCCCGCCATGCTCACCATGGTGGCGGTGAGCAGCGCGGTGGCGGTAAACAGCAGCAGGCGCACCCGCGGCACCGCGATGCCCAGTGACGCCGCCGCGTCGTCGCCGAAGGTAAAAGCATCCAGCGCGCGGGCGTACCAGAGGAACAGCACCAGCCCCGCCGCGACCACCGCCAGCACCAGCTGAAACTCCGGCCAGCGGACCCCGCTAAAGCTGCCGAGCAGCCAGAACATCACATCGCGCGCTTGCTGAGCGCTGGCGGAGGTACTGATGGTCCAGGCGGTCAGGGCATTAAACAGCTGTGAGGCGGCCACGCCGGCCAGAATAGTGCGCTCATTGCCTCCGCGTGCACCGTGGGTGAGCAGTGCGACAAACGCAAAGGCGACAAAAGCGCCGACAAAGGCGCCCAGCGACAGCGATACGGCACCGGCTCCCAGACCGAGCACCACGATCGCTACCGCGCCGGTTGAGGCGCCAGCGGAGACGCCCAGCACGTAAGGCTCCGCCAGCGCATTTTTCAGCAGGCTCTGCAGCACCGCGCCACACAGGGCCAGTCCGGCGCCGCAGCAGGCGGCGACCAGTACCCGGCTGAGGCGAAAATCCCAAATCACCCGCTCATGGATACGATTGAGCGGCTCGGCGGTAAACCCCAGCTGATTGCTCATCGCCAGCGCGACGCTGCGCAGGGGGATATGCAGCTCGCCAACGCTGACGCTCAGCGCCATCACCAGCAGCAGCGCCAGCACGCCAAGCGCCGCCACGCCCATACGCAGCAGCATCCCGCGCTCGCCGGAGGGCAGCGTCATTGCCATCACTTCAGCCCCAGGGTGCGCAGCTGAGCCGCCACCTGCTCCGCGCCGTACAGCGTACGAATAGTCGGGTTCATTGCCTGACCGTCCATCACCACAATGCGCCCCTGCTTCACCGCCTCCAGCTGACTGACGGCCGGATCGCGCTTCAGGAACGCGATCTTCTCTTCGGCCTTATCCAGCGCCCAGCGGTTGCGATCGAGGCTGGAGACCACAATCACATCCGGATTAGCGGCAATGATGCTCTCCCAGCTGACCGTCGGCCACTCGGTTTCAGTGGTGATGGCGTTGCGCCCACCGAGCACGTCGGCGATAAAGCCGGAAGCGCTGTTTTTACCGCCGACGTAGGCATCGGCGGCCGGCGACGCGCTGGAGAACCAGAAAACAAAGGTCAGGGGCTGCTTACGCTGGCTGAACTCGGCGCGCAGCGCGCGTTCGCGCTGTTTGAAATCGGCGATCAGCGCGTCACCGCGATCCGGTACGTTAAACAGGGCGGCAAAGTCGGCAATCTCCTGATAGAGGTAACGCATATCCCACAGCGCAGCGCGGCTGCCGTACAGATCCCCCGCCTTTTTGTGCGTGGCGCACATGCCCGGCGACAGGTAGCTGTTGATCCCCACCGTGGCAAAATCTTCGCGCGTCGCCACCTTACTATCCGGGCCGAGCAGCAGCGGCAGCTGCGCCGGCACGAAGTCCGGCGACTGCGCCAGCACCGACTCCAGCGTCGGGATCTCTACCGTCAAGGTCTTAATCTGACGATTTTGCGCCGCCAGCGCCGGCAGTATGCGCGTTGGCCAGAAGGCGCTGGCGACGACCCGGTCCTGCAGGCCCAGCAGCAGCAGGATTTCAACGGTATTCTGGCCCAGCGCCACCACCCGCTGCGGCGGCTGCGCAAAGGTTTGCGTGTAGCCGCAGTTTTGCAGCGTGAGGGGAAAGATTGTTGCGTAAGCCGGCGCCATCGCCGCCAGCAGCCAGGCCGCCGCGCAAAACATTTTTTTCATTCCAGATCCACCGGTTACGCACTCACCCGCGTCAGGCGCGAATGAAAATGACAATCATTATTAAGGCGCGATTTTATACAATGGATGTGAAAAAGTGTCAATCTGTGACATCGACGACGCCAGCGCGCGCCGGCTTTATCTTATCTGGTCAGAGTGTTAACCAGGAATGTTCGAGACGGTAAAAACAACGCGTTGAAAATACATCAATTATTTCACCCGCCCGCGCCCCTGCGACTCAGAATAGTGGACATTCGGCGACGCCGTCACCGGCACACCGCCGCCGCCCAATTGACAGCCCGTCTGAAAAACTCTACTTTCTGCCGAAAAGAATAATCATGAAACGTATTCACTGCACCGCCAGATTTATTTTACTGGCTGGCGCAGTGATTTATTAACGCATTAAAAAAGAGACATTCTAATTACGCCTTAGCGGCGGCATTCCGGCTACATCAAGAAAAATTCACACTGAGTTACAGATGCATTCCGTAATACGAAATAGCCGCAAACTGATTAATTAATCATAAAAATATATCTGCCCAGTCATTATCGATAACGCGGCGACAAACAGCGTCCGCGACGAAACAGACATGACTCAGGATTCAACAGCGTTATGTATTCTGCCACAGCGGAACGCCGAGTTTCGCCTTAACATTGGAAATATCGAATATGACTAAGTCCTTTCTGACTATAAGCACCATCACTGCGCTCTCTGTGATGTACCCGGCGCACGCGGCGCAGGTCACCGCTCAGGCGGTCGCCAGCTGGTCAGCTACCGCAAAAAAAGACACCGTCAGTAAGCTGGTGGTCACCCCACTGGGTAGCCTGATGTTTGAGTACGCCGACGGAATTAAAAGCTTCAATTCGCAAAAAGGGTTGTTTGACGTCGTGATTGAGGGCGAAGACGGTGGCTCGTCGTTTAAGCCCATTGGCCTGTTGTCGAAACCCTCCGCCACGGCGTTTAAACTCAGCGCCCGCTTATTGACCAATACCCTGACTCAGACAGGAAAATCCGGCTCCACGCTGAACGTTGGGGTGGAATATAACGGCGTTGCGCTTAAGAAAAATGCTGATATTTCGCTGATTGATACTGCCGGTAATCAACCCGGCGGCAACCTCAGCCTGCTGGCCGCCGGCTTCAATAAAAAAGAGCGCGCCAGCGCGCAGGATGCGTTTACCTTTTCCATTATCAGTGCCACCAGCAATGGGACGACCGCAGTGGATGATTTCAGCAAGCTGCCGGACGGCCTGTGGAGCGGTGACGTCAGCGTGCAGTTTGAAGCCAGCTGGACCAGCTGATCGTCGTCACTCAGTAATACCACGCCTTCCAAACAGCTTATTGGGTCTATGTTCATGAATAACGCGCTTGGGGCCGCGCTGCTGATGGCAGCGCTACCCGCCGCCGCGCTGAACGTCGGTGAGATCTCATCGTTTCTCTACAGCGACAACAGCACGCTGGGTAAAACGATCAGCAATCCCACCGACAGCGGCCGCCTGATAACGATTCATCTCGACCGCCTGTCGTCACCGCTGGCTGACGGACAACCGATCCCGATGGAGACTCCGGGAGAGGTGTTGCTGACCCCGGCGAGCCTGCTGCTGCCGGCTCACGCCAGCGAGGTGGTGCGCTTTTTCTATCGCGGGCCGGTGGACGATCGCGAACGTTACTATCGCATTGTCTGGTTCGATCAGGCATTGAGCGATGCGCCGGGGCAAGCCAGCGGACGCCGCGCCGTGGCGACCGCTTCCGCCCGCATCGGTACGCTGCTGGTGATTGCGCCGCGCCGCATCGCGTATGGTTACCAGTTTGCTGGTCAGACGCTGACTAACACCGGTAACGCCACGCTGCGCATCGTGGCCTGGGGGCCCTGCGCGCACCCCGCCGAGGGATCGGCGTGCAAAGAGCACTATTTTCTGATGCCGGCGAGATCGCGGCGCTTTACCCGCGTCAATCTGGCCGACAGTCAGGCGCGGGTGGCGCTTTGGCAGGGGGAACAATTTGTTTCCGTCAAATAACCGCATCCGGGGTCAGCTGGCCTGCGCGGTCGCCCTGTGGCTGTGCGCGCACCACGCCGGCGCGGCTGACGACCGCCTGCAGCAGATTGGCGGCGTGATCATTCCGCAGGCCTTTAGCCGGGCGTTGCAGGATGGCATGAGCCTGCCGCTGTTTATCCACCTCGCGGACAGTGCGGATCATCAGGGCGATCAGCGCATCGGCACCGCCTTTATCTGGCTCGACGACGATCGGCTGCGCGTCCGACAGATTCAGCTGGAAGAGGGTGGGAGCGGCGTCGAACTCAGTCAGGCTACCCGGCAGCAGCTCACGCAGCTGGCTAATCCGGCGTTCAATGCCGCCCTGCATTTGCCCCTCAGCGAGACGGCCAGCCTCGCGCTGCAGCTGCGCCAGCTGCTGCTGCTGCTGGTGGTCAGCCGTGAAGCGCTGGGTACCGCCCGACGCGCGCGCAGCGCCGATATTGGCCAGTCCAGCGTGAATGTCGTCAGCCATACCTTCGGTTATCACTTTAGTGGCTACCACCACCAGCAGCACCGCGGCGGCGGCAGTGCCGCCAGCTACCTGGCCCTGAACGGCGTCAGCGCGCTGCGCGAACACCATCTGGTTTTCGACGCCGCGCTGTACGGTATCGGTACGCCGCGCCGGGAGCAGACGCTGTACCGGGCGATGTATGAACGCGACGTTGCCGGATATCGCGTTGCCGCCGGCATGCTTGATAGCTGGAATTTGCAGTCGCTGGCGCCCGTCACCGCCCTGCCAGCCGGAAAAATTTTCGGGGCCTCATGGGGGAATCAGGCCAGTTCCACGGTTTTCGATCACCGCCAGTCGCTGACGCCGGTGGTTGTCTTCTTGCCGGCCGCCGGCGAGGTGCACCTGGTGCGGGAGGGCCGCCTGCTGAGCATTCAGCAGGTGGCGATGGGCAACCAGGAATTGGATACCGCCGGCCTGCCGTACGGGGTGTATGACGTGGAGGTGACCGTCTGGGTGAATGGCCGCCAGGTGAGTCAGCACGTGCAGCGCATTCACAAAGTATTCGGCCAGGATCGCGCCGCCGGCGCGCCGCTGGCCTGGCAGGTGTGGGGCGGAACCCTGCACACGGTGGACGCCCCGGAAGGCGGAGCGGAGGGGCGGGCGGCCGCGACCCGCGGGCTGCTGGGGGCTTCGCTTTCTGGCAGCTGGGGGATCGCCGGCTGGGCGGCCAGCGGCTATGGCTGCGATCAGACCGCCGCGCTGGAAACCCGCGTGACCCTGCCGCTGGATGACGCCATCGCCATTAACCTGCAGCAGATGCTGGCCAGCGATCGCTCTCGCAGCCGCTTCATAAGCCTGAGTGCGGCGCTGCCCGGTGGCTTCAGCTCGCTGTGGATCAACCAGGAGCAGAATCAGATGGGTAGCCGACTGCGGCACAGCGACAGCGACAATCGGGCACTCGGCGGCACCCTCAACCTCAACGCGCTGACCCGCATGCTGGGCACCCTGAGCATCAGCTACAACCAGGATCGCCGGTATTCCAGCCACTACTCCACGGTAGATTATGCCTGGACCCTGTACAGCGGTGCATTCGGCACGCTGGGCCTGCGGGCCGGGATGCACCGCTACAACAACGCCATCGGTACGGCAAATGCGGGGAAATACATCGCCCTTGATCTTACCCTGCCGCTCGGTAAAGGGATCAGCGTCGGCCTAACCCGGCAAAACGCGGACGTGCTCGCCACGCTGTCGGCCCAGCGACAGCTTGCCGACGGTGCGCTGCGCGGCGTTGGCGGCACGCTGTCGCGCGCGCTGTCGGGCGGCGATGACAACCGCACCCTCAGCGGCGGCGGCTGGGCGCAGTTTGCCAGCCGCTACGGCGACGGCACGCTGAACGTCAACAGCGGCGCCGACGGCGACATCAGCAGCAACCTGAGCGCCAGCGGCAGCATCGGCTGGCAGGGTAAGCAGATCGCCACCAGCGGCCAGAGCGAGGGCAATGCCGGGATCATTGTGCAAACCGGGCTTGATGATGACAGCCGGCTCAGCGCCCGCATTAACGGGCAGATTATCGAGCTGCAGGGGACGCGCAGCTATCTGCCGCTGCCCCCCTATGCGCACTATGACGTGGCGCTGCAAAACAGCCAGTACGCGGTCGACAGCTATGAAATCATCAGCGGACGCCAGAGCCAGTTTACGCTCTACCCCGGCAACGTGGCGGTGATCGCTCCGACGGTCCGGCAGCGCATTACCGTGTTTGGTCGACTGCACGCCGAGGACGGCACTACGCTGGCCAATGTGCCGATCGCCAGCGCGACCGGTCGTTCACGCAGCGATCCTAACGGCGAATTTGTGCTGGATATGGATAAGCACTCCCCCACCCTGACGGTCAACGACGGCCGGCATCCGGCCTGCGCGGTGGCGCTGCCGTTAGCTCAGGCGCGCGGGGCGGTCTGGCTGGGGGAGGTGGTCTGCCGCACTACCCCGCCGCACCGCACGCGGCCAAAGACAGGAGGAGAGCATGAAAGCTAACGGCTGGCCGGGGCTGATCGCGCTGGCGCTGGTGCTGGCGTCAACACCGGTGCGCGCGGCAATCACTAAAACCGTCCACCCCGATGCCGCCACCCGGGAGTTTGTGTTCGTCGAAAACAACGCCGACGATAACTTTTTTGTCACCCCGGGCGGCGCACTGGATCCGCGCATAACCGGCTCTAACCGCTGGACCGGACTGAAATACAGCGGTACAGGTGCCACTTATCAGCAGAGTCTGGGCTATCTTGATGACGGCTATAACACCGTCCTCAGCGCCAACGCTCAGTTTGATATGTGGCTGGAGGGGGCGCCCATCACCTCTCCGCTGCTGGGGCTGCGCTGCATTAACTGGTACGCGGGTTGCGATCTCACAACCAGCCTGGTGGTGCCGCAAACCCGCGATGCCAGCGGATTTTACGGCGTCACGGTTCCCGCCGGCGGGGTAAAATGGATGCACGGCATGCTCTCCGATGCTTTCTATCACTATTTGCAGCAAATGGCAGTGGGCGACACGCTGAGCATGCAGATCAATACCTGTCAGACCCGGCACGGGTATAACGCGCTGCGCGGCGAGCGCTGCAAAAATCAGCCCCAGGGGCAGTGGACTGCACGTACCGTTACCCACCGCAAAGCGGCCAATCTGAAGCTGATAAACACCCATTCGCTGGCCGAAGTATTTATCAACAGCGACGGCGTGCCCACGCTGGGTGAAGGCAACAGCAGCTGTCGGCCGCAGACGATCGGAACCCTCTCCGGTTTAAGCTGCAAAATGGTCAGCTACAGCCTGCAGACCGAACGCCTGAGCAATACCTCCATTCACGTGTTTCCCGCGATTACCCACGCCGGACTGGCGTCAGCGGTCAGCATGTACGATATGCAATTCAGCCTTGATGGCAGCCGCTGGCAGCCGGTCAACGGCAGCGCGTATTACTTCACGTTTAACGACATGAAAGGCAAAGAGGCGATCTACGTCTTTTTCTCCAGTCGCTTTTTTAAGCAGATGGTGAAGCAGGGGATCAGCGACATCAACACCCGGGATCTGTTTAATTTCCGCTTTCAAAACACCACCTCCCCGGAGTCAGGCTGGTATGAATTCTCTACCTCCAATACGCTGATGATTAAACCGCGCCAGTTCAGCATCAGCATCATCTCCGATCGCTACGCGGCGATGCCCTCGCTGCGCGGAGAAGTGGGCAGCGGGCAGCCGGCGCTGGATTTTGGCTATATCGTCACCACCAGCGGCAAAACCGCCGCCGATGAGGTGATGATCAAGGTAAGCGGTCCGGCGCATCGGATTGCCGGGCGATCCTACTGCCTGTTTCGTTCGGCGGATGGCGCCAGCGAAGTCCCGTTTCCGGCGACGCTATCCTACATCACCCGACGCGGCGACACCGTCAGCTGGGACGCCGGCTGCGACGACAGCTGGCGCAATATGACCGATGCGCTGTGGCTGAACACGCCGTGGAATGACCTTAGCGGTGAGCGCGGGCAACTGAATAAAACCACCGTGCACTTCGTCATCGCGATGGCCGATGCTATCTCGCTGCGAACCATTACGCAGCAAAACTGGTTTGGCGAAGTGAGCGCCTCGGGAGAGATCCATGTCAAAGCGACCTGGCGTAACGTTCGCTAGCGCCCTGCTGGCCGCACTGTGCCTGCTGGCGCCAACGCGCGCGTCGGCGATCGCCGTCGGCAGCCTGACCTTTTCACTGTCGGCAGACCTGCCGTTCGTAGCCAAAAAAGTGCTCAATAATAATCGCGAGGCGCGGCTGTACCGGGTGACGCTAACGGCCATTGATCGCCCCGGAGAGCGTGAGGTACGCCGCCGGCCCGCGGACGGCGAACTGCTGTTTTCTCCGCGCCAGCTGACGCTCACGGCGGGCGACAGCGACTATTTCAAATTCTGGTATCACGGCCCGCAGGATGACCGTGAACGCTACTATCGCATCGCTTTTCATGAGATTCCCACCGGAAATCAGACAGTGCGACGGCGCGGCGCGGGCGCAGTCAGCATGGAGCCGGTGGTGATCATCGAGACGATTCTGGTCGTGCGGCCGCGCCGGGTGAGCTTTGCCTGGGCCTATGATCCGGCGTCAGGCAGCGTCAGTAACACCGGCAACACCTGGTTTACCCTGCTTATTAAGCCCGGCTGCACCACCTCCGAGGAGCAGGGCGATGCCCGGTATCTGCGTCCGGGGGATACCGTCCGCCAGCCGGCGCTGCGGGCGCCCGGGCATCACACCCTCGTTTATAACGACCGCTTTATTGCCCTGAGCGACGCCTGTCGCGACCCCTAATCCGGCGCAGGCGAGCGACAATGCGCCGGCAGGCCACAGAGTCCGCTTCCGACCGGCACCGGTGTGTTCCTGCACGCCGGTGCCGACCGCCTCTTCGCTCGCCCCTGCCATCCCCCCGCAAGCCAATTCTGTCCACTCCCCGGCAGCTCACGATCAACGGGCCGGAGCCTGGCCATGTTACCGCCCAGGCTACGCGCCCGACCGTCAACCAGAAATCAACAGATTCATTAAAGTAATAAGATTAAGTAATACTTAAACCGTTCCTCAACGAGGTGCAAACCTCGTTGCAAACAGTGAGATCTCGATAATATCCTGATCAAACAGAAGGGGTTACAAGAAGGGATACCTAAAGATAAAAACTGAAAAATGAAAAACCACGCACGCTTTAATTAAAGATTATCTAATGTTTTATGCGCATCAGGGTTGCCGGAATGGCGATCCTGCCGGTACGGCAAGCGGGGATGCCCCGTACCGTTCCCCGGAGTGCAGCAAGGGATAGCCCCGTCTGGCTATCCTGCGGTGGCAATAGCGGATGGCGCAGACGCCGCCGCCCTGCCGGGGAGCGCGACAAGATGAACGGCCGCATGGCAACGGTATCGTTGATCCCTTCCTCGGTCGCGTTGATGCCACGTCGTCATCAGGGCAGCGCCGTGATGCTTTCGCGCACGCGGGTTGAGCCTATTGCAGAAACAAAAGAGTGATGACGGGGAATAAAAATAAAAAATAATCCGCGGTCAGCAGACCGCCGCTGACACCTCCTACCCTGCAGGTGAGTAATGTGAATCATGTTGTTTTAAAGGATGGTCAATATGAAAAATAATCGTGATAATTTTGCTGCGATGATCGGCCGTTTTAAAGGCGATGGGCCCTATTTGCACGATGGCGATCGCGTAATGATTGATGCCGCGTCCGGAACGTTTAATCTGCCTTTCGGTTACACCCACCCGCGCCTTATTAATAAGTTAAAGGAGCAGATTGAACGCTGCGCGCATTTAAGTTCGGCCTATACCAAGCCGATGGCAGAGAATATTCTGCTGCAATTACAGCCTTATTTGCCCACCGGCATTAATCGCATCTGGCTGCGGGATGTATCAGGCTCCGGTGCAGTAGAAGGGGCAATCCGCATGGCGCAAAAATATACCGGCCGTTCAGGCGTCATTTCACTGTTTGCCTCCCATCACGGTCAGTCACTGGCCACGGCAACCATTTCCGGTAACGCTTTTCGCCTGGCGAACTTTTCCACCCATATCGAGGGATCGTTTAAAATTCCCACGCCCGGTAGCGTACTGGCCGGCGCGGCGGACGCCGACGGCGCTACCGCGAACGTTATCGACGAACTGGAAGATTTTTTCTGTTACGGATCCAGCGGCAATGTGGCCTGTCTTATCATGGAACCCATTCAGGGCAATGGCGGTAATGTCGTCCTGCCGGTGGGGTTTTACCGCCAGATCCGCGAGTTTTGTACCCGGCATGACATTGTTTTGATTGCGGATGAGGTGCAAACCGGATTTGGCCGCACGGGCACATTTTTTGCCAGCACGGGCTATGCCAACGCGCTTGAGCCGGACATCATTGTCTTCGCCAAAGGCGCCGGCGGGGTAGGTATTCCGACCGGGGGCATCCTGATGAAGGAGAAACTGGATGTGCTGGCCGCCTATGAGCACTCCAATACCTCCGGTGCCAACCCGCTGTCGCTAACGGCCCTGCATGAAACCATTGCGATCATCGAAGATGAGCGGCTGCTGGAGAATGTGCAGCACCACGAGGCGTACCTGCGCGATGCCCTGCTTGATTTGCAGGAAAAGCATCCGCTGATAAGCGGGGTGCGGGGACTGGGATACATGTTTGGCTTTGATACGCCCAGTCCGGCTATCGCCGCTCAGGCGATAGATCTCGCCGCCCAACAGGGATTGATCATCCGCGGATCGCGCTATGGCAAAGGCAGCGCGATCAAAGTCCGCCCGCCGCTTACCTGCACACGTCCCCACCTCGACGACATCATTCAAAAACTGGATCGCACCTTTACCGAACTGGAGCGCGCCGATCATCCCCTGCAGGAGGCCATCTGATGAAAGCACTGAAATTCCAAGCCGTATGGGATATCGCCCCCGTTGAGGTACCCGCGCTGGCGTGTATCGAACCCGATGACGTCGTCGTGGCGATCGCCGTGTGTGGCCTGTGCGGTACCGATGTCGGCATCATCACCGGTGATTATCCGGTTGCCGTACCCGGCACCACGCTGGGCCACGAATCGACCGGCACGGTGCTGGCCACCGGCTCCGGCGTCAGCCGCTTCAAACCGGGCGATCGCGTCGTGATCAATCCGACCTACTCCTGCGGCACCTGTCGCATGTGCCAGATTGGTAATATGAACCACTGTGAGCAAAAGCACGGCACCGAAGCCGGCGTCTCCTACGACGGTACCTTTGCCGACCAGTACCGCACCAAAGAGAGTGCCCTTCTGGCGCTGGACGATCACGTCAGTTTTGAAGCGGGCGCCCTGACGGAACCGCTGAGCTGTACGCTGACCGGCGTGGACAAATTAGCCATCACCCACGGTGCACTGCGCGCCGCGGTGATCGGCGCTGGTCCGATGGGTCTGCTGTACCTCTGGTGTCTACACCTGCGCGGCGTGACGGCTTTTATGGTGGAGAAGAACCCTCATCGCCTGGCGTTTGCCCGCGGCGTACTGCCGGAAGGCTGCCGCCTGTATGAGGACTTCACTCTGGCGATGGCCAGCGAATACGGCGACAGCCGTGAACAGCTGGATCTGTGCGTTGATACCACTGGCTATCTGTGCGAGACGGTGTTTGCCCGACTGGCCCCGGGTGGCAAACTGCTGAACGTGGCCCTGAAAGACGCCACCGCGAAGCTGGACGTTCTGAAGATCGCGGACAAGAGCCTGTCGATCATTGGTTCCATTGATTCACTGAACAACAGTTTCGCGCGCGCGTATGCGTTGATCCGCGACGGTCAGATCCCGGCAGAGAAACTGGTAAGCCACGCCTTTCCTTTTGAAGACTACCGGCAAGCCTTTGCCACCGTGGGCTGCGACATTGACGGAAAAACGACGCGACCGATTACCGAGCCGGGCTGCAAAGTCATGCTGCGCATCCCCACGCAGACGGCGGAGGAGTCGGTATGACCCCATTCAGCGTTATTTTTGACATCGACGGCGTTGTGGTCGACAGCGAGCAGCTGCATTTTGACGTGCTCGCGGCGCTGTTGCCCGATCACACCCGCGGGGTCTCTGCCAGCCAGTTGATCGGTCTTAGCCTGGAAGAGACGCTGTTAAAAATTGGGATCGATACCGGACAGCACGGCGATCTGACCCGCCGCATTGTCGCGGCCTATCAGGCCGCGCTGGGTCCGCGCTATCTGCGGCCGGATATCGGTGCGCTCGTTCACGGGCTAAGCGCGCGGGGGATCCCGTTCGGTTTTGTCTCTACCGCGCCGCGGGACATTTGCCTGGCCAATCTGGCAACGCTGGCCCTGCCGCAGACACCGCCGCTGGTTGCGGGTGATGACCTCACCCGCACTAAACCCTGGCCGGATCCCTATCTGGCGATGCTGACGCGCCTTGACGTCACCGCCGAACAGACGATCGTGGTTGAGGATACCGACCTGGGGATTCAGGCGGCGACGGCCGCCGGCATCAGACAGGTATACGGCTGGCCGCATGCGCTGTCCGATGGCGAACGCTATACGCAGGCCCACGCCGTGATCCGAACGCTGGGGGACATTCCCCCCTTCAACGCCATTCTGACGGCATCTACCTTGTCCTAACCGGTATCCGGCGCGCTTCGCGCCGGATACCTCAGCGTGCAGAGAACCGCATGACCATGATGACAAACGCTACTTCCCCTACGCTTATACGCGCAATCGGAGCAACGCGGAGGGCTTTTTTTATCGCCGGCTTTACGCTGGCGGCCTGGGCCCCGCTCATTCCCCTGGCCCGGGATCGCATGCAGGCGGACAACGGCACAATGGGCCTGGTGCTGTTGGCATTTGGCCTCGGATCCCTGTTAATGATGCCGCTGTCCGGCATGCTGGCGGCGCGCGTCGGCTGCCGCCTGATTTTTACCTGCGCCACCGGGGTGGTGTTAGTCACGCTGCCGGCGCTGGTGATCGCCGATGATCCCTTCTCGCTGGCGACCGCCCTGTTTATTTTTGGCGCCGGCATCGGGGCTATGGACGTGGTGGTCAATATTCATGCCGTGCGGGTAGAGAAACTGGCCGGACGCCCGATCATGTCCGGCTTTCACGCCCTGTTTAGCCTCGGCGGTATTGCCGGTTCGGGCATCGTTAGCCTGCTGTTGAGCTACGGGCTGTCGCCGCGGCTCACGGTCGCGCTGCTGATCGCCGGGGTACTCATGCTATTGCTGCGTACCGCCGGCCGCCTGCTGCGGGATCCTGAATCGTCAGATTCGCCGCTGTTCGTACTGCCGAAAGGCATCGTTATCCTGCTCGGCCTTCTGTGTTTCATTGCCTATATTATGGAGGGGGCAATGCTGGACTGGAGCGGGATTCTGCTGACCAGCGAGAACCATGTGGCCACCCAGCATGCCGGTATTGGCTATTTGCTTTTTGCCTGCGCGATGACGGCAGGCCGATTGTCAGGAGACCGCCTGATTAACGCCGTGGGTCGCTTCCGGGTCTTTCTCCTGAGTTCGCTGATCGCCACGCTGGGATACGGCTGCGTTATCGCCGGTGGGCACCTGTTTATTATGCTGGCCGGTTTTTTCCTGATAGGCAGCGGCCTCTCCAACCTGGTGCCGATCCTGTTTACCGCCGCGGGACGGCAGCAGGTCATGCCCGGCGCGCTGGCCGTCGCGGCGATTTCCAGCATTGGCTACTCCGGCATTCTGCTGGGGCCGGCGCTGATTGGCGCCGTTGCCCACCTGTACAGCCTGGCCGGTGCGTTTATGCTGGTCACGATCCTGTCACTCAGCCTGCCGCTGTGCAGCCCCCTTATTCGCCGACACTGAGAGTGTGGCGGCGTTCGATCTGATTTCGCCACGTGAAAAAGGAGATGGCATGCAGCTTCAACAAGGTCAGTGGATCAATGAACCGCCGGCATGGTCGCTGGAGCGCGACGTTCTGCAGGTAACTACCGGGCTGAATACCGATTTCTGGCGGGAAACGCACTACGGCTTTATTCGCCACAGCGGCCATTTTTTTGGCTGCGAGGTGGAGGGCGATTTTACCTTCCAGCTGTGCATTGAAGCGCAGTTCAGCGCGCTGTACGATCAGGCCGGGTTGATGATTGAACAGGATCCGCAACACTGGTGCAAAGCCGGCATTGAATATGCCGATGATCGCTGCCTGATGAGCAGCGTGTTGACGCACCCGCAATCGGACTGGGCTACCGGCGTGTTTCACGGCGATCCCGCCCGCTTCTGGATGCGGGCCACCGTCGAAAACGGCGTGTTGCGCCTGCAATACTCCGAAGATGGCCACCTCTGGCCGCTACTGCGGCTCTGCCCGTTTCCCGGCGGTGCGCGCCGCCGGGTCGGCGCGATGTGCTGCACGCCGCAGCGCGCCGGTCTGCAGGTCCGCTTCAGCGAATGTTCTCTTACGGCTCCGCTCGGAAAAGCGCTACACGACCTCAGCTAGCGACGCGGTGGGCGCGCTCCCCTTTCGCTGCTGAAATGAACCGGGATTGGGTTACCGTTCAGGTTAGGCTGGTTATGCTGGCGGTCTGACTGACGAAGACGGTTCCGCCAGCGGAATCTCGCACCTGACCGCGGCAGCGGCGGATCCGACGCTGCCCGGCCTTTGCTTATGGAGCCATTGACCATGTTACACCGAGTGATCCTGCTGACCGGCGTTCTCGCATTAACCGGGTGCGCCACCCTGTTTGAGTCGGAAGAAGTCCGGCTGGAGCGCTGTCAGAAAAAAGGCATCAGCCGCGACGTTTGCTATCAGGAGGAGCGGGCCGATCGGCGTGCCGCCTTGAATCGCCAGGCGTGGTCGAAGACAGAGCATGAGAAAGCGGTATTGCGCAAAATAGGGCTGGACGAGTAAACCGCGGGGGTCAGCAGGGTCGCGCCGGTTTTCTCTCCCGTTCGCGCGGTGCGGATGTTATGCTGGCGGCGACATTCACGACCCGGTTGACCCTCGCTATGACCCACTCTGATTTTGCACGGCCATCACTCACCCTGCCGAACGGCGCCACTAAACTGCTGCTGCACTCCTGCTGCGCCCCCTGCTCGGGAGAAGTGATGGAGGCTATCCAGGCCTCGGGTATCCATTACGCGATCTTTTTTTATAATCCGAATATTCATCCGCAAAAAGAGTATTTGCTGCGTAAGGACGAGAACATTCGCTTCGCTGAGCAGCACGGCGTGCCGTTTATCGACGCGGATTATGATACTGATAACTGGTTTGCCCGGGCC
Source organism: Pantoea sp. 1.19 (assembly GCF_001922585.1). Classification (GTDB taxonomy): domain Bacteria; phylum Pseudomonadota; class Gammaproteobacteria; order Enterobacterales; family Enterobacteriaceae; genus 1-19. The sequence continues at coordinate 26,421 of NZ_MRBS01000001.1, read as the reverse complement.
AGGGGCATGGAGTGGGAGCCCGAGCGCGGCATCCGCTGCACGATGTGTTTTGATATGCGCTTTGAGCGCACCGCGCTGTATGCGGCGGAGCACGGCTTCAGCGCGATCAGCAGTTCACTCGGCATTTCCCGCTGGAAGAACATGCAGCAAATCAACGACTGCGGGCAACGCGCCGCCGCGCGCTACCCGGGAATGGTTTACTGGGATTATAACTGGCGTAAGGGAGGCGGGGCCGCGCGGATGATTGAAATCAGTAAGCGTGAACGCTTCTATCAGCAGGAGTACTGCGGCTGCGTCTATTCACTGCGCGATACCAACCAGCACCGTAAATCACAGGGACGCCCGCTGATCAAACTCGGTAAGCTGTTCTACGGTGACGACGACGAACAAGCCTGAGGGCGCGGCGACACGCGGAGGCCTGATAAATCTTGGCACAGCCCTCCCGCCCCGGGCGCAGGAAGTTGCAGTACTGGGCGATGATCTGGCCCTCCGATGGTTTGACCGGCCGTCAGCGAGGCGCCGCCGTCACCGGCTGGCAGTCTGCCTCCTCTGCCGGCGGCGTATTGCCGGCCGGCGTAAGATGGCAGAGCAGCGCAAGGCGATCGTGGCCGCCATAGCCAGAGAACACCCCACCCCAGCGTCCCCCGGCGTGTAGGCTGCGCGCCCGCCCCTGCCGATCGCGACTTGCTAACGCCCAGCGAAACAGCCTGTCCTGTGGCCCGACGGGAATCAGCGCGTGCCAGCTTCCCGCAGGGCTCAGCGCAAAATGCCCCCTGCTGTCGGTGTAGGCCGTCGCGATGGGGTGCTCAAATGCCGTTAATACACCACCGCCACTCCGGCCAGCGGTTGTCTCCGATCGGTTAATGTGCCCTGGATCTGCGGAGCAGGATAATCAGGGTACACGCAGCTGCTTAGCCACAGGGGAAGCGCGAAGATAAGACGGCGGGCCATTCCGGTGAGCGTTTCTGGCATGCCTATGTCCCCCTGAAGCGGCCGGGCTCGATTTCTCACTGGCACTACACGCAGGGGGGGCGGTATCGACAAGCAAGCTGGCGATCATTCGGGTTGGCCTCGCGCGCGGACGGATGTCGCGATGACAGGATCTTATTTGGTGCCGGCGTTAATGTTAGCCTCACGTGCGGACGGATACCGCCGGGTAGCAACGAGCACGGCCAGCGCGTGAAACAGGCTCCCGTTCCAGCCCGGGTCACGCTCGTCGGCCTGGCCTTCCGTTTTCGGGTTGTCGACTGACTCGACCCGCTCGCAGAGGCGAAGGCCCGGGTGCCGGCAAGGGTCACGCAGCGGGCCCGCCTGCGATAAGCGAAGCGGCAACGCGAAGATCCTGAGGCGACGAACACCGCCGCAGCGCACCGAAGCCGTGCGGGACCGGTGAAAACAAGCCATACGATAGTGGGAAGGGATCCGGCGGATACCGCTGGGATCGCCGGGCCGGTGGCGTCCTCCGCAAGCGTCAGGCCGCCGGCCGTTGAGCAGTCGCGGGGCGTCCGGGGTTGTCCGTCCCCTTCCCCGGACCGCACGGTGCGTTTTTCTTTGATACCGGGCGGGCCGGATCGCGAAGGCTTCAGACCGCATCTCTTCGAACGGGCAGCGTTCGCTCCGCCGGTAAACGATTCCACTCCTGTACCAGCGCATCCTGGTTTATCTCGCTGAGGGTTCTCGCGCCGGTCAGCGTCATCGCCACCCTCATCTCCTTCTCAATCAGGTTTAGCAGGTGGGCAACGCCTGCCTGGCCCGCCGTCGCCAGCGCATACAGATACGCCCGCCCCAGCAGCACGCTGTCGGCGCCCAGCGCAATCATGCGCACCACGTCCAGTCCGCTGCGGATACCGCTGTCGGCCAGAATGGCGATATCGCCTTTCACCGCATCGGCGATGGCCGGCAGGGCGCGGGCGGAAGAGAGCACCCCGTCGAGCTGGCGTCCACCGTGGTTAGAGACCACAATGCCGTCTGCGCCAAAGCGGACCGCGTCGCGGGCATCTTCCGGATCGAGGATCCCTTTGATCACCATCGGACCGTCCCAGAAGTCGCGGATCCACTCCAGGTCTTTCCATGAGATGGACGGATCGAAGTTGTTCGCCAGCCAGCCGATGTAATCCTCGAGCCCGGTCGGTTTACCGAGGTAGGCGGAGATATTGCCCAGATCGTGCGGGCGCCCGTTCAGGCCGACATCCCACGCCCACTGCGGGTGCGTCACCGCCTGCCAGTAGCGGCGGAGCGCGGCATTTGGGCCGCTCATGCCGGAGTGGGCGTCGCGGTAGCGCGCGCCGGGTGTTGGCATATCGACGGTAAACACCAGCGTCGAGCAGCCCGCGGCTTTGGCGCGCTCCAGCGCGTTGCGCATAAAACCGCGATCGCGCAGGACGTAGAGCTGGAACCACATCGGCCGCGTGATGGTCGGCGCGACCTCTTCAATCGGGCAGACGGAGACGGTAGAGAGGGTAAACGGAATACCTTTGGCATCCGCCGCCGCGGCGGCCTGCACTTCGCCACGGCGGGCGTACATGCCGCACAGGCCGACGGGCGCAAGCGCTACCGGCATGGAGAGCGTCTCATTGAACAGCGTTGTTTCCAGGCTCAGGTCAGACATATTCTTCAGCACGCGCTGGCGCAGAGCCACATCCGACAGGTCCTCCACGTTGCGGCGCAGGGTGTATTCGGCATACGCCCCGCCGTCGATATAGTGAAACAGGAACGGGGGCAAAATGCGCTGCGCCGCGGCGCGATAGTCACTGGCTGCGGAAATAATCATGCGTTGTTCTCCCTGGAAAGATCACTGTCGCCAGGCAGGCGGGTAATACGCGCCTGTCGGGCCTGGTCTTCATCAAAGCGTTTAATGGTGGTGTGTACGAAGCCGAGATGCGCCATCATCGCCTTGCGTGCGGCCCCGGCATCACCGGCCAGAATGGCGTTGAGCACCGCCTCGTGCTGTGCGGTCAGCTGGGCAAACACCGGCGGAACCCGATACATACGCTGGCGGCTCTGCTTCACGGAGGATTGCAGCAGGTCGAAGAATCCGCGCATGGTTTGCAGCAGCACCACGTTGTGCGACGCCTCGGCAATCGCCAAGTGAAAACGCACGTCCGCCTGGGAGGCGATATCCGGATCGCGGCTTTGCGTCGCCTCAAAGCAGGCTTTGAGCTTCTCTTTGTCGGCGTCGGTTGCCCGCATGGCCGCATGCCAGGCGGTACTGGTTTCGATGGCGTGACGCGCCTCGAGGATGTCAAAGCTGTAGTCCGGGTCGTTCTCCATTAGCGTTTTTAGCGGCTGAACGATGTTGTGCTCTGACCAGTCGTCATGCTGCCAGCGCACAAAGGTGCCGCCGCCGCGCCGGCTCACCAGCACCCCTTCGCTAACCAGCGTCGCCAGCGCTTCGCGCAGGGAATTACGCGATACGCCAAGCTGGGCGGCGAGCTGGCGTTCGGCGGGCAGCTTCATGCCCGCTTCCAGCGGCTGTTCTTCAATCAGCGCCCGCACGCGAGAGGCAATCTCGTCGGACAGGCGTCTGGGCATCACTATCATGGGATCATCCAGGTTAAGACATAGGCCTGCAGGGTGGTGATCACCCCGACCATGCAGGTGAATATCAGGCTGTGTTTCACGGTAAAGCGGAACAGATCCGACTCTTTACCGACCAGTCCTACCGCCGCGCAGGCAATGGCGATGGATTGCGGGGAGATCATTTTCCCGGTCACGCCGCCCGTCGTGTTCGCGGCCACCAGCAGGACGTCCGACACGCCAATCTGCTGGGCCGCCGTGGCCTGCAGCGCGGCAAACAGGGCATTTGACGAGGTATCTGACCCGGTCAGGAACACCCCCAGCCAGCCGAGGAACGGCGAGAAGAAGGTAAACGCGTGCCCGGTATGGGCCAGCGCCAGTGCCAGCGTCGATGACAGGCCGGAGTAGTTGGAAATAAACGCAAACGCCAGCACCATGCCGATGGAGTAAATCGGCAGCATCAGCTCTTTAATCGTCGCCGCAAAGGTCTGCACCGCGGCCGCGGGCTTCATGCGCAGCCACACCGCGGAAAGGATAGCGGCAAACAGAATGGCGGTCCCGGTGGCGGAGAACCCGTCAAATTTATAGACCGCGGCATACGGCGTGGCGGCGTGCACCACCGGCGGCATGCGGGCGACCATCTTGTCGAGGAACGGCACGGGGATGTTAATCACCATGTCGTACAGCGCGCCGCCCGGTACGAACAGGGCTTTAAACGGCGGGATGCTCCACAGCGTCACCGTGGCGGTCAGGAACAGGAACGGCGACCAGGCGCGGATCACCTGCCCTGCGGTATAGCCCGTGCGCGCCAGAGTTTGATCAACCTGCGCGGCGCCCATGTCGGCGAAACGGAAGATACGTACCGGCTGCCAGCGTTTCAGGAACAGCGTCAGACAGACCAGCGAGACCAGCGACGAGATAATGTCCGGCAGCTCCGGGCCGAGGAAGTTCGAGCTGAGGTACTGGGCGATGGCAAACGAACCGCCCGCCACCATCACCGCCGGCCAGGTCTCCTTCACGCCGCGCCAGCCGTCCATCATCGCCATGATCCAGAACAGCACGATAATGGTCAGGAACGGCAGCTGGCGGCCCACCATCTGGCCGATCTCAAAGCTGTCCAGTCCGGTCACCTGTCCGGCGACCAGGATCGGGATCCCCATTGCGCCAAACGCCACCGGGGCAGTGTTCACAATCAGGCACAGGCCCGCGGCATAGAGCGGGTTAAAGCCGAGGCCAACCAGCAGCGCGGCGGTGATCGCCACCGGTGCACCAAAGCCTGCTGCCCCTTCCAGGAACGCCCCGAAGGAGAAGCCGACAATCAGCATCTGCAGGCGCTGGTCCGGCGTGATGGCGAGAATCGACGAGCGGATAATGTCGAACTGCCCGGTTTTCACCGAGATTTTATAGACAAAGACCGCGGCGATAATGATCCACGCAATTGGCCACAGGCCGTAGAAGAAGCCGTAGACGACGGCGGCCAGCGCGCGATCGACCGGCATTTTGTAGAAGAACAGCGCCACCATCAGGGCGATAGCAACGGTATAGGTCGCGGCGAGATAGCCCTTCAGCTTGAGCTGGATCAGCGCAAAGAAGAAGAACAGGATTGGAAGCGATGCGATCAGGCTCGACAGCCAGATATTTCCGGCCGGGTCGTAGTTTTGTTGCCACAGACTCATGCACGTCTCCTGGGGACCGAACAGCCTGTGCCGCGGTAGCGTCTTTGCGCATCTCGACATCACAGCCTGTGTAAAAGTGGTCCTGCCAATAGTGTTGTAAGATACAGCGCATTAAAGGGTTGACCAGATGTTATACAGGCGCAATGAGTTTGTAATCAGAAAGTATGGAACTGTGAACCCGGAAGGGTGAAACCGGAAAGTGGCTGGGCCAATTTTACGTTTACATCATTACCGCTCACGCCTGGCGTGAAGAGGTGGCGTAATGTCATTAATGACTCACACCCCGTCAGCATTACACGTTTCAACTAATGGCATGACCTCACTGCGTAATAACGCGCACGTTTGATCATTAAGAGGGATATTGAGTATGACTCCACACGTGCGCGTCATCATTCGGTCTCTTACTTCATCTTGAGCCTGAAAAGTCGCTGGAGCCGCTGGCAGTAAGCGCTCCAGTGAGCGGATGAGCTCATCGGATGCTCAGGGTCTGAATACAGCCAGATACCATCGTCCTGCTGCGTCATGGGCGGCGGAGCAAAAGCGTCTCGCGTCGCCGGCATTAGCTATCTGAGAAAGAAAAAATCCTGGCCAAGGGGCTGATAATCGCAATGGAATGCCTCCCAAGATCCTTTTGCCGTTTTTCGGATGCCGTATGGCATACGCTGGGGGCATGTTTTTGGCATTTTCATCTTTCTCCGGAGCCATTTCAGTCCATTACCGCTGGCTTGATCACACGCAGCCGCTGACGGTGGCGATGGCGATGGCGCCGTGAGGATCGTGGCGATACGCTAATGCGCCCAGCGCCGGGAGACGGGAATGGCTTATCACGCCATCACGCCTTTCGGCCGCGTACCCTCACGTCGGGCACCAGGGAGCGACACTGGCCTTCCCCGGTCGCGCAGGCCCCTTTCCGGCGCTTTATCCGCGCATCGAACCGGTTTAAGGCCGGGGAATTCCCCGGTCATTCGCCGTCAACGAGGCAATAAGCTCGCTCTGTTGTTTATACTACGGCTTTAACGATCGCCAGTAATTTGCGGATATCTTCCGGGCGCGTATTGCCCGTTTGCGGATCAATTATCGCACTGTATACGTGTGGCATGATGCGCGGAATACCTGTCTCCAGGCAGGTTTGCAGGATAATGCCCAGATTCTCTACATCTATTCCGCCGGTGGGTTCGATTAACGTCATTCCGTTACGCGCTGCCGCGGTCGCCAGCTGCTGCAGCTCAGGTAACGACTTTTCGCCACCCATCGGAAAAAACTTCACCGCCTGCGCCCCCATATCCTGCACCATTCTTACCGCAGCGTCGCAGGAGACGCGAGCCGGCGTGCCCCGGCTGCTGCTGACGCCGGTGGAGATCAGCACCTCGCCTGGCGTTCCCGTCGGGCTGACCAGCGCGTTGATACAGGTCTGCTGCCCCCCGGTTGCGGCCAGCGCGCCGGCCGCAAATCCGCTGCCGGTAAAGGTCTGATTAACGTGTGCCGGATGAAGCGCTGATGCCATCATCGCCGCGTGATAACACTGTGCAGGATCGCCCGCTCCCAGGCCGATGGATATGGCGGGAATCTCCGCCATCCAACGCGTGACTTCCTCAATACCGGCTTTCAAAGAGGTAAACTGCGCGGCGAGGACACCGATCACCGCATGACCCTCAGCGGCTTCATAGACTTCCCGGGCGTTAGCCATATCTTTCGCCAGCACGTTGATGGCCACGCGCTGACGATAAAAATTAATGTGCTGCATCTTCTGCAATCTCCTTTAATCGCGCAACGATCAGTGCCATCTCTCCCGCTGAAAGGGTTCGCGGATCGAGGCTGAACACCCCCTGATGCAGATGGTAGCGACGAACGTAAATAGCGATATCTCCGCCGCGCAGCCGGCTTTCTACGGCACAGGCATCCAGCCCCAGCGCCCGCGCGTCAACCCGAACGCGCACTCGCCAGATCGCGCGGCCGGCCTCGTCCTGCTCAATATCGGCATCAAATCCGCGAATGGCCGAAATGGCGTCGACCACCGGCTGCAGCGCGCCGGCGGCGACCACGGACTGCCCCTGATGGTAGTTGTCCAGCGCAAAGATCAGCCCGACCATATTCTCCTTGCCGATTTTCATCGCCCGGGCAATACCGTGATGCTGCGCTTTACAGGCCGTAATCCACCGCTTCCTGCCGGTAATAAATCCGGAGGTGGGGGCGTTGAAGGCTTTGGCCCCGCTGTAGACCACCATATCCGCGCCGCTCGCCACCCAGGAGCGTAAATCCTCTTCGGCGGCGGCATCCACAATCAGCGGCAGGCGACGAGCCTGTGCAACCTGCACAAAATCCGCCATGCTCAGCATGCCCTTTTGGACACAGTGGTGTGATTTCACATACAGCAATGCCGCCGTGTTGGCGGTAATGGCGCTCTCCAGCTGCCAGCACGCCGCCAGATTGCTCGAGCCAATTTCCACCACGCGCCCGCCGCCTAAGCGAATCGCGCTGGTGATGGGCGCACCGTAATCGACGTTGTGCCCACGCAGCATCACCACTTCGTTAGCCATGCCCGAACTGTCCGGCATCTGCGTCACTCTGGCCCGATCGCCGCGGGTAATCGCGGCGGCGACGGCAATGGCGATGCCCGCCGAGGCGCAGGAGGTAATGTAGCTGTCCTCCGCTCCGGTGAAGTGTGATACCCGCTCGCCGGTTCGCTCCACCAGTTTGTCCATTTCCACAAATGCCGAGGCCGCTCGCGCCGTCGCCTGCATCACCTGCGGCGCCACGCTGGAGACACCCAGAATGGTCATTTTGCCGCAGGCGTTGATCACCTGCTTTAACCCCAGCTGTTGGTAGATATTTTGCGTCATGATTTACAGCACCCCCAGCAGCGAACAGACCACGCTGAGCACGACAATCGCCAGCAGAATGGTCGTGTAGCGCGGCCCTTTTTTTACCAGATAGAAATAGATGGCGAACACCGCCGTCAGCGGTAACAGGCCGGGGGCAATGGTGTCGAGAATATGCTGGACCACCACTTCAGACCCCGGCAGTGCGCTAAGCGTTAGCGGGGTCGCAATCTTGACGTAGCTGGCCGACAGCGCGCCCATCATGATCAAGCCCAGAACGTTTGCACCATAGATAAGCTCTTTGATCCGCCCACCTTGCAGCAGGCCAATGATCGAATCGCGTCCCAGCGTGTAACCTTTGTGAACCATGCCGTAGCTGATGCCCAGCGTAATCGCCGGATAGAGGATAAGGGGCACAATGCCGCCCATCGCGCTGCCGTTAGCGGCAAACGGGATAAAAATGCCGATCAGCAGCGGCATCACAGCGGCCCAAATAATGGCGTCGCCCATGCCGGCCAGAGGCCCCATTAATCCGGTTTTGAGCCCGGTGATTGCCGCGTCACTGATGGGTTCGCCGCGCGTTTTCTGCTCCTCCATTGCGATGGATATCCCCTGAATGACCGCACCAAATGTCTGTTCGGAGTTAAAGAAGTTCAGATGACGTTTTAACGCTTCTGCCTGCTCCTCTTGCTGCGGATAGAGTTTTTTTAACACGGGCGTCATTGCGGCGCAGAATATCAAACTCTGTAAACGCTCATAGGAGCTGGACACTTCTGCACCGAGCCAGTAGATAAACCAGGCCCTGGTGATGTCCGCTTTCGTCAGCGTACGGCTCTTGCCGGCGCGCGTTATCAGTTCGTGTTGCATTGCGTCGCTGCACATCATGCTGCTCCTTCATTTTTCGCCAGGCCTTTTATCAGGAAGGCCACACAGGTACCAAAAATAGCCATCGCCATGATGTCCACCTTCAGGTACAGCACGGCAAAGAATCCACCGATAAACCAAGGCAGCAGGCTCCTTTTACCGATAACCATAATGGTGATGGCAAACCCCAGCGCCGGCAGAATGCCGCCCATGATGTCAAAGGAGTGGGTCAGCCAGGGCGGCATCAGCTTGAGGAAACGCTCCACCACGTCCCGACCAAAGTAGTTGGCGGCAAATACCACCGGAAAGCGCAGCACCAGCCCGAGTAGCGCCGGGTAGAGGAACGCGCAGCGCATGATGCCGCGGATGTTGGCCGTCTCCGCGTGTTTGTCCGCCATATGTACCCAGGCGGCATTTAGCGTGCGTCTCAGCTGGTCAAGGAATACGCCAATTACGCCAAACGGAATCGCCAGCGCAATCGCCAGGTTGGTCTCCATCCCGGTCTGAACGGCAATCGGAATCGAGATACAGGCGGCTAACGCCGGATCGGAGGGTACGTTACCGCCCGGCGTTGAGGTCACGCCGAGATAAACCAGTTGCATACCTGCGCCAATGATCATCGCGGTTTCCATCTTGCCGGATAACAGACCGGTAAATACGGCGATCACCACCGGTTGTAACAGCATGGCTGAAAAGGTGTAGCCCAGGCGTAATCGGGCAAACCAGTAATACAGCCCCATCAGGCTGGAAAAGATCAGGGCATCCATCATTATCTTCCTTTTATTCTGAGGATTAGAATTTTTTCAGGATATCGTCCAGCGACTGCGTCCTGTCTTCCGGGATGGTCTGGAAGACGGCCTTGATCCCCCGACTTTTGAGGTCGTGAAGGATGCCAACGTCTTTTTCATCCAGCGTGATGTTCTGAAAAACGACTTTTCGATTCGGTCCACCGCCTAAGCCGCCAACCTGAATAGCGGAAATAGCAAATCCGAGCTGAACGGCTTGCTGAACTGCGACCAGCGAGGGGAACAACACCAATACGTTTCCGTCGCCAAGCTGATTTTCTTTCCATAACGCCGCAAAACTGTGATTGCTGTAGCAGTCCACTTTGATGCCCGGCGGCGCAGCCATCAGATAGATATTTTTCATGAACGGATCGGCGTCCAGCTCATCGCTGACAACCGCAATGCGGTTGGCCTGCGACTGTCCAACCCACTTAGTCACCACCTGTCCATGTATGAGGCGGCTGTCGATGCGACACAATACGATGTTAGCCATACGATTTTCCCTTATTGTGCTTGTGGTAACTGACGAACGTGGGCGACAACATCCAGACAACTGCTGCGCGCCGCTTCAACCAGTTCGGTAACGCAGGCAGACAATGGGCCCTGCTCACGCTTATCCAGCGCCTCCAACAGCAGCGAAGCATTCAGCCCGGAGATCACCGCCACCGGATAATCGGCGCTGAGCCGTGCGGCGACGTTAGAGGGGGTGCCACCAATGAAGTCGGTAAGGATCAGTGAGCCTGCGGGTAGGGTTTTTACGACGGCTTCCACGCGCTGATAAAACTCACCCCATGTATCGACGGGCATCAGGGCGATTTCCGTTACGTCTTTGATTTCACCAGCCACCATACACAGGCTGTTACAGAGCTGCTGCCCCCAGCCGCCGTGGGTCAGCAGCAGGATTCCGGACAAAGATTCATGGGTACTCAATTTGGCCTCCTCACTCTCTTTCGCTTATCTATCTGAAGAGAGCAAGGGCTGTGCCAACATGTGTGTCACGTGAAGCCCCGGGAAACGGGGTAGAAAAAACAACTTTTAAAAACAGAATCTTATCTATACAGAAGTGCGTAAATATAAAAATATTCCGCGTCGGACAGGCGGATGGCATAAGCCGCTTCGATCGGCTGGAAGGCGGATTTAATGACACTAAACGCCCGAATATCCACGGCGGGCTGATTTTCCAGCGACATCTGTAATGGTTTGCGGTTAATCACGATACGCTCGACCATGCAACAACAGTGGATCAGAAAGCGCAGTGTCACCTGCCGGCCGGGCTTCAGCGAAAGCGAGGTGGTCAGATGGTTGAAAACGCTCTCCATCTCTTTAAGAATCCGCGGAGGATTGAGCACCGAAATGTGGTTGATGATACTTTCCATGGTGAGGGCGCTGATAAAACGCATCGCGCTGCGCTCCATCTCCAGGCGGCACTCGCGGCTTGAGAGGTCTGGCGTGAGCAGGCTGAGTACCAGCTCTGGCCCCTGCTCGGAGAACAGCTCTTCGAGTGAGATAAACGGGATATCCGGCAGCCCCGGCTGGAAGGTGCCCACGATGCCCACCAGACGTTCGCTGGCCAGCAGCGACTGCTGAACACGCTCCAGGCTGCGCACGTCGTTGTAATCGAGGATAACCAGTCGGGTATCCTGCGCCATCAGCGCGCCGAAACTCTCCTCCAGCACTTTCTTGATCTTTTCTGCGGTTCCCATTCCGGTAATACAGGAGATCACCAGCGCTTTTCCGCCGTTTTCCTGCTGCGGGGTACAGAGCTGGCAGGGGATATGTTTACTCTGCATTAACGCCAACAGCTGAGGGAATTCGTGGGTTTCATACGTTAAATCCAGCCCCAGCTCCAGCAGGCTGGCCAGCGTAATGTCAGGCATTAGCAGAACCTCAATCTGGAATAGCTTGCTTACCGTACTGCCAAAATGTACCAGCGAGCCCATATCCACCATCAGGATCAGCCGCCGGTAGCGCCGGGCCTGGATAAGCTGAATCAGGGTGTCCAGCGTGTCATGTACCGACTGCTCATAGGGCATATCGATGGCGCTAAACAGTTCACGCTCCAGAACCCGATTAACGTACTGCGCCTGGCTTGTCGCCGTGGTCGCGCCGTGCGCGATCAAAATGCCCCCGCAATCCGGACTGGCGTCGATGCGCTGGCGAGAGAGGCGGCACTCTTTGAGGAATAAACAGAGCCAGACGATTTCCGTAGTTGGACAGTGAATATGCAGCAGCTCATTGATTTTTCGACACACTCGTACGGCATTGTCATACTCATCTTTGCAGCGATCCAGGATCAGGCTGGAGGAGTAAAGCTGTGGGATCAGCCCGCGTTGCACGTAGCCAATCAGCGCCAGAAGGTGTTTACGTAGCGGATTGATCAGGTTTTCTGGCAGCGCAAAGCCCAGTACCTGTTCGACACAGCCAATCAACAGCGTCATACGCTCCTCAATCTGATCGCCATAGCGCGGGGGATGGGCCACGCTGTCGCGGTGATAAAGACCGTATTCAAAGAGGGAGCTGAGTTTGTTTTTGAGCATCGCCAGCGTTTCAGCGGGGGGGACATTGCTGTTGCGCAGATTGACATATTCGCGGGTCAGAAAGCGGTAAAACAGATCGCTGTCGGCGCTATCGGCCTCTGTCGCCAGAGAGCGCTTCAACGCGGGAAGCGTGCGCGCATCGACGCTTAGCTGCTGTTTGCCGTTAAACAAGGTATCCACCAGCAGGCGCTGTTCCGGCGTCGCATTGAACGGTACGTCGGCCAGACGCTTATCCAGCTGCAGCGTCTCGCCATGCCCGGTCATTCCCGCCGCCCAGGCCTGGGCGCAAAAAAACTGGATGTCACTTTTGAGCTGGCCGATGTTGCCCGCCAGTGGCTTATTCAGCAACCAGAGCAGCAGCGTTTTGTCGATACTCACCGTACGCGCAATTTTGCCGCTCTCGCGCTGAAGAAAATCGACGATAAGTTCCACCTGCTCTTCCACCGAACGCTGACGAATCCCCGGGAGATCGATACACACCTGGATGCGCCTCTGGAACGTTCGCAACAGCGCCGAGCTGATCGGTTCGGTGGTGGCGCAAATCAACCGAATCGTAATAGAACGCGCCGGGGAGCTTGAGCCAAGCGGGCGATACTGGCCCTTATCGAGAATGGAGAAAAGTTTTTCCTGTCCCTCATACGGCAGGCGGTGTACCTCATCAAGCAGCAAGTACCCGCCGTCCGCCTGCTCCACCAGACCGGTTTTATGCTCACTCGCGCCGGTAAACGCGCCTTGCCGGTGACCGAATAAATGCGAAGAGAGCAGCTCCGGATTATGCGCATACTCCGCGCAGTTAAAGTAGACCAGCGGAGGGGGAAGCCCGGCGGCATGTTCGCAGGCAAAGCGGTGCATCTGTTCGGCGAAAAACGTTTTTCCCACGCCGGAAGGCCCGGTAATCAAGACGTGCAACCCGCGCGGGTACAGTACGGCGGCGCGGCCCTTTTCCACCGCGTCACGCAGGCTGCGGTCGTGACCCGTTAAGCCGCTAAAGGCATCATCCGTCGCGTGAGCGTCATGATGCGGCAGGAGATCGGTAATCGTGCGCACGTCACATTCACTGTCCTTCAGCCTGCGCCCCAGCAGCGTTTCGATGGCCTCACGATGCAGGAAGAACACCGGGCGCCCCCCGCTCTTAATCACCAGGCCATCATGCCATAACTGATTGAGATCCTTACTGACCGAGTTGCGCGCCAGCCCGAGATTAAAACCGATGGCTTCCGCCGTCAATGCCGCTTCCTGTTGCCGCTCGGTCAGACTCAACCCGCAAGTTAAGCGCGCCAGTTCTCCCAAAACTCTCTCAATCCGCCTCATCCCTTTACCGTTTAACCGATATGTAATTGTTCAGAACATACACCATTCTGCAGTGCAAGAAAGTGGCCTGGTTCCAGGGATGAGATCCTGGCGATGGCCCGTGAGGGGCGTGATGTGGTGAACAAGCACGGCGGGGATATGACGGTGACGCATCTGCCTGAGGCAGGGCCCAAAGGTGATACCCCCTCCCCGTTCTCTGATTTACATAATGTGCAGATGGTTGTTTTGCTGAGTAACCTCCCGAAGGAAAAGGATCTGCTACAGGAAGAGTCAGTATGGCGTGTTTAATCGTGGGGGCTTAATACAGACAAATGAGAATGTGACACTCTGCTTTAAGCGAGGTGCGGACATTGCCAATAGCATTCTGAGTCAATCAATGGGGAGCAAATCACCTGAGATGCTTACCCTGCACTTCTGACACCGGCCTTGTATGAACAGGTTTAACGAGTTATATTCGAGACTCTGCTCGTTAAACAGACCCGCATTGTGCGGTTTTCTGAAATGAACAACTAATGTGTCCTGACCTTAACTGATCCTTTACTGGTGGCCAGGGGTAAATGCACATTGTTGTTTATGTTACTTTGTCTGCTTACTGCAAAGGTTAATAGCAGCCGCCCTCAAAACTCTCTGGGCTTTACTGTCTGGCATTGTGTCTTTACCTGCTCGGGAGATATAACAATGACGAGTCATTTTTCCTTCAATAATGTTTACCATCACAATCAGGCTGTCTGGGATCGCATGGCTCGCGAACATTGTGACTGGTCGCGTCCCGTGACAACGGAAACCATTGAGGCCGCTCGCCAGGGCCAGTGGCGTGTACAACTAATACCTTCTGAACTCCCTTCTGGATGGCTTGACGATGTGAACGGTATCCGTGTTCTGTGTCTGGCCGCCTCCGGCGGGCAGCAGGCTCCGGTGCTGGCAGCTGCCGGCGCTGAGGTGGTGGTTCTTGATGCTTCAATAGAACAGCTGGCCCTGGATGAAATGGTTGCGAAGAGGGACAATCTGGTATTAAAAACAGTATTAGGCGATATGCAGGATTTATCAGCCTTTGAGGATGAGTCATTCGACCTGATCTTTCATCCCATATCTAATCTGTATATACCAGATATACGCAAAGTATGGGCAGAATGCTTCCGCGTGCTCCGTAAAGGAGGGAAGCTACTCAGTAGTTTTTATAATCCGGTTGTCTTTGTTTTTGATCGTTCACTTGAGTTAGCCGAGAGGGGCCTGATGAAACCGGCTTTCACTTTGCCGTATGCTGACATAACGGATTTGGATGCCGAAGAAATTAACAAGAAGTTAGCCAAAAATGAGGCTTTAGTTTTTGGCCATTCGTTAGCGGAACAAATTAGCGGGCAACTGGAAGCCGGTTTGATGCTAACGGGTTTCGATGAGGCTTTTCAGCCTGCACCACGCTTTCTTATTGATAAATATATTCCAACTTTCATAGCAACATGCTCAGTTAAACCGGTCTAGCTCAGATATGGCTCTGCTCTGGCAGCAGAGCCACTAATAGCCGGAAAACCCTATTCAGGCAGGAAATAAAAACATCAATATGTAAAACTGATCCTTGTTGGTACCGGCAATGTCCGCTTCTGGCACAGAGCCGACCATCATTCTCTTTAAATTAATGAACATAATTAATAAACCCTATCAAATTACCCCACCTAATCAGATAAGTTACCCTGCGTTATGCTTCCCCCTGACGATAGCTCAAGGATAACGCCATGCAAACGGTAAAACTGAACAACGGTATTGAAATGCCCCTGCTGGGCTTTGGTGTCTTCCAGATGACGGATGCCGCCGAATGCGAAAGCGCCGTTATTGACGCCATCGATACGGGATACCGCCTGATCGATACCGCCGCGTCCTATCAGAATGAAACCCAGGTCGGGAACGCTCTGAAACAGAGCGGTATCGCCCGTAACGAACTCTTTGTCACCACCAAACTGTGGCTGCAGGATACCCATTACGAAGGCGCTAAAGCCCAGTTCGAACGCTCTCTCAATCGGCTGCAGCTGGATTACGTTGACCTGTATCTGATTCACCAGCCCTACGGCGATGTCCATGGGGCCTGGCGTGCTATGGAAGAACTGCAGCAGGCAGGCAAAATTCGCGCCATTGGCGTCAGCAACTTCCATCCGGACCGACTGGCCGACCTTATCGCCTTCAATAACGTCGCCCCTGCGGTGAACCAGATTGAAGTTAACCCCTTCAACCAGCAGCTGCATGCGGTTCCATGGAATCAAAGCCGTGGCATTCAGCCGGAAGCCTGGGCACCGTTTGCTGAGGGTAAAAATGGTCTGTTCCAGCACCCCGTGCTAATGGCAATCGGTCAGCGATACGGCAAAAGCGTCGGCCAGGTGGTGCTGCGGTGGATCTACCAGCGCGGCATCGTTTCCCTGGCGAAATCGGTGCGCAAAGAACGTATGAAAGAGAACATCAACATTCTCGATTTTGCACTCAATGCTGAGGATATGCGGCAAATTGCCGCGCTCGACACCGCCACCAGCGCCTTCTTCTCTCACCGTGACCCGGCGAGGGTGGAATGGCTGACTGGCCGCCAACTGGATGTTTAAGTCGCGATCAAAGAGGTATTCATTCAATGCAAAAACGTTATCTGGGTCAATCCCGACTCGGCGTCTCCGCACTTGGGCTCGGCTGCATGGGCTTAAGCCACGGCTACGGCCCGGCGACCGACAGGCGTCAGGCTATCGGGCTCATTCGCGCGGCGGTTGAACGCGGCGTCACCTTCTTCGATACCGCCGAAGTGTATGGCCCCTTTCTTAATGAAGAGGTGGCCGGTGAAGCCTTAAAACCATTTCGTGACCGCGTGGTCATCGCCACTAAGTTTGGTTTTACTTTTGGCGACGACAACAAGCAGCAGGTGTTAAACAGCCGTCCGGAGCATATCCGTGAAGCGGTGGAAGGTTCATTACGCCGTCTTAAGACGGATGTCATTGACCTGCTGTATCAACACCGTGTCGATCCGGACGTACCGATTGAAGACGTTGCGGGAACGGTGAAAGACCTGATCGCGGAAGGCAAAGTTAAACATTTCGGTCTGTCCGAAGCGGGTGCGCAAACCATTCGTCGTGCGCATGCGGTACAACCGGTCACGGCGCTGCAAAGCGAATACTCCCTGTGGTGGCGCGAGCCGGAGCGGGAGATCCTGCCATTACTGGAGGAGCTGGGCATTGGTTTTGTGCCCTTCAGCCCATTGGGCAAAGGCTTCCTGACGGGGACGATTAAACCAGGCGCCACGTTTGGCAAGGATGATTACCGCAGCACCGTGCCGCGTTTCGCCGGGCAGGCGATTGAAGCCAATGAAAAGCTGGTCTCATTGCTGGGTGAACTGGCGGCAGAGAAAGGCGTGACGCCGGCACAAATCGCGCTGGCATGGCTGCTGGCACAAAAGCCGTGGATTGTGCCTATCCCCGGTACCACCAAACTGCACCGGCTGGAGGAAAACCTGGGGGCGGCCGACATCCTTCTGTCGCAGGATGACTCACGGCAGATAACCCAGGCGCTTGAAACCATTAAAATCGTCGGCGAACGTTACTCCCCTGAACATCAGGCTCGCGTGGGCCGTTAATTCCCGGACGGGTCCGCTGAGATTGGCGGCCCCGTTATGCCTGGTCGTGAAGGCCCTGACTGGATGGATGGACTGACACCAAGGTGTCTGTTAAAGCCGTGGCGATTCACCCGAGCTTTTGACCGAGCTGTAAAACGAGCCAGAGAACGATACGAGAAAACAAACTCATTATGTGATGAATCTTTCCTTAAAGATTTAAGATTTCATGACCTTCGACATGAAGCAACTTCTCGACTAGCTGAAATTTTCCCTATGCATGAACTAACCAAAATTACAGGACATAAAGATCCAAGAATGCTAATGCGGTGTTATCATCCAAAAGCTGAAGATTTGGCGTTAAAGTTGAAATAAGGACGTTTTATGGATTATAAAAATAAGTTAGTTGATGCATCACCCAAATTAAACAACCCTCAACTATTGGCTATAATATACTTAATACCTTTTGGATACCTGATTGTAGAAAACCCATCATGGCTAGAAAATATATACATTGCCGTTCCAATTTTTCTATCATCTATAGCTTTATTAACTAGTGTATACATAGGATATCGTGATTTATTAAATAAAGCATTTAATAATACAGTGGTTAAATGGGGTGTAACTGGTTTTACATATTCAGTATGCTTATGGATCGCAAAGTTTAAGCTTGACATAGCTTATGGTATAGCCCCAGAAAATCTTAATTACTCTACATTAGCTTATGCTTTCATGCTCTCATTTCCAATAGGGGCAATGATTTGTGCAATTACGGTCTATATATACATATTTTTGCGAGATGTATCCCCAGCAAAAATAGTAATATCCTCTATGATTTCAGTATATATTGGAAGCTTGGCTCAACATCATATACAGGTGAACAATCTTCCTGAAAAAATAATATTAATTGGACTCATAATTATGGTCCCCTATAACATGGTCAATCTAGCCAGTTCATTAGTTATTAAAAGGAAATTTAATTTTAATCGTTTAGTATCAGGCTTATCCCTTTTTGCTGTGTCAGTTGCTCTTTTTATTATTAGCATGACAGCAATGAAATATATTGAAAGATTTCAAGAAAAGTTTATTTTTCTCGATGCAAGAACATCTACGATATGTGGTAGCTCAGAAAGCAAATCTCTTTATATTGAAAAAAATGAAAATCAGTGTTATAAAATATCAGGAAATAAATTCTCGGAGTTAAAACTAACTCTTGTAGATAAAAATATCTCGAATATAAATAATAAAGGCACTTCAACTTATGAACAAAAATAACCCTGCTAATTCATTTTCTATAGAAGCAAGGAAAGAAGCTTTTCGGAGAGCTGAAGCCAGTCTTTTTTTATCAAGTAAAGATCCCAAAGGCTCCTCATTTTTTAATGAAATAAAAAGTAAGGTAATCAATGGAGAGCTAACCTATGAAGAGGCAAAGAGAGAAGTATTAAATTATCACATTGAACGATCTAAAAATCAAATTAAAAAAGGCTAACATCCAGTTAGCTGTATTAGCACAGGCTCGAACTGACAGTTTGCGTAGGCAAAATGCAACCAAATCTGACAGTCTGCTTTGAGCGAAAAGCGGACATCCAAGAATTGATGAAAAGTACAACATCTTCAGGTAATAAATAAATTTCGCCGAAATAATGTAATTACCGACCCGAAGGCCGGTAATTGTTAACACTGATAACCTTTTACCACGCGTAAGCTTCAGGTGCCTCTCCGCCTGGCCCCGGCCAGATGGTATCCAGTCTTTTGAGCGTATCATCTGAAAGAGACAGCTTCAGGGCATTGAGATTCTGACGGAGCTGTTCAACTGTACGCGGACCACTGAGCACGGCGCTAACCACCGGGTTCTGCAGTAGCCAGGCCAGCGCGACGTCTGATGGCGCTTCTCCCAGCTCATCACACAGTGTTTCCCAGGCCTCCAGTTGTGGCCGCAGGCGGTTGATTTGTGCCTGCAGCTGCGGTGATGCCCGGCGGCCACCGGCAATTTTCTTCAGAACACCGCCCAGCATCCCCATCCCGACCGGGCTCCAGGGGATCAGGCCAATGCCGTAATGACGCAGCGCCGGAATGACTTCCAGCTCAATCGTGCGCTGGGTCAGATTGTACAGGCTCTGTTCCGATGCCAGCCCCAGCAGGTTGCGCGCGTCAGCCTTGCACTGTGCAGTGGCAATATCCTAGCCAGCAAAGTTACTGCTGCCAACGTAGCTGATTTTACCCTCACGGATCAGCTGTTCCATGGCCTGCCAGATCTCCTCCCAGGGCGTGTTCCGGTCGATATGGTGCATCTGATAGAGATCGATATGGTCCGTTTTCAGCCTTTTCAGGCTGGCCTCACAGGCCCGGCGGATATGGTAGGCAGACAGGTATTTGTCGTTCGGACCCGTGTCCATCGGCTGGTAAACTTTCGTGGCCAGCACTATCCGGTCACGCTGACCACTACGCGCCAGCCAGTTACCGATGATTTCTTCGGATGTTCCGTAACCCTTTGCCATATCCGGCGACTGCGGCCCGCCATAGACGTCAGCGGTATCGAAAAAGTTGATACCTGCATCCACGGCTTCATCCATGATACTGAAGCTGGCCGACTCATCCGTCAGCTCACCGAAATTCATGGTACCGAGACCGATGCGGCTCACCCGCAGTCCGGTACGCCCCAGATGTTTGTAGTTCATGTCAAATGCTCCTTAACTGAACGTGTTATTGCAGATTCTTACGGAAAAAGTCTGTCAGCTTGTCAAAAGGGATTACGTCGGTACGGTCATACAGATCGACATGCCCTGCGCCCGGTACGATGTACAGTTCTTTAGGCTGACCGGCGCGTTTGAAAGCGTCCTCGCTGAACTCTTTTGAGTGTGCCTGATCGCCGGTAATAAACAGCATCGGGCGCGGAGAGATGGTTTCAATATCGTTGAACGGATAGAAGTTCATAAACTTGCCAATACTGCTCAGCATCGGTTTCGTCGTCAGTTCTTCTTTCTGACCCTGTGGGGTGTAGCCGCCGCGTTCGGTGCGGTAGAAATCAAAGAACTCGCGCTGAATATCCGGTGTGGAGTCATCCAGTTTGTTCACGGTGCCAGGGATATAAGCCGTCTCGCCGCCCTTAAACTCGGCTAACCGTTGCTCAATGGCTGACTGGATAAAGGCCTTACGTTGTTCTCCCGTCTGGGAATGATTAAGGCCATTACGGAACGCGCTCCCCATGTCATACATGCTGACCGTGGCAATGGCTTTCATACGCGGGTCAATCTTGGCGGCACTGATAACAAAACTTCCGCTGCCGCAGATACCCAGCACGCCAATGTTTTCTGGATCGACAAACGGCTGTGTACTCAGATAATCAACCGCCGCGCTGAAATCATCTGTATAGATTTCCGGTGAAATCAGGTGCCCCGGTTTGCCCTCGCTTTCTCCCCAAAAAGAGAGATCGATAGCCAGCGTGACAAACCCCTGCTCCGCCAGCTTCTGCGCATAGAGATTCGAACTCTGTTCCTTAACGGCTCCCATCGGGTGACCAACGACGATCGCCGGGTGTCGGGTATTCTGGTTCATCTTTTTCGGGATAAACAGGTTGCCAACCACGGCCATCTGATACTGGTTTTTAAAGGTGACTTTTTGCTGCGTCACCTTATCGCTTTTATAAAAATTATCGGCCCCACGGGACATATCCGCCGCAGAGGAAGCAAATGCACTGATCAACAGCCCCAGCGCTAACATAAATTTTTTCATGATGGTCTCCTTATCATTAAGCCAGGGTGGCGTTATCAATGACAAACCGGTAATGCACATCGCCCCTGAGCATGCGCTCATAGGCATCGTTAATCTGGTCGGCGCGGATAAGCTCAATGTCGGCGACAATGCCGTGTTGGGCGCAGAAATCGAGCATCTCCTGCGTTTCAGGAATGCCGCCAATCATCGACCCGGCAATCGATCTGCGCTTCATGATGAGGCTGAACACCTCTGGCGCGTCATGCGGCGTGGCTGGCGCACCCACCAGGGTCATCGTGCCATCACGTTTCAGCAGCGCAGTGAACACGTCGAGGTTATGCGGCGCAGCAACGGTGTTGAGGATAAAATCGAAGCTCTTGGCATGGGCTTCCATTTCGCTGGCATGACGGGAGACCACCACCTCATCTGCACCAAGCGCTCTGGCGGCGTCACGTTTGGACTCAGACGTGGTAAAGGCCACGACATGCGCGCCCATGGCGTGCGCAAGCTTGATCCCCATATGCCCCAGTCCACCGATACCGACCACGCCGACCTTTTTGCCGGGGCCCGCCTGCCAGTGACGCAGCGGTGAGTACGTTGTGATCCCCGCGCACAGCAGCGGTGCCACGGCGGCCAGCTGCGCTTCCGGGTGAGTGACGCGCAGGACATAGCGCTCATGCACCACAATCTGCTGCGAATATCCGCCCAGCGTGTGGCCCGGCGCATCCGGCGTCGGGAAATTGTATGTCCCTGTCATATGGTCGCAGTAGTTCTCCAGTCCGTCGTCACAGTCACTGCAGTGCCGGCAGCTGTCGACAATGCAGCCGACCCCCACCAGGTCCCCTGCACAAAAACCGGAGACGTGATCGCCAACGGCCACTACACGACCGACAATTTCATGTCCCGGTACGCAGGGATAGAGCGTCCCGGCCCATTCAGCGCGTACCTGGTGGATATCCGAATGGCAGACTCCGCAGTACGCGATATTAATCTGCACATCATGGGCCCCGGGGGCGCGACGGGTGATATCCATCGGCTCCAGCGGCAGTGTGCCCGCATGGGCACCGTAAGCTTTAACTGTCATGGCATTACTCCTGGGTTTAGGAATGATCTGCGGCAGAAGTGTCTGCCCGCGAGGTCAGAAAGATCAGTACGGTTGCGATAATCAGCATCGCGGCGCTGGCCAGGAAGGTGCTCTGGTAGCCGTGATGGTCGAAAAGCAGGCCGCCCACCGTCGAACCGAGAGCAATGGACAGCTGCACCATCGCCACCATCAGTCCGCCGCCAGCTTCGGCATTCTGCGGGAAGGTACGCGGAACCCATGCCCACCATCCCACTGGTGCGGCAGTGGAAATCAGCCCCCACAGCCCGAGCAGCGCCGTCACGATGGCTACCTGACTGCCGAAGGCAATCAGTGCCAGCGCGGTGATGGCCATCAGTACCGGGATGGCCATCAGGGTCGTGTAGAACCCGCGTTTTAACCCCCGGCCAATCAGAGTAGTGCCGATGAAACCCGCGACACCAATAACCAGCAGGACCAGGGTCACCGTTGCGGCATCCACCCGCGTCACCGTCTCAAGGAAAGGCCTGATGTAGGTAAAGAGCGTGAATTGCCCCATAAAGAAGATCCCCACACCCAGCATGCCCAGCGTGACCACCCGGCGACGAAACAGCGTGAAAACGTTGCGGGAAGCCGCCGCCTGACGGGTGACCGGCATGGAAGGCAGACTGAGTAATTGCCAGACAAACGCGATGATGGCGACCGGCACCAGGCAGAAGAAGGCCCCCCGCCAGCCAACAACCGATCCGAGCCAGCTGCCCAGAGGGGCAGCCACGACGGTAGCCAGAGCATTGCCGCTGTTGAAAATAGCCAGCGCCAGCGGAACACGATGGACCGGGACCAGACGCATTGCCGTCGCGGCCGACATCGACCAGAACCCGCCGACCACAATGCCAATCAGGGCCCTGCCCGCCATATAGGTCAGGTAATTGGGTGCCATCGCAATAACAGCACCGGAAATTGCCATAATGCAGGTCAGGCCGAGCAGCAGCGTTTTACGGTTAAGCGTGCCTGCCAGCACGGAAATAAACAGGCTGGTTACTACTGCAAATGCCCCGGAAATAGCGATGCCCTGTCCGGCCATGCCTTCGGTGACACGAAGGGTCTGCGCCATCGGTGTCAGCAGGCTGACCGGCATGAATTCGGAGGCGATCAGGGCGAAGACGCACAGCGTCATGGCAAAGACACCACTCCAGTGCGCAGGCTGTTTCCCGCTTCCGGTGTTTTTTTTTCTGTTTTCGTCTGTCTTATTACTCATTCAGGGATTTCTTTTCAGTAGATAACATGTTGTCTGTGCCCCGGAGCCTTCAGCGCTGCAGGAAGAGCTGAAACGGCATACAGGGACGGGATAAGAGGGATAATCGCGGTACGGGAGGTGCTGCGGGTCAGTTGGCGACTCTGATCTGCACCGCAAGAGGTCCGTGGCGCTGCAGGACCGGCAGTCCGGAATCCACTTTCCCTAACGGGATAAGTGAACGGGCGTAAGCCCTGCCCCGGGCAAAAATTGCCAGGTTGCCCCAGGGCGCGTAGTAAGTGATATCTCCGGCTTCCGGCGTCATGCCGTCCGGTGCCTGCACCGTAGAAAGCCTGTGCGGCAGGTCGCTTATACGCTCAATATCGTCATAGTCTTCCAGCGTCAGGCTGAGGGGAAGCAAAGACGCAAAGTCCCGGGCTGTCGGCGTATCAAAGAGGGTGGCGGTGGCGGTTTCTCCCTCCACAATGATCTCAATTTTCATAAGCGTCTCCTGCGCCACTCCCCGGTCGTTGTCACCCGCCATAGCGGACTGCGTGACGAAAAGCAGGCCGGCAAGGAACAGCAGTGATGTTCTGCGGCAAGCGTTTTGCATAAGGGTTAGCGTTGACTTTTTCATCGCATTATTGTTACCAATATGCAGCGGGTTAACTAGCTAATGAATACTTAATACCCTTATAAGTAAAATTTATAAATGGACCGGAAACGAGCATGGCCAGACGCAATCTCAACGACTTACTCTCTTTCGTCACCGTGGCGCGTGAGGGCAGCTTTACGCGCGCTGCCGCCCTGCTCGGCGTGACCCAGCCCGCACTGAGCCAGGCGATTTCCGGGCTGGAAGAACGGATGCAAATCCGCCTGCTGACAAGGACCACGCGCAGTGTGTCAGTGACGGCTGCCGGGGAGCGCCTGCTGCAGTCTGTGGGACATCGTATTGATGAGATTGAAGCCGAGCTGGACATGCTGACGGCACTGCGTGATAAACCTGCCGGGACCGTCCGTATTACATGTGGACCTAATGTTCTGAAGACCACACTGCTGCCAAAGCTGACGCCACTGTTACGCGAATATCCTGATATTCATATTGAGTTTGACGCCAACCACGGGTTCCGGGACATCGTGGCGGATCGTTTTGATGCCGGCGTGCGGCTCGGAGACACTATCGACAAAGATATGATAGCCGTACCCATTGGCCCGAAACTGCGCATGGCGGCTGTAGCTTCCCCTGAGTATTTCGCCCGGTGCGCCGCCCCTCAGACGCCACGCGATCTGATGCAACACTGCTGTATTAATGAGCGCATGGTTCAATCGGGGAAAATTTACGCCTGGGAGTTTGAGCAGGAAAACGGTAAATTTCACGTTCGGGTTGAAGGGCAACTGACGTTTAACACATCGGAACACGTCGTTGACGCAGCTCTTGCCGGACTGGGCATTGCCTTTTTACCTGAAGAGGAGTTCGGCACACATCTGCAGGAAGGAAAACTGATCCGCGTGCTTGAAGAATGGTGCCGTCCTTTTCCCGGCTACTATCTTTATTATCCCAGCCGTAAACAGCCTTCCCCAGCGTTTTCACTCGTTGTGGATGCGTTGCGTATTAACCGGAAAATTTAACGCTGAATTATCGGGCCAATATTTCAGGAACGGACGTGAACGTCCGCTTTTGGCACAGAGCGGACTGCCAGCTTAGGTTAAGCCCTATGCAGTAAAAGTGTAAGATCAAGTTTGAGCTAATACAAGTTAGCCTCTTTTCACTAGTGAGCCATTTTATAGTCCCTTAATGCATTTTTAAGTAACTCAGTTTGCTCATCAGCATCATCATAATTATAAATTCCGGTAGCAGAATAATACTCTTCGATGCATAGAATATTTATCAATGGTTCACAAATCTCTTTAATAAACTCCTTGTTGTTATCGGCAAAAATAATTTTTATTCCTTCCAAAACAAAGCTATTATAATCAGCCATTATCCACCTCCTTACAGGTGTTTAGTGGAAGCGTCAGTTAACGTTACCGCGCTAACTGACGCGTCTAAATCAAGATTTTTTACTGCCAGTTAAACTATTGATCTTACCCACGTAATGTGGACACTGCCCTAAGCGAGGTTCTGGTTTTCAAATTGTTCCGGGCTGAGGCCGCCGCAGGCACTGTGACGACGCCAGCGATTGTAGTCACACTCGATATAATTAAACACTGTGCTTTGAATCGCCACGGGTTTAACAGACACCTCAGAGTCATTTAAAATGGCTTAAAGAGAGGTGCCCATGAGCGGTAAGCGTTATCCCGAAGAGTTTAAAATTGAAGCGGTAAAACAGGTTGTTGATAGCGGCCATTCTGTTTCCAGCGTGGCAACACGTCTGGGTATCACCCCCCACAGTCTTTATGCCTGGCTAAAGGCATATGGTCCGGATTCCTCAACCAATAAAGTTCAGTCAGACGCTCAGGCTGAGATCCGACGCCTCCAGAAGGAACTGAAGCGGGTTACGGACGAACGTGACATATTAAAAAAAGCCGCGGCGTACTTCGCAAAGCTGTCAGACTGAGGTACGCCTTTATCCGTGACAACAACCATTGCTGGCCTGTTCGCCTGCTCTGTCGAGTGCTGGATGTGCATCCGAGTGGATTTTACGCCTGGCTTCAGCAGCCGGATTCACGGCGGCATCATGCTGACCTGAAGCTGACGGGGCAAGATAAAGCAGTTCTGGCTGGAGTCGGGTTGTGTTTAGGATTATCGCAAGATCTACCTCGACCTGCGGGATACCGGACAACAGTGCGGAGTTAACCGTGTCTGGCGGCTGATGAAGCGTGCCGGGATAAAGGCTCAGGTTGGATACCGTAGTCCACGGGCACGTAAGGGCGAAGCCAGCATCGTGACGCCCAACAGACTCCAGCGGCAGTTCAACCCGGAAGCACCGGATGAACGTTGGGTAACGGACATAACCTACATCCGGACTCACGAAGGCTGGCTGTATCTGGCTGTGGTTGTTGACCTGTTCTCGCGCAAAGTTATCGGCTGGTCAATGTGTAAGTATCCCTACGTTAGTTCCACGTACTTTTTGAGATCCCCGGTTTTTCAGCCATCAACCGGTATTCTTCCGGCGTCAGGTTATTCAGGGATTCATGAGGTCGCTCGCTGTTGTATTCATTCAGCCAACGCTCCGTTATCTCCCGTGCCTCATTCAGTGTTCTGAATAGATAAAAATCCAGTATTTCTGTCCGGTATGTTCGGTTAAATCTTTCTATAAATGCGTTCTGTGTCGGTTTCCCCGGTTTGATAAATTCGAGAACCACACCATGCTCTTCTGCCCACTGCGCCAGA